>NZ_CP104003.1:0-1375794 GCF_025231485.1 Salinirubellus salinus | reverse complement strand
CTGGAGGAGTACGTCGAGCACCGCCGCGAGGTGGTGCGCCGACGGACCCAGTACGACCTCGACGAGGCCGAGGACCGCGCCCACATCCTCGAGGGGCGGCTGCAGGCGCTCCAGAACGTCGACGAGGTGGTCGAGCTCATCCGCGACAGCGAGGACCGGGACGCCGCGAAGGCCGGCCTCCAGTCGCGCTTCGAGATGAGCGAGGCGCAGTCCGAACACATCGTCCGGATGCAGCTCGGCTCGCTCACCTCCATGGAGTCGGCGGAGGTCGAGGACGAGTACGAGGACGTGCAGGCCGAGATCGAACGCCTCACCGCCATCCTCGACAGCGCCGAGAGACTGGACGGGGTCATCGTCTCCGAACTGGAGGAGATGAAGGAGACGTACGGCGACGACCGCCGGACCTCGTTCGTCGAGAACACCGGCCACGTCACCCGCGAGGACCTCATCCCCGAGGAGGACGTGGTCGTCGTCGTCACGGAGTCGGACTACGTCAAGCGGATGCCGCTCTCGGCGTTCGACCCGCAACACCGTGGCGGCAAGGGAATCATCGGCGTCCGACCGAAGGAGGGAGACCGGGTGTCCACGGCGTTCCAGGCCAACACCCACGACTACCTCATGTGTTTCACCAACCACGGGCAGGTCTACCGCCTGAAGGTGTTCGAGATCCCCGAGATGGGCCGGACGGCCCGCGGGACCTCGGCGGTGAACGTCCTCGACCTCGACGACGGCGAGGAGATCACGGCCGTCGTCAACTGCGAGGAACTCGAGGGGGACCGCTACCTCGCGATGGCCACCCGCGGTGGCTACGTCAAGCGGACGGCCGTCGACGCGTTCGAGAACATCCACTCCGGTGGCATCCGCGCCATCAGGCTGGAGGATGGTGACGCCCTCGCCGACGTCGAGCTGACCGACGGCGAGATGGACCTCGTCATCGGCACCCGTCAGGGGATGACCATCCGCTTCGACGAGAACGAAGCCCGGTCGATGGGGCGGACCGCTCGCGGGGTCAACGGCATCAAACTCCAGGGCGACGACCGGGTCGCCGGGCTCGTCGCGACCCACGGCGGCGACGACCGCGACCTCCTGACGGTGACGCGCAACGGCTACGGCAAGCGCACCCCACTGACGAAGTACCGCCGGCAGTCGCGGTACGGCAAGGGTCTCATCGACATCAAGACCGACGAGCGAAACGGCGAGGTGGTCGCCATCAACGCCGTGGGCGAGGACGACGGCCTCGTCATCATGTCCGACAAGGGGCAGATCATGCGGACCGAGGTCGCCGAGGTGAGCGAGGTGGGTCGCAACACGAAGGGTGTCGTCGTGATGCGTCTCGACGAGGACTGGGTCGCCAGCGTCGACGTCGTCCCGGCCGCCGAGGACGAGCCGGAACTGGAGGACACGGCGGCCACGGCGGAGTAACCGCCGGTCCTGTCCACGCTCCCGACCCTTCGTCCTCACCCACGCCGGTACACTCTTGTACGGGTCTGTCTAGCGAAGGATTGCTATGTCAGATTCGCAGGAGTCCGAACTCCCGTCGGGTGACGACGGCGAGTTCGGGGGATTCGGCGGCCGACACGTTCCCGAGCCGTTGCTGGAGCCGCTCGACGACCTCGCCGACGCGTTCGACGAGATTGCGAAGTCCGAGGCCTTCCACGAGGAGTTCCGCGGCATCCTCGAGTCCTACGCCGGCCGCCCGACGCCGCTGTACCACGCCGAGAACCTGAGCGAGGCGTGGGGTGCGGACATCTACCTCAAGCGGGAGGACCTGCTCCACGGCGGGGCACACAAAATAAACAACTGCGTCGGACAGGCGCTGCTCGCGGAGAAGGCGGGCAAGGAGCGCCTCATCGCCGAGACGGGGGCGGGCCAGCACGGGACGGCGACGGCGATGGTCGGTGCGCTGTTCGGCATCCCCACGGAGATCTACATGGGCAAGAAGGACGTCGAGCGCCAGCGGATGAACGTGTTCAGGATGCGGCTGATGGGCGCCGAGGTGAACGAGGTGACGCAGGGCGGCGCCGGCCTCGCGGACGCCGTCGACGTGGCGCTGGAGGACTTCGCCGCCAACATGGAGGACACCCACTACCTCGTCGGGAGCGTCGTCGGCCCGGACCCGTTCCCGCGGATGGTCCGCGAGTTCCAGTCGGTCATCGGCCACGAGGCCCGCGAGCAGTTCCTCGAGGCCACTGGCGAGCTGCCGGACGCCTGCGTCGCCTGCGTCGGCGGTGGGTCGAACGCCATCGGCCTGTTCCACGCCTTCCGCGACGACGACGTGGCGTTCTACGGCGGCGAGGGGGGCGGCGAGGGGGCGGACTCGACGCGCCACGCCGCCCCGCTGGACGAGGGCCACGAGGGCGTCATCCACGGGATGAAGACCCGCGTCATCGACGACGACGTGGAGGTCCACAGCGTCTCGGCGGGCCTCGACTACCCCGGCGTCGGCCCGGAACACGCGATGTTCCGCGAACTCGGCCGGGCCGAGTACCGGGGCATCACCGACGAGGAGGCGATGGCCGCGTTCCGCGACCTCTCGGAGGCCGAGGGCATCATCCCCGCGCTGGAGACGAGTCACGGGCTGGCGCTGGCCCGGCAGCTGGCCGAGGAGGGCGAGCACGACTCCATCCTCGTCAACCTCTCCGGCCGTGGCGACAAGGACATGGAGCAGGCGGCGGAGCTGTTCGACCTCGCCTGAGCCGGCTCCGGGGGCCGGTCGAGGCGGTCCAGTCGCTCGTTCTCTCCGAGTGAGAACCAGTCCCACGATATACGTTCGACGACGGCGTAACGCTGGTATGAACCACGCAGCACTCACCCGGACCACCGACACGCAGGGGCACGTGACCGTGGCCGTCGCGACGTTCGCGTTCGTCCTGCTGTCGATGGGCCTCACCTACGCGACGGTGGTGGCGACCACGCGGCCGATGGGTCTCCTCTCGACGACGGCGATGGTGTTCCTGTTCGCCGCGTCGTGGGCGGCGCTCTGGTTGCTCGTCGAACTCGTCTGGACCGCCCGGCCCGCCCCCCGGCCGGCCTGAGTCACTCCTCGTCGAACTGCTCCTCGGCAGGGTGTGCGTAGCGACCGTCCCCTTCGCGTCGCCGGTCGAACTCCGTCTTCGACATGCCCAGCGACTCCGCCAGCCGTGCCTCTACCTCGTCGGGATCGTCGGCCTGCGAGGCCACCTTCGTCCCGATGTAGAACAGCGGTCCGAGGACGACGAGCAGCGGTACGACGAGCGCCACCAGCACCAGCGTGGAGGTGCCGTAGCCCGCAGCGAGCGCCCAGAATCCCGCCAGCGTGACCGCTACTGCGACGAGGAAGAGCGCCGCGATCGTGCGCTTGCCCAGCGGGAGTCTCGCGTCTCGCGTCACGAGCGGCGGTTAGGGGTAGTCCCTGAAAGGTCCGTCGGGGGCGGCCGCGAGGTGCCGTCGGTCGAAACACCGAGGTGGGGACCGGTCGAAGCCGAGGTGTGAACGATGACGGCAGCGTCTACGACTGGTGGAGCGGGCACCAGCGGCTGTTCCGTGCGCTCTCGTGGCTCGTCTTCGGGGGGCGTGAGGCCGAACTCCGGTCGCTCGCTCGCGCCCGACTCCTCGCCGGACCGGGCGACCGGGTCCTCGAGGTCGGGTGTGGGCCGGGCCGGTCGTTCAAACCGCTGGCGGTCGACGTCGGCCCGGACGGCCGGGTCGTCGGCGTCGACCACAGCGCCGGGATGGTCCGAAGGGCGGGTGCGCGTGCCCGGACCCTCACCGTGGATTGCGAGGCGGTCCGTGCCGACGCCGCGACCCTGCCGTTCCCGGACGGGTCGTTCGACCGGGCGTACAGCACGCTCGCGCTGAGTGCCGTGGCCGACGCGGCGGCGGCCGTCGCGGAGGTCGAGCGCGTCCTCGGACCAGACGGGCGGTTCGTCGTGTTCGACACGCGGCCGTTCCAGTCGGGGCCGGGGACGCTGCTGAACCCCGTCACGAACCGCGTCTCGTCGTGGGCGACCGACTGGCACCCCGACGCGGACGTACTGGGGGCGCTGGAGTCGTCGTTCGACGCCGTCGACACCGAGGTGTTCCTCGGCGGGACGACGTTCGTGAGCGTGGCGGAGACGTCGGACTGAGCCGCTCAGCGGAGGATTCGCTTGCCGAGCGCGCTCGCCACCAGTTCGACGGCGAGTTCGGAGGTCCCGTTGAGTGAGTCGAGGATGGGGTTGACCTCGACGACCTCCATCGTCCGGAGGTCGTCGCCGAGGTCGGCGACCCGTTCCATCGCGGCGTGGGCCTCGCGGTAGGTCGCCCCGCCACGGACCGGCGTCCCGACGCCGGGGGCCTCGTTCGGGTCGAGGAAGTCCATGTCGAGCGAGACGTGGACACCGTCGGTGCCGTCGCCGGCGATCGCGAGTGCGTCCTCGACGACGGCCGGGAGGCCCCGCTCGTCCACGTCGCTCATGGTGTAGACCGTCGCCGGTGACTCGCGGACGGCGACCCGTTCCTCGGGGTCGAGGTCACGGATGCCGACGAGCGCGACGTTCTCGGGGTCGACGCCCGCCGCTGCCCAGCTCGTGTCTGCGAACTCCCCCACGCCGAGGAGTGCGGCGAGGCTCATCCCGTGGACGTTCCCCGAGGGCGAGGTACTGGGCGTGTTGAAGTCCCCGTGGGCGTCGAACCAGACGACACCCACGTCGGCGGCGCGAGCGGCCCCGTTGACCGTCCCGATGGCGATGGAGTGGTCGCCGCCGAGGACGAGGGGGAACTCCCCGGCCGCGAGCGTGTCACCGACCACGTCGGCGAGCGAGGCACAGACCTCACGGGTCTCCGAGAGGTACTTCGCACGGCCGTCCTCCGGGCGTGGTTTCGAGGCGCGGGTCTCCGGCCGGGGGACGTTCAGGTCACCGGCGTCGATACACTCGCGGTCCGTCTCCTCGACGGCGGCCGCCAGTCCCGCGTAGCGGATGGCTGAGGGTCCCATGTCCACGCCACGCCGGTCAGCCCCGAGGTCCATCGGGACGCCGACGACGCGTACGTTCCGGCTCATGGCTCCGTTTCAGGGTCGCCCGGTTAGAAGGTGTCGGCACCACGTCCACCCCAGAGCGGAAGGGGGCGCGCCCGGTAGACCGCCCATGCGCCTCGTCCGCTTCGACGTGCCCACCGACCGGCTCGAGACGGTCGACGACGTCCTCGAGTCGGAGGGGATCGACCACGTCGTCACCCCGGAGTACAGCGACGAGGACCGGGTCCTCGTGGAGTTCCCGCTCCCGGTGCAGGCCGTGGACGAACTCCTCGACGAGCTGCGCGAGGCGGGCGTGGACCTCGAACAGTACTCGGTCGTGACGAGTGCCGAGGCGGTGAACACGGAGCGCTACGAGGACCTGGAGGCCCGGTTCGTCGAGGGGACCGAACAGGACGACAGTGTGGCGCACGAGGAGATCCGCTCGACCGCCCGCTCGCTCCTCCCCGACCGGTTCACCTACTACGCGATGACGGGGTTGAGCGCCATCGTGGCCACCGCCGGGCTGTTGCTCGACGCACCGGCCGTCGTCATCGGGTCGATGGCCATCGCGCCGCAGGTGGGGGCCGCGCTCACCACCGCCGTCGGGTCCGTCATCGGCGAGCGACAGATGCTACTGGACGGCCTGCGGACACTCGTCCTCGGGCTCCTGTTCGCGGTGGTGAGTGCGACGGCGGTCAGCTGGCTGCTCGTCCAGAGCGGGGTGTTCCCCAGCGCGCTGGATGTGACCACCGTCCAGCAGGTGTCCTCCCGTATCTCGCCCGGCGTGCTCTCGTTGCTGCTGGGGCTCTGTGCGGGGTCGGCCGCCGGCTTCGGCGTGGCGACCGACCTCCCGCTCTCGCTGGTGGGCGTCGCCATCGCCGCGGCCGTCGTCCCGGCAGCGGCCGCCGTGGGCGTCGGGCTGGTCTGGGCCATCCCGGTCGTCACCGTCGGCGCCGCCACGCTCCTGTTCGTCAACACCGTCTCCATCCTGCTGTCCGCGGGCGCGACCCTCTGGTACCTCGGCTACCGGCCGGAGGGGTGGGAGACGAGCGACTCGCTCGCCCGGCTGAAGCAGGGCGAGACGGTCCGCCTGCTCGTGACCCTGCTCGTACTGCTCGGGGCCCTCGCACTCCCCGGTGTGGCGATGGCAGAACACGTCTCGCTCGAGACCACGGCCAACGAGGTCGTCCAGGACACGCTCGAGCGGCCGGAGTACCGCGACCTCTCGCTCATCTCGGTCCGGGCGGAGTTCACGGCGTTCGGTCGCCCCACCGGCCCCACCGACGTGACGTTCGTGGTGAGTCGCCCCGCGGACACGCCGTATCCGGACCTCGCGACGACAGTGGGCGAACGGATCGACGCCCGGACGAACAGCCCGGTCAGCGTCACGGTGGAGTTCGTCGACCAGCGGCGCTACGAGCGCGGGGACGCGGCGACACGGCTCCGTGCCGGGCGCACGGTCGTTCCCGCTCAGTCGAGGTAGGGCGCACAGACACGTTCGAGCCCCTCGTCGAACGGTATCTCGGGCTCCCAGCCCGTCGCCTCGCGCATCTTCGAGACCTCGGCCATGGTGTCGTGGACGTAGTTCTTCATCGTCAGCGGTTCGTACTCGGGGTCGACGTCCGTCCCGAGCACCTCGTTGAGTCGCTCGACCAGTTCGTTCAGCGAGTAGGACTCCCCGGTCCCGAGGTTGTAGATGCCGTCGAGTTCGTGGTCGGCGGCGAGTTCGAGCCCGCGGACGATGTCGTCGACGTGCGTGAAATCGCGGGTCTGCGTGCCGTCGCCCCAGAGGACGGGCGACTCGCCGTTGGCCACCTCGTCGGCGAACTGGGCGATGAGGTTGGCGAACTCGCCCTTGTGTGCCTCGGCGCCCGCGAACCCCTGGTAGACCGAGAAGAAGCGCATCCCGGCCATCGTCAGCCCGTGGAAGTTCGAGTAGTACTCGCCGTAGCGCTCGCGGGCGAGTTTCGAGGCCTCGTAGCCCGTTCGCGCCTCGACGGGCATCGACTCCGGGGAGGGGTCGGTCTGGTCGCCGTAGATGGAGGAGGTCGACGCGTAGACGACGGTCTCACACCCGTCGCGGCGGGCCTGTTCGACGGTGTTGACGAACCCCTCGACGTTGACGCGGGCGCCGTGGGCGGGGTCGTCCTCGTGCATCGGCCGGGAGGACAGTGCCGCGAGGTGAAACAGCACGTCGACGTCGGTCGGGAGGTCCTCGTCGAGGACGCTCCCATCGACGAACGTCACGTCGTCCGAGAGGTTCTCGGGGGTACCGAGGTAGAGGTCGTCGAGTGCCACCACGTCGTTCGCCCTCGCGAGGTGGTTCGCGAGGTTCGACCCGATGAACCCCGCCCCACCCGTGACGAGTACGCGCTTGCCCTGCATACCTCACGGGGCCGCGGGGAGGGGGGAAAGCGGTGTCGGTGTGGCACTCCCGTCCTCGCTGGCGGTCGGACATTCGCTCGCAGCGCCTGCGGCGCTGTTCACCGCCGCTGGACGAAGCGAAGCGAGTCCAGTGAGGGCTGCCCGAGGGCGCAGACCACCGTCGGGTTTATACGAAACGTTACCGAACCCTCCGCCATGTCATCCATCGAACTCACTCCGAGCCAGAAGTCCATTCTGCAGGAGTTGGTCAACCTCTACCGTGAATCCGAGCGGGCGGTGAAGGGCGAGGACATCGCACAGGAGGTCGACCGGAACCCCGGCACCATCCGCAACCAGATGCAGTCGCTCAAGGCGCTGCAGCTGGTCGAGGGCGTACCGGGGCCGAAGGGTGGGTACAAGCCGACCGCGGCGGCCTACGACGCACTGGAGATACAGGACATGGAGCAGGCAGCGGACGTCCCGTTCGCACACAACGACGAGACCATCGAAGGGGCGAACGTCCAGGAGATCGACCTCACGAGCGTCCACCACCCCGAACTCTGCCGGGCGGAGATACGCCTGCAGGGGTCCATCTCGGACTTCCACGAGGGTGACACCATCCGCGTCGGGCCGACCCCCCTGTCGAAGCTCGTCATCGAGGGGACCCTCGAGGGGAAGGACGACACCAACAACACGCTCATCATCACCATCGAGTACATGCGGGCCCCCGAGGAGGGCCACGAGCCCGCGAAGTAGCGCCGGCAGCCAGCGCCGGTCGGGCCCGAAGCCCTGTATTGCCGGCCGGCTTTTGACAGGCCGAATCAGCAAGCATTGCCGCCGTCTGCCGGCGATTCCAACACCTTTGTATCGGAGCCCCACCCACTCCCTGCAATGACCGAGGACGTCGTCGTACTCGGTTCCGGCTACGCCGGGACCGGGGCGATACTCAGTCTGCAAGACGAGTTGAACGGGGAGGCGGACATCACGTGGGTCTCGGACGTGGACCACCACCTCGTGCTCCACGAGGCCCACCGCTGCATCCGCGACCCCTCCATCCAGGAGAAGATCACCTTCCCCACGACACAGGTGAAGGCGCCGGACACCCGGTTCGTGCAGGGTCGGGTCGCCGACGTCGACCCCGCCGAGCGTGTCGTGGAACTCGAGGACGAGAGCGAGATCTCCTACGACTATCTGGTGGTCGGCTTCGGCTCGCAGACGGCCTTCTTCGGTATCGAGGGGCTCGAGGAGTACTCGCTGACGCTCAAGAGCCTCGAGGACGCGCTCGAGATCCACGACACGGTCAAGCAAGCCGCCCGCGAGGCCTCGCGCTCCGAGCCGGCGCAGGTCGTCGTCGGTGGGGCTGGCCTCTCGGGCATCCAGAGCGCTGGCGAGATCGCCAGGTTCCGCGACAAGCACCGCGCACCCATCGACATCCACCTCGTCGAGGGGTTGGACAACGTCTTCCCGAACAACGACCCGGTCGTCCAGGCGAAGTTGACGAAACTGCTGGAGGACGCTGGCGTCAACATCATGACCGGCGAGTTCATCGGTGAGGTGGACGAGGAGACGGTCTACATCGGCGACGACACGGAACTGGACTACGACGTCCTCCTCTGGACCGGCGGTATCACCGGCCAGGACGCCGCCGCCGAGACCGAGGTCGAGCAGGACGAACGGAGCCACCGCATCAACTCGGCGTCGACGTTCCAGACGAGCGACGACCGCATCTTCGCGCTCGGCGACGCCGCGCTCGTCGAACAGCCCGACGACGCGATGGCCCCGCCCACGGCGCAGGCCGCGTGGCAGGCCGCCGAGGTCGTCGGCGAGAACGTCGCTCGCAGCATCCGCGGGCAGCCGCTGCAGGAGTGGACCCACGAGGACAAGGGGACGCTCATCTCCGTCGGCGACGACGCCGTCGCGCACAACGTCGTCGGGCTGAAGAGCGTCGTCGAGACGTTCGGCGGCCCGGCCGCCGAGATGCTGAAGAAGACCGTCGCCGCCCGCTGGATCAACAGCGTGGCCGGCCCCGTCGCGGCCGCGAAGGCGTTCCCCGACATGTGAGCGTGGGCGGGTCGACCCCCGCCCACGCCGGTCTCGAACCGCCTCTTGAACACACCGGCTAATACGGCCAGCAACGCTATTCGGCTCGAACACCTAGAACAGACGATGAGCACGACGAAACGCGGCGGTCACGACGGACCGGTCGGCAAGGCCGTCCTCGTCTGTCGGGACTGCGACCGCGAGGCCCACGTCGACGGCGACTGGGCCGTCACGGAGTACGAACTCGGCGGCGACCGCCACCGGGTCTACCAGTGTCCCGATTGCTGGCACACGCTGGTCGTCCAGCCTGTGTTCGAGGACGGCGTCCCCGTCCCGGCCTGAGGTCGGCACCGAGAGCCCCACACCAGCGCACCCCCACTCGCCCTCCACCACACGCTCCACCGCACGGCACCGGGACACCGAGCGGCGCCACCGGGCGGTCGCGTGCCGGGCGAGACGGCGACCCACCAGATTCACCTGCGGGGGTGCCCAACCCCGGTATCGATGCGGGTCCTCGCGTTCGACATGGACGGTGTGCTGGTCGACTCGGAGCGCTACTGGCTGGAACTGGAGCGAGAGTCGATATTCCCGTCGACGGTCGCGACCGACGTCGACCCGGAGGAGGTCACGGGGATGAACGTCAACGACCTCTACCACCACCTGTCCGCCGAGTACGGCACCACGGTCGACGAGGCGGCGTTCGTCGAGCGGTACGACCGGGCGGCCGTGACGGTGTACGACGAGCAGGTGACCCTGCTCGAGGGACTCGACGGGCTGCTGGCGAGGCTCGAGGAGGCCCCGGACGTACGGGTGGCGCTGGTCTCCTCCTCGCCGGTGCGCTGGATCGACCGGGTCCTCGACCGGTTCGACCTCCGGGGGGCCTTCGACGCCGTCGTGAGCGCCGAACACGTGGAGCGGGGGAAACCCGACCCGGACGTCTACGCCCGCGCGGCGTCCGTGCTGGACGCCGACCCCGCGGCGTCGCTCGCTGTCGAGGACTCGGCCAACGGCCTGCGGGCCGCCGCGGCGGCCGGGTACGAGACGGTCGGCTACCTGAACGGGACGAACGAGGTGGCGGCCCTGTCGGCAGCCGACCGGGTTGCCGAGGGGCCGGTGGACCTCGAGCGGGCCGTCGAGGCGTGGCTGGACGCCTGACTCAGAACTTCAGCGTCTCCTCGTCCGTGACGACCGACTCGAGGAGGTGGGTCGGGGTGGCGTCGTAGGCGGGGTTGACGACGTCGAACCCCTCGGCCGGTTCGCGCATGACCTCGCTGGTCGAGCGGAACTCGTTCTCGAACTGGAAGCCGCCGGACTCGATGACCTTCGAGGAGGCGCCGACGACGTGCATCGGGACGGCGAGCTCGGCCGCCGTCGCGGCGATGGGGAACGTGCCCACCCGGTTGTAGAACGTCTCGCCGACGATGCAGTCCATCCCGACGACGACCCGGTCACACTCGTCGAGGACGTGCCCGCACGCGGCGTCCGTGAGCAACGTCGCCTCCACGCGGTCGATACCCGCGAGCGTGCGGGCCGTCTTGCGCCCGAGGTAGCGCGGGCGGGCCTCGGTGACGTAGACGGTGAGGTGCTTGCCAGCGCGTGCGGCCGTCTCGATGGCCTCCAGCACGGTCGAGGAGTAGTCGTGCGTGAGGACGGTGGTGCCGTCGCGGAACAGCTCGGCGCCGTTCGCGGCGGCCTCGCTCTTCGCCGTCTCGACGCGCTCGGTCACCTCCGTCACCACCTCGGCCAGTCGCTCCTTGCCCTCCCCGACGCTCTCGGGTTCGGGCTCGCTCACGCGCCGGACGATCTCCTGTTGGGTCGTGAACAGCGACGCGTGGGAGGGCTGGGCGCGACGCAAGGCGCTGGAGTTGCGTTCGAGCGACCGGACGAACTCCTCGACGGTGGCGAACTCCCGGCCGCGGAGTTCGACCAGCGCCTCGGCGGCCTTCACGGCGACGATGGAGGAACTGTGGGTCTGCAGTTCGGCGATCTCCTCGACGGTCTCGTCTATCATGCCCGCACACTCGCCCGGCGTCGGCAAAGTCCTTCCCCAATCGCCGGTCCGGGCAGGGGTGTCGGGTGGCCGTTCGACCGCGCAGCCCGCCGCTTCCGTGCCCGTTTAGCCCGCCGAGTACCTCCTCACGGTATGGTCACCGTCACGTACACCTGTCCGCGGTGTGGGGCCGTCGTCGAACTCGAGCGCGGGGCGTACCTCGCGGACAAGTGCGTCACCCCGCACCCCGTCGAGGGGTGGTCGTACGTCCCGGCCTACGAGGTGGACCCGGAGACGACGAGCGACGACGCGGAGGACGCCTACAGCGCCGCCGGCGACGGCGTCGAACTCGTCTGTGGCGCCAGTGAGACGCGCGGCGAGGGGTGTGGCGAACCGTTCTACCTCTCGTTCGTCAGACACGAGGACGGCCGCGAGGTGGACCCGCAGGTGGCGCTGGGCGACGCGGTGCGTTTCGAGTTCGGTCGCTAGGAAAACCTCACTACGGCGGGCAGTTTCAGGAACCCAACATATAAGAGTCGGGACGGATAGGAGATACTCGTGCCGCGTTGCAACAACTGCGAATCGTACGTGACCGAAGCGTACGTCCGTGTGTTCGCTCCCGCCGAGATGGATACCGTCCGGGTGTGCCCTCACTGCGAGGACAAACTCCGTGACGGTGCCGAGGTGCGAGAAGCACGCGCGCCGAGACAGCAGTAACGACACGCACGCCACCGTCGGTGGCCTGCGGCACGACGTCAGGGGTGCCCCCCGACGTTACTCTCCGTGGACTCACTCCCGGAGCGACGGGTCCGGTCCGCCGGCACCGGCGAGGTGGCCGACCCCGTTCGCTCACCCCTTGATGTTGCAGACGGGGAACGTCCGGGCCACCTTCGAGCCGATGCCGAGTTCGTCGCTCACCCGGACCACCTCGTCGACGTCCTTGTAGACGCCCGGCGCCTCCTCGGCGATGGTCGCGCCGGACTGGGCCTTGACGTACACCTCCTGCGTGCGCAGGTCGTCCTGCACGTCGCCGCCCCAGTACTCCTGCTTCGCCTTCGTGCGCGACATCAGCCGACCGGCGCCGTGGGCCGTCGACCCGAACGTGAGGTCCATCGAGTCGGTGCCGCCACAGAGGACGTACGACCCGGCCCCCATCGAGCCGGGGATGATGACCGGCTGGCCGACGTCCCGGTAGGCCTCCGGCACCTCCGGCCGGCCCGCGGGGAACGCCCGGGTGGCTCCCTTGCGGTGGACGTAGAGCTCACGTTCCACGCGGTCGACGGCGTCGGCGTCGGCCACCGGCCGGCCCTCCGCGTCGACCCCCACCTCGTGGACCTCCTTCTTGGCGATGTTGTGTGCCACGTCGTAGAGCAGGTCCATCCCCATCTCCTCCCACGGCCGGTCGAACACGTCCGCGAACACCTCCCGGGTCCGGTGCATGATGAGCTGTCGGTTCACCCACGCGAAGTTGATGCAGGCACACATCGCGCCGTAGTACTCCTCGGCCAGCTGTGAGCCGGCGGGTGCCGCCGCGAGCTCGCGGTCCGGCAACTGCGAGAGCAGTCCCTCGTGGGTCTTCTCTATCTCCCGGAGGTAGTCGTTGCACACCTGGTGGCCGAGGCCACGCGACCCGCAGTGGATGAGGACGACGATCTGGTCCTCGGAGAGACCGTAGGCGTCGCCGATGGCGCCGTCGAACACGTCGGTCACGCGCTGGACCTCGAGGAAGTGGTTGCCGGACCCGAGCGACCCGACCTGGTTGCGGCCCCGGTCCTTGGCCTTCTGCGAGACGGCACTCGGGTCGGCATCCGGGCGGCGGCCCTCGTCCTCGCAGTGGGTGAGGTCGGACTCGACGGCCCACCCCTCCTCCAGTGCCCAGTCGACGCCGCGTTCGAGCGCCTCCTCGACGGCGTTGCCTCCCTCCACGATGCCGCCGCCGCCGAGCCCCGAGGGGACGGCCTCGAACAGCGCCTCGACGAGTTCCTCCTCGTGGCCCCGGACGTCGTCGTAGGTGAGGTCCGTCTTCATCATCCTGACGCCGCAGTTGATGTCGTAGCCAACCGCTCCGGGGCTGATACAGCCGTTCTCGGCGTCGATGCCCGCCACGCCGCCGACCGGGAAGCCGTAGCCCTGGTGGCCGTCGGGCATGCAGAGCGCGTGCCGGTGGATGCCGGGGAGGTGGGTGGTGTTGCGCAACTGCTGGAGCGTCTTGTCGTCGCTGATCTCCTCGAGCAACGCCTCGCTGGCGAGGATGCGCGCGGGGACGCGCATCTCGCCCTCCTGTGGGATCTCCCAGACGTGTTCGCGGACCTTCCGCAGCGTGAACTCGCCCGCGTCGAAGGTGTCGGTCATGTCTCGGAGTGGCCGGTCGGCGGGGGAATACCTTTCGACGTTGCCGCTCTCGTCGTCAGGACGGTCCGGGATCGACACCGATGTCGGCGGGTGCGACCGGTGGTTCCGTGCTGACCAGTTCGAGCCCGGTCACCGTCTCGAGTGCGAACACGCCGCCGAACGCGTAGCCGAAGACGAACAGGCCGGGCACGAAGACGGCGAGTGCGGCCCGGGGGAGCGAGGTATCGTGGACCGTCGCCATCCCCACGACGAGGAGCGCGAACCCCCAGAGGGCGCAGCCGACACGGAGCGTCGGGAACGGGAGGCCGGCGAGCACGCACGGCGCGGTGGCGTACGCGACCACCTGGACCGTCTCGCTCACCCCCGCGCGGTCCTTCACCGTGGCGATGAGGATGACCGTCTGGAGGGCGCTCGCGAGGTGGAGGGTCAGGGGCGCGACGATGATGCCAGCGACGAGCAGGGAGACGGCGGCCGAGACGAGCGGCCGGCCCACGTCCAGCGGGACGCTGGCTGGCGTGAACGCGAACCGGGTCACGAGGTAGACCAGCGCGACGCTGACGGCGAACGTCAGGCCGGGCGCCTGGTCGCCGGGCGCCACGCCGTTCCTGAAGAAACGGCGGGGACGGACGAGCACTTCGACCCACGCCCGGGCGAGGCCACGCGGTCCACGGTCACGTCCCCCTCGGGGGTTCTCGACCCACGTCGTCACTGGCAGGACGTACGGTCCGCTCCGTTTTCACGGTTCCGAGACGACCGTCCCCGTCGAGCCTGGGACGCCACTGGCGACGGCGTCGGCCAGTAGCCGTATCCCAGCAGGAGAGACCGGAGCAGGGAGACGGCCGTGAGCGGGAGAGGCCCGACGGCGAACCCGTATCGCGCCCCCGGCCACCGGGACTCCGTGGTAGCCGGCGAGGAACGCGACCGGGAGCGGACCACCGAGGACGGGGAGCAGGGGGACGTCGATGGGGAACGTCGACGAGAGGGCCGTCGGGAGGGTGAGTGCCACTCCGAGCGTCGTTCCGACGTCGATAGCCGTTCCGAGGGTGGGGGCACGCCCGTGAACCATACGAGTCGGCCTACCGGACACGGGAAATCGGTTCAGACACGGCTCAGTCCCGGCGGACGGTGTGGCAGGACCGACAGCGTGCCTCGTAGGCCTCGTCGGCACCGACGACGACGGTGGGGTCGTCGACGTGGGCGGGGTCGCCGTCGACCAGCCGCTGGTTCCGTGTGGCGGGTTCGCCACACTGCGTGCAGATGGCCTGCAGTTTCTCGACGTACTCGGCGGTGGCTATCAGCGCGGGGAGCGGGTGGAACGGTTCGCCGCGGAACGTCTGATCGGTGCCCGAGACGACGACACGACGGCCCTCCGCGGCGAGCGTCTCGCAGGCGTCGAGCAGGGCGGGACCGAAGAAGTTCGCCTCGTCCACCGCCACCACGTCCTCGCCGTTCAGCTGGTCGCGCATCCCCGGCAGGGGGTCCTCGGTGTCGACGACAGTGGCCTCGATGCGCCGGCCGGCGTGACTCCCGATGGTCGCCGTGCCGTACCGGTCGTCGATGGCGGGCGTGAACGCGGCCACGTCCTGCCCGGCTATCTCCGCGCGCCGCAGCCGCCGCAACAACTCCTCGGTCTTGCCGGAGAACATACACCCGGTGACCACCTCGACCCAGCCGCTCTGCGTGATGGCGTGCACGCCCCGTTCGGAGCCACCGATAGTACATCAAACCACACCAGCGAGTGAAAGTGAAAATCGACGTGCTGTCGGGCGGTTTCGTGTGATGCGGTAGCACCGACACCACACCCGCGGCGAGCGCGTAGCGCGAGTCGGCGTTTCGTGGCTAGTCGTCGGCCCCCACGTTCTCTCTGGCCTCCACGGTCCGCGGGTCCGGTTCGATGTGTGCGTACTCGACGAGGCGGACACCGAGCTTCTCGACACGCTCGCGCAGGTCCTCGTCGACGAGCTCGCCGTCCTCGAACTGGCGGTAGACGTGCGGGAGCGCGGCTTGGTGCGGGAGGACCCACGCGTTGAGCGACCGGCCGACGATGCGGAGGTGGTCGAGGGCGGGCGAGGGGAACCCGCCGCCGGCGACGGCGAGCAACCCGACGGTGGTGTGCTCGAACTCGTCGAACCCGCAGTAGTCGAGGGCGTTCTTCAGGACGCCAGAGTACGACCCGTGGTAGACGGGCGTGGCGAGGAGGACGCTGTCGGCGTCGGCGACGCGAGCCTTCAGGTCGGCCGCGTCGCCCACCTCCCGGTCGTCGGCGTCGAAGACGGGCAGATCGAGTTCGCCGAGGTCTATCAGGTCCGTCGTCGCGCCGTGCGCCGCCGCCGCGTCGAGGGCGATGCGCGAGGCGAGACGGGTGTAGCTCTGGTCGCGGAGGCTCCCGACCAGCGCCACGACGTGCGTGCTCATACCCGCGAGAGGGGGGCGGGAACTAAAGGGATGGCAGTTTCGTCCGCACCGCCGAACCGGTCAGTCGCGACGGCCGAACCACTGCGAGAGCAGCATCCCGAACGCGAACAGCGCACCGAACAGTACCGCGACCGGGAGCATCGCGCCGATGGAGTTACCGCCGTACACGCCCGCCACGACGACCCCCAGCGCCGCCAGCAGGAACCCGATGACGGGCGGCCGGGGGTCGATGCCGTCGTCGCTCATCGTCGGAGCCTCGCGACCGGTTCGTCGTCGTCTCCGTCGGCCACCTCGACGAGGCCGTCGTCGGCCAGGTCGGAGACGAGGCCGTGCAGCCAGGCCTCGCCGTACTCGCCGCCGTAGTCGACCCGGACCCGCGGGCCGAGTTTCGAGAGCGGGAGTGCCTCGTACTCGCGGAGCGCCTTCACGACGCGGCCACGCATCTGGCGCCTGCTCCCGTCGAAACTCGGCTGGGTCGGCACGTCCGGGGCGGTGAAGTCGCCGGTGCCGTAGGCGTGACACCACTCGCGCCACGGACACCCGGCCTCGTCGCAGCGGGGACTCTTGCCGCAGGCGACTCCCCCGAGTTCCATCACGGCGTTGTTCCAGACGCGGGACTCGCCGGGTGGCATCACCTCGTTGGCGACGCGCTCGAACGTCGAGTCGTCGTCCGGCACGTCGAACGCGCGGTAGAGCACGCGCTCGACGTTGGTGTCCACGACGGCGTCGCCGTCGTCGAACGCGAAGGAGGCCACCGCGTTCGCGGTGTAGGGGCCCACGCCCATCAGGTCCTGCAGGCCGTCGGGTGTCCGGGGGAACTCGCCGTCGTGTTCGCTCACGACCTGCCGGGCCGCCTCGTGGAGGTACTTCGCGCGGTTGTTGTACCCCAGCGAGTGGTCGGTCCAGAAGCCGACCACGCCGGCCCGGTCGGCGTCCGCCAGTGCCTCCACCGTGGGCCACTCGTCGAGGAAGTCGTGCCACGCCTCGACCACCCGGTCGAGTTGCGTCTGCTGGCTCATCACCTCGCTCACGAGGATGGGGTATGGGTCGGTCGTCTCGCGCCACGGGTACGACCGGTGGTCGGCCTCGTACCACGAGACGAGGGCCTCCCGGACGGCGTCGAGGTCGTCGGGGACTCGCGGGCCAGCGTCTGCGTCGGGGTCGCCGCCTGTCGCCTCACCGCTCACGGCCACCACTCCGCGCTCGGACGTTCGCTCATACTCCACTCTACCCGCGTCGACCGCTTGGGCGTGACGGTCGCACCGGGGCGGCTCAGACGACAGCGTTCACGAGGTCGGCCTCGTAGGTCTCTCCCTCGAACTCGACGAGGAGGTTCCCGTCGGGGCGGAAGCGCTCGGGGAGTGCCCGGAACTCGTCGACCACGCCCTGGAAGCCCCCGGAGAGCGGTTCGCACTCGTCGTACTCGCTCTCGGTCGCCTGGCGGACGACCTCGCGTTCGGCCTCGCTCAGTCCCGAGAGGTCGGCGACGTGTTCGGCCCGCAGGTAGTCCGCGAACGCCTCGGGCGTGTCGGCCACCCGTTCGAGCGTGACGCGGAACGTCTCCCGCTCGGTCCGCTGTGTGCCGGTGACCCGCACCTCCATCACCTCGCCCTCGTACCGGACCCAGACGGGCGAGTCGGCGACGAAGCGGGAGTCGCTCTCGGCGTCGTCCGGGTAGACGTACTCGAACCCGCCGATGGAGACGCTCTGAGCCGCGACGAAGCGGTCGTCCTTCGAATCGCGGGTCATCGCGTCGAACGCCGCCCGGTCGACGGCCGGCAGGGCTTCGTAGTCCACGACAGTCGCACCGGCGGGTGCGTCAACGCCCTTCTCGTACTCCAGTTCGAGGACGTGTGCCTCCACCGAGGCGGTCTCCGTGACGGTCACGCCCGTCTCGTGGTACGCGTCGCCTGCCGCGACGAGTTGCCCGTCGCGGACGGGCGACCCGTAGATGGTCGCCAGGGTCGCCTCGCCCTCCACCGCGGCGGTTTCCAGCAGTTCCTCCCAGCGTGCCTCGCGCTCGGGCGGGGCGTCCGCGAGTGCCGCCTCGCGGAGGCCTGCGTCTTCGAGCTGTCGAAGTTCGAGATAGTATCGACTCGTACAGCTGCCACCGAAGCCCGGCCCGATACCGCCGAGACAGCCCGTGAGCCCGGCCGAGACGCCGGTCGCCGCCGCACCGAGGAGGGCGCGTCGCGTGTGGTCGCTCACGTCCCACTGTGGTGGCGTCTGCGGTAAGTGCCTTCCCGAGACTCAAACGGTGGCTGAACGTATCGGGGACGAAACCCACTTGCCCCGCGCGGTGTTCCTTCGACCATGAGCCTCGACGACCTGAGCGAGACGGTCACGGACGTCTACGCCGACCTGGGCGAGGAGACCGCCGTCTCGCTCGACCGCGAGACACGCAACGAACTGGCGATGCTCGTCGCCGCCTACGAACCCGAGGACGCCGACGAACTCGTCCGCCGGGCCGTCCACGAACTGTTCCAGCGCTCGGTGGAGACCGGGAACCTCGACTTCCACCTCCGGTCGGGGTTCGACTGCACCTACGACGAGTTCCTCAGCGGGATGACCTACGAGGAGATGGCGGGCGGGGTACAGCGGCCGGAGCGGGACGGGAACGAGCGGCGATACCAGTTCTAGAGACCATCTTTTTGGGCTCGGGGTCGGCTTCGCCGACCCTCTCGCGTAAAAACATGGGTGAAAAAGGCGCTCCTCGCTGCGCTCGGAGTGGGTAGGTGCGCTGGTCTCTCCAGCTCCGCTACCGCGCTCTCTCTTTCCGCCCTGCTATCGCCCCTCGAACTCCGGCTCTCGCCGTTCCACGAACGCGGTGACACCCTCCGCGAAGTCCTCGCTCCTCGCGGTCCGGGCGAACGTCTCCGTCTCGCGTGCGAGTTGCTGCTCGATGGTGCTCGTGGTGCTCTCGGTCAGCAGGCGCTGAGTGCGGCCGAGCGCGAGCGTCGGCCCCTCGGCGACCTTCTGCGCGACTTCGGTCAGTCGGTCGTCGAACTCGCCGGCCGGGACGGCCTCGCTGGCGAGGCCGATGTCGACCGCCTCTTCCGGGTCGATGCGCTCGTTCAGCAGTGCGATGCGCTTGGCTTCGCGGAGACCGACGAGCCGCGGGAGGTAGAACGTCGACCCGCCGTCGGAGGACGCGCCGAGGTTCGGGTAGCCGAACTCGAAGTACGCGTCCTCGCTGACGAGGACGTAGTCGCCGAAGATGGCGAGGCTGAACCCCGCGCCGACCGCGAGCCCGTTGACGCCCGTGACGATGGGGACCGCCGCCTGGTGGAACTGGACCATCGCGTCGTGGAGGATGGACGCACCACGTCGGAAGGCCGACGGGGACGACCCGGTGAGGAATTCGCCGACGTCGCCGCCCGCGCTGAACACCCCGTCCGACCCAGTGAGCACGAAACACCGGACCGGTTCCTCGTGGAGTCTGATGGCGATGTCGAGCAGTTCGTCGCCCATCACCGCGTTGAACCCGTTCATCTTCGAGGTGCTGTGCATCTCCGCCCGGAGCACGCCGTCCTCGAACGTCGTCTCGAAGTTCTCGTAGTCGGCCATGGCTGACGCGCTCGCCCGGACGCGAAAAAACCTCACCCCCGCCTCCCTCCTGTCGCTCCTCAGTGCTCCATCGCCTCGACGTACGCCCAGTCGGCGTCCGTCGCCTCCGAGACGTGTCCGTCGAGCGTGATCTGCCAGCCGTGGAGGACCGTGGGGTCGGACAGCGCGTTCGAGAGCCTCGTCCGGATTTCGAGCAGGTCGACGCCGTAGAAGTCACGCGGGACGCCCGTGAAGTACTCCAGCGCGGTGGTGAACAGCGAGCGCATCCCGTCGTCGTCCTCGAAGTCGAAGTGCTTGTACGCACCCGCGGCCACCTGGACCATCCCGTGGAGGAACTTCGACTCCGTGGACCCGCGGCCGTAGTTGTACCACTCGTCCTCGAAGCAGTCGTGTGAGGCGTGGAACTCGCCGCTGTTGTAGAGGCGGACGCCGTGGACCGTCGCCCGGCGGAGCGTCGCGTGCTCCCAGCGACCGTTCTCCGGGCCGTCACCGAACGTCTCGCCGGGGAGCCACCCCGTCGGCTCCCTGCCGAGGGGTGGCGGGCCGACGCTCGGGTCACGGGTGTGGTCGTCCATCGCCCGTGAGTTCGGTCGTTCGACACCTGAAGGTGTCGCCCGGCGTTGCCACCGGGCAAGTGCGGATTGATACGCTCGGCGTGACTCTCTGTGTCGAATCCGGATGTTCGAAGACGCGTTGCGATATCCCTACGACGAGGGTGCGGGCCTTCGAGCCCTCGCCATCGGCGGCCTCCTGACGCTCCTGAGTGTCCTCGTGATCCCCGCCGTCCTCGTGAGCGGCTACACCCTCCGCGTCCTCCGCGACGTGGACGCCGGTGGCGAACACCTGCCCGCGTTCGACGACTGGGGCGCGATGCTCGTCGACGGCCTGAAGGCCATCGCCGTGGCTGTCGTCTACGTCGCCGTCCCGGCCATCCTGCTGACGGTCGCGGCGCTCTCGCTGTTGCTGCCCCTGACGGAGTCACCCCCCACGTGGCTCGTCGCCGTCGCCGGCATCGTCACACTGCTGAGCGTCCCGGTGACCATCCTCGCGGTGTACGCACTCCCCGCCGGGCTGGTGACGCTCGCCCGCACGGGCCGGATGGGCGCGGCGTTCGACCGACGCGCGCTCTGGCCAGTCCTCACGAGCGGGTCGTACCTCGTCGCGTGGCTCCTCGCCATCGTGGTCAGCCTCCTGGCGGGCTTCCTGACCGGCGCCGTCGTCGCTACCACGCTCCTCGGCGCCGTCGTCGTCGCGTTCGTCGGCTTCTACGTGAACCTCGTCGGTGCGTACCTCTACGCCCGCGGCGTGCGCGACTCCCGGGCGGTCGACGAGGCCGACGGCGAGCGCCCTATCGGCGCCACGGCCTGACGGCCCGACGACACTCTCGTCGCGTTCTCGAGATTCCGCTGCCTCCGGCTAGAGGTTCCGCGCGATGTCGCTCAGCCCACCCACCTTCTCCGCCCGGCCCGTCACCTCGGTCGGGTCGACCGGCAGGTCGTGTTTCCGGACGTGCTCTCTGAGGGCGTCGAGCGAGCGGTCGGGGACGGTCACGCCGCGGAGGTACTCCGCGAGCACCTCGCGCTCGGTCCGCGTGACCTGCCGGCCGCCGTCGGCACCGCCGAGTTCCCACGCCGTGTCGCGCTCGTCCGACTTCTCGGGGAGCGTCGCACCCCCGGCGAGGACGAGGGCCTTCGCGGTGACGAACGGGACGACGTCGGCGGGGCCGTACCCCTCGTCGCGGAGGAGGTTCTCGGCCCGGTCGGAGAGCTCGAATCGCCGGCGGGTGGTCCCGACGGCCACTTCGAGTTTGAGTTCGTCGCGCTCGGTGACGAGGTGTGGGGAGCGTGCCATACCGGCCGTTCGGGGGGGTGCCGCTTGACGCCCCCGGTTCGCGACGAGGGACTCAGACGAGGGCCGGCCCGTACCAGAACGCACCGAGGACGATGCCAGCGGCGAGCAGGCCGACCAGCAACTGGCCCATGACGAGGACGGCGTACGCGAGGACCACGAGGGCCACCACGGCCCCGAGGCCGAGACGGAGCGTCGCCGACCCGCCGTCACCGGTCCACGGCGACGCCGGGCCGCGTTCCTGGGTAGCCCACGCCTCCGCGCGCTCCCGGCAGTCGTCGTGTCGGTGGAGGTGCGCACCGTAGGCGCCGCCCTCGTCACGGAGTCGCGCACCGCAGAATGGGCAGTAGTCGGGGGTGGTGTCGGAGACCATACACGACCGTCACGGAGAGGCCTGTTAAGCCCGCTGGGGTACGTGGTTCACAACACTCACTACCCTCCCCGGTGTAGCCGTGGCCGCGTGCGAGGGTAGCCAAGCCTGGAAACGGCGGCGGACTCAAGATCCGCTCCTGTAGAGGTCCAAGGGTTCAAATCCCTTCCCTCGCACTGCTGCCGCGAACGAACGTGAGCGGCGACGTGCGGACGGAAGCGGATTCGAATCAGGGAGCGCCTCTGGCGCGACCGTGGTTCAAATCCCTTCCCTCGCACTGCTGGCCGCCGTACCGTCGGTGGCTCGCCCGGGTCGGTCTCCGGCCCACGCAGTGCGGAAGCCCGCGTCGGAGCGGTCTTCCCTCGCAACTCTCACGCCGGCGAGCGGTGCGACCGACCGACCGGCCTCACTCCTCGGCGTGTGTCACGTCGACCACCTCTCCGACGGACTCCCAGCCGCCGGACTCGCGTTCTCGGCCGGCCACCAGCGGATCGTCCTCACCGTCCGTGACGAGGCGGTAGGTCACGTCGTCGTCGTCGACACCCTCCGCCTGGAAGGCCTCCTGGAAGAACTCGGCCGAGCGCATCCTGAGGTCGACGGTCGAACCGTCGTCGAGGGTCAGGCGGACCGGCTTCGGCGTGATGTTGTGGACTCGCTTGGCCAGCGTGTTCATGTCCCCCCGAAGCGACGGCGCGGACAAAGGCGCTCCGGGTCGGGAGGGGCGGGTCGGAACCGCTTGGTCCGGCGAATCGGTGGTGACTTCTCGGGGGCGGCCGGTCCGTCGGTATGAGCGAACGCGCCGCCGTCGCCCGCGCCGCGGCCCGTGTCGGGGCCGAAGTCGCGGCCGACGCCTTCCGTACGGAGTTCGACGTGGAGACGAAAGCCGGACCCACGGACGTCGTCACGCGCGCCGACCGCGAGGCGCAGGCGGCGGTCGTCGAGCGCATCCACGAGTCGTTCCCCGACGACACCGTCGTCGGCGAGGAGGCGGACCTCCCCCGCGCCGTCCCCGACGAGGGGCCTGCGTGGGTCGTGGACCCCATCGACGGCACGAACAACTTCGTCGGTGGCCTGCGGCAGTGGACGACCAGCGTCGCCGCCGCCCAGGACGGGGAGCCGGTCGCCGCCGCGAACGTCGCGCCCGCCCTCGGCGACGAGTACGCGGGCGCCGAGACGGTGACGCTGAACGACGCCTCGACGCTCGAGGTCTCGACGAAGTCCGACCCCGCCGCACTCACCGTGGTCCCGACGTTCTGGTGGGACTACGACGAGCGCGAGGCGTACGCCACCGTCTGCCGGGAGATCGTCGAGCGGTTCGGCGACCTGCGCCGGTTCGGCTCCGCCCAGCTCGCCCTCTCGTTCCTCGCGAGCGGTGCCGTCGACGGTGTCCTCACGGAACTCCCGACGAACCCGTGGGACACCGTCGCCGGGGTCCACCTCGTCCGGCAGGCGGGCGGGACGGTGACCGACGTCGAGGGCGAGCGCTGGCGCCACGACTCGGTCGGTATCGTGGCCTCGAACGGTGACCCCGCGGTCCACGAGGAGTTGCTGAAGGTGGTGCAAGCGGGGCGGGACGTGGACCGGTAGGGGTGCAGTCGCGGTACGGGGCGCAGCGGTGCGGTGCTGTAGAGGCCAGCACATCCACCCGCCGCGAGCGGAAACGTTTGGTCAGATACCGAAGGTGGCTCTCACCATGTCCCTCGTCCCCGGCCCCAACCCGACCGCGAGGATGGCGACGAGCAGGAGGATGGCGTAGCGCGGCGACTCCTCGAATATCTGCTCGTCGAAGACGTAGACGACGAGCGTGGCGGCGACGAGCTTGACGACGAGGAACGGCCACGAGGTGCCGACGACGGCCGAGATGGACTCGGGCTGGAGCGACTGGGTCGTCTCGATGATGAAGCGGTTGACCGGGTGTTTCGCGCCGTACTCGACGGGGATGCCGAGCGCCCCGACCCAGTCGGCGGCCAGCACGTTCGCGACGCCGTCGACGGCGTGGCCGAATATCACGACGAGGCCGATACGGCCCGTCCCCTCGTTGATGACGGGCGCGAACCGGTCGGCCCCGAGGTAGACGGCGTAGGCGATGACGACCGATGAGCCGAGGACGAGCAGCGACATCTGCGGGTAGAAACCGGCACCGGCCAGCGGGCCCGCGAGTCGTGTCGGGACGAACCAGAGGAGGAACGCCACCGTGACGAGGAGGATGGCGCTGGCGAAGCCGAACAGGGCGCGCGACCAGTCGTCGATGTAGCCCCGGCGGTCGGCCTCGACGGCGGCCACGAGGCTCACGACGGTGATGAAGAAGACGGTGAAGTAGATGACCGGGCTGATGATGAGCGTGTTCGCCGGGTACGAGAGGATGGTGTCGATGCCGGCGGCGAGCGCGGCGTCGTTGGCGTCCTCGACGACGCGGAGGACGCCCCCGAAGAACATGAACGGGACGAGCGCGAAGAACAGTTCGCGGTCCTGGCCCACGCCGAGCGCCCGGAGGAGGTAGAGCACGCCCAGGAGGAAGAACAGGAGCGCGGCGGCGTAGCCCACCTCGCTGACCAGCGTGTAGCCGGGTTCGGCGACGATGGCGCCCGACTCGACGGCGGCGGCGCAGGCCGCACGGCTGCCGAGGAGCTCCGGCCCACCGGTCCGCATCACGGCGCAGGCGGCGTTGTTCGCGTCGGCGAACACTGGGCCCCAGAAGTAGTGCCAGAGGAAGCGGTCCCAGACGAGTTCGGGGAGGGCGAGCGACCCGACTGCGAGGAGAGCGGTGGCGGCGACGGCGGTGCCGATCCACAGTCGCTCGGGGCTCTGCCCCGCACGCTCGGTGACTGCCATACCCCGATAGGGGGAGGCGGGGCGTTTCAGGGTTCCGGAACCCGGCACCCACCACACACGGCCGCCCTCGACGCCTCGCCTCCCCCGGCGGGGTCAGGGGAACGGGTGGTGGTCCCGGTCCGGGCGGGCCTCGAACCCGAGCGCCGCTGGCACAGACGCGGCACGGTCGCCGAAGTACGCCTCCCCCGTGAACAACGGCTGGGCCGTCGGCGCCACCACCCGGACCGCCTCGAACCCCAGTTCCGCGAGGTCTCGGGTGGTCAGCCGGGCCGCGTACGGCGAGAGGCCGGCGTCGACGACGCGGTCGACGAGCAGTTCGAGTTCGGCCGTGCCGTCGGGCACCGTCTCGGGGCCGACCGTCGACGCCGGCACCGTCGTCGCCGGGTCGACGAACTCGCGGGCGGCTTCGGGGAAGTCGCCGTAGACGCCGATGGCGCCCTCCTCGGACACGGCTCGCTGCTGGCCCATCCCGCGGAGTTCGAGGAGGTTCTGGACGGCCTCCTCGAGCGCACCCAGTGCGGCGTCCGCCGGGTCGAGCGAGGCGGCCATCCCCGCCGCGAACCGGGGCCACTCGCCGGCCGTCGGGTCGTCGAGCGGGCGGTGGACACAGACGGCGACGACGGGCACGTCCACGTCCTGCGTGAGCAACAGCGCTGTCGCCTCGAGGTCCTCCGCGCGGAGTCGACGTTCCAGCGCCCGGTACCCTTCGGCCTCGACGGCGAGGCCCAGCGGGTCGTACGTCGAGTACCACGCGAGCATCGCGGCGTCCCGTTCGACCACCTCGTAGAGCCCCGAGAGCAGGGCTTCCGTCCCGGAGTTGCCGAGCCCCAGTCCCGTGGTGATGGCCGGCCGGTGGCGGGCTTCGGGAGGGGGGAACACCACGAACTCGGCCGGGAGGCGGACCCGGTCGCCGCTCGCGAGGTGTTCGCCGTCGACCCACTGGACGTCCTCGCGCGGGTCGGGGTCGGGGAACCACGGTGCCGTGACGAACGCCGCGGGCGGGACGGCCCCGGCCACGGCGCCGGGCGGGCCGCGCTCGAACTCGCGAGTCCGGTAGACCGCGCCCGCGTAGCGCTCCAGCGACTCGCCGAGCGCCTTCATGTACGCGGGGTTCCAGTCGGCCGCGACGCCGGCGGCGTGTCGCGGCACCTCGGCGTCCGAGAACGGCGTCGCCGCGAGCGTCGCGAGGTAGTAGGGGACCGGGAACGACTCGGCCTCCGCCACCGAGGCGACGAGGCCGACGCGAGGGTCGACGGCGGCCTCGGCGGCCCCGAGGGCCGCGTCCAGCGACCGACCCTCGCCGCCACGGCGGAGGTGCCGGTCTGGGTCGGGCCCACACCCACACCGCGGCACGGGGAGGAAGCGCCGCCGAGCGTGTGGGAGTTCGACGACGTGGCCGAGGAGGTCGGACTCGCCGGCCAGCAGGCGCACCGCCTCCCGGCCGGCGAGTGCGCCGGCGAAACGGGCGGTCGGGGCGGCCACCGTCCCGTCGTCCGTCTCGGGGTCGTGCGCCCGGACACGCGTCCGGAGACAGTCGAAGCAGCCGGTCTCGGGTCCGAAGCCGGCGACGGCCGCGTCCACGCCGGCCACCGGGCGGCCACCGACGCCGCCGAGCTCGACCGTCAGGAGCGGTATCCCGTTCGCACGCGTCGCGTCGTTCGCCAAGCCGACGGCGTCCGAACCGGTCGGTGCGACCACGACGACGAGGTCGGGCACCGTCTCGTCGAGGTCGTCGACCGTCACTCGCGTCGCCGTCGTGTCCCCGTCCGCGAGTGCGGCTTCGACGGCGGCCGCGGCCGGACCGTCACCGAGTAGCGCTACCCCCATCGGTCACCCCACCGCTGGCGCTCCGTGTGCATGGCTCGGAGAGTCGGCCCACGAGGAAAAGTCCGGGGGGTCGCGCGTCGGCAGGAGTCGCGCGTCAGCAGGGGGTCGGGCGTCGGGTCGGGGTCCGGGCTGGGTGGTTCAGGAGGCGCCGGCGAGGAGCGACTGGGCGACGCTGGCGAGTTCGGGTGCGTCGGCGTCGCGGAGTCGGTCGTCGCCGAGCATCAGCCGGAGGCGCGGTCGCCCGACGTCGATGGGCACCTTCTCCGTGTCGATGAGGCCGAGGTCCTCGAGTTTGGTCTTGGTGCGCGAGAAGGTGGCCTTGCTCGCGATGCCGACGTCCTCGCCCCACTTCGAGATGTCGTAGAGCAGTTCCCGGTTCTTGGCGGCGACGAGCAGCGAGACGGTGACCTCGTCGAGGCCCTCGCCGTCGCCGCGAGCCGTCTCCATCGAGGCGAGCATCGAGTCGAAGTCCTCGACGGCGTCCGGGCCGAGGCCCTCGTTCAGCGTCTCGCGGACGCGGGAGATGGCAGGGGTGCGCAGCGCGAACGGTTCGGCCGCCTCCCAGTGCTCCTCGTAGGCCTCGTAGGCCGCCTCGATGAACGCCTCGTCGTCGGTGACCAGCCCGGCGACGTGGTCACCGGCCTCGACGACCGCGACGACGGAGTCACCCGTCACGAGGAGGGTGTTGCTGTCTCCCTCGTGCGAACGGATCTCGAGTCGGTCGTCCTCGACGAGGTCGGCCGCGTTGCTCGCGACGATGAAGTCGTCCATCGTGTCCTTCAGCGTCCGCTCGGCGGCGAGCAGGCGGACCGTACTGGAGTCCACGTCGCCCATCACCGAGACGAGTTCGCCGAGCGATTCTCCGGGGTTGACGACGAACACGTCGCCGTCCGCCCCCTCGAGCGTCTCGAGGAGTACGTCGCCGACCGTCCGCTTCAGGAGATTGGATGCCATTTCGTGACCAAACTGTGGTATCAGAGATACTTAATCTTAGCGGCCATACCTCCGAATATTCCGGGTTCATTTATCAATCCCCGTCCCACGCCGGCCCTCTCGGTATAAACCAACGCTGACTGCTTTCCTTATTAAATCTTTCTTCGACAGAGGTTAAATTCGTGTGACACTCACGTGGTCAAGAACGTTCCGTCCGGTGATTTGGCGCGCGGCGTGAGTCGTCGTGGGCGCCGTCGGGGCGCGTCCGGCTCAGCGGGAGCGGTGGGCGAACGTCGGGGCCCAGTGCAGGTCTCCCCGGTACATCACCGGGAGTTCCCGGCCACGCAGGAAGGCCCGGAGCCCGTCGGCCGAGAGCTGCGTCTCGCTGTCCGTGCCGTGGAGGCGGCGACACCCGGCGAACGGGTCGCGGTAGGTCCGGCCCGCGGTCCGTGCAGTCACGACCTCGTAGCGCACGTCGAACGTCTCCGGCCCCCCCTCGACGTGGACGACGGCGGGTTCACCGTGTGCCGGGGCGAACGAGTAGGTCGGGTCGCCGACGACGGCGTAGTCCTGCCCCATCAGTATCTGGCGACGCGCCAGCGAGAGCGCCCGCTCGATGCCGAACCCGTTCACGAGGAGACGGGCGAACGTCGTCCCCACTGTGGCCGCGTGGTCGTTGAGGACGCGCGTCAGCGTCACGGCCCCCGCGCCCGCGCCCCCCTCGACCAGCGAGAGCCCCTCGCGGAACGACCCGCAGGCGTTGAGGAAGAACGTCCGGGCGCCCACGTCCAGTCCGGCCGTCGAGAGCGACCCGTCCGTACACTGCAGGCCGGCCACCTCGCAGTGGCCCACGTAGTGGACGAGGTCCGTCTCGGACTCGAACACGTCGGCGAGGCCGGCCCGCGAGAGCGACTCGTGGACCGTCACGTCGACCGGGAGGTCGGCCGCCCGCCGACGGTAGATGTCCGCCACCGGGCGTTCCTCCATCATCTCCGTGTCGTTGAGCACCACGTCGATGCGCAGGCGGTCTGGGCGCCGCTCCCCGTGGTCCAGGCAGTTCTCGTACGCCCGCGTGGAGGTCTTCGCGACGCTGACGGGGATGCCGTCGGCCAGCCACGCGTGGACCCGGCCGTCCCGGAGGTCCGGGTCCAGCCGGTCGGCCGTCGCCACCTCACCGCCCGCCCGGAACCGGCCCTCGGCGTAGCCACGGTAGAAGTCGTCGAGGGTCCGTTCGAGGAGCGCCTGCCCGTCCATGTCGGAGGCCGACGGCGGGTGACAGAGGCTCAACCGGTCCAGCAGGTACGGGAGCGCACGGGCGTGCTCCCCGGTCGGTTCGACGTAGGTCGTCAGGTGCCACTCGGGCAGGACGGCGTCGACCTCGGGGAACGCCAGCGCGGCCGCGACCCGGTCTGCCATCGAGCGGTCCGCGTACCGGTCGAGGTCGAGTGGGAGTTCACCCGGTGGGCGTAGCTGCTCCTCCCCCGGCGTCTCGCGGGCGTAGCAGTCGAGGAAGAACACGCGGCGCAGGAGTCGAGCGGCAGCGTCGGCGAACGCCGACCCGCGGGGGAACGACCGGACGGTGTCGGTGCCGGTGAGTCGGAGCGTGGGCCGCGCTGCACCGACGGTCACCTCGGCGCCGAGGTAGTACGCCAACGGGGCGGCGGCGAACAGCGAGGCGTAGTCCGCCGGGACCGACAGCTCGACGTTCGAGACGGGGTCGCTCGGGACGGACGCGGGGACGTGTGGGTCGCCGAAGGTGACCAGCGGCGGGTGCGCTCGCGCGGCCGGGTGGGACCGTTCCGGGCCGGTCGGGCCGGCGGTCCGACCTGCGGTGGTGACGGCAGCTGCGACGCCAGCGGGGGTGGCTGGAACGCGAACCGTCGGCGGGCGGTGTCCCTCCTCGTGGATGCCGACGGTCACGTCACCGTGGCCGTCGAAGTCGACCACGAGGCGGTCGCCGGCCGTCGAGAGGTGGGCGGGTCCCCGGAACCGGAGGAGCGTCTCGACGGGCGTGTCGAGGCGGACGAGGTACTCTCCTTCCGGCAGGCGGGTCGGCGTGGTGCGCGAGAGTGGGCCGTCGGGCCCGAGGACGTCGGCGACGGCGGGGAGCGCGAGGCGACTGGCCGAGCCGCTGACGGTGGCGTCGACCGGCTCCGGGAGTGCACCGCTGGTCCGTCCGGACTGCCAGTCGTCCGCCTCGATCGCGACCGACCCCTCGTGCCCGAACACGCGCACGCCCTTCGACGACGTGGCCCACTCTACCATTCGCGTGAGGATACCGGTACCTGTCACATATACCTGCGGCCGTCGTCAGCGGGTGATTTATGATAGCCGCTCTCACGCCCCCGTCCGCTTTGCCGCGGACGGGAAGCTACTTGCCCGTCCCTCCCGCACCCCGAGACATGCCGAGCGACTCACCGTACTCACGCGTCCGCGAAGCGGACGCCGCCGTCGCCGACGCCCTGACGGGCGAACTGAACCGACAGCGCGACACCCTCGCGATGATCGCCAGCGAGAACCACGTCTCGCCCGCCGTCCTCGAGGCGCAGGGCTCGACGCTGACGAACAAGTACGCCGAGGGCTACCCCGGGAAGCGCTACTACGCCGGCTGTGAGTACGCCGACGAGGTCGAGGAACTCGCCATCGAGCGCGCGAAGGAACTCTGGGGCGCCGAGCACGTCAACGTCCAGCCCCACTCCGGCACGCAGGCGAACATGGGTGTCTACCTCGCGGTGCTCGACCCCGGCGACAAGATTCTCTCGCTCGACCTGAACCACGGTGGCCACCTCTCGCACGGCCACCCCGCGAACTTCGCGGGCCAGCTGTTCGAGGTCGAGCAGTACGAGGTGAACGCCGAGACCGGCTACATCGACTACGATGGCCTCCACGAACACGCCGAGGCGTTCGAGCCAGACATCATCGTTTCCGGGTTCTCCGCGTACCCGCGAGAGGTCGAGTTCGAGCGGGTCCAGGCGGCCGCCGACGCCGTCGGCGCGTACCACCTCGCCGACATCGCGCACATCACCGGCCTCGTCGCCGCAGGTGTCCACCAGTCGCCTGTCGGTGTCGCCGACTTCGTCACCGGCTCTACACACAAGACCATCCGTGCGGGCCGCGGCGGCATCATCATGTGCGACGAGGAGTACGCGAGTGAGATCGACGGCGCCGTCTTCCCCGGGGCGCAGGGCGGTCCGCTGATGCACAACGTCGCGGGCAAGGCCGTCGGCTTCGCCGAGGCGCTCGAACCGGAGTTCGAGACCTACGCCCAGCAGGTCGTCGACAACGCCGAGACGCTCGGCGAGACGCTCGCGAGCCACGGCCTCTCGCTGGTCTCCGAGGGCACCGACACCCACCTCGTCCTCGTCGACCTGCGCGAGAGCCACCCGGACCTCACCGGCGGCGAGGCGGAGGACGCGCTGGCCGAGGCCGGTATCGTCCTGAACGCGAACACCGTCCCGGCCGAGACGCGCTCGCCGTTCGACCCCTCGGGTATCCGTGCCGGCACCCCCGCGCTCACCACGCGCGGCATGGGCGAGGCCGCCATCCGACAGGTGGGCGACCTCATCTACCGCGTCGTGGACAACGTCGACGACGAGGACGTCATCGCCGAGGTGAGCGACGAGGTCAGCGAACTCTGCGAGGTCTACCCGCTCTACGAGGACCTGTAGAACCGCCCGAACGTTCCACTTCTCAGCGGTAGTGGTGTCCGAGGTCGCGTTCGACGCCGGAACTGATCAGCGCGAACACGGTCAGTATCCAGAAGGCGACGAACGCCGGCACCAGCAGGAGCGGCGAGGGGAGCAGGGAGAGGAACAGCGAGAACGTCAGCTCGCCGCCGGTGGCGTCCATCGCGGCGAGCGCCGCCTCGTTTCGGTAGGCGACGACGTAGAGCAGACACGCCATCCCGAACACGAACACCGCCGAGAGCGTCGTCCTGACCGGTCGGCCGAGGACCCGCTTCGTGTTCCGGGTGACGGCCCGCCAGTGTCGCTCCGCGTCGTTCGTCGCCGACTGGAACAGCAGTCCACCGACGAGCCGTGGGACGCCTCTGAGAGCCATGGCCCGTGTTCACCCCAGATACCATAACTCCACCTTGGCGCTCGCTCGGACTCGTGACTGTCCCCGCCGAGCGCACGTCCGCGAAGGAACGAAGCGCTCCCGGGCCGACGGGTCGGTATGCGCACGACTCGCCGTGGTCTCCTGGCCGGCCTCGCCATCGCGGTCGCCGGCTGTACCGCCCCCGGTGACGGCGGCGGTGTCGACGGCTCCGGGACGCCGACAGCCACGCCCACCGGGACGGCCACGGTCGACGACGGGGCGACGCCCACAGTGGAGTCGACGCCGGGCACACCCAGCACCGCCGCCGACCCGTCGCCGGAGGGTGAACTGGACCTGCGCGAGGCGAACGTCACGAGCGTCGAGTTCTCCCGCTCGGGCGCTGCAGTCACCTTCGACGTCACCCTCCACCACGACGACGACGGCGAGCAGGGCTACGCGAACTGGTGGCAGGTCGAACGACTCGACGGGACCCGTCTCGGCCGGCGCGAGTTGACCCACCCCCACGGCACCCGCGAGTTCACTCGCTCCGACACCTACGAGATTCCGGACGGCGTGTCCTGCGTGGTCGTCCGCGGCCACGACCAGACACACGGCTACGGCGGGCAGGTGGCGCTGGTGAACCTCGGTTCGGGGGCGGTCGAACTCGTCCGGCAGGGTCCGGAGGCCCGGTCCTTCGGGAGCCAGGACTGTCCCTGACTCCCGTGCCGGCCGCGGTTCCGTGGCGTTCAAGCCACCCGGCGTCCGCCTCTGACACAATGACAGAGGTCATCGACGGCAACGCCGTCGCCGAGGACGTACGCGAGTCGCTGCGCGGTGCCATCGAGACGCTGACCGACGCGGGCCACCAGCCGGGCCTCGCCACGGTGCTGATGAGCGAGGACCGCGCCAGTGCCACCTACGTCTCGATGAAACAGCGCGACTGCGAGGAACTCGGCATCCAGTCGTTCCACGTCGAGGTGGACGTCGACGCCCCCGCCAACGAACTCTACGACACCGTCTCCGACCTGAACGCGAACGACGAGGTGGACGGCATCCTCGTCCAGCACCCTGTCGCGGACCACGTCGACTACGAGGAGGTCGTCCGTCGCATCGACCCCGGGAAGGACGTGGACGGGTTCCACCCCGAGAACGTCGGGCGCCTCGTCCGTGGTGACCCCCGGTTCCGCCCCTGCACGCCCCACGGTGTCCAGAAACTGCTCGAACACACCGGCGTGGAGACGGAGGGGGCCGACGCCGTCGTCGTCGGCCGGTCGAACATCGTCGGCACGCCGCTGGCCAACCTCCTCGCCCGGAAGGCCGACGACGGGAACGCGACGGTGACGCTCTGTCACTCGCGGACCGAGGACCTCGCCGCGAAGACGAAGCAGGCCGACATCGTCGTCGCCGCCGCGGGCGTCCCCGAACTGGTGGACGGCTCGATGCTCTCCGAGGGCGTGACGGTCGTCGACGTGGGCTACAACCGCGTCGACGGCGAGGCCGTCGGCGACGTGGAGTACGAGTCCGCGAAGGAGGTGGCGAGCGCCATCACGCCCGTGCCCGGCGGCGTCGGGCCGATGACCCGCGCGATGCTGCTGTACAACACGGTGAAGGCGGCGAGCCAGCGCAGCGGTATCGACGTGGACCTGCCCTGAACGATGGTCGCAATGCGGTCAGCACCCGTGGTCGCGGGACACGAGGTACCGGTGGACGCTGACGGCTGGACCACCGTCAGCGAGGCGCTCGCCGAGGGACGTGACCGGTACGTCACGGCCGTGGTGCACGACGGGGTGCGGTTCGTCCTCGTGCAGAACGCCTGGAGCGACGGCTGGGTCCTCCCCGGCGGTGGGGTGGAGGCCGGCGAGTCGCTGGCCCAAGCGGCCGTCCGCGAGGTGGACGAGGAGACGGGGCTCTCCGTGGACGTAGCCGGTGTCGTCGCGCGCGTCGAGCAACGGTTCGTCCACGACGGGACGGCGGCACTCGGCCACCTCACGGTGTTCGACGCGCCGGCACAGACCACCGAGTTAACGCGTGACCTCGGCGTGACGCCGCACGAGATACGGGACGCCAAGTGGTTCGACTCGATTCCGGAACGGACCGACGGTCTCCCGGACACCCTGTTCGAGCGAGTGCTCCGTGTCGCGGGGGTGCGTCCGTCGTGAGTGAGGACGACGCCACCGAGGTCCGGACGTGGCGCGAGGCCGGCGAGTTCCGCCGCGAACGTGTCAGTTACGCCGCGGAAGAGGAGTGGGTCGCCGCCCGCGAACGCATCGACGGGGGGCTCGACTGGGGTGTCGGCGCCCTCGTCGAACGCGACGGGGAGGTCCTCCTCGTGAAGCAGGACGGGCGGTGGCTCCTCCCGGGCGGCGAAGTCGAAGCCGGCGAGACACACGCGGAGGCGCTGGTCCGCGAACTCGACGAGGAGACCGGGGTCGCCGTCGACCCGGGCGAGCGACTCGCCGTCGTGCGGAACGTGATCCGCCGCCGTGGGGGCGCCCCGGACGAGGAGCGCTCGTTCCGGTTCGCCATCCACCGGGCCACCGCGGTCGACGCCCAGACGACGGACGACCCCGGACTGGTCGACGAGGAGATCGAGGCCGTCGCGTGGGTGACGGAGTTGCCCGCGGACACGCTGGACCGCGACCTGCTCGTCCGGCTCAGGGGTGGGTGAACACGTAGAGTCGGTCCGCGTCCCGGCCCACGCAGAAGCCGCCGTCGACCCCGTCGAACGAGCGACCGGGCCGCTCGGTCAGGAGCGCGCGGCGGAACGGGTCGCCACAGACCGGGCAGGGCACCCCGTCGCGGTCCTCGACGACCGTGGTGTGCCCGGCGTCCTTCAGCAGTTTCAGGCGGTGTCGGTGATCGTGGACGTCGAAGAGCGTCACTGACGGGCGCTGGCCACCCACTGGTATCGTTCTATCGTCGCGCTCGCCCTGGGAGCCGAGCGTTCAAATCGGATGCCGGGACCACCCCCGTCCGTGACGTGACCCTCGCCCGGAGCGTCTCGCGGTCGTGCGGCACCGCGCTCCGGGACCGCCCGTGCCGCCTGTCCGCCCCCAGCCGACACCAGCGGTGCGTGCGGTGCGTACTCACCGGAGCCGGTCCAGCCGGTCTGCGGCCTCCGCCAGCGCCGCCTCGTCCTCCGCCAGGAGGTACTCCGCCACTCCACGGACCGCCCGGACGAGTGTCTCGGGTTCCTCGGGCGGGACCTCCCCGTCGATGGCCCGGATGCGCTTGACGTGTTCGCCGACCGGACCGAGCACCTGCGAGGCCGCCGGGTCCGGCCGCTCCTCGAGAATCGAGCGGAGGTCGCTCCGGTAGGCGTCGACGGCCGCCGCGTAGGCGAGCGCTCGCCCGGCACGCAGGGAGTCGGGCACCTCGTCGACGGCCGGCCGTTCGTCCTGGTCGGCCCCGCGCAGCAGCGAGAGGAGGTAGAATTCCTCGTCCTCGTCCACCTCCAGCCGTCGCCCCAGCAGCCCACCGACGTGGCCGAGTTCCTGCGCGGCGAGGTAGGTGTCGTCCAGTCGCCGGAGTTCGCCGGCGTCGATCCAGCCGTACCCGCGGACGTACTCCCGGCAACGGTCCGCGGCCGTCTCGGCCACCTCACGGAGTGGTCGCCGGTCCACGTCGTTCCGGACGTCGGTGAGGTCCAGCTCCCGCGGAGAGGCGGTGTGGAGCGTCCGCTCTTCCTCGACGCCGACGCTCCGAAGGCTCCCGCACGAGGGACACTCGACGCTGGCCGTCTCGTAGTACGACCACCGGGTCCCGCAGTCCTGACACTCGCGCTCGCCCCGGATTCGCATACCCACGCTTGGAGGGTGCCGGGCAAAAGCCCGGTGGGTCGGGGCCGCACCGGCCGACCGGGTCGTACAGGTCGACCTGTCCGACCACAGGGTTCACGTCGCGCCCGGCGCTACGTGTTGGTGATGCCATCCGACAGCGACACGTACGATGCATCGTGCTCGCGGCCCACCGCGGGCGGTCGAGAAATTCTCCGGTGAGTCACGACCAGCCGAGGGCGCCCCGCCCGAGAGCGACGGCCACGGTACCGACACCGACGGCCGCGCCGGCACCGTCGACGCCGAAGCAGACGGGACGGTGGTCCTGCTCAGCCTCGGCGAGGAGACACACGTCCTGAGCCACGCCGAGGCCCGTCGCCTGCGCGAGCGACTCGGTGACGCCCTCGTCCGTCGTGAGGAGTTCCTGCACACCGCTGGCGAACACCGGCCCGACGGTTCCTACGTCGTCGCCCGACGCCGTGCGGACTCGGCTGGCAACCGGAAGGTGTTCGACTCCGTCCGTGCGCTCGAGCGGCTCTGGGAGCGCCTGCCGGCCGAGTTCACGGCCGACGACCTCGGCCGGACCGGGCTGACCGGCGGCCGCCGGCACATGGTGCTGCGTCACCTCGCCGAGCACCCGGCGTTCGACTGCGAACTCGTCAGCGAACAACCACTGACCGCACGGAAAGGGCAGACGCCCACGGACACGCCGGAGGTGAGAGACGGGTAGCCGGGAACGCTTTTCCTGCCGCCGTGCGTCGATCGGCGTATGCCGACACCACGGCCCAGCACGTTCTCTATCGTCGCCCGGGACCCGGACCACGACGCCGTCGGCGTCGCCGTCCAGTCGAAGTTCGTCAGCGTCGGGAGCGTCGTCCCCTTCGTGAGCGCCGACGCGGGAGCCATCGCCACGCAGTCGTTCGCCAACGTCGCCTACGGCCCGAACGGGCTGGACCTGTTGCGCGAGGGTCACAGCGCGAGCGAGACCGTCGAGGCGCTGACCGAGGCCGACGACGAGGCTCCCTCCCGGCAGGTCGGCGTCGTCGGTGCCGACGGCTCCGTCGCCGCGTTCACCGGCGAGGAGTGTTTCGACGTGGCCGGTGACCTCCAGGGCGAGCACTACACCGTCCAGGGGAACATCCTCGAGAACCACGAGACGCTCGAGGCGATGGCCGACGCCTTCGAGACCACCGCCGGCGGCCTGCCCGAGCGACTGCTGGCGGCGCTCCACGCCGGCAACGAAGCCGGTGGCGACTCCCGCGGCGAGCAGAGCGCGGCGATGTACGTCGCCAAGCCCGAGGGAGGCTACGACGGCGGCAACGACCGCTGGATCGACGTGCGCGTCGACGACCACGAGCACCCCATCGACGAACTCGAGCGCGTGTTCAAGATATACGACGTGACCCTGCTGGAGCGGGCCGAACCCGAGGAGACGCGCTCGCTCGAGGGCGAGACCGCCGAGGCGGTGCTGGCGACGCTCGCCGAGATGGGATTCTACGAGGGTACGCCGAGCGGCGCGTTCGGTGACACCGAACACGAGGCCCTCGAGGCGTTCCGCGGGATGGCCAACTTCGAGAACCACTCGCTACCCGTCCTCGAGGACGCCCTCGCCCGTGGGTGGGACGCGGCGGAGGGTACGGGCGAGGAGCGGATGGTCGACGCCATCTGGAACGGGCTGTCGCGGCTGGAGCGGACGTAGGCGCTCAGCGAGGCCGCGGGACGACCTCGACGGGGTCGGCCGGGTGCATCGTCAGCGTCGGCCGGAGCGTCAACTCACCGTCGTCGACCAGTTCGAGGTCGTAGTGTCTCGCCACCGTCGCGAGGATGAGCTTCGACTCGAGGAGCGAGAACTGCTTTCCGATGCAGATGCGCTTGCCGCCGCCGAACGGGAAGAATGCGAAGCGGTGGCGCTCCCGCCGGTCCCAGCGGTCCGGGTCGAACGCCAGCGGGTCCTCCCAGTACCGTTCGCTCCGGTGGACGACCCACTGCGGGAGCATCAGGAACGCGCCCTCAGGGACGTGGTAGCCGCCGAACTCCACGTCGCGGGTCGGTGACCGGAACAGCACGTACACCGGCGGGTAGAGCCGCATCGCTTCGTTCAGCACGTTCGAGGTGTACTCGAACCCCATCGCGTCGGCGGCCGTGGGTCGGCCGTCCACCGCGTCCACCTCCTCGTGGAGTCGGGCCTTCGCCTCGGAGTGCTTGCCGAGCAGGTAGTAGGTGTAGGTGAGCGTGAGCGCGGTGGTGTCGTGGCCCGCCAACAGCATCGTCATCATCTCGTCGCGCAGGGTGCTGTCGGCCTGCTCGCCCCGGTCCTGTGCCCGCAAGAGCACCGAGAGCAGGTCGTCGCCCTCCGCGTAGCCTGCGGCGCGCCGCTCGGCGACGATGTCGTCGAGGACGCCCTCTAGCGTCCGGACCGACTCGCCGAACGAGCGGTTCTCCGCCGTCGGGAGCCAGTTCGGCGTGAGGAACCGTAGCGGGTCGGGTTCGAACCGCTCGCCCAGCGGTTCGAGCGCCGCCTGGACCCGCTCGGTCGTCTCGCGGTCGACGTCGGTGCCGAACATCGCGTTCACGATGATGCGGACCGTCACCTTCGCGAGCTCCGTGCGGACGTCGATGGGTTCGCCCGGCTCCCAGCGTTCGACCATCGACTCGGTGTGCTCGACCATCATCCCCGCGAGGTCCGAGATGCGGTTCGGGTCGAACGCCTGCCCGGCGAGGCGGCGCTGGTCACGCCAGAACTCGCCCTCGCTGGTGAGCAGGCCGTTCCCGAGGAGGTTCTCGACGGCGTCGTCGCCGCCGAACTCCGGCTTGACGAACGAGTCGCCGTCCCCGACGAGCACCGTCTCGATGTCTGCCGGGTTCGTGAGCATGAACGTGGGTTCGCCGGCCAGTTCGAGGCGAGCAAGGTCGCCGTAGGCCTCACCCACGGCGGTCATGAACCGGAACGGGTCGCGGGCGTACTGGCCCGTGTTCCCGAGCAGGGGGACCCCCTTCGGGCCGGGCGGGTCTGCCGACATAGCGGTCTGTTGGGCCCGCTCGCGCTAAACGCTTGCCGAGACGGCGAGCCGCTCCGGCTCTCGTATTAAAAGAGTCCGGAGAGAGACGGCAACGGACTTAGGACAGTCCTGAAGGACGAACTGGTAACCGAGCACTCCATATGACGAGAGACGGCACACCCGGGGACGACGGTGGTGAGCCCCATTCACGCACCGACGGGGGGTACAGACCCGACGGCTTCGACTTCGACGAGTGGCTCTCGGAGCGGAGCGAGTCGACGAACAGGGCGGCTGGCGAGACGAGCGAGGGGGAGGCGTCCGTCACCCGTGGCGAGGTGAGACTCGACCGTGCCCGCGTGAAGACCGGTGGGGACGCTTCGGCCAGCAGCTCCGGCTCCCTCTCGGGACTCGTTCTCAGTGTCGTCGTCGGTGCCGCCGCGGCGCTGGCCGACGCGCTCCCGAGCCGCCGCCGACCGCGGGAGTCGGTGGCATGGAAGTCCGAGACCGGTGGGTTCGACTTCGCGTCGTGGCTCGACATCGGGGACCCACCGGCGGCCGAGGCAGCGACCGTCGAGTCGGCCGTCGACGACGGCCCCGCCCCCGACCCGAGCGGTGGGGTCGGCACCGGGTCCGGGGTCGGGTTCCCGAGCGGGCCCGGGGGCTCGACCGTCCGGCTCGCCGCGTTCGCCCTGTTCGCGGCCAGCGCTGTCGCGGTCGCCCTGACGCTCGCGTCGACGGCCGGCACCATCGCGGTGCAGCCGACGAACGCCGTGCCAGCGGCCACGGACACACCGACGCCGACCGCGACGCGGTCACCGACACCCACGGCGACGCCCTCACCGACGCCGACCGCGACACCCACGGCGACGCCCTCACCGACGCCGACCGCGACACCTACGGCGACACCAAGTCCGACGCCCACGCCATCGCCGACGCCCACGCCATCGCCGACGCCGACGCCGACACCCACGCCGACGCCATCGCCGACGCCGACTGCGTCGCCCACGCCCACGCCGACCGCGTCGCCGACGCCGACGCCGACGCCAACGCCGAACGACGGCGGCATCATCGGTGGGGTCCTCGGCGGGAGTTCGAGTGACGACGACGGCGGCATCATCGGCGGGCTGTGATCACACTGCGGTCGGCCGCTCGGCCTGGTGCTCGTCCGTCGCTTCGCCGTGCCTCGTCTCGACGCTCCTCGGCTCGTCCTGCCGTACTCGACGTGCCACTCGAGCGGTGCCGTCGCTCACCTATCGGCGTGTCCGGAGGAAGAGACGGGTGGTACCGAGCGACTTACTGCAGGCCGAGGTCCGCGCTCATCGAGTTCCCGGCACGCGGGACACCCTTCACCGTGTACGTCTCGCCGTTGACGAACGCGGCGGCGGGCGAGGCGAGGAACTGGACCACGTCGGCGATGTCCTCGGTGTGGCCGATGCGGCGGTCGACGGCCTCTCGCGGCGGCATGTCCTCGGACTGGATGCCGAGCGTCTCGGCCACGCCGGGGGTCTGGATGAGGCCGGGGGCGACACAGACCACCCGGATGCCGTGGCTCGCGTACTCCACGCTGAGCGTCTCGGTCAGTCGGATGATGGCGGCCTTCGAGGCCGAGTAGTGCGACTCGTTGGGGGCGGCGTGCTGCCCGTTCACACTGGACATGTTCACGACGACGCCACCACCGTCCTCGCGCATGTACTGGCTGGCGACCTGCGTGCAGTGGAAGGTGCCGCCGAGGTTCAGGTCGACGATGGCGTTCCAGCCGTTGGGCGAGATGTCGTCGAACGCGGCGACGAACTCGCCGCCGGCGTTGTTGACGAGCGTGTCGATGCCACCGAACTCATCGTTCACGGCCTCGAAGAACGCCTCCACCTCGTCGCGTTCGCGGACGTTACACTCGACGGCGAGACAGCGCGCGTCGGTCTCGGCCTCGATCTGCTCGGCGACCGGGTCGATACGGTCCTGACTGCGCGAGCAGATAGCCACGTCCGCCCCGCCGGCGGCGAACGTCTCCGCGATGGTGCGGCCGATACCCTGACTCGCACCTGTCACCACGACAGACTGTCCATCGACGCCGAAGTCGGCCTCGTGCATGGCACAACCCGCGGGGGTCGCACACCTCACACTTTCGGTGGCGGCGAGGCAGACGGCAGGAGAGGAGGCTGGTTCAGCTACGGGACTCGTACTCGGACTTCGCGGCCTTCACCGCGGCGGCGAGGATGGCGACGTAGTCGAACAGGTCGAGGTGGGCGAACCGACCCTCGGCCGCGACCGGGACGGTGGCGTCGTCCTCGTCGTCGCCGGCCGTGTCGACCCGGTCCAGCCCAGTGTCGACCGGCTCCTCGTTGCGCTCGTTGCCCGTGTCGATGCGGTCGATGCCGTCCTCCTCCTCGTCTTCGGCCGCGCCGCTGCGCAACCGGCGGACGACGATGGCGAGGACCCCGATGACGACGCCGACGACCAGCACCTTCTTGCCGAGTCCGTTGTCGCTCATGACGGCGGGAGTTCATCGCCCCGACACTTAAGGGTGTGCGGTCGTGCCGCCCGCCGCTGCTCCCGGTTTTATCTCACAGCCGACCGACGGTGAGCGTGACGACGGATACCGACGGCCCCCGGCCGTGGCGCTGGTTCCTGCTCACAGGCGACCGGCGGGTGGTCGTCCTGGCGCTCTGGTCGCGGTGCTCTCGCTCACGCTGGGCGCGGTGGCAGCCCTGCCACCGGGAGCGGAGTTGCTCGTCCCCGACCGTGGGACCGTCTCGACGCCGCTGAACACGCTGCTCGCGGGTGTCACCCTGCTCGTCTCCATCGTCGTCTCGGTCGCCTCCCTGTTCGTCTCGCAGGAGCTCTCGCCGCTGGGTCGACAGCGCGAGCGCATCGAGGAGACGCGTGAGTTCAGACGGCAGACCGAGGCCGTCCTCGACCGGGAGGTGTCGCCGGCCCGTCCGGGACCGTTCCTCCGGGCCATCACGCAGGCCGTGCTGGGTCACGCACAGGCGCTGGAGGACACGGTCGGGCCGGCGCACCCAGGGCTCGACGAGGCGACGGCGGGCGACCTGCAGGCGGAGGTTGACGCGTGTCTCGAACGCGTGGCGGACGACGTCGAACGGGTCGATCGGACGCTCACTGCCGACGAGACGGACACCTTCGACCAGCTGCTCGCAGCGCTGGAGTACGACTACGCCGGCCAGTTCTACGCCGTCCGCCGCGTCCAGTCACGGCACGCCGCGCGGTTCTCCGACGAACTGGAGCGTGCCGTCTCCGACCTGACCGACGCACTCCAGTTCTTCGCGGCCGCCCGCGAGTACTTCAAATCGCTCTACTTCGAGCGTGAGTTCTCCACCCTCTCGGCGGACCTCATCTACGTCTCCCTGCCGGCCATCGTCGTGAGCGCGACGGCCCTCGCCGTCGACGTCCGACTGCTCGGCGGGGCCGTCCTCGGCGTCCCGACCGTCCTGGTCGTCGGCGCGGTGGGATACACCGTCGGTCTCGCGCCGTTCCTGGTCCTGACCGCCTACGTCCTCCGTGTGGCGGCGGTCTCCCGACTCACCCTCTCGGCCGGGCCGTTCATCCTCGACGGGGACCGGGACCCCGACGAGTGGCTCTGAGTCGCGTGTGGACGCCTGCCGGGGGACCACGAGACTTTTGAGCCGACGCCGCGGCCCTCGGGCGTGGCCGCCGACACCAGTCCACCCACCGGTAGGGTCGACGCCTGCGAGGTGCCCGAGGAGGCAGTGCCGGAGGGGCCCGTGCCCGAGACGGACCCCGTAGAGGCACGACTCGCGGACGCGCTCGAACGGGTCGCCCACGGTGCCGTCGTCTCGGTGCCGAGCGTCCTCCTCGAACAGGGGCTCGCGCTGGCGTTCACCGCGACGCTGACCAACGGGTTCAGCGCGGCGGCCTACGGCGTGTTCGTCGTCGCCCGCCGGTTCCAGGCGGTCCTCCTGAGCCTCTCGATGGGCGTCCGTGGCGGCATCAGCCGCTACCTCCCGTCGGCAGCGACCGACGCCGAGCGCGACGTCGTCGCCACCTTCGGCACCGCCCTGCAGGTCGGCGTCGCCGCCCTCTTCGGCGTGGCGCTCTACCTCGCGGCCCCCGCCATCGCGTCGCTGACGCCGGGCGTCACCGCCGACGCCGGCATCGCGACGTTCGTCGGCTACCTCCGGGTGTTCGCGCTCGGTCTCCCCGGCGTGGTGTGGCTCTTCGCCGTCGTCACCATCCTCCGGGGGCTGGAGGAGGTGGGCGCGTTGAACGTCCTGCAACGGGTCGCGTTCCCGTTCGCACAGCTCGGTGTCGGCCTCGCGGGCGTCCTCCTGTTCGACCGTCTGCTCGTCGTCGCCGTCGGCGTCGTCGTCGTCTCCGCACTCGTCGGGACGGTCGGTGCCGTGTGGCTCTGGCTCCGGCGTGGACTCCGCCCCCGACTGCGTGAGCCAGATGCACGGGGGCTCCAGCGCCGCTACGTCCGGTTCGTCGCCCCGCTGTTCCTCGCCTCGTTCGCCACCACCGCGCAGCGACTCGGGTTCTATCCCCTCCTCGCCCTCTTCCTCAGCGGGACCGCCGGTGGCATCTTCGCCGTCGGCGTCCTCGTCGGGCACCTCGTCCGACTGCCGCTGGTCGGCATCAACCAGTTCGTCCCGCCCGTCGCGGCCGCGCTCAACGACGAGGGGCACCACGAGGCCCTCTCGCGGCTCTACCACGTCTCCAGCCGACTCGTCCTCCTCGCCACGACGGGCCTCGCGGTGCCGGCCATCGTCTACCGGCGCTCGGTGATGGCCCTGTTCGGTCCCGCGTTCGTCGAGGCCGCGTGGCTGCTCCCCGGGTTCGTCATCGCCCAGTTCGGTGCCTGTGCCGCCGGGAGCGTCGGCATCCTCCTGACGATGACCGACAACCAGCGCGGCCTGCTCGTGGTCAACACCGTGGTCACCGTCATCCTCGCCGTCGTCTCCATCCCCCTGACCATCGAGTTCGGCCTCCCCGGCCTCGTTGCCAGCTACCTGCTGATGCTCACCCTGAACAACGGGCTGGAGATACTCGTCCTCTACCGGGCCGAGGGCCTCCAGCCGTTCACCCGTGCCCACGTCCGGCCGCTCCTCGCCGCGGTGCCGTTCGTCGGGGTGGCGCTCGGGATGCGACTGGCGCTCGGCGGGGGTGCCGCCACCGCAGTCCTGGGGACAGCCCTCGGGCTGTGCGCCTACGGAGTGGCGCTCGGGGTGCAGGGGTTCGAACCTGCGGAACGGCGCCTCGTCGGGTCGCTCGCCGGGCGCTACCGACGGGCGCTCCGCGAGGTGCTGTCGTCCCAGTCTTGATTGCCGACGCCGTCGAGTGGACGCTGTGACTCCCCGCTCGCACTCGCTCGCCCTCGTCGCGTGTCTCCTCCTCGCCGGCTGTGCCGGCCCGTTCGCCACGCCGACACCGACCACGACGCCGCCCCCGGACATCGAGGTCACCCTCGCCAACGAGGGGAACGCCACGTACACGCTGGCCTACTGGACGATCGAGGGGCCGGTCGACTCGGTGACGGAGGTGACGACGCTCGGCGAGACACGTGTGGTCGACAACCTGACCGGGACCGCCGGGGCGCGACTGTTCCGACCCGACGACGTCACCGAGGTCCGGTGGCCGGCAGCCGCGGACCAGGAGGGCCGGTTCACCCTTCCCCCCGGGTCGAGCGTGTCCGGGCCGGTTGAGGACCCCGCACCGGGAACGACTGTCCTGTTCCTCGTCCGAACCGAGGACCGGGTGCAGGCGTGGGGGACGGCCGACTGCGGACCGGACGACGCGCTGACGCTCGTCGACGTCCGGTGGTCGGAGGCCGGTGCGGGACTCGGCATCGGGTGCGAGGGGCTCGGCGACGGGGGGACGCCCGACGAACGGACCGGCCGCTGACAGTCGGTGAAGACGCGAGAACGGGAGACAGGGGGCCGTTAGATGAACTCCTCGACGGCGTCGGCGACCTCTTCGGGCGTGTCGCCCACGGGGACGCCGGCGTCGTTGAGCGCCTCGATCTTCGACTCGGCGGTGCCGGTTCCACTGCCGGAGACGATGGCGCCCGCGTGGCCCATCCGCTTGCCCGGCGGGGCGGTGCGGCCGGCGATGAATCCGGCGACCGGGGTGTCCATGTACTCCGCGATGTAGTCGGCGGCCTCCTCCTCGTCCTCGCCGCCGATCTCGCCGCACATCACGACGGCCTTCGTGTCCGGGTCGTTCTCGAACAGTTCCAGCGCGTCGACGAAGTCCGTCCCGATGATGGGGTCGCCACCGATACCGACCGCGGTGGTCTGGCCGATGCCGCGCTTCGTGAGCGAGTCGACCACCTGGTAGGTCAGCGTGCCCGAGCGGGAGACGAGCCCGACGTCACCCTCCGAGAAGATGTTCCCCGGGAGGATGCCGAGCTTCGCCGCGCCCGGCGTGATGAGGCCGGGGCAGTTCGGCCCCACGAGGTAGGTGTCCGTCTCGCCGAGGCGGCGGTAGACCTTCGCCATGTCCTGCTGCGGGACGCCCTCGGTGATGGCGACCGCGAGGTCGACCGGGGAGTCGAGCGCCTCGAACATCGCGTCACCGGCGAACGCCGGCGGGACGAAGATGACGCTCGCGTTGGCGTCCTCCTCGCGCGCCGCTTCGGAGACGGTGTCGTAGACGGGGACACCTTCGACCTCCTGGCCGCCGCGGCCGGGCACCGCGCCAGCGACCACGTTCGTGCCGTACTCCATCATCTGGCCGGTGTGGAACTTCCCCTCACCGCCGGTGATGCCCTGTACCACCACGCGCGTGTCGTCGTCGACTAGAATGCTCATGCTTCCTCCTCCGCGTACTCGACCGCACGCTGGACGGCCGACTCGAGCGTGGCCTCCACCGTGACGAGGTCGGTGTTCAGAATCTCCATCCCCTCCTCGGCGTTCGTCCCCGCGAGACGGACGACGACGGGCTTGGGGATCTCGTCGAAGCTCTCGAGTGCCTCGTTGATACCCTTCGCCACCTCGTCGCCGCGGGTGATGCCGCCGAAGATGTTGAAGACGACCGAATCGACGTTCTCGTCGGAGAACACCATGTCGAGCGCGTTCGTCACACGTTCGGCCTTCGCCCCGCCACCGATGTCGAGGAAGTTCGCCGGCGAGCCGCCGTAGTAGTCCACGAGGTCGAGCGTCGTCATCACGAGGCCCGCGCCGTTGCCGATGATGCCGACGTTGCCCGAGAGTCGGACGTAGTCGAAGCCGTACTCGTCGGCCTTCTGCTCGAGTTCGTCGCCGCCGACGTCGCCCTCCTCCTCCATCTCCTGGAGGTCGGGGTGGCGGAACAGCGCGTCGTCGTCGACGTTCATGACGGCGTCGGCCGCGATCACCTCGCGGTCGCTCGTGATCATCAGCGGGTTGATCTCGGCGTCCGTGCCGTCCTTGTCGTCCCACAGGCTGTAGAGCGTGGTCAGCACGCGCGCCACGTCCGTGGCCACGTCACGGTCGACGCCAGCCGAGAAGACGGCGCGGCGGGCCTGATACGGGTGCAGGCCGAACGCCGGATCGACGTGTTCGCGAGCGATGGCCTCGGGGTTCTCCTCGGCCACCTGCTCGATGTCGACGCCACCCTCGGTCGAGACCATGACGACCGGCTTGCCCTCGCCGCGGTCCATCGTCACGCCGACGTAGAGTTCGTCGACGAAGTCGACGGCCTCCTCGACGAGGACGCGGTCGACGTGCAGGCCCTTGAGGTCCATGCCGATGATGCGCTCGGCGGCCTCGCGGAGTTCGTCCTCGTCGTCGACGAGTTCGATACCGCCGGCCTTCCCACGGCCACCGACCTGTACCTGCGCCTTCACCGCACAGGGGTAGCCGACCTCGTCGGCCGCGTCGACGGCCTCGTCGACCGTCGAGGCGAGCGCCGACTTCGGCGTCGGGACCCCCGCGTCGGCGAAGACTCCCTTCGCCTGGTACTCGTGGAGTTTCATTGCCGTTCGTGGGGTCTGACGGTTCGGGCATAAATCCCGCCGGTTCCGGCGCATCGGGCCGGCTCTGTCGAATCACGGAAAGACAACGTTCCAGCGGTTTTCGGGACCGAGGTCGCCCACTCTGGCCCCGTTCCCCGGCGACAGTCGGCCCGACCGACTACTCCGCGTCCATCGGCTCGTACGCGTTCGCCGCCGTCGGGAACCGCCCCTCGCGCACGTCCCCTACGAACTCCGAGATGGCGTCCTCGATGATCTCGTCGAGGTTGACGTACTCCTTCGCGAGACTGTACCCCTCGCCCCCGAGGCCGAGCACGTCGTTGACGACGAGCACCTGCCCGTCGGTGTAGCGGCCGGCGCCGATGCCGATGGTGGGGACGTCGACGCTCTCGCTCACGCGCTTGGCGACGGCCTCGGTCGTCGCCTCGATGACGAGCGTGAACACGCCGGCCTCCTCCAGCCGCTGGGCGGTCTCCACGAGGAGGTCCGCGTACTCCGAGTCCGGCCCCTCGCGCCCCTGCACGACCGCACCGCCCAGCTGGTTCATGTGCTGTGGCGTCAGCCCGAGGTGGCCCTGGACCGGGATGCCGAGTTCGGTGAACCGCTCGATGAGTTCGATGGTGGTCTCTCCACCGGGCGCGGTCTCCAGTTTCACGGCGTCGGCACCGGCCTCCTTCATGAAGCGGCTGGCGTTCTCGACGGACTGCTCCATCGAGGCGCCGTAGGAACCGAACGGCATGTCGCCGATGACGAAGGCGTTCTCGGTGCCGCGGACGACGGCCGCCGTGTTCGAGACGGCCTCGTCCATCGTGACGGGCATCGTGTCCTCGTAGCCGAGGTGGTTGTGGCCAGCGCTGTCGCCGACGAGGATCATGTCGACGCCGCCGCGGTCCACGAGACGGGCGATGGGTGCGTCGTAGGCGGTCAGCATCGTCAGCGGTTCGTCGTCCTCGTACCGCTTTCGGATGGTCCGGAGCGTGTTCCGCGACATATCGGGGGTGGAGCGGCGCGGGACAAAAGCCCACCGGGCCGGCGCCGGGTCCCCGCGGCTCGTCGCCGTTCCGTCGAGTCCGGCTGCCGGGCCGGGGAAAGGGCGAAGGCTCCACCGGGTGAGAGGAGGGTATGCGCGCCGTCCGCTACGCGGAGCACGGAGGTCCCGAGGTACTGTCCGTCGAGGAGGTCGACCGCCCGAAGCCGGGCCACGGGGACCTGCTGGTCCGGGTCGAAGCCGCCGGTGTCAACCCCGTCGACACCTACTTCCGCGAGGGGGAGTACCCGGTGCCGGAGTTGCCGTGGACGCCGGGGTCCGACGCCGCCGGCGTCGTCGAGACGGTCGGTCCCGGCGTCGAGGGGTTCGAGGTGGGTGACCGGGTGTTCGCCACCGGGCTGGGCAACTGGAACCAGGGGACCTGCGCCGAGTACGTCCGGGTGCCGAGCGACCACGCGGCCGTCCTGCCCGTCGGCTGCTCGTTCGAGGAGGGCGCGGCGCTGGGGCTCGTCGGGGTCACGGCGTGGCAGGCGCTCGTCCACCACGCCGAGCTCGAACCGGCCGAGTCCGTGCTGATCCACTCCGGGAGCGGTGGCGTCGGACACGTCGCCGTCCAGCTCGCGGCCGCCACGGGCGCGGAGGTGACGACCACGGCCTCGCCTCCGTACCACGACACGCTCCGGGCGCTCGGGGCCGACACGGTGCTCGACTACACGCGGGCCGACCTCGCCGAGGCCATCACGGCGGCCGGGGCCCCGGACGTGATACTCGACACGTTCGCGAACGAGTACGCCGAACTCGACTTCGAGGTTGCGGCCGAGCGGGGCCGGGTGGTCGCCATCGGGAACACCGGGCCGACCGCCCCCGTCCCGATGGGGCCGGGGAAGTTCAAGGACCTCCGATTCCAGGTGATGTCGATGTTCAACACGCCGGACACGGGGGCCGTCCTCGCCCGGCTGGGGACGCTCCTCGCGGCCGGTCGTGTCGTCCCGGAGGTGGCCCGGACCTACCCGCTGGCGGAGACGCCCGACGCCCACCGTGCGGTCCTCGAGGAGTCGTTCCTCGGCAAACTGGTCGTGATACCGGGCGAGTGACGGACACCCGTCCGCGTTCGGGGACGTCGCCGGCCACGACTCGTCCGCCCCGTCGCGGGCGGTACCGAACCCCCGTCCCGAGGGGAGTCGCGGCTCTGGCTGGCTCCCCCTGCTGCCGAAAGTGACGCTCAGTCGAGGTGGTTGTCAGATACCAAACCCGCATCGTCTGGAGAACGGCCCGGAGAACGCCCGAGATACGGCGGTTCCGGGGGGTGAACGACTCCCATATCCGAAACAACATTTATACCTGTCGGGAGTGTTCCGCATCTATGGACTCCGATCGTAACGTCGTCAGAGTGGTCCACATCGACGACGACGAGGCCGTTCTCGACGTGACCAAGCGCTCACTCGAGCGTGAACACCCGGAGATGGAGGTGGTCGGCTTCCTCGACGCCGAGGAGGCCCTGAGCCACCTCGACGGAGCCGACTGCATCGTCACGGACTACCAGATGGACGACATGGACGGCCTGGAGTTCCTCGAGGCCGTCCGTGAGGACCACCCGAAGGTGCCGGTCATCTTCTTCACCGGCCGCGGGAGCGAGGAGGTCGCGAGCGAGGCGTTCCGCCTCGGGGTCACCGACTACCTACAGAAGGGCGTCGGCTCGCAGCAGTACGTCGTCCTCGGCAACCGCGTCTCGAACCTCGTGACCAAACACCAGGCCGAACAGGCCGCCCAGCGCGCCGAGGAGCGCGTCCAGAGCATCTACGACCGCATCGGCGAGGGGTACATCGCCGTCGACACGGACTGGCAGGTCACCTACCTGAACCGGGCCGCCGAGACCCTCTTGGTCGACGGTGAGTTCGACTACGGCGCGGACGTGACCATCTGGGAGTTGCTCGGCCGGGACGAGGCCGTCGAGGGCGCCATCCGCAGCGCGATGAACGACCGCAAGCCACAGTCGGTCGACTGCAACATCCCCGAACTGGACCGCTGGCTCGAACTCCGCGCCTACCCGTCGGAGGACGGTCTCTCCGTGTTCCTCGAGGACCTGACCGACGAGGCCGCCTTCGAGGAGGAACTCTCCGAGGCGCAGGAACAGGTCGAGGTGGCCGAGTCGAAGTTCCGGACGCTGAAGGAGAAACTCTCCCGGCCGCCGCGGTTCCGGTAGTGTTCCGCCTCGTTCGGTAACTCTTTTTCACCGGCCCGTCGATTGCCGGGCAATGAGTATCACACGGTGGTCGCCGTGACGATGGAAGACCGCATCGACGAGTTACGCGAGCGGAAGGCCGAAGCCGAGAAGGGCGGCGGCGAGGCCCGTATCGAGGCGCAGCACGAGAAGGGCAAGATGACCGCTCGCGAGCGTGTCGACTACTTCGTCGACGACGGCACGTTCGAGGAGTTCGACACGCTCCGGGAACACCGCTCGACCAACTTCGACATGGACGAGAAGAAGGTGCCCGGCGACGGCGTCGTCACCGGCTACGGCGAGGTGGACGGCCGTACCGTCTTCGTCTTCGCCCACGACTTCACCGTCTTCGGCGGGTCGCTCGGCGAGGTGTTCGCGGAGAAGGTGACCAAGATGATGGACCGAGCCATCGAGACGGGTGCGCCCATCATCGGACTGAACGACTCGGCGGGTGCCCGCATCCAGGAGGGTATCGACTCGCTCGCGGGCTACGCCGAGATCTTCCACCGCAACCAGAAGGCAAGCGGCGTCGTCCCCCAGATATCGGCCATCATGGGCCCGTGTGCAGGCGGTGCGGTCTACTCCCCCGCCATCACGGACTTCATCTTCATGGTCCAGGAGACCAGCCACATGTTCATCACCGGGCCGGACGTCATCGAGACGGTCACGGGCGAGGAGGTGGGGTTCGAGGAACTCGGCGGCGCGGGGACCCACACCGGCGAGTCGGGCGTCGCGCACTTCTCGGCGGCGGCCGAGGAACAGGCGCTCGACGACATCCGGCACCTGCTCTCGTACCTCCCGCAGAACAACGTGGAGGACCCGCCGAGCGTGGAGCCGTGGGACGACCCGGAACGGGAGTGTACGGCCGCCGAGGACGTCGTGCCCGACCAGCCCCAGAAGCCGTACGACATCACCGACGTCATCGGCGACGTGGTCGACGAGCAGTCGTTCTTCGAGGTGGCCGAGGCGTACGCCCGCAACATCGTCACGGGGTTCGCGCGTCTCGACGGGCACGCGGTCGGCGTCGTGGCGAACCAGCCCCGCGTGAACGCCGGGACGCTGGACATCGACGCCTCGCTCAAGGGCTCGCGGTTCGTCCGCTTCTGCGACGCGTTCAACATCCCCATCCTGACGTTCGTGGACGTGCCGGGGTTCATGCCCGGCACCGACCAGGAGCACGGCGGCATCATCAAGCACGGCGCGAAACTCCTGTACGCCTACAGCGAGGCGACGGTCCCGCTGATGACCGTCATCACGCGCAAGGCGTACGGCGGCGCGTACGACGTCATGGCCTCGAAACACCTCGAGGCGGACGTGAACTACGCGTGGCCCACGGCCGAGATCGCCGTGATGGGGCCACAGGGCGCGGTGAACGTCCTCTACCGCGACGAACTCGCCGACGCCGACGACCCCGACTCACTGCGCGACGACCTCATCGACGAGTACCGCGAGACGTTCGCGAACCCGTACACGGCGGCCGAGCGGGGGTTCGTCGACGACGTCATCGAGCCGAAGGACACGCGCCGTCGTCTCATCCGCGACCTCGACGTGCTGCGCTCGAAGCGCAAGGAGAACCCCTCGCGGAAACACGGTAACATCCCGCTGTGATGAGCGACGACGAGTACGAGTTCGACGTCCCGGACGACGCCAGCGAGGACGAGGCCGTCGCCATCGCCGCGGTGGTGAACGCCCACCTCGCGGCGCTGGAGGCGGCCGCAGACACCGAGGAGTCGGCCCAGGAGCCGTGGAACCCCCGACGGTGGTCGTTCGCCGGTCGCGTCTCGGCGCTCCAGCGACGGGAGGCACGGGTCCCGACGTCCGCGCCCGAGGACGCCTGGACCGCAGCGGGACGGACGACGCGGATGCGGTGAGGGCGGCCGCGTCAACCTCCTGGCCGACGGCGGTTCACAACTTCCAACGTGTTGTGACTCTGTGAACCGAAATAGTGACGTGGGCGACGGGAGAGGGACGGGTCAAGGAATGTTCGACAAGGTACTCGTCGCCAACCGAGGTGAGATCGCGGTTCGCGTCATGCGGGCCTGCGAGGACCTCGGGGTCGGGACCGTCGCGGTGTACAGCGAGGCGGACAAACACTCCGGGCACGTCCGCTACGCGGACGAGGCGTACAACATCGGGCCGGCGCGCGCGGCCGACTCCTACCTCGACCACGAGGCCGTCATCGAGGCCGCGGAGAAGGCGGGCGCCGACGCCATCCACCCCGGCTACGGCTTCCTCGCGGAGAACGCCGAGTTCGCCGCGAAGGTCGAGGCGACCGAGGGCGTCACGTGGGTCGGCCCGAGTTCGGACTCGATGGAGCAGCTCGGCGAGAAGACGAAGGCCCGCAAGACGATGACCGCGGCCGACGTCCCCATCGTCCCCGGCACGACCGACCCCTGCGAGACCGTCGAGGAGGTCCACGAGTTCGGCGAGGAGTACGGCTACCCCATCGCCATCAAGGCCGAGGGCGGCGGCGGTGGCCGCGGGATGAAGGTCGTCGAGGGCCCCGAGGAGGCCGAGGAGCAACTCCAGACGGCCAAGCGCGAGGGCGAGGCGTACTTCGACAACGACAACGTCTACCTCGAACGCTACCTCGAGAACCCGCGGCACATCGAGGTCCAGATCGTCGCCGACGGCCACGGCAACGTCCGGCACCTCGGCGAGCGTGACTGCTCGCTCCAGCGCCGCCACCAGAAGGTCATCGAGGAGGGACCGTCCCCGGCGCTGACCGACGAGCTCCGGGAGAAGATCGGCGAGGCCGCCCGCCGCGGTGCGGACGCAGCGGGCTACGTCAACGCCGGCACGTTCGAGTTCCTCGTCGAGGAGGAGGACCGCGACGGCGCGTCCGGCGAACTCCTCGACGAGAACGCGAACTTCTACTTCCTCGAGGTGAACACACGCATCCAGGTCGAACACTGCGTCACCGAGGAGATCACGGGCATCGACATCGTGAAGTGGCAGATTCGCATCGCTGCCGGCGAGGAGATCGACTTCTCGCAGGACGACGTGGAGATCGACGGCCACGCGATGGAGTTCCGCATCAACGCGGAGAACGCGGCCAAGGAGTTCGCCCCCTCGCAAGGCGGCAAACTGGAGACGTACGACCCGCCGGGCGGCCCCGGCGTGCGGATGGACGACGCGCTCCGGCAGGGCGACGACCTCGTCACCGACTACGACTCGATGGTGGCGAAGCTCGTCGTCCACGGTGGGTCCCGTGAGGAGTGTATCGCCCGGTCGAAGCGTGCGCTCGCGGAGTACGATATCGAGGGTATCGTCACCATCGTCCCGTTCCACCGGATGATGCTCGAGGACGACCCGTTCCTCGCCGGCGAGCACACGACGAAGTACCTCGACGAGTCGATGGAACAGGAGCGGCTGACCGAGGCGCAGGAGAAGTGGGGGCCGGCCGACTCCACGCCCTCGGCCGACGACGAGGAGACGGTCGAGCGCGAGTTCACCGTCGAGGTCAACGGCAAGCGGTTCCAGGTCAACCTGGAGGAGCGTGCCTCCGCGGTGGCCGCTCGCGGTGGCGGTGGTGGCGGGAGCGGTCCGCGCCCCTCGCGTGGTGGTGGCTCCGGCGGTGGCGGGGGGTCCGGCGGCGGGACGACGACCGTCGAGGGCGACTCCATCGACGCCGAGATGCAGGGGACCATCCTCGAGGTGAACGTCGACGAGGGCGACACCGTCGAGGCCGGCGACGTGGTCTGCGTGCTGGAGGCGATGAAGATGGAGAACGACGTCATCGCCGAGCACGGCGGCACGGTCAAACAGGTGGCCGTCGAGGAGGGCCAGTCGGTGAACCAGGGCGACGTGCTCATCGTCTTCGAGTGAGCTAGGCCAAGGTCTCCAACCGACACTTTTTCCCTCCGCAGCGCTTGACTCTCGTTATGACCCACGCCAGCGTGGCCGCGACGGCCCGCCGTGGTCGCCCCGTTCCGCAGCCGACCGCTCGCGCTGGCCCTCGCTGTCGCTGTCGGCGACAGGCCTGATTCTCCACGTTCGCCCGCCGACTCCCGCCACGCCTGCAGGGCACGCGCGGTCCCGTCCCACGACACCCACTCGACACGACAGCACCCATGCTCGACACGCTACACCGAATCCGCCGAACCGTCCACGAGGACGTCCGCACCGCCAAGGAGAACGACCCGGCCGCCCGCTCGACCGCGGAGGTACTGCTCTACGCCGGCCTCCACGCCGTCTGGTTCTACCGGGTGACCCACGCCATCGCCCGGCGTGGCCACCCGCTGGCCGCCCGCGCCCTCTCGCAGGTCGCCCGGTTCCTCACCGGGGTCGAGATACACCCGGCGGCCGAGATCGGCCGCCGGCTGTTCGTCGACCACGGGATGGGCGTCGTCGTCGGTGAGACTGCCGAGGTGGGCGACGACGTGGTACTCTACCACGGTGTCACCCTCGGTGGCACCTCGATGGCACGCGAGAAGCGCCACCCGACGCTCGGCGACGGCGTGACCGTGGGGGCCAACGCGACCCTACTGGGCCCCATCACCGTCGGTGAGGGCGCGACGGTCGGTGCCGGCGCCGTCGTCACGAGGGACGTCCCGGCCGGCGCGACGGTGGTCGGGAACCCCGCCAGTCGCGTCGACGAGCGGCCCGACTCGGAAGCGGGCGGCGAGGAGGACGAGGAGCGAGAAGGCCACCTCTCCGACGGTACCGCCAGGGTGCACTGACGGGCGGTGGTCAAGCGGCGAGGCCGGAAGGTACCCACCCCACCCCACTCCACCCGTCGTGTAGTGTGTGCACACGACCCGAAGATTTAGGTGTGAGACGCGGCCTCTGACACCGGATGCGCGACGCACGAGGTGTCCACCGGTGGTACTGACGCCGCCGTCGGTGGACCACGACCGACTCCGGCAGGCCGTCCACCGCTCGGTGACGGCCGAGTTCGCCGCCGCCAGCGAGGGACGGCCGGTCGTCTACCCGCTGACACCCTTCTACGACGAGGGACGCGAGTGCGTGGTGGTCACCTCGCCGCCGGCGTACGCCGGGAAGGTCGAGCACGTCCGCGAGAACCCGGCCGTGGCGCTCCTGCTGCACGGTGGGTCGGGCGGCCCGTCGCTGCTCGTTCGGGGGACGGCGACGGTGGACGACGCGGACGTTCGTGCGAACGCCGAGTACGTCGCCGGCCTCATCGCCGACGAACCGGACGGGGAGAAACGCCGGGCGTTCACGGAGAACGGCGTCCTCGAGTCCCGCCTCGGCCGCCTGTTGATGGACTGGTACCTCCTCCGCGTCGTGGTCCGCATCGACCCCACCGGTGTCGAGGAGGTAACGCCTGCCCCCACGGCCCCCGCGGTCCCGGCGTGGCCCGTGGTCGAACTCGGGGCGACAGAGGCCGGCAAACACGACCGGGCGGTGCTCGGGGTCTGCGGGCGCGACGGCCCCACGCCGGTCCCACTCCGAGGGTTCGAGGTCCCCGGGGACGTGGCGACCCTCGACCCGGTCGCGCCCGTCCCGGCGAGTGAGGGCGACCCGGCCTGTCTCCTCCTCCACTGGCACACCCCTGACGTGCGACAGCTCGGACAGCGCGTGGTCAGGGGTCGCGTCGTCGGCGTGTCTGGCGACCGCGTGCGACTCCGCGCCGGCAGCCACTTCTCGATGCGCCGGGAGACCCGGCTCGACGTGCTGCGGTCGGTGGTGGAGGGCAAGCGTCGGACCCGCGAGTACTTCGGCGAGTCCGGACTCACCGGGTGGTTCTTCTAGTCCACGGAGCGCCAGAGGTAGAGCGAGGCGTAGGTGCGGTGTGGCGCCCAGCGCTCGGCGGTCTCGACCATCGCGGCGCGGTCGGACTGGTCCAGTTCGAACAGCGCGGCCATCGCCTTGCGGATGCCGAGGTCACCGACTGGGAACACGTCCTCTCGTCCGAGGACGAACATCAGGAAGATGCGGGCGGTCCAGTCGCCGACGCCGACGATGTCGGTCAGGTCGTCGACCACCTCCTCGTCCGTGAACGAGGCGTAGCGAGCGGGGTCGACCTTCCCCGACTCGTAGGCTTCGGCGACGTTCCGGACGTACCGGACCTTCTGACTCGACAGCCCGACCTCGCGGAGGGCCGACTCGTCGGCCCCGAGTATCGTCCGGGGGGTGACCTCGAAGCGGTCGAACAGTCGCTCGCGGATGGCTGCGGCCGACTGCGTCGAGAGCTGCTGGTTCACGATAGCGACGACGAACCGGGCGAACGGGTCCGCGGCCGGTTCGACCGTCACGGGACCGTGCGCCTCGACCACCGGGCCGAGGTGCGGGTCGGCCCGGAGCCGTTCGACGGGGTCGGTCGGACCGTCGGTCACGCGGTCCCCTCCGTGAACCGCTCGGGGAGGTGCGAGACCAGCCGCGGCGGCAGGAGGGGGACGAGCCGCTCGGCGGCCGTCGCCACGGACTTTCGGGCGAGCGCCCACCCCATCGAGACGACGACCAGTCCGAGCGCGATGCCGTCGAGCGGCGCGGGCCCCGCGACGACCGCCGGGACCGCGAGGGTGCCGGCGAGCAACACGTCCTCCGGGGCACCGTCGTAGCGGATCCAGCGGCGCGGTGCCAGCCACCGTTCGTTGAAGTGGTCGTACACCGCGCGGTCGGAGGTCCCCTCCCACGGCCGGAGTTCGAGGCCGCCGCCGAACGCGTCCATCACGGAGTGGAGGGCGGCACCGAGCAGGAACCACGCCAGCGCGAGCGTGGCGACGGTGCCGACGACCGCCAGCGAGGCGAACGCCCCGGCCGCGGCCAGTGGGTAGTAGACGGGGTAGTGGAGGGTCCGACGGTGCCCGGCGTAGAGGTCGAGGTCGGGGAACAGCCCCCCGAACGCGGCCGCCGCCATCGCCACCGGCGCCTGGTCCGGAGCGACGAGGAGGGTCACGCTGGCGACTGCGAGGCCGGCCAGCGCGTGCGTCGTTGCCATCATCGACCCACAGTATGGTACTGCACTATTTCCCCGTTACGTGCGAATCGTTGACTGACCTCGTGGCGGTGACGGAGACTTATACCGTCTCGCCGCCTCCTTCCGATATGCCGCGGCTCCCCACGCTCCCGGACCGGTACGGCAGAGCGACCACCCGGCTGCTCCAGGGAGCCATCGTCGTCATCCTCCTGTTCGGGGTGTGGGTCCGCAACCCCTCTATCGTCGTCAACGGGGTGCTAGCGCTCGGGGTGACGTTCTTGCCCGCGATGCTCGAACGCGACTACCGCATCTCCGCGAGTCCGTGGCTGGTCGCGTTCATCACTGCCGCCGTCTTCCTCCACTCGCTCGGGATGGTCGGCCTCTACGACGGGCTCTGGTGGTTCGACCACCTCACGCACACGCTCTCGGCGAGTATCGTCGCTGGTGTCGGCTACGCCGCGGTGAAGGCCATCGACGAGTACAGCGACGCCGTCAGGCTCACACCACGGTTCCTCTTCGTCCTCGTCCTCACCGTGACGCTCGCGCTCGGGGTGCTCTGGGAGGTGCTCGAGTTCTCGCTGCGCGTCCTCGCCCGGGCGCTCGGGATGGCCCCCGTCCTCATCCAGTACGGCGTGGAGGACACGCTCGCGGACCTCCTGTTCGACCTCGTGGGCGGGCTGGTCGCCGCGCTGTTCGGGACCGGTGTGTACGACGAGGTGGCAGAGACGTTCAGAGAGCGGCTGGAGGACTACCGCGAACAGCGGTTCGAGGCGCTGCGCGAGGGATCGCGGGAGGAGGCTGCCGGCCTCGTCAGCCTCGCCACCGTGGTCCGCGACACGCGCCAGAACGCACAGCTCGCGTGGGGCCTCGTCGTCCTGCTGGTCGGGCTGGTCGTGGTCGAACTCCTCTCCGGGTCGGCGCTGCGCGGGACGTTCACGGCCGCCGTCGTCGTCCTCGCGGTGTTGCCGCCGGCCGTCTACCGTTCCTCGCGTGTGATGCTGCCGTGGTGGCTGCTCGTCCTCGTCGCCGTCCCCGGTGTCGTCTACGAGTTCGCGGGTCCCGGCCCGCTCTCGGAGTTCGCCACCCACGTCGCCGTGGCCGCCGTGGCGCTCGTGGTCGCCGTCGAACTCCAGTTGTTCACGAGCGTCCAGATGAGCCCCCGGTTCGCCGTGGGGTTCGTCGTCGTCACGACGATGGCGGCCGAGGGGCTGTGGGCGCTGGTCCGGTGGGCGTCGGACCTGTGGCTGGGGACGTCGTTCCTGCTGGGTGCCGGGCCCGAACTCGTCGTCGAGGAGGCGTTGATGTGGGGATTCGTCTACTCCACCGCGGCGGGCCTGCTGGCTGGCCTCGCGTTCGAGTGGGGGTTCCGCCGCCGGGCGGCCCGGGCGCCCGTCCCTCGCGAGCGCGCCGGCCCCGGCGGGTCGGGCGGGTCCTGACCCGACCGCCGGCCGTCTACTCCTCTTCCTCGGCCGCCTCTTCCAGCGGCCGCTGGGTCCCGTCCTCCGCGCGCCGGCGCACGTCGACGTGGTAGTGCTGGAGGATGTCGCGGCCGAGCAGGATGGGGTAGTCCATGTGCGAGCGGTCCTCGACGCTCGCGGTGACGGTGTGCTGCGTGCCGCCGATGCCGACCACGAGGTCGACGACGGGCCGCGAGCGGCCGGACTTCAGGCTCCCCGACTTGATCTTCACGATGTCCTTGATGGGGCCGGTCCCGATTTCGGCGGCGAGCCGCGCGTCGATGGAGGTCCGGGTCGCCCCCGTGTCGGACTTGGCCTTGATAGTCCGCTGGCCCTTCGTCCCGGCGACGACCACCTCCTCGATGTAGCCCACGACGACCGGCTCGGTCGGCGTGTCGCTGGCCGTACGGGGCGTACAGGCGGGCGTGGAGTCGTCGAGCGACGCCGACAGCTCGTACACCTTCTCCTCGGCCACCTCGCCGCCGGCCTGCTCGATGGCGAGCTGGGCGATGTGCGGGGCGGGCGAGCGCCCGGTCGCCTGGAACAGTCCCTTGAACCCGGCCGTGGGGTTCACCTCGAGGACGTAGTAGCCGTCCTCCCCCTCGATGATGTCGACGCCCGCGTAGTCCAGCCCGACGACGTCGGCCGCGCGCGTCGCCATGTCGCGGACCTCCCGCGAGAGGTTCTCCGTCGCGTCCTCCACGTCGCCGCCGAGGGCGACGTTCGTCCGCCACTCGCCCTCCGGGGCGTAGCGGTTCATCGCGCCGACGACGCGTCCGCCCACCGTGTAGACCCGGAGGTCTGAGTGGCGCTCGGCGTCGTGTTCGAGGTATCGCTGGAGGAACGCCTGCCGGGAGCCGACCATCGGGTTCACCTGCCCGTCGGCGTCGATCTTCCAGGTCCCGCCGCCGTGGGTCCCGATGGCGGTCTTGTAGACGACCTCCTCGCCGTACTCGTCGAGGCGGTCGTTCAACAGGTCCTTCGAGAGCGCGAGCAGGGCGTCGGGGACGGGGACGCCGGCCTCGGCGAGCGCCGTCGCGGACGCGAACTTGTGCATCGCGGTCATGGTCTCCGTCGGGTGGTTCAACATCGGCCGCAGGCGGTCGAGCATCGTCGCCAGCCCCAGCGCCTCGGCCGGCTGCTCCTCCTTCGAGAGCAACAGCCGGTTGACGATGATGTCGACGTCTGGTTCGAGCGTCACCTCGCCGTCCTGTATCTCGACGACGGTGTTCTCCGAGCGCAGCCACGCCGTGTCGTGGCCGAGGTCGTCCACCGCGTTCAGGATGGCCTTCGATTCCTTCGAGACGTGGAGACTCAACACCCCGACAGTGACCGGGTCGTTCATAACAGGCGTGGGGATAGCGGGGGCAAAACGCTGACGATGGACCGAACGGGTCTGTGAGGGGCTGACTCACGCGGGCCTCCACCCGCTTCTGCACGCTTTTATGCCCCCACCGTCTGGGTGGGGGCATGACCGACACTCCCGGCGACGCGTTCACGTACGACGGTGGCCGGGTCGACCCCGGCGAGACCCAGAACATCCGCTACGGGGTCAGCGAGACGTACCTCGGCGACCCGATCAAGATCCCCGTCACCATCGTCAACGGCGAGCATCCGGGCCCCACCATCTTCCTCTCGGCCGCGGCCCACGGCGACGAACTCAACGGCATCGAGGTCGTCCGCGAGGTGGCCCACGAGTGGGACCACTCGGACCTCCACGGCACTCTCGTCTGTCTCCCGGTGCTGAACGTCCCCGGCTTCATCGCCCAGCAACGCTACCTCCCCATCTACGACCGGGACCTGAACCGCTCGTTCCCCGGCGACGAGACGTCGACGAGCGCGAAACGCATCGCCGCCCGCGTCTTCCGGAACTTCATCGCCCCGTGTGACATCGGGCTGGACTTCCACACCTCCACGCGGGGCCGGACGAACATGCTCCACGTGCGGGCCGACATGGAGGACGAACCCGTCGCGCGGGTGGCCAACGCGTTCGCGTCGAACGTCATCATCGCGGGCGAGGGGCCGGAGGGGACGCTCCGGCAGGAAGCCTCGAACGCCGGGACGCCGACCATCACCATCGAGATGGGCGAGGCCCACCGGTTCCAGCGTGACCTCATCGACGAGGCACTCTCCGGCGTGCTCTCGGTGTTCGCCGAGTTCGGCGTCCGTCCCGCGGAGTCCGTCCAGTGGCCGGGGTGGCGGACCGTCATCGGGGGCTGGGACGAGAAGACGTGGCTCCGGGCGGACGTGGGTGGGCTCGTCGAGATGCACCACGACGTGGGGTCGCTCGTGTACGAGGGTGACCGCATCTGTACCATCACGAACCCGTTCAAGACGGACTCGGACGTGGTGGAGGCACCCTTCACCGGGTTGCTGGTGGGGACCCTCGAGAACCCACTCGTGTATCCGGGGAACCCGATGTGTCACCTCGTGAAACTGGACGTTCGGACCCGGCGGGCGCTGGAACACGAGCAGGCGGCCGACGACCGGCCCTGAGCGGGACGAGGAGGAGCCTGCGTGCCCGGCGGAGGGGTCAGGACCGGCCCCGGAACTCCCGGTAAGCGCCGGCCGTCGTGGCCGTGGCTTTAGTAACTTCTATTTGTGTGTGCTCCGCACACTCCAACGTAATGAGCCAATCGTACGACCGGGGTCTCATCGAGGACTTCGGCCGCTGGAAGGAGTTCTCCGCCGGCATGTGGGCGTGGGTACTCCACAAGTTCAGCGGCTGGGTGCTCATCGGCTACCTGTTCACGCACATCGCCGTGCTGAGCACGGCGACCGTCGATGGGGCCACCTACACCAACACTCTCCAGGGACTGGAGGAACTCGTCGTGGTCCGGTTCCTGGAGGTGGGGCTGTTGGCGGTGGCGGTGTTCCACATCCTGAACGGACTCCGTCTCCTCTTCGTGGACCTCGGTATCGGGCTGGAATCGCAGGACCGTTCGTTCTACGCGTCGCTCGTCCTCACCGCGGCCATCGTGGTCGCGAGCGTGCCGACGTTCCTCGAGGGGGTGTTCTGAGATGGCGGACTACTACTCCTCGTTCGAGCCGAAGGGGACCCGCTGGCTGCTCCAGCGACTCACCGCGGCGTTCCTCGTCGTGGTGCTGGCGTTCCACTTCATGCTGCTGCACTTCGTGAACCACGCCGCGGACATCACGTTCATGGGGACGAACCTCCGGATGCAGCAGGCCGGCTACTTCCTCACGATGGTACTGTTCCTCGTGACGGCCACGTTCCACGGAGTCAACGGGGTCTACAACGCCCTCGTGAACCAGGGCATCTCGGGCGCACCGAAGACCGTCGTGAAGTACGGTCTCGCGCTGGGTGGGGTCGTCCTCGTCGCACAGGGCATCCGCGTCGCACTCGCCATGGCAGGGATACTATGAGCACGCAAGTCACCGAACAGGAACAGGAGGAACAGGAGACGGTCGAGGAGGCCGTCGAACAGACCGAAGCCGTCGGCGCGGCGCGGGCCGCGCAGGTCGACTACGGCTTCATGGAGGAGAAGGCCGAGCAGGAGGTCCGCGACGCCGAGACCACGGTGAAACTGAAGGTCTTCCGTTACGACCCGGAGGTCGCCGGCAAGAAGGAACCCCGGTTCGATACGTTCACCGTCCCGTTCCACAAGGGGATGACCGTGCTGGACGCGCTGATGTACGCGCGCGACCACTACGACTCCTCGCTCACGTTCCGGCACTCCTGCCGACAGGCCGTCTGTGGCTCGGACGCGCTGTTCGTCAACGGACGCCAGCGACTGGGCTGCAAGACACAGCTCGCCGACCTCGACGACAGCGAGGGGCCGCCGGGCACCGTCACCATCGAGCCGCTGCCCCACTCGGACGTCGTGAAGGACCTGGTCGTCGACATGCAGCACTTCTACGACCAGATGGAGGCGGTCGAGCCGTACTTCCAGACCGACGAGTACCCGAAGGGCGAACTGGAGGAGCAGCGCCAGACCCGCGAGAACCGCGAGAAGATCAAGATGTCCACGCGCTGCATCTGGTGTAGCGCGTGCATGTCCTCGTGTAACATCGCGGCGGGGGACAACGAGTACCTCGGGCCGGCGGCCATCAACAAGGCCTACCGGTTCGCGATGGACGAGCGCGAGGGCGAGGCCCAGAAGCAGCGTCGCCTCGAGATAATCGAGCAGGAACACGGCGTCTGGCGGTGCCAGACCCAGTTCTCCTGTACGGAGGTCTGTCCGAAGGACATCCCGCTGACCGAACACATACAGGAGCTCAAGCGCGAGGCGGTCAAGAGCAACCTGAAGTTCTGGTGAGCGACGACCCCCGATAGCCTCCCCGAAAGACAGCCTCAAGTAACACAAATCCTAACACGAGACAACGATAGAATGCACGAACACGACGTCATAGTGGTCGGCGCCGGCGGCGCCGGTCTCAGAGCGGCCATCGCAGCACACGAGGAGGGTGCGGACGTGGCCCTCGTCACGAAACTCCACCCGGTCCGAAGCCACACGGGCGCGGCGGAGGGCGGCATCAACGCCGCGCTCCGTGACGGCGACGACTGGACGGACCACGCGTACGACACGATGAAGGGGTCGGACTACCTCGGCGACGCCCCCGCCATCGAGACACTCTGTAGCACCTCGCCAGAGGAGGTCATCCAGCTCGAACACTGGGGGATGCCGTTCTCCCGAGAGGACGACGGGCGCGTCAGCCAGCGCCCGTTCGGCGGCCTCTCGTTCCCGCGGACGACCTACGCCGGTGCCGAGACCGGTCACCACCTGCTCCACACGATGTACGAGCAGGTCGTCAAGCGGGGTATCAAGGTCTACGACGAGTTCTACGTCTCCCAGCTCGCCGTCACGGACCACGACGACCCCGAGGACCGCGAGTGCCACGGCGTCGTCGCCTACGACATCCGTAGCGGCGACGTGGTCGGCTTCCACGCCCGCAACGGCGTCGTCCTCGCCACGGGTGGCGACGGTCAGGTCTACGACCACACGACGAACGCCGTCGCCAACACCGGTGACGGCCCGGCGATGGCCTACCGCGCCGGCGCGCCGGTCGAGGACATGGAGTTCGTCCAGTTCCACCCGACCACGCTCCCGTCCACGGGGGTCCTCATCTCCGAGGGGGTCCGTGGCGAGGGGGGTATCCTCTACAACAAGGAGGGCGAGCGGTTCATGTTCGAGTACGGCTACGCGAACAACGCCGGCGAACTCGCCTCGCGCGACGTCGTCTCCCGTGCCGAACTCACCGAGGTCAACGAGGGCCGCGGCATCGAGGACGAGTACGTCTACCTCGACATGCGCCACCTCGGCGACGAGCGCATCGTCGACCGCCTGGAGAACATAATCCACCTCGCGGAGGACTTCGAGGGGGTCAACCCGCTCGAGGAGCCGATGCCGGTCAAGCCCGGTCAGCACTACCACATGGGCGGCATCGAGACGAACGAGAACGGGGAGACCTGCATCTCGGGGCTCTACGCCGCTGGTGAGTGTGCCTGCGTGAGTGTCCACGGCTCGAACCGGCTGGGCGGCAACGCGCTGCCGGAGCTCATCGTCTTCGGCGCCCGCGCGGGCTACCACGCCGCGGGGCGTGACCTCGGCGAGGCGCAGATTCCGACCGGCCCGAGCGCCGGCACAGAGGACGAGACGGGGCTCGACACGCCCGTCTCGCCCGGTGCCCTCGACAGCCCGGACGAGGACGTGGCCGCCGACGGCGCGATGGTCGACCCCGGCGCGGTCGTCGAGAGCGCCGTCGAGCGCGAGCGCACCCGGATGACCGAGATGCTGGAGAACGACGGCCGGAACCACGCGGAGGTCCGCCAGAAGCTCCAGAAGGCGATGACGGAGAACGTCAACGTGTTCCGGCGCGAGCAGAACCTGAAGAAGGCGCTGGAGATCATCCGCGAGTGCCGCGAGGAGTACCAGGACGTCGCCGTCAGTGACCCCTCGCGCACCTACAACACGGACCTCATCCACACTATCGAGACGCGGAACCTCATCGACATCGCGGAGACCATCACGCTCGGCGCGCTGGCCCGCGACGAGTTCCGCGGCGCCCACTGGCGGGAGGCCCACCAGGAGCGCAAGGACGAGACGTGGCTCAAGCACACGATGATCTCGTGGAACGATGGCCAGCCGAAGCTCTACTACAAGCCGGTCATCCTCGAGGGGGAGGAGAAGACGTACGAGCCGAAGGTCCGTTCCTACTGACCCTTTTTGTCGTCGGGTGCGCCTGCGGCGCACCGCTCTCTGCTCGCGGGCGCGCAGCGCCCGCTCGCACGGCACGAGGCGGCGGAGCCGCCTCGTTGCTCGAAAAACGTTCATGAAAAAGGCGCTTCTCGCGCCTGCGGCGCTCGAAGCGGGTGAGCGTTCTGGACCTTTACACCACAGCTACAGCCCCGCTCAGCCCAGCCCCAGCGCCCCGAGCAGGTCGAAACTCCGCCCCGACCACTCGACGAGTTTGAAGCCGGCGTAGATGCCGACGATACCGAGGACGCCGGCGATGCTCGGCGGGGCCGGGATGGGGATCTCGAGGTAGGCGAACAGCGCGCCCGTGAGGAGGCCGGTCAGGAACGCGAGGACGGTGACGACGTTGCTCATGCCGACGGGAGTGTGCAGTGCGGAGGCAAAAACGGACCGGGACGTCGCGAAGGTTCAAATCCCGTGCCGGGACCAGACGGCGCGTGCGCTGAGAGCGGCCGTCGGGCGTCTCGCGGGAGCGCGGTCAGCGTCCGATGGAGCGGTCGACCGCCTGTTCGCGATCGATAGCCGGTAGCGATATCCCTGCCCGCCGTGACCGGATGGTGTATGCAAGCAGTCGTGCTCGCGGCCGGCGAGGGGACCCGGATGCGGCCACTGACCGAGACGGTACCGAAGCCGATGCTCCCCGTGGCCGACCGGCCGCTCGTGGCCCACACCGTCGACGGGGCCGTCGACGCAGGGGCCGACGAACTCGTCTTCGTCGTGGGCTACGAGGCCGACGCCGTCCGCGAGTACTTCGGGAGCGAGTACCGCGGGGTCCCCGTCGAGTACGCCGTCCAGGAGGAGCAACTCGGCACCGCCCACGCCGTCGACGCCGCCACCGGGTACCTCGACGGCGACTTCGTCGTCATGAACGGTGACGACCTCTACGACCAGGGGAGCATCGAGGCGCTGTTCGACACCTGCCCCTCGCTCGGCGCGTACCAGGTCGACGACCCGCGGCCCTACGGTGTCTTCTCGCTCGAGGGCGACCGGGTCGTGGACGTGGTCGAGAAGCCCGCTGACCCGCCCAGCGACCGCGTCAACGTCGGGGCGTACCACTTTCCCGCCGAGGCCCGCGAGTGGGTCGGCGAGGTCGAGAAGTCCGAACGTGGCGAGTACGAGATCACCGACGTGGTCGAGCGGCTGGTCGCGGAGCGCGAGGTCAGCGCCGTCCCCGTCGAGCGGTGGATGGGGGTGGGCAGGCCGTGGGAACTCCTCGAGGCCAACGAGTGGAAACTGGGCGAACTGGAGCGACGGGTCGACGGTGCGGTGAAGGGCGACGCCGACCTGCGCGGCGACGTGGTCGTCGAGGAGGGTGCCACCGTCGAACCGGGCGTCGTCGTCGAGGGACCGGCGCTGATCCGGGCGGGTGCAGACGTCGGCCCGAACGCCTACCTCCGGGGGGCGACCCTGCTGGCCGAGGACGTCCACGTCGGCCACGGCGTCGAGGTGAAGAACAGCGTCGTGATGGCGGGGTCGAACGTCCCCCACCTGACCTACCTCGGGGACTCGGTGCTCGGGCCAGGCGTGAACCTCGGGGCCGGGACCCAGATCGCCAACCTGCGTCACGACGGCGCGGCCGTGAAGATGACGGTGAAGGGCGACCGGGTCTCGACGGGCCGCCGGAAGATGGGCCTCGTCGCCGGCCCGGATGCGAAGACGGGCGTGAACGCGAGCCTCGACCCCGGTGTCGTCCTCTCAGCCGGTGCGCGCGTCCTCCCGGGCGAGCGTGTCTCTCGCGACCGCTGACGGGTCACGGTGGAGGTATTCCCGGTATGGTCGGTCTTATGACGGGGGGCACCGAACCTCGGGCGCATGAGTCTCGAGAAACCCGACCTCTCCGGGAGCACGGCGTTCATCACGGGGACCACCCGCGGCATCGGCAAGCACCTCGCGTTGGCGCTGGCCGAGCAGGGCTGTAACATCGTCTCGACCGGCAAGACCAGCGAGGAGAACGACTACGGCGAGGAGCGTGACCTCGAGGGGACCATCGAGCAGACCGCCCGCGAGGCCGAGGCACTCGGCGTCGACGCACTCCCCATCGAACTGAACCTCCGCGAGGACGAGAGCGTCGAGGCGGCGTTCGAGGAGGCCGTCGACCACTTCGGCGAGGTGAACATCGTCGTCAACAACGCCTCGGCCATCCAGCCGGTGAACGTCGAGGACCTCCCACCGAACCGGTTCGACCTGCTGACCGACGTGAACGTGCGAGGCACCTACATCACCTCGTACACGTTCCTCGACCACCTGAAGGAGGTCGACGACGCGTGGCTCCTGACGAACGCGCCGCCGGTGAAGGTGGACCGCGCTCCGGGGCACGCCCCCTACGCCTGGACGAAGCTCGGGATGTCGTTCATCACGCTCTCGCTGGCCGACGAACTCGCGGCGTGGGACGTGGGCTGTAACACGTTCTGGCCCGTGACGGCCATCGACACTCGCGCGACGCGTTACTTCGGCCTGGGTACGGAGGACGACTGGCGCCACCCGGAGATCCTGTCCGACACCGTCCTCGAGATGCTGTCGCGCGACCCCGCCGAGTTCACCGGGAACGCGGTGCTCGACGAGGACTTCCTGCGGGAGAACGGCGTCACCGACTTCTCGGAGTACAACCTCACCGAGGGGGACCCGGCCCCGATGTCGGTCCAGATGTTCGACCCCGAGTACCGCCGGAGCGAGTAGGGACCGGCCGGCAAGATAGCCCACGAACGGGAGGGGCTAAGTGGGCCGCTGCGCCACTGTTCTGTAATGGTAGACCCGACTTCGGACCTCGGTGAGGACGTCACCGAGGCCGACGCGCCGAGGTGTTCGGCCTGCGACCGACCGATCGTACACAGCCCCAGCCACAGGGTGCTGACGTGGGTCGAGGACGACCACGTCCAGAGCGCGCACTTCTGTGACGAAGACTGTCGCGCCGACTGGGACGGTCGCTGAGACCCGAGTCTAGCGCCACGGCCACGAGTTCTGAGAGAACCGCAGAGGGCGTGCCAGACAGGAACCGTGCTCTCTCCCTACCCAAGGTGACAGTCGGTACCGCCGTGCACGCCAGCTACACTACGCGCTCGACGGTACTAAACTCTGTGAATCGTTCACACGGGGAGTTCAGAGCAGCGACTGGCCGAGGAAGATGGCGCTGAGGTTGTTCGCGAACACGGCGAGTCCCGCGAACAGCAACAGACCGAGCCACACCTCGACGACGAGCGAGAACTCGGACTGGTAGCGCTCCGGGGTCCGTTCGAGCATCTGGACGAGTGCGTAGAAGAACGCGACGACGGACACGACGGCGGCGAGGTTCAGGACCAGCAGCGTCCCCAGTCCACGTTCGAGCGCCCAGCGCATCAGCGGGTTCGCCTCCGCGGCCGTGCCGAGGACACTCGCGGCGAACAGCGTCGTCAGCATATCCACCGTCACCAGCAGGAACAGCGCCCACGCCACCCAGCTCCAGTACTCCATGATGCGATCCGGACCGATGGGTCCCCGGTACCGGGGCGTGGGTGTCGGTGCCATACCCGTTCGTGGCATCGTCACAGAAAAAGCGTATCGTCGCCCTCAGCCAAGGGACCGGCGAGATATGCCGGCTGGTCCCCCGCTTATGCGCGGGCCGCTCTACCATCCTCCCATGTCAGACGAGGAGATAGACACGCCGGTCAGCGAGGTCATGACGACACCCGTCCAGACGGTGGCGGCGGAGACGACCGTCGCCGAGGCGGCACGGACGCTCGCGGCGGCAGGTATCGGGTCGCTGATCGTGGGTGAGGACCGCATCGAGGGCATCGTCACGGAGTCGGACGTCGTCGAGAGCGTCGCGGACGCCCGCGACCCCGCCGAGACGACCGTGGCCGAACTGATGACCGACCCCGTGGTCACCATCGGTCCGGACGAGACGGTCCGCGTCGCGGGCGAGCGGATGGGTCACAACGGCGTGAAGAAACTACCCGTCGCCGAGGAGGGCCGCGCCGTCGGCATCATCACCACCACCGACCTCGCGCTGTACCTGCCGCGCTACCAGGTGGGGATGACCGCCCAGCCCGAACCGGACATGAGCAAGGGCGAGTTCGAGTGAGCTACCGGTCGGCGAAGAAGAACAGCTGGTAGAGCACGTACGTCCCGAGCGGGACGACGAGGACGGACAGCACGGAGGCGAGCAGCACGGCGCCCACCGCGTCGACGTCGAACCCGCCGACGGCCACCGTCCCCGACGGGAGTGCGGGCAGCCCGAGCGCGAGGCCGACGACCACGCCCACGCCGATGGCGATGGAGACGCCGAACGCGTCGGGTCCCCGGTCTACCTTCGACCCACTCCGGCTCACCGCCCGCTCGTACGGGGAGTCGTCCCCGGTCATCCTGTCGCCTCCAGTATCGCGGTCACTCCGGGGGCGACACCCGCGGCGACGAGCACCGCCAGCGCCAGCACGCGGTACACCTCCGTCTCGACGCTCCCGCGGGTGAGCGCGGCCACGGCGACGAGCGAGAGGACGAGTCGGGGGACGACGAGCAGCCAGCCCACGCCGAGCAGTTCGGGGCTCCCGACGGTCCCGGCGATGGCGAAGGCGACCTCGACGCTCGGCCGGGTCACCTCGCGTCCGAGCCCGTCGACGAGGAGGGCGCTGGCGACCCCGTCGAACGTCTGGGCGAAGGCGACGAGGTAACCGGCGAGTCTGGCGCGAGCGAACCCCGGCGGGTCGACCAGCCCGAGACTCAGGTAGCCCACGCCGGAGAGCACCAGGGCCAGCGTGGGGACGCCGACGAGGACGAACGCATCACCTCGCTGGAACGAGAGCGTCGAGACGGTGACCACGCCCAGTCCGAGCGCGACGCCGGCACCGGACGCGGCGAGGTAGACGCCGCGTTCCTCACGGTCGCGGACGACGGCGAGGCCACGGAACAGGAGCCAGAGCCCCCCGGCGAGCGCGAACACCGTCGGCCCGACCAGCGTGCCGCCGAACAGGGGCTCGACGGTCGGTGGGTAGATGCCCTCCAGCGCGAGGTAGTGGGTGAACGCCGCGACACACGCCCACGGTGTGAACGCGACGGGCGTCGCCCGCGTCACCGGGGGCCGGAGCACGACGAGCAGCACGAGGACGAACGCGGCGGTGCCGAGCGACGCGAGCAGGTGTAACGGCGTCGGGTCGGCGAGTGGCATGGTCTAACGACTGCAGCCACGGAAAAAAAGGGTTTCGTGCCGGTCGAATCTCGAGTCGTCGACCGTCTCGATTACCCCTTGAGACACGCATATGAGCGTGGGGACACTACTGATACCACATGAGAAAACAGGAACTCGTCTACGTTCACGGGCTCCTCGCGGAGCTACGCGAGTTCTACGAGCAGGCCACGGGCCAGCCCATCCCCGCCCCCGAGTACGACGCGATGGACGTCAAGCCGACTTCCATCCACCGCGGCAAGCCCGAACACGAGGCGGCGGTGTTCGCTCTCGCGGGTGCGATGGCCGAGGAGATGGGTGGCGTGCCGCCCCGCCTGCGTGCGGACTGAGGCGTGGACGAGACCGTCGAGTGGCTGCGTGACCGACCCTACTTCGACGACCAGCTCCAGACACACGAGATCGTAGCCGGGCGAGCGGCCGCGTTCGGGGACGAGATACCCCTCGAGTCACGGCTGGCGTCGGCGCTCGCCGACCGCGGTATCGACCGGCTCTACGCGCACCAGCACCGGGCGGTCGAGGCGGTCCGGGCGGGGCGGAACGTCGTCCTCTCGACCCCCACCGCCAGCGGCAAGAGCCTCGCGTACACCGTCCCTGCCTTCGAGCGGGCGATGGGTGCGACCGCGCACGACCCGGCGGCAGCCGAGCGTGCCGACGACGGGAGCACTCTCGGGACGGCGCTCTACGTCGCCCCGCAGGTCGCGCTCGTCAACGATCAGGAGGAGACGCTCTCCGGCCTCGCCGACGCGCTCGGCTTCGGGTCGGGCGTGCAGGTCGCGCAGTACACGGGCCGACAGAGTCGCTCGGAGAAGGCCGCCATCCGAGAGCGCCAGCCCACCGTGCTGCTCGTGACTCCGGACATGCTGCACTACGGCATCCTGCCCCACGCCCACCGGCTCTGGGACTGGTTCTTCGAGCGGCTCTCGACCGTGGTGGTCGACGAGGTCCACGCCTACCGCGGCGTGTTCGGGTCGCACGTCTCGCTCGTGCTGCGTCGCCTCGGCCGCGTCGCCGAGCGGTTCGGGGCCGCCCCCGAGTACGTCTGCTGCTCGGCCACGATCCGGAATCCGGTCGAACACGCCGCGACGGTCACCGCCCAGCCCGCCGAGTCGTTCGTCTCGGTGGAGACGGACACCTCCGCGACCGGGCCGCGTCACTGGCTGTTCTGGAACCCGCCGGAACACGAGGGGAACGAGGGGACGGGTCGGCGTCGCTCCTCGCACACGGAGTCGAAGCGCCTGTTCGTGGACCTCGTCGAACGTGGCTACCAGACGGTCGTGTTCTGCCGGTCGCGCCAGACCGCCGAACGCTACGCCACGGACAGCGCCGACGAACTCCGCAAACGCGGCGCTCACGAGGCCGCACGGGGCGTCGGGGCGTATCAGGCGGCGCTGACGGACGAGCGGCGTGCGGAGATCGAGGCAGGGCTGAAGTCGGGCGAGACGCGTGGGGTGTGGTCGACGAACGCCCTCGAACTCGGCGTCGACATCGGCGGGCTGGACTGCGTGATACTGGACGGCTACCCCGGCACGCGGATGAGCGCGTTCCAGCAGGCCGGACGCGCCGGCCGTGGCACGGACCCAGCGCTCGTCGTCCTCGTCGGCGGCGAGGACCAGCTGGACCAGTACTTCATGCGCCACCCGGACGCGTTCTTCGAGGGCGACCCCGAACGGGCGGTGACGAACCCGGAGAACGACCAGCTCGCGCCCGGCCACGTGCGCTCGGCGGCCAGCGAGAACTGGCTCTCGACCGACGACGAGCGGTGGTTCGGGGAGTCGTTCCCCGACCTCGTGAGCCACCTGGAGTCGACCGGTGACCTCCAGCGGCGCTCCACGGCCGACGGCACCCGGTGGACGACGGACGGCGCCCCACAGCAGGACGTGCACCTCCGGACCATCGACGACCGCTCGATCCGCCTGCTCGACACGCGACGCGACGAGGTGGTCGCCGAACTCCCGTTCGAGGACGCCCTGCGCGACGCCCACCGCGGGGCCGTCTACCACCACCAGGGCCGCAAGTACGAGGTACGCGACCTGAACCTCGACCAGCGGGTCGCCGAACTCGAGCCGACGTGGGCGGACTACTACACCAGGACGCTCCACGACAAGACCATCACCGTCGAACGGGACCTGACGGGCAAGCGGCTGGCGACCCGCGACGACGTGCCGGTCCGGTTCGCCGAGGTGACGATGCGCAAGCAGATAACCGGATTCGAGCGCAAGGACGCCCGCACCGGCCAGACCATCGGCGAGGAGGAACTCGACGTCCCCGAGACGAGCCTGCGGACCCGCGGCCTCTACTTCACCGTCCCGGCCGACGTGGAGTCGGCGATGCGTGAGAGCGCGCACGACGACGGCGAGCGCGACAGCGTGGCAGCCAGCGGGGACTTCGACGGCGGCATCCACGCCGCCGAACACGGGATGATAGCGATGTTTCCGACGACGGTGCTCTGCGACCGGCGCGACGTGGGCGGGCTGTCCACGCCGATGCACCCACACACCGGCGTCCCGACGATATTCATCTACGACGGCTACCCCGGCGGCGTCGGCCTCGCCCGGTCGGGCTACGAGGACGTCGAGGCCCTGATGGAGACGACCCGCGAGATGATACGCGAGTGCCCCTGCGAATCGGGGTGCCCGGCCTGCGTCCAGTCACCCCACTGTGGGAACGCGAACGACCCGCTCGACGAGCGACTCGCGGTCCAGTTGCTGGATGGGCTCCTCGACTGACGACCGTTCCTGTCGACGCGGAAACCCGTTTTCTGTCACCGTGAGGGCCAGTACCAACCGACCCGATGACAAAAGAGCTTTAACGGACACCGACTCGTTTCCTGTTGCCGGCGGAACGGGGTAATCAATTCCAAGCCTGATGCACCAGTTGCGCCGGCATCTCCAACCTCCCGAGCGTACGCCCCATCGCTCGGGTGTCCGCTGCCGCCCGAGAGGCGTCACTCCGCCGTCGGGTCCGGTCGTGGGCGGACGACCAGCACCGGCGCGACGGCGCCCTCTGCGACCCGCTCGGCGTCCTCACCCAGCAGGACCGAGAGGAGCCCCTCGCCACCCTCGCCCATCACAACCACGTCGAACGCGGCCGAGCGGCCGACGATGTCCACGACGGGCTGTTCGGTCTGCGTCGTCTCGCCCGTGATACGGTCGGCCCCGAGTCCACGGCGCTCCAGCGTGTCACGGGCGTGTTCGACGGCCGCGTCGGCCTCGAACGACCCGCCGGTGTCGAGCCCCCACAGCGTCACCCGCCCCTCGCCACCGTGGAGGAGCGTCGCGACGAGGTCCGCGAGCCGGCCGGTGTCGACGACGCCACGCAGAGCCACCAGCACGTCCGTTATCTCACCGGTCGGGTTCGGCAACAGCACGGCCGTGGCGTCCACCTCCGCGGCGACCCGGTCGACCGTCTGGTCCCGGTCGTGGGTGAAGACGACGCGCGTCTCGGGCTCGCGCCCGGCCTCCCGGAACTCGGTGACGATGTCCTCGACGGCGGACTGCGCGCGCTCCTCGTACTGCATGCTCGCCTGCTCGGTCGGCGTCTGTTCGGGCAGGACGTGGTAGCCGAGCACCACCACGTCCGCCGGCGCGAGGAACTCGACCAGCGACGCCGGGAGTGTCTGCCCCTCCAGGACCCGCACGGGGACGAGCACCTTCGGCGGTTCGCGGATGGAGAGGTCACCCTCTGGGCCGTTGGCCATCAGATCACCCCCTTCAGCGAGACGTCGTTCGCGTAGTAGCGGTACCACCCGGCCGCCGCGAGCATCACCACGACGCCGACCACCTGCGAGGTCAACTGCATGAACGCGAGCAGGCCGAAGCTCGCCACGGCACCGAGACCTGCCACCACCGGGTAGGCGGGGACCCGGAACGCCGGGTCGTACCACTCCGGTTCGTCGCGCCGCATCACGATCAGCGCCACGCACATCAGTCCGTACATCACGAGGTGGAGGAACGAGGCCACCTCCGCCAGCACCTCCACGCGGTTCAGCGACACCAGCACCAGCACCGGCCCCGCGCCCAGCACGAGCGCGACGTGCGGCGTCCCGTATCGGAGGTTCATCCGACTGGCGCGGCGTGGGACGACGGCGTCCTTGCTGACCGCGAACAGCGCCCGCGACGTGGCGAGGACGGAAGCGTTCGCGCTCGACAGCGTCGCCAGCAACCCCGCGACGAGGATGGCGATGGCGCCGGAGCCGCCGCCGAACGCGCGGGCCACCTCGACGATGGCCGTCTCGCCGAACCCGGAGAGCGTCGACGCCGCGAACGCGCTGGTGGCGACGAAGATGGTCGAGACGTACAGCACGCCGACGAGGAGCACCGACCCCACCATCGCCAGCGGGAGGTTCCGTCCCGGCTGCTTGATGTCGCCCGCGACGGTCGCCACCTGTGCGAACCCGAGGTACGAGGTGAACACGAGCGCCGCGGTGGTGAACATCGGCATCGGTCCGAACGGGAGGAACTGCTCGGGCACCCTCGTGCGGCCGAACACGCCCAGCGCGTCCAGTCCGCCGTACCCGAGGAAGAACACGAGGATGGTCAACAGCAGGCCGACGACGTAGTTCTGGAGGCGCGCGGCGTTCTCCGTCCCCACGAGGTTCAGCGCGGTGAGCAACACGGCCGAGACGAGCGCCAGCGGGACGACGACGCCCGAAGCGCCGACCGACACCCCCGCCTCGGCCAAGACCGCCGCCGCGTAGTTGCCGAACCCGACGAGGTAGAACGCCGTCGCGAACACCAGCCCCAGCCAGATGCTCAGCCCCACCACCGCTCCCGGTAGTGCGCCGAGCGCCCGCGAGACGAAGTAGTACCCCCCGCCCGACTTCGGCATCGCCGTCGCCAACTCCGAGGTCGGGAGCGCGACCAGCAGCGCCACCACGGCGCCGATGGCGAACGACCCCGCCGCGGCGGGTCCGGCCCGGCCGGCCGCCAGCCCCGGAAACACGAAGATCCCGGCGCCGATCATCGTCCCCACGCCGATGGAGAGGCCCCCGACGAGGCCGATGGACCGCTCCAGTTCCGTCCCCTCCTCGGTGACGGACGTCTCCTCGGTGACCGTCGTCGGCTGGCTCTCGACCTCCGGTGACTCGCCGGCACGGTTCGTCCCCTCCCCGGCCGCCGTCTCCTGCGTCGCTCCCATGGTTGGTCCTGTCGTGTGGGTTTCAGACCGTGGGCAAAAGTGTGTGGGTGGGTCGCTAGATGGTGGGCTTCGAATCCCACGCGTGGCTCTCTGCTCGCTAGCGCTCGCAGCAGACTCACGGCTCGCTCCGCTCGCCGTTCGTGACATCGAGGGTCTCGCTGGCGCTCGACCCTCGCAAGCCAAGGGTGGGATTCGAACCCACGAATTCTCGATTACAAGTCGAGCACTTGAACCGCCCAAGCTCCCTTGGCGCGCATTCGGTGGTAGCAGAGGGTGTGGCTAAGGCCTATCGCTTCCGGCACGGCCAGACCGTGCTAGAGCGCCGCAATATGTTAGGGTGTTTTCAGAACGTGAAGTGTCTGACTGAGTTATATGTGATTTCTCGGTGTAGAGAGGTTCATGCGACGAAGAAAGCTCCTGTACGGCCTCGGTGCCAGTGGTGCAGTGCTCGTCCCGTCCGGGCTGACCGCGGCGGCGTACAACAGTTTCACGCTGACGCGTGAGGCATCAATTGGTGTTGAGGGTGACGGGAGTGCGAGCGCATTTCTGACTCTCAGCCCAGGAACCAGCAACATCGTCTCGACCAACACCAACGACGAGTTGGATATCGCTATCGGGAATGCGATCGATAGTAATAAAGCGGCGGGTGTCAATGTAGGCTCTCAACTGGATGTGGGGACGTTTAGCGACCCAACGAGCACGCCAGCGTTCACCTTCCAGCACAATGCTACCGATAATCAGGATATCGACATCAGCTATAATCTGACTGGAACAGATGGTGGGGATGCCGATGCCAACGTTCAATTCAAGATATCGGACGGCTCCAACGAGTACACGGTCACGGAAACCGGTACACTGAGTTTGACTGGGATTGCGAACTCGACGCTGTTCTCCGTCGCGCTACGTGTCGACACGAATGGCCTCTCCAGCACGGAAGACCTCACCGGCGACCTCACGATAACGCTAAACCCTAGTTCGTAACTCGGGGCCTGGCAAGATATTGGTTCGATCGACGCTCCTGGTATTAGCGCTACTCGCCGCGGCGATAGCGGCGACTACCTACTTCGGCGTCACCGTCGGCACCGTCACCTCCGACAGCATGAACCCGACACTCACCACCGGCGACGCGTTCGTCCTCGTCGACGGCGAGTTGGAGGTGGGGGACATCGTCACCTTCCGACAGCAGACCGACGACGGGACGCGACTCGTCACGCACCGGGTCGTCGGGACGACGGCCAGTGGCGCGTACGTGACCCGTGGCGACGCGAACCCGAGCACGGACCAGGCGGCGGGTGCCCCACCCGTCACGAGCGAGAACGTCGTGGGTGTCGTCCCGTCGGTCGGTGGGAACCCACTCGTCGTTCCGGCCGCGGGGGGCCTCGCTCGATTGAGTTCGGACGTCCGGGTGCCGTTGCTTGGCCTCGTGTTGCTGGCACTCGGCTACGACGCGGTGGCGTCCGGACGCCCCTCGCCCACGCGCGTCCCGCACGTCACGTACGGGCAGGCGCTCGCGGTCATCTTCCTCCTGGGAACCATCGGCGGTGTCGTCGGTGTCGTCGCCGTCGGTGCCTCGAACGAGGTGGTCTACACCGCGACCGAGGCCGAGAGCGCCGAGGGGCCACTCGTCCCGGTGGAGCGCGTCGTCGAACGGGAGGTCACGCTGGAGGCGGTCCGCCCGGCGTACAGCTACCGGTTCGTCGACGCGACGGGCGCCGCGGTGGCCGGGGCGAGCACCGACAGCACGGTGACGACGGTGACGCTCAGGGTGGGGCCGCTGCAGTCGACCGGTCCCCACGCGGTCGGACTCCAGACCGACAACGTCCCGACGACGCTGCCGCGGCCGGTGGCCGCCGCGCTGTACGACTTGCATCCGATGGCCGCCATCACCGCGTCGGTCGCGGCCGTGACGGTCCCCATCTACCTGCTCTCACGGTTCCTCCTGCCGGTCGAGGTCCCGATATCCTGGATAATCAACGCACGGAGTGACGCACGATGAGCCGTGAACGAACACTGCCGTCGAGTGAGGTGAGACGCTGATGGACGTCTGGTCGCTCCTGAGCCGTCTCAGGCCGGTCGCGCTCCACCTCGGCGTGGCGTTCCTGTTGCTCGGGGTGGCGGTCACGGGCGTGACCGGCTACACCCACCTCTCGGACCCGATGGAGGAGGTGACCCAGCGCCAGGAGGTCCCGACCGTGTCGGCGACGACGACGTACGCCACGACGGCGACGGTGACCGGCGAGAGCGACCTCTACGACGAGGGGACGCGACTCCGAAACGAGTCGACGTACGTCGTCCGGGCGTCGCCCGAGGTGTCCGTGGCCGTCCAGACCCGCTTCGACCAGCGCGTCTCGGCCGCCGAACAGCGACTCTGGCTCGAAACGCGCGCACTCCGAGACGAAGAGGTGTTCTGGAACCGACGCACGCCCCTCGACCGTACCACCTTCGACGAGGGGGCTGCCGTCGAGACGGCGGGCACACTGAACGCGAGCGCACTCGTCGACCGACGCGACCGGTTGCGCTCGGAACTCGGTGGTCGGAGCGACATCCAGATGGCGCTTGTCGCGACGGTCGAGTTCGAGGACCCGGTCACCGGTGAGTCTCGGACCCGAGTCCGGCGCATCCCGCTCGAACTGGCCGGTGGGTCGCTGTTCTCGCTGGGTGCCGAGGAGCCGACGCCGACGCAGACCTTCGCGACGACACGGACGGTCACGACCGAACGGATGGGGCCGGTGCCGTGGCTCCGGTACGGTGCCGGGGTGGCTCTGCTGGCACTCGGCGGCACGTTCCTCTGGCTCCGCGACCGTGACTCCGTGCTCGGGACCAGTATCGAACGGACGACGGTCGGGGAGTGGGAACGGACCCTCAGACGGTACAGCGAGTGGATCTCGGCCGGGTCGCTCGTCAACCACGAGTCAGAGGAGACGATTCCCATCGACGACGTGCCAGAACTGGTGAAGATGTCGATGAACAACCGGGGTGGACTGGTCCACTGCGACACCACCGACATCGTCGCCTACCTCGACGGGGACGTCACGTACTACTGTCGCGGCCCAGGGAGCACCTGGGACCCCCAGGACACGCTCGCGAGCGCCTTCGGATTCAAGACGGAGGTCCCGGAGGACGAGGCGTTCCAGCGTCGCTCCGCCGAGTTGAGCGAATCGGTGTCCGTCTCCACCACGTCCGACGACGGCGAGGACTTCACGTTCGGGTTCGACTTCGGGGAGGAAGACGGGGGTGAGGACGGTGCGTAGTCTCGGCCGACTCCGGATTCCGCTGGTGATACTGGCGGTCGTGCTGTCGGTGTCCGTCGTGTCCTCGGCCGGGTCGCTGTCGTTCACGGCCGACAGGCAGGCCGGACTGGACGTGGTGGACGATGCGGATGGAATCGTGAGTCTAGACAAGACAGGAGAGATACGCAAGGGGAGCAACGACGCTCTTTTGACGGAAGTGACGAATCCGACCGGAAACAGCGTCGAACTCGAGGTCCGGATCTCCGGGACAGACTGGTCGTTTAGTCCCGGTCCCGAGCAGACGGTTACGACGACCAGCAGTGATGAAACTCTCCGTACGACGGTCGACGGTTCGTCCACGGTGGAGATACGAGTGAACGTCACGAACAACGCCGCCAAGGGCGACCGCCCGTACGACATGACTGTCCAGAGCCCCGATTTCGACTGGGAGAAGACACCGACCGTGGACATCGTGGCAGGACAGGGTCCACCGGATGGTAAGGGACCGGGAAGCGGTGATAACCCGGCTTGTGAGAAAAGTGGCGGAAACGCTGCGGGCTGTTCCTGAAGACTACAACTCCTTCTCCAACTCCACCCGATGCGGGTCGTACCCGTGTCGCTCGTAGAACCGCCGTGCGTCCTCGTTCGTCGCCATCACGTCGAGCGCCACGACCGTACAGCCACGTTCTCGCAGCGCCGCCTCCGCGCGCTCCAGCAGGGCCGTCCCGATCCCGTCGTCGCGGCGCTCGGGGACGACGTAGAGGTTCTCGACCATCCCCCGTCGTTCGTCCTGCTCGTATCCGCCCGTCTCCACCGAGCAGGTGACGAACCCGACGATGGCGTCGCCCTCGCCGGCGACGAACAGCGTCCCGGCGACGGCGTGGCGGAGGAGCGATTCGCGGATGTTCTCGCGGTTCTCGGCCGGCAGGAGGTGTGAGCCGTGGGCGAGCTGGTCGGTGGCGAGGTCGACCCAGAGGTCCGCGAGGACGTCCGCGTCGGTCGTCCGGCCCCGTTCGATCACTGCTGGTCGAGCGCGTCGACGGCCGGGAGAGTGTCACCGGTCAGCATGCTGAGGCAGGCGCCACCGCCCGTCGAGACGTGGCTGAACCCCTCGATGCCGAGGCGGCGGAGCGCGGCCGCGGTGTCACCACCGCCGACGATGCTGTGCTCGGCACGGGTCGCCGACTCGTAGAGTTCGCGCGTGCCGAACGCGAAGTTCTCGTCCTCGAACACGCCCGCCGGCCCGTTCAGCACCGCGGTCCCGGCCTCCTCCAGCAGTTCGGCGAAGTGGCTCACCGTCTTGGCGCCGACGTCCATCGCGGCCTCCGTCGTCGGGAGGTCGTCGACGTCGAGTTCGACACGTTCGCCGCCGCGCTCGACGGCAACGTCGCGGGGCAGGTGGATTCGCGCGCCGAAGTCGTCGAGCAGTTCGCCGGCCTGCTGGACGGCCTCGGAGGAGCGTTCGTTGACGACGGCGGCGCTGGCGGCACCGAGGCGGACGCCGGAGGCGAGGAGGAAGGCGTTGCCGACGATCCCGGCGGCGAGGATGTCGTCCGCGAGCCCGCGTTCGAGGACGCTCCGGGCGACAGTGAGCGAGTCGTCTACCTTCGCGCCGCCGAGCAGGTAGACGCGGGGGGTGGGGGACTCGGAGACGTTCCCCAGGACGTCGAGTTCACGCTCCATCACCCGACCGGCGTAGGCGGGGAGGCGGGCCGGGAACCCGACGAGCGACGGTTGCGAGCGGTGGGCGGCGGCGAACGCGTCGTTGACGTAGGCGTCGAAGACGGGCGCGAGCCGTCGGACGAGGAAGGTGTCGGCGGCGTCGGCCGGGTCGAACTCCATGTACTCCTCGGAGTAGAACCGCGTGTTCTCGAGGACGACGGCCTCGCCGAGGGCGAGCGCCCGGACCTCCGCACGGGCGTCCGCGGAGAACGTGGCGTCGCAGTAGCCAACCGACCCGTCGAGGAGTTCGTCGAGCCGTTCGGCGTGGGCCGAGAGATCGGCGAAGTCGTCACCGCCCGGTCGGCCCTGGTGGGCGAGGATGGCGACACGGGCGTCCCGTTCGAGCAGTTCCGAGAGCGTGTCGAGGTGGGCGCGGATGCGTGCGTCGTCGGCAAGTCCGCCGTCACCTAGTGGACTGTTGATGTCCACGCGTACCCCGACGGCCGCGCCCGAGGCGTCGAGGTCCGACAGCGTCCGTATCATGTTCGAGCCTGCAGGGGGACGGAGCAAAGAGGTTTCCCTGTTGGCTGGCCACGTCGTATCGATGGGCCGACAGGGCGCGGATTCGTCGGCTCACACCGTCCAACGTGTCCGAAATCCGAAGCGCACGAACGCAGGTTTATTTATCCGTGGGTCCGGACTGAGCGCGTGAACCACAGTCATGGGTGTAGCTGAACAACTTTCACGCGGCCGCTCACTCGTGGGCGACCGTCTCGATGTGCTCCTGGTGAGCCTCCTCGCCCTCGTCCTGCTCGTGGACGTGGTCCGCCAGTTCCTCGGTGGGGGACTCACCTTCCAGTTCATCGCGAGCGTCGTACTGGAGGGGGTGGTCATCGGACTCGCCTACGGGCTCGCCGGCATCGGGCTGTCGATGACGTACAGTATCCTCAACTTCGCGAACTTCGCGCACGGCGACACCATCACCGTCGGCGCGTTCACCGGCTGGTCGATCGCATACGTCGTCGGGGGGTTCGGCACCGCGGGGGTCGGGAGCCTCTTCCTGCTGACGGCCGACCCCGGGCTCTCCATCGCCAACGCGTTCGGCGTCATCGTCGTCGGCGCGCTGGCGGCGGGGGCCGGGGCCGTCGTCCTCTCGCTCCTCCTCGACCGTATCGTCTACCGGCCGATGCGCGAGTCGGGGGGCATCTCACTGCTCATCGCCTCCATCGGGGTGGCGCTGGCACTCCGGTACCTCCTCGCGTTCGTCTACGGCACCGGTGTGAAGGGTATCACCGCGCCGGTCCCCAAGGTGGCGTTCCTCAGCGTGAACGGGGTCTCCGGGTTCGGGGTCATCGGCGCCGACCAGCGCATCGGTGACCTCGCCTCGGTGGCGGACCTGCCGTTCTTCGTGGACCTGCCGTTCGCGAGCGCCGGGAGTCAGGTGCTCGTCAGCCTCACGTTCCACGGGCTGGCGCTCGCGCTCACCGCGGCGGGACTGATGCTCGGGATGCACTTCTTCCTGCAGCGCTCGAAGCTCGGGAAGGCGATGCGTGCGATGGCTGACAACAAGCCGCTCGCTCGTGTCACCGGTATCCCGACCGAGCGCGTCATCCGGCTGACGTGGATTCTCGGCGGGGCGCTCACCGGCATCGCCGGCTTCCTCATCGTCCTCGAGAGCGGGACGATGTCGTTCTCGTTCGGCTGGATTCTGCTGCTGTTCGTCTTCGCGGCGGTCATCCTCGGTGGTATCGGCTCCATCTACGGCGCGATGGCCGGTGGCGTCATCATCGGTCTCGTCGACTCGATGGCCATCATCTGGCTGCCGAGCGGCCTGACGAAGGCGGCGGCGTTCGCCGCCCTCATCATCGTCCTGCTCGTCCGTCCCGAGGGGCTGTTCGGGGGGGTGACCACCGCATGAGCGCGCAGAGTGCTGGGCTGACCGACCGGGTCCGGAACCTGCTCGTCGACGTCTTCGGGGGCAACGACGCCCGGATGATCGCGGGCACGATGGGTGGTATCTACCTCCTGCTCATCGTGTTCAGTCTCGTCGCCGGCTTCGGCTTGGGCGGCATCGTCAACACGCTCCGGGCGGCGACCGTGTTCGCGGCGGGCTACGGGATGCTCGTCCTCGCGCTGAACCTCCACTGGGGGTACACGGGCCTGTTCAACATCGGCGTGGCCGGCTTCATGGCCGTCGGTACCTACACCACGGCCATCCTCTCGGCCCCGCCCGAGGCCTCGCCCGGCGCGGGGCTCGGCCTGCCCATCCCCATCGCCATCCTCGGCGGGATGTTCGCGGCCGCACTCGTCGGCCTGCTGACCGCGCTGCCGGCGCTGCGCCTGCGCGCGGACTACCTCGCCATCGTCACGGTGGCGCTCTCGGAGATCATCCGCCTCGCGGTGAAGTCCGGCACGCTCGCCGAGTTCACCATCTTCGGTGTCACGCTCGGTACCGGCGGTGGTCGGGGCATCAGCTACCCGGCACCGGGGAGTCTCGGCGGCTGGGTGCTCGACAACGTGCCCGGCGGCGAGGCGCTCGTCGACGTCGGACAGGCGCTCGGCATCGCTAAGCCGGTCATGAGCGGCCTCGTCTACCTCGTGGTACTCATCCTGTTCGCGGCGGCGTTCTACTGGCTGCTCGTCCGCATCGGGAACTCCCCGTTCGGGCGGGTGCTGAAGGCCATCCGCGAGGACGAACTCGTCGCCTCCTCGCTCGGCAAGGACACGCGCGTGTTCAAACTGAAGGTGTTCGCCGTCGGCTGTGCGCTGATGGGGCTGGCGGGCTACCTCTGGATCGGTCGCTCGGGGTTCGTCAACGACCTCTCGTTCCGGCCGAACATCACGTTCTTCATCTTCATTGCGCTCATCATCGGCGGCGCCGGGTCGAACACCGGCGCCCTGCTGGGGGGGATGGTGTTCTCCTCGCTGCTGTTCTACCTGCCGCAGTTCCTCAGTCAGAACTTCGGTTCCAGCGGGAGCGCGCCGGGGGACTTCCTCGGCGCGCTCGCGGGGCTGGACGAGTTCGTCGCCTACACGCTGCAGAACATCTCGTCGCTCCGCTTCGTCCTCATCGGGGTGTTGCTCGTCTACCTCATGCACAACCGGCCGGACGGTCTCCTCGGTCACCGCAAGGAGGACGCCGCTGCGGTGAACCTCCTCGAACGCTCGTCGAAGCCGCCGGGGTCCGGTGCCACTGTGGCCGACGGCGGCGAAGGAGGTGAGCGCGATGAGTGACAGTAGCACCAGTCCGGCCGACGCCAACATCCCGGAGGACGCCGAGGTCCCGGACGTCGAACCGGAGGAGGCCGACTCGGAGGTCGAGGAGGCCGCCAAGACCACCCCACGGTCCCTGCCGCTGCGGGTGCAGAACCTCCGCAAGACGTTCGGCGGCATCACGGCCGTCGACGACACCACCTTCTCGGTCGAGGAGGGGTCGCTCACGGGGCTCATCGGCCCGAACGGGGCCGGCAAGTCCACGACGTTCAACTGTATCACCGGCGTCCACACGCCGACGAGCGGGAACGTCTACTTCAAGGACGAGGACATCACCGGCCTGGAACCGCACCAGATCGCCAACCGTGGCCTCGTGCGGACCTTCCAGATCGCCCGCGAACTCGAGGAGATGACCGTCCTCGAGAACCTGATGCTCGCCCCCCGCGGACAGCTGGGCGAGTCGATGGTCCGGTCCGTGCTCCCTGGACTGCGCGACGACGTGGTCGAACAGGAGACGGAGCTCCGCGAGCGGGTCTGGGAGATGCTGGAGTTCTTCGAGATCGACCACCTCGCGGGCGAGTACGCGGGGAACCTCTCCGGTGGCCAGCGGAAACTGCTGGAGATGGCCCGCGCGCTGATGACCGACCCGGAGATGGTCCTGCTCGACGAACCGCTCGCCGGTGTCAACCCGACGCTGGAGGAGAAGCTACTCGAACGCATCCACGAACTCCGCGAGGAGGGCTACACCTTCCTCCTCGTGGAACACGACATGGACGTCATCATGAACAACTGCGAACACGTCATCGTCATGCACCAGGGGACGGTCCTCGCCGAGGGCGCCCCCGAGGACATCCGGAACAACGAACAGGTCATCGAGGCCTACCTGGGTGAGGACATATGAGTCAGGGCGCACGCGCCGGGACCGAGTACGACGCCGAGACGGCCGCGGAGGCGCTGCTCTCGGTCCGGTCGCTCGACGCGGGCTACGGCGACCTGCAGATTCTCACCGACGTCGACCTGTTCGTCTCCGAGGAGGAGTACGTCACCATCGTCGGTCCGAACGGGGCCGGCAAGTCGACCGTGATGAAGTCCATCTTCGGCCTGACGAACTACATGGCCGGCCACATCGACTTCGGCGGCGAGAGCATCGCCGGGAAGGACCCCGAGGACATCATCCACTACGGCTTGGGCTACGTCCCCCAGAACGAGAACGTGTTCGCGGGGCTGACCGTCGAGGAGAACCTCGAGATGGGTGCCTACATCCTCGACGAGTTCCCGGACGAGGCTCTCGAACGGACGTACGAACGGTTCCCCATCCTCAGGGAGCGCTCGGGCCAGAAGGCCGGCACGCTCTCGGGTGGCCAGCGACAGATGCTGGCGATGGGCCGGGCCCTGATGCTCGACCCGGACCTGCTGATGCTCGACGAACCCTCTGCCGGCCTCGCGCCGGACCTCGTCGACGAGATGTTCGACCGCATCGACCGCATCAACGACGCCGGCACGGCCGTCCTGATGGTCGAGCAGAACGCCAAGGAGGCGCTTCGCCGGTGTGACCGCGGTTACGTCCTCGTCGACGGGCAGAACCGCTACGTCGACAGCGGGGACGCGCTGCTGGCCGACGAGCAGGTCCGACAGGATTTCCTCGGCGGCTAGAGGGCCTGAACGAGCGATTCGGTCTCCGGTCTCTCCTCGGTTCTTCTACACACGACTGTGAGCGGCGGGTTCACGGCTGGGTGGTCTCTGCCGCCGAGCGGCGCGCGACTCACGGTCCAACTGTCCCGCCCAGCGAGCGGGCGGTCGCCCCCGCCGTCTTAGCAAGCTCCGACGAGGTCTCGTTCGCTTCACTCACGAGACTGTCGAGCCGACACGGCTCGCCGTTCGTGGGGGCGGTGGCCAGTGGACACACGCACCGCTCCCCTATCGAGCGCGCGAAAGAAATCGGGTGTTCGAGTGTCGGTCCCCAGTTCAGCCGCCGAACTGGATGGTCTCCTGGGTCTCCACGCCGTCGGACGTGAACCCGAAGATCTCGTAGGTGACCGACTCCATGTCCCCGTTCTCGTCGAAGTTGACGGACGAGGAGGCGCCGGCGTAGTTGATGTCGTCGCCCGCGGCGACCGCCTCGACGGCGTCGGCCAGCGTCTCCGGGCCGAACTCCTCGCCCTCGGGGTTGGCGACGGTGCGCATGTTGTCGCGCACGGCCGTCCCGCTGTTCTCGCCGCCCGCGATGTTCGCGAGCACACAGACCGCGGTGGCGTCGAACGCCTGCGACGTGAACACGCCGGGTTCCTCGCCGTACTCCTCCTGGTAGGAACTGTTGAAGAACTCCTGCCCCGGGCCCGCCGCGGTCGGGGCCGTGCCGATGACGTTCTCCATGTTGTTGCCGACCTCGCCGGGGAGCGTCGGGTCCTTCAGGCCGTCCGTCACGACGATGTCCGTGCCGGTGTCGAAGTCCGCGTAGTAGTCGCGGAACATCTGGATACCCGAGGCCGGGTAGCCGATGATGACCAGCATGTCGGGGCTGCCGGCGAGTGCCGACTCCAGCCGCGAGGTGTAGGAGTTCTGCTCCTTCTCGAACGCGACGGCCTCCTGGACCTCACCGCCGAAGGCCTCGGTGAAGGCGTCGGAGAGTGCCTGCCCGTAGTCGTTGTTGACGAACAGCGTGGACGCCGTGGAGGCGCCGAGGTTCTCGGCACCGACCTGTGCGATGACGCGCCCCTGCAGGGCGTCGCTCGGCGGCGTGCGGAACACGTAGTCGTCGTCGTCCAGCGTCGTCACCGAGGGCGAGGTCGAGGACGGCGAGCAGCCGACGACCTGGTTCGGGATGAGCACCTGCTGGGTCACCTGCAGGTTCACACCGGACGAGGCCGGCCCCGTGATGGCGGGGTAGCCCGCGTTGACGAGGTTCTCCGCGGCGGAGATACCGGCCTGCGGGTTCGTCTGCGTGTCACCGACCTGGAAGTCGTAACTGAAGCCGGTGTCGGCGTCCTGCAGCTGCTTGATCGGGAGCGTCGCCCCGTCGCGGATGGGGGTACCGACCGAAGCCAGGTCACCCGTCTCCGGCATGAGGATACCCTGCTGGATAGTTCGGCTCCCACCGCCACCGCCCGTGATACTGTCGAGACAACCCGCCAGCCCCACCGTCCCAGCCGCAGCAGCGCCCTTCAGCGCGTCGCGGCGGGTGAGTTTTCTTGGCATACCAAACTGGCGTTAACCCCCGTCACTCATAAACCTGACCCGACGCGTGCGCTCGGAGAGGGGTCGTTGGCCGTTCAGGGCCGGTCTTTCGCGACGCTCGGCGTATCTGCCCCCGTCAGACGTCACGGCAGTCCGCACAGAGCATCTGGCCGTCCACCTCGGCCAGGTCACGCGCGAGTGCGCCACACTCCTGACAGATGCTCTGGTCGGAGATGGCCAGGTCCGGCTCCGCCGTCTCGTCGAACGTCGCCGTCTCGTACGGCGGTTCCGACCCGTTGAGCGCCACCCGTGCCGCCCCCTCCGGCTCTTCGTAGCGCTCCAGCGCCGTCGCGGCCAGCAGGTCGTGTTCCGTGAGCAACCCACGGAGTTCGCCGTCGTCCACGAGCAGTCGGCGCTCGTCGGCCGTCGCCATGATGTCGAGCGCGGCGGCCAGTCCGGCGGTCGGCTCGATGGACTCGGCTGCCTCCCGCATCACCGACCCCACCGTGGTCTCCGCGGGGGAGTCCCCGTCGGCGATGACCGACAGCACCTCGCGCTCGGTGAGCAACCCCACCGGCTCGCGTCCCCGGAGGACGACGACACAGTCGACGTCCTCGGCGAGCATCAGGGCGGCCGTCGAGCGCACGTCGTCCGACTCGCTCACCCCGACGAACTCGTGGCTCATCACGTCTCGCACGGTGACGTCTGCGTTCATGTGCGATACATTGTCACTGCCGGGCTAAAAGTTACCTGCGGCAGCCTTATGGGTCGTGCGAACGTATCTCACGATTCGCGTCTCTCAGCGGTCGAACTCGACGGCAGTCCCCTCGCGGCGACAGCGCTCCAGCGCGTGCTTCGCGGCCATGCCGGCGTCCTGTGCGGTCCGGGCTGTGCCGACACCGACCTTCAGGTCGACGCCGACGGCCTCGCGGACGTGTTCGCAGGCGTCCGCGTACTCCTCGGCCGTGATGTCCGGACAGACGGCGATGACGTTGTCGCCGCCGACGAAGAACGAGAGCGCGTCGTGTGCCCGACGCATGTACCGCATCAGCTCGGCGTACCCCTGCTCGATGTGGATGAACGTGTCGAACTCGTTGAGCTGGTCGGTGTACTTCCCCGTGGCGTCGTTCACGTCGAAGTGCGCGAGTGAGACGTCCTCCTCGGTGCGTGCGGACTCGGGGAGCGGCTCCCCGCGGAGGATCTCCGTGCGGCCCGAATCCTGTGCGCTGCCCGCGTCCTGCAGGTGGTCGGTGGCCTGTCCGAGTGCGACGGCTGGCGACTCGTGGACGCCGATGCCGAACGAGACCGTGACCGGGTAGCGGTTCCGGACCGACTCCTGGATGAGCGAGTGGGCGGCCGTGTCCAGCCCGTTCGTCACCGCGATCATGTTGTCGAAGCGGGTGAAGAAGACGTACCCCTCGCGGTTCCCCACGAGCTGCGAGAGGTCGGCGTAGAGCCGCGACTGGAGCGTCTGGAGGTCCACCTCGCGGCGCGGTTCGGGCGTGACCGTCCACGGCCCGTAGTTGTCTATCTGGACGAGGGTCACCTGCGTGTTCGTCACGGCTGGCGATTCGGGGCTGTCCGTTAAGGGCGTTATCGTTCTCAGTTCTGTGACGGGGTGGTGGGACGGGGACGGTTCGGACAGTTCAAGTGGGACCCCACCCAGTCTCCGTCGATGCCCGTCCCCTCCTTCGTGATGGCCATCGCCGGCGGCACCGGCGCGGGCAAGACCACCGTCGCCCGGGAACTCACCACGGGCGTCGACTCGGTGACGCTCGTCCCCCTCGACAACTACTACCGCGACCGATCGGGGCAACCCCTCGAGGAGCGCCGCGAGGTGAACTACGACCACCCGGACGCGTTCGACTGGCCGCTCGTGCGCGAACAGGTGAGCGCACTCTGCGAGGGCCGCACCGTCGAGATGCCCCAGTACGACTTCACGGTCCACAACCGCGAGGAGGAGCGGGTCACGGTCGACCCCGGGGACGTCCTGGTCGTCGAAGGTATCCTCGCACTCCACGACGACGTCGTCGCGGAGATGCTGGACCTCAAACTCTACGTCGAGACGGACGCGGACGTGCGCATCCTCCGGCGCATCCGCCGCGACGTGGTCGACCGCGGACGCGACCTCGAGGGCGTCATGGACCAGTACCTCTCGACGGTCAAACCGATGCACGAACGGTTCGTCCGCCCGACCAAGAAGGAGGCAGACCTCATCATCCCCGAGGGCGCGAACGACCGGGCCGTGGACCTCCTCCGCGACCGGGTGCTGGGCGTCGTCGAGGAGGGCGAACCCCCCGAGCCGTTCTCCGAGTGACTGCAGGCCCCCGTTCAGCCAGTCGTTTAGAGGACCCCGTCCAGCCAGTCGTACAGTTCCCCGTGCGCGAGCGCGAGGTTCCCCAGCTGGCAGTGTTCACCGGCGCCCTCCTCCGTGGTGAAGACGCGGAGCGTGGTCGGGCCGCTCACGAGCGACTCGAACTCCGAGGCCAGCGAGAGCGGGACGAAGTGGTCGTCCTCGCCCGCGAGGACGAGCGTCGGACACTCGATGCGGTCGGCCACGTCGGTCAGTGAGTACGTCCGGAGGGTCCGCTGGAGTTCCGCCGCCGTCTCGACGCCGAACACCCACCGGGAGTTCTCCATCAGCCACCGCGACTCGACGCTCGTCCGCTCGCCCAGCGCCGCCGCCGCGTCGACCACCGCGTCCGGCAGTCGGGCGAACAGCCGCGCGAGGAGTGGGCTCTCGGCCGCCGAGGCCCGCCAGAGGTCGTGCATGTGGTCGAACGCGACGACGGCCCCGATACGGTCGTCGAAGGCGGCCGCGCGGGGCGCGTAGTAGCCCCCGAAACTCACACCGACGAGCCCGAGTCGCCCGGTGTCGATGCCCCGCCGACCCTCGAGGTGGTCGAGGACGGGACCGACGACGTGCTCCCAGTCCGGGCGCGCGGTGCGTCCCTCCTCGCGGAGCGGGGCGCCCTGTCCCGGTCCCTCGAACAGGACGATGGCGTAGCCGCGTGCCAGTGCTTCGGGGACGCCACAGAGGAAGTAGAGTTCCTCTGCCAGCGAGTCGAAGCCCCCGAGACAGACCACCGTCGGCTGCGGGCCGTCCGGGTCGCCCGGGGCCGCCGGCCGGAACAGGTAGCCGGGGAGTTCGGTGTCCTCGTACGGGACGTCGAGGCGCTCGACGGGCGTGTCGAGTCGATCGAGCGCCGCGCGGAAGCACTCACGCGAACGTTCGTACGCCGGCCGCCGTCGTGGGTCGTCCCTCGCGAGGAAGAACTCGGCCGTCCGGTAGTAGGTGTGTGCGCGGAGGAAGGCGCCGCGGGCGGTCCGGTCGTGGCCGGCGTCGGCCGCGCGCGAGGCCGACCGCTCGACGCGTTCGGCGGTGGTCCGCCACTCGGTGTGCCACGCCTCGGTGTCACCCCCGGAGATTCGCGCCGTGGTGACGAACACCTCGCCGGGTTCGGCTCCGCCGTAGGTCGTGTACGCGAGCGCACGGAGCGTCTGGTAGTCGAACGCCCGGCCGTCGAACTGGACGCGCATGGCGGTCTCTCGACGACGGACAGCAAAAGTGTGTGTTCGCCGGGGTTACTTCGGGATGTCCTCGGGCATCACGTCCCAGATGCCACCGCGGCGCATCGCCCGGCCCATCGCCTTGTGGAACTCGACCATCTCGTCGAACTCGTCTTCATCGACGTACTCGAAGATGTCCGCGACAGAGACGACCGTCTCGTAGTTCAGGCGGACGGGATGGTCGCCGTAGTTCTCGACGTAGTCGGCGGCCTTCAGCGGGAAGTCCTCCTCCTCGTCGAGTTTCTTCGCCAGGATGGCCATCCCGTACTTGCGCATGCCCTCGCTCCCCTCCTCACCGTCGGGGTCGTGCGGCCAGTCGGTCATACACCAGCGTGCGAGTGGCCGACCCAAAGGCGTTCCGTTACACCCGTGGCACGCTCTCGCGCGACCGTCGTCCGAACCGGCGCCTGCCGGGGGACTAAACCACGACAGGACGTGCTCGAGTTTCGATTGCATCTCGTAAACAGCCGATAGGGGGCCGCTACCTGACTTTTGGACGGTTCTGTCAATTTCTATTTTACGCACATCCCCCTCGGTGCTGGTAACCGGGACGCACCGGGGATACAAGATGCAGTACCTGAAACTCACGCTGACGCCGACCGAACGCGCCATCCACCCCGTCGACGAGTTCATCGCGGACCACGCTGCCGCCACCCGCGAGGAATTGCTCCACGTCGACGCCCGCAACGACGGCACCACGGTACTCCTCTACCGGATGGAGGGCGACCGCGAGGCGTTCGACGAGGCGCTGACCGCGCACGAGCACATCACGGACCACGAGGTCGTCGACGTCGAGGAGGGTGGGTTCCACGCGTTCATCCAGACCTGTTCGGCCGAGGAGGGGAGCGCCCTGCTCGGTATCGCCCACCAGAACGCGCTCATCATCGACACCCCGCTCGTGTTCACCGAGGACGGTCTGCGCGCCACGCTCGTCGGCACCCACGGCAACCTGCGCGAGGCGCTGGGCACGCTCCCGAAGGAACTCCACTTCACCGTCGACAACGCCGGCCCGTACGTCCCCGGCGGCGAGGACCTCCTCTCGCCGCTCACCGACCGCCAGCTCGAGGTGTTCGAGACGGCTGTCGAGGAGGGCTACTACGACGTCCCCCGACGGGCCACTCACAAGGACATCGCCAACTGCCTCGGGTGTGCCCCCTCGACCGTCGACGAGCACCTTCGCAAGGCCGAGTCCCGCGTCGTCAGCGGACTCGTCCAGTGACGCACCGTTCTCCTTCCGTCCCGACCTTGCTTTCCCCGTTGTCCACCCCCTACGAGCGACGAGTGTGGTCGCGGCCCCTGCCGCGACCGACTCTGCGGGAGCACTACGATGGGACCGGGATTCGAACCACGGTCGGACGTGCTCGCTTCGCTGCGCGCGCCTTCCCCGATTCGAGCCCAGTCACCGTCCACACCTGCTGCTGTCGGGGCTGGGTTCACGGTGGGACTGGGATTCGAACCCAGGAACCCCGTGAGGGGACCGGTTTTCAAGACCGGCGCAATGGGCCGCTCTGCCATCCCACCAACACGACGAACTCCGCCGCCCCGGCCCAAATCGGTTGCGGTCGCCCTACCGGACCAGCGTGGGCGTCCCGTCCTCGTCCACGGCCGTCGTCAACCCGAGGTCGTCGACGGCGTCCACGAGGTACATCGGGACGCTCCGGCCCGCACGCCCCCGTGCGTCCACGGCGACCAGCGTTGCGGCGAGGTCCGTCCCCGTCTCGACCACCGGGAGCGTCCGCAGGAAGTCCACGTCCAGTCCGGCGTCCAGCGCTCGGTCGGTGAGCGTCGAGACGGCGGGCGCGGTGTAGGCCGCCTCGAAGTCGACGGGGGCCGTGAACGCCGCGTAGTAGACCCGGCCGTCGGCGGCCGGCCCCAGCACTACCTCTCGCGACCGGAGTTTCATCGCCGCCTCGTCGACGACCTGCCGCGTGAGGAGTGCCGCCGTCGGCTCCAGCGCCGCCGCGCTCGCCACCCCCTCCCGGTCGAGCAGGTGCGTGACGGTGTTCCCGACCCGACCCGCGAACGTCTCGCCGACCTGCACCTCGTAACGGGCCTCGTCGACGACGCCGTCCAGTGCCTCTCGGAGGGCGGCCTCGCTGTCCTCGACGCCCGGCACCGCGTCGGTCGGACGGTAGTTCACCAGCAGGTCGCCTCCCGAGTCCTCGGCGGCGCGGCAGACGTCCCGCAGCATCGCGGTGTAGAGGTGCTGTACCTCCTCGCTGGAGAGGGGTGCGGTCTCGACCAGTTCGGGAAGGACCCCCGGATGTGGCGGGTCGGCCAGCACGGCGATCTCGGTCATAGCTGCCGTACGCCGGGCTACCGTATGGGTTATGTGATTCGGCCGGGAGTCGCCAGTATGGACCTCGCACGTCCCCTCGGGGCGCTGGCGACGCTCGTCGCCGTCGCCTTCGTCGTCGGCTCGCTCGTCTCGCTCGTCACCGGTCCCATCCTCGGCTACCGGTCGCTGGCGTCCATCGTCGTCGTCGCGCTCGTCGTCGTCGCCGTCGTCGCCGCCACGGTGCTGGGGCTGCGGTCGCGTGAGTGGCTGGCGAGTGGCGGCTATTGGTGAGACCAAACTTTTCCGCTCGGGTCGGCTTCGCCGACCGCTCGCGCAAAACTTTGGATTCAAAAAGCGCCGCTCGCTGACGCTCGCGGTGGGTGGGTGCGCTGGACCGCACGGTACAGGCCCGCATCCGCAACCGCTCCGCCACAGCACCACGTCAGCAACTACTCCTGCATCGCCGGCTACCGAACCGTCATCCTCCTCGGCCCCCTACCCACTCCCGATGACCGAGGTGCTCTCCGACAGCGAGCGCCGGAAGATCGACGACGGCGACGACGGGTCGTTCTACGACCAGCCGCGATACGTCCAGCACGTCGACGACGGCTTCCGCGAGCGGCTGACAGACCTCTACGCCACCGAACTCCAGCCCGGTGACCGAGTGCTCGACCTGATGGGGTCGTGGGTGAGCCACCTGCCCGACTTCGAGTTGGCGGTGGTCGGCCACGGCCTCAACCGGGAGGAACTCGCGGCGAACGAGCGCTACGACGAGTGGTTCGTCCGGAACCTGAACGAGGACCAGTCGCTTCCGTTCGAGGACGGGTCGTTCGACGCCGTCGTCTGCGCTGTGTCCGTCCAGTACCTCCAGTACCCCGGGCGAGTGTTCGCGGAGCTGGCCCGAGTGTTGCGACCGGACGGCGTGGTCGTCGTCTCGTTCTCGAACCGGATGTTCTTCCAGAAGGCCGTCGCGGCGTGGCTGAACCGGGAGATGGAGGGACGGGCCGACCTGATCCGGTCGTACCTCGACGCGACGGGTGCGTTCGGTCCCGTCCGTGTCGTGCACGAGACACCCCAGAGCGACCCGTTCTACGCCGTCGTCGCGCGACGCCTGTGAGCCACCAGACACTTGCCCAAGTGGGCTGAAGCGCCCGTATGGAGCAGAGTCGTCGAGCCCTCCTCGCCACCCTCGGCGGCGCGACGACGGCCCTCGCCGGGTGTTCGTTCCTCTCGGGGTCCCCAGACCGGTCGGCCCCGACCGAGACGCTGAGCCCCGCCCCCGTTACGCCGACCGAATCGGCGTCGCCGTCGCTCGACCCGGTCCCCGAGGCCGTGCCACCGTCGAGTCTCGTCACCTCGTCCGCCACCGACCGGACGTACGCCTTCACGGAGACGCGGGCCTACGTCCCTGCCGGGGGGTCGGTCAGAGCCGTCTTCACGTCCGCCCCCGACGCCGACGGCCCGGCGACGGTCCGGGCCACCCTCCGCAACGAGACGGCGTCGCCACAGACGTTCCAGCTGCCCGAGACGCCGGTGGTGGCTGGCGGGGAGGCGGCCATCGGCGCCGACTCTCGCCTGGTTCTCGTCCCGACCGAGCCGAACGAGTTCGTCGACACCGTCGCACCCGTCGAACGGACCGACTCGGGACTCTGGGTCCTCGACTCGGCCATCGAGGACTTCGTCGCGGGCTCGGTCCGACTCGGCCCCGACGAGACCCTGACAGGCGAGTACGTGCTCGTCGGGCACCCGACGCGTCGCCGCCCGCTCGCCGTCGGCCGGTACGTGTTCGACCACGTCGGCGCCCCGTTCGCCGAGGGAGAGCTCGCGAGACCCACCGGCCGCGCCGGCAGGTTCGGCGTGACGGTCTGGGAGACGGACGCCCCCGGCCCGCAGGAGCTGTCGACCGACACCGGGGCGCCGACGCCGGGACTCCCCGGCCTCGAGCGGACCGTCTGGTACCACGCGACGGACTCGGGTGTCTTCCTCGAACCACTGAGCGAGCGCGTGGCGACCCCGCAGCGAACCGTCTTCACCCTGAAGAACCACACCGCCGAGCCGTACCGGGGCTCCCTCGAGTGGCGGCTCTACAAGCGGGTCGACGGCCGGTGGCACCGACTCGGACTCGACGGCCGCCACGGGTTCGCTCCCCGGCGTGGGGTGGCGCCCGGCGACTACGCCGCCGGCGTCGTCGGCTTCCACCACGCGGGCGCCATCACCGACCCCACGCGCGACGTGACCGAACCGTTCGTCGGCCCCGGACAGTACGCCGCCGTCGTGGCGCTGGACGCCGGGACGGGCGCCACCGGGTACGCCGCCCGAGTCCGTCTCGACGGCCCCGAGGTGACGCTCCAGCCGACCGACGAGGTGACGTTCGACGTGGACGGGGCGACGGTCGTCGGTCGTTCTGGCGAGGCGGTACCGGGACAGGACCACCGTGTCACGCTCGCCGTCGCCCCCGACGCGACAGCCGACCGTCGCCTCCTCCCCGAGCAGATCATGCGCGTGCGCGGGGTCCGGAACACGCTCGCCCCGCTCCGCGAACTCGACCGCTACGACCGGGCCGTCCTCCGGACCGCCGACCACGTCGTCCGTCGCACCGCGGCCGCGCTCGGTGTCCAGTCGCGCGAGGACGCAGTCACCGTGGCCTTCGAGGGAACCACCTACCGGCTGGCGACGCCGGACCTCGAGCGACCACCCGACACGACACCGACGCCGGTCGAGTGAGACCACTCAAACTGCCGCTTGACCCTCCTCAAGACACTTACACGTCCCGGCTGAGCACCCGATATGGACAGACGTGCCCTCCTCGCGTCGCTGGTCGCCGGCGGCTCACTGCTCGCCGGATGTTCGACCCGCTTCGGCACCGGCACCGAGGACCCCGAGACGCCGACGGTGACTCCCGCCCCAGTCGGGACGAAGACGCCCACCGAGGACCCCGACGGAGACGACGGCGACGAGCGTGACGACGGCGACGACGATGGCTGGTCGCTGGCGAGTGTCGTCGACCTGCAGACCCTCTCACGGACCTACGCGCTCGCCCCCGCTGGCTACCACTCGGACGACGACGCTCGCGTCCGACTCGGCTTCACCAGCACCGCCACGGCCGACTCGCCGTCGACGGTGGCGGGGTCGCTCACGAACACCGCGGACTGGTCGAACACGTTCCGCCTGCGCGAGACGCCGCCGTTCGGGCAGACGAACCGGACGGGCGGCATCCGCGACTACGAGCGCGACCTGACCTACCGCTCGAACCTCGTGTTCGTGCCGACGGAGACGGGCGAGGTGGCCGACACCGTCCCCGAGGTGGAGCTGGCAGACGACGGGACGTGGCGCCTCGCCGAACCCATCTCCGACACGTGGGGACCGGAGACGCTCCGCCTGAACCCCGACGAGACCGTCGAGGCCGAGTGGTACCTCGTCGGCCGCCCGGAGGGCGTGGACGAGGGGCGCCCCACGGGGACCTACGAGTTCCGAACCGGCGACACGAACCTCGCGGTCACAGTGTGGGACACCGACCAGCCGGGTCCGGCCCCCCCGCGCGACACCCTCGACATCGCGATGCCGTCACTTCCGCGCTCGGAGGAGACGGACTGGTACTTCCAGGCGACACCGGAGACGCCCGCGTACCTCGAACCGAGCACCCAGCGGCTGTCGCTCCCCGGGGCCGTCGACCTGACGCTCACCAACCACACGCACGGGAACCTCTCGGGCAACTCGTGGAACCTCTACAAGCGCGTCGACGGCGAGTGGTTCTACCTCGAACCGTGGGCGCACACGGCCGTCCTGCGGATGATTCCCCCCGGCGGCGAGCGCGAGTACCACCTCCGGGCGTTCCACGGCGACCCGGTCTCTTGCGACGCGATCTCCGTGGGCAACCTCGGCGGCGGCACCTACGCGTTCGAGTCGATGTACAGCACCGACGAGGACGCCCCGGTCGACATCGGGCACTTCGCGGCACTCCTCGAGGTCGACGCTCCGCCGGTCGAGATACGGCCTACGCCAGACGCCGACCTCTCGGTCGAACGCGACGGCGCCACGGTCCACGTCGACTGGCCGCGTCGTCCCGAGGTGGAACGGGCGACACTGACGGTCGAGCGTCGCGACGACACACCGCCGAAGCGAATCCTCCCCGAACAGGTGCTCCGCGCGCGGAACCGCGGCCTCCGGAACACGCTCGCGTTCTTCGAGGATGGCGTCGACCGGGTCGTCCTCCGCACTGACCGGAACACGGTCTCCAGGGCCGCCGGTGCCGAGGGGTACACGCCGGCCTCACAGCTCTTCACGCTGTTCGGTGAGACGGAGACGCGGGGATTCGTCGCGACGGCGACGTTCGACCAGTAGTCGGTCGTCGCGTCGTCAGTCGTCGTCCTCGACGGTCTCGGCCTTCGTCGCGGCGTCCTCCGGGTCGTTCTGGGGGGAGCTGGGGTGGTAGTCGGTGTCGTACTCGCCGACGCGGCCGTCCAGTCGGTCCGGGTTGATGCGACCGCTCAGGAGCATGAAGTCGAGGATGGTGCAGTAGAGCATCGCCTCGACGACCGGGACGGCTCGGGGCGGCAGGACGGGGTCGTGCCGCCCGACGACCTGTATCCTCTTGCGCTCGCCCGTCTCCCAGTCGACCGTCTCCTGTTCCTTCGGGATGGAGGTGGGCGCGTGCCACGTCGCCTCGCCGTAGATGGGTTCGCCGGTCGTGATGCCGCCCTGCAGGCCGCCGTGGTCGTTGCCCACGGGGACCGGGTCGCCCTCCTCGCTCACGACGTCGGGGCGGTCGCCCTCGTCGAAGGTCCAGTCCTCGTTGCGATCGATACCGCGCATCGAGACGACGTCCTTCCCGGCGCCGAACTCGAACGCCGAGGTGGCCGGGATGGCGAACATCGCCTGGCCGAGCCGGGCTGGGAACGAGTCGAAGCGCGGTGCGCCGAGGCCACGCGGGACCCCGCGACACTCGAAGTAGATGGACCCGCCGATGGAGTCGCCCTCCGTCTGGTACTGGTCGATGGCCTCGCGCATCTCCTCGGCCGTCTCGGGGTGTGCACAGCGCACCTCGTTCTCCTCGGTGTGTTCGAGCATCTCCTCGAACGTCACCTCGGGCGCCTCAATGTCGCCGATGCGGTTGACGTGGGCCTTGACCTGTACGTCGTACTCGCTCTGCTCGAGGACCTGCTTGGCGATGGCGCCAGCCGCCACCCAGTTCACCGTCTCGCGGGCGGACGAGCGGCCACCGCCACCCCAGTTGCGCGTCCCGAACTTCGCGGAGTAGGTGTAGTCACCGTGCGAGGGGCGGGGAGCCGTGACGAACGGCTCGTACTTGCCCGAGCGGGCGTCCTTGTTCTGGATGACCATCCCGACGGGTGTGCCGGTGGTGTAGCCGTCCTGCACGCCGGAGTTGATGGTCACCTCGTCCGGTTCCCCGCGGGAGGTGGTGATCATCGACTGGCCGGGCTTGCGCCGGTCCAGTTCACGCTGGATGGCCGCCTCCGAGAGTTCCACGCCCGCGGGCACACCGGAGACGGTACACCCCATCGCCTCACCGTGGCTCTCGCCGTAGGTGGTCAGCCGGAAGAGCCGACCGAACTCGTTACCGTTCATTGGGTGAGGGTGAGGTGCCGCGGCATTTAGGTGGTGCGTTCGGTGCAAGGCGTCGCCCGAGGGTTCAAGTCGGATGGCGGGACCAGCGCCCCCCGTGACCTGACCGACGGCCACGGGGCGCCGAGGCGGGAGTGCGACGACCGCCCCGTGAGTACTCGCGGCTCAGCCGCTCGCCAGTCTGCGGTACCTCGCGACGTTCGGTACCGCGTGCGCCGCCTGCTCGCCACCTCCTACTCCGTCGTCACCGACGCCCCCAGCGACGCCATCGTCTGGAAGAAGTCGGGGAACGAGACGTCGACGTGCTCGGCCCCCTCGACGACCGTCTCGCCCTCGGCGACCAGCCCCGCCACAGTCAGGGCCATCACGATGCGGTGGTCCGCGCGCCCGTCGACGCGCGCCCCGACGAGGTCCGTCTCCCCGCCGTGAACGAGGAGTTCGTCTCGCTCCTCCTCGACGCTCGCGCCCATCTTCGTCAACTCCTCGGCCATCGCGCTCACGCGGTCGGTCTCCTTGTACCGGACGTGCTCGCAGTCCGTGATGCGGGTCGTACCGTCGGCGGCCGCCCCGAGCCCAGCGATGGTCGGGAGCAGGTCCGGGGTGTCGGCGACGCCGACCTCGACACCGGATAGCGACGAGCGCTCGACGGTGATCTCGCCGGCGTCGCGGTCCCAGTCGATGGCCCCACCCATCCGCTCCAGGACGTCGACGATGGCGCTGTCTCCCTGCGCGGAGGGGTGTGCACCCTCGACGACGACGGGGGCGTCGTCGTCTGCCGCGAGCGCCCCCGCCGCGAGGAGGTAGGACATCGACGAGAAGTCGCCGGGGACCGCGTACTCGCCGCCGGCGGGACCGTAGGACTGGCCGCCGGCCACCTCGAACCCCGCGTCGGTCCCCGTCGCCTCGACGCCGAACGCGTCCAGCACCTCGACGGTGATGTCGACGTACGGCGCGGACTTCAGTTCCGTCTCCAGCCGTATCTCGATGCCCGCCTCGGTGACGGCGCCAGCCATCAGCAACGCCGTGACGAACTGCGAGGAGACGTCGCCGGGTATCTCGACGTGGCCACCGACCACCGGACCACCGACGACGAGCGGTGCCTGCCCGTTCCCGCGGGTCGACTCCGCTCGCCCCCCGAGCGACTCGACGGCGTCGAGGAGTGGCCCCTGCGGCCGTGAGCGGAGCGACGCGTCACCGGTGAGCACGGTGAGGCCGTCGGCCAGCGCCGCCGTCGCCGTCGTGAGCCGCATCGTGGTCCCGGAGTTCGCGCAGTCGAGGACGTCGTCCGGCACCTCGGGGAGGCCGTCGAACCCATCGACGTCGAGGGCCAGCGACCCGTCGGCCTCACGCCGTTCGACCGAGCCGCCGTACGCTTCCACCGCCCGCATCGTCGCTCGCGTGTCCGCGCTGTCGAGCGGGCTCCGGACGAGCGCGCCGTCGGCGTACCCGGCGGCGAGGATGGCCCGGTGCGTGTAACTCTTCGACGGCGGTGCCCGCGTGGTCCCCCCGACCCGCGACCGCGTGACGTGTGCGTCCATACGCGACCCACCCCGCCGTGGGCCGAAAGCCTACCGACCGCGACATTCCACGGGTCCCGCCAGCCCGGTAGGCATTTGGACTCCCCGACCCCACTCCGGGTATGGATCCCGACCTCTCCAGACTCGACGGCTACCTCGCCGACGCGGGCGTCGACGGCTACCTCGTGAACGCCTCCGCCGAGGACGCCACGCAGCGGTATCTCTCCGGATTCTCCGCTCCCGACCCGTACACGACGCTCTACACGGCCGACGGGGAGGCCCACCTCCTCGTCTCGGGGCTGGAGTACGGCCGCGCCAAGAAGGACGCCCGCGGGAGCGCGGAACGCCCCACGGACTACGACCGGCGGGCGAAAGTAGCGGAGTACGGCCCGACCGAGGGCGGCCACCGCGTCGTCGCCGAGTGGCTCGCCGACAAGGGCGTCGACAGCGTCGCCACGCCGTCGCGGTTCCCGCTCGGCCTCGCCGACGGCCTCCGGTCCCTCGACGTGGCCGTGACCGCCGACCACGACGACGTGGTGGAGCGGGTCCGCGCGGTGAAGACCGAGGCGGAGGTCGACAACGTCCGGGCGGCACAGGAGGCCAACGAGAAGGCGATGGCGACCGCCGAACGGATGCTCCGAGAGGCCGATCCGGACGTCGACGGCGTCCTCCACCTCGACGACGAGGTGCTGACCAGCGAGCGCATCCAGCAGGAGATCGAGGTGACGCTCCTCCGCGAGGGGTGTGCGCTCGACGAGACCATCGTCGCCTGCGGGTCGCAGGCGGCCGACCCGCACGAGCGTGGCCACGGCCCTATCTACGAGAACGAGGCCGTCATCGTCGACATCTTCCCGCGCTCGAAGGCCACCGGCTACTACGCCGACATGACCCGGACGTTCTGCGTCGGTGAACCCAGCGACACCATCACCGAGTGGTACGACCTGACCGAGGAGGCGCTCGACGCGGCCCTCGCCGAGCTCGAGGCGGGCGCCGACGGGAGCGTCGTCCACGGCGCTGCCTGCGACGTGTACGAGGACGCGGGCCTCCCGACGCTCCGGGCGGACGAGTCGACGGAGACCGGGTTCATCCACTCCACCGGCCACGGCGTCGGGCTCGACATCCACGAGTACCCGCGGCTCTCCACACAGGAGAACGAACTGGAGGCAGGGATGGTCGTCACCGTCGAACCGGGCCTCTACGACCCCGAGGTCGGTGGGGTTCGGATCGAGGACATCGTCGTCGTCCGCGAGGACGGCTACGAGAACCTGACCCGCTACGAGCGGTCGCTGGTCGTCTGAAGTCGCGGACGACCTGCCCCGGCACGGACCGAACCCGACAACCCTTTCGTGCCCGCGTGGGCATCTCTCGGTATGGATACGCTGGTCGTCGGTGCCGGCACGATGGGGCGGTGGTTCGGCGAGTGTCTCGCCGACCAGGACGTCGCCTTCGCCGACACCGACGTCGGAGTCGCTGCGGACGCCGCGGAGGCGGTCGGGGGCCGGACCGCGCTCCTGGACGGTGAGGAACGGTTCGACGTGGTCTGTCTCGCGGTCCCCATCTCCGTCGTCGAGTCGGCCATCGAGCGCAACGCCCCTCGTGCGGACCGGGCGGTGCTGGACGTCTCGGGCGTGATGCGTGGGCCCGTGGAGGCGATGCGGACAGCCGCGCCCGACTGCGAGCGCGCCAGTCTCCACCCGCTGTTCGCGCCGGCGAACGAACCCGGCAACGTCGCGTGGGTCGCTGACGAGGACGGGTCGGCGCTGCACGCCGTCCGCGAGGCCATCGCGGCTCGCGGCAACCACGTCTTCGACACCACCCCCGAGGAGCACGACCGGGCGATGTCGACGGTGCAGGCCCGCGCCCACGCGGCCGTCTTCGCCTACGCGCTGGCCCGTGAGGAGGTGCGCGAGGAGTTCCACACCCCGCTGTCGGGCCCCCTCTCGGACCTCGTCGACCAGGTGACCGAGAACACCCCACGCGTGTACGCCGAGATACAGTCCTCGTTCCCCGGCGCGGACGCCGTCGCCGAGGCCGCCCGCCGCGTCGCCGAGGCCGCCGAGGACCCCGAGGCGTTCGACGACCTCTACGCGGAGGCCGGGCGGGCCCCCGACGCGCCGGACACGGACGTGGGTGAGGGTGGATGAGCGAGCGCGACGAGATACTCGACAACGCACGGTACCTGCGGAACGTCCGGCCCGTCGACCCCGAGGAGATACACGAGTACGTCTCCACCGCACCCCACCCGGCGGTGGTCAGACAGACGCTGCGCGAGGCCGCGTTCGACCTCGGGATGCGCGAACGCGAGGACGGTACGTTCGCCCCCGTCGAGGACGGCCCCGCGTCGGTCACGTTCCACGGCGTCGAGTCGTTCCCCGAGGCCCACGCCCGGCGGCTCGAGGACCTGCTGGTCGAGACGTACGGCGCCGGCTGGGCGGACGGCGAGTCCGGTGGAACCCTCCGCGAGCGGCTCCGGCGGACGAAGGAGGCCTACTTCGGCGGGCGTGACGTGGCCTACGACCGCGACACCGCGCTCGCGTACGCGCTCTACCACCTGCCCGACTACTACGCGGCCGTCCAGTACCCACTGGCCGACCTCGCGGCCGACGGCCTCCTCCCTCGGCGTCTCCGGGTCCTCGAGGTCGGCGCGGGTGTCGGTGGCCCGGCACTGGGCGTCCACGACCTGCTCGGCGAGGAGACGCTCGTCGAGTACCACGCGGTCGAACCGAGCGACGACGCGGCCGACGTGTTCGAGCGGCTTCTCGGGGACCACCGCCCCGGATTCCGGCCGATCGTCCACCGCGAGACGGCCGAGGCGTTCGACCCGGCGAGCGTCCTTCCGGACGGCGAGGGGTTCGACCTCGTCCTGTTCGCGAACGTGCTCTCGGAACTCGTCGACCCCGAACCCGTCGCCCGTCGGTACGCCGAGTCGCTCGCGCCCGACGGCTCCCTGCTCCTGCTCGCACCGGCGGACCGCAACACGGCCATCGGGATGCGGCAGGTGGAGCGCGCGCTCGCCGACGACGGGCCGCTCTCGGTGTACGCCCCCACCGTCCGGCTGTGGCCGAACGACCGTCCGACCGACCGTGGCTGGTCGTTCGAAGTGAAGCCGGATCTTGCGGTGCCGGGGTTCCAGCGTGAACTCGACCGGCCGGCCGGCGGCGAGGGCGAGTTCGTCAACGTCGACGTCCAGTACGCCTACGCCACGCTCCGCCGCGACGGACGGACGGCCGTCGACGCCCGGCCCAGCCACGCCCGCCACGCGAAACTGGCCGACTCGGAGGACAACGTCACCCAGCGGGTCGACTTCCTCGCGCTGAAACTCAGCCACGACCTCTCGGAGGGTGGGAACCCGCTGTTCAAGATGAGCGACGGCTCTGAGTCGGTCGACCACTACGCCGTCCTGACCCGCCGGTCGGCGCTGAACGACGCGCTCGTCCACGCCGACTACGGCGACCCGCTCGCGTTCGAGAACGCGCTCGTGCTCTGGAACGACGACGAGGAGTCCTACAACGTCGTCGTCGACGGCGAGACCATCGTCGACCAGGTGGGCTGAGCGGTCACCACCCCCTGCCCTCGGTGGACCCCCGACGAGCGGTGGGGTTTTTGCGCCCGTCGGCCGCACCTGCGGTATGGATATCCTGCTGACGAACGACGACGGCATCGACGCCACCGGCCTGCGGGCGCTGTACGATTCGCTCTCGGAACTGGCCGAGGTGACCGCCGTCGCGCCTGCCGAGGACCAGAGTGCCGTGGGGCGACAGATGTCGAGTACGGTCACGCTCGAGAAACACGAACTCGGATACTCCGTGACCGGGACCCCCACGGACTGCGTCGTCGCCGGCGTGGGTGCCCTCTCGCTGGACCCGGACCTCGTCGTCGCCGGCTGTAACCGGGGAGCCAACCTCGGGCACTACGTCCTCGGACGCTCGGGGACCGTCTCGGCCGCCGTCGAGGCCGCCTTCTTCGGCATCCCCGCGATGGCCGTCTCGCTCTACTTCCCCGGCACCGAGGGCCACTACCAGTCGTTCGACCCCGGCATCGAGGAGTACGGCGAGGCCGCCCGTGCCGCCAAGTACCTCGTCAACCACGCGTTCGGCGCCGGGGTCTTCGAGCGTGCCGACTACCTGAACGTGAACGCGCCGCTCCCACCCGAGGAGGGCCACGCTCCGATGGAGATCACCCGTCCCTCACACGTCTACGACATCGACGCCGAGCGGACCGAGGATGGCGTCCGCATCGTCGACCACATCTGGGAGCGGATGGCGACCGGCGACATCGCGGACCCCGAGGGGACCGACCGCTACGCTGTGGTCGACGGGACCGTCAGCGTCTCGCCACTCACGGCCCCACACACCACGGAGCGCCACGAGGCACTCGACGCGCTCGCCCAGACGTACCCCGACATCGCCGACTGACTGCCGACAGACACTTCAGGGCGGGAGCGGGAGTTCGGACGATGCCCGACAGCCCTCCACCGCAGCGACCGCAGGTCACGAGACGCGCGCTCCTGAGACGTGGCACCGCCGGTGGCCTCGTGGTCGGCGGGGCCGTCGCTACCTACGCCGCCTCCAAGGCGGCCGCGAAGCACGGCGAGGTGGTCGTCCGCAACGTGGGTGCCATCGAGACACGCGAGGACGGCCGGCGCTACTCGGTGAGCCTCTTCTACCACGAACTCGACGACGACGGGCCGGACGAGCCGCAGGTCCACGAAGCCGCCGAGGGCAGACTCGAGGGCGGGTCCAGCGTCGACGACCCGTACCGCGTGCCCGACACGCTCCACCGCGACCTCGCAGCCGAGTTCGAGAACCTGACCTACCACGTCGGCCACCGGTGTCCGAACGCCCGCTGTAGCACCCCGAGGGTCGGTCGCGGCGCGTTCAACGACCTCTCGCTCGGGACGTCGGTCGACCTGCTCTACCTCCCGAGCAGCGCGCGTGCGGTCCGGGTCCCCTAGTCGAGTCCGAGGGAGTAGACCCAGCAGTCGTACGCGCCGCCCATCGTCTCCACGACGGCCTCGCCGGTCCGCTCGAACCCGTAGGACTCGTAGAAGCCGACGCCAACCTCGTTTGGCTTCAGGACGCCGAGCCGGAGCGTGCGGCGGTCGTCGGGGAGTCGCTCGCGGCCGGCGTCGACCAGCACCGTCCCCACTCCCGTCCCCCAGTGGTCTGGGTGGGCGTAGAGCGAGTGGAGTAGCGCCTCGTCCTCGCCGACGAACGGCTCGGTGTTCGCGGGTGACCAGAGGTACTGCGCGAAGCCGACCACCTCGTCGTCGCGTTCAGCGAGGAGGTAGGCGACCCCCGGCAGCGGCAGCCGCTCCAGCCACGTCCGGAGTTCGGCCGGGAACGCGGGGTCACGGACCGCCTCGAGGAGCGCCTCGTCGGCCAGCATCCCCTCGTAGACCGCCTCGCAGGAGGTCCGCGAGACGGTGGCTACGCGTGCGGCGTCCTCCGGACGGGCGGACCTGACGTTCACGGTCGGACCTTCGCGCCGGACGACAAGTATCTCGGGGTGGTGCGTGGCGGGGTCGTCGTCACACCGTCGTGGTGGAGGCCGCGTCCCGCTCGGCACCGCTTCGAGTGGTGGTCTGGGACGTAGTCGACGTTCACGTCCGTGTCGTTCGCCGGCGGGGTGCCCTCCCACCCCTCCCCCCCGACGCCCGAGTCGAACTCGGTCCCGGGGACGGCCACGCCGTCGACCACGCGAGTGCGTTCGACCGGTTCCGCGGTCACGTCGAGCACACTGGCCCGGCTCGACCGATTCCTCCCAGCGTTGCTGTGCCGCGCTACCGAGTCGGTGGGTCAGGCCTCGACACGGAACCGGACCCGGATGCCGTCGTGGTCGGCCGTCTCGAACCCGGTGTCGGTCGAGGTGACCGCCGCGTCGGTCGCGGCCACTCGGTCACGGAGGGCCGCCAGCGCGTCGGCCCCCGGGACCACGACCTCGAACCACGACAGTCCCCGGCCACCCGCCTCCCCCGAGCGGTCGTGCCAGACGTTGCCCGCGAGGTGGTGGTGGTAGTCCCCGGCGGCGACGAACGACGCGCCGGGGTAGGTGGTCGTCTCTCGGAAGCCGACGGTGTCGACCCAGAACGACCGGAACGTGGCGAGGTCGGCCACCTCGAGGTGGACGTGGCCCACGTCCGTACCGGCGGGCGCGGCGCCCTCGCCGGCGGCGTCGGCCGCCAGCGACTCGAGGTCCAGCGGGTCCGTCGCCATCCGTACCTGCCCCTCGGGGGCGTCGGGCCACTCGGTGCGGGAGCGGTCCCGGTACATCTCGACCCCGTTCCCCTCCGGGTCGGTCAGGTAGAGCGCCTCGCTGACGAGGTGGTCGGAGGCCCCACTCAACTGCCAGTGGCCGCGGATTCGGCCGAGCGCGTCTCCGAGCGCCGCTCGCGTGGGGACGCGGAACGCGTTGTGGTAGAGGCCGGCGGCCCTCGAGTGCCGCTCGCCCGCGTCGGGGGCCGACTCGAGGACGAGCAGTTCGACGTCGTCGGCACCGAGGACGGCCCACTCGCTCGAACGTTCCAGTACCGCGAGACCGACCACGTCGCGGTAGAAGTCGGTCTGGGTGCCGAGGTCGGCGACGGTGAGCGCCGTTCGACCGACTCGGGACGCCGGGGGGAGCGTGGGAGTCATCGTGTCGTCCGGGAGCACGGCGGGAAAGTGGATCAATGCTGACACTCGCTTCCGGTTTCGACTATAACACCATCATCAACGGCTCCATCGAATCCTTCAGATTGCTACGAGACTCAGCGTGCGTGCTGAATAGAGGGCGCGAATCGGTCATCACGATCTCTTATCCGGCCATGCCCACTCTCGTCGCAACGTCAGCGGTGAGTAGAAAGTATTTCACAACACGACCAGAAGACGCGCAGCAATGGCAGAGGACGGTTCCGACGGTGTGATCCCCTCTGTGGACGATGGATACGATGAACTCGCTAGCGCGGCTGTCGAGGATTTGCCGCTATCGGTGAGTCCGTGGGGTGACAGCCACTTCCAGTCCTACTACTCTTGGCCCGGATTGCGCGAGTGCCTCCCCGACGTCCACGATACTGACGTACTTATCGCGGGATGTGGTCGGGGGGACCACGTCGAGTTCTACCGGCAACGTGGCGCGACTGTTACCGGCCTAGACGTCAGTGCGGAGGCGATCGAACGGGCCCGCGACCGGCACCCGGACGGCCAGTTCGAGGTCGGCGACATTTCGGAAGGGCTTCCCTTCGAGGACGACGCGTTCCACGTCGTCGTCGCGAACCTCGTGTTGAGCCACATCGCCGAGTGGCGGCCGGTGTTTGAGTCGTTTCGTCGCGTGCTCCGAGGTGACGGATCGCTCGCCGTCGCCACGATTCACCCGGCGTACCAGCGCGAGCACTGGAATATCGAGAGATACGCCAATCGAATCGAAAAGGTCGCCGACTGGGGAGTTGCGGAGCTTCCGTCGTACTACCGACCGATGTCGGCGATCGTCCGGCCCTTCTTGGAAACTGGATTCACACTCGACGAGTTCAGCGAACCAACGCCCATGGAGGCATACGAGGATGTAAATCCCGAGCGATACACCGCCGCTCTCCGGACGCCGCAGGCACTCGTCGTCCGCGCTTCGCCACGTGTCCGTTGACACGGCCTCGAATCGGTCAGCCCGATCCTGATAAAAGTCGAGGAGTTGCCGAAGGCACTGCTGCATACACGGCGCGAGTGCAGCACAGTAGGCGTTCCGACCGACCGAATCGAACGGAAGGTGGTACGCTGTCTTCTTCTACTACTGGCAGATGGACGGACCTCAGCCTTGTACGGGTCTCTCAGGTTCTCCTCCGAATCGCGACCAATGTCATCAGGACGAGTGCCAGGTAGAGCTCCAGAGCTCCGAATCCAGGACCGTCGTTCCCCGTCGTGGGTACCGTCGGATCTGAAATGGAATCAAGTCTCGGCGTTGGCGTTGGTGTCGGGGTGGGGGTGACCGTCGGCATTGGCGTTGGTGTCGGGGTGGGGGTGACCGTCGGCATTGGCGTTGGTGTCGGGGTGGGGGTGACCGTCGGCATTGGCGTTGGTGTCGGGGTGGGGGTGACCGTCGGCATTGGCGTCGGTGTCGGGGTGGGGGTGACCGTCGGCATTGGCGTCGGTGTCGGGGTGGGGGTGACCGTCGGCATTGGCGTCGGTGTCGGGGTGGGGGTGGCCGTCGGCATTGGCGTCGGTGTCGGGGTGGGGGTGGCCGTCGGCATTGGCGTCGGTGTCGGGGTGGCCGTGACCGTCGGCGTTGGCGTCGGTGTCGGGTCACTCACGGTGACCGTGGCGCAGGTCGCGATGTCGCTGTCCTCGCCACCGCTGTAGGACCACACTTTCACCCGCGGGTCGTAGGTCCCCGGCTCGGCGTACGAGACCGTCCGCGAACTCTGGGTGGTGAATTCACCGAACGAACTGCCACCGAACTTGTCGTACCGGTAGTCGTCGGCGTTCTCCGATGCCGAGGCGTCGACCGTCACCGATTCACCGGTCTGGACGCTCGTGTCCGACACCGCACATCGAGCGACTGCAGTCGGTCCCGGAGTTGGAGTGGCCGTCGGTGTCGGTGTGGGCGTGGGTGTTTGGTCGCTCACGGTGACCGTGCCACAGGTCGCGATGTCGCTGTCCTCGCCACCGCTGTAGGACCACACTTTCACCCGCGGGTCGTAGGTCCCCGGTTCGGCGTACGAGACCGTGCGTGAACTCTGGGTGGTGAATTCACCGAACGAACTGCCACCGAACTTGTCGTACTGGTAGTCGTCGGTATTCTCCGATGCCGAGGCGTCGAGCGTCACCGATTCACCGGTCTGGACGCTCGCATCCGAGACCGAACACCTGGCGACCGGGTGGCTGCTCGTGGCGGCCGCGGGCGACGACCCCACGTCACCGCCGTCGAGCATGTGGGTCGTCGCGCCCACACTGCCGGCCGTGGTCGCGCCGAACACGGCGAGAGCGACGAGCGTCAGCAAAACGAGGCCGTGCATCCAGCAGCTACGTGTCATCTCACTGCTCGCCAGTCGGTCAGGGGGGCGTCCTCGCCCCTCCCGTCGTCAGTTGGTGGATTCATTCCTGATCACTCGTCTCCCGACGTGCTCGATTCCCGCTCGCGCACGTGGGAACCATATTCTGGGTGCTGACGGGAGCAGCCGACGACATTGGGCTTCGTCTGTCGACCGCAGCCGTTCGGGGGGCCTCGGGACCGAATCAGAGCGGTCGAATCACCCCCTCCCCCAGGTTGTAAAAAACTGTTACGTGTCACACATATAAAGATACGGTCGGAAGTGGTCCTTCTCCAGTTGATGTGGATTTTCCATCCGACGAGTACACCAGCGTCGCTCTCGATACCTGTAAGCCGGTGCGAGTCACCTACCGCTGGCAGGCAGGAAACAACTGGTTGTCACACAGAGACCCGTTCTCGTTGTCGGATACTGGTGGGAAGCTTGATTGCCGCGCCAGAACACTCCTCTGGAGTCAGTTCGCGACCGTTATGTGCCACTGCAGTTCCCGACAGAGCCAGCGGAACGGCCCGTTACTATCCATCATCACGTTGCTGCCGAAGCGTATACTTCACCCGCTTGACGTAGGAGTTCGAGGACCAGCTACGCGCGTCACTCGTCTCGGTCAAGGACGCCTCGGCAGCGTCGGGTGAGGTCGCGTCGTCTCGAACCAGCGCGGTGAGCACAATCGGAGCCGTCACGAGACGAGTCTCGGCCAGCGAGGCGCGGACGAGCGCGAGCCGATTGAGCTCGTCACAGAGCAGTTGCACGGGCTCTACCTCGTTCGCTAGTGTGACCGCCGCGTTCTCACCGTCGTCCAGTGGGACCGTCTCGTCCAGTTCGACGGACTGCACCTCGAACGAGGAGCGACGGTCGAGAACGGCCTGTGCCGCTTCACCCGAAGTGTCGTTGTAGGACGTGGTCTCGGTGAGTTCGTCGACGGCCTGCGCTGGGACGACCAGGGTGTGCGAATCGAGGAGGAGGTCGAGTCGGTCTAACGTGAGGTCGATGAGGGCGAGGGCACTCCCGCCGTTATACCCCCGTCCCCAGAACGGTTTACAGAGCCAGATTCACTGCGTTCCAGTGCGGCGACGCCAATCGAGTTTGAGGCCGGTTCCCCCGGCGAACTCCCCCGAACCCTCCTCACCGTCCTTCGGGCGAATGATGTATTTCAGGCTCTCTCGGGCGTCCCACTTACGCTCGGTCTCGTCGATGAACGTCTTCGTCTCGTTCACCGTCTCGTGCGGCGACCACGGCATGTATTCGATTATCTCGTGGATTCCGTCTTCCGTCGAACAGATACGATAGAATCCGAACACGTCTACGTTCTCGTGACAGAGCCGCTCGTGGCGGAGACGTTCGGTACTGAGAGACTCTGGGAACGTACTACGAACGTCACGGGAAACCGAGTTAAGAATACGGCTGCTCGTGAGGGTGGTCGCTCTTCTCTCGCAGCCAACGTATGGTGTATGCTACCTACTCTCGCGCTGCTCGACCTTGTTCAACTCGATGAGCAGCCGGAAGATGGCCTTCACGAGGTTGTCGTCCACGTCGAAGCGCTGGGCGTTCTCGCCCGCGCGGTCCATCACGGCCTGCTCCTGTGACTCGTCCGTGGTCGGGATGCCCTCCTCGCGCTTGACCGCGGCGATGGACTCGGCCACGTAGGTCCGTTGCGCGATGAGTTCGACGATCTCGCGGTCGATGTTGCGTATCTCGTCGCGGAGTTCGTCCAGCGACAACTCTTCCAGTGTCATGTCGTCCGTGCCCCCTCTGTCTGTGTCGTCGTGAGCCATGTGTGTCCCTCTCGTTCCGCCCAGTCCGCCCGCACCCGCTCCAGCACGTCGCGCTCGCCGACCGCCGTGAACGACGGCCCCGTACCGGACAGCGAGACGCCCGCCACGTCGGGCAGCGCCTCGACCATCGGCTCCGCCGGGAAGCCGAGCGCCGCGCAGAACGCGAAACCGTTGACCGTCATCGCCCGGCCGTAGCGCCCGTCGAGCGCCATCTCGCGCACCTCGTCGGCGACGGGGGCGATTCGCTCGCACCGCGAGACGTCGGCGTCCGCGGAGAACGCCCGCTCGTCGGGCGTGTAGACGAGCACGTCCCAGTCCACCTCGTCGCGGGCGAGCAGTTCGTCCGCCGAGTTGTCCGTCACCGTCACGCCCCCGAGCATCGAGGCCGAGGCGTCGTCGAACGCGCCGGTCACGGTGACGCCCGCGTCGCGGGCTGCCCGCACGCCGAGGCGGCACGCGTCGACCCGGTCGAGTGCACCTCCGGCACCCACCGGGACGCCGAGTGCGTCGAGTGTCGCCAGGACGGTCGCGTTGGCCGCCGCCGACGAGGACTTCAGCCCGCCGGCCATCGGCACCTCGCTCTCGGTGCGGACGTGCCCGCCCGTCATCTCGTCGGTGCCGAACTCGGAGACGACGAGTGCCACGCACCGCTCGACGAGCGTCGTGTCGGCGTCCGGGGCCTCGGCCACCTCGCCGGTGTACCCGTCGCCGTCGGTGGTGAGCGTCACCGTCGCCGTCGTGTAGGCGTCGATGGCGAACGCGCTCCCGAAGCCGTTGGCGAGCGCGTTCAACACCGTGCCGGCGGCGGGTGCCTCGGCCTGGCCCTGCATACCGGCAGGGAGCGGCGAGTGTACTTGGTGGTGCCGGTCGACGCAAGCCCCGCCCGCCGGGTCGGCCACTGGGACGGTGCCGCGCCGGAGCGCGGTGCTTTTCCCCCGAGACGGCCAACGCGGGGGTATGAGCGATAACCTCCGGAACGACATCGCACCGGACACGCTCTCCATCGAACTCGACGCCGACGGCGTGGCGGTGGAGTACACGGACGGCCGGAGCGTCTTCTACCACGGGGTCCCACAGAAGGCCGAGGGGTCCGTCGTCTCGGGGCCGGGGAAGGACGTCCACGTGCTCGTCACCGATCCCACCGAGGAGGAGGGCGTCGTCGTCTACGTCAACGACCGCAAGACCCACGACGACATCCTGCGGGACTCCGGCGTCGGGCGGGTCATCGTCGACCGGAACGTGACCGAGAGCATCTTCCCCGGCGTGGAGGCGACCAACAGCGGCTACCGCGTCGAGGTCACCGCCGACCCCGAGGCCGCCCGCGGGCGTGTCTTCGTCTTCGTCGAGGACGAGATGGGCGAACAGTCGTACGAGATCGTCGCGCCCGAGGGCGACGCGGACGACCCCGAGACCGAGACGGAGGCCTGAGGTGCCGCTCTCGAAGCGCTGGGAGCCGCTCGCACGCCGGACCATCGGTTCGGTCCCCGACCGCTACGGCATCTACGAACTCGGCGACGAGGACGGGACCGTCGTCGCCGTGGAGGCCGGCCCCCTCCGCGACGAACTGAAGGAGGCACTCGCCTACCGGGACGCCCCGAAGGTCCGCTGGCAGGTGGCCCAGAACCCCGCGCACGCCGAGCGACTGCTCGAGGAACACCGCGACCGACTCCGGGACTGAGGCGGGGGTCGCCTCAGTCGAGCCCTTCGCGGTCCCGGAGCGACGCCCGCCTGACCTTCCCGGTCGTCGTCTTCGGGAGTTCGTCGACGTACTCGACCGCTCGCGGGTACTCGTACTTCGCCAGCCGGTCGCGGACGTGTTGCTGTATCGACTCCGTCAGCGCGTCGCTCGGCTCGTGGCCCACGCCGAGGACGACGAACGCCTTCGGTATCTGGCCGCGCTCGTCGTCCGGGACGCCGATGACGGCGGCGTCCGCGGCGGCCTCGTGGGTGGCGACAGAGTCCTCCACCTCCTCGGGGCCGATGCGGTAGCCGGAACTGATGATGACGTCGTCGGTTCGCCCGACGAAGGTGAGGTAGCCGTCCTCGTTCACCCGGCCGAGGTCCTCCGTGAGGAGCCAGCCGTCCCGCACCTTCCGGTCGGTCTTCTCGGGCTCGTTCCAGTACTCGAGGAAGCAGACGGGGTTCCCCTCGTACCGGACGGCGATCTCGCCCGTCTCGCCGATGGGGACGGTCGCCTCGGCGGTCTCGGGGTCGACGATGTCGACCTCGTGGCCGGGCGCCCGCCGACCGATGTAGCCCTCGACGAACGGGGTGAGTGCGGTGCAGTCGCCGACGAGCATGTTCGCCTCCGTCTGGCCGTACCCCTCGTGGACGGCCGCGCCGTCGAAGACATCGGCTGCCCAGTCGACGATGCTCTGGCCGAGTGACTCGCCGCCCGAAGCGACGGTCCGGACGCTGGACACCCCGTACTCCCCCTCGACCTGCATCATCATCCTGAGGGCGGTCGGCGGCGCGAAGTACCGGGTGACGCCGTGGCGTTCGACCACCTCGAAGGCGCGTTCCGGGTCGAACTTCCCCGGCGAGCGGGAGGCGACCAGTTCGCGGCCGTAGTAGAGCGACGGGAACACCACGTCGAACAGCGAGGCGACCCACGCCCACTCCGCGGGCGTCCAGAACACGTCGTCATCGCGCAGGTCGACGTTGCAGAAGGACGTGAGGAACAGGGGGAGGTTCCCGAGTATCAGCCTGTGCGCGTGCCGGACGCCCTTCGGGTCGCCGGTCGTCCCGGAGGTGTAGATGAGGATGGACTCGTCCTCGGCGAGGGTGTCGACGGTCGCCACGTCGCCGTCCGCGGCCTCCAGCGCGTCGGCGAACGACACCTCCTCGCCCTCGGTGTCGCCCCCGACGACGACAGTCGTGTCGAGCCCGTCGACACCCTCGCGGGCCTCCCGGTAGTTCGCGACGTTGCTCGCGTCGACGACGCAGGCGACGGCGCCGGCGTCGGCCAGCCGGTACTCCAGCCCGTCGGGGCCGAACAGCGTCGAGAGCGGGACCGAGGTGGCCCCCAGTTTCCAGCACGCGAGGTGTGCGAGGACCGTCTCGGGGCGCTGAGGGCAGTTGACCCCGACCCGGTCACCGCGGGAGACGCCCTGCTCGCGGAGGAAGCCGGCGAGTCGGCGAGCACGCCCGTCGAGTTCGGCGTAGGTCAACGCCTCGTCGCTCCCGGCCTCGTCCTCGGAGCGGATGGCCACCGCGTCGGGTGTCTCGTCGGCCCACCGGTCACAGCAGTAGGCGGCCGCGTTGAACCGGTCTGGGACCTCCCACTCGAACCAGTCGAGGAGTTCGTCGTAGGAGTCCCACTCGCGCTCGTAGAAGTGGTAGGTGACGAGCCGCGGGGTGTCGACCATGTCCTCCGGTAGCGCGACACGGGTGGATAAATCCCCACGACGGACGCTCCCCCGGCCGCCAGCACCTCGGCCCCCGGCCGGGACGGGGACGTTCATCCGTCTCCCCCACGAAGGGGCGGGTATGAGCGACGACGTACCCGAGGCGCTCCGGCGGAACCGCCTCGCCGAGGAGGCCTCGCCGTACCTCCAGCAACACGCGGACAACCCCGTCAACTGGCAGCCGTGGGACGAGACGGCGCTCGCGGCCGCCGAGGCCACCGACCGCCCCATCTTCCTCTCCATCGGCTACTCATCGTGTCACTGGTGTCACGTCATGGAGGAGGAGTCGTTCGCCGACCCGAGCGTGGCACGGGTGCTGAACGAGCACTTCGTCCCGGTCAAGGTCGACCGCGAGGAGCGACCGGACGTCGACAGCGTCTACATGAAGACCTGCCAGCTCGTCCGTGGGAACGGCGGCTGGCCCCTCTCCGTGTTCCTCACGCCCGACGGTCGCCCGTTCTACGTGGGGACGTACTTCCCACCGGAGCCACGGCAGGGGATGCCCGGGTTCGAGCAACTGTGTCGGGACGTCGTCGCCGCGTGGACGGACCCCGAGGAACGCGAGGAGCTGGAGGACCGGGCCGACCAGTGGACTGCGGCGGTCCGTGACGACCTCGAGGGGGCGCCGGACGCCGCCGACGCCAGCGAGGCCGAGGAGGATCCGGTCGAAGCGGCCGCGAGCGCGGCACTCCGCATCGCCGACCGCGAGTACGGTGGCTTCGGCCGGTCCGGACCGAAGTTCCCGAGTCCGGGTCGCCTGCACGTGCTCCTGCGGGCGGCCGACCGGACCGACCGGGACGCCTACCGCGAGGTGGTCCGCGAGACGCTCGACGGGATGGCCAACGGTGGGATGTACGACCAGCTCGGCGGTGGGTTCCACCGCTACGCGACCGACCGCTCGTGGACCGTCCCGCACTTCGAGAAGATGCTCTACGACCAGGCCGGGCTCGCGCGTGCCTACCTCGCCGGCTGGCAGGCGCTCGGCGACGACCGCTACGCCACCGTCGCCGAGGAGACGTTCGCGTTCGTGGAGCGCGAACTCACGCACCCCGAAGGCGGGTTCTTCGCCACGCTCGACGCCCAGAGCGAGGACCCCGAGACGGGCGAACGCGAGGAGGGTGCCTTCTGGGTCTGGACGCCCGAGGACGTCGCCACGGTGTTCGATGACCCGACGGACGGCGCGCTGTTCCGCGAGCGCTACGGGGTCACCGACGCCGGCAACTTCGAGGACGGGCAGACGGTGCTGACGCTCGCGGCGAGTCCAGAAGAACTGGCGGCCAACAGTACTCTCGACGTGGCAGCGGTCGAGGAGCGACTCACCCGGCTCCGTGCCGAAGCGCTCGACGCACGCGAGACCCGGCCCCGCCCGCCCCGCGACGAGAAGGTGCTCGCGGGCTGGAACGGCCTGATGATCTCGGCGTTCGCCGAGGGGGCGCTCGTCCTCGATGCGGCGCTGGCCGAGACCGCCACGGCGGCCCTCGAGTTCTGCCGCGAGCACCACTGGGACGCCGACGAGGGGCGACTCTACCGCCGCTGGATGGACGGCGATCGGAAGGTCCCCGGCTATCTCGAGGACTACGCCGCCCTCGGTCGCGGGGCGCTCGACTGCTATCAGGCGACGGGCGACGTGTCGCACCTCGCGTTCGCCGCCGACCTCGCCCGTGTGGTGGTCGAGGAGTTCTGGGACGCCGACGAGCGGACGCTCTACTTCACCCCGCGGAGCGGCGAGTCGCTCGTCGCCCGTCCGCAGGAGACCGACGACTCCTCAACGCCGTCGAGTACGGGCGTCGCGGCGTCGCTGCTGCTCGACCTCGAACACTTCCTCCCCGACGAGGAGTTCGGCGAGGTGGCAGACGCTGTCCTCGACACCCACGCCGGGACCGTCGGCCGCGGCTCGGTCTCGAAGGCGACGCTCCTGTTGGCGCTCGACGACCGGGACCGTGGGGCGCTCGAACTCACGGTCGCGGCCGAGTCCCTCCCGGAGGCGTGGCGGGAGCGACTCGCCCGTGAGTACCTCCCCGGCCGTCTGCTCTCGGTCCGACCGCCGACCGACGAGGGGCTGGCGCCGTGGCTGGAGACGCTCGGGCTCGAGACGGCCCCGCCCATCTGGGCCGGTCGTGAGGCCCGCGACGGGGACCCGACGTGCTACACCTGTCGCTCGTTCACGTGTTCACCGCCGGTCCACGACGTGGACGAGGTGCTGTCGTGGGCCGAAGAGCTGGCGCCGTAGAAGCGAACAGGCGGTGCGTGGGGCCGTTCGTGCGTACCGGCGCACCACGGTCCCACCCAGACCGGTACGCGACCCATCTCAGGTCACGCGCGGTCTGGTCCTGCCCTCCTACTTGAACCTCAGTCCCGCGCTTCCAGTTCGTCCGCGAGGTAGACGAGGATGGGGCGGTCGGCCGCCTCGACGAAGCGGGCCACCTCCTCGCCGTCGATCTCGACCACGACGGTGGGGATGAACTCGATGCCGTACTCCTCGACGCCGGGGCCGATCTTCGAGCCGTCGTCGGCCTTCTCGACGGGGTAGTGCTCGACGCGCTCGCGGGGGATGCCGGCGGCCTCGAGTCCCGCACCGAAGTCCGGGAGCTGGCTCCGGCAGTCCTTGCACCAGTCGCCGCCCCACACCTTCACCGTCGCCACGTCGGCCACGTCGCGCCACGACGCGAGTGCGTCCTCGTAGGCGTCCGCCGTCCAGACGGGGTTCGGTCGCATCGTCTCCAGTTCGCCGGTGTCGCTGGATTCGCTCATTACCGAGGCGGATGGTCTCGTACCGCTTGAGACTCCCGGTCCGGTCGATTCGTGCCGGTCACGCGAGTCGCTCGTGCAACCGCTCGGCGAGGAGACGCCGGTGACAGGCCTTGTTCGGCCCCTCGAAACAGACGAGGGCCACCGACTCGCCACCACGGACTCGGTTCGCGAGGGCCGCGAGCGCGGCCTCTGCGCCCCCATCACCCTCGAGGTACATGCGGTACCGCCGTTCGAACTCGACCTCCTCCCACGCGGCGTTGTGGGCTCCTTCGTCACACATCCCGCCAGCCTTCAGCGTCTCGCGGCGCTCCTGCACCGCCTCGAGCAGGGCGGCAGGCGGCCCGAGCTCGCGGTGGTTCTCGTCGACGACGCCGTGGAACCAGCGCGGTGGCTGGCGGACCACGCCGACGAGCGTGGCCTCGCCCACGTCGACGAGCCCGTTGCCGACCGCGGCGGCGTACGTCTCGGTGACTGTCCCGGTCATCGGTGACGCTCGGTGGTCACCGGTGGTAAGCGCTGGGGGCGTGCGTGGGCGGTACGGATTGCCGCCGTCCGGCACGTGTAAAGGGCAGAGTCTCGAACGGCGGGGCATGGAACGTGGAATCCTCGGCACCGTGGGGTCGCCGCTGGTGCAGGTAGAGTCGCCGCCGGGGAGCGTCGTCGCCGCGAAGGTGGAGTCGAAGAACCCTGGCGGGTCCGCGAAGGACCGTCCCGCCGTGGCGATGGTCGAGGCCGCCGAACGCGACGGCGAGCTCACGCCCGGCGACACCATCGTCGAACCCACGTCCGGCAACACGGGCATCGGGATCGCGATGGTCGCCGCCGCCAAGGGGTACGACGCCACCATCGTCATGCCGGACTCGAAGTCACCCGAGCGACGCGACATCATGCGTGCCTACGGCGCGGACGTGGAACTCGTCTCCGGCACCATCTCCGACGCGAAGGACCGTGCCGACGAGATCGAGCGTGAGCGAGGGGCCGTCCAGCTGCGCCAGTTCGAGAACCCGTCGAACCCGGACGCACACTACCACACGACCGGCGCGGAGATACTCGAACAGGTCGGGGACCACACCGTCGACGCGCTCGTCTGCGGGGTCGGCACCGGGGGGACCATCACCGGAATCGGGCGGCGCCTCCGCGAGGCGTTCCCCGACTGCGAGATCGTGGCAGTCGAGCCCGAGAACGACGCCGTCCTCTCGGGCGGCGAGACGGGTGGGGACGACTTCCAGGGGATGGGACCGGGGTTTGTCTCACCGAACCTCGACACCGACCTGCTCACCTCGGTCGAGACGGTGAACGTCGAGGAGGCGGAGGCCGAGTGCCGCCGGCTCGCCCGCGAGGAGGGCATCCTCGTCGGACAGTCGTCGGGCGCGTCGAACCTCGCGGCCCGCCGGGTCGCCGAGCGACTCGCCGACCCCGAGGTGGCATCTCCCGGCCCGAACAACGAGACGGCCATCCTCGGTGACGGGACGGCGCCCCCCGAGCCGATCCCCGAGGACTGCCCGCTCGTCCTCACCGTCTACTGGGACTCCGGCGAGCGCTACATGTCGACCGGGATGTTCGACGACTAGGCCGCCATCCGGACGGCTACGTCCGGGTCCCAGCCCCCCGGCAGGTCCGTCCCCTTGGCGTCCGAGCGGATCAGGTCGACGAGGAACAGCATCGTCGCGGCGTTGAAGAGCACACAGATGGGCGCGAGGACGGCCGTGCCGAGGACTGCAGCGAAGACACTCGTCGTGAACAGCGGAGTCGCCACCAGTGAGACGGCGGCGACGGCGAAGAGGTACTTCCCGAAGAAGTTCGTGTATTGCCCACCGCGCGCCGAGAGCCCGTAGCTCCGTCGGAACGCGTCCACGAGCGAGCGGTCTTCGAGGACCACGAGGTACGGCGTCGGGTAGAACCGGTAGGCGAGGTAGAGGCCGACGATGAGGGCAGGGACGACGAGGACGAGATTCACGAGTGCGAGCACGACCAGCGTGAGTCCGAAGAGGCCCACGAGCAGTTCGAACGCCACGAGCGGGAGCACGTGCTGGAGTCCGTCGCTCACGCCGCCACCCGCTCGGAGGAGGTCGCGACGGAGCGCACCGAGGTACGCGGCGGCGAGGACGCCCGTCAGCACCGCACCGCCGAGTATCATCACGCCTCCCTGCAGGGGGTCGCCCCCGGCCGTGTAGACACTGAACCCGGTGCCGGGGTTCGGGAGGCTGACGAAGTCCCAGGCGGTGGCGACGGCGCTCGGGAACCCGAACGAGACGCCGAGCCGTATCGTCGAGGTGTCCGCCGCGATACGTTCGAAGTTCCCCGGCGAAGCGATGGCCGCGAGGAACGGGACCACGGCGAGGAGGAGCAGTCGGTCGAGACGACGGCTCGCGCTGGAGAGGAGGGCTCGAAACTGGACCATGCCCGGCGCTCGACCGCCCGCCCGAAAGGTCTACCGGCGCTCGCCGCCGAACTCGTCCTCCGTCACGCGGACGACGACGGTGTCGTCGACCTCGAACAGGTCGTACTTCGGGAGCTCCGGGCCGGTGCGGGCGACGTACATCGGTTCGGTGAGACGGCGCTCGCCCTCTTCCTCTATCACGCCGAAGACGCCGAGGTGGCGGCCAGACTCCTCGCGGTCGACCTCGTCGTCGCGGATGGCCGCCGCGAGCGACCGCGAGAGCCACTCGTCCTCGCTCACGGACGGTTCGCGCACCCACGCGTGGTCGACGAACCGGACGAGGTACCAGTTCAGGTCGTTGAGCAGAGCGACCGCAGAACCGAGCGAGATGGTCTCCAGCGCGACCGTGTTCGCGTACGGTTCGCGCAACTCGTAGGTGGCCAGCGCGTCCCGGGCCGTCTCGCGGGAGACCAGTTCGTACCGGAGGTTCACGTCCTCGCTCCCGACGAGACAGACCCGCGTCATGCGCCGAAGGAGACGGGGGGCAGGAAAAGGGGTTTCGGGTGCGAGACCGGGTCGGGACTCAGAAGGTCGGTAGCTTCCCGTCGATGACGTCCTCGGTCACGCTGGTCACGTCGGCGAGTTCGCGGTCGACGATGGCGGCGACCTCGGCCTCCACGTCGCCCACCTCGACGCCGTCCTCGGTGACGAGCGACGCGTCGGCGACGTGGGGGTTGTCGATGGGTTGGCCGATCTGACTGAGCAGGCGGATGCGGACCTCGCGGACGCCGTCCACCTCGTCGTAGACAGCCGCTGCGATGCGCGTCGAAAGGAGGTTGTATATCTTCCCGATGTGGTTGACGGGGTTCTTACCGGAGGTGGCCTCCATCGACATCGAGCGGTTCGGCGTGATGAGGCCGTTCGCGCGGTTCCCCCGACCGACCGAGCCGTCGTCACCCTGTTCGGCCGACGTGCCGGTCGTGGTCAGGTAGACCGCCTCCTTCTCGATGTTGTCGGCGGTGTTGACGTAGACCTCGACCTCGCGGTCGGTGTAGCTCGTGGCGAGGTCGGCGACGAAGGCCTCCACCTCGGCCACGGCGGCCTGATACGCGTCGATGTCGGTGAGGTGTTCGTCGACCATCGCGGCCGCGACGGTCACGTCGATCTGGTCGCCCTCGCGCTTGCCCATCACCTTGATGTCGGTGCCGAGGTAGTCGCCGTCGAACTCCTCGACGAGGCGCCGCTCCGTGTTGTAGACGATCTGTTCGGTCTCGCTGAGCGGGGCGTGACCGACGCCGAACGAGGTGTCGTTGGCCATCGGCACCTCCGCCCCGTCCTCGCCGAAGACGTTCTGGAGATCACCGGATCCTTCACCGAGTTTCACGTCGACGATGACGTCGGTCTCGAGGTCGAGGTCCTCGAAGTTCTCCGCGAGGTACTCGCGGGCGGCCCGGAGCGCGATACTCTCGGCGGGGATGATGTACTCCTCACCCGTCTCCTCGCAGGCGTAGTACTTCGTCGCCCGGCCGACGACGAGGATGTAGATGGGGTCCACGACGTCGCCGCCCCCGTAGGCCGGCGCGGAGTTCCCGGCGACGAGCTGTGTCTCGTCGGTGTTGAAGTGCAGCACCTTGCCCACCGTCTCGAGGTAGGCGTTCGCGAGTGCCTGCGAGACGTGTTCGGCGATCCCGTCGCAGATGGAGTCCGGGTGGCCGAGCCCCTTGCGCTCGACGATCTCGACCTCCTGGTCCTCGACCGCGTCGCCGGTGACCGGCTCGACGCGGATGTTCCGTTCGCTCATTACCCCGCCTACCCCGGCACACGGCCTATAACTTACGGAAACTTTTGCGCCGGATATGATTACTCGGGCGTATCCAGCAGCAGTCCGAGGTAGGACGTGCGTATCTGCTCGTCCGGGTCGAGCCCGAGGTCACGGAGGACGTCGATGGCGCCCTCGCGTGCTTCTTCGATGGCCTCGGCCTCCGTCTCCACCTCGACGAACTCGCCGAGGTCGGTCACGTCGTCCAGCGTCACGGTGTACCCCGCGTAGCGGTAGAAGGTGCGGTCCTTCTCGACGGTGAACGCGGGCGTGAAGCCCACGCCGTCGAGTATCCCCTCCAGCGCCGCCGCGTCGGCGACGACCGTCTCGTGTTCCTCGCGGGTCTTCGACGCCGCCTCCACGAGTGGCCCCTTGTAGGTCAGTTTCACCGTCGCGTCCCTCTCCTCGTTCTCCCCGTCGCTTCCGTCCTCACGCTCGCGCCTGACCCGGAGTGCCTCGTCCGTCTCGGCGAAGTCGCGGTGTGGCGCGTCGTAGTACGTGTCCGTCTGGACGACGTGTCGGCGCCGGTCGGCACCCAGCGAGGCCAGCCGCTCGCGGACCGTCTCGTGGTCGGCGGCGACCTTCAGTTCCACCTCGTACATACCGGCCGCTCGTGCGGTGGTCGGAAAACACCCCCGCTCCGGGCCCGACCGCGTGCTCTGGGGCACTGTGGTCGCTCACACAGAGCACACGCTCCGGGCGGCGAGAAACGTGATTGTTAAGGGTCGGACACGTGATTCCGGTGTATGAGCGACTCATCCGAGGAAGTCGAAGAGGAAGCAACCGAGGACGTCGAGGAGGAGGTCGAGGAGACCGAGGCCGAGACCGAAGCGACGGAGACGGAGGCCGAGGAGGAGTCCACGGGCCTGCAGGAGGGTGACTTCATCCGACTGGCCTACACCGCACGCACCGTCGAGGGCGGCCAGCTCGTCGACACGACAGACCCCGACGTGGCCGAGGAAGAGGGCGTCGGTGACCAGGGGACGTTCGAGCCCCGCGTCATCGTGCTCGGCTCGGGACACCTCTTCGAGTCCGTCGAGGAGGCCGTCATCGGCAAGGAGGCCGGCGAGAGCGGGTCGGTCAGCATCCCCGCCGCCGAGGCGTTCGGCGAGTACGACGAGAGTCAGGTCGAGACCGTCGCGGCCAACAAGATCGAAGAGGACGACCGGTACCCCGGCGCCCGCATCCAGATCGACGGCCGGCAGGGGACGCTGGAGACCATCATCGGCGGCCGCGCTCGCGTCGACTTCAACCACCCGCTGGCCGGCGAGGACATCGAGTACGACTTCGAGGTCGTCGAGGTCGTCGACGACCAGCTCGAGCGGGCCGAGGGCCTGCTCAACATGTTCCTCGACATGGACCTCGAGATGCGCATCCAGGACGACGAGGTCGAGGAGACCAGCGTCGAGCAGCCCGACGAGGACGACGAGGACGCCGAACCCGAGACGGTCACCGAGACCGTCGAGAAGCGGACTCTCTACGTCGAGGCGACCCCGCAGCTCTCGATGAACCAGCAGTGGATGTTCCAGAAGCAGCAGATCGCCCAGGAGATCATCGACAAGACCGACATCGACCGCATCGTCGTGGAGGAGGTCCTCGACGGCGGCGGGATGATGGGCGGCATGGGTGGCATGATGGGCGGCATGGGCGGCGGCGGTGAGGCCGACATCGAGGAGGCGCTCGAAGAGGCCGACATCGACGCGGACGAGATCGCAGAGGACCTGTAAACCCACTTTTTACTCGTCGGGTGCACTCGCTGCGCTCGCGCACCGCTCCTCGCAAAAACGTGGGGAAAAACTGCGCCGCTCGCTTGCGCTCGCGGCGGGTAGGTGTGCTAGCCACGACCGCACAGCAACAGCAGAAGATATCTCGATCAGTAGCCCCGCTCCCCCCTGACGTGGTTGCTCGTCGCCACGTCGATGCTCGTCTTCTTCGTCCCCCAGATCCACTCGAGGTAGTCCTCCAGCCGGTCGGCCGACCGCAGGTCTTCGACGGTGTAGTAGCTCTCGACGAGTTCGTCGTTCGTGAACAGCGCGTGGACCGTGTCGTGACACGGCGGGCAGAGGTCGACGACGGGGGAGGTCTACCTGTGCTCGGGAAGCAGGTGGTGGCGCGTAGTCGGGAGGTCCGGACCGTAACGACGACAGAGTGCGCACTCGCCCATCAGTTCGACCTACGCACTCGAACGGTATCGACCATTCGCTCCTGGAGACTCGCAGGAGAGCACGATAGTGGCAGGTGCCGTGCGTTCGCGGTGTGGTATCGGTCCAGTGTGCTCACCCGCCGCGAGCGAAGCGAGCGGCGCAGTTTTAGTCCAGTTTTTACGAGGAGCGGTTCGCGCCGCAGGCGTGAACCCGACGAGTAAAAAGTGGTGGTCTAGGCGATGTCGCGGCTCGTGTCGATGGCCACCTCTTCGCTCAGCTCCAGTTTGATGACCTCGTTGAGCGCGATGCCGCCCCGGAACTTCGGGATGGCGAGGCGGTTCTCGATCTGGTCGCCCTTGATCCGGGTCTCGAGCTGGAAGACGATGTCCGCCATGTGCTCGGTGGTGTCCCGAAGTTCGGGGACGTGCCGACCGTCGAGACAGTGAAGGAGCGCGAGACTCCCCGTGTTGTAGATGTGGTTCTGGAGTTCGTTCATGAAGTTCCGGAACCGGGCCGGCTCCTGCCGTTCGAGGACGTCCAGCGGGTCGACGATGAGGTTCGAGCGTTCGGGGAGCGCCCCGACGAGTTTGGTGGCGCTGTCGAGCGGGGCCTCGCCGGCCACGTCGCGCACCGTCGGGTCGCCGGTCCGTGTCTCGGCCTCGCGGATGGAGTGGGTGACGGCGTCGCCGGTACGGTCGAGCGACAGGTACAGCGTCCCGCGGGTGGCCGTGAGTTCGTAGAGGAACAGTTCGGCCTGACTCGCCGGCTCCGCCGTGAGAGCGACGATGCTACCGGCCGGAATCCCACCGTCGAGCTTCCGGTCGAGCACCTCGATCCCAGTTCGGAGCCGGTCGGGCATCTCGTGTACACTCTGGCTTTCGGGAGGATAAACGTTCTGGCGCTATCTGGTGTAGAATAAAGTCTGGACCGAGACACCAGGAACGTCGAGTCGACCCCTGACGCAGCTACGAGGCGGACTCCGAGGGAGCCGAGGCGACGGTGGATTCGCCTCCCCGACATCGGCGTGGTCGTCGCGGGCTTCGGGGGATTGAATATCTCCGGGGACACGGCACTGGGTAATGCGGCACGACCACCTCATCAGCGCGAAACAACTCACCCGGCAGGACATCGAGGGGGTCCTCGACCGGGCCGCGTCGTTCGCCGAGGACGGAGGCGGTGGCCACGAGGACCACCTGCTCGGCCTCCTCTTCTTCGAGCCAAGCACCCGGACGAAGATGTCGTTCGACACGGCGATGAAGCGCCTCGGTGGCGACACCGTCGACATGGGGTCGGTCGAGTCATCGTCGGTCAAGAAGGGCGAGTCGCTGGCCGACACGGTCCGTGTCGTCGCTGGGTACACGGACGCCATCGTGCTCCGGCACCCGAGTGAGGGTGCGGCCAAGCTCGCCAGCGAGTTCGTCGACGTGCCCATCATCAACGCGGGTGACGGGGCCGGACAGCACCCGACCCAGACGTTGCTCGACCTCTACACCATCCGGGAGAATGCGGGGCTGGACGACCTCACCATCGGTATCATGGGTGACCTGAAGTACGGTCGGACGGTCCACTCGCTGGCGGCCGCGCTCACGAACTTCGACACCCGGCAGCACTTCATCAGCCCCGAGAGCCTCAGGCTCCCGCGGGGGGTCCGCTACGACCTCCACGAGACCGGGGCGCAGGTCCGCGAACACACGGGGCTCGAGGAGGTCCTGCCGGAACTCGACGTGCTCTACGTCACACGCATCCAGCGCGAGCGGTTCCCCGACGAGAACGAGTACCGGCAGGTCGCCGGTCAGTACCGCATCGACGCCGCGACCCTCGAGGCGGCGAAGGACGACCTCACCGTCATGCACCCGCTCCCGCGCGTCGACGAGATCGCCGCCGACGTCGACGAGACGACACACGCCACGTACTTCGAGCAGGCACACAACGGGGTGCCCGTGCGGATGGCACTGCTCGACGCGATGCTCGGAGGTGGTGGCGAATGAGCGACAACCCCGAGCGCGAACTCCGCGTCTCGAAGATCCGTGACGGTACCGTAATCGACCACATCACCGCGGGGCAGGCGCTGAACGTCCTCGCCATCCTCGGTATCGACGGGTCGGGGGGTGAGGAGGTCAGCGTCGGGATGAACGTCCCGTCCGACCGACTCGGGCGCAAGGACATCGTGAAGGTGGAGGGCCGCGAGCTGAGTCAGGACGAGGTCGACGTGCTCTCGCTCATCGCTCCGGCGGCGAGCATCAACATCGTCCGCGACTACGAGGTGGTCGAGAAGGCGCGGGTCACCCGACCGACGTTCGTCTCGGGCGTGCTCTCGTGCCCGAACGCGAACTGCATCTCCACGCAGGGCGAACCGGTCGAGTCGCGCTTCGAGGTGCTCGACGACGCGGTCCGGTGTGTCTACTGCGACACCATCATCCGCGAGGACCTCCCCGAGCGCATCGACGTCTGAGGGCGCGACGAGCGGCCGAACGTTCTTCTACGAGGACGCGACCAGACCGCGCGTGCCACGCACGGTGCGTGTGACGGTCCAGCGGTGGCGCGACGGCCCCGTCACACGTCCGCTCCCCGGAGCGGCCCGGTCGCCGTCGCCTGTCCGCCAGTTCAGGGGTCGAACCCTTCCTCGCGTTCCTCCCTGAGTACCGACGGGGTCCGTGCCCAGCGGAGGTAGCGGTAGGCGAGCGGCCAGAGGAGCACCGTCCCGACGCCGGCGAGGAGTGCCGTCCCGGCCACCGCCACCACGACGGCGAGGAGCTGGGGCAGGCCCAACCACGCGCCCACCCGCTCCGCTCCGAGCAGTGCGAACAGTGCACCGGAGAGGAGGCCCCCGCCGGCGACCACCACGGCCCCGCGCGTGTCGAGGTCGGAGGGGTCCGCGAGTCGCCGGTTCGCCAGCGCTACGGCTCCGACCAGCGCTGCGAACAGCGCACCCGCTCCCGCTGCCCCGAGCGCGGCCGTGCCGACGTGGCTCACGCGTCCACTACGGGCCGGAGGGACCTAAACGCCGTCCCGTGCGGCCACCAGCCCCTCCCCCACAACGGCTTTGAGCGATGCCGCCGAGGACTGGAACGTATGTCAAAGAAGGCACTCGTGGTCGTCGCACTGCTCGCAATCGTCCTCGTCCTCTTCACGCGCCGGTAGGCCGCCTCGCGGCCACGGCGCGCTTCGTCAACCATCCGGAACGCCTTACGCGGTCGCCGCCGTAGCCACCGCTATGACCGAGTACGGTGTCGTCACGCGGAACGCCGAGGAGACGGAGTGGGCCGAGTTCGACGCCGCCTTCTTCGAGGTGAAGGACGTCGCCGGCCGACCGCGGGACCCGCTCTCGAACGCGGTGAACATGGTCTCCTGTTTCGGCGACAACGCCGCCGCCAACGAGAACCCCGACCTCGTCCCGGTGAACCCCGACGGCCAGAAGGCGACTCGCGACCGGACCTACTTCGACTGGGCGTACATCTGCCCGACCCACGAGGGCTACCGGGAGGGCCTGCTCGAGATCGTCGAGGACTGCGTCGCCGAGAACGAGGACGTGCGCCTCGACGACGTGGGGTTCCCCCGCCCCGAGTACTGCTACTGTGACCGCTGTAACCGCGAGTTCGAGGGGTGGCTCGAGGAGCGTCACGAGGCCGGTGGTCCCGCGCCCGAGGAGAGTGGCGTCGAGGACCGCTACGAGTGGCGTGCCTCGGTCATCACCGAGTTCGTCGCCGAGGCCGCCGACCGGATCCCGGGCCGCACCTACCTCACGCTCTACCCGGACCCCTACGAGGGTCACCTCTACGAACGGGCCGGCATCGACGTCGAGGCGCTCGCGGAGTACGTCGACGAGTTCGTTGTGCCGCTGTACGACACCCACTACGGGACGACCTACTGGCTCGAGATCATCGCCTCGGCGTTCGAGGACCGACTCAGTGCGCTGGACGTGCCGTTCTCCGTCGAGCTCTACGCCGTGGAGGTCGACATCGACGACCTGCTCCACGCCGTCGAGGTCGCCGAGGCCTACGGGAATCGGGTCCTGTTCGGCTACGACGCCTCGAACGCGCGGGCCGCGCTCCGACGACGCGATGCGGAGAGCCGCGAGGGCGTCTCGTACTGAGCCGGACTCACTCGCGGCCGAACCGTTCGAACCAGGCGCGCAGGTCGCTCCGGTCGCGCGTGTCGTCCGGCAGGTCGTCGAACGGGAACCACCGGGCGGCCGTTATCTCCCCGTCGGGGTCGTTCACCGTCGGGTCGTGGCTCTCCGCCCGCGCCGCGTAGACCGGGAGGACACCCCACGTCCGGTGGCCGGGACAGCGGACCTCGACGCGGGAGAGGAGCCCCAACCCGTCGTAGCGCACGTCGACGCCGGCCTCCTCCGCGAGCTCGCGGCGGGCCGTCTCGTGGAACGTCTCTCCCGCGTCGACCCCACCACCGGGGAGGACCCAGAGGTCGACCCCCTCGTGGCGACAGAGGAGGACCTCGCCGGGCCGGTGGACGAGCGTGTGAGCACCGTACGGGGCCCCAAACCGGTCGATACGACGGGCGAGGGTGCGAAAACGGCGACGCGAGACCCGCTCGTCGTGGCTCGTCTCGAGGTACTCCTCGTGGCGCTCGCTGAGCCGGTGGTACGCCTGCGCGGCCTGCTGGCTGGCCGTGTCGGCGAGGTACCAGAGGTCGTCGACAGCCGTCATCGGTCCGGGTGCGCACGGAGCGGTGATGACCGACCGGCAGGGCCGCAGAGGGAGACGCGTAGGAGTTGCATGGCTCGGCGTTGGGATGTCGCCCCCAAGAAGCCTTCGGAGGGGGCACTTCGCCGGGGCCGAACCAACGCGTTTTTCGTGAATCGTCGGGTAGCCGAGGTATGGCATTCGAGAAAGGCGACACGGTCGTCCTGCACGACGAGCACAGCGAGTTCGACGGTCAGACCGGCGAGGTGACCCAGGTGAGCGAGACGATGTTCGGCGACGCCACCTACATCATCCAGTTCGACGAGGGGCAGGAGGCCGGCATCTCCGAGGACGCCATCGAGGCGGCCGAGCAAGAAGACGAGGAGTAAGCGACCGTGTCGGGGGTCCCGTTCCACTACGTCGACCTGCGGGCGTTCTGCTACGCCACGGAGGACGAGAAGCGCGTCGAGCAGGCGCTCCGGACGTTCCTGCCCGCGCGCGGCGACGACGACCCGCGGGACCCGATACCGCTCGAACGCGAGACCAGCGAGGGGTTCCACGGCGACCGCATCCTCGTGCTCTCGGCCCGCCTCGAACGGGCCGACGAGGTGCGCTATGCCCTCTCGCGACTCGCCGAGGCCGAGGACTTCGACCGCCTCCTCGACGAGGTCGAGAGTCGCGTCGACGACAACTGCGCGTTCTACGTCCAACTGGACAAGCAGGTGGCCTTCCGCGGCGACGTGCGTCTCGGCGAGGGCCTCACCTTCCGGGCGAAGGTGGAGGCCTACCCCGCCAAGCGCGAGACGGCGATCGAGAACGCCCGCGAGACGCTCCAGAGCCTCCGCGAGCCCTGACCCGGCTCAGAGCCGTGGCGTGTCGAGGTCGAACGGCGCCGGTCGGCTGCCGTCCACGTCGGTGAATCCGTACTCGCGTGCGAGTGCTCCGGTTCGGTAGATGCCACCAGTCCGCTCCAGAATACTCGCGTCGCCCGCGAGCGAAGCGACCGCTCGGCCGACGTAGCGCGTGGACTCCGAGCCGTCGGGTCGCTCGCCGCCAGTCGCTGCCAGCACGCGCTCCGTGCGGGTAAACCCGGGGTAGACCACCAGCGCCGCGACGCCGGGCTCGCGGAGTTCGTGAGCCATCCCCTTCGCCATCCGGTCGACAGCCGTCTTGGCCGTGTCGTAGGCGACCTGGCCGCGGTAGCGTGCACCGTCACCCGCGGAGACGTTCACGAGGAGCGCCCGGTCGGACTCGAACAGGAGCGGTGCGGCCTGCTGGCTGGCGACGTACGCGGCCCGGACCCCCGCGTCGAACATCGCGTCGAACCGCTCGCGTGGCTGCTCCCAGAACGGCGCGTCGAAGGTGTCGTCGTAGCCCTCGTAGCCGCCCCACACGTTGTTCACGAGCAGGTCGAGTCTCCCTCGCTCCGCGCCGAGGCGTTCGAACAGCGCCGTGACGGCCGCGTCGTCGGTGTGGTCACAGACGACGGCGACGCCCTCGCCGCCGGCGTCGGTGACGAGCGCGGCGGTGCCATCTACGGTACCGGGGAGCCCGTCGGTCCGGTCCTCGCCCGTCGACCGGCCGGTGACGTACACCGTCGCGCCCGCCGCGCCGAGTTCGTGGGCGATGCCGCGGCCCACCCCACGGCTCGCACCGCTGACGAGGGCCACGGTGTCCGAGAGGTCCACGTCGGGTGAGGTGCCATCCATACCCGCACGGGGCGTCGGAGCGGGATAACCCTCGCGCGCCTCGCAACGCCTTTGTCGCCCGCGGCGTGGGTTCGGGTATGTACGAGGGCGTCCACGCGCACCCCGACGGCGAGCACGCCGCGACCGTCGCCCGTCACGCCCTGACCGCGTCGGAACTCGGTTACGACGGCGTCGTCGTCAGGAACCACGGCGACGCCCCCGCCGAGTACGACGCCGAGGCAGTCCGCGACGAGTACGACGTGGACGTCGTCGACGCCGTCGAGGTCCGGACCGACGACCGGTCGCAGGCCGCCAGCCTCGTCAAGCGCTTCCGCGACGAGTACACCCTCGTCTGCGTCCACGGGCAGTCTCCGAGCCTGAACCGCCTCGCCGTCGAGACGGTCGAGGTGGACGTGCTGGCCCACCCGATGCGTGGTGACGGCGACGTGAACCACGTCCTCGCGCGGGCGGCCCGCGAGAACGGTGTCCGACTCGAGTTCGACCTCGGCCCGGTCTTCCGGGAGACGGGCGGGACCCGCGTCCGGGCCATCCAGCGGCTGCGGAAACTCCACGACATGGTGACGCAGTACGACGCGCCCTACGTCGTCACCGCCGGCGTCGAGTCGCACCTCGACTGGCGACACCCTCGTGACCTCGCCGCCGTGCCGGCCACGTTCGGCTTCGACCCCGAGTGGGTGCGTGATGGCCTGCGGGAGTGGGGTCGCCTCGCCGCGCGCAACCGTGACCGCGTGGGCGATTCGTTCATAGAGCCGGGGGTACGACGTGGGAGGTATGAAGAAGACCATCGATGAACACGCCGCGCGGTTCGACGAGATCGCCGGCGAGTACGACGAGGGCAACACCGAGGAGTACCGCGCTTGCGTCTCGCTGGTGGTCGAGCACGCGGCCCCGCTCCCCGACGACACGGTGCTGGACCTCGGGACGGGGACGGGCGCCATCGCGCTGGCGCTCGCCCCCGCCGCGGGCCGCGTGGTCGGCCGCGACATCAGCGAGGGGATGATGGAGCAGGCACGACAGAAGGCCCGCGAGCAGGGGTTCGAGAACGTCGAGTTCGGGAAGGGGACGTTCCGCGAACCGAACTACGACGGTCCGGTCGACATCGTGGTGTCGAACTTCGCGATGCACCATCTCTCGGACGAGGAGAAGCGCGAGGCGATCGAGGTCGTCGCCTCGCTCGGCCCCCGGAAGTTCGTCCTCGGCGACGTGATGTTCTTCGGGGCGCCGGACCCCGAGGAGCCGTTCTACTCGCCGGAGGTCGACGACCCCTCGACGGTTGGCTACCTCGCCGACGCGCTGACGGACGCGGGGTTCTCGCTGACGGCCGTGGAGATGGTCCACGAGCAGGTCGGGGTGCTCGTCGCCGAGCGTCCCGAGGAGGAGGTTGAGTCGACGGCGATGGCCGACGAACCCGTCGGGATGGTCGAGGACTGACGGTGGCTCGTCGATGAGACACCTGCCCAAGCACCTGCGGCCGCGCTATCGCTACCTCGCCGTGGGGTTCGAGACGAGGCCGGACGCCGTGTTCGGCCGTCGGGAGTTCCAGGAGGCGCTCTGGGCGGCGGGTCGTTCGCTGCTCGGCGACGCCGGGAGCGCCGAGGTCGGCCTGTCGGTCCTCTCCGTGCGACGGGAGGGTCCGGAGGGGACGGCGGTGGTCCGCTGTCGGCGCGGCGAGGTGGCCCGTGCCCGTGCCGCGGTGGCCACCCTGTCGACCGTGGAGGGGACGCCGATACGGCCCGTCGTCCGGGGTGTGAGCGGGACGGTACGGGGCTGTGAGGAAAAGTATTTGAGTCGTCCGGGAGGAGTTTCCGGCGAGAGAACGGTCGCGTTCGCGGACGCCGACCGCCGCGCCGTCTGTCGTGCCGAGCGAGTCGACGTGCGCGTCGGCGACGGGTTCGTGGGCGCGACGAACCTCGATATCCACACCCGATAACTATGCAGGGACAATCCCAACAGCAGGCCTACGACCGGGGGATCACCATCTTCTCCCCGGACGGTCGCCTCTACCAGGTCGAGTACGCGCGCGAAGCAGTGAAACGGGGCACCGCGTCCATCGGCGTGCGGACCGCGGACGGCGTCGTCCTCGCCGTCGACAAGCGCATCCGCTCGCCCCTGATGGAGCGTACCTCCGTCGAGAAGATCCACAAGGCCGACGACCACATCGGTATCGCCAGCGCGGGCCACGTCGCCGACGCCCGCCAGCTCATCGACTTCGCCCGCCGCCAGTCGCAGGTCAACCAGCTGCGCTACGGCGAACCCATCGGCGTCGAGACGCTCACCAAGGCCGTCACCGACCACATCCAGCAGTACACGCAGGTCGGCGGCGCCCGCCCGTTCGGTGTCGCGCTCATCATCGGCGGCATCGAGGACGGCGAGCCCCGCCTCTACGAGACGGACCCCTCGGGCACCCCCTACGAGTGGAAGGCGCTCGCGGTCGGTGCCGACCGCGGCGAGATCGAGGACTACCTCGAGGAGCACTACGACGAGCAGATGGACCTCGATGCGGGCGTCGGCCTCGCGCTCTCGGCGCTGGCGTCGGTGAACGACGGCCACCTCTCGCCGGAGGGTATCGGTGTCGCCACCGTCGACGCCGAGACGGAGACCTTCGCCAGCCTCGACGACGCCACCGTCGAGGAGCACCTCGCGGAACACGAACTGCTCCCGTCCGACGAGGAGTAGGCCGACTCGACCGTCTCTTCTCTCTCCTCACCGCCCAGCGACGCGACCGACGAGTTCGGCGGCACCGACACCGTCGTCGACGCCAGTCAGAACGACCTGCCCCTCCGAGGCGGCTTCGTCGGGAATCGACCGCCCCCTGCTTCTCGTCGCGGTTCGCCACGCCCGCGGGCCCCTGCGCCGGCGGGCTCCCGTTCGGGAAACACCTTTTACCACACCGGGCGCCTACCAAGTGACATGATTTCATTGGACGAAGCGGTCACAGCCCGCCTGGAATCCCACGGCGAACGCTTCGAGGTCCTCGTCGACCCGGACGCCGCACTCGCCATCAAGCGTGGCGAGTTCGAGGGTGAACTCGAGGATGTCATCGCCGCCGAGGACGTGTTCGAGGACGCCTCTCGTGGCGACCGGCCCGCCGAGTCCGCGCTCGAGGAGGTGTTCGGCACCACGGACCCGATGGCCATCATCCCCGAGGTCATCGAGCGCGGCGAGATCCAGATCACGGCCGACCAGCGCCGGGAGATGCAGGAGCAAAAGCGCAGACAACTCATCACCAAGATCACCCGGAACGCGGTCAACCCACAGATGGACGACGCCCCGCACCCGCCCGAGCGCATCGAACGCGCGCTGGAGGAGGCGGGGTTCAAGGTCGACCCGATGGAGCCGGTCGAGAACCAGATCGACGACGCGCTCGACGCGCTCCGCCCGGTCATCCCCATCCGGTTCGACGAGGTGGTGATGGCGGTCCGACTGCCGGCCGAGTTCGCCGGGAGCGGCCAGGCCCGTATCCGACAGTTCGGTGACCTCGAGCGCGAGGAGTGGCAGAACGACGGCTCGTGGGTCGGTGTCGTCCGGTTCCCGGCGGGGCTCCAGAACGACTTCTTCGACCTCGCGAACGAGGTGTCGAGCGGGGAGGCGGACACGCGGGTAGTGAAGGACGAGGACGACCTCAACACCCGCTAAACTCTTGCACGGACCGCTCGTTTCGCTCGCGGTCCGCGCAAAACTTCAGATTCAAACCAGCGCGGCATCGGGGCCTGCGGCCCCTCCGCCGCGGGTGATAGAGCAGACCGTAGAACCGCGCCACGACAGTTACGCTCCGCAAGACGCCGTTATCCGCGCTTGAAACCGACGAGGAAGCCGCCGGCGAACCCCGCCGAGATGGAGAGGGTCTCGAGGATAGTCATCACCCAGCTAGGGGGGTTACCCGTGGCGGCGTTGGTCGCCGCGTTGCCGGCCTGGAGGAACCCCGCGCTCAGCGCCTCCCAGTCGACGCTGAGGATACCACGGGACTCGAGGAACTTGAACAGCGCCAGCTCCAGTCCGATGATGACGGCGATCACCTTCGCGAGCTTCTTCGCCGCGAAGCCGATGATGCCACCGATGAGAGCCCCGCCGCCGAGGTCGATACCCAACTGTGTGAAGTCGATGCCGAAGGGCCCAGCCATGGGCAGTGGTACCCCGCCTTTCTTTAAGTAGCTTGTGTCGATTCGGAAAGTGTCTCACTGGGGTGATGGTGGCCACCCCAAGTTAAGTACGACAATCTCCTACCCCCGCGTGAGTGACCGGCGCACACAGTGGTACGGCGGTAGTCGTCAAGCGTGTCGACTCGGGGGAGGCCGACACGGGAGAGTTCCGCGACCTCGCGCGAGCGGCCGGATACGACGTGGTCTCGCAGGTGACGCAGACCCGCAAGGAGGACCCGGCCTACTGCATCGGCGAGGGGAAGGTCGCGGAGCTCGCGCAGGTCGTCGAGGCCCTGGAGGCCGACACGGTCCTGTTCGACAACAGCCTCGGCCCCTACCAGACGTTCAACCTCGGGACCGAACTCCCGGACCACGTCCAGGTGCTGGACCGGTTCCGCCTCATCCTCGAGATATTCGGTCAGCGCGCCCGGACGAAGAAAGCGCAGTTACAGGTCGAGCTCGCAACGCTGCGCTACGAACTGCCGCGCGTCGAGGCCAAGACCTCGCTCGCCAAGCGCGACGAGCGCCCCGGATTCATGGGGCTGGGCGAGTACGACGAGTCCCGCGAGCAGGACATCAAGAAGCGCATCTCGCGCATCCGTGACGAACTGGAGACCATCGAGGAGACGGACGAACACCGGCGCGAACAGCGCCGCGAGTCCGGGTTCGACCTCGTGGCGCTGGCGGGCTACACCAACGCGGGCAAGTCGACGCTGTTGCGCCGTCTCGCCCGCGACCTCGACGTCGACGAGAACGAGGACCGCCACCCCGACCTCGACACCACCGCCGAGAGCGAGGACCGCCTGTTCACCACGCTCGGGACGACGACCCGCCGGATGGACATGGACTCGCGGAACGTCCTGCTCACCGACACGGTCGGGTTCGTCTCGAACCTCCCGCACTGGCTGGTCGAGTCGTTCAAGTCCACGCTCTCGGAGGTGTACCGGGCGGACCTCGTCCTCCTCGTGGTGGACGTCTCCGACCCCATCGACGAGATACACGAGAAACTCGTCACCTCGCACGACACGCTCTACGAGCGCAACGAGGCGCCCATCGTCACCGTGCTGAACAAGGTCGACAAGGTGGACGAGGCGGAGCTGGCCGAGAAGCGCCGTGCGCTCTCGACGCTCGCGCCCAACCCCGTCGCCGTCAGCGGGATGGAGGACCTCAACGTCGAGAGCCTGAAAGCCCGTATCGACACCGAACTCCCGCCCTACGAACACGAGCGCCTCGTGGTGCCGATGACCGACGACACGATGAGTTTCGTCTCGTGGGTCCACGACCACGCCCGCGTGGAGGAAGTGGACTACGGCGAGCAGGTGGTGCTGGAGTTCGAGGCCCGGCCGGCCGTCGTCGAGCGGGCGCGAGCGAAGGCGGGCGAACTGGCCCAGCCGGCCTGATTCGAGTCTACTCCAGCGCCCGCTTTTCCTTCGTCACCACCCGCACGCCGTCGATGTGTGTGCCGGGGTACTGTCCGTCCGCGTCCTTCTCGGCCGCCTTCACCATGTCCCAGACCGTGTTCAGCCCAGTCGTCACGCCCTCCAGCGCCTCCATCTCGCACCCGGTCTTGCCGGTCGTCCCCACCGTCACGCGGAGCGTCACGCTCTCGTCGTCCACCTCGAACTCGGTGTCGACGTTCGTCACGGGTATCTGGTGACACATCGGGATGGTCTCCCACGTGTGTTTGACCGCCTGCACCGCGCCGATGCGGGCCGTGGCGAGCACGTCGCCCTTCGACACCTCGTTCTCGCGGATGGCCGCGACGGTCGACGCCGAGAGGTGGATGGTCCCCTCGGCGACGGCCCGGCGCTCGGTGTCGGGCTTGGCACCCACGTCGACCATCTGCACGTCGCCGGACTCGTCGACGTGGGTCAGGTCGTCGTCGCCAGTCGTCTCGTCTCCACCGCTCATTCGACTCCCTCCGGTTCCAGCGCCACGGGCATCGCGTCCACGAGGTCCGTCGCCAGCAGGCCGTTCCCGCGTGGGGGGTCGCCCGCCTCGCCGGCGACGACGAGGTCACCGGCGCGGCCGTTGGCGTAGGCGGCCACGCAGGCCGCGTCGTGCGGGTGGAGGACGGACGCGAGCGCGGCCGTGACGCCCGCGAGGACGTCGCCGGTCCCGCCGACGGTCATCGCCGCGTTGCCGGTCCGCGAGACGCGGGTCCGCTCGCCGTCGCTCACCACGTCGTAGACGCCCTTCACGAGGAGCGAGTGCCCGAGGTCGGCCGCGAACGACTCGACCAGTCCGGCGCGCTCCTGCCAGTCGTCGCTCGTCTCACCGCCCATCTTCCGGAGTTCGCCCTGGTGTGGCGTACAGACCAGCGTCGCCTCGGTGTCCACCTCGGGGACGACCTGCAGCGCGTCGGCATCGACGACGGCCGTCCCCTCGTACGACTCGAGGAACGTCTCCACCGCCGCCAGCGTCTCCTCGTGGTCGCCGAGTCCCGGCCCGAACACGACGGTGTCGTGGCCCTCGGCCGCCGCGAGGAGTCGGGGGACGTGTCCCGAGACGAGGTGGTCGCCGGCGAACGGCCGCAGGATGAGGTTCTCGCTGTACCCCTGGACCTCGCGGGCGACGCCCTCAGGGCAGGCGACGCGGACGAGGTCCGCACCCGCCCGCAGCGCCGCCTGCGCCGAGAGCGCCGGCGCACCGGTGTACGGGCCGCCCCCGACGACGAGCACCTCGCCGTTGACGCCCTTGTGGCTGTGCGGGTCGCGTTCCACGCGCAGGAGATCGCCGTTCCCGACGAACCGCTCGGCCGCCTCGGGGATGCCGATGTCGGCGACGGTCACCTCGCAGTCCAGGTGCGAGAGTCCGGGCTTGTCGTCGTGGAACGTGACGACGTGGTCGGCGTCGACGGCCGGACCGGCGGCCTCGCCCGTGTCGGCGTCGACGCCCGAGGGCACGTCGACGGAGAGCACGGGCGCGTCGGCGTCGTTCGTCGCGAGTGCGGCGCTCCGCTCGGGTTCGCGGAGCTCACCGGTCACGCCCGTCCCGAGCATCGCGTCGACGACCAGAGCCGGGGTCCCGAGGTCGAGGTCGGCCGAGTCACGCACCTCGCGGGTGTCGTACTCGGCCTCGCGGAGGGCGTCCCAGTTCTCGCGCGCGATACGGGTGGTGATGGTCTCGGCCCGGCCCAGCAGCGAGACGGTCACGTCGTACTCGTCGAGGAAGCGGGCGGCGACCATCGCGTCCCCGCCGTTGTTACCGCGGCCACAGACCACCGCTACCGTGGCACCGGGGTCGACGTGGTCGCGGACGGCGCGGGCGACGGCGTTCCCGGAGGACTCCATCAACTGCTTGCGCGGGACACCGAGCGCGGCGGCGTTGGCGTCCACCACGGCCATCTCGTCTGCCGTAATCATGGCCGGGGGTTCGACGCCCCCGGCGTTAAGATTGCGGGCGGGCGAGGGCGGTGCTTCCGCCGACCCCGCTTCAGTACCTGATCTCGAACCCGGTGAGCCCTTCCGGTGGCTCGTCCTCCGTCCCCACGTCGGCTACCCGTGCGCGCCTCGGACCGTCGTGACACCACGCGACCATCGACTCGACGGCCTCGGGGTCGCCCTCGAACACGGCCTCCACGCGCCCGTCCTCGAGGTTACGGACCCAGCCGTCGACGCCGCGTTCGCGGGCCGCCTCACGCGTGCTCGCCCGGTAGGTGACACCCTGTACGCGCCCGCTGACGAAGGCGTGGACCCGCCGCCGGTCGCTCGCGTCCTCGCTCATGGGTGGCTGTGTGGGCCGCCAGCGTCAAAAGCCGGCGGGTGGGCGCGCCCGAAGGTACATCCCTCCGGCCGTCCCAGCAGCGGCAGTGGAGCCAGTTCCCACGCTGCCGACGCTGGAGGAGGTGGGCCGCGAGGCGTTCACGGGCAACGTCTGGATCGTGGAACTGCTGGACGCCGACCCGCTCCGGTTCGCCGTCGAGGACGGCCGACTCGTCTTCGCCGACGGACACCGGCGCTTCGACGGCGACGCCCCGCCGCGCTACCGGGCGTCGGTCCGAGCGGTGCGGGAGGGGTTCGACCTCGGCGCGTTATTCGAGGCGGCCGACGACCCGACTGCCTACACCTTCGTCTGCGACGCTACCGTCCACCGGCACCTGCCGTACGACTGGGAGCGTCTGCCGGCCGTGGTGGGCGTCGAGGTCCACGACGCGGCCGTGGACCGGTGGCTCTCGCCGGACGCCGCGGTGCGCGTCTACGACCGGCTCGGCCTCGCGACGCCACACGCGTTCGAGCGAGAACTCCCCGCGCGACACTTCTACCCGGACCGGTACGACACGCCCGCATCGGCGTGGTACGACGGCCCGCCGGCCGGTATCCTCGTCCGGGACAAGAACGGGACCCGCGCCGTCCGGTACCACCCCGAGTTCGACCCGGAGGCACCGGTGGCGACGGACCGGCGTGACCCGGAGACGCTGGTCGCCGAGTACGTCACCGAGGCGCGTATCGTCCGCGTCGCGTCGGTGCTCCAGGGTGACGACCCGGGGTTCGAGGCGCTGTTCGACCGGGTGCTGGACGCGGTGTTCCGCGAGACACCCGCCGTGGTCGACGAGGCCGACCGGCGAGCGTTCCGCTCGGCGGCCGCCGAGCGCGTCCGGCGCTGGCAGGGGTGACGCTGGTTCGGGTCACATCTGCGGGAGGAGACCGGCCGCGCGAGCCGCGAACGCCGCGGCGACGACCACCCAGACCCCGGCGATGAGCGGGTCGTCCAGCGTGTAGAAGTAGGCGGCCAGTGCGACGAACGCGGCGGCGAGGCCGCCGTCGACGAGGACGGTTCGGTCCATCGTCACTCACCTCCCGTCCGGAGGTAGAAGAAGACGTAGGTCTGCGCGTAGCCGGCGTACTCGCCGCCGAAGCGGTCCCGGATGGCCCGCGAGGTGGCCGCGTAGTTCCCCTTCTCGCAGTCCGGGTAGTACTCCGCGATGGCGGTCTGGATCCACGTGTCGAGGGGGACGGCCTCGAGGAAGTCGAGTGCGAACAGCAGGACGCAGTCGGCCACCTTGTCCCCGACGCCGACGAACCGCGTGAGGGACTCGCGGGCCTCCTCGTAGGGGAGGCCGATGGCCTCGTCCGGGTGGGCCTCGCCGTCGGCCACCATCTCGGCGGTGCGTTTCACGTACGGCGCGCGGTAGCCGAGCGACAGGTCGCGGAGGTCCGCTTCGGTGGCGGCGGCCAGCTGTTCGGGCGTCGGGAAGGCGTGGTAGGTCCGGCCGTCGACGGTCACGCGGTCCCCGTACTCGCGTGCGAGGCGCATCTGCATCCCGTGGATGCGTTCGACCCGCATCTGGGCCGAGCAGATGAACGATATCAGCGAGCCGAAGGAGGGGTCGCGCACGAGACGCATCCCGCGGTAGCGCTCGAACGCCCGGTCGAGGAGCGGGAGTCTCGGCGTCGCCTCGACGATGGCGTCGAGGTCGTCGTCCAGTCGGAGGAGCCGTTCGAGGTGGTCGGGCGCCTCGGGCGTCGTCGAGGTCCAGTGGAGTCGTTCACCGTCCCAGCGAGTGCGCAGGAGTTCCGGTTCGTTCGTCGCCGTCTCCGTCGCCGGCAGGACGGTGTGGTACCAGTGGTCACCACCCCACGCGAGTCCGTCCTCGTACATCGCGTCGTCCGCGCGGTCCCAGAGGTACGTCTGGCCGCTCTCGACGGTCGCTTGCAGGTCGAACCCCCCCGGAATCTCCGCGCCGGGGACGTGCCCCTCGTGCATACCCCGACCTCCGGGTGGGGTGCGCTTTCACCTTTCGTCTCCGCGTCGGCGTGCGCCGGCCGAACACTCTTGTCGCTGGCGTGCCATATGTTCACAATATGGATTGTCGAGTGGTCGTCGAGGCGGCGGTTCCGGTCTACGACGTCGGGAACACGGACGAGGCGGTCCGCATCGCCATCTCGAAGACCGGCGAGATGCTCAACCCGGACCTGAACTACGTGGAGATCGAGATGGGCACCCGGGCGTGCCCGGACTGTGACGAGTCGCTGCCCCCCGCGTTCGTCGCCGCGGACGAGGCGCTGGTCGCGCTGGAGCTCGAGATGACCGTCTTCAACGTCGAGGGTGAGCGTCACGCCTCGCGCATCACGCGCAAGGAGGTCGGCCAGCGACTCGACGACATCCCGCTCAAGGTGCTGGAGGTCTCGCCGGTCGACGAGGAGACCGACGACGAGCCGCCGGAACCGCAATCCCCCACGGAGCAGGGAGAGTCCGGAACGGGTGCGGACACGGGCGCGGCCGTCGATGCGGACGAACGCGCGGGCGAGGAGTCGACAGACGGTGACGGAGACGAGGGTGTCCTGCCGGAGTTCGAGGAACTGCTCGAGGACCGATAGCGGGGGCTGGTCGGGTAGCGAGCCGCAGAACCGTCGTGGTCGTTCGTTCAGTCGGCGGAGGCGGGGACCTTCCGCTCGGTCTCCGCTGCCTGCATCTCGCTAGTCAGGCCGTCTGCGAGTGCAAAAACAGCCGCCTTGTGGTCGGTCTTCGACTTGTGGATCGATGTCGGGCGGACCCCGAGCGCCTCGTACTCGTCGTGTTCCAGTTCCGTTCCAATCGACTTCTCGTAGTGGCCGTGTACCTCCGCAAGCAGGCCGTGAAGATGGATGAGCTCCTGCTTCTTCATAGTCGAACTCCCGTAACGGTCCCTCGCTTATAGTATTACTCTGAGCCACGTTAACAGGGGGCGGCGCGAGGGGGCCTGTGAGGGCCGTTACCACGATTCTCGGCGTTCGAGACTGTCACCCCCGGAAGGGTTTTAGTGGACCGGGACCGGACCGCCGACCATGGACTACGACGACAGCCTCGAACGGGCCATGGAGAACACGCCCGACGTCGCGGGGAGCGGCGAGCGGTTCCAGCTCCCGGACCCGGACGTGCGACAGGAGGGGAACGTCACGGTCTTCGAGAACTTCCCGGCCGTGGTGGACCGACTCGACCGGGACCGCGACCACGTGATGCGCTACGTCCAGACCGAACTCGGGACCAGCGCGTCCATCGACGACAGGGGCCGCCTGCGGCTGACCGGCGAGTTCCGCGCCGCTCGGCTCGGGACGGCGCTCCAGGAGTACGCCGAGGCGTACGTGCTCTGCCCGGAGTGCGGACTGCCCGACACCACGCTCGAGAAGGAACACGGCACCGAGGTACGCCAGTGCAGCGCCTGTGGTGCCCGGTCGGCGACCGGGAACTAGAACTCCTTCATCGTCCGCAGGTCGTGTTCGGTCCGGGCGAACTCCGAGAGCCGTCTGGAGGCGTGACAGCCCGGACAGTGGAACGTACGGGCTGGGTCCGGGAGGTCGCTCGGGGACTTCTCCCAGTGTTTACCGCACTCCGGACACAGTAATCTGACGTACGTCTCCTCCATGGGTTCCGGGGACGCACGAGAGGGTGAAAAAGGTTGGCACACTCACACCCGTGGCGGGCCTACGCCGTCGGGACGTCAGCCGCCTCGAGCAGCTCCTTGTACCGGTTGCGGATGGTGACCTCGCTGATGTTGGCCACGTCGCTGACCTGGCTCTGGGTCACCTTCTGGTTGGTGAGCAGGGCGGCCGCGTAGATGGCGGCGGCGGCGATGCCGACCGGCGACTTGCCCGAGAGGATGCCCGCCTCGCGGGCCGACCGGACGAGGTCGCGGGCGCGGCGCTCTGCCTCCTCGGTGAGTTCGAGGTCGCTGGCGAACCGAGGGATGTAGCTCTCCGGGTCCGCGGGCTTGACCTCCAGCCCGAGCTCCCGGATGACGTACCGGTACGTGCGCGTGAGCTCCATCTTGTCGACGCGGGAGACCATCTCCACCTCGTCGAGCGAGCGGGGGACGCCGGCCTGCCGGGCGGCGGCGTACACCGCTGCCGTGGCGACTCCCTCGATGGAGCGCCCCGGCAGGAGGTCGTCGGCGAGCGCACGCCGGTAGATGACCGACGCGGTCTCGCGGACGTTCTCCGGGAGCCCCAGCGCGCTCGACATCCGGTCGATTTCGCCGAGCGCCTGCTTGAGGTTGCGCTCCTTGGAGTCGCGGGTGCGGAACCGCTCGTTCCAGGTGCGGAGCCGCTGCATCTTCTGGCGCTGGCGGGAGTTCAGGGAGTTGCCGTAGGCGTCCTTGTCCTGCCAGCCGATGTTCGTCGACAGCCCCTTGTCGTGCATCATGTTCGTGGTCGGGGCGCCGACGCGGGACTTCTGGTCCTTCTCGCCGGGGTTGAACGCCCGCCACTCGGGGCCGCGGTCGATCTCGTCCTCCTCGACGACCAGTCCACACTCGGTGCAGACCGTCTCGCCGTGCTCGGTGTCGCTGGCCAGTCGGCCGCCACACTCCGGACAGAGGTGCTCCTGTTCGGACTCGTCGACGGTGGGCCGCTCCGTCTCGGTCTCCGATACCCCTTCCTCGGTGTACGTTCGTATCGTGGTGTCGCTCATGGTGGGTGTGAGAGAGCCGTCCCTGCGAGGTCGCGTTGACCGAAAGAATCCGGGGAGAGCTCCTTACCAGTTGTAAGTGCGTAAAGTATTTAAACGTTTCGCCGGGGGGTGCCTCTCCCGAACGACCGTGAACAACCGTGAGGGGCGTCTCGACGCCGTTCTAGTGTGACACTGCTCACCACGCCAAGAGGTGGGTCATCGAGATGAATCTCGGATGGGGCTACTTAACCGCTGTGGTGCTGTCGACTCAGTACCGTCGGGCCAGCAGCGCCAGCGCGACGACGGCGAGCAGCGCGGCCACGAGGCCGAAGCCGGCACCGTCACCGCTGGAGCCGTCGGGCGTCGACGGGTCCGGGTCTTCGTCGGCCATCGTCTCGGTGGCCGTCGGACTGTCCACCTCCGTGTCGCCCAGTTCGACGGTGACCTCGGCGGCGGCGACCACGATGGAACCCGCCGTCGAGTCGGCGGGGGCGTTCACGTAGGGGCCGTCGGCCTGCCCGTTCGAGGCGACGAAGTCGTAGACGCGGTCGCCGTCGGTGTCCCGGTGGGGCATCGCGACGAGCGTGGAGTCGTCGTCGATGGGTTGGGGGAGCGTCACGGTGACGTTCTCGTGGACGCCCGCGGTCAGGTACGGGGTCGAGCCACGCACGCTGGCGAGGACGTCCTCGCCGCCCTCCTCGAGCGTCGCGTCGCGGACGATGACGAAGCCGCCGTCTGCTACGTACACCTCGTCGACGACGGTGGTCCCGCCGGGGGACTGGTTCGTGATGGTGACGTTCGCCGGGTGGGCGAGCGAGGCGGTCTCCGTCGTCGCCGCGTCGGCGACGGCTACGGAGTCGACGGCCGTCTCGGCCGGCGTCGGGGTCGTGGCACCTGCCACGTCCGCCATCGGCGCGAACGCCAAGAGGAGTGCGAAGAGTGCGACGGTCAGTGTCCTGTGCACACGGCTCGGTTCGAGACTCGGCACAAACCGATTCTCCGAACTGCCGCCCCGCTCCCACCCAACTTCATCCCGACACCGGCCCGTAACGAGAGGTGAGCCTCGGCTGGTCGGCGAGTGCGACAGGGGAGCGAGAGGGACGAGTCGAGCGGGGCGGTGGTCAGTCCCAGGTTATCCAGGTGAGGAACGCGAGGGCGCCGAACTCGAGCGCCCGGAAGGCGGCCATCGCGACCTGTGCGGGTGGCGGGACGAGGTCGGGGTCGGCGACCCACGCAGAGATGGTCGGGTCGAGCACGAACAGGTACGCCCCGAGTAGGTTCTCGCCGAGGAGGAGGACGGCGAACAGGAGGAGCCCCAGCGAGTGTTTCGAGCGCAGGTCGAGCCAGTTGCGTCCCCAGACGTACGCCAGCCCGAGGAGGACGGCGGCGTTGAGTAGCGTCAGGACCCGCACGGCGTCGACGAGGACCGAACTCATTCGTTACGGAGTTGAGTCGTATCGGTCATATACGCTTTCCCAAATTCCCCCATACTCGTCCGTCGCCTCAGAGCGCGTTCTCGAGTATCTGCTCGACGGTGTCCCAGTGCTGTCTGACCCGCTGGGTCGGGAGGTAGACGGCGCCGTAGTCGTCCCCGGAATCACGGACGACGTCGTTCTCGGCGAGGACGTCCAAGTGGTGGCGGATGGTCTTGTAGTCGAGGTCGAGGTCCTCGGCCAGCTGGTTCGCGTTTCGCGGTCGCTCGTCGAGCGCCCGGAGGATGCGCGCACGGTTCTTCCCTCCGCGCGTCCCCGTCAACACGTACCAGAGGGCCGCCTCCATCTACGCCTGCCGTCTCACCCCCGATACGTAAGCACGTCGGACGGGTACGACACCGTCGGCTCCGGAACTGTCACACCTGACTTCCTGTGCGACAACGGCTAAGTTCCGTCGTGTCGAAGCGCCGAACGCTCATGGAACTGACCTGGCACGGCCACTCCACCTGGCACGTGGAAGTCGGCGACACGACGCTGCTCATCGACCCGTTCTTCGGCAACCCCCACACGAGCGTGGAGCCCTCGGACGTGGGGCCGGTGGACTACGTCCTCCTGACCCACGGCCACGAGGACCACATCGCTCACGCCGGCGAGTTCTCGGACGCGACGCTCGTCACCACCCCCGAGCTCTCCGGGTACGTCACCGAGAACATGGGGTTCGAGAACACCATCCCGGCCGGCGGGATGAACTACGGCGGCACCGTCGAGTGTGGCGACGCCTTCGTCACGATGGTCCGGGCCGACCACACCAACGGCATCATGACGGGCTACGAGTTCTCCGGCGGCCCGCCGGGTGGGTTCGTCGTCTCGGACAAGAAGCCCACGCAGGAGTCCGACCCCGACGCCACGACGTTCTACCACGCCGGTGACACCAGCCTGATGGTCGAGATGCGCGAGGTCATCGGGCCGTACCTCGAGCCCGACGCCGCCGCGCTGCCCATCGGCGACCACTTCACGATGGGTCCGGTGCAGGCCGCCATCGCCGTCGACTGGCTGGACGTGGACGTCGCGTTCCCGATGCACTACGACACGTTCCCACCCATCGAGGTGGACACGGACGACTTCGTCAGGGAGACGAAGGCCACCGGGAGCGACGCCGAGGTCGTCGTCCTCGAGGGCGACGAGTCGTACACGCTCGACGGCGACGCGTACTGACCGGCGACCGTCGCGGACCGACGTCCGTCACCGACCCTGCTACCTTTTTTATCGTGGCGCGAGACGGTACGCCTGCAATGGCAGACATCGAATCTCACACGGTCAACGAGGAGAAGTACTACGCCTCCAGCCGCGTCGGCGACTTCGAACTCAGCATCGACGCCACCGGTGCCGAGGGACCGATGCCGACCGAGGTACTGCTGGCTGACTACGCCTCCTGTTACACCTTCGCGTTCCGCGCCGGCGCCGCCCGCGAACACGACCTCGACCTCGGCCGCATCGAGACCGAGGCCAGCGCGGACCTCGACGAGGACGACGACATCGTCGACGGCTCCGTCGCGTTCACCGTCCACGTCGAGGACGAACTCGACGACGAACAGGTCGAGGCACTGATCGAACTCGGCGAGGAGATCTGCCACGTCCACGCCGCCGTCCACGAGGGCACCCACGCCGACATCGACGTCGTCCCGGACGCGTTCTGAGCGGCACTCGCCCGGACGTACCGACCGACCCCCGGCTGACACCTCCTCCCGTCTCGTTCCCCGGTAGCTCCCGGCAGAACGCTTAGGTCCGTGTGTCAACCTCACGCAGTATGGCGCAGCCAGCCGCCCGGACGGCAGGGCCCGGCGGGACGACGCCGGACGGCTACCGGTGGCTGGTGCTGGCGATGGTGTTCCTCGTCCACGGGACGGCTATCGGCCTCGTCTGGCAGGCCATCCCGCCCCTGAAGGCCGTCCTAGCCAACGACGTGGGGACCACGGCCAGCACGGTCGTCCTCGTGTTCGCGGCCATCAACTTCACGCTCCTGCTGTTCCAGCTCCCGGGCGGCCTGCTCGGCGACCGCTTCGCGCTCCGCTACGTCGTCGGGGTCGGTGCGGTCCTGACGGGCGTCGCCACGGCGGCGCGCGGCCTCTTCCCCGACCTCGTCGGCCTCCTCGCCACGAGCGTCCTCGCGGGGGTCGGGATGTCGCTGGTCAACCCGAACCTCGTCAAGATCGTCACGGAGTGGTTCGCCGCCGAGGAGCTCGGCCTCGCGCAGGGCGTGACCATCGCGGGCAACACCGTCGGGTCGGGGCTGGCGGGGTCGCTCTCTGCCGGGGCGCTCCTCGTCGCGCTCGGCTCGTGGGAGCGGGTGTTCCTCGCCTACGGCGTGCTGACCGCCGGGCTGGGCGTCGCGTGGCTCCTGCTCGTGCGGTCGCCGTCGCGCCACGAGACGCCCGAGTACGCCCACGACGAGATGGCCACCCTGCTCCACGAGGGCGAGTCGGCCCGCGACGCGCTGAAGGGGGTGTTCGGTGCCCGTTCGACCCTGCCGGCGGTGGCGCTCACCGCCGTCGCGTTCTGGGCCATCCTCGGCTCGCTCGGCGTGCTGCCCGAGTACGCCGATGCCCAGCCGTTCGCCGTGAGCGAGGTGTTCCTCGGGACGCCGCTGTTCGTGGCCACGTTCGGCGCGCTCTCGCTCCCCCTGCTCGCCGGCCGGATCGGGCAGTCTGGCGTGTTCTACCTCTCCGCGACGGGGCTGGCGAGCGGCATCGTCCTCACCGGACTGGCCGGGTCGCTCCCGACCTTCCTCGCGGGGATGGTCGTCGCCGGCTACTTCGGCGGCGGGATGCTGGCGATGATCTACCTCCTGCCGGGCCACCTCCGGGACATCGGTCCGGCCCGCGCGGGGACGATGTCCGGCGTCCTGCTCTCGCTCGGGATGCTCGGAGGGACGGTGGGGCCGATCGTGGGTGCGACCGTCCTCGAGTCGACCGGCCTGTTCGAGTCGGCCCTGCTCGTCGCCCTGCCGCTCGTCGTCGTGCTCCCGTGCACCTACCGGCTCCGTCTCGACGACGACACGCCGGTGCCGTCGCCGGCCGGGACCGCGGGGACGGACGGCCGAGCCGACTGAGCCGGCGCGACCTGTTCCCCCTGCCGGGACCCGCACGTTCTTCCGGCTCATGGCCGTCCTCTAGGTATGCGCAACGTCGACGCCGCCGGTCTGGGAATCGGGGACGACTACCCCACCCGCATCATGGGCGTCCTCAACGTCTCGAAGGAGTCACCGTACAAGCCGAGCGTCTTCGACGACCACGGCGAGGCCGCCGAGTACGTCGACGAGCGGCTCGTCGGCGAGGGGGCCGACATCGTCGACGTGGGGCTGGAGTCGGCGAACAAGAAGTTCGAGGTGCTCTCGGCCGAGGGAGAGCTCGACCGCCTCCAGACAGCCATCGACACCATCGAGTCCGTCTCGGGAGACGCCGTCTTCTCCATCGAGACCCGCTACCACGAGGTCGCCGAGGCCGCCCTCGACAACGGCTTCGACATGGTCAACGACATCTGCGGGTTCGCGGACCCGGAGATGCCGCGGGTGTGCGAGGAGCGAGACGTGGCGGTCGCGAAGATGGCCTCGCCGCCGGACCTCGAACGGCCCGGCGCCGTCGAGAAGCCCGACGATATCTACGACGCCCTCGCGCTGAACGGTCTCACGGACAAGACCATCGTGGACCCCGCGTTCGGTGGCTGGTCCGAGGCGAAGACGTTGGAGGACGACCGCGAGACGTTCCGCCGCCTCCGGGAGTTCCGGGGCTACGGTCGGCCCATCCTCGTCTCCATCAACCGCAAGAACTTCCTCCGTGACCTCGCCGGCCGCGACACCGAGGGGGCGCTGCCCGTCTCCCTGGCGGCGACGGCGATGGCCATCGAGCGCGGCGCCCACGTCGTCCGGACCCACGACGTGGCCGAGACGCGTGACGCCGCTATCGTCGGCGACGCGTTCACGCCCGGCCGGTTCGCGGACGGCGAGGCCGGTGTCGAGGAACTCGACGTGACGACGCCGCGCGAGGTGGGGCGTCACCTCGACCGACTCGGTGCCGACGGCGCCCACGCCGACCGGGCCGTCGTCCGTACGTTCGAGTTGACGGGGCTCGAAGCCGGCGACGACGAGGTGCTCGGCCCGGTCCTCGGCCCGGCCGCCGGGTTCGCCCCCGCGGCGGACGGGAGCGGGGGCCTGCTCTACGGCACGCCCGCGGCGCTCGAGGCGGCCGCCGACGAGGTGACCCGTGACCACGGCTCGGCCAGCCTCCGCGACGCACTCCTCGCCGTCCGGTCGGCGCTGTGACCTCCGCGTCTGCCGTTCGTCGGACGGTTACGGCCTTCGTGACGGGAAAACTTATACCGAATCCGGGACAACCGTCGGCTGGAAGCCGGAAGGACACACCGGGTAGGGGTACTTGGTGGCCTTCCGGCCCGTTTCAAGCCCTCTAGCGATGCGCTTCTCCACCTGGCGCCCGGCCTACGACGCCATCCTCGACGACTTCGGGTACGACGCCGGCGGCGACGAGGCGGCCCGCGACGAACTCGCGGCCATCGTCCGCCCGTTCGACCACTCGCGGCTCGACTTCACCGGTGAGACGGTGGCCGTCGCCGGCGGGGCGCCGACGCTCGACGACGAACTCGACGCCGTCCGCGAAGCCGACAGCGTCGTGGCCGCCAGCGTCGCCGCCGACGCCTGTCTCGACGCCGGCCTCTCGGTGGACGTGATGGTGACCGACCTCGACAAGAACCCCGAGACTGCCCGCCGACTCACCGACGAGGGGGTCCCCGTGGCGGCCCACGCTCACGGCGACAACCGCGAGGCCGTTCGGGCGGTCGTCCCGACGTTCGACCTCGCACACACGTTGGGGACGACGCAGGCCGAACCTCGTGGTCCGGTCGAGAACTTCGGCGGTTTCACCGACGGCGACCGGGGTGCGTTCCTCGCCGACCAGTTCGGCGCCGAGCGCCTCGTCTTCCCCGGCTGGGACTTCGACGACCTGACCGTCGACCCGGCGAAGGCCCGGAAGCTCGCGTGGGCCGAGCGCCTGCTCCGGTGGCTCGAACACCGGCGCGGCGAACGGTTCGCGGTCCTCGACGGCCGACGCGACGGCATCGTCCTGCCGTGGCTCGACGGGTAGGTCGCGGCGAGGTTCGCCGTGCTCCGACACGGTAAAAACGGGAGGCGCCGACGCTCCGGCACGGATGGGAGGCCACGGCGAGGGCACGACGGAGGACGGGACGGCCAGCGGCGACGCCGGCTACGACGTCCGGACCGTCGCCATCGCGGTGACGGCGGGCGTCTTCCTCGGTGGCGTCGCCACCGGTGTCGCGTTCCCGACCCTCCCGCTGCTGGACCGCGTGCTCGGTATCTCGGCAGTGATGCTCGGCGTCATCCTCGCCGCGAACCGCATCGCACGCCTCCTGATGAACACGCCCGCCGGGGGCGTCATCGACAGCGTCGGCGCCCGCAAGCCGATGATCGCGGGACTGTTCGTGCAGGGACTCGCCCCCTTCGGGTACGTCGTCGGGCTCCAGACGCCCCCCATCGGCCTCGGGGCCTACCCCGTCGTCGGGAGCGTCTCCGCACCCGGGCTGGTGTTCGTCCTCGCACGGGCGTTCTGGGGTATCGGGAGTGCGTTCGTCTTCGTCGGGGCGTTCGCCGTCATCACGCACGTCACGGAGCGCGAGGACCGGGGTCGGTGGACGGGCTACATGCGTGCCGGGCAGTCGCTCGGGTTCCCGACGGGACTCGTGATGGGTGGGGTCCTCGCGGACCTCTTCGACATCCAGACGGCCTTCCTCACGGCCGGGACGCTCGCGATGTCCGCCGGCGTCGTCGGTCTGTTCGTCCTCCCCGACGTGACACCCTCCGGCACCGGCCGGACGCCGCTCCGACGGCTGCCCGCGCTCGTCCGGTCCGTCCCGGGCGTCCTCCCCATCGGCGTCGCGAACGGCGCCATCCGCCTCCTGTTCGGGGGCGTCCTCCTGACGACGGCGGTGAAGTACGCGGCCGTCCTCGGCCTCGAGTTCGACGCCCTGGGGGCGGCGGGCGTCACCGGCCTCGTGATGGGTGCCGGTGTCCTCGCGTCCTCGGCGGCGACCGTCGTCGCCGGCCGCGTCTCCGACCGACTGGACCGGCGCGAACTCGCCACGCTCCCCGCGTTCGGCGTCCTCGGCGCCGGCTTCGCCACCCTCGCCTCCGTCCCCAGCCTCGTCGGGATGTTCGGCGGTGTCCTGCTGGTCGGCGCTGGCGTCGGCGGGGCCGGCCCGGTGCTCCTGGCGGCGCTCGGCGACCGCTCGCCCGCCGGGACCGAGGGGAAGTTCGGCGGGGTCTACAACGTGTTCGGTGACGTGGGGCTCTCCGTCGGACCGCTCGTGGCGTTCCCCGCGGTCACCGCCGTCGGCTACGAGACCACCTACCTCGCCTGTGCCGCCGTCGCCGTCGCCTGTCTCCTGCTCGTCAACGCGACCCTCCTGCGATAGCCACCGCACCACGAACCATGACCGAGATACACCGCATCGAGTTCGAGACGGACTGGCCCCCCTGGCACGTCGCCGCGTACCTGCTGGCCGGCGAGGAGACGGTCCTCGTCGACGCCGGCGCGCCCGGTGACCACGGCTGGGGTGAACTGACCGACGGCCTCGCCGAGGCCGACCTCGCGGTCGAGGACCTCGACCACCTGCTCGTCACGCACCCGCACACCGACCACGACGGCCTCGTCGAGCGCATCGTCGAGACGGCCGACCCGACGGTCTACACGCCGCGCTCCGTGCAGGAACGGCTCCGCATGGACACCGCGCGGCTCTCCGAACGGGTCGAGCGCAACGCACGTGCGGCGGGCCTGAGCGACGACGACGTCTCGAAGTACGTCGAGCAGGCCGTCGACTCGGTGGAGCGCAACCGCGAGTGCTTCCCGCCGGCCTGCGTCGACGTCGCGCTCGAACCCGGCCAGGTGTTCGAGGCGGGTGAGTGGGAGTTCGAGGTGGTCCACACGCCCGGCCACCAGCGCGACCACGCCTGTTTCGCCGCCGAGAAGTGGTTGTTCGCCGGCGACCAGGTCATCGAACCGTTCCGCGCCGCGGCGCTCAACGTCGGCCTCGACGACGGCGTCTTCGACGCCATCTCGGAGTTCTACGAGGGCTACCGCCGACTCCGTGGCCGCGAGTTCGAGACCGTCTATCCGGGACACGGCCCCGTCTTCGACGACTTCGAGGGCGTGGTGGCGCAGTCCGTCGCGGACCTCGACGACCTCGTGAACGAGGTGAGCGATACGCTCGCGGAGTTGGCACCGGCGACGTGTCTGGACGTCGAGGAGACCCGAACCGAGGCGCGGTTCGACTACACGCTGTTCGAGACCGTGGGGGCACTGGGCCACCTGACCGACCGCGGGCGGGCGGTGTTCCGGGTCGAGGACGGGGTGCGGTACTACGAACCGGCCGAGTAGGCGGCCGGGTTACGGGACGAGGACGACCTTCCCCTTCGACTGCCGGTCCTCGATGAACTCGTGGGCCTCGGCGGCCGCCCCGAGGTCGAACGTGTGGCCGACCTGCACCTCGAGGGTCCCCTCGGCGAGCATCTCCGAGAGCTCCTGCGCCGCGCTCATCACCTTCATCGGCTTTCGTTGAGCGGCCTTCCCGAGGTGGTAGCCGATGACGGACTTGTTCCCGAACAGTAGCTTGTCCGTCGGCGGGCGGCCCGGCCGACCCGCGGCCGCACCGAAGGAGACCATCCGGCCGAACTCCTTCAGGGCGTCCAGCGAGCGCTCGGTGGTGTCCCCCCCGATGCCGTCGAGGACGAGGTCGAGGCCGTAGTCGGTCTCCGCGTTCACCCGCTCGACGAAGTCCTCCTCCACGTAGTTGATGGGGACGTCACAACCCAGCTCGACGGCCTTGTCGAGCTTCTCCTGAGAGCTGGCGGTGCCGAACACGCGGGCGCCGGCCTCGCTGGCGATCTGGACGGCGGCGGTGCCGACCCCGCCGGCGGCGGCGTGGATCAGGACGTCCTCGCCCTCCTCGAGGCCGCCCCACTCGTGGAGACAGTTGTGCGCGGTGAGGAACTGGACGGGGAAGCCGGCGGCCTCCTCGAAGCTCATCCCCTCCGGCACGTCGAGCAGCGTCGTCGCGTCGCCGATCGCGTACTCGGCGTAGCCGCCGATGCCGACCATCGAGACGACGCGCTGGCCCTCGGAGCGACCGACGCCCTCGCCGACGGCGTCGACGACGCCCGCGACCTCGAGGCCGGCGACGTACGGCGGCTCCGGCCCGCCGGTGTAGTGCCCACGGCGCTGCATGATGTCGGCGAAGTTGATGCCCGCCGCCTCCACCTCGATGCGGACCTCGCCCGGTCCGGGTTCGGGCTTCTCGACGTCCACGACCTCCATGGCGTCCGTGCTGTCGCTGAACTCCGTGACGCGTACGGCTTTCATACGGCGGCACGTCTCGTGCGGGACTGAAAAACCCACGCTTACAGGCGGGTCGCCCTCGGTCACTCACGGGTTCGTGAGGGTCCCACCGGGTGAGAACGACTGGCACGGTTCATACGCGAAAGGTGCCATGTGGTACCATGGCGACGACTGCACTCCGAGAAGAGGTACGAGAGGAACTGGTCCGGACGGCCCGGACGGTGGTCGGTGACGAACTCCGGAGCTTGACACACTTCACGGAAGAGACGGTGGACCAGCTGTATCTCCGGTCCGACCTCGACCCCGAAGCGGACCTGACCGGGTTCGCCGAGACCGAACGGCTCGGGTTCCGGTCGCAGTGGGACTACGGGGCGAGCGAGCTGGGCGACTACCGTTTCACCATCCGGGTGTTCGACCACGGCTACCTGACGCGGGTCATCGTGGGCAACCACGGCGTGTTCGTCACGACGGACTCGCTCGCTCGGACCCGGTTCGAGGAACTCGCGGCGGCGATAAAGGGCGTCCTTCGGGAGTACGCCTGACAACACGGTGTGGGTGCGGGGACGGCCCGTGTCAGCCCCCGCTCTCCGTTCCCGTCTCGGTTTCCGTCTCCGCGCCCGGCGACGGGGCCTCCGTCCCACCGTTCTCCCCGTCTCCCCCGCTGTTCACCGCGAGGTCGGCGAACGACACGCGCCCCGCCGCCACGATAGCGGCGGGTTCGAGTTCCGGATCCGTCAGGACGCCGCGAGCCAGCCCCACGGGACCGGCCCTCGGTTCCGGGAGTGCCGTCGGGTCGCTCGTCTCGAACGGTGCCTCGGTGACGTCGCCGACGACCACGCGCATCGCCATCCCGAACGTCTCGTGTGGCGAGCACAGGAAGTCGTAGACGCCCGGCTCGACGAACTCGACGAGGTACGTGTCGGGGACCGGCTCGGACGGTCCCCCAGCGCCATCGCCGTCTGCGCCGGGGGTCGCCGTGCCGTCCGGCGTGGACGTGCCCGTGGCCGTGGGTGTCGGCTCGCCCTCCGGGCCACCCGGTGGCTCCACGGCGTCTCCGGCGATGCTGTCGGGGCGCCAGCCGAGGATGGGCGTCGCCACGGGTCCCACGCCGACCGGCATCCGCCGCTGCATCCCGAACGCTGGGTGGTACGACGTGAGGTTGTGGTCCGGTGTCGCCGCCACCAGCCGCACCACGTCCCCGGGCTGGACCTGGAGGCCCGTCGGCTCGTAGTAGAAGTCCGCGGGTCGCGCCTCGTTCGTCGACGGCCCCACCAGCATGAGCACGTCGTGGACGGTCCCGGCACGCTCCGGGTCCGGGGTGCCATCGGTCTCCGTCCCCTCGTCCGTGCCGTCGCCGGTCTCGTCGTCCTCCTGCGCCAGTCGGACGCCACCGACCGCCGCCAGCGCCCCGCCGGCACCCACCGCGCGCAGTACGTCGCGTCGTGGCGAACGGAACCGTTCGCCCGAGTCGTTCCCTCGCATCCCACGGGATGATGGGGGTGCAAATGTTTGGTTATTTGTCATATACGGTGGTTTATCTCGGCTGGTCGACACTCCCGATGCCGGATTCGACGGGGCGAGAGGAACCTGACGTGGCGGACGTAGACGGCCCCTACCGGACGGGCCAGCACTCACGAGGACCGTCTCGGCGGCGAACCGTCGACCGGGCCGTCCCGGAGCCGTCTAGCGACGCGGATAGGTTTATGCCGAGCGGGCCTTGCCCTACACCCATGTCGTACGACTGTTCGTTCCTCGAGGACCTGCTCGCCGCGGCGCAGGTGTCGTTCGGGGACGCGGACCGGGAGAGCCACGCGGCCGACTGGGGTGCACAGGAGGCCGGCACCGGCGTCACGCCCGACGCCGTCGTCTGGCCCGAATCGACCGACGACGTGGCGACGGTCCTCGCGGCCGCCAACGAACGCGAGGTTCCCGTCACGCCCTACGCCGCCGGCACCTCGCTCGAGGGTAACGCCGTCCCGAAGTTCGCGGGGATCTCGATGGACCTCACGCGGATGAACGACGTGCTCGAGGTTCGGCCGGACGACTTCCAGATCGACGTCGAACCGGGCGTGATGGGTAACGTGATAGACGAGACGGTCGCCTCCCACGGGATGTTCTTCCCGCCGATGCCCTCCTCCGCGAACCTCTCGACCATCGGCGGGATGATCGTCAACGACGCCTCCGGGCAGAAGACGGTGAAGTACGGCGAGGTGGCCGACTGGGTGCTCGAACTCGAGGTCGTCACCGCCGAGGGCGAGGTGCTGACCTGCGGGTCGAAGGCCGTCAAGACCAGCGCGGGCTACAACCTCAAGGACCTCCTCGTGGGGAGCGAGGGGACCCTCGGCGTCGTCACGCGGGCCACGCTCCGGCTGGAGGGCCTGCCCGAGCAGATCCGCGGGGGGCGAGCCGTCTTCTCGACGCTTGTCGACGCCACGAACGCGGTGTTCGACGCGGTCCGCTCCGGGGTGGACGTCGCGAAGATCGAACTCGTCGACGACGTGGCCGCGGAGATGGCGAACGCCTACCTCGACACCGGCCTCCCGGACGCCCCGATGATCTTCCTCGAGTTCCACGCGAACCACGGCATCGAGGAGGAGATCGCATTCTGCGAGTCCATCTTCGAGAGCCACGACGTCGAGCGGTTCGAGATGGCCGACGAGGAGTCGATGGGGGAGCTCTGGCGGGCGCGCTCGGAACTGGCGTTCGCGCTCCAGAGCTACGACCCGGACCTGAAGCCGCTCCACCCCGGCGACATCACCGTCCCCATCTCGAAGTACCCGGAGATAATCCGCTACGCGAAGGAGCTCGGTGCCGAACACGACATCCTCGTCCCGACGTTCGGGCACGCCGGCGACGGCAACGTCCACTACTCCGTGATGGTCGACCCGGACGACGAGGCGATGCTCGCGGCCGGCGAGGAGGTGTACGACGCCGTCGTGAAGCGAGCCATCGAACTCGGCGGCACCGCGACGGGCGAACACGGCATCGGGATGGGCAAGCGCCAGTACCTCGAACTCGAACACGGCGCGGCCGGCGTCGAGATGATGCGACGGGTCAAGCGGGCGTTTGACCCCAAGGACATCCTCAACCCCGGGAAGGTGTTCCCGGAGACCATCGAGGAGGGTGGCCGGGTCCGCCTGACACCGGACGACGACTGAGCGTCCCGGCCCCGTTCGACCGGCCTGTTTTTACGTCGGCCTGCCGAACTGCCGCCCGAAATCGCTCCGCACTATGTCATCTAGCGCCTCCGACGGGACCGCAGACGTCGACCTGGTGCTCTCGGTGCTCGACGACGAGGGGTCGCGGCAGTTGCTCCTCGCGGCGGACCAGCACCGCTCGGCACAGGAACTCGCGGACCTGACCGGCATCCCCAACTCAACCGTCTACCGCAAACTCGACCGCCTCTCCGAGGCCGGTCTGGTCGACGAACAGACCATGCTCCGTACCGACGGCAAACACACCACCACGTACCGGACGGACTTCGACGCCATCCGCATCGCCCACGGCGGGTTCGAGCGGTTCCGCGCCGAGGTCGAACGGGCACAGGAGGAGCCGAGTGAGCGACTGGCGGACCTGTGGAGTCAGGTCCGGGAGGAGACCTGATGGTCCACCCGCTCGTCGTCACAGCGCTGAAGACGACGACACTCCTGTTCGGTGGGCTGGTGACGTTCTTCGCGTTCCGTGCGTACCGACGGACCCACGCGCGACCGCTCGGATTGCTCGCGCTCGGGTTCGCCATCGTCACCCTCGGGAGTCTGCTCGCGGGCGTGGTCGACCTCGTCTCGGCCTTCGACACCCAGACGGCACTCGTCGTCGAGTCGGCGCTGACGGCCACCGGGTTCGGGGTCATCGCCTACTCGCTGTACGCGCGGGACTGAGCCCCGCACGAGAACCCGGCGGCGCGCGGCCGTCTGGTGCGGTCGCGGCCCCCTCTCCCACCCGCCGAGCGAGGCGCTTGTGGATCTAACGTCTTACTGGAGTGGTTCGCGCCGGAGGCGCGAACCCGACGGCAATAGTTTAGTCGTGTATCAACACGTCCAGCACCTCCGGGCCGTCCTCCGCCAGTGCCTCTTCCAGTGCGGGGACGATCTCGTCAGGCGTCTCCACGAGCCGACCGCGCGCGCCGTGGCTCTCGGCGTTCTTCGGGATGTTCACCGCCGGCTCGAAGTCCATCCCGACGAACTCGTAGTCCTCGTGGGTGCCGCCCATCAGGTCGACGGTGTTGTTCTTCAGGATGCGGTAGTTGCGGTTGTCCGGGACGACGACGACCATGTCGAGGTCGTGGCGCGCGGCGGTGTACATCGAGTTGGGGTAGTAGAGGTACGACCCGTCGCCGACGTAGCCGACGACCGTTCGCGGTGCGTCGGTCTCGGCCTCGGCGATGGCCGCGCCGACGGCCGCGGGGAGGCCGTAGCCGAGGCCGCCACCCTTGTTCGCAACCCAGTGTTCGGGCGCGAGCGGGAACCGGGTCTGGAGCGCGAACTTCGCCGTGACGCCCTCGTCGACGATTACCGCCTCCGGGGCCACCTCGGTCATCGCGTCGACCAGTTCGGCCTTCGAGGCGCGGGTCTCGCCCTCGGGTTTCTCGTCCTCGCCCATCTGTTGCATCGTCGACTGGAGCGACCCCTTCATCGTCTCGACGTACTGGAGGCGCGACTCACGTTCCTCCTCGTCGAGCCGCTCGCGGACCCGTTCGGCGATGGCCGACATCACCCGGCCGGGGTCACCGACGACGGCGGCGTCTGCGGGGGTGTTCTTGGCCACCTCCCACGCGTCGTTCGAGACGTGGACCTGCGTGGCGTCCTCGGGGACGATGGGGTTCTCGTGGCGGAGCAGAGTGGTGTTCGTGGACGTGCCGACGAACGCCAGCGTGTCCGTGTTCATCAGCATCGACGCGATACCCTCGCTGACCCCGATGAAGGAGATCCACTGCTCGTGGTCGGTGGGGAAGTTCACCTCCGAGGAGAGTATCTCACCGTGCACCCGGGCCCCCGTCGCCTCCGCGAGTTCGACGGCGGCGTCGACGGCGTCGGCACGGGCCACCTGGTCGCCGAGGACGAGAACCGGCTGGTCCGCTTCGACGAGGTAGTCCGCGGCGGCGTCTATCTGGTCCGGGTCGCCGGCGCCGGCGTCCGGGATGGGGCCGAGCGGTTCGGGGTCCGCACCCGTCGCCTCCAGCATCACGTCCACAGGGAGGGCGAGGAACACTGGCCCGGTCGGGGGCGTGAGCGCGGTCCGGAACGCACGCCGGAGTATCATCGGGAGCGCGTCGACACTCGTGACCTCCGCCGAGTACTTGCAGAACTGGTCGACCATCGCCTCGAGGTCGCCGGTCAGGATGGGCTCCTCGTGGCGGAAGTCGAGTTCGTGGTTGCCGGCGGTGACGACCAGCGGCGCGCCGGACATCATCGCGCCGTAGATGTTCCCGACGCCGTGGGCGAGGCCGGGGGTGACGTGGAGGTTCACCACGCCGACCGGCTGGACGCTCTCGTCGTGGTTCGCGTGGTAGCGGCGGGTCTGGGCGTAGCCCGCCGCCGCCCCGACCGCGATGTCCTCCTGCAACCCGAGGACGTACTCCAGGTCGCTCCGGGAGAGCGCGTCCATCACCGGGAGTTCGGTCGTGCCGGGGTTCCCGAAGACGTGGGTGACGCCGTACTCCTCGAGTGCGTCGACGAACAACTCCGCGCCGGTGTACTCCTGCTCGCTCATAGCCGATGCACCGACGGCTACGGCTTATACTTCCCCCCGTCGCTCGACATCCCGGGCCCTACGCCATCTGGCCGTGAGTGGCGAAGATGACGAACCCACCGCTCGGCAGGTCGTGGATGGACTCGGTCTGTTCGAACGTCTCGCCGGCGCTGGTCTTGCCGGTGGCCTCCCCGATCCAGTGCCCGGCCGCGGCCAGCGTCGGGAGCACCTCACGGTAGACCCGCGCCACCTCCTCGTCGGGGTGGAGGATCTCCCAGGACCGGCCCACGAGCGTCTCCCGGTCGTAACCGTGCATCTCGAGGAACTGGTCGTTCACGTACTCGATCTCGCCGTCGCCGTCGACGATACAGATGCCCTCCGGCGCCGAGTCCGTCGCCTCGACCTGCCGCCGGAGCCGAGTCGACGTCTCCACCGTCTCCACCGTACTGGTGATGTCGCTCGCCAGCAGGGCGAAGTGGGCCGTCCCGCCTCGGCCCTTCTCCAGGTAGCGGCTCACGCCACGCTCCAGCGCGAGCGGCCCCACCGTCTCCGTGTCCTTGCCGGTGAACAGGATGAACGGGAGTTCGGGAGCCCAGTTACGGAGTTGCTCCATCAGTTCCAGCCCGTCCATCCCCGGCATGTCGTAGTCGCTCACCACGCAGTCCGGCCGGGCATCTCGGGCCGTCGTCACCGCCGCTGCGGGGTCGGTGACCGTCTCCACCTCGAACCGGTCGGACTCGCGAGTGAGGTACTCGGCGATGACGCCGGCGACGTCCGGGTCGTCGTCGACCACCAGCACCCTGATGGGGCCGAACTTCGTCATACGACAGCAGAGGCGTGGTACGGTATAAAGCCTGAGTGGCCGCGAGAGTCCCTCAAGGTCTCGAAATCGAGAGTATCGCCGTCCTCACTCGGCGGTCGCCGACGGCGCGAGCGCCTCCATCGTCTCCAGTATCTGCGCCACGCTCGCTCCCCGCGGGAACGAGATGGAGAGGCTGTCGACGTGGTCGAGGTCGGCGAACTCGGCGAGCAGGTCCCGGGCCTCGTCGGGCGTCCCTCCGACCGCGATGGAGTCGAGCAGGTCGTCGTCGATGGCCGCCAGCGCCTCCTCGCGGTCACCACCGTTCCACTCGTCGTAGACGGTGTGTGCCACCTCCTCGTGGCCCTGTCGTGCGAGGTTGTCGCGGTAGTAGGTGCCCATCCCGCCGATGTAGAACGCCACGTGCTGTCGGACGAGTTCGCGCGCCTCCGTGCCGTCCTCGAGCGCACAGCAGGTGAGTGAGAGCGTCGTCCGCACGTCCTCGGGGTCCTTGCCGGCCATCTCGGCCCCGCGGTGCAGGTCATCGAAGCGCTCGTCCAGCCCGTCGCGCGTGAGCATCAGCGCGTGCCACCCGTCGGCGAACCGTCCGGCGAGTTCGACGGCCTTCGGCCCCATCGCGGCCGCGTCGATGCGCGGTGCGGGGTCGGGGGCCTCCTGCCGCAGACGGAACCCGTCCAGTTCGAAGTACTCGCCGTCGTAGGTCACCTCCTCGCCGGTGAGCACCTGCTTCACGATGTCGATGGTCTCGCGGGTCCGCTTGAGTGGGTTCCCGAACTCCATCCCGTGCCAGTTCTCGATGACGATGGGTCCGGAGGGACCGACGCCGAGGCGGAACCGGCCGTCGCTCACCTCCTGCAGCGAGGCGGCCGTCATCCCGACGAGGGCGGGCGAACGCGAGTAGACCGGCATGATGGACGTGCCGATGCCGATCTCCTCGGTGTTCTCGGCGACGGCCGTCAGGGTGACGGCGGCGTTCCGGCCCCAGGACTCGGGGAGCCACGCCCGGTCGTACCCGAGTTCTTCGGCTCGCTGGGCCTGTTCGACGAGCGCGTCCACGCTCGGCTGTGCGGCGACCGGCAGGAAGACGTCACGGTCGGTCATGGGTCAGAGGTCGGAGTCCTCGAGTGGCGGGACTCCCTGTGCCGTGATGGTCTCTCCGACGATGTACGACGAGGCCTCGCTCGCGAGGAACTGGACCATGTCGGCGATCTCCTCGGGCAGCCCCATCTCCTTCGCCACGTCCCTGCGGTCCACGTCGGAGGGGTCGATGCCCATCTGCGAGGCGACGCCGGGCGTCCCGACCAGCCCGGGCGCGATGCAGTTCACGCGGATGTCTTGGTTCGCGTACTCCGCCGACAGCGACGCCGTGAGGTTCACCACGGCCGCCTTCGCCGCCCCGTAGTGGCTCATGTAGCGCGAACCCATCGTCCCCGCGACGCTCGCGAAGTTGACGATGGTCCCGCCGTCGCCCTGCTCCTGCATCTGCTGGCCCGCGACCTGCGCGCCGTGGAAGGTGCCGTGGAGGTTGATGTCGACGATGGTCTTCCAGCCGTTCTCCGAGATGTCGTCGAAGCCCGCCATGAACGACGCGCCCGCGTTGTTCACCATCGAGTCGATGCGGCCGAACTCCTCGACGGTCGTGTCGACGAGGTTCTCGACGCTCTCGCGTTCCCGCACGTCGCACTCGACGGCGATGGCCCGCCCCGGCGCGTCGGCCTCCTCGATGCCGGCGACGACCTCGTCGATCTTCTCCTGCGATCGCGAGGAGACCACGACGTTCGCGCCCTGCTGGGCGAACTGTTCGGCGGTCACCCGGCCGATACCCTGCGAGGACCCCGTGATGACGACCGACTTGCCCTCGACCGAGAAGGTGTCGCTCACGTCTACCATGCCCGCTCACCGTGCGTGTGTGTGGCTGTCGTTTCCATCGTTAACTACGCCCCGGCGATAGACACCTACTGTAAATAAAGGTACGTCCGTCTTGGACCGCCCCCTTCATGCCAAAACCGGGTCGGGGGACCGGTCTCTGCGCGAAAACCAAGCGTTATACCCGGGGCGTGGCTCCTTCCAACGGATGAGTGAGAGTCGGACGCAGAGCGTCGCAGGCGCCCACCGCATCGAGTTCGAGGTCGACTGGCCGCCGGGCCACGTCGCCTGCTACGTCCTCGGCGGGTCGGAACCCGTGCTCGTCGACGCGGGGATGCCCACCGACGACGAGAGCGACCACGACCGGGAGGGCACCCTCCGCGACGGACTGGCCGCCGTGGGGCTCGAACCGGCCGACGTCGAACACCTCCTCGTCACGCACCCGCACGTCGACCACGTCGGTCAGGTCCCCACCGTCCTCGAGGCCGCAGACCCCACCGTGCACGCGCCTGCCGGCGTCGAGGAGCGGTTCGGCCGGGACGTCGACACGCTCGGCGATCGAGTCCGCGAGAACGCCCGGAGCGCCGGGCTCACCGGCGACCAGCTGGCGGACGCGGTCGAGATGGCCACCAAGTCGCTCCGCCGCGACAGCCACCTCCTGCCCGCCGACCGGGTGGACCACTGGGTCACCGACGGCGAGCGGTTCACCCTCGGCGAGCACGACCTGCGCGCGGTCCACGCGCCCGGTCACCAGGCCGACCTCCTCTGCTACGAACTCGAACTCGGCGGCGAGAACGCGCTCCTCGCCGGCGACATGGCGATGGAGCCGTTCCGCGGCGTCGCCATCCACGACGGCCTCGACGACGGGGTGTTCGAGGCGTTCGAGGCCTTCTACGACGCCCTCGACCGACTCGCCGACCTCGATGTCGACCGCGTCTACCCCGGCCACGGCGCCGTCCACGACGAGTTCCAGCGGGTCCTCGAGCGTGACCGCGGGAGCCTGGACCGTCGACTGGAGGGGGTCGCCGACGCGCTCGCCGACGGCGTCCGTACCGTCCCCGGTGTCGCCGTCTCCATCGCCGGGGAGCGGCCGGTGCGCTACATCCTGCCCGAGGCGTTCAGCGCGCTCGCCCACCTCGAACGGGTGGGCCGCGCCACCGTCACCGTCGAGGACGGCGTGCGCTACTACGACCCGGCCTGAGCGGCCCGCCTGTCGCGTCGTCCCGTCCGGCGCTGCAGCCGATACCCTCTTGGCCCGCCCCACGACACTCCACCTGTGACCGAGTACGAGTACGACGCCGTCTGCTGGGACATCGGCGGCGTCATCGTCGAACTGAAGTCCATCCGGGAGGGGTACGCCGCGTTCGTCGGGGAACTGGCCGCGGCGTACGACCTCGACCCGGAGGCGGCGCTGGAGACGTGGAAGTCGGCGCTCGGCGACCACTTCAGGTCGCGCGACGGCACCGAGTACGTCACGGCCCTCGAGGGCTACCGGAAGGCGACGGACGCCCTCTTCGAGGACCCTCCGGACGAGGAGGCGTGGATGCGCACCTTCCGCCGGACGAGCGAGGCGTCGATGCGACCGGAGCCGAACGCCGTCGAGACCATCCGGGCGCTCGACGAGGCCGGCGTCCACCTCGGCATCGTCTCGGACATCGACACCCGCGAGGCCGACTCGATGCTCTCCACCTTCGGGGTCGCGGACGCGTTCGACGCCGTCACGACGAGCGAGGACGTCGGCTACACCAAGCCCGACCAGCGGATGTTCGAGGACGCCATCGGGAAGGCCCGCGCGAACGGCGTCGACCCGGACCGCACGCTGATGATCGGGGACCGGTACCGCCACGACGTCGAGGGGGCCGCCGAGGCGGGCCTGACGCCGGTGGCCTACGGCGACGGTGCCAGGGGACCGGCGGCCGCGCACGAGATAGACGACCTGCTGGCGTTGCTCGAAATCGTCGGCGTCGAGCGGTAGGCACCACCCGACCGCAGCGCCGTGCGGTGTGGTCCCGCCTCGCATCTGTGGCCGAACTCTTATCGCAGAGGCTGCAGATTGGTCGCCCGTAATGGACTTCGGACTCGCAGACAAGACCGCCATCGTCACCGGTGGCGCCGGCCGAATCGGGAGCGAGGACTGCCGCGTACTGGCACAGGAGGGCACGGAGGTCGTCGTCCTCGACGTCAATCACGAGGCCGCCGAGAACGTGGCCGACGAAATAAACGACGGCGACTACGCCGGCACCGCCCACGCCGTCGAGTGTGACCTCACGGACCGCGAGCAGGTGAGCGACACGGTCGCCGCCCTCGAGGAGGAGACGGGTGGCATCGACATCCTCGTCAACAACGCCGGGATGGTCGACGCGCGCGACCGCCTCGAGAACTTCGACGACGAGATCTGGGACCGGGACATGGACATCAACCTCACGGGCACCTACAACATCACGAAGGAGGTGTTCCCGCGGATGAAAGAGCGCGAGTGGGGCCGCATCGTCAACATGTCCTCGATGGCCGGCTGGCAGGGTGGCTTCGGACAGGCCTCCTACTCGGCGACGAAGGCCGCGCTCATCGGCTTCGGCAAGACCCTCGCGCTGGAAGGCGCCCAGAGCGGCATCACCTCGAACGTCATCGCACCGAGCATCGTCGTCGGGGCACTCGCGGACATGCCCATCGACCAGCTCGAACAGATGGACGAGCACTTCGCCCGTATCGCCAAGGCGACGCCGATGCGGAAGCTCGGCACGGAGGCGGACGTCTCGAACCTCATCGCGTTCCTCTGCTCGGAGCAGGCCTCCTACATCACGGGACAGGTCGTCGGCGTCACCGGCGGCATCGACCTGTTCAGTTTCTGAATCGACGGACGAACCGGGAGGGATAAACGACGAGGGGCCGACCTCCACCCGTGAAACAGCGGTACGCCGCCGTTGGCCTGTTCGCCCTCCTCGCGACGCTCTGGGGCCTCTCGTTCCCCGCCATCAGCGTCGGTCTCGAGACGCTCGAGCCGGTGCTGTTCGCGGCGTTCCGCTACGACGTCGCGGCCGTCCTGCTGGTCGCGCTCGCCGTCACCCGGACGACGGAGTGGCGCCCCTCGGCCCGCGACGACCTCGTCGCCGTCGTCGCTGGCGGGGTGTTCCTCGTCGCGGGCAACGCGCTCCTGTTCGTCGGCCAGCAGACCGTCGCCTCCGGGGTCGCTGCGGTGATGCAGAGTCTCGTCCCCATCGCCACGACGCTGTGGGCGCTCGCCATCCTGCCGGAGGAGCGCATCTCGGCGGTCGGTGCGGTCGGCATCCTGCTCGGGTTCGTCGGCGTCACACTCGTCGTCCGTCCCGACCCGACCAACCTCCTCGGCGGGGCCACGGCGGGCAAACTCCTCATCCTCGCGCAGGTGGTGAGCGTCGCACTCGGTGGCGTGCTGGTCCAGCGGGCGGCCCCGACGCTCGACCGGGCGGCGCTCTCGGGGTGGTCGATGGCCGTCGGGGCCGTCGTCCTGCACGGGGTGAGTCTCGCGGTGGGTGAACCGCTCGCGCTCCCCGGCGTCCCGCTGGCGTGGGCCGCCGTCGCCTACCTCGGCGTCTTCGCCACCGCGCTCGCCTTCTTCATCTACTACACCCTGCTCGAGGTCCGGGGCGCGCTGGAGACCTCGCTCGTCGCGTACCTCGTCCCCGTGGTTGCCACCCTCGCGGGCGTCTTCCTCCTGCAGGAGTCCATCGACCTGCTCACGGTCGTCGGGTTCGCCGTCGTCTTCGTCGGCTTCCTCCTGCTGAAGCGCCGCGCGGTCGCCGACCTCGTGCGCGGGGCCCGAACGCCACAGCCGGGCGACTGACCCTACGAACCGGGTGCCAGCGCCTCCATCGTCCGCTCGGCGAGCGCGGGCGAGGCGTTCTGCGGGACCGACACCATCGGCCGGTCGATGACGTCCATCGACTCGATGGCCGCGAACTGCTCGCGGGCCTGGTCCGGCGTGCCGGCGACCCCGAGCGCCTCGACCATCTCGTCGGTGACGGCGGCCGCCGCGGCGTCACGGTCACGCTCGACGCCGTCCCCGCGCCAGCGCGCGGCCACCTCGTCGGCCTCGTCGGGGAACCGCTGGGCGACGGCCCGCTCGTATCCCTCGCCGTTGCCCACGTAGTAGGCGACGTGCCCTCTGATCTCGTCGCGCGCGTCGGCCGGGTCGTCGGCGACGGCGCTCGGGACGTACGGTGCCACGACGATGTCGTCCGGGTTCCGGCCGGCCTCGCGGGCGTGCTCGGCGACGTACTCGAACGACTCGGGGAGGTCGGGGAAGGGGACGTTGTGCGGTATCCAGCCGTCACAGAGCCGACCGACGACCCGCCGGTTCGCCGCCCCGAGCGCGGCGTGGTAGACGGGGACGTCCGCGCCGAGCGCCGGGAAGTCCGTCACTTCGAACACCTCGCCGTCGTAGGTCACGCGGCCGCTCGTCCCGAGGTACGCCTTCGTCACCTCGATGCTCTCGTGGGCGCGCCTGACGGGGTTGGGGTCGTCCCACGCGACGCCGTGGAGGTCCTCGACGGCCTTCCTCGTGGAGGTCCCCACGCCGAGGACGAACCGACCGTCGGAGACGCGGTCGAGCGTCGCTGCCGTCATCGCCAGCACGGCCGGCGTCCGGGAGAACACGTTGAGGATGGCGCTGCCGAGCGTCACCCGCTCCGTCTCCACGGCGATCTCGGTCAGTTTGACGGGCGAGGCCTGCATCCAGAGTTCGCCGAGCCACACCGACTCGTAGCCCAGTTCCTCGGCACGGACCGCCGTCTCGGTCGGGTCGCTCCCGAGCTGCGGGAGGAGGAGCGCACGTCCGAACCCGTCCCCGTCCGTCTCGTCGCTCATCGGGCCACCTCGTCCTCGCGGAGCGCCGCGATGCGCTCGTCGGACAGGCCCGCCTCGCGGAACACCTCGTCGGTGTGGGCGCCCTGACCGGGAGCGGGGTCGGCGGGTGTCTCGTGGTCGATGTCGCTCCCGCGGGCGGGGAACCCGACGCGTGGCGGGGCGTCGTCGGGACGCTCGACGATGCCGCGGGCCTCGACCTGCGGGTGCGAGAACGTCTCTCGCGGGGTGTAGACGCCGTCGACCGCCGCCTCCTCGTCGACGAGCGCATCGACCCACTCGTCGCGGGTCCGCTCGGCGAACAGGCTCTCCAGTTCCTCGCGGAGCGCCGCGAGTTCGGCCTCGTCGTCGGTCATGTGGTAGCCGACGAGGTCCTCGCGGTCGACGGCCTCGCAGAAGCCCTGCCAGAACTGCGGTTCGAGCGCCCCGATGGTGACGTAGCCGCCGTCGGCGCACTCGTAGACGTCGTACCACGGGTAGCCACCCGTGAGCGGCGTCTCGCCGGGGCGCGGGTCGCCGCCGGCGAACACCTCCGCAGCGGCCGTCTGCGAGAACGAGAGGACGGGGTCGGTCAGCGAGCAGTCGAGGTACTCGCCGCCGCTCCCGCCGAGTTCGCGCGAGAGGAGGGCCGAGACGACGGCGAACGCGGCGAACAGGCCGCCGGCCATGTCGCCCACCTGGTAGCCGAGTGGCGACGGCTTCGCGGCCTCGCCCTCGCGAGAGAGGTCCAGCATCCCCGCGAGGCCGACGTAGTTCAGGTCGTGACCCGCCTTGTCCGCGAGCGGCCCGTTCTGCCCGTAGCCCGACAGCGAGCAGTAGACGAGGTCGGGGTTGTGCTCGCGCAGGGTGTCGTAGTCGACGCCGAGCCGGTCGACGACGCCCGGCCGGAACTGCTCGATGACCACGTCGGCGTCCGCGACGAGTTCGTAGAACGCCTCGCGCGCCGATTCGGCCTTGAGGTCGAGACAGACCGAGCGCTTCCCCCGGTTGACGGCGTCGAACACGGCACCCACGCCCTCGTCGGTGTAGGGCGGCATGTGTCGGGCGTAGTCGCCCGCGCTGGTGTCCTCCACCTTCACCACGTCCGCACCCGCGTCGGCCAGTAGTTGGGTCGCGTACGGCCCCGGCAGGAGTCGGGTCAGGTCCAGCACGCGCACGTCGTCCAGTTGCATACCTCGGGGTTTCAGTGGCGGGACTTGAAAGTGGGCGATGCGGCAGGTCGTCACGCGGTCCGCGGTATCGTCCCGCGCGCCGACTCAACGTAGGCCCACCCGCCGTATCTCGGGGGCGCCGTCCCGCATGACGGCCGAGTCCGCCCACGCCCACGGCCGTCCGTGTGAGGCTCCCCGGATGGGGTTCCGGCCGTCGCTCGGACGGGGGAAACTATCATGGCAGCGCGTGACAACCGTCCGGTTGCCATGATGGACGTCCAGTTGACGCTCGACCGACTGCTCGCGCGGGCCGTGGACCTCTTCCCGGACCGAGAGGTGGTGACCAAGACGCCGGGCGGGGACCTCCACCGCTACACGTACGCCGACCTCGACGACCGGGTCCGACGCCTCGCGGGCGCGCTCGACGACCTCGGGGTCGACCGTGGAGATCGGGTCGCGACCGTCGCGCCGAACGACTACCGGCACCTCGAACTCTACTTCGGACCACCCTGTACCGGCCGCTCGACGCACATGTGCAACCCGCGGCTCCCCGACGAGCACTTCCGGTACATCGTGAACGACGCCGAGGACCGGGTGCTGTTCGTGGCGCCCGCGTTCCTCGACGTGGTCGAGCGCAACGCCGACGCGCTGGAGACCGTCGAGCAGTACGTCGTCCTCGCCGACGCTGTGCCGGATACCACCCTCGACTCGGTCGTCGCCTACGAGGACCTGCTGGCCGAGCAGTCCACGGACTACACCTTCCCCGAGATCTCCGAGGACGACGAGTGCGGGATGTGCTACACCTCGGGGACGACGGGCAAGCCGAAGGGCGTCGCGTACTCGCACCGTGGGGTCTACCTCCACAGCATGATGTCGGGCCACGTGGACTCGAACGCGGTGAGCGAGGCCGACACCGTCCTCCCGGTGGTGCCGATGTTCCACGCCAACGGCTGGGGCATCCCGTACGCGGCGACGTTCGTGGGCGCGAAACAGGTCCTGCCGGGGGTCCACACCGACCCAGCGTCCGTGGCTGAACTCATCGACGGCGAGACGGTGACGATGTCCGCCGCGGTGCCCACCATCTGGCTGGAGATGGCGAACTACCTCGACGAGCACCCGGGGACGGACATCTCGAACGTGGACCGGCTCACAGTCGGCGGGAGCGCCCCGCCCGAGTCGCTCATCCGCCGGTACGACGAGGAGTTCGACGCGCCCATCCTGCAGGGCTGGGGGATGACCGAGACGAGTCCGCTCGGGACGCTCTCGGTGCTCCGGAAGGAACTGGCGGACGCCGACCCGGAGACGCGCTACGCCTACCAGTCGAAAGCGGGGATGCCGGTCCCCGGCATCGAGACGCGCATCCTCGACGACGACGGCGACCCGGTCGACCGCGACGGCGAGGCCTACGGCGAACTACAGGTCCGCGGTCCGTGGGTCGTCGACGAGTACCACCACCGACCGGACGCCAACCGGGAGTCGTTCGCCACCGACGAGGCCGGGGGCCGCTGGCTCCGGACGGGCGACATCGCCACGATGGACGAACAGGGGTACGTCGACATCGTCGACCGGACAAAGGACGTCATCAAGTCCGGCGGGGAGTGGATATCGAGCGTCGACCTGGAGAACGAACTGATGGCCCACGAGGCGGTGGCGGAGGCGACGGTCATCGGCGTCGACCACGAGAAGTGGCAGGAGCGGCCGATGGCCTGCGTGGTCCTGCGCGAGGGCCACGAGGCGTCGGTCGACGACCTGCGGGAGCACCTCGGCGAACGGTTCCCCTCGTGGTGGCTCCCCGACCGCTACGAGTTCGTCGAGTCCATCCCTCGGACCTCGACGGGGAAGTTCGACAAGCTCTCGCTGCGGGAGTCCTACGCCGACCTGACGCTCGGTCCGGGCGAGGAGTCCTGACGCCGGGCGTACACAGCCGACAGGTCCAAGACGCTCTCCGTTCATCCATTCGTCATGAGCACGCACGTCCTGGTCCCGATGGACTACTCGGAGGGGTCTCGACACGCACTGGAGCGGGCGCTGACCGACCTCCCGGACGCCGAGGTGACGGTGCTCCACGTCGTCGACTTCCGCTCGAGCGATCTCGGCCCCGGTGGATTCGGGACGGCGAACGCCTGGGAGGACTGGTACGAGGCCGCCGAGGCCCACGCCGAGAAGTTGCTCGACGAGGCCCACGACATCGCGGCCGAACACGACCGGGACGTCGCCACCGCCACCGTCGTCGGGGAGGACACCCGGAGTATCCTCGACTACATCGACGAGCACGACGTCGACCACGTCTACATCGGCAGCCACGGGCGCAGTGGTATCGAACGGGTCCTCCTCGGGAGCGTCGCGGAGACCATCGTCCGCCGTGCGCCCGTCCCGGTGACGGTCGTCCGCTGACGGTCGGCTACCGAGAGCCGTCCGCCGACGGTGCCGCCGGCGGGCGCGCGGGACGAGTCTCCACGCCCCGATGCGGCACGAATCAACTCCCGTAAACGGGCGTGAGTGGGTGACTCACAGGGTTCAAGGAGGCGTAGACAGATGTGCTGTCATGGCGACACAGGAGGCCGCCCCGCAGGGCGGCGTCAGTTTCGACACGGACGAGGAGACGCGACTCATCCTCCAGAGTCTAGACGACTTCGTCGACCAGGAGGTCCAGCCCATCGAGGACGACCTCGGTGACACGTACACGAACAAGCGCAAGCGACACGAGGACGACGGCCGCTACGTCCCCGAGGTCCGCGAGGCCATCCAAGAGGTCCGACGACGGTCGGCCGAGGCCGGCTTCTACGCGATGAACCTCTCCGAGGAGGACGGTGGCGAGGGCGTCTCGAACGTGACGTGGTACCGGGCCATCAAGCACGTCGCGACGAACGGTCCCGGCCTCACCGAGCACGTGCTCGCAGGGCCGGAGGGCCCGAAACCCCTGCTCGCGCAGGCCGAGGGAGACCAGCGCGAGGAGTACCTCTACCCCGTCGTCCGCGGGCAGCAGTCGACCGGCTTCGGCCAGACCGAACCCGGCGTCGGGTCGGACTCGCCGAACATGTCCACGACGGCCGAGAAGGACGGCGACGAGTGGGTCCTGAACGGGACGAAACAGTGGATCACGAACGCCCCCTACGCCGACTTCCTCCAGATCTTCGCGCGTACCTCGCCACAGGAGGAGATGGGCCGGTACGGCGGCATCTCGTGTTTCATCGTCGAGGCCGACGAGTACGAGATCGGCTCGATGAACAACGCCGTCGGCTTCGAGGGCTCGCAGGCGGAGGTGCACCTCGACGACGTGCGGGTCCCCGAGGACCGCCTGCTCGGCACCGAGGACGGCGCGTTCTACGACGCGATGGAGTTCCTCTCGCTGGGCCGGCTGGAGATCGGTGCCCGCGCGATGGGCCACGCCGAGTTCCTGCTCGACCGAGCGGCCCAGTACGCCAACGACCGCGAGGCGTTCGGCCGCCCCATCGGGAAGTTCCAGGGCGTCTCGCACAAGATCGCGGAGGGGAAGGCGAAGCAGTACGCCGCGAACGCCGCCGGACTCCGCCTCGCGTGGGAGATGGACCAGGGCGAGCAGGCCATCATGGAGTCGTCCATCGTGAAGTACCTCTGTACGAACACGCTCTGGGAGATCGCCGACGACACCGTGCAGGTCCACGGGGGCAACGGCCTCAGCGAGGACAACCCCTACATGGCCGACCTCGAGATGGCCCGCGTCCTCCGCATCGTGGAGGGGACCGACGAGATCCAGCTGAACACCATCGCCAAGCAGCTCGGCGTCTTCTGAGCTGGCGATGGCCGAGGGCCGTGGGACCGTTCGGCTCGAACGCCCCGGCAGGCCGCTCTCGGGGCCGATTCGGGACGCGTGCGAGGCGACCGACTGGGACGCGACCGCGGTGCTCGACGTGGTGACGTACGCCCCGGCCACCTCGCTCGGCTTCGAGGGTGACCGCCAGCGCATCGAGACCGCACGGTACGGGGACCGAGCGCCACCGCTCTCGACCTACGAGAACGGCGAGCGCTCGGTCCGGGTGACGCGGTTGACACGCCCGCTGTGGGAGCGCCTCCGGTGAGTCAGAGCGACTCGATGCTCTCCTGCAACTCGCGGGTCGGGACGGGGTGGATCCACTCGTCGGTGTCCCACGCGTCGACCACCGTGCCGTCCGCGTCGAGGACGAACACGGCGCGTCGGGCGGTGTGGACACCGGCCATCCCGTCGCGCTCGACGAGCAGGTCGAACGCCTCGGCCACCTCGCCGTCCACGTCGGCGAAGAACTCGAACGGGACCGACCGCTGGCGCAGGAACTCGTTGACGGCGTAGGGCCCGTCGCGGTAGACGCCGTAGACCGGCACCTCGTCGAACTCGTGCCAGCCGTACTTCTCGTAGCGGGTCCACCAGTTGAGCGCGATGGCGCTGAAGACGAAACCACCGAATATCAGGACGCCACCGCGCTCGCCGAGGGAGTCGGCGAGCGCGCGGGGGCGGAACGCCTCGCCGTCGCAGTGCAGCGCTCGGAACTCGGGGGCGTCGTCACCGACCTGCGGTATCATGGCTCGGTGGTCGGGTGTGGTCCCCAAAAGGTGTCGGGTCGCGGTGGCGGCTCAGGGGCGCCACGGTGAACCCTTATGCCGCAGCCACCCCAATCCAGCCCATGACGCTCACGCTCTACCGACTTGAGGGCTGTCCGTTCTGCGAGTTCGTCGTCGACGAACTGGACGACCACGGACTGGAGTACGACTCGGTCTGGGTCGAGGGACTCCACTCGAAGCGCAACGAGGTGAAGAAGGTGTCCGGACAGCGGCAGGTTCCGGTCCTCGTCGACGACGAACTCGGGGTCACGATGCACCAGTCGGCTCGCATCATGGAACACCTCCGGGCCACCTACGGCGGGGAGGACGTCGAACCGGGGACCGCCGAGCCGTCGTTCTGACTACTCGTCCAGCGAGTGCGGGTCGAGACCGGGGTCCTCGACCGGCGGCGCGCCGACCGAGAGGACGACGCCACGGTCGTCGCCGACGTAGCGGTGGCCGTGTCCGACCTTCGGCTCGGCGACCCAGAAGGTCCCCTCGTCGGCCTCGACGTACTCCTCCTCGCCCGACTTCCCGAGCTTGAGCGAGAACTCCCCTTCGAGGACGAAGTAGAGCTCCTCCTGTTCGCTGTGGGCGTGGTACTGTATCTCCTCGCCGGGCTCGAAGTACCAGACGGTACAGCGCATCTTCGAGAGCCCGAGCGAGTCGCCGACCGGTCTGATGTCGAGGTTCGGGGGCACCGCTTCGATCTCGGAGAGGTCCGTCACCGGCACGTCGTCCAGATGTACGACCTTGTAGTCGACCATGGCAGACGGTGACTCACGCCCACCCGTCAAGAGCGTTACGGGGTGGCGGTTTGGCCGCCGTCAGTCCTCGACCACTCGTCCGTGCAGTCGTGGCAGGACGTCGGTCACGTCGGCCCGGAAGTCGTAGGCCGCTCGACCGGTCAGGCCGGTGTCCTCGAGGTTGACGACCGCGAGCGTGGCGCCGGTGTCGGCCGCGCGCCGGGGGAGCGACGCGGCGGGTTCGACGGTCAGCGACGACCCGACGACGAGGAACAGGTCGGCGCGCTCGGCCAGCGAGTGCGACTGGAAGACGGCGTGCTCGGGGAGTGACTCACCGAACAGCACCACGTCGGGTTTGAGGACGCCGTCGCACTCCGGACAGCGCGGCGTCTCGCCGGACTCTCGGACGGTGTCGTAGAACGGCGTGGCGTCGTATCGACTCCGACAGTCACGACAGACGACGCGGTCGCCGTTGCCGTGTATCTCGACGACCTCCTCGTGGCCGGCGCGCTGGTGGAGGCCGTCGACGTTCTGCGTGATGAGCGCGTCGAGGTGGCCGTCACGTTCGAGGCCCGCGAGCGCCTCGTGGGCCGGGTTCGGCTCGACGTCGGCGCCGTACACCTCCTCGACCATCGCGACCCGCTCGGTCCAGAATCCCTCGGGGTCGGCCTCGAAGCGCGAGACGTGGAAGTCCATCGGGTCGTACCGGTCCCAGATGCCGCCCTCGCTCCGGAAGTCGGGGATGCCCGAGGCGGTGGAGACACCGGCGCCCGTCAACGCCACCACTGTCCCCGCGTCGCGAATCGCGTCCGCCGCGAACCGGAGTTCCCGCTCGTCCATACCCCGCCCAGCCACCGGACAGACAAAAGTGACGCGCCCCGGGTGGCGTCAGAGTGGCCGGTCCAGTTTCAGGCGTCGGACCGTCAGCCCGTGGCGTTCGTAGAACGCCCGCGCCCGCTCGTTCTCGGCGTTCACCGACAGTCCGAGGCGCTCGCAGTCGCGCTCGTCGCCCCACGCACTCGCCCGGTCCAGCAGGTCGTCTGCCACCCCCGCGCTGCGGTGCTCGGGGACGACGTACAGTTCCGAGACGGAGAGGGTCGCGCCACGGGCGAAGATGGGCGGCGCCTCCGTCACCGACGCGCAGGCGTACCCCGCGAGCGTCCCGTCCTCGGTCTCGGCCACCCAGATGCGGGTGTCGCGCTTCGAGAGCTGGTCGCGCCGATACGCGACGTTCGACTCGCGGACACGCTCCTCGTCGGCGAGGGCGTTGTAGTCGTCCAGTGCGGCCATCTCACGGGCGAACGGGAGGTAGAGTTCGTCGACGAACGCCGAGAGGTCGGTCTCGGAGAGGCGGCGGATTCGCATGTGGAATCGGACGACGGCCCGGAGAAAGGCGTTGGGGTAGCGTGCGGCGTGGTGGCGGTGCGGTCGCGGCTCCGTCACCCACCCGCCGGCAGACTCGCTCGGCTCGTCTACCGAGGTTCGCGGACCCGCGGTCCGCTCACCGCAACGAGCGCCGGCGGCGCGAGTGGCGCAGTTGGTCTCCGCGTCGTTGCGACGAGCGGCTCCCGCAGCGCTCGCGGAGCGAGCGCGAGGAGGCCCGAGGAGTAAGAAGAGGTGGCTAGTCTTGACAACAGCCGCCCGCCTTCTCACCGAAGTCGACGGCCAGCGGCGCGGAGATCATCTGGTTCAGCTCCTGCAGTTCGAGTTCGAGCTGGCTCTTGGCCTGCTGGTACTCGCTCATGATGGGCATCTCGTTCAGTTCCTGCTGGGTCTCCTGGAGCCGCCGGAGGTCCTCGTTGGTCGCGTCGCCGGTCTGGCGGGCGAGCATGAACTCCTCGCGGATCTGCTCGAACTCGCGGATCTTCTCCTGGGCCTCCTCGTTCCCCTCGACGGCGGCCTTCTTCTCCGCGAACCGCTGGTAGGAGTCCAGTTCCGAGATGGCGTCCCCGAGGTCGCTGGCGAGCGTCGTCGCGCGAACGGCCGCGTCCGGTTCGGCGTCGTCCGACGTGGTCTCGGTGCTCATATCCACGCCTTGGGTGCGGTCGCCTTTAGGCTTGCCGAAGGCGGCGGCGACCGGGTAGCGACTGCACTCGTGCTCTCGCACGGTCGGCCGCGGAGCACGCGGGCGACCCGACCGCGCAGAGCACCACCGACACGACGGGGAGCACGAGGGATATCGGGACCAGTGTCGTACCTCGTGGGTCGCCGACCCGCGGTATCGTCATCCGCCACGTGGTCACCACGGTCGCGTGGACGGGGCCGTGCGCCCCGGTTCAGGGACACGGGTCGTACCACGCAGGTTTTACGCGCCGAGTCGATATCACGGGTAATGAGCCAGGACGCCGACGCCCGGACCGAGGGCGACCTCACGAAGACCGGGATGGCGCTGAAGCACGACCGGACGTGGGACTACGAACTCGACCGTATCGTCGAGGCGGTGGAGGAACGCGACGCGAGCACGGTCGGTCTCCAGTTCCCGGAGGGGCTGAAACGCCGCGGCCCGGCGGTGGCCGACGACCTGCGCGAACTCCTCCCGGAGGACGTGCAGGTGATGATCTCGGGGCAGCCGTGTTACGGCGCCTGCGACCTCGACACGTACATGATGCGCCGGACGGACGTGTTCGTCCACTTCGGCCACTCGCCGATGAAGGAGTCGGAGAAGATACTCTACGTCCCGCTGTTCTCGAACGTCGAGGTCGAACCCATCATGGAGGAGTCGCTGGCCGAACTCGCCGACCCGGACGAGGACCCGGACGTGGGCCTCGTGACGACGGCCCAGCACATGAACAAGTTCGACGAGATGCGAGCGTGGCTGGAGGAGCGGGGCTACACGGTCCACACGCGCCGTGGCGACGAGCGCCTCACCCACGAGGGGCAGGTGCTTGGCTGTAACTACGCGAGCGCCGATGTCGACGCCGACCAGGTGCTCTACGTGGGCGGTGGGAAGTTCCACCCGCTCGGCCTCGCGATGGAGCACCCCGAGAAGAAGGTGGTGATCGCCGACCCGGTGAACAACGTCGTCACCGTGGCGGACACCGAGAAGTTCCTGAAACAGCGGTACGGCGCGGTCCACCGCGCGATGGACGCCGAGACGTTCGGCGTCGTCTTCTGCACGAAGATCGGGCAGGGTCGCTGGGACGTGGCTCAGGAGATCGTGCAGAACAACGAGAACGCCTACCTCATCACGATGGACGAGGTCACACCGGACCGGCTGACGAACTTCGGGATGGACGCATACGTCAACACCGGGTGTCCACGCATCACGACCGACGACGGTCCGCAGTTCAAGCAGCCGATGCTCACGCCGGGCGAGTACGAGATCGCCATCGGTGAGCGACCGCTTGACTCGCTCTCGTTCGACACGTTCCACGGCACCTGGTAAGCGCCGCTCCCCTGCCCTCGCCCCCTCGAGCGGTCGGACACGCTCTCTCTCACTCCCCATCTCTCCGGAGCGCTCCCCCCGACACCCAAATTATACAGGGTGATACTCCCTTGTTTCGACGTGAGAACGTCCCGAATAGTTATCAGGGCCGAATCGAATCTCCGTGCAATGGCTGCCGACGCCCCCGACCCGGTCGTGGCCTGGTACACTGAATACGTGGGCGAACCCGACCGCGCCGTCGACATCTACGCGGGCTTCGGCGCGTTCTTCGCCGGCCTCGCGATGGGGCTCGGTGGACTGCTCCTGTTCCTCGCAGAGGGGGCACTGGTCGCCGGCGAGGCGTTCTGGATGAAGGAGGTTGCCTTCGCCGTCGGGGCGTTCGGGCTGCCGACACTGCTCCTCGGCGTGGTGGTCCTCCTGCCGGTCGACCGGCGGGCGCTCTACGTCGGCGCGGCCGGCACCCTCGTCACGCTCGGGGCCATCGGCCTGTTCGTCTGGGCGTACCCCCACGACTGGAACCTCGATGTGGGGCCAGACTACTCTGGCATCGGCGTGGCCATCTACGCCGTCGGCCTCGTGAGCGTCGTCGCGGCGTCGGGGACGGCACTGGTCAGCTACCACGTCGAACGGGCCAGCGGCGGGCCGGGCGGCGACGCCGCGGCCGCGGAGACCGGACCGGAGGTGACCGACGAGCAGGTCCGGGCCGACATCGACGAGGCCACCGCCGCCTCCGACCTGACGTGGGGTGGCGTCCCGGAGACCCGCGAGCAACGACTGACGTTCGCCACCGACGAGGAGGGGATCCAGTCGTCCAACTTCGGCGAGGTGCAGGCCACGACGGTCCGGTCCTCGGGCAACGGCGTCGAGGACGCCGTGGCCGGTCTCAAGGGGATGAAGGGCGACGTGGACCGGACCGACCGCGGCGGGAGCACGGACGACGCCACGGCGAAACTCGCGGACCTCAAGCGAAAGCGCGAGGCCGCCGAACAGGCTCGCGCCGAGCGCGGCCCGCTCGAACGGCTCCGTGACCGGGTTCGGGGACTGCTCGACCGCTGACTCGGCGTCCGTCCGGAGGGGTACGGTGGGCATCGGACAGCTACGACTAGATACTGAGCAGTATTGCGATTAATTTTAGATACCGACAACAAGGTTATTACGTCTGACGCGAACCCACGATTCGCAATGGCTCGGGGAATCGACGTCGGGACGATGAACATCGTCTCGGCACGACAGGACGGCTCGGACACGGTGTTCACACAGCAACGCAACTCCTTCGTGGAGATCGAGTACTCGGACATGGCGGAGCAGATGCTCTCGCGCAGTCAGGTACTCCACATCCGCAAGGACGACTCGGTGTACGTCGTCGGTGACGACGCACTCAACTTCGCCAACATCTTCAAGCAGGAGACGCGGCGGCCGATGAGCCACGGGATCCTCTCCTCGGACGAGAAGAGCGCCATCCCGATGATCAAGCTCATCCTCGAACAGGTGGCCGGCGAGCCCGAGCACCCGCGCGAGCGGTTGTTCTTCTCGACGCCGGCGGACCCCATCGACTCGGACCTGAACACGCTCTACCACCAGAAGACGCTGGAGAGCCTGCTCGGTGACATGGGGTACGACCCGGAACCCATCAACGAGGGGATGGCGGTCATCTACTCGGAGCTGGCCGACCACGACTTCACGGGGCTTGGCGTCTCGTTCGGCGCGGGGATGACCAACGTCTGTCTCTCGTACTACGCGGTGCCGGTCATGACGTTCTCCATCGCCCGCGGTGGGGACTGGATCGACGAGCAGACCGCCCGCGCGACGGGCCAGAAGGTCGACAAGGTCACCTCCATCAAGGAGGACGACTTCCGCCTCGACTTCAAGACGGACGTCGGCGGCGTCGAGGGTGCGCTCAGCATCTACTACGACAACCTGCTCGACTACGTCATCGAGAACATCATCGCGGAGGTCAACGAGGAGGACGTCGAGGAAGGGCTCGACGTCCCCGTCGTCGTCACCGGCGGCACCTCGTCCCCGAAGGGGTTCGAGAAACTGTTCCAGGACCGCCTGAACGAGTCCAACGTCCCGTTCAGCATCAGCGACGTGCGCCGGGCCCGTGCGCCGATGTACTCCGTCGCCAGCGGTGCGCTGGTGGCCGCCCGAACCGAGGACGGCGGCTACGACGACGGCGCGGAGGCCGAAGCGGGGGCCGAAGCCGGCGAAGCGGAAGCCGAGAGCGACGACTGAGCGACCGTCGACCGACCACCACACTTCTTCCACCGTTGCGTGCCGAGCGGTGGCACGGCTCGTCGCCCGAGCTGCCCAAGAACTACGCGGCCCCCTACCGCTCGCCGTCTGCGTCCGCGTGCCGCTTCATCGCCTCGTCCCACGACTCCCGGTCCGGCAACTGGTAGCGGTGGTCCGCGGGCACGTCGAGGAACCCGCACTCCGAACAGGCGTCCGTCTCGCGCTCCCCGAGGGAGTAGCGTTCGAGCCTCCCGCCACACCGAGGACAGTCCATGTCTGACGCTCGTCGCACAGGTAGATACCTCTTGGGGAGATTCGCTCGCCGTAGTCGTGTCCGGGGGGTCGGACGCCGCCCCGCGACCCACACCTCACTCGGTAGGTCCCGTGCCGAACGCGGCGCGCAACTCCTCGCCCACGAAGTCGAGGCCGTCCGCGGCCGCGTCGAGTTCGTCCGTCATGCTGACGAAGGCGTGGATCTGCCCGGCGAACTCCTCGTGGGTCACCGCGACGTCGGCGTCCCGGAGCCGCTCGACGTAGGCTCGCCCCTCGTCGCGGAGCGGGTCGAACCCGGCCGTCAGCACCGAGGCGGGCGGCAGGTCCGAGAGGTCGTCCGCCAGGAGCGGGGCGAGGTAGGCATTCCGCGCGTCGGCCGGGTCGGCCACGTAGTTACCGTAGTAGTACTCCACCGACGCGCGTTCGAGGAAGTAGCCCGCGGCGTTCTCCTCGTAACTCCCGAACGTGGGGCCGGCCGGCGAGTTCACCGCCGGGTATATCAGCGCCTGGTGGACGATCTCCGGTGCGTCGCCCGACTCGTCGCGGAAGCCGACGCCGCGCCGTTCGTCGCGGGCACGGAGCGAGACGGCCGCGGCGAGGTTCCCGCCGGCGGAGTCACCGGCGACGGCGATGCGTTCGGGGTCGCAGTCCACGGTGTCGGCGTACTCGGCGGCCCACTCCGCGGCGGCGTAACAGTCCTCGAAGGCGGCCGGGAACGGGTGTTCCGGCGCGAGTCGGTAGTCGACCGAGAGGACGACGCAGTCGGCGCGATTCACCAGCCCCCGACAGACGTTGTCGTGGGTGTCGAGGCTCCCGGCGGTCCAGCCGCCCCCGTGGTAGAACACCACCAGCGGGTGCGGGCCTGCGCCACCGGGGCTGTACTGGCGAACCGGGATACCCCCCGCCGGACCCGGTATCTCGTAGTCCGTCGTGGCGGCCACCGGCTCCGGGTCGCCGCCGCCGAAGAAGTCCTCGAGTCGCTGGCGGGCCGTCGCGGGCGAGGTGGCGTAACTCGGCGGCAGCCCGATGGCCTCGATGGCCTCCAGCATCGTCGCCGCCTGCGGGTCGAGTTCGGCGTCGTCCGGCATGTTCCGTGGTTCGGTGACACGTGGCTTAGTCCTGTGGTCGGGCCGTGGCCCACCGACCAGCGGCGGCGCCCGAAGGTCATAATAGCGCGACGGCCGTGCGTTCACCCATGAGTTCGCAGGCACTCGTCGTCGTGGCCCACGGGTCGCACCTGAACCCGGAGTCGTCGACGCCGACCTACCGACACGCCGACACCATCCGCGAGACGGGCGTGTTCGACGAGGTGAAGACGGCGTTCTGGAAGGAGGAGCCGTCGTTCCGGGAGGTGCTCCGGACCGTCGAGAGCGAGGAGGTGTACGTGGTGCCGCTGTTCATCTCGGAGGGGTACTTCACGGAGCAGGTCATCCCCCGTGAACTCCGGCTGGAGGCGTGGGACGTCGAGCAGTGGGGGTCGGACGGCACCTCGGCCACGCACACCACGCTCCGGGCGGCCGACACCGGCCAGCGGGTCCACTACTGCGGGCCGGTCGGGACCCACGACGCGATGACCGACGTCGTCGTCCGTCGGGCCGAGACCGTCACCGGCGACCCGGACGTCGGCGAGGGATTCGGCCTCGCCGTCGTCGGCCACGGCACCGAGCGCAACGAGAACAGCGCGAAGGCCATCCAGTACCACGCCGACCGCATCGCCGAGCGTGACCGGTTCGACGAGGTGATGGCCGTGTTCATGGACGAGGACCCGGAGGTCGACGACGTGGCCGACCTGTTCTCCACGCCCGACGTGGTCGTCGTCCCGCTGTTCGTCGCCGACGGCTTCCACACGCAGGAGGACATCCCCGAGGACATGGGGCTCACCGACGACTACCGGACGGGCTACGACGTACCCGCCGAGGTCGAGGGCGTCCGCATCTGGTACGCGGGTGCGGTCGGCACGGAGGACCTGATGGCCGACGTGGTCCTCGAACGCGCGGCCGACGCCGGCGCGGAGGTGGGTGACGCCATCGAACGGGTCCGCGAGCGGACCCGCGTGGCGACGCCGAGCGACGACTGAGGTGGTCGCCGTCCTGACAATCGGCGACGACTGAGTCCCGGCCCCTCACCGCTACCGTCTTCTCACCCGGGCGCCTCCTGAACCCATGACCCACGACGGCCCCGAGCGACGCCGCCACCGATTCTCCGAGGGCAGTGGCTTCGGTGACCCCTACACCGGCTTCTCGTTCGAGGTCGGCGTGGACGACCCGTTCCAGGTCGACCCGACCGACGCCCACGCGCTGGCCGACCTGCTGGACCCGGCGCACTACCGCCCCGATGCGGTCGACCTCGAGGCGCTCCTCGACGTGGGCCTGTCGTACCTCGCCATCGAGGAGTACGAACAGGCCGCGGACACCTTCGGCCGGGTCGCGTGGTTCGCCACCGAGGACTCCCGCGAGGCGATGGAGGCGTGGACGAATCGGGGGGTCGCCCACGCGCAGCTCGGGGAGTACGACGAGGCCGCCGGGGCCGCACGCGAGGCGCTGCGCATCGACGGTGGGGGTCGCGACGAGAGTGAGAGCCGGTTCCCGGACCTCGCCGCCGTCGCCGAACTGAACCTCGCGTACGCGCTGTGGGAGTCCGGCGATTCGTCGCGGCCGCTCGCCCACGCCGAGCGCGCGGTCGAACTCGACCCGCGACTCCCGGAGGCGTGGTACGACCTCGGGTTCTACTACGACGAGCGGGGGCTGTGGGAGTTCGCCGTGGAGGCGCTGGAGCGAGCACGGGCGCTCGGCCTGCGACGGGCCGACGTGGACGCCGAACTCGAGCGGGCACGGGAGGGGCTCGCCGGGCTACGCGAGCCAGTGCCGGCGGACCTGTTCGAGGTGCCGACGAGCGACCCGTCGGCGCCCGAGCGCGAGGCACCGACCACGGAGGCGGCCGGCCGCGACTCGGAGCGTCTGGGCGCCTGACAGGGGGCACGGCCTGCCGAAGCGCCCGGGTTTATCGGCGCGCGCCGAGTCGGTCCGGTATGGACGAGACGACGCTCGCGGCCCTCCGCGAGGCCGCGGCCGACGGCATCGAGTACGACGGTCTCCGGGTCGCCGAGACGGACGCCGGCTACGAGTTCGCCGTCGCGGCGGACGAGCGTACGGGACTCGACGCGGACGGACTCGCGGCCGCCGCCCGCGACCACCCCGAGCACGTCGACAACTGGTACACGTTCTCGCGTCCGCGGAGCGAGGCTCGCACCGCCTTCCTCCGGTGGGTGGAGGGAGCGGACGACCACGCCGTGCCCGAGCGATACGAGGCGCTCCGCGAGGGGGTCGCCCGCGCCTGGGGGCAACTCCGCGTGTCGGTCACGCTTGAGGACGGCGACCGGACCTACGAGGTGCGCCACGAGGCGGACGTGGACGAACCGGTCGCCGACCTCGACACCTACACGGACCCGCTCGACGCTCGCTCGCTGGTGAAGTACGACGACCGTGGCCGGTACCGCCCGCTCAAGACGGCTCCCTCGCTCCCGACGGGGTGGGCGTTCGTGGACCTCGCGCCGAACGACCTGACCGCGACCGTCGAGCAGATCTACCCCGCCACGGTCGAGAACTGGTACCTCGAACGGCAGGGTGACCTCGACATCTCGCACTGGCACCCGACGATGCAGCGGCAGTCCGGCATCTACGGCGTGGTCAAGACGTGGGACCGCAACGAGGGGTACGAACACGTGAACTGGGTCGCCGAGGCCTGCTGTGACGACTCGCAGTGTCTCAAGCGCCGGGAGTGGCAGTACGACGAGGACACGCCCCTCGACGTCGACGGGGGCGACGGCGAGTTCCCCTGCCGGGAACCCTGTTCGCTCGTCGTCACCGCGGCCCGCAAGTGGACCCGGCTCGAGGGTGAATCCACGCGGACCTACGAGTTCGACCTCACCCCGAGCGAGAAGGAACAGGTCGAACGGATCGTCGAAGCCGTCGCCGACGGCGAGACCGAACAGATACGCGAGGCCGACGTGAAGGACCCGGCCAACCGCTACCGGGCACGTTTCCTCCGGGCGAAGCGGTTCGACGACGCGGGCAACCTGAGCGGGACGCCGACAGCCCGCGACGACGAGTGAGCGAGCCGCTGTCGGGGTCGAGACCGGGGGGATGAGTTATTAGCTCGAACGGCCATCAACCTTGTCAATGACTGACAATCCGGTTGACCGGCTGATGGCGTCCCGTGAGATATCGTTCGACGAGTTCGAGGCACAGGTGCGAGCCGAGGGAGACTTCGTGATCGAACACCTCGAGGCGGGGACCTTCGACAACCCACAGACGACCGTCGGCCTCGAGTACGAGTTCTACGCCGTGGACGAGACGGACGGCAGCATCCGGCGCGTCCACCGGTCGCTGCTGCAGTTCCTGGGGTTCGAGAAGGAACTGGGGCTCCACAACACCGAACTCACGAGTAGCGTCCAGCCGTGCAACGAGGCCGGCCTCGACGCGATGGCGAAGGAGCTGGAGGCGAAGCTCACGGCGACCGAGGAGTGGACCGCCGACCACGGCATCAGGCTCGTGAGCGACGGGATGTGGACCATCGGCCCGACCGACCACTCGACCCGGTCGTACCTGCTGGAGGCGACCCACGAGGAGGGACTCGTCCTGGCCATCAACGTGAGCAACGCGGTCCGGTACCACGGGTTCGCCAGCAGCGCGCGGAGGATCGGTGGGCACATCGACGTCCCCGGGGTGACCCTCGAGGCCGACAACCCGGGCCCCGTGAGCCTCACCACGTCCATCCAACCGCACTTCCAGCTCCAGCGGGCGGCCGACCTCCCCCGGTACTTCGGCTACGCCCTCCGCATCGCCGGGCCGATGCTGGCACTCGGGGTGAACTCTCCGTTGTTCCCGCCGGACCTGTACGACGACCCGGACCCGCGGACCGTGCTCCAGGACGGCTGGATGGAGAACCGCATCCCCGTGTACGAGGACATGATGAACCCGTCCGACGGCCCCGCGAAGGTGCGGTTCCCGGCCGACGTCGACCGGCCACGCGACGCGGTCGACCGTATCGTCGAGGACCGCGTGCTCGTGCCGGCCGCCATCACGGCTGGTGAACGGTTCGACGACGAGTTCGTCCACTTCCGCCACAAACACGGGAGTTTCTGGCGGTGGGTCCGACCCGTCTTCGACGGGTCGTCGAAGGCCGCCGCGAACGCCCGTATCGAGTTCCGTCCGCTCCCCGGGCAGCCGACGCTCCGCGACACCACGGCGTTCCTCGCCGCCTTCGCGGGCGCGATGACCGGCTTCCCGTCGACCGACCACCCGGTCGCCGACCTCCCGTGGGAACAGGCGAGAGAGAACTTCTACGCGGCCGCACGGGAGGGCATGGACGGCGACGTCACCTACATCACCGCCGAGGGGGAGACGACGACCGACGTCGCCGAGTGTCTCGACGACCTCCTCGAGACGGCCACCGCCGGCCTCGTCGAGTGTGGGCTCTCCGAGGACCGAGCGGCCGAGTGGGTCGAGCCGTTGCGTGACCGGGCGCGACGACGGCGAACGCCGGCGGCGTGGAAGCGGTCACAGGTCGCGGCCCGACTCGAGGCGGGAGCGTCCATCACCGAGGCGATACACGCGGCCCAGCGGGAGTACCTCGCCCGGCAGCGTGAGACGTTCTTCGACGGGTGTTTCTCGGAATGGCCGGATGTAGGGGTCGCCGCAGAGTGACGTCGCCCGCGGCAGGTGCCGTTCAGCCGAAGTTCTCGGCCTTCGCCTCGTCGTACTCCCCACCCGCGGCCTCGATGGCGGCCTCGGCACGCTCGAGGAAGTCGGCGAAGCCGTAGACGAACACCTGCTCGCCCTCGCCCCCGGTGAGCACGTCCTGGACGGCCGTGCCGAACGCATCCTCGTCGTCCTGCCCGTACGTCTCCACCGTCGCACCGTGCTCGGCGAGCGTGGCGAGTCGGTCCTCGTGGAGCGGCTGGTCGTCGACGTAGACCACAGCTGCCTCGCCCCCGTCGGCGATGGCGCGCTCGGCGATGCCGACCGCCGGGCCGATGCCGGGGCCGCCGGCGAGGACGACGACGCGGGGTTCGTCCTCGTAGTAGTCGTTGCCGAACGGGCCGGCCAGCGTCACCTCGTCGCCGGCCTCGATGGCCAGCAGGTACTCGCTGAACGGGCCGCCCTCGTCGGGGTCGTACCCGACGGTGGTCTCGAAGGTGTCGTCGACGTCCGGCGAGGAGATGGTGTAGAACCGGGAGACGTCCTCGCCCTCGAGGGTGGCGGTCAGTTTCACGAACTGGCCGGGGCGGGCGTCGAACCCCGCCGGCGTCTCGAACTCGATGGCGACGGCGTCGGGGCCACAGTCACGCACCGCGGCCACTCGAACGGCAGTCTGGTCCATACGTGGTCTGGACGGCCCCTGCCCAACGGTGTTTCGTTTCGGTCACGGGACCGTCCGACACCTCGCGTGAGACCGCCCGGACGGTGGGTAAACGCGGTCCCCGTTGCCGGTTGTGGTGGCAATATTCAGAAGGCTTAACGTGCGGCGCGAGGAACGCCGAAGCAGTATGCCAGAGGACCTGAACTGGGCCATCGGTGGCGAAGCCGGCGACGGCATCGACTCCACCGGGAAGATATTCGCCCAGGCGCTCTCGCGGGCCGGGCGTCACGTCTTCACCTCGAAGGACTTCGCGTCCCGCATTCGAGGTGGGTACACCGCCTACAAGATTCGCACGTCCGTGGACCGGGTGGAGAGTGTCGTCGACCGGCTCGACATCCTCATCGCCCTGACCCAGCGCACCGTCGACGAGAACATGGACGAACTCCACGAAGGGTCGGTCATCATCTACGACGGCGAGCGCACGATGATGAGCGACTTCGAGGCCCCCGAGGGGATGATCGGCCTCGACGTGCCCCTGAAGGGGCTGGCCGAGGAGGCCGGCGGCGCCATCGTCCGCAACATCGTCGCGCTCGGCGCGGCGTGTGAGGTCGGCGACTTCCCCATCGAGAACCTCGACGAGGCGCTCCAGAAGCGCTTCGGCGACAAGGGGAGTTCCATCGTCGACACGAACAAGAAGGCCGCCCGACTCGGCGCCGAGTACGTCCGCGAGGAGTACGACCTCGACACGGACTACAACATGGAGACGACCGACGAGGACTACGTCCTCCTCAACGGCGACGAGGCCATCGGGATGGGCGCGCTCGCCGCCGGCTGTCGGTTCTACGCCGGGTACCCCATCACGCCCGCGACGGACGTGATGCAGTACCTCGTCGGCCGCATCGACCGCTACGGTGGGAAGGTCGTCCAGGCCGAGGACGAACTCTCGGCCATCAACATGGCGCTCGGTGCCGCGCGCGCCGGCGCCCGTTCGATGACCGCCACCTCCGGGCCGGGTATCGACCTGATGAGCGAGACGTTCGGCCTCATCGCCCAGACGGAGACGCCGCTGGTCATCTGTGACGTGATGCGCTCCGGCCCCTCCACGGGGATGCCGACGAAGCAGGAACAGGGCGACCTGAACATGACGCTCTACGGTGGCCACGGCGAGATACCGCGGTTCGTCATCGCCCCCACGACGGTCTCGGAGTGCTTCTGGAAGACCGTCGAGGCGTTCAACATGGCCGAGAAGTACCAGACCCCGGTCTATCTGGTCTCGGACCTCGCGCTCGCCGTCTCCGAGCAGACGTTCTCGCCCGACACGTTCGACATGAGCGAGGTCGAGATCGACCGCGGCAACGTCGTCGACGCCGGGGGCATCGAGGACAACACCAACGACCAGGGTCAGTTCACCCCGCACGCCGCGACCGAGGACGGCATCTCGCCACGCACCTTCCCCGGCGTCGAGGGCGGCGCCCACATGACGACCGGCCTCGAACACGACGAACTCGGTCGTCGGACCGAGGACACGGAGGTCCGCGTCGAACAGGTCGAGAAACGCGAGCGCAAGGTCCAGACCGCCCGGGAGCGCGAGGACTGGTCGCCGCGTGAGTTCGGCGACCCGGACGCCGACACGCTCGTCGTCTCGTGGGGTTCGAACGAGGGCGCCATCCGCGAGGCGATGGACTTCCTCGAGGAGGACGACATCTCCATCCGGTTCCTCTCGACGCCCTACATCTTCCCGCGGGCGGACCTGAACGAGGCGTTCGAGCAGGCCGACGACGTCATCGTCGTCGAGTGTAACGCCACCGGTCAGTGGGCGGACGTGCTCGAGCACGACACGCTCCAGCGCGTGAAACGTATCAACAAGTACACAGGCGTGCGGTTCAAGGCGGACGAACTCGCACAGCGAATCAAGGAAGAACTCGGTCAGGCGGCGGCCGAGGAGGTGGAAGCAGAATGAGCTCAAACGTTCGATTCACGGATTTCAAGTCCGACGCACAGCCCACGTGGTGTCCCGGTTGTGGCGACTTCGGGACGATGAACGGCATGATGAAGGCCCTCGCCGAGACGGGCAACGACCCCGACAACACGTTCGTCGTCGCGGGTATCGGTTGCTCTGGCAAGATCGGGACGTACATGCACAGCTACGCGCTCCACGGCGTCCACGGTCGCGCGCTCCCGGTCGGCACGGGCGTGAAGATGGCCAACCCCGAACTGGAAGTGATGGTCGCCGGCGGTGACGGCGACGGCTACTCCATCGGTGCTGGCCACTTCGTCCACGCCGTCCGCCGGAACGTCGACATGACCTACGTCGTCATGGACAACCGCATCTACGGGCTGACGAAGGGGCAGTTCTCGCCGACCAGCCGCGAGGACTTCGAGACCTCGACGAGCCCGGACGGGACGAACCAGCAGCCGGTCAACCCGCTCGCGCTCGCGCTCGCCGCCGGCGGCACGTTCATCGCCCAGTCGTTCTCCTCCGACGCGCAGCGTCACGCGGAGATCGTCCAGAAGGCCATCGAGCACGACGGCTTCGGCTTCGTCAACGTGTTCTCGCCGTGTGTCACGTTCAACGACGTCGACACGTACGACTACTTCCGCGACTCGCTCGTGGACCTCGGCGAGGAGGACCACGACCCGAGCGACTACGACGCCGCGAAGGACAAGATCATGGACCGCGACAAGGAGTACCAGGGCGTCATCTACCAGGACGACTCCTCCGTCGGCTTCGAGCAGCGCGAGGGCATCGAGGGGCCGATGAACGACATCGGCGACGAGCCGCCCGAGGACATGATGGACCTGGTCAGAGAGTTCTACTAAACGACCATTTTCCGCTCGGGTCGGCCTTCGGCCGACCGCTCGCGCAAAAACGTCGATGAAAAAGGCGCTGCTCGGGCCTTCGGCCCTCGCAGCGGGTGAGTGTGCTGGTGGTCACCGCGACAGCACAGCGACCCGAAGTATTCACCGCCGTTTTCGGTACTCCCTGTTAGATGCCCTCCAGACGAGAACTGGCAGTCGGCCTGGTCCTCTCGCTCCTGCTTCTCGGCGTGGGCTTTTCCGCCGTAGAGGCGAGCGAGAATCGCGCATTCGCCGCGGAGGAAGCCTATCTCGACGCGCAGTTGGCCAGTGCCCACTGCCTCAGCGACTACGGTATCGGCGTTGCCCCGGTCGTCGCTCCCGAGTCGTCCGTGGTCGGGGCCGAAGTGGGTGGGATCCTCGTCGATGTCAGAGTCCCCTACTACGTCGTGGAGGAGACGGAAGATGGGGAGTTAGTCGGTGACACGTACTCGGAGGCGACCTACCGAGTGTCGGGGGCCGGGACCGACCGAGTCCGAGGCGATACGGTCGCGCCGTGCTGACGGGGATAGCTGACAGCGGTTACAACCCGGCGACGTCCTCGATGGCGTCCGTGAGTTCCTCGATACTCTCGAGGTCGTGCTCACCCATGTGCCCGATGCGGAACGTCTTCTCGCCGAGCTGCGAGCCGTAGCCGTTCGAGAACACGAAGTCGTACTTCTCGCTGACCTCGTCTATCGTGGCGGCCACGTCGATGCCACGCGTGTTCTCGACGCAGGTCACCGTCTGTGACTCGTAGCCTGCCTCGGGGAACACGTCGAAGTGCTCGCGTGCCCACTCGCGGGTGTACTCGGCCATCTCCCGGTGGCGCTGGTCGCGGGCCGTGTGGCCCTCCTCCAGCATGTGCTTCATCTGCTTGCGGTAGGCGAGCATGATGGGGATGGCCGGCGTGGAGTGGGTCTGTCCCTTGCGCTCGTAGTAGTCGATGGTGCGCTGGAACCCGCCGTACCACGAGGCGCTGTCCTTCTCGAGTTCGCGCTCGTAGGCGTCGTCGCTCACCGCGCAGACGGCGAGGCCCGGCGGCATGGCGAACGCCTTCTGCGTGGACGTGAAGATGGCGTCGATGCCCGCGGCCTCGATGTCTATCTCGTCGCCGCCGAGACAGGAGATGGCGTCGACGACGAAGTAGGTGTCCGGGAAGTCCTGCAGCACCTCGCCGATCTCTTCGATGGGGTTGCGGACGCCGGTCGACGTCTCGTTCATCACGGTGCCGAACGCGTCGTAGGTCTTCTCGCTCTCCTCCAGGAACTCGCGAACGTCCTCGGGCTTGACCGCCTCGCCCCAGTCGTACGCCAGCCGGTCGACGTCCTTGCCGAGCCGTTCGGCGACGTTGGCCTGCCGTTCGCTGAAACTGCCGCACGTGCCGACGGCCATGTGCTCGTCGACGAGGTTGAGCGTCGTGGCCTCCCAGAACTCCGTCCCCGACGCCGAGAGCACGACGACGTCGTTCGTGGTCCCGAGGAACTCCTTGGTGTCCTCGACGATGGTCGTGTAGAGGTCGGTCATCCGGTCCATCCGGTGACCGAACATCGGCTGGGCCATCGCCTCGATGACGTCCTCGCGCACCTCCGTCGGGCCGGGGAGGTAGAGCCGCTTCTCCGGGTAGTCGTCCGTGTACTCCGATTTCTCCATGGTAGCTGAGTACGTGAGTGACGGCGGGGGTCCGGCAAGGTACTTGTGGTCGCGACAGGGTCGGTGACACGGTCGACCGGAAAGACACATCCGCGCTCGGGGCGTCGCGTCCACATGGCCGAGACGCTCCGCGGCGAGGTCGTCCACGTGGTCGACCCCGCGGAACTCGACGAGTACGAACTGGACGCCGAACTGCGGACGCTGGCGGAGTCGCGATACGTCCTCGTCTGCCGGAAGGGTGGTTCTCCCTCGTGGTTCGAGCGGGTGACGTCGTTCCTCACCCGTCGGCCCATCGAGGCCATCACGCTCGTGAGCGACGACGCGGCCGCCGAGGGGAGCGAGGTGACCGCGACGGTCCGCGAGACGGACATCGGCGGCGTCTACGAGGCGACGGCGCTCGAGACGGTCGGCAACTGACAGCCGACGCCACCGGACGACGGCTCCGCGCCCGGTGAACGGGGGCGGCACACTCGCCTGATTCTGCAGTGTTTATCATGGGGGAGTCCGACGCTCCGGTGTATGAGCGACAACGACCCAGTCGTGGTCTCGGCGAAGCGGACGCCCTTCGGCAAGGAGGACGGCGTGTTCGCGGACGTGCGGAGCGAGGACCTCTCGGCGGCCGTCATCGACGACATCCTGGCGGAGACGGGTGTCGACAGCGAGGACGTGGACGACCTGATGTGGGGCTGTGCGCAGCAGCGCAGCGAGCAGGGCAACAACATGGCCCGCATCATCTCGCTGCTGTCGGACCTCGGTGAGTCGGTTCCGGCGACGACCATCAACCGCTGGTGTGCCTCGTCGGCACAGGCCGTCATCTCGGCCGCCGACGCCATCCGTGCGGGCCAGCGTGACTGCCTCATCGCGGGCGGCGTCGAGAACATGTCCCGCGTGAAGATGGGCGCCAACACGGAGATGCACCCCCGGATGAACGAGGACTACAACCTCGCGGCGCTCCAGATGGGGATGACCGCCGAGGAGGTCGCCGAGCGCTACGACGTCTCGCGCGAGGCACAGGACGAGTTCGCCGCCCGCTCGCAGCAGCGCGCCGCCGCTGCCACCGAGGAGGGCCGCTTCGACGACGAGATCGTCCCCGTCGACAACGGCGAGGAGGTCGTCACCGAGGACCAGGGCATCCGCCCCGGCACGACCGCGGAGAAGCTCGCCGGCCTCCCGACCGTCTTCAAGGCCGACGGCACCGTCACGCCCGGCAACGCCTCGCAGATCACGGACGGCGCGGCCGCGCTGATGCTCACCTCGCGCGGGTTCGCCGAGGAGCACGACCTCGACGTCCTCGCGGAGGTCGGCAACAACGCCGTCGCCGGCGTCGAGCCCGAGGTCATGGGCATCGGTCCCATCCCGGCGTGTGAGGAACTGTTCGAGCGCTCGGGCACCACCGCGGACGACTACGACCTCGTCGAACTCAACGAGGCGTTCGCCTCGCAGTGTCTCTACTGCCAGCAGGAACTCGGCTTCGACGACGACATCTACAACGTGAACGGCGGCGCCATCGCCCTGGGCCACCCGCTGGGTGCGACCGGTGCTCGCCTGCCCGTGACGCTCATCCACGAGATGATCAAGCGCGACGCGCAGCGTGGCCTCGCCACGGAGTGTGTCGGCTTCGGGCAGGGTGCGGCCATCGAGTTCACGCTCCCGAACTGACGGAGCGACCCCCGACACCGAACCTTCTTTCGCACCTGCCGCCCACCCTCGAGTATGCGACTCTCCGCGTACGACCACGCCCCGGGCGAGCACTGCGGGTCCACCTCGCTCCGGAACCTCTCGAACTTCTACGGCTGGGGCCACGACGAACCCACCTGCTTCGGGTTGGCCTCGGGACTGGGGTTCACCTTCTTCGCCACCGAGGACCCGCCCGAACGCACCTTCTTCGGCCGGCCACTCTGGCTCGAAGCCGCGTTCTTCGAGAACCTCGGCATCCCCCACACGCACACCGAGGGGGCCGACTGGGCCGAGACGTGGGCCGCGATGAAGGCCGCGCTCGACGGCGGCGACCCGGTGATGGTGTTCACCGACATCTACCACCTCGACTACTACGACACGGACACGCACTTCGCACCCCACTCGCTGTTGCTCGTGGGCTACGACGAGACGGTGCCGGGCCGGGAGGTGACGAACGCCGACCCGGACGCGGGACGAGGAATCGTCTACTGTGCGGATTCGGAGTTCGAGGACGTCCAGCGCCTCCCCCTCTCCTCGCTGGCGGCGGCGATGTCGTCGAAGGCGGCCATCCCGCTCTCGAACCGGTACCTCTTCGTGGAAGGCGACCCGACGGTCGACCGGGACGCGGCAGCCCACGACGCCATCCGCGAGACGGCCACCTACATGCTGGACCCCGAGGACGCCACGCGGTCGGTCCCGGAGTGGGGAGCCCACGGGGTGCCCGGCATCCGCGCGCTCGCACAGGACATCGCCGACTGGACGGCGCTCGCTGACCCGCACTGGACCGTCCGGTTCGCCTACCAGAACATCGAACGACGGGGGACCGGCGGGGCCTGTTTCCGCACGCTCTACACCGGGTTCCTGGACGAGGTGGGCGCCGAGGTGGGCCTCGTCGGGTTCGCGGACGAGATGTACGACATCGAGGGGGTGTGGCACCGGGTCGCCGACCTGCTCTCGGAGGCCAGCGAGACCCCGGAGGTGTTCGACCTGCCGGGCTACCTCTCCAAGTCGAGCAACCTGCTCTCATCGCTCGCGGACAGAGAAGAACGCTTCTACCGGGAGACCCTGAGTACCCTTCAACGGCCCTGAAACTCCCGTCTGTGGAGATTGCCGACCCTACCCCGATAACCGGAGGCTACCTCAGGTTGATAACGCAGAGTGGTCATCCATCGAACGAGATTCGCATGCCGACCAGCCCCACTCCATCTCCCCAGTTCGGCCCCGCCGCCAGCAAGAGTGTCGCCGAAGGACGCCCCGCCGACGAGCCCCATTTGACCGTCGAGCTCGGGGTGCGCTCGATATCTGAGGACGCACAGCCGCTCCTCGACCGCGCCGTCGAGGGCCTCGACCGTGCCGTCGAACAAGGTACCCTCCACGAGTACGACGTGTTCGTCACGGGGGAGACGTTCACGCCGACGTCGGCGGCCGCGTCGACACCCGTCGGTCGGGAGATGGCGAGTCGCGTCGCCGACATCCGGGACTGGGCGAGCGAGGTCGACGCCAGCGTCGCCCCGTACTTCGAGCAGGAGCAGGTCGAGTGCCGGTTCACCGACCAGCAGTACACCCGCGTGCGGTTCCCTACGCTCTGTCTCTCCGAGTTCCACGACGGACGCCTGGCGTTCGTCGCACCGGCCCGCGTGGACGGCGACCTCGTCGACGTCCTCGACCGCATCGAGGGACTCCTCGCGGACGAGCAGAAGCGCGTCGTCGCCCCCGTCTCGGAGTAGCGTCTCCGGGCCGCGGCCGCAGTACATTTCTCACCCCCTGCTCTACGCCGCACATGGACCCGACAGAGGTGTTCGAGTGGATACCGTTCGCCCGCGAACTCGGCATCGAGATCGCCGAAGCGGCGGACGGCCACGCGCGCGGCCACCTGTCCCTCGAGGACTGGCACTCCTCGAACCCACAGGGGATGATCGCCCACGGTGGCGTGGCGTACTCGCTGGCCGACACCGTCGGCGGTGCCGCGGCCGTCTCCGCCAACGGACGAATCACGCCGACGATCGACATGCGGATAGACTACCTCACCCCGGCGACCGGCGAGGAGCTCCACGCCGAGGCGGACGTGGTCCGGAACGGCAACAGCGTCGCCACCGTCGACGTCGTCGTCACGGACGAGACGGACACCCACATCGCGGAGGCGCGCGGCGTCTACAAGACGGGCGGCGGTGACGACGAGACGCCGTGGACGACCGGCGTCGACCGGTCGGAGGCGGGCCTCGACGGGTCGGAGCGCGCCGAGTGAGGCGGCGAGAGAGCGAGTGCGCGAGCGGACGGGCCACGTTGGCCGCTCAGTCGTCGGCCGGGGCCGCGTCGGACCCCCCGCCCACGCGGGCGTCGGGCACGGTGCCGTCGTCGTTCCAGCCACGGAGTTCGTAGTAGTTCGACAGCTCATCGGCGAGTCCCTCCAGGTCGTACGGGAGCGCCTCGTCGTCGGCGCGGTCCATCCCCCGCGCGTTGTTGAAGTGCCGCTCCAGTTCGACGATGCGCCCGCCGACCGCGAGCAGGTCCTCCCAGTCGGCGTCCAGCAGCGCCTCGTAGCGCTCCTCGCTCATGTTCGAGGTGGAGAACTTGCAGAGGACACCGGCGTCGTGGACGGCGTTCTTGTTCTCCTGCTCGACGAGGCGGTCTGCCTTCCCGGCGACCCCCTCCTTGTCGAGGGCCTTCTTCGGCGCCACGAGCGGGTACTCGAGCTGGTACATCTCGGCGTACATGTGGTCCGCGCCGCGGTTCGAGGTGGCGAACGCGAGGCCCTGCCCGTTGAGGGTGCGGCCGTCGTGTGCCGAGAACTCCATCCCCTTCATCGACCAGTTCTCGACGCCCAGCTCCTCGTGACAGCGCGCGACGCCCTCGGCGAGCGTGTCGCCGATGCCCTCGCGGTAGGCGATCTTCTCGACGAGTTCGTGGACCAGCTCGGAGTCGCCCCAGCCCTCGTCCTCGCTGGCGATGTACGCGCCGATGACGTCGCCACAGGAGATGGTGTCCATCCCGAGGTCGTCACACATGTCGTTGGACTTCATCAGGGCGACGAAGTCGTCCTCCAGCAGGTTCGACCCGAACGACATCACCGTCTCGTACTCCGGGCCCTCGGTGGTGAAGCCGCTCTCCTCGTCCTTCGTCGGGAGTTTGCACGCGAACGCACACTGCGAGCAGGTCGCCTTCTTGTACTTGTGCTCGACGACCGCCGGGCCGCCGATGTCGTCCACCTTGTCGTACGAGAGTTCCGAGAAGTACTTGGTCGGGAGCGCCCCGACCGCGTTGGCGTAGGAGGAGACCGACACCGTGCCGGCGTCCTTCATCGGACTGCCGGACTCGGCGGCCTCCTTGTGGACCGTCGAGGACACCTCGGCGTCGATATCGATCTCCGGTGCCGAGTCCCCGTCGAAGGTCAGGTACTTGACGTTCTTCGCGCCGAGGACCGCACCCAGCCCACCACGGCCGAACGCCCGGTGCTCGCTCGTGATGATGCTGGCGAACCGGACCCGGTTCTCGCCCGCCGGCCCGACGATGGCCGCCTGCGTGTCGTCGATGTCGTGTTCGTCCTGCAGGTACTCGATGGTGTCGTCGACCCCACGCTGTTCGAGTTCCGGGCACTCGACGAACTCGACGCCCTCGTCGGTGACGTGGACGCCGACGAGTTCGTCGCTCGCGCCGGTCACCTCGACCACGGAGTACCCGGTGGCCGCGAACGGTCGGGACATGAAGCCGCCGGCGTTCGAGGAGAGCAGGCCGTTCGTGAGCGGTGAGAGCGCCGTCGCACTCATCCGGCCGGTGAACGACATCCGCGAGGCCTGTAGCGGGCCGGTGGCGAAGAAGAGGCGGTTCTCCGGGCCGAACGGGTCGGCGTCGAACGGGATACGGTCGTGCGCCAACTTCGTCCCGACGCCGCGACCACCGATGAACGATTCGAGGACGTCGGAGACGTCCTCCTCGGCCGTCTCGCGGGTCCCGACGTCGATACTCAGCAGTGGGCCCTCGGTGTGGAGCATGATACCAGGGTGGGATGCCCCCGACATAAACTGATTGCCACGCACGCGAGGCCCCCCGCCGCCGTCACGTGGTTCCGCTCACTCCGGGTTACAGAACTTCATCGCGCTGCGGACGCCCTCGCGGTCGCCGATGAGGGTGATGCGGTCGCCCTCCTGCAGGGTGAACTCCGCGTCGGGGACCTTCACGTCGTCGCCGCGGGCGACCAGCGCGATGAGGACCGACGACGGGAGTTCCGGCCCGATCTCCCGGACCGTGCGCCCGACCAGTTCCTCGCTGGTCACCTCGACCTCCTGGACGTCGCCGGAGCGGCCGAGTTCACCCGTCCAGCGGGCGAGCGCCGGCCGCTCGATGGCGTTGTCCATGGCCTGCGCGGTGGCCAGGGCCGAGGAGATGGTCCGGACCCCCAGGTCCTCGAACGCCTCGACGTTGTCCGGGTTGTTCGCCCGAGCGATGACCGTCTCGATGTCGAACTTTGAGTTCGCGAGCTGTGCCACGAGGAGGTTCACGTCGTCGTCACCGGTGGCGGCGACGAGGATGGAGGCGTTGCCGGCACCGGCCGACTGCAGCACGTCGGTGTCGGTGCCGTCGCCGATGTGGACGGTGTGCCCCTCGTTGCGGGTCACCTCGACCATCTCCTCGTCCACCTCGATGATGACGACGTTCTCTCCACGGTCTTCGAGACGGTCGGCGAGTTCGCGACCCACCTGCCCGCCTCCGATGACGAGTACACGCATTGGTATGACGTCGAGGAACTCCGCGATCTTCCGTGCCAGGCCGCCCTCGAACACGACCGTGGCCAAGATGACGAGGAAGACTGTGCCCACGAGCAGCTCGGAGCCGGCGGTCAGCTCGGCCGCCTGCGCACAGATCGCCGCTGCCTCCCCCGTCGGTGCCGTACAGACCGTCTGTGCGGTGGCCGACCCCCCGGCCACCTCCGCCGCCTCCGCCTGGAGTGCCGCCGCCTCGTTCTGGAGTTCGACGGCGAACAGCGTCGCGACCGACGCCGGGATGATACCGCGTGGCCCGACGAAGCTCATGAACAGTTTCTCGGCGCGGGTGAACCGGTCACCGACCGTCGACAGGAAGACGAGCGCCGGCCGGATGACCAGCGCGACGGCGACGACGACAGCGACGCCGCCAACCCCGAGCGCGAGGAGGGCGTCGAACTCGATGAGCGCCGCGAGCGCGATGAACACGAACGAGAGTACCAGCAGGGTGATGTCTCCCTTGAACGCCGAGATGTCCTCCTCGTAGGGGACGTCGAGGTTGCCGAGTATCATGCCGGCGACGGCGACGGCCGCCACGCCGGCCTCGGCGGCCACGAAGTCGGCGGCACCGTAGGCCACGAGCGCACCGGCCAGCACGAGGAGCCGCGCGTTCTGGGGTGCGTTCCCCGGCGAGAGGTCCACGTACCGCAGCAGGTACCACACGACGAGGGCGACGACGACCCCGACGAGCATCCCGATGCCGAGACGCTCGACGAACAGCCGGAGGAACCCGGTCGGGCCGGCCTCGCTCACCGTCAGTATCTCGAAGATGACGACCGCGATGATGGCCGCGGTGACGTCGTTCACGATACCCTCCGTCTCCATCGCCGCCTCGACGCGGTCACGGACCGGGACCACCTCGAGGATGGGCGTGATGACCGTCGGCCCCGTGGCGACGAGCAGCGCACCGATGAGGAAGGCGAACACCCACTCGGCGCCGAGGAAGAACCGGACCGCGGCCGCCGTCCCGAGCAGGGCCACCGCCGCGCCGAGCGTGACCAGTCTGGTCGTCTCGCTGGGTGCCTCCCTGAGCTTGTCGAGCCGGAGGTGGAACGCGCCCTCGAAGACGATGATGGCCACCGAGAGCCCGACGATGGCCGGCAGGGCGCTGCCGAACGAGTTCCGTGTGACGACACCCAGCCCTTCCGGCCCCAGTGCCATTCCCGCGCCGATGAGGAAGATGATACTCGGTATCTCGAAGCGGTCTGAGAGTATCTGCGCCCCTACTCCGAGACCGATGATAGCCGCCACGATAGGTATCAGGAACTCGTTACCGGCGGCTACCATTGAGACACCTCCATCGACCGGGCGTTCGACGGCCGGGACATAAAACCGTCCGATACCCTCCCGGTCGAATCCACCACCGTGGCACCTCTGTGGCTACGTCTCCCGCGTGTCGAGGTAGCGCAGCACGCCCCGCGTGTCCATCTCGGCGACCGCCCCGCCGCGGTCGGCTCCCCACGCGTCCGTGAGGTCCGTCGCGGCGACCATCCGGTCGACGACGGCCTCGTCGTCGCCGAGTTCCTCGCGTGCCGCCGCCACGCCCTCGACCCACTCGATCAGCACGTCGAGGTGTTCAGCCAGTCGGTCCGCGGTCCGCACGGGGCCGAAGTGGGAGTAACAGAGCACGTCGGGGTCGAGCCGCGAGAGCATCCGGGTGTCCGCGAGCGCCTGCTCGAAGTCGAAGTTCGGCGGCGGCGTCGTCGGGTACACCTCGTCGTGCGCGGGGACGTAGATGCCGGCCGCGTCGGCCGTGAACACGCAGTCGTTCGACGGGTCCTCGACGACCGCCTGGTGCGGCGCGTGGCCGGGTGCGTCGTGGACCCGGAGTTCGCGGTCGCCGAGGTCGACGGCCGACCCGTCACGGACCTGGACGACACGGTCGGCCGGGACCGGCGCCGGCTCGGCGTAGTGGCGGATCTGGTCGCCGACGGCGTGTCTCGTCCCCTCCCAGAGCCGCGAGGGGTCGACGAGGTGGCGCGCGCCGTTCTCGTGGACGACCACGTCCGCGTTCGGACACGCCTCGGCGAGGTGGCCCGCCCCACCCGCGTGGTCGAGGTGGACGTGGGTCGGGAGGACGACCTCGAGGTCCTCGGGAGCGACGCCGACCGACGCGAGCGCGTCGAGTAGCAGGTCCGTGTCGGTCCCGATGCCCGTGTCTATCACCGCGGGGCGCTCGGCGTCGACCAGGTAGACCGAGGTGTACTCCTCGATGTCGAACATCCCCGTGTCGACGTAGTAGAGGTCGGTGGTGCCGTGCCCGACCTCGCGGACGTCTCCAGTCGCCATACCCCTCGGTCGTCGGCGGGGAGAGAAAAACCCACGCCCGGGCGGTTCCCGTGTCGCCGCTCAGTTCCCGAGGCCGAGGCCGAACACGCCGAGTGCGCCGCGACTCCGCGAGCGGAGGACCGAGAGCGGGGGCTTCGCACGGTAGCCGGCGTCCCCTCGCTCGACGACGCCGTCGAGCACGAGGTCCTCGAGCGTCCCCTCGACCGCCGACTCCGTCAGCAAGGTACGCTCGGCCACGTCGGCCGCGCTCGCCTCGCCACAGGTCTGCAGGGCCGTGTAGACGGTGGCCCGCACCGGTGACTCGAGGACGCCGGTCACGAGGTCCGCGAGCGTCCCACCGAGGAGGGCGTCCCGCTCGCGGCCGTGGTCGCCCTCGTCCGTCCCGGCGAGCGCGGCGGGGGCAGTCGGTTCGACCGCGTCCAGCCGCGACTCTATGGCCGCCGTCCCGGTCTCGCGGTCCTTCCCGTCGCGCTCACGCTCGAGCAGGCGCTCCAGTTCCACGGGTTCGGTCACGCCGGCCACGAGGTCGCGCAACGCCGCCACCGTGTAGTCGGCGGGGTCCACGTCGAGCAGGTCTGCCTCGGTCACGTCGTCGGTCACGTCGAACGAGACGGCGCCGAAGCCGTCGACGTCCATCCCGACCTCGAGTTCGTGGGTGCCCAGCCGGAGGCGATCGACGTCGAGGACGACCTGTGCGGTGTCGGCGAGGTCGAACACGAGCGGGTCGGTCCGGGTTATCTCCTCGACGGGTCGATGCGTGCCCTCGGGGAGTTCCAGCGAGACCGCCGAGAGGTCGATCGACTCGCCGTCGAGGCGTGCCGCGGTGATGCCGTTGAACGTCGCGTCAGTCAGCCGATTCTTGAGTTCGAACTCCACCCCACGTTCGGTGTTCTCGAGACTCTCCCAGGTGAACAGGCGCTCGAGATACTGGGCTATCATTGGTGGGCGAAGGTCAGTCCCACACTTCCCGTTTCTGGTGTCCTCGCGGCCCGACAGGCCGTCAACGCCGGTTCACGCCGGGTGTTCAGGTGTGGACGGCACGATGCCACACGCGACCGACATTCCTTTGCGGGCGAGGAGAGTAGCGCCGGAAAATGCTCTCACGGCAGTTCGTACGCGAGAACCCGGAAACGGTGCGCGAGGCGATGGACGCGAAGGGGGTGACGGACGTGGACCTCGACCACCTCCTCGCCGTCGACGAGGAGTGGCGCGAACTCAAGGCGGAGGGTGACGACCTGCGCCGCCAGCGCAACGAGGTCTCCTCGCAGATCGGCCAGCTCAAACAGGAGGGGGAGGAGGAGGAGGCCCAGCAGGCTATCGACGAGTCGCAGGAACTGAAGGCCGACATCGAGCGCGTCGAGGAGCGCGCCGAGGAGCTGGAGGCCGAGTTGGAGGCGCTCCTCCTCGAGATACCGAACGTCCCCCACGAGTCGGTCCCGGTCGGAGAGGACGAGACAGACAACGAGACCCGGTACCGGAGGGGGTTCGACGACCTGCGCGACCTGCCCGAGGACGTGGTCCCGCACTACGACCTGGGTGAGGAACTCGACATCCTCGACTTCGAGCGCGGCGCGAAGGTGACCGGTGGCGGCTTCTACTTCCTGAAGGGGGAGGGCGCGCGCCTCGAACACGCCCTCGTGCAGTTCATGCTCGCGGTCCACCGCGAGCAGGGCTACAGCGACATCTACCCGCCGGTGCCGGTCAACTCGGCGTCGATGCGGGGGACCGGCCAGTTCCCGAAGTTCGTCGACGACGCCTACCGCGTGGGCGACACCAACGAAGCGCCGTACGACGACGACGACCTGTGGCTCTGTCCCACGGCGGAGGTCTCGGTCACGAACATGTACCGCGACGAGATACTGCTGGACGACGACCTGCCGCTCAAGCACCAGGCGTTCTCGCCGAACTTCCGGCGCGAGGCCGGCGAACACGGCACCGAGACGCGCGGCATCGTCCGTGTCCACCAGTTCAACAAGGTCGAACTCGTCAACTTCGTCCGGCCGGGCGAGAGTTACGACCGACTCGAAGGGTTGCTGGAGGAGGCCTGCGAGGTGCTCGACCGTCTGGAACTCCCGTACCGGGTGCTCGACATGTGTACCGGCGACATGGGGTTCACCCAGTCGAAGAAGTACGACGTCGAGGTGTGGGCCCCCGGCGACGACATGGAGGACGGCCCGGAGGAGGGTGGCCGCTGGCTCGAGGTCTCGTCGGTGTCGAACTTCGAGGACTTCCAGGCTCGCCGTGCGGGCATCCAGTACCGCCCGGAGCGCCACGAGAGCGCGGAGTACCTGCACACGCTCAACGGGTCGGGCCTCGCCCTGCCACGCGTGATGGTCGCCATCCTCGAGTACTACCAGAACGAGGACGGCACCGTCGACGTGCCCGAACCGCTCCAGCCGTACATGGGCGGCCAGGAGGCCATCGAGGGGCACGAGCCGGTGGGCGAGTCGGCCGTCGGTGCCGGAAAGAAGGACTGATCCGGTTCGTCACGCTCCCTCGGCTTCGCCCTCGTCCTCGCGCACCGTCAGCACTGGCGCTGGCGAGGTCCGCACCGTCTTCTCCGCGACGCTCCCGAGGAGGTAGCGGTCGAACCCGGTCCGGCCGTGGGTCCCGAGGACGACGATGTCGGCCTCGGTGTCCTCCGCCACCCGCAGGAGCTTGGCGTGGACGCCGCCGTACTCGACGTGGGTGACGACGTCGACGCCGAGCGCCTCGGCGGTCTCTCGGGCGGCGTCGACCGCGTCCTGCGCCCGGTCCTCGAACGTGGAGATGTTGAGGCTGGCGTGGGCGTCGGGGCCGTAGGTGGCGAGTTCGACCACAGAGACGACGTGGAGGGTGGCGCCGTCCGCCGCAGCGAGTGCCGCCGCGCGTTCGACCGCGGCCGCAGCACACTCGCTCCCGTCCGTGGCGACGAGAACCTCCCCGAACGGCACCGAGAGCGTCGCCTCCGGGCGAACCGTCAGGACCGGGACGTCGGCGGTCCGGACCACCTTCTCTGCCACGCTCCCGACGAGGAAGCGCCCGACGAGGCCACGCCCGTGGGTCGGCATCACCACCGCGTCCACGTCCTTGTCCTCGGCGTACTCCGTGATCGTGGAGTGCGGGACACCTTGCACGACGGCCTCGACCACGTCGACACCGCGCTTCCGGGCGCGGGTGGCGGCCTCACCGACGATGCGGTCCCCCTCGTCGACGAGGATGTCGACCGTCCCGGTGCTCGTGTCGGCGTGACTCGTCACGTTCGTGTCCGCGACGTTGAGGACGTGGACCGTCGTCCCGTGCGCCTCGGCTACGTCGAGGACGAACTCGAAGACCCGGTCTGCCTCGTCGTCGCCGTCCGTGGGGAAGAGTATCGTATCGAACATGATCGAGACGTGGCGTGCGGGCTACAAAAGAGGGGTCGGTCGTTCCCACCGTGTGGTGGGGGATACGGGCGTCGGGTGCGCCTCGCCCTTCGGCAGTCGTCACACTGGAGTCTCGGGGACGATGGCTGTCTGCTTCCGCAGTGGCGGGGCGACGACGGGCCGGTCAGTCGGTGTACGTCCGGATCCGGGTGATGCGGCCGTCCGTCACGTCGAAGGTGTCGACGAAGTCGAACATGCGGGCCCCCGTGGCGCGGACGAGGCGCCCCTCGACGGCGACCCGGCCGTCGGCCTCGTACACGGTCTCGACCTCGTGTTCGGTGTCGGTCAGCGGGCGGTCGTCGCGCATGAACCGGACGAACTCGTCGGCCCCCTCGATGGTCCGGTCCGGCCGGACGTGGACGAACGAGTCGCCGAGGAGGGCCGCGAGTGCGTCGTACGCGCCGGCGTCGACGTGGCGGTAGTAGTCGCGAGCGATGTCCGTTGGCTCCATCGCCCGACCCTTGGTGGCCGACCCGTTTCAAACGTGGGTCGCGTGGACGACCACGCCGCTTAACCGCGACGCCGACCGAGCGACCCCGTGGACCTGCACGTCCGGTACGAGGGCGACGACGACCCGAAGAAGTGCACGGCTCGTCGCCTCGCGAAGTTCGACCTCGTCACCCTCCACCGCTCGGCGCGCGCCACGCCGCGTGGTATCGTCCTCGACCCGTACGCCGAGCAGGCGCTCTCGCCCGCCGACCGGACCGAGGCCGACGCGCTCGTCGCGCTCGACTGCTCGTGGGAGACGGCCGAGGAGGAGGCGTTCCGTCTCTCGGGGCCTCACCGGGCGCTCCCGTTCCTCGTGGCGGCCAACCCCGTCAACTACGGGACGCCGTTCCAGTTGAACACCGTCGAGGCGTTCGCCGGCGCGCTCTGCATCCTCGGCGAGCGCGAGCAGGCCGAGACGGTCCTCTCGAAGTTCCGCTGGGGTCACACCTTCCTCGAACTCAACGCCGAACCCCTCGGGCGGTACGCCGCGGCCGACGACTCGGCCGAGGTGGTCGCCATCCAGCAGGAGTATCTCGACGCCGGGGCGGACGGTGCGGACGGCGAGGACGCCAGCGATGGGGCGTAGTCACTCCAGGCCGAGTCCCGTGGGCCTGCCGCCCGGCTTCAGCGGACTCCGGGGGAGCGTCCGCGGAGGCCGCTGCTCGTTGTAGTCTCGCGGTGCCACGTCGTTCGGCCCGTCGGCGTAGAACAGGGAGGCGAGCGCCTGTATCTGGTCGCGTCCGACGCTCAGTTCGTACTGGCCGCCGCCGTACATACGCACGTCGCGTGCCTCGGCCCACGCGATGGTCTCGAGCAACGACTCGACAGTCCCGAAGCGGGAGGGCTTGACGTTCAGCCACCGAACCTCGACGGGCAGGGCCTCGACGCTCTCGACGTCGTGGACCGGATAGTCGAACGAGAGGCGGTCGGCCTCGGGTTCGAGCAGGGGTGTCGTCTCCTCGGTGAAGTAGGCGTCCTCGACGACCGCGTCGGGGAACGTCTCCAGCGTGCGCTCGTAGAGGTCGGGGTCTGCCGGGACGTCGACGCTGGTGCCCTCGTAGAACCCCTTCAGGTCCACCACGCGGACCCGATCGAGCGCCGCCAGCGAGTCGAACAGCTCGTCGTCCCAGTCGGGTTCGGGGTCGAGCTTGAACTCCGCGTCGGGGTCCACGTCCAGCAGGGTGTCGATGCGGTCCATCGAGTCGACGCGGGTGGAGACGACGAACCGGACCGGCCGGTACGCGCGACCCAGCACGGTGCCGAGGTTGGTCTCTGCCTGCCGAAGCGCGAGGTCGAGTGCGGCACTCTCGAGCGCCCAGCGTCGGTACGCCCGGTTCGTCTCGCGGGCAGGCGGGTCCTCGAACAGGTCGGTGCGGTCGAGTCGGGCCGAGAACTCGCCGAACGTCCCGTCGAACGAGAGGTCGAACGGGTCCGCCGCCGCCAGCGCCTCGTGGTCCTCGGGTTCGTACGCCACGTCCTCGCCACGGCCGGTCTCACCGTCGCCGTGGAGTGCGAAGACGGTGGTCCGGCGGGTGAAGTCGGCGCTGGGCGACCGCTCGTGATGCTCCAGGTCGTACCCCTCGACGACGAGTGGGAGGGCAGTGACCGCGTCGTAGCCCGTCTCGCTGTGGTCCATGGTCCACGGACGGTGCGAGGGTATTTATTCGGGTGGGGGTGGGTCGGAGCCACTCGCAACGCTTAACCGAGGCGCAGGCCACGCCTCGGGTATGGCTAGTTTCGAAGAGGCGGAAGCCCGCATCCTCGACAAGATGATCTGCATGAAGTGCAACGCCCGGAACCCGAAACGCGCCGAGCGGTGCCGGAAGTGCGGCTACGCGAAGCTCCGACCCAAGGCGAAAGAGCGTCGCGCGACGTAACCCGACCCGCCCCGCTACTCCTCGTCGGCCGACACGCCGGCACGTCGGAGCCGTATCACCACCATCGCACCCGTTTCGCGTTCGTCGAACCACAGCTCCCCGCCACTCGCCTCCACGACCCATCGGACCGTCCAGAGCCCCAATCCCCGCGAGTGACGGAGCTGGGTGATGTCGTCGTCGTCGACGAGGACGGCCTTCTCGCGCGCGGGGATGCCCGGTCCGTCGTCGGCGACCCGGAGGTCGACGAACCCCTCCGGGGCGTCCGTGTCGACGGTGACCCTGACGGTCGGGTCGGTGTCGCCGGCGTGGACGACACCGTTCTCGACGAGGTTCTCGACGGCCCTGACGAGACCGCCGGTGCTCTCCACCGGGATGGCCGGGACGTCGACGCGGACGTCCGCCGACGGGTGGTGTCGTCCCACCCGGTCTACGGCCTGTCTGACGACGCGGTCGAGTTCGACGCCGTAGGGGACCGAGTCCGTGTCCATCGCCCGCTGGATGTCGCCGGCCTTGTGCGAGATGTCGGCCACCTGCGTCGCCCGCTCGTAGATGGTATCGGCGAGGGCCGCCAGCCGTGGCTGGCTGTCCGCGAGCGCCTCGTGGAGGTCCGCGGCGTTCCCGCTGATGACGTTCATGTCGTTACGGAGGTTGTGTCTGAGGACGCGGTAGAGGACCTGCAGGCGACGCTCGCGGTCGCGCTGTTCGGTGATATCCGTGTAGATGGCGAACCCGCGGGTCCGCTCGCCCTCGGTGTCGAACGGGACGCCGGTGCACAGGAACTCCCGGGTACCCGTCGCGGTCTGCCGGCGGACCTCCTCGCGGACGACCTCGCCCCGCCGTGATCGCTCGTCGATACGCTCCGCGTTCCCGGCCTCGCTCGAGGGGACGACGAACTCGTTGAGCAGTTCACCGACCACGGTCTCGGCCTCGAACCCGAACACGCGCTCGAAGGCCTCGTTGACCGCGCTGACGACGGGTTCGCCGTCGACGAGCTCCGCCTCGACCACCGCGTCCGGCAACTGCTCGAACAGGTAGGCGAAGCGGTCGCGCTCGTCGGCCAGTTCCGCGCGTGCTCGGTGGAGTTCGGAGACGTCCCGGACGACGCCCACGGACCCGCGGAACTCCCCGTCACGCCGGAACAGCGTGATATCGACTTCGACGGGGAACGGGTCGCCCTCGTTCGGGTAGACGCGTGTCTCGTAGGTCCGACTGTCACCGGGCGGCTCGGAGAGCAGCTCTGCTATCAGTTCGCGGCCCCGATCGACGTCCCCCGGCGGCAGTATCTCCCGGATGTGTTCGCCGACGAGTTCCTCGCGGCGGTAGCCGAACCGCTCCGCCATCGGCGCGGTCAGCAACGAGATGTGGCCCGTCTCGTCCAGCGTGTACACCATCTGGTCGACGGTCTCGTGGACGGCACGGTACTCGCGGAGCGACGCCTCGCGCTCGGCCCGGAGCAACGCGGCCTCCGCGCTCAACCCCAGCAACTCGAGGAGGTCACGGTCGACGCCGTCGACGCCGCCCACGTCGCGCGACCCGACGGTCAGCGTCCCGTACTCACCAAGCGGGACCGTCGCGGCGGCCCGGACGCCGTCGTAGCGCCCCTCGGCGTCGCCCCCGGGGTCGTCGACGACGATGGTCTCACCCGTGGCGAACGCCTTGCCCTGGAGACCCTCGCCGGTGGCGACCGACTCGGGTGGGGCGATGTGCGACCTCGCCTCCTCGGTGGCACAGAGCAGTTCCAGCGCACCCGTCGTCGGGTCGTATCGTCTGACCCCGTTCAGCTCGAACCCGATTATCTCGGCCGCGGCGTCGACGGTGGTACGGGCCACCTCCGTCTCCGTCTCGGCCACCATCAGGTCGCTCGTCCGCTCCAGCAGCGTCGAGAGCGCCCGTCGGTACCGACGCTCCTCGCTCGTGTCCCGGGCGTAGACGTGCAGGCCGTCCCCGTCGGGGGAGATGCTCACGAGCAGCCTGGCGTCGAGCGAGTCGAACCACCCCTCGAGGGTCACTGCCTCTCCGGTCCGCATCGCACGGGCGAACGGCTCGTGGAGGTGCTCCGGGAGGAACTCGCGGGCGTCCCGGCCGACCAGCCCGTCGGCCGCTTCCCCCAGCATCGTCTCGGCGCGCTCGTCGACGTGGGTGAAGCGCCACTCCTCGTCGATGGCGACGAAGCCGTCGTCGATGCGTTCGAGCAGGTGGGGCGGGTCGCCGACAGACGTGGGCGCCCCGGGGGAGACTGCGTCGGCTCCGTCGGTCGCGATGTCGGCACCATCGGGCGCGTCGTTCCGGTCGTCCCCGGCGACCACCGCGGCACCACCGCCCAGCTGGGTGTCCGTGGCCACCGCACGGACCCGGTCGGGGAGCGAGTCGGCGGCAGCCGAGGCGTACTCGGTCACACCCCGTCGCGTGGCCGCGGCCGCCACCGTCCCGTCCGGCGTCTCCGTCCAGAGGAGCGTCGGCACCGCGGGGTGACGCTCACCGAGCGCTCCGAGGGCGGCGAGGCCGTCGGGCCCGTCAGGGTCGTGTTCGAGGACGACGGCGGCCGGGCGCGCTTCGTCTACTGCGGCGCCGAGGGCCACGAGGTCCGTGAACGGCCGAAGCTTCACGCCCTCGCCACGGAGCGGGTCGGTCCGACCGAGGGCGAACACCACCGGGGGAGCACCGTCGCTCACGGGGTGGACCACCTCCCGCAACGGGCACTCGAGTCCGAGGTCGTCGGCGTGTCCCGACCGGGCCACGGACAGGTCCCCGGCACGGGCTCACTCGGGGTACTTCGGCTCCCGTCGCTCGGCGCGTTCGAGGGCCGTCTCGACCACGTCGCGCACGTCGCCGTGGAACTCGTCGCCGTGCCCGGCGTAGAGGTGTTCGACGCCGACGGGGAGGCGGTCGAGCAGCGACCGGATGGACTCGATGAGTCGCTCGCGCGACTGGCCGGGCATGTCGGTCCGGCCGAACGAGCCGTACTCGAACGCGCCGTCGTCGTGGACGACCACGTCCCCGGAGAACAGCGTCGTCTCCGAGACGAACGAGACGTGGTCGGCGGCGTGGCCGGGCGTGTAGACGGCCTCGAACAGCTCGTCCCCGACCTCGACGGTCCCCCCGTCCTCTATCTCGTGGGTCCGGTGTGGGTGTTCGCTGTAGGCGTGGACGGTGGGGTCGAACGCCTCGACGACGGCGTCCAGTTGCGCGACGTGGTCGCCGTGCTGGTGGGTCAACACCACCCCGTCGAGTGTCTCCGTGTGCTCCCGAACCGCGTCCACCACGCCCTCCATCGCGCCGGCGTCGACCAGCACGGCTCGTTCCCCGAGGGCGAGGAACGCGTTACAGGTGAACGTCTCCGCGTCGGCGGTGACGTTGACGATATCCATACCAGCTACAGTGTCCGAGTGCGTATATATAGCCCCGACGTATCGGCTGCCGAGCGTCGGACACTCGGGTGACACGGTTCCGGTCGAATGGGGGTTCGGTCTCGGTCCAGTCTCGGTCCGGTCTCGGTGCCCCCCGCTTAAGGGCGCCGACCGACTACCTACCTCCATGAAGAGTTTCCGCGTCGGTCGGCTCTTCGGTATCCCCATCGAGCTCGACCTGACGTTCCTGCTGGTCCTCCCCCTGTTCGCCTACGTCATCGGCGTGCAGGTCGGCCGGTGGACCGAGATACTGAACGAGCTGCTGGGCGCGAACATCGCCGCGAGCGCGCTCACGGGCACGCCCGTCCTCGCGTTCGGGATGGGGACGCTCGCCGCCGTCGGCCTGTTCGTCGGCGTCGTCCTGCACGAACTCGGCCACTCGCTGGTCGCGCGACGCTACGGCATCGAGATCGAGTCCATCCGACTCTGGCTGTTCGGGGGCGTCGCCCAGCTCTCGGCGATGCCCGAGGACTGGAAGCAGGAGCTGTACGTCGCGCTCGCCGGCCCCGCCGTCAGCGTCCTGCTCGGTGTCGGCGCGTGGGTCGGGTTCCAGTTCCTGCCCCCGGACGGCGCCACGGCCGTCGCCGCGGTGAAGTTCCTCGTCGGCTACCTCGCGCTGATGAACGTCGCGCTGGCGGGGTTCAACCTCCTGCCGGGGTTCCCGATGGACGGCGGACGGGTGCTCCGCGCACTCCTCGCGCGCACCCGACCGTACGCGCAGGCGACCCAGACGGCCGCCCGGGTGGGCCAGGTGTTCGCCATCCTGCTGGGCCTGTTCGGCCTGTTCGGCGGCGGCGGCCTGTTCCTCGTCGCCATCGCCTTCTTCATCTACATCGGTGCCTCCTCCGAGGCCCAGCAGACGACGATGCGCGCGGCGCTGGACGGGGTCGTCGTCGGGGAGCTGATGACGCCGGCCGAGCAGGTCAGCTCCGTCACGCCCGAGACGAGCGTGGCCGACCTCGTCGAGCGGATGTTCCGCGAGCGCCACACCGGCTACCCGGTGCTGGAGAACGGTCGCGTGGTCGGCCTCGTCACGCTCGAGGACGCCCAGTCGGTCCCACAGGTCGAACGCGACGCCTACCGCGTCGACGACGTGATGAGCACCGACCTCGTCACCGTCACGCCATCGACGGGGGCGATGGAGGCCATCGAGCGGATGCAGACCAACGGCGTGGGCCGTCTCGTCGTGATGAGCGACCCGGACCCCTTCCGGCCCGCCGACGAGGCGACGTTCACCGGCCTCCTCTCGCGGACCGACCTGATGACCGCGCTCGACATCATCCGTTCGTCGGGCTCACTGGACCGGCCGAACACCGGCCGACCGAGCGGGTCGGACCGCGACGGCCCGGACCCGGAGCGCGACCCGGACACCCGGTTCGGGAACTAGCCGCCCGTCCCGAACGGCTCAGCCCGTCTCCCCTTCCTCCTCTGTCGGGGGGTCGACTGTCCGCACGTGCTCGCCGAGCCACGCGAACGCCTCCTCCAGCGTCGCCCCGTCGTCGCTCCGGAGTTTCAGGCGGTTGTGCTGGACCGCCCGGTCGGGGTAACAGCCCACCTGCACGCCGAACTGGTGGCGCACGTCGTCCAGTCGCTCGATGAGCGCGGCCTCCGGTTCGTCAGTGTAGAGGGTCCGGGACTGCACGTCGCCGTCGAACTCCTCGGCCACGCTCTCGAACATCGCCCGCATCTCGCCGGGGATGCCGGGGAGGACGTAGACGGCCGTCGTCTCCGTCTCGACGACGCAGCCCGGCGAGAGGCCCGCGGAGTTGACGAGCGGGCGTGCACCCTCGGGGATGGACGCCTCGGCCTCCACGTCCACCGAGAGGTCCGGGTAGTCGTCGGCGATGGCCGCGAGCGTGCGTTCGAGGTCCGCCTTCGCCAGGTCGTCGACGCCGAGCGGTCGGTCGAACGCCGCGGCCACCCCGTCCATCGTCACGTCGTCTGGCGTCCCGCCGAGGCCGCCCGTGAGGAGGACGGCGTCGAAGGCGGCCGCGTACTCGCGGACGGCGTCGGCGATGGTGTCCACCCCGTCGGGGACCGTGAGGACGCGCTGGACCGACACGCCGCGCGCCGTGAGCTCACGGCAGAGCCACGTCGCGTTCGTGTTCTCGGTGTCACCGGCGAGGAGTTCGTCGCCGACGGTGACGATGGCTGCCTGCATGGGTGGAGCGACGGCCGGGCGGCCTAAAGCGCCTCCGACCGCGGTAGCTCGGCCACGGGGCGGCTCGGCTCCCTCGTCCGACGGGGCCGCGGCCGGCCCGACGGTGACTCTCGGGGCCGGGAGACTTACGCGGCCGCCCGCCGACGGGGCACTATGGAACCCGCGAACTTCCTCTTCTGTTCGCTCGACGCGGCCCTCGTCGGTGACCTCGCGTGGCAGATCCACCGCGAGGGCCACGACGTGCGTTACTACGTCGCGGCCGAGTCAGACCGCGAGATAGCCGACGGGTTCGTCCCCAAGACCGACGACTGGAAGGCCGAACTCGACTGGGCGGACGTGGTCGTCTTCGACGACATCTGGGTGGGCGACGACGTCGGCACCGGCGACATCGCCCAGCGACTCCGCGCCGAGGGGCACGCCGTCGTCGGCGGCACCCCGAACACGGACCGACTAGAGGACGACCGGGGGTACGCGATGGAGGTTCTCGCCGACCACGGGGTCGAACTCCTCCCCCACCGGGAGTTCTCGTCGTTCGACGACGCCATCGAGCACGTCCAGCGGAACCCCGCGCCCTACGTCATCAAGCCGCTGGGCGAGGTGCAGAACGTCAAGCGACTGCTCTACGTCGGGCGTGAGGCCGACGGGAGCGACGTGGTCGACGTGCTCCGGGCCTACGAGAAGGCGTGGGGCCACCGGATGAAGGGGTTCCAGCTCCAGCGCCGCGTCGAGGGTGTCGAGGTGGCCATCTGTGGGTTCTTCGACGGCGACGGGTTCGTCGAACCCATCAACTTCAACTTCGAGCACAAAATGTGGGATTTATCATTCATTTGCTCTCAGAAAACTCGCACAGAAAGACAAACGGTCGCTGCCTAGATAAATCCAATGGAAACCAAACACTTCCTGTTCGTCTCGGCCGACGCCGCACTGATCACCGACCTCGCCTGGCAAGTCCATCAAGAAGGCCACGACGTGAAGTACTACATCGAGGCCGAATCGGACAAAGAAATCGGCAACGGGTTCGTCCCGAAGACAGACGACTGGCGCGCGGAGGTCGAGTGGGCCGATGTCATCATCTTCGACGACATCTGGGTCGGCTCAGACGTCGGCACTGGCGCGCTCGCCCAAGAACTCCGCGAGCAAGGGAAAGCAGTCGTTGGTGGCACGCCGAACACTGATCAACTCGAAGAAGATCGCGGTTATGCGATGGAGATCCTCGAAGAGCACGGAGTCAACACTATCGAGCACCACGTCTTCGAGGATTTCGACGCCGGCATCCAGCACGTCCAAGAGAATCCCGCACCGTACGTGATCAAACCGCTTGGAGAAGTTCAGAACGTCAAGCGACTCCTCTACGTCGGAAATGAGGACGATGGCAGCGACGTGGTAGACGTCCTTCGTGCGTACAAGAAAGCGTGGGGCCACCGCATGAAGGGCTTCCAGCTCCAGCGGAAAGTCGAGGGCGTGGAGATCGCCATCTGCGGGTTCTTCAACGGTGAGCAGTTCATTGACCAGGTCAATTTTAATTTTGAGCATAAGAAATTGTTCCCAGGAAACATCGGCCCCTCAACCGGTGAAATGGGTACGTCGATGTTCTGGGGCGGCCGGAACAAACTGTTCGAGGAGACGTTCGGGAAGCTCGAAGATTGGCTCGCCGAGGAGGGCTACGTCGGGAGTATCGACATCAACTGTATCGTCAACGAGACTGGCATCTACCCGTTAGAGTTCACCCCACGATTCGGCTATCCGACCATCGCACTCCAGGAGGAGTCGCTCGAATCCTCGACCGGGCAGTTCTTCTACGACCTAGCCCACGGAAACGACCCTGAATTAGAGGTTCACAACGGGTACCAGATCGGTGTACGCGTTGTCCTCCCACCCTTCCCGTTCGACGACGAGAAGACGTACGACGAGAACTCCCGTAACGCCGCGGTCGTCTTCCAGACCGAGAGCCGAGACGGAATCCACTTGGAGGACACGAAGAAGATCGATGGACAGTGGCGAGTTGCTGGTGAGAGCGGCATGCCGCTGGTCGTCACTGGGAAAGGAGACACGATGCAGAACGCTCGCCGACAGGCCTACGGCCGCATCAAGGACATCGTCGTCCCCAACCTCTACTACCGTGACGACATCGGGGAGCGCTGGATCCAGGGCGACGGCGACCGCCTGCTGGCGTGGGGCTACCTCGGGCCGTGATCGGGTGGCAGACGGTCCGACTCAGGCGTAGCGCTCCTCCGCCCACGGGTTCGCGCTGACCGAGTACCCCCGTTTCTCCCAGTACCCCCGCTCGGGTTCGGTGAGGAACTCGACGCCCTCCACCCACTTCGCCCCCTTGTAGGCGTACCGGTGGGGCGTCACGACACGGAGGGGGCCGCCGTGGTCGGCCGAGAGGTCCTCGCCGTCGTGGCCCCACGCGAGCATCGTCTCCTCGCGCATGCACGCGGCGAGCGGGAGGTCGGTGGTGTAGCCGTCCAGCGAGTGGAACATGACGTGGACGGCGTCGTCGGTGACGCCCGCCACCTCGGCCAGCGTGGGGAACGTCACGCCGGTGAACTCGTTGTCGAAGCGCGACCACCCGGTCACGCAGTGGAAGTCCTGTAACTGGGTCTCGCTCGGCAGGTCACGGAACTCGTCGTAGGAGAGCGCGAGGCGCTCGTCGACGGCGCCCCACACGTCGAACGTCCAGTCCTCGCGGTCGAACTTCGGGGTCGCCCCCTTCGAGAGCACGGGGAAGCCCGTGGTCTCGGTCTGTCCGGGTGGGAGCCGCTCGTCGCCGAACTCCTCGTAGAGGTCGGTCACGTCGCGCAGGTCGCTCATACCCGGCATCGGGACGGCCGGGGCCTACGTGTTACGACTCGGCCGCGTTTGTGACGACGTGAAATCATTCTTCCCGAGCGAGAGTCGAGTTTTTCGGAGCGCGGGGTTCGATTGTCGAATACGAAACTTCGCCCGCCAGAGTTAAATGCCCCCCCGGCGAATTTTCTGCCAGTTCCGATGCCCAAGGTAGAGCTAACCGTCCCGGAGCACCTCGAGATGCAGATCGCGAAACTCGTCGAGGATGGCGAGTTCGTCAACCGGGAGGAGGCCATCGAGGACCTCCTCTCGACCGGGATCCGCGCGTACAAGACCAGCGGCCCGATAGAGGACGAGGAACCGGGCTTCGAGGACGACGGCATGATGGGCCACGACGACGAGTACGTCTTCTGACTCCCGACCACCCGCGGACCACCTGCTGACCGTCCCCTCCGCCGCGGAGTGCGACCGAATCACGCGCAACCGTTTTGTTCGGCCGAACAGTACCGCACGCCATGCACAAGGAGGAACTCCTCGAACTCCACGAACACATGGTCGCCATCATGGAGACCTTCCGTGGGATGGAGGACGTCGACGGCAGCCTCTTCGACCCGTACGACCAGCTCGACGTCTCGCCCGACGACGTCCACAAGTCCAAGTCCGAGCACAAGCACGCCGTGTTCGTCCTCGGGAACGCACTCGCCTCGGTGATGAGCGACGACGAGTTCTCCGACGCGGGCCGCATCGGCAAGCGGATGGAGGAACTCGCCGAGGACGCAGAGCGGAAACTGTAGCGGTCGAGCGAGGCCCACGCCGGCGCGCCCACCACACCCGCGGGGCCAAGGTATAACGGCGGACCCGTCGTGGCTCCTCACATGGCAGGCGACGACGACCTCACCGCACCGGAACCGAGTGCCGACGACTTCCTCGTCCTCGACGACCCGTGGCTCACCAGTGACGACGTCGCTATCGTCACCGGCGGGGCGTCGGGCATCGGTCGAGCGACGACGCTCGGCCTCGCGACGAACGGCGTCACCGTCGTCTCGACGGACATGGACGAGGAGGGGCTCGCGGAGACGGCCGACCTCGCCGAGGACATCGGCGCGCCGGGGCGAGTCGAGACCGTCGACGCGAACCTGACCGACGACGACGCCGTGGCGGGCATCGCCGAGGCGGCCGCGGACCTCGGGCAGTTGCGCTACGTCGCGAACATCGCCGGGCTCCAGCACATCGACCCCATCGACCAGTTCCCGACCGAGAAGTGGGACCTCCTGCAGGACGTGATGGTCCGCGCGCCGTTCCTCCTCACGAAACACGCGATGCCGCACATCCGCGAGGGCGACGGCCGCGGCGCCATCGGCAACATGGCGTCCATCCACGGCCACTACGCCACCTCCGCGAAGGCGGCCTACATCACCGCCAAGTTCGCGCTCCGTGGGCTGACCAACGCCATCGCGGCCGAGGGCGAGGGTGACCTCCGCGGGTTCTCCGTCTCGGTCGGCTACGTGCTGACGCCGCTGATGGCCAACCAGATACAGGACACCGCCGAGGAGCTCGACATGACTCCCGAGGCGGTCGTCGAGGAGCGGTTCCTCGGGCAGGCCCGCCTGAAGGAACTGATGACGCCCGCCGAGGTGGCGAACCTGTTCACCTTCGGGTTCTCCTCGCACTCGCGGCACCTGAACGGAGCGGACATGCTCTGGGACGGCGGCTACACGGGGACATACGAGTGAGCGCGGACGGGGCGGCTGGGGACGACCGGCCGACTCGCGTGGCCATCGCGTGTCAGGGCGGTGGGAGTCACACCGCGTTCACCGCGGGCGTCCTCCGGGGCCTGTTCCACGAGTGGGACGAGGAGCGGTTCGAACTCGTCGGCATCTCCGGCACCTCCGGGGGCGCGTTCAACGCCGTCGTCGCGTGGTACGCGCTCGTGACGGAGGGTCCCGCGACGGCCGTCGAGCGACTCGGCGACCTCTGGGCCGAACTGGCTGCCGACGACCCCGTCGACGCGTGGGCCAGCGCGCTCGGCGTCTGGGGGTCGATGGCCCGCGACATGGGCGTCCCGACACCACAGCCCAGTCCGTACACGGTCCCCGCGTCGTACCTCGGCCAGCGACGCATCGGGCGCATCCTGGAGTCGTTCGTCGACTTCGACGACGTCCCTGCCCACTGTACGCACACGGACCCCGAACTCGTCGTCGGGACCGTCGACGTGGAGGGCGGCGTCTTCGAGACGTTCCACAACGAGGACGTCACCGAGGACGCGGTGCTCGCGTCGGCGGCCATCCCCGAACTGTTCCCGGCGGTCGAGATCGACGGGCACGGCCACTGGGACGGCCTCTTCAGCCAGAACCCACCGGTCCTCGACCTCCTGACGGTACCGGCCGATCGCAAGCCGGAGGAGGTGTGGGTCGTCCAGATCAACCCACAGAACGACGCCGCGATTCCGCGGACGCCGGCGGCCATCGCCGACCGCCGCAACGAACTCTCCGGGAACCTCTCGCTGAACCAGGAGCTGCGGTTCGTCCGCTGGGTCAACGAGTGGGTCCGCGCGGGCCACCTGCCCGCGGACGAGTTCGTCGAGACGGATATCCGCCGCATCGAACTGGACGAGCACTTCGGCCCGTCGACGAAACTGGACCGGCGGCCCGAGTTCCTGGAGGGGTTACTGGAACGCGGCGAGCGGGCGGCCGAGCGGTTCCTGCAGGCGTACCCGGCGTCGCCGGACGGGACCGCTCCCACGGACGACTACCCCCGAACCGAGCGGCGTCACTGAGTCCCGGGACGGCGGGACGGAATCAATGGATTCAGTACGGGGTAGCGGTAAGTCCAATCCATGAGCGCGGACGATACCGTGAGCCGGCGTGGGTTCCTCAAGGCGGCGTCTGGGACGGCGGCGGCCGCGGGCGTGGCGGCGACGTCCGGGACGGCGGCAGCACAGTCGAGCCAGGAGGTCGTCGTCGGCCCCGGCGGCGAACTGGTGTTCGAACCGGCAGAGCTGTTCATCACGCCGGGCACGACGGTGAACTTCGTGTGGGAGTCGGACCTCCACAACATCGTCGTCGACAGCCAGCCCGAGGGGGCCGGCTGGGAGGGCACCGAGGGTGGCCCGGGCGACACGTACGACACGGGCCACGAGTACTCCTACACGTTCGAGACGACGGGTACGTACGAGTACTACTGTGCCCCGCACCAGACCTCGGGGATGGTCGGCTCCATCACGGTGAACGAGTCCGGCGAGGACCCGAGCGCGTCCAGCGGCGGTGGCGGCGGCGGTCCGCCGGCCATCCCGGACTCGGCGAAGACGCTCGGCGTCGCGACGATGGTCGGGATGTTCTCGACGCTGGGGCTCGCGTACTTCTTCATGCGCTTCGGCGGCGACTACGAAGTCGACGAGTGAGCGAGGGGGAACCCCCCACGCGGCTCAGACCCGGTCCGGCGTCTTGTGTATCTCCAGGTCCACGTCGCGCGTCTCCCCCTCCAGGTCGGCGACGATGCGCCTGACGACCCGTTCGGCCTCCTCCTGCACGAGCGGTTTCACCTTCTCGACGACCCAGCTCAGGTTCACGAACCGGGGGAGTTCGAGGGCGTCGGTGTTCGCCGACTGCGGGTGGAAGTCGATGTCGAGGCGGACCCGGACGGCGTGCTCACGGTCCGCCGGCACCTCCGAGTCGGGGAGGGGCTCGATGTGCCACTGGCCAGCAGCGTCGAGGTCCTTGATGATCTGCCAGTCGAGGCGGCGTGGCGGCTCGGTGTCAGTGACCCGTGACCGGGCGGTGTACGAGAGCTTCCACCACTCGAAGTGGAGGTCGTACTCCGTGCCGGGGTGCCCGTCGCCGTTCTGTGTCACCCGGCTCAGGTACTTCGAGTACCGGGCGTATCGCGGGAAGTCAACGATGAAATCGTAGGCCTCCTCGGGAGAGATGTACACGACGGTGCTGACCTCGACGGCGTCGCTCACGCCCTCCGATTGGCCCGACCGACACCTAACGGTTCCGGCGCCGTGGGCCGTCCCGCTCGAGCGTGTGCGGACCATCGAACGACGGGCGAAGAGTTATACGCCACGTAGTGTGGGTTGTTGACACATGAAGTACCACGAGCAGGCGCCGCTCCGACACGTCGGTGACGTCCCGTCGATGGGGGCCACACGCTACGGCGAGAAACTCGCCTTCGAGTACCGGGGCGAGGAGTACAGCTACAGGGAACTCGAGTCGCGGTCGAACCGGGTGGCGAACGCGCTGACCGACCGCGGGGTCGGGCCGGGCGACCGGGTCGCGCTGTACGTCGAGAACTCGCTACAGTTCCCGGAGACGTTCTTCGGCGCGCTGAAGGCCGGAGCCGTCGCCGTCCCGCTGAACCACAGGATGGACGTGGACCGACTGACGTACATCCTCGGCGACGCGGACGTGTCGGTGCTCGTGGCTTCCGCGGTGTTCCCGAGCGTCGTGACGGACCTCGCCCCGCACGCGCCGGAGACGTGGATCCCGGGCGGTGGTGAGGCTGACGGCGATGAACTGCTCGATTACGACGAGCTGGTCGACGGGGCGAGCCCCGAGTTCGACCGGCCAGAACGTGGGTTCGAGGACGTGGCGCTCCAGTGTTACACGTCGGGGACGACCGGTGACCCGAAGGGCGTGCTCACGACCCACCGGAACCTGCTGGCGACGGCACAGTCCTACACCTCCCGGTCGGGGTTCGACCCAGAGGACGACGTGACGTTGCTCGTCCTGCCGCTGTTCCACATGTACGGGCTCTCGACGGTGATGCTGACGAACCTCTACAACGGCGCGACGGTGGTCCTGAAGACGCTCCCGGTCGCCCAGTCGCTGCTGTCGGCCATCACGGAGTACGAGGTGACCTCGTTCGCGGGCATCCCCGCTATCTTCGTCGAGATGGTGCAGGAGTACGAGTCGGACCCCGACGCGTACGACCTCTCGTCCATCGAGTCGGTCGGGTGTGGCGCGGCACCGCTCGCCGACGACACCCGTCGGCGCATCGAGTCGGTGTTCGACACGCCGCTCGTGGAGGGGTGGGGGATGACCGAGACTACGCCCGCGGGGACGACGGGGAGCGCCTACGGCGTCCACACCGCCGCTGGATGTATCGGCCAGCCGGTGCCCGACATGGAGATCCGGCTCGTCGACCCGGCCACCCGCGAGGTGCGGGTGAGCGAGCACCTGCTCGACCCCACCGCGGCCGTCGACATCAGTGATGAACTCGACTTCGACGACGAGGAGGCCGTCACGGGGGAGATGGCCGTTCGCGGCCCGCAGGTGTTCGCGGGATACGACGGCCTGCCGGAGAAGAACGCCGAGGTGTTCGGCCGGGACGAACCGAGCGACGAGCCCCGACGTGAAGCCGAGTGGTTCTACACCGGCGACATCGCTCGCGTCGACGAGGACCGGTTCCTCTGGATGGTCGACCGGGTCGACGACATGCTCATCGTCGGCGGGGAGAACGTCTACCCAGCCGAGGTGGAGAACGCCCTGTTCGACCACCCGGAAGTGCAGGCGGCCGCCGTCGTCGCCGTCCCGCACGAGGTGAAAGGCGAGGCGCCGGTCGCGTTCGTGGTCCTCGAACCGGGCGTCGACCCCGAGTCCGTGAGCGAGGAGGCGGTCCGGAGGTTCGCACTCGAACGGGTGCCGACCTACGCCCACCCCCGGCGCGTCTTCGTCGTCGACGAACTGCCGCGGTCGGGCACGCAGAAGGTCCAGCGGTACAAACTGGAGGCGGCGGCGGCCGAGCGACTGGACGGGCCGCTCTCGCCGAGCGAGACGCTCTGAGTCGGGATCGTCGGCCCCATCGCTCGCTCGGGTCGGCTCTGTAGCGGTCGGGAGTGGTCCGTACCGTTCGGAGCAACGTTCAAATCCAGCGATAGATACACCCCGGGTATGACCCCGGACACCCGGTACGAGTTCGACCTCTTCGTGCGCTCGCTGGAACCCAGAACCGCGGCCCCCGCCCACGAGGACGTCGCAGTGTGGCTCGACCACCTCGCGGACGACGAGCAGGTCTCCCTCGAGGTGCGGGTCTGGGGGGATGCGCTCCCACTGACGTCGCCGATTGCGGGGATGCCCGCCGCCGAAGCCCTCCGTGAGCAGGTGGCCGAGATCCGGCGGTGGGCGACCGAGCGAGGTGTCGACCTCCCCGGCTTCGAGCAGGTCGAGACGGACACGCTCGTGGGTCGCCCGCGCACGGCGCTCAGGCTCCCGTCGCCGCTGGTCGTCGCCTCGCGGGACGGCGAGATCGTCTGGGTGGCACCCCACCTCGACGGCGGGAGACACCGCGGCGTCCGCGAGGTCGTGGGTGAGCTACTGGAGTCTCCAGAGATGGGGCCGAGAGCGGCCGACATCCGGCCCTGATGGGTGGGCGTTTCCCCCGTGCAGGCGACGGTCTCACGGGCATCTTCAGAACGAGAAGAAACTCACGAAGATTGATACGTGTCTGACGCATGTCTGTCGGTAGGTGACACACGTGGACCGAGTCTCGACGGGAATCAGGATGCTGGACCGACACCTGGACGGTGGGCTGCGACCGGGGAGTCTGACGAGTCTCGTCGCCTCGCCCGCGAGTCAGGTGAACCCGCTGTTCTACGAGTTCATGGAGGACCGGTCGTGGCTCTACCTGAGCACGTACCGGAGCACCAGGGCGGTCGAGGAGGAACTGGACGAACTGCTCTGGGGGGACGTGGAGGTGGCACACGTCGGCGTGGACCGGCCCGCCAGACGTATCAAGGAGGCCATCGGCAACATGACCGGTGAACGGCACGTCATCGTCGACCCGATGACGCCCGTGGAGGCGAACACGAGCACCGGGCAGTACGTCGACCTGCTGAACGGGCTGAAGGACTACCTCCTCGACACCGGCTGTATCGCGCTGCTCTACTGCACCGAACAGGAGACGGTACCGGACCGGCGAGAGACGACGCTCACGATGGCGGACGTCGTGTGGGAGCTGGACGTGGTGGTGGAGTCGAAAGGCATCGAGACGCGCCTCACGGTCCCGAAGTACCGGTCGCGCCGGGCCATCGACGAGGTCATCAAACTCGACCTCGGGCAGAAAGCCGTCGTCGACGCCTCGAAGAACATCGCCTGACCGCCGGCGGGCGCCGGTCCGTGTGCGGTGTTCCCCCCGTCTCAACACACTTATCCCCGACACCCGACTCCCTGCGAGTATGAGCGAGGTCGCTATCACGTTGCCCGACGGCTCCGTCCTCTCGGTCGAGGCGGGGTCGACGGTGGAGGACGTGGCCTACGAGATCGGACCCGGACTCGGGAAGGACACGGTCGCCGGCGTGGTCGACGGCGAACTGGTCGACCGCAACACGCCACTGCACGAGGACGCCAATCTCGTCATCGTCACCGACCAGTCCGACGAGTACCTCCGGGTCCTCCGGCACTCGGCGGCCCACGTCTTCGCACAGGCACTCCAGCGACTCCACCCCGAGGCGAAGCTCACCATCGGCCCCCCGACGGACGACGGGTTCTACTACGACGTGACGGACGTGGACCTCGACGAGTCGGACCTCGAGGCCATCGAGGCCGAGATGCGCGACATCGTCGAGGCGGACTACGACATCGTCCGCGAGGAGCGCTCGCGCGAGGACGCGTTCGAGTCGTACGCCGACAACGAGTACAAGCGCGAGATCCTGGAGACGGAGGCGGCCGGTGAGGAGACGGTCACGTTCTACAAGCAGGACGGCTGGGAGGACCTCTGTCAGGGCCCCCACGTCGACAGCACGGGCGAGGTCGGCGGGTTCAAACTCCTCGACATCTCCGCCGCGTACTGGCGCGGCGACGAGGAGAACGACACGCTGACGCGCGTCCACGGGACGGCGTTCCCCACCGAGAAGGACCTCGAGGAGTACCTCGAGCGGCGCGAGGAGGCCAAGAAGCGCGACCACCGCAAGATCGGCCGGGAGATGGATCTGTTCTCGGTCCCCGAGCACTCACCCGGCTGTGTCCACTTCCACCCCAACGGGATGACCATCCGGCGGGAACTGGAGGAGTACATCCGCGGGAAGAACACGGAACTCGGCTACGAGGAGGTCTGGACGCCGGAGCTCAACAAGGCCGAGCTCTGGAAGCCGACGGGACACTACGAGAACTTCACCGCGCAGGGTGAGATGTTCAACTGGGAGCAGGACGACACCGAGTACGGCCTGAAGCCGATGAACTGCGCGAACCACGCGTACATCTTCGACCGGCAGAAACACTCCTACCGCGACCTGCCCATCCGGTTCTCCGAGTTCGGCACCTGCTACCGCAACGAGCAGTCCGGCGAACTCTCCGGGATGCTGCGGGTCCGCGGGTTCACGCAGGACGACGGCCACGCGTTCGTCCGCCCGGACCAGATCCGCGGGGAGATCGTCGACGCGCTCCGCGTCATCGAGGAGATCTACGGCGACGTGGACCTCGACGTGAAGTACGTCCTCGAGACGCAGGGCGACAACGCCGTCGGCTCCGACGAGATCTGGGCGCAGGCGACCGACGCGCTCCGTGAGGCGCTCGACTCGGAGGGACTGGACTACGAGACGGACCACGGCGAGGCCGCGTTCTACGGCCCGAAGATCGGCATCAACGCCGTCGACGCGCTCGGCCGCGAGTGGACGGTCGGCACGGTCCAGCTCGACTTCAACATCCCCGAGCGCCTCGACCTGACCTACACGGGCGAGGACAACGAGGAGCACCGACCGGTGATGATCCACCGTGCACTGCTCGGCTCGTTCGAGCGGTTCATGGGCGTCGTCATCGAGCACTTCGACGGGAAGTTCCCGCTCTGGCTCGCGCCCGAGCAGGTCCGCGTCCTCCCCGTGAGCGACGAGAACCTCGGCTACGCCCACCGGGTGAAGAACGCGCTGCAGGAACGGGGGGTCCGCGCGACGGTCGAGGACCGCGACCAGACGGTCGGCCGGAAGATCCGCGGCGCCCACGAGGACCGCCTGCCGTACATGCTCATCGTCGGCGACAACGAGCAGGAGGCCGGCACGGTCTCCGTGCGGGACCGGCAGGAACGCGAGACGAAGGACGTCGACCCGGAGACGTTCTACGACCACCTCGAGGCAGAGCGCGACGAGAAGCGGGTCGCACCGGACTTCCTCGCGGACTGAGACGCCCCGTGGGTCTTCGGGAGCCCGTCCCGGCCGGCCCGAGCGGTCAGACTTTATACGGCGCCGACACCTACCCCGGCTATGGGAATCCTCTCTCGGGCGTCGTACGTCATCCGGTCGAAACTGAACGCCCTCCTCAACCGGGCCGAGGACCCGTCGGAGACGCTCGACTACAGTTACGAGAAGATGCGTGACGAGCTACAGGACGTGAAGAAGGGTATCGCGGACCTCACGACGCAGAAGAAGCGCCTCGAGATACAGCGCCGACGGCTCGAGGAGAACGTCGAGAAACACAACGAGCAGGCTCGCGAGGCCGTGCGCCACGACCGCGAGGACCTCGCCCGGCAGGCCCTCGAGAAGAAACAGCAGAAGATGGCCCAGATCGAGGAACTGGAGGTCCAGATCGCCGACCTGCAGGAGACGCAGGACACCCTCGTCGAGAAGAAGAACGAGCTGCAGGACCGCATCGAGCGGTTCCGCACGGAGAAGGAGACGATGAAGGCCCGCTACGAGGCGGCCGAGGCGTCGACGCGTGTCTCCGAGGCGCTCTCCGGTGTCGGCGACGAGATGGAGGACACCGCGCGCGCCATCGAGCGGTCGCGCGAGCGGACCGAGGAGATGGAGGCGCGCGCCGAGGCGATGGACGAACTCGCCGACACGGGCGCGTTCGACCAGGCGCTGAGCGGCGAGGACGAACTGGACCGCGAACTCCGCGAGATGCGCTCGAACAGCGAGGTGGAGGCCGAACTGGACACGCTCCGTGCCGAGATGGGCAAGGAGTCGCCGGCGCCGACCGAGCGCGAGGCCGACAGCGAGGTCGAGACCGTGGACGCCGACACGGACACGGAGGCCGAACCGGCCGACGTGGACGAGGAGGCGGTCGAGGCCGAACTCGAGGAACTGAGCGAGGAAGAGCAGTAGTCGCGCACCGGACCGCGGGAACGACAGTCCCGGCGTGACAACTGTCACTCCGGTGCGGTACGTATATCTCGGTGCGGTTGCAAATGTTCGACGAGACTCGCGGTGGTTGGGTGAGTAGACGTGAACGAAGAAGACGAACACCGCCTACAGGAGGCCTCGCCGGAGCGGTCGCTAGGTGCCCGCATGTTCGGTGAACGGGTCCTCGACGCGGTGCCGGAGACGGTGTTCGTCTTCGACCCGACCGGACGGCTGGTCTGGTGGAACCAGCACGCCACGACGGCGACGGGCTACGACGACGCGGAACTCGCCTCGCTCGACCCCGGTGAACTCGTCGTCGAAGACGAACGCACCCGGGTCGAGAAGTGGGTCCGGAACCTCTTCGAAGGGGAGCAGGACCAGTCCGTCATCGAGACGGTGCTCGTCGACGCCGCCGGGCAGCCGGTCCCCTACGAGTTCGTCGGTGCGGTGCTGGACGACAGCGGCGGTGTCGCCGGCGCCGTCGCGACCGGGCGTGACATCTCCGAGCGCCGGGCACGTCAGGAACTCGAGCGGCAGAACGAGCGCCTCGAGGAGTTCGCGAGCGTCGTCAGCCACGACCTGCGCAACCCGCTCACGGTGGCCGAGGGCTACCTCTCGCTGGCACGACTCGAGGTGGACAACGACGACCTCGAGCAGGTGGCGAGAGCCCACAAGCGGATGTACGACCTCATCGAGGACCTGCTGACGCTGGCGCGGGCCGGCCGTGCCGTCGGCGAGCCGGAACTCGTCGAACTCGCCACCGTCGCCCGACAGGGCTGGGCGAGCGTCGAGACGGGCGAGAGCGAACTCCACGTCACGGGTGACGCCACGTTCGAGGCCGACCCGCGTCGTCTCCGCGAACTGTTCGAGAACCTCTTCCGGAACGCCGTGGAGCACGGCTCCAGGAGGCCTGCCTCGCAGGCCCGGCAGGACGCCGTCGAGCACGGGACCACCTCCCGCGTCCCCATCGGGGACGATACCAGGGGGAGCGCCACCCCGAGGGTGGCGGTCACCGTCGGGACGCTCGAGGCGGACGGCGAGTGCGTCGGGTTCTACGTCGAGGACGACGGCCCCGGCATCCCCGAGGAGATCCGGGACGAGGTGTTCGAGTCGGGCTACACCACGGGCGATGGCGGGACCGGGTTCGGCCTCGCCATCGTCGAGGACATCGTGGAGGCACACGGCTGGGACGTCGCGGCGGTCGCGGGCCCGTCGGGTGGGGCGCGGTTCGAGGTGCAGGTCAGGGACCCGACGGCCCCCGACTGAGCCGGCGACCACGGACCCGTGGTGCGACGGTCAGCGACCGTCGAGGAACCGCCCCAGACGGTCCAGTCCGGCCACCAGCTCGTCGGTCGGGCCGCCGAAGCCGACGCGGAACCGGTCGGGGTGGCCGAACGCGCCACCCGGTGCGAGCACCACGCCTTCGGCCTCGACGAGCGCCTCGCAGAATTCCAGCCCCGACTCGAAGCCAGCTGGGACTTCGGGGAAGGCGTTGACGCCGACCCCTTCGTACCACGAGCAGTCGTGCTCGTCGAGGAAGGAGCGCAACAGGGCGCGGTTCTCGGCGGCGTGCTCGCGGTTGCGTTCGAGCAGCACCGCCTCCCGGTCGAACACCTGCCGGGCGACGTGCTGGCTCACCTTCGGGGGCGCGATGGTGGTGTAGTCCTTCCACCGCGCGGCGCCCGCGACGAGGTCGGCGTCGCCGGCGACCCAGCCGAACCTGAGGCCGGCGAGGCCGAACGCCTTGGAGAGGCCGGTCGTGCTGACGCCGTACTCGCCGAGCGACGCCACCGGTGGGAGCGGGTCGGCCGCGAGCAGTCGGTACACCTCGTCGCCCAGCAGGTAGGCACCGTGGTCGGCCGCCGTCTCGTAGACGGCCCTGACCGTATCCGCGTCGTGGTACCGGCCGGTCGGGTTGTTCGGGTTGTTGATGACGACCAGTGCCGTCTCCGGTCGCATCGCCTCGGCGACCCGGTCGGGGTCCAGCGACCAGTCGGGGCCGGAGAGTTCGACGCGGGTCACGTCCGCGAGCGCCTCGGGAAGCGCGTACAGCGACTGGTAGGTCGGGGTCACGACGACGACGTGGTCGGACGGCTCCAGCAGGGAGGCGAACACGAGGAAGTTCGCCTCCTGCGTCCCGCAGGTGAACAGCACCTCCGCGGCGGGCCGGTCGTAGCGCTCTGCGACGCGGGCGCGGAGGTCGGGGTCACCGGCGGTCGGGATGGTGTAGCCGAGTTCGCCGGGGTCGAGGTCGAACTCACTCGCCGGGAGCGGGCGGATACCCGACTCGGCGAGCATCAGGTTGCCGTGTTCGTGTTCGGCGAAGAACCGCTCGAGTTCGAAGGGGGCGACGTCCATACCGACAACCCGGCCCGGCGGACGATAGGCCTGCCCACCGAGCGGCGAGTCAGTCCTCCCGCCGTTCACGCATGCTCTGTCGGGTGAACTGCGGCGTCGCGCGGATGCCCCGGCGGCTGCGGAACGAGAGGAGCAACAGGACAGCGACGACGACGGTACCGACGCCGGGCACGATGGCCGCGGTCGGGGCCGAGAACGCGTAGAGGATGGCTGTCGAGAGGACGGTCCCGGTCAGCAACAGCCCGAGGATGAGGCGCTTGGCGAGGCGGTCGAAGACGTTGCGGTCGTCGACGAGCGTCGCCTCGACGGCGAGGTTGTCGCGGTTGACCTTGTCGAGTGCGGTCTCCAGTTTCGGTGGCGTGCGGAAGACGGACTCGACGGACTGGCGTGCCTCGCGGGCGCGGTCCTCGACGAACTGCCGGGCGGAGTCCTCGAGGAAGCCGTTCTCACGGAGGTACGCCGTGGCGACGGCGATGAAGTCGAAGTCGGGGTCGAGGGTCACGCAGACGCCCTCGACCACGGTGGCGACCCGGAGGACGAGCGCGAGGTTCGGCGGCAGGCGCAGCGGGAACTCGTAGATGGTGTCCTCGACCTGGTTCACGATCTGGTTCACCCGGTACTGCTCGATGTCGTCGCCGCGGGCGTCCTGGATGGCGAGTTCCATGATGTCGCTCATCAACTCGCGGTCGGCCGTCGGCGAGAGCGTCCCCATCTCGATGAGCGTATCGAGGATGCGGTCGATGTCCTGCGCGGCGACGGCGGCGTAGAAGTCGACGATCTTCTCCTGGATGAACGAGTCGACCCGGCCGGACATCCCGAAGTCGTAGAAGACGATGGTCCCGTCGTCCTGTACCGCGAGGTTGCCGGGGTGGGGGTCGGCGTGGAAGACGCCGTCGACGATGAGCATCTGGAGGTACGACCGCTGGAGCCGCTCGGCGAGTTCGTGCCGGTCGACGCCGAGTTCGTCGAGGTCGTCCAGCTCCGATATCTTGGTGCCAGGGACGTACTCCATCGTGAGGACGCGCCCGGAGGAGTGACTCGGCACCGACCGTGGGATGCGTATCTTCGGCTCGTCGACGAAGTTCCCCCGAACGCCCTCGAGCATCTCGCGCTCGCGGGCGTAGTCCATCTCCTCGGTGATGGTCTTCTCGAACTCGTCGGCCAGCGTCTCCAGCGAGAACGACCGGGCCTCGTCGACGAACCGCATCAGGATGGGGATGGAGAAGCGGATGACCCGGAGGTCGGCGCTGACGAGCTCCTCGATACCGGGGCGACGGATCTTGACGGCGACTGGCTGGCCGTCGACCTTCGCGGTGTAGACCTGCCCGAGCGAGGCACCGGAGATGGCCTCGGTGTCGAACTCGGCGAACCGCTCGTCGATGGGGCCGAGGTCCTCCTCGAGGACCTGCTTCGCCTGCGACCACTCGGCGGGCGGGACGTTGTCCTGTAACTGCTCGAACTCCTCGACGTACTCCGGGGGGAGGACGTCCGGGCGCGTCGAGAGCAGTTGCCCGAGTTTGATGAACGTCGGGCCGAGCGTGAGCATCGACTCGAGGAGTCTCTGTGCCCGACGCCGACGGGTCGCCGAGTCGACGGTGCGGCCGCTGCCGAAGAAGAGGAACCGCTTGCGGTCCCTCGCGTAGGCGAGCAACAGCGGCAGGAACTGGTAGGCGACGACGAAGAACCGTCGGTACGCGCGGAGGAGTGCCACTCGGTGTCCCTCTACGCGTCCGTCACTTCGACGTGCGTTCCGGCGTCACCACGGGACTTCGGGAGGTGGAGTTCGAGCACTCCCTTGCGCATCGTGGCCTCGGCGCCGTCGCCGGTGGCGTCCGGGGGCAGGGGGAGTTCGGCGTCGAGGAACAGCGAGCGATCCTCCGTGAGGTACCGGTACTCGCTGGGGAGGGACTTCTCGCGTCGGGCCTCGATGCGGAGGCGACCACGGTCCACGGTCACGTCGAGCGTGTCCGCGCTCACGCCGGGGAGGTCGAGGACGACGAGGTAGGCCTCCTCCGACTCGAGGAGGTCCGCGAACACCGCGTCGGGCAGGTCGCGCAGGGCATCGCGAAGCGCTGACATTGACGTCCCTACGACAGCCACGTCGAAAAAGGCCCCGAATCCGGCCGTCTCTCTCCGCCCGAGGCGCGTGGTAGCCGCTGTCGAGGGGAGAAAACACTTACCCGTACAGTGACAAGAGTACCACCAGATGCCCCTCCCCGTCCACCGCCGCGAGACGGCCTCCCGACCGGCGCCCCGCCATCCCCCGCCGCTCCGCCTCGTCAACCCCGGCTCCGACACCCGCACCGCCACGGTCCTCGTCGACGGGGGCGACGGGCGTCCGACCGCCCACCTCGTCCGCGTGGCGGCTGGCGAGACGGCCACCGTCCCCCTCCCCGATCACGACGGCCGGGTCACCGTGGAGTGTCACCTCGACGGCGGGGGGGCCTCGGCCGTCGTCACGGTCGACCCGACAGAGGGTGAGGAGCCGATACTGAGTCTGCTGGAGTCGACGGTCCTCGTCACCCGCTGAGCGGTCGCATCAGCGGGACTCCGCCGACCCCGACTCACCCGCTCCGTCGCCGGCGAGTCGGTCGACCTCGTGGTCCGGCTTCCACTCCCCGGCCTCGCGCGGGTCGACGTGGACGAACACGTCGTCGATACCGGGGAGTTCGCGGATGGACTCGACCACCGCCGTCTCGATGTCGTGGGCCTCCAGCAGCGTCCGTTCCCCCTCGACCTCGATGTGGAGCGAGACGTCCACCTCGGGGCCGACGTAGTGTGCCACGACGTCGTGGGCGCCCCGCACCTCGGGGTGCGAGAGCGCGCGCCGCACGATCTCGGCCCGGAGGTCCTCCGGCGGGGCGGAGCCGACGAGGTAGCCCACGTTGTCACGGACGATGTCGTAACCGGTGTAGAGGATGCCGAACGCGACGACCCCGGCGGCAAGCGGGTCCAGCAGCGGGAAGCCCGCGGCCGCACCGAGGACGCCCACCAGCGCCGCGCCGGCGGTGAGGATGTCGTTGCGGTTGTCCAGCGCCGTCGCCCGCAGCGCCGGGGAGTGGTACTCGCCGGCGATCCGCAGGACGTAGCGGAACAGCCCGTACTTGACGAGCGCGGCGAAGACGAGGACGCCCACGGCGGGGCCGCCGGCCCCGACCGCGACGTCTCCCGAGAGGACGCTCCGGCCGGCCTGCCAGAGGACGAGTCCACCCGCGGCGAACACGCCCAGCGCGACGAACAGCGAGACGAACGGTTCGATGCGCTCGTGACCGTGCGGGTGCTCGAAGTCAGGCGGTTGCGTGGTCAGGTAGAGGCCGCCCAGGACGACGAGACTGTACACCGTGTCCGCGAGACTGTTGACGGCCTCGGACCCGACGGCGAGGCTCCCGGTCAGCCCGTAGACGGCGGCCTTCGCGAGCACCAGGACGAGGTTGGCACCCAGCACGAGGAGTCCCACTCGCCGGAGCGCGGTCCGTCGGTCCACGCCGGACGTTGGCGAGCCCCCGACAAATGCCCTTCGGGCGTCAGCGGTCCGCTCGGGCATCTAATCGGGTGTTTCGCCACCTCTAATCGGCGCGTTCGTCGGGACGCAACGTCGTTCAGTCGAACCGGACCGTCTCGGTCGGGCCGCCGCTCGCGCCGGGCTGTGCGGCGAACGCCTCGTGCAGCCGTTCGAACGTCGCGTCCACCGCCTCGACGATGACCTTCGTGTCAGAGAGGACGGGCATGAAGTTGGTGTCACCAGCCCACCGCGGGACGACGTGGGTGTGGAGGTGCTCACCGATGGACCCGCCCGCGGCGCTCCCGAGGTTCAGGCCCGCGTTGAACCCGGCGGGGGAGAGCGCGTCGTCGAGCGCGTCGAACGTCCGCTGTTTCAGCCTGGCGTGTGCCACCAGCGTCCGCTCGTCCAGGTCGCGGTAGTCCCCAGTGTGCGTGTTCGGGATGACCATCACGTGGCCGGGGTTGTACGGGTAGTTGTTCAGCAGGACGAACGCCCGGTCGTTCGCGGCGACGACCCGGGACTCGCGGGCGTCTTCGCGCTCCGGCAGGACACAGAAGGGACAGCCGTCGATGCTCTCGTTCCGGTCGTCACGTTCGACCCACTCGATGCGCCACGGCGCGAACAGCTGGTCCATGCTCCCCCTACGCACCCCGACACTTAGTGCGTGTGTCGAGTGTCGGCTTCGGGGTCGGTCTCCTCACCCCTGCCGTCGGGCCGCAGGTCCGACAATCGTACAAGTATCTGTCGGCCGTTCAGGCCCGTCGACGCCGCTGAACGGTCCTGCTACCGTTCGCCCCGCGTCTCCCACAGAACGGTTCGAGACGGTTCAATGCCTCCGATTTCACCGCAAAATCGTCTGAAAACGTTCGCAACGGAGGTCCTGGTTTATGTCCTGCTCCCGAGTACGAGCGGGTGATGACAGTCGAGCCGACCGCGGTCGACGGCGACGTCGAAGAGGAGTGTGCGGAGTGCGGCCGACCGACCCCGCACGCCGTCGCCATCGAGATCCGAACCGAGTCCGAGAAACGGGAGAACGCGGCCTTCTCCCGCGAGCCGTACCGCGTCGCGACCTGTCGAGCGTGTGGGACGGAGGACGCCATTCGGATGAACAACGCCTGAGTCTGCCCGTTTCTGCCACCCGAACTCGTTCACGTCGCGCGCCGCGGAGCGCCGCTACACTCGACCCGAGACGACGCCCACGCTGACCTCCTCCGCGAACGGGGGGTCGAGCGCCAGGAGTCGGTCGCGGAGTCCCGCTTCGAACGCTTCGGCGTCGTCGCCGAACGTCGCGCGCGAGGCGAACGAGAGGGAGAACACGTAGCCGATCACGCCGTCGACGGTCCACTCGCGTTCGACCTCGAACTCGCGTTCCGTCACGTCGCGGTAGCCGTTCCGTTCGAGCACCGCCGCGTGGGGCTCCTCGTACTCGACCTCACCCGTCTCGCGCTCCGGCAGGTCCTGGAGGTACTCGCTCACCGTCTCGTGTGCCACCACCCACCACTCGCCCCGCCCGCGGTGGAGCGCCTCGCGGTCGCCGAACAGCGCGACGCCCCCGTCGGGGTCCGTGAGCCGACGAAGGGTGTCGAGCGTCCGGTCGCGGTCCATCCAGTGGAACGCGCGGCCGATGGTCCTCAGCCGCAGTGGCCCGAGTCCCGCGTCGATGTCCGCGTCCGAGCCTTCGACCCACTCGACGGTCTCGACGCCAGCGGCCGCCGCACGCTCGCGCCCCGCCGCGAGCATCTCGGGGTTCGGGTCAATCCCGAGCACCCGGCCGGCGTGGGCCGCGAGCGGGAGTGTGAGTTGCCCGGCGCCACACCCGAGGTCGAGGACGGTGGCGTCGCCGTCGACGCCGAACCGGTCGACGACGTACTCGACGGCGGCCTCACCGTAGCCCGGCCGGTGCTCGGCGTAGTAGCGTTCGGTGCCGCTGAACCGGGTCGCGGGGTCGTCGTCGGGGGACACGGGAACGGGGACGAACGCCCCGGCGCGCAAGTACCCGTCGGTCTACCGCGGGGAGTCGCGGCCCCACTTCTCGAGCGCGACGGCGAGCGCCGGTGACGTCTCCGCCTTCGTCTCGAGGCTCACGCCCTCGCCGTAGGCCTCGACTGCCGCCCGGAGCGCCCGGGCGCCGGCCTCGGTGCCGTCCGGGTGGCCGTGGATGCCGCCACCCGCCTGGACGATGACCCGGTCGCCCGTGGCGTCGAGGACGCTGTCGACGATGCCGGGATGGAGGCCGCCGGAGGTGACCGGCACCACGTCCCGGAGGCCGTGCAGGTCCGACCGGAGCCACTCGTTGATGCCGACCGTGTCCTCGTTCTCGAGTTTGCCGAACCCGGCGGTCCCGGTGTGGAGGTGGTCGACGCCACAGAGCCGCGACACCTGCGCGAGGACCCGCATCGAGACGCCGTGCTGTGGCAGCCGATCGAACGCCGCGTGCATCGCCCGGTGGGCGTGGATGGCGACGTCGAGGTCCTCCGTGCGGCGTCGGACGGTCTGGACTGCTGCCCACCCGGCGGTGACCACGTCGACCATCACGAACCGGCCGCCGTGGTCGGCCACGTACTCCGCCCGACGGACCATCTCGTCCGTCTCGGCCGTGACGTTGACGAGGTAGTCCTTCTTCTCGCCCGTCTCGCTCTCGGCCCGGTCACGCATCTCCAGCGACTGGGTCACCCGCTCCTCGAACGGGTTGAAGTTCTGGTCGGTGAGGTTCTCGTCGTCCTTCAGGAGGTCGACGCCGCCGACCCACGCGTCGTAGCCGATCTGTGCGTGCTCCTCCGTCGAGAGTCCCACCTTCGGCTTCGGGACGGTCGCGAGCGCGGGTCGGTCCTCGGCCTCCAGTATCTCCGTGAGCACGGCCGACCCGTACTGCGGGCCGGGGAACCCCTTCGTGAGCGCCTCGGGCCACTCGCAGTCGGCGAGTCGGATGGTGTCGACGGCCTTCATCCCCATGATGTTCCCGGCGATGCAGGAGAGGATCTGGGGCATGCTGCCGGCCTCGAACAGGGCGGCCGGGTACGCCACCCGGACGGAACCGTCCTCGGCCACGTCGAACGCGTGGGCGGAGTAGCTCCGGACGTCGGACTCGGGCGAGAGCGCCGCCCACGTCCCGTTGGAAGATTCGCTGGCGACGCGCGCGGCGGCCTCGCCCATCGTCAAGCCCTGTCCGGGCTGGATGTGGAACTCACAGACCAGGTCGTCCGCGGCCGGTTCGTACGACTCGTCGAGGAAGTCCTCGTACGCGATACCCATGCCGACGGAGTACGACGGCCCCCCTCAAAGGTGTTGGCGGCGGGGCAGGGGCTCGGTGGGTTCGGTCGCTCCGAGAGTCCGAGCCACGAGGCGGGGTCAGTCGCCCGCCACACCGTCCCCACGCCGCCGGTAGGACCGGTACGACATCACCGCGCCGTCCACGATGACCCGCTCGCTCTCGCCGCTCGCCTCCTCGGAGAGCGCGACGCCCGGTACCTCGTCGCCGTACACGTACGGCGTGTCTTGTCGTAGCATACCACACACCGTGGGCGGCCAGTATATAAACCTATGTCAGACGTTAACGTGGGTAGCTGTCACACGGGCCACTCGGGTGCGAGCGAGTCAGCGCCGCCCATCCAGAGATGTCTGCGGGCTGGCACGCCTCTGCGCCAGCGATGAGGAGCCGGGTAGCGACGCCTCCAGACCGCCCTGTCGGCGGCTCAAGCGACGCGTCTCGGACGAACGGGAGCCTTCGGTGACGCTGTCCAGAGCGACCGAGAGCGCCCTCGACCCCATCACCGGAACCGCAACCTTCCCGTTCGCCCCCGACCAATCACCACCATGTACCGTGGTGTCGTCCTCGACCTGGACGGAACCGTCTACCGCGGCGGGTCGGCCATCGAGGGCGCGCCCGCGGCCATCGAACGGCTGCGTGACCGGGGCCTGAACGTCCTGTTCTTCTCGAACAACCCGACGAAGACGCGGGTCGACTACGTGGAACGGCTGGCCGGGATGGGGGTCGAGGCAACGGTCGAGGAGGTGCTGTCCGCGGGCACCGTGACCACCGAGTACCTCCGCGAACACCACGCCGACGACCGGACGTACCTCGTCGGGGCGCCCGGCCTGCGCGAGCAACTGCGGGCGGCCGACCTGCCGCTGACCGACGACACCGATGCGGCGGAGGTGCTGGTCACCTCGTGGACAGAGACCTTCGACTACCGGCAGTTGACCGACGCCTACCGGGCCGGCAAGGACGGGGCGACGTTCCTCGGGACGGACCCCGACCGGCTCGTCCCCGCCTCGGGCGACCGGATGGTCCCCGGCTCCGGCGCCATCACGAACGCCGTCGCCGGCGTCCTCGAACGCGAACCGGACCGGGTCCTCGGCAAGCCCTCGGCCGAGGCCGTCGCGATGGCCCGCGAGGCGCTCGGCGTGCCCCTCGAGGAGTGTCTCGTCGTCGGCGACCGCCTGAACACGGACCTAGCCCTCGGGGAGGCGGCGGGCATGACGAAGGTGCTCGTCCGGACGGGCGTGGCGACGGACGTGGACGTCGAACGGAGCGCGGTGACCCCCGACCACGTGCTCGACTCGCTGGCCGAGGTGGACCGCGTCCTCGACGTGGGTGGCTCGTAGGGCGCAGTCGTCGCTCTCGCTCGCGTGACAGTCGACCGAAAGAACCGAGACGCCCCGCGTCGTACGGTGACGCGTGCCACGCGGCACGAGGGAATCCAATGACAGCGAAACTGCTGCTACTGGCCGGTGACTTCGTGGAGGACTACGAGATCATGGTGCCGTTCCAGGCCCTGCAGGCGGTCGGCCACGAGGTACACGCCGTCTGCCCCGAGAAGGAGACCGGAGACACGGTCAAGACGGCCGTCCACGACTTCCGTGGCGACCAGACCTACCTCGAGACCCGGGGACACGACTTCGAACTGAACGCGACGATGAGCGAGGTGGCCCCCGCCGACTACGACGGCCTCGTGGTACCCGGCGGGCGAGCCCCCGAGTACCTCCGGACCTACGACGAGGTCCTCGAGACGGTCCGGCACTTCTTCGAGCACGAGAAGCCGGTCGCGGCCATCTGTCACGGCCCGCAGATACTCGCGGCCGCGGGCGTCCTCGAGGGCCGGACCGGGAGCGCGTATCCCGCCTGCCGTGCCGAGGTGGAGGCCGCCGGGTGCTCGTGGGTCGACGGCGTCGTCACCGACGGCAACCTCGTCACGGCACAGGCGTGGCCCGACCACCCCGAGTGGATCGCGCAGTTCCTCGACGTGCTCGGTACGGAGATACAGCACGGGGCAGCCCCGGCCGCGGCGGACGACTGAGTCACCCGACGTCACGCTTTTCGAGCGCCTACCGGAACCAGCATCGCGCGTGGAGGTCTTTCTCCAGCATGAACGACTGGGCCGTCGCGAACGTGTCGGCGAACGCCCGGACGAACTCGGCCGAGGTCGGCCCGGTGTATCTGACCCCCTCAAAGTAGACGCCAGTCTCCGGGTCCTCGGGGGCGACGACCCGCCCGTGCAGACTCGTCTCGCCGTCGGTCTGGGGTGACTCGGCGCTCCAGCGTTCACAGAACGCGAGTATCTCCACCATCGTGGGCGAGTCACCGACCCTCGCCTGTGGGTCGACGTACCCCTCGTCGAGCAGGGTGCGCGCGTCGGCGACCGGGAGTCGCTCGAACTTCACCACGCTCGTGTGGGACCAGTCCACCTCGTGGCCCAGCGCGATTCGCTCGCGCTCGCTGTCTGTGGCGACCTGCATACCGTGTGAGAGGTCTGCCGCAGTATCGAACCCTTCGCTCCCCGCCCGCCACGGTGGCGGGCTACTCGGTGGCCGCCGCGTCGCCGAGCACGAGTTCGTCGACGAGGTGGCCGACGATGGCCTCCTCGCGGGCCTTGACGAACGCCTCGAACGCGTCCGGTTCGGGGGTGACCTCGGGGTAGTGGTTGCCAGCCTCGATTCGGACCCGCTCGTTGTCGGTGAGCGTCCCGAGCCACTCGTCCGGGGCGGGCTCGGTCCTCGCGGCGGCCGTCTCCGCCTCGACCAGCTGGAGGTTGCCGAGCCGGTCGACGCCGTCGGCTGGTGCCATCGACCGTGGGTAGACACGGTCGACGACCATCTCGCCCACGTCGCCGTCGGCGTATGCCTCGTCCAGCAGGCCGAGGACGGCCGCGACGTCGGCGTCGGCGAACTCCTCCCCGGCTCCTGCGCCCCTGGCCTCACTCACGGCGCGACGGACGTCCTCAGGTGCCGGCTGGACGTTCAGGGACTCGAACAGCCACTCGCCCGGGAAGGTGTCGAACGACTCGTCCGTGCGCTCGAGCGCGGCGAGCATCTCCCGGGCCTTCGTCCGCCGGAGCGTCCCGTGCGAGTCCCGTAGCAACAACAGTCGGGCGAATAAGTGGAAGACCGCGTTCCGGTTCGGCGCGTCCACGACCCCGTCCTGTTCGTAGTAGAACTTCGCCAGCAGGGCGACGTAGGCCCCACTGTCGACCGTCTCGCCCGTCAACCCCACCTGCGTGAGCGTCTGGAACGCCCTGTCGAGACTCCCGACGAACGTGCCGTAGGGGTCGTCGTCGTCACCCTCGGCCCGCCAGAGCGCGTGCAGTCGGTCGAAGTCCGCGCGCTCGAACTCCCCGACGCTGCGGACGCCACCGAGGTCACGCCCCAGCAGGTAACACGAGTACCGCACGAACAGCCGTCGAGTCGTCTGCCGCTGGAAGCCGGGGTACTCGCGCTGGAAACGTTCTATCCACTCCTCGATGCGTGCCCTCGGGTTCAGTGGACCAGCCGACTCCTCGAGGTACGGCCAGTAACTCATCAGGTTCGAGAGCAGCAACTGGTACGGCTTCGGGTCCGAGCCCTGCGTGTTGATGCGCTGGAATATCTCGCGGATGTGTTCGGTCTCGTGGCTAACCTCGTGTGAGGGCAGGGGGTGTTCGAGCACCCGGTCGACGACGTCGTTCACCACGCCGACGGCCACGTCCCGGAGTTCCTCCCGAGTCGCCTCGTCGGCGTCGACCGACGCGTCCTCGACGGTGGCTCGCACGTCCCGGCGCAGACTCCGGACACTCCCGATACGGCCGTTCTCGTCCACCACCGCCGACAGCGGGTGCCAGAACCGGTGGGTGCCGTCCTCGTCATCGTAGCCGAACCGGTCGGTCTTCCCGAACCCCTCGGCGCGCCGGAACCGGAACGTGTAGTCGCCGGCCAGCGATGGCTCGTCGTAGTCGGGGTGGCCGAACAGGTCGACACAGAGCACCTGTCGCTCCCAGTTCGCCACGTCCGACCGGGAGCGTCCACGTCCCCCGACGTACTGGGCGATGCTACCGGTCAGGCCGACGAGCACGGAGTTGAGTCGCTGCTGGCCGTCGATGACGAGGGTGTCGAACCGACCGGCGTCGGCGGGTTCGTTGTACCGCTGGAAGCCGGCGTCGTACACCGCGTCGGGGACGGCCCCGTCGCCGGCGACGTAGTCGCGGATGAACTCGTAGGCGACGTGGTCGCGTTCGGTCCGCCGGATGTTCCACGTGATGACGAGGCCGACGGGGTAGTCCCGTATCAGCGAGTCGAACAACCCCTCGATCTGTGCGGGCGACCAGACGAACTCGCGCTGCAGACCGGGGAGGAACGTGGCGTCGTTGAGTTCGCTCAGGTAGCTGGCGATGGAGTCACGCATACCGTGCGGGCACGTCGAACACCGCCCGCATAGCCCTACCTACTGCGGTCAGATTGGAGTCGAGACGGCACGGCGATTCGGTGGGCCAGCCTCGACCGGTCAGACGAGGCCGCGAATCCCCGCACCGAGCGGCGGGAGCAGGAGCGAGGCACCCACCGACAGCAGGGTCAGCTGCCCCATCGCGGCCCACTTGCCGAACGTCCCGACGAGCAGGAGCCAGAGCGCGAACAGCAGGAGGACGGTCCCGCCGAGGTAGAGCCCCGACAGGAACGCCCGGCGCAGTGTCGGGGCCGCGAGGCCGACGAGCGCGCCACCAGCGACGAGGCCCACCCAGTGGACCGAGCCGAGCACGACGCCGACGAGGAACGCGCCGGCCAGCACGAGGTCGGCGCGGTCACCCTCGCGCAGATCGGTCAGTGCCGCGGGAGTCAGGAGACTCACTCGCCTGCACCTCCGTCGGACCCGCCTCGCTCGTCCGACGTGACTCGTCGCTCTGCGAGCGACTCACCTCCCTCGACGAAGACGATCTCACGGGTCCCCTCCACCTCGAACGTGAACTCGCGGTACTCGCCCTCGCGCCACTCGTCCAGCTGGTCGGCGTAGTGTGGCGAGAAGTAGTTGGCCGACTGCCCGCCGGGGATGATACCGACCGAAGGCGAGCCGAAGGTGGCGACCATCCGCCACGAACTTCCGGCTTGCGTCCCGCGGTTGACGCGGAAGTTCGAGACGGTGAACAGCGAGCCGTCCGTGGGTGCCTCGGGGTAGTCGAGCGCCTCGACGGGGAACGGGTGGTTCAGGTCGACCACGTTGTAGTCGGCGTACGTCTCCAGACCGCGCTCCTCGCGCTCCTCGACGGCGAGGCGCATCGCGCGGGCGACGATGTCGGCCCGCGTCTCCGTCTCGGGCGTGCGCTCGTCGTCGAACCACTCCGAGTCTGCCGGGAGGCCCGCGAGCGTGGAGTACTTCGGGTAGTAGCTCTCGTCGAGGCCGGCGGGGTGGTACTCGTCGTAGAACGTCGCGTTGCGGTAGTGGTCGCGGAACAGCGCGTAGAGCAGCGCGTCCTCGGAGCCCTGCCGCATCCGGCCGCGGAAGTCCTCCAGTTCGAGCGCTGCCGCCGCCCGCGTCTCCGGCTCCATCGCGTCGGTCGCGTTCAGGATGATCGGCTTGAACTCCTGGGCGGCGGCCGAACGCACGTCGCGCTGGACCTGCTGCATGAACTCGCGGGTGACGGGGTCGTCGCTCTCGACGCGGGCGTCGAGACGGTCGTAGATGCGTGCCCCCCGGTAGGGGTCCGCGTAGCCCGGCGAGTACGAGATGTAGAACGGCGGGTCGTCCATGGTCCGCTGGTTCGCCGTCGCGAGGTACTCGGGGTCGCGGACGTGTGGCACCTCCTCGTAGTCGTGGAAGCCGGGGCCGTCCCAGTCGACCTGCCCATAGGGCTCCCAGCCCTGCCACTCGCCGTGGCCAGCGGAGCCGTTGAACACCCGGTTGCCGGGCACCGTCTCGCCGTCGACGGTCCGGATGGGGTAGCGCCCGGTGATGCGGAAGTACGTCCCGCCGTCGCGGTCGGCCGCGACGATGTTCTGCGTGGGCGTGTCCATCAGCCGGACCGCGGCCTCCACGTCGTCGATGTCCTCGGCGTGGTTCAGGCCGCGGATACCCTGTGCCTCGCGGGTGCCGGCGAGACCGAGCCACGAGACGGCGACCTCCTCGCCCTCGCGCTCGAGGAGCGGGCCGTGGACGGTCCGCTCGATGGTCACCTCGACGTCCTCGCCGTCCTTGACGGGGATGGTCTCCGTGGTCCGTTCTATCTCCCGCTCCTCGCCCTCGTACAGGTAGGTGTCCTCGCTCGGCCGGACGTAGCTGTAGAGGTCGGTCTGGTCCGCGCCGACGTTGGTGAACCCCCACGCCACGTCCCGGTTCTGGCCGATGACGACGACCGGGAGGCCGGGGAACGCGACACCACGCACGTCGAGCGAGCGCTCGCCCCCGTCCTCGACGACGAGGTGTTGCTCGTACCAGACCGGCGGTACCGTCAGCCCGAGGTGCGGGTCGTTCGCCACGATGGGGGTGCCGCTGTCGGTGTGCTCGCCGGAGACGACCCACGAGTTCGACCCGATGCCGGGTTCGGTCTGGTAGGGTGCGAGCGACTCGTAGAGTGCGCGCATGTCGCCGACCGCGCGCCCACCGTCGCCCGGTGCCTCAAGCGAGGCTCGCTCGGCGTCGGTGGGCATCGAGGCCGTCTCGCCCGCGACGACCTCCCCGCCCACCGCCCGGTCGACGATGGCAGAGTCGTGGTCGAGTTGCTGCGGGTAGAGGTCGGCGGCCTCCGGGAGTCGCTGTTCGACGGTCTGTTGCTGGACGTCACGGAAGTCACCGGTCAACTGCCACGCGATGAGTTTCCCGACCAGCAGGGTGTCCACCTCGTCCCAGCGCGTCGGCTCGTAGTCGTTCAGCCGGAACTCGAGTGGCAGCGGCTGGGCGTCCATGTAGCGGTTGACGCCCTCGGTGTAGGCGGCGACGCTCTCGCCTGACTCGGTGCCCTGGATGGTCTCCCACGAGGCCTCGGCAGCGTCCTCGAACCCCATCTTGCGGTGGAAGCGGTCGGACTCCACCGCCTGCGCGCCGAAGGCGGCCGAGAGGTTTCCGGCCATCAGCCGTCGCTGGAGGTCCATCTGGAACAGTCGGTCACGGGCGTGGACGTAGCCGACGGCGAACGCCATCGCCCGCTCGTTCGAGGCGGTGATGTGGGGCACTCCGTCCTCGTCGTACCGGACCGTCGCGGTGCCGTACGGGTTCTCGACGCGTTTGGCTCCGGTGGCGGTCCGGGCCACCGTGTCGGCCACGGAGCCGTCGTTGGCGCCGTACGCCGGGCCCCACGCCTCGCCGCTGACGGGTGCGGCGAGCGAGAGGAAGCCCCCGGCGAAGACAGCGCTCAGGACGAGGAGGGCCGCACACGCGACGGTCACCGCCGCGTGGATGAAGTCGTCTCGCATACCTGCGACCGACCGCCGGACGGCGAATAAGTGTTCGCACCGAACGGACGGTCAGTCCCTCGGTCGCTCGCCTCGCTCCGCGTCCTCCGGCTCCGACCCGAAGACGAACCCCTCGACCACTCGCCGCTCGCCCGGGCGGTCGTCGTCGTACTTGTACCGCGTGTCCGGGGCCTCGTCCTCCGTGGCGCGGTGCGAGCCGTCGCAGAACGGGCGGTCCCCCGAGAGGCCGCACTGACAGACCGCGATGTCACCCTTCTCGTCGTCGATGTCGTCCTCGGTCAGGTACCGGGGCCCCGTCGCCTCGTGGGTCACCTCTCGCATACCGGAGAGGACCGGGCCACGGGCTTGAGCCTTCGGGCGCCACCGCTGTCCAAACCGTTATGCGCGGGCCTGCAGTCGGGTCCGGTATGGAATGGGTGGCGCTACTGACCGGGCGGGGGCGCCGGGACGCGGCGCGGCGGACGAGCCGCCGTGACCGCGTCCTCGGGTACCTGCTGATGCTCGTGGTAGTCACACTCGCGTACACGCTCATCTATCAGTTCCTGATGGATGCCCTCGAGGGCATCGACCGGGAGTTCTCTGCCGCGTTCCTCGTCGTCATCGAGTCGTTCACCACGACGGGCTACGGTGAGGACGCGAACCTCTGGACCACCTGGCAACTGCGGTACTACGGAGCCCTGATGCAGCTCACTGGGGTGGCGCTGGTCTTCCTCGCGCTCCCCGTCTTCCTCGCGCCGTGGGTCGAAGAGCGCATCTCCCAGACCGCCCCCACCTCGGTGGAGGGGCTCTCGGACCACGTCGTCATCGCCGGCTACACGTCACGCGGACAGGCACTCGTCGACGAACTCACGTCGCGTACCCGGCCCTACGTGATCGTCGAACCGGACCGCGAACTCGCCAACGAACTCTACGTCGAGACGGACCTGAACGTGGTCCACGGCGACCCCGAACTCACCGAGGACCTGCAGGGTGCAGGGCTCGACGCGGCCCGTGCGGTGGTCGCGGACGTGGACGAGGAGGTCAACGCCTCCATCGCGCTGGCCGCACGGAGTGCCGAGGACGTCGAGATAATCACGTTCGTCGAGGAGCCCGAGATGGAGGTCTACCACCGCTACGCGGGCGCTGACGAGGTGCTCAGCCCCCGCCAGCTCATCGGGGAGAGCCTCGCGAAGAAGGTGACCGCCGGTATCACGCCGCGGCTCGACGGCGCCATCGAGATCGACGAGGACTTCGACATCGTCGAGCTGCCGGTCCAGGCCGGCAGCGACATCGTCGGTCGGACCGTCGCCGATTCCGGCATCCGCGAGCAGACGGGTGCCAACATCGTGGGCGCGTGGTTCCGCGGCGAGTTCGCCTCCCCACCCCCGCCGCAGGCCCACATCGACGACCAGACCATCCTCGTCGTCGCGGGCAGCGAGGCCCAACTGTCGAAGGTGAAGGACGTGACCCTCTCCGAGCGCCGCCAGTTCGGCTCCGGGCACGTCATCGTCGCCGGGTTCGGGGAGGTAGGGACGACCGTCGCCCACGAGGTCGAGGAGCGCGAGACGATCGTCGTCGACCGGCGCGAACGGCCGGGCGTCGACGTGGTGGGCGACATCACCGAGGCGGAGACGCTCCGGAAGGCGAACGTGGCCGAGGCGTCGACCGTCATCCTCGCGGTGAGCGACGACACCGACGCAGTGTTCGCCACGCTCGTGCTGCGCGAACTCGCGCCCGAGATCGAGGTCATCGCCCGTGCCGACGCGACCGAGACCGTGCGGAAACTCTACCAGGCGGGGGCGGACTACGTCCTCGCGCTGGCGACCGTCGCCGGCCGGATGCTCGCCTCCTCGATTCTCGACGAGGACGTCATCTCGTTCGACCAGCAGGTGGAGCTCGTCCGTATCAGCTGTGGCCGTCTCGCCGGTACCACGCTCGCGCAGGCGGACGTGCGTGCAGAGACCGGTGTGACCGTGTTGGCCGTCGAGCGCGACGGCGAGACGCTCACGGACGTCGGCCCGGACTTCCGCATCGAGGAGGGCGACGCGCTCGTCGTCGCGGGCACCGACGAGGACATGAGCCGTTTCTCGTCGTTCGTCGGGGAGTGAGAGCGTAGCGTGGCGAGAGCCCCCTCAGGCGGACCGCTTCGCCTCGTCGAGCCACCGCGGTTCGTCGAGGACGACCCCACCCTGCTGGACCAGGTCGACGCGGACCTGGACGGTGAACTGCTCGGCGCCACGGTCCACCGTGGCCTGGTAGACGACCCGCTGGACCGACCCGTCTGCCGCGACGACGAGGCCCGCGTCGAACGCGGTGACGTTCGCGGGGTCGACGCCGCTCCCGAGCAGGGACTGGAGGTTCCGGACCTCGCTGGCCCGGTAGCGGAAGAACGTCCGGTTCCCGCGCTCGATGCGTTCGGCGTTCTTGTACGTCACGTTCTCCAGTGCTGGCCGGACGAGGTCCGCCGCCGTGTACGCACGGGGGTCGTAGCCGGCGTCGGCGGCGGTGTCGTAGGAGGCCTCGCCGTCGACCGGGCCGGTCCGGACGTAGGCGGTCCCGTTCGTCACGAACCGCTCACGGACGGGACCGTTCGAGACGTTCGTGGCCTCGTAGCCGCGCTCCCGACGCACGTTCGTCGACCGGACCGCCGAGAGCGACGACCGACCCGGGTCCGTCAGCAGGGTCGCCTGGTACCTGACCGTGAACGACCCGCTGTCGACGAGCGTCGTCTGGTGTCGGTCGAGCGCCACACCGAGGTTCGCCGCGCCGGAGGGGCCGTAGCCGGCCGGGAGCGGCACGGCCGTCGGCGTCGCGGTCGCGCTCTCCGTGTCCCCGTCGGTCGGCGTCTGGGTGGCGGTCCCTCCCGGCGCGGCGTCCGGTGTGGGTGTTCCGGGGCCGAGCGGGGCGGCGCCGAGGAACGAACACCCCCGAGAGCGACAGCAGGGCTGCCAGCACGAGTGCGGCGAGACGTCTGTCCATGTTCGTTCGTTCACGAACGTCCCACCTGACAAAAGATCCCGCGAACCCCTCAGCCGCCGAAGCCGTTCATCAGAGGCCGTACACCTCGGTTTCGGGGTGGAAGTCGAGCCACGCGAAGAAGAACTCCGGCGACACCTCGTTGGCCTGCGCGAGCCGCCGTCCCTCGTGGGGGCCGTCGACGGCCCGGCCACCGACCACGCGCCACCGCGACCCGCCACCGACGAGGAAGGCGCCCTCGCGCTCGAACGTCAGCGGCTCGCCGTCGACGGTCCGCTCGTACGCGACGAGCGTCCCCTCGGCGGTGGCGGCGACGACGACGGGCAGGTCGCCGACGGTGTCGTTCACCACGCCCGCGTCCTGCACCGGCTGGAGGGGATACGCGCGGGCCACTCCGTCGTGTGCGACGCCGACGACCATCGTCTTGGGGTGGAGTCGGTCGTCGTCGAACTCGCCGCCGAGGCCGATGCGCCGGGTGTTCTCGTAGGCGGCGTACGGGTTCTCGTCGTAGTTCCGCGTCTGGTCACGTCCGGTGACCGTGTTCGACTCGGGCGGGGGCAACAGCACCTCACCGTCGGGGTGGGTCGCGCGGAACTCGCCCCACGTCGTGAGCGTCGACGGGACGAGGGTGAGCGTGTCCCCCGTCTGGACGCCCTGGATGGCCGCGGCGGCGATCTGCGACCAGAGCGACCGCGTCTGCCGGTCGTACATCACCAGCGCGTTCCGGTAGAGCAGGCCGGAGACGCCGAACACCGCGCGGCTCTCGTTCACCCGACGAACGGCGGTGACGCCGCTCGCACAGAGCGGGCAGTAGGTGACGAGCAACGGGCCGCCGTAGTCGTCGTTGACGATCTCGTGCCAGTTGAGCACCCGGAGCGGGTAGGCACGGGCGGACGCCAGCCCGGTCGGTTCGTCGGTCCCGAGCGTCCCGGAGACGGCGTCTCGCTCGACGACGAGGACCCGGTCGTCGTCCACGAGCGCCGGTCGGGAGGTGTACTCGATGCCCGTACGACTGCGGGCGTCCATCTCGAGTCCGTCCCAGTCCGCCGCGAACAGGGGGTCCGTGATGGCGGGGATGGCGTCGATGCCCGCCCCACGGCGGAGCTCCGAGTCGGGGACCGGCACCCTGACGCCGTTCACCAGCGTCCGCTCGCCAGCCGTGTCGCCGTCCCTGCCGGCTGCGGTGGCGGTGTCGCCCCCGTCGGTGGCCGACTCGCTGGGGGTGTTCCCGTCGCCCGGCCCACCGCCGGTCAGCCCGTCGAGACATCCGGCCAGCCCGGCCAGCCCGCCAGCCCCGAGGACGCCGAGATAGCGTCGCCGTCTCATGGGGACGTATTCGCCGTCGCGAACGATAAGGTGCGACGGGGTCGTGTGTCTACTGCTCACAATCGCCGTGCGGCTATACACAGCTCGAGCAGTAGTCGAACCATGCACACGCGGCGGTCGTTCGTACGGGCGGGGGTGGTGGCCGGGCTGGCCACGCTCGCCGGGTGTCTGGGTGGCAGTTCGGACGCCGCGCCGGAGGGTGAGACGCTCCAGTCTCTCGACGTGGCGGGGTCACCGGGTGGCCCCGTGGCCGTCCTCCCGGACGAGGTGACCCTGCTCGACTACTGGGCGACGTGGTGTGCGCCCTGCAAGCCACAGATGGCGGAACTCCGTGCCGTCCGCGAGCGGTTCCCGGACCTCCACATGCTCTCCATCACCAACGAGGCTGACGAGGCGGCTATCCGCTCGTTCTGGGTCGAGTACGATGGAACCTGGCCGGTGGCGACGGACACCGAACTGCGGACCAACGACCGCTTCGGCGTCACCGCGATGCCGACCCTGCTCGTCTTCGACGCCTCGGGCGCCGAGGTGTGGCGTCACGTCGGCCTCGCGCGTGCCGAGCGCATCGTCGAACGACTCCGCGAGGCTGGCGCGGGCGGGTGAGTGATGGAGGTGGACTCGCTCCGGATTGGACTCGCGTTCTCCGCCGGGGTAGCGACGTTCTTCGCGCCGTGTGCGTTCCCGCTCCTGCCGGGCTACGTGGCGTTCTACCTCGGGCGAGGTGACGGCGAATCGGACGGGACGCCCACGACCGGTCGGGTCCGCCGGGCCGCCGCGGTGGGGCTACTGGCCTCGCTGGGGTTCTTCATCGTCTACGGGGTCCTCGCCGCAATCGTCGCGTCGCTCGGGGCGAGCGCGCTCGCCGACATCGCCCTCCTCGAGGTGTTCGTGGGGGGGCTGCTGGTCGTCCTCGGCGTCGCGATGGCGAGCGGCCGGGTCGACACCAGCGCCTTCCACCTGCCGCTCCCCGAGCGCCGCCGGTCGGCCACCGGCTACCTCCTGTTCGGCGTGGTCTACGGCGTCGCCGCCGCCGGCTGCACCGCGCCGGTGTTCGTCGGACTCGCCCTGTTCGCGCTCGGCAACGGTCCGGTCGGGGCCGCGGTCACGCTCGGCGCCTACGCTCTCGGGATGTCGGTGCTGATGGTCGCCGTGACGCTGCTGTCGGCGCTGGGCCGGGAGGGGTTGCTCCACGTCCTGCAGCGCAACACCGGCCGCGTCTCGCGTGTCGCGGGCGCGCTGCTAGCGCTCGCCGGTGTGACGCAGCTCTACCTGTTCGTCTTCGACTTCGACTACCTCGGCGTCCTGCGACTGCTCTAGTCGCGCGGGAGGACCACCTCCCACGGCTGCTCGCCGACGGTCCGCCGGGCCGTCAGCGCGGGGTCGCGGAACGCGAACACCCGGACGGTCAGTTCGGAGACGTCGTCGCCGAACACGCGGATGGGCTCGAACGGGTTCTCGCCCGTCTTGTCCGTGCCCACCTCCTCGAGGTCGCCCCGGACGACGACGCTCCACGAGGCGTTCCCCTCCTCGCCGTAGCAGACGAACGTGGCTTCACTGGTCTGCTCCAGGAACTCCAGTTTCTCGCTGTCCCCCTCGTCGGTGAGCCGGAGGTAGAGCCGCCCGGCCTGGACCGTGTGTGAGATGGGGATGGCGTACGCCCGGTCGGACTTCGCGAGGGCGAGGACGCCCGACGGGGTCTCCTCGAGGCGAGTCATCGCCTCCTCGTCGGTCATCCCGATGGTCTCGACGTATCGTATGGAGTCCATACACTGAGTACCAGCCGACGCGACTTCAACCAGCCGTGGGCGTGCGACGAACTGCCTCGCCGGTCGGGGCTCCCGGCGGCGAGACCCCAACCGCTTTGCCGGGGGCCACGCACCGACCGACATGGACGAAGGAGGCATCGTCTTCTTCCGGACCGGCGCACTCGACGCGGTCGTCGACTTCTACACGAAGCGCGTGGGCGCGACGGTCTGGCGCGAGCAACCGGACTGCACCATCCTCGAGTACGACGGTTTCCACTTCGGCTTCTGCGACCGGGCCGACCCGGAGACCGACGGCATCCTCACGTTCGTCGTCCCCGACCGTGGCGGCGTCGACGCGGCTCACGAGCGCCTCGCCGCGGCCGCCCGCGAGACGCCCCACCTCAACGAGACCTACGGTATCTACCAGTTCTTCGCCGACGACCCAGAGGGGCGGGTCGTGGAGTTCCAGTGTTTCGAGTAGGTCCCGACGGCGGGTACGTCACGTGGTTAGTACACTCTTAGCGTCGTTACAGGCAAGCTTCCGTACGCCAGCGACCCCCTTCGACTTTCGTCGTCGTCTGTGAAAGTTTGGGCAGCCAGACTGACAGTTCAACGAGTCTGTAACTATCGCAGTACACTCCTCAGCGACGGATGGAGCCCTCGGGGGGTTGGGAGGCTTCGGTCGCCGTCTCGTTCGCCCCGTCGGCTCGGACAACCATGGAACGACGAACCTACCTCAAGACGGTCGGCGGTCTGGGCGTCGTCGGCGCGCTCGGCCTCGGGGCGACTGGCCTCGGGGCGGCGCAGGCCGGCTCGACGCTCAACGTACAGAGCCAGAACATCGGCACCGTCACCAACGACGACGGGAACATCACCGAGGTGTTCGTGAAGCCGCGGCTGCGAATCCAGTGGAACGGGTTCGACGAGGTGGTGGAACGCGCCCGCATCCTCGTGGAGGCACGACTCGAACAGGGCCCTGGTGGGGTCGTGCTCCCCGCGTGGGAGAGCGAGATAGACGCGCTCCGAGACGACATCTACCAGACGCTCGGTAACGACTACGGGACCTATCCCCTGCTACAGGACAGCTACGTCCCGGTGTTCCGCGAGACGCCCTTCCTCGACAACGACGAGTTCTACCCCGAGAAGCTCACCAACGAGGGTACCTCGGGCGTGTTCCCGGAGGGTGGCGGCCGGTTCCCGCTGTTCAGCCGTGCCTCGGAACGGACCAGCCGGACTGACGACTACTTCAAGAGCGAGCCGCCCGCGAGCGAGATCCCGCCCATCGTCCTGTTCTCGGACACGGACTCACGGCCCGATTACGCTGGGCTACCGGGGAGCGACTCCGACATCGGCGAGACCCCCGGCGACTACCTCAGCGGGTTCAGTATCAGCGGCGGCGGGAACCTGCTCAACGGCTCGTACGGGTCCGCCGGCGACACGTCCCTGCTCGACAACGAGGCCGACGGGACGAACGCCACCCGGTACATCGGGCTCCGGTTCACCGTCTCGCTGCGAACCTCGGCGTCGAACTCCCCGCTAGCGATGAACGGGACCGACGGGCTCCCGACCTACGAGGAGGCGACGAGTCCGACCGCGTGGCCCGAGCAGAACGTCGGGTACGCCGGTCTGGAGCGGATCGCCGGCACCCACCCGGCGGTGATGGTGGCGACGACGCAACTCACGCTCACCGCCGCCAACGAGGAGGCCACGTCGTCCGGGGACGGCATCCTCGGTGGCGGAGTCTCCTGAAGCGGCACGTCACGAGCGACCGACCGGGTCACTGTCAGTCGTCGGTGGGGGAGACGTCCCCGCCGAACCCGCCCGTCTCGGTCCGCTGCAGCTCCACCAGCCGTCGGCGACGACGTTCGGCACGCGCGTCGTCCAGCGCGCGCTGGAGGCGCTCCTCGACGACGTCCCGGAGTTCGGCCGCCCGGTCGGCGTCGATGTCGAGTGCCCGGGCGTCGCTCCCCGTCAGGCCACCGCTCCCCGCGGTGTCGACGACGAGGGTCGCGAGGTCGCGTCGCCGCTGGAACACCGTCGCCGACTCGATGACCGTCTGGACGCGGTAGTACGGCACGATGCGCGTCTCTCGCGACCAGAAGCCGCCGCGGGCGACGAAGTGGTCCTCCAGCAGGGCGTAACCGAGGTTCCGCCACTTCAGGTGGGCACCGACGGGGGCGAGCGGGAGCAGCGCGAACGCGACGTACCACGCGAACGTGAACCCGGTGAACCGGTTGGCGGCGTACGCGGCCGCGACGACGAACAGGGCGACGACGGTGTACCGGACGACGTACCGGAGCCGGGCCCGCTTCGGCGGCCGCTCGAACTCCACCGGTCCGAACGGCTCGACCGACCGGGCCAGCGAGACGACACGGTCGCGTTCGGCGATGGGGACCGCCGACTGTGAGCCGGAGGCGTCGCCGGGACCGTAGCCCGCCGTCTCCACGGAGAGCGAGGCGTAGCCCAGCCGCCGCGCGAGGGCGTTCTCGGTGAGCGAGAGGGCCTGCACCTTCGCCAGCGGGATGGTCCCCGAGAACCGCTGGAACAGGCCACGGTCGTACCGGAGTTCGTCCTCTGCCCGACGGAGTTCGAACCCCCAGTAGTTCGTGACGGAGTAGAGCCCCGATATCAGCGCGGCGACGACGATGATGACGGCGGCAGCCATGGGCGCACTCAGCGCGAACGCGACCAGCGGGTCCTGCACCGGCCCCATCCCGGCGCCCACCGACGGGACGAGGATGGGCAGGACGACGGTGACCAGCGAGAGCAGTCGCAGGTCGACGCTGACGATACCGAGCACGAACAGCTCACGGGGGGTGACGGCGAACAGGAGTTCCGCCTCGGGTTCGGTGGCGGGTTCACCGGCTGGCGTCTCCGCGGCGCCCCGCTTGAGCCGCGATATCTCGGCGCGGAGCTGCTCGGCTTCGGTCTCCGTGACGAACCGGAGCTGTGCCTCGGTGTCCGACCCGCCAGCCGTCTCCAGCCGCACCTCCGTCAGCCCGAGCGCCCGCTGGACGACGTTGCGTTGCAGGTCGACGTTCTGGACCCTGCGCAGGGGGATCTCGCGGGTCCGACGGGAGAACACGCCCGAGCGGATGTCGAACGTGTCGGCGGTGAGTTCGTACTCGAAGCGCTGCCAGTAGACGACCTGATAGAGGCCGGCCGCGAGGAGTCCCCCGACGACGAGCAGGCCGGTCTGCCACGCCTCCAGCACCTGCGAGGAACCGAAGGTGACGAAGATGAGGATCCAGCCGAGTCGGGCGGCCGTCTCCATGGCCCGGTAGCCGACCGAGAGGGGGGCGAGGCGCTGGCTCATACGGCGTCCTCGCCCTCGGCGGCGATGGCGAGTCGCTTCAGGCGGTCCTGCAGGTCGTCGGCCCGCTCGGGCGTGAGCCCGGGGATGGAGACGTCGGCCCCGCGAGAGCCGGCCGTGTAGACGACGGCCGTGGCGAGTCCGAACGCTCGCTCGACCGGTCCGCGTGAGGCGTCGACGTGCTGGATGCGGACGTACGGGACGACCGTCCTGGTCTGTGTGACGACCCCGCGGTCGAGGAACAGCGAGTCCTCGCGAACCTGGTAACTCCACCGGCGGTACCGGAACACGGCGAGCGTCGCGCCGACGGTGAACACGAGGAAGAAGACGGCGGGGCCGACGAACGGCCGCTCGAAGACGAGGAACGCCGGGAGTCCGACCATCACGCCGAATATCAGCGAGGAGATGGCGGCCTGTAGCACCCAGACGTACCGCACCTTCGGGTCCAGCCGGCGCTCCGGGCCGACGAGGTCGCCGACGTCTATCTCCGTGGGAGCGGGCGCCGACGCCTCGGCGCCTCGGGTCTCGGGTGTGCCGGCCTCGTCTGCGGCCGGTTCCTCGCTGACCGCGTCGGTCCCCCCCGACGCCGGTGACTCCTCGGCCCGCGCCGACCGGGTGGCCGTCTCGGCGTCGCTCGAACCGTCACCGTCACTCATCGTCCGCACTCCACCGGCCACCGACAAATAGTTCCGGCATTCGACTACACCCGGTGGACCCGACCGGCGGTCACGTCGATGCGGCGGGCGTAGAGGAGGGACGGATCGCCGTCAGGCCGCTCGAACCCGTTGGCGGTGAACAGGTCGTTCCGGCGGATGTCGGCCGTCGCCGGCACGAGAGTCCACGGCTCGTGGCCGATGTCGCCGTAGTACGTCCGGCCGCCGTCGTCCACGGTGTAGAACCGGTAGCGCTCGGTGAGGAAGTGCGGGAGCGTCGCCTCCTCGGGGGTGAACGGGTCGCCGTCGGGGCCGTACGTCGCCTCGAACCGACAGGCTGGCACGTTCCGGTGGGTCCGCTCGCTCCGGAAGGTGACGGACCCACCGCTCGGGTCCACGTCCATCTCGGCCCGGTAGTACGGGAGGCGGAACAGCGACCGGGCGACGCCGACCGAGAGCAGGTCGTCGGCGTCGAGGTTGAAGAAGTAGACGCCGGGCGTGCCGTCGGGCCCCCGGACGTAGGTGCGGAGGTTCAACTCCCCGAACGTCCGGTCGAACGGACCGGGGAGCGAGGGGAGGAACGCCGGGCGGACGTTCCGCATCACGAACGGGACGACGCCGAGGTACGCTTCGTCGTCGAAGGTGTCCACCTCGTAGCCCGCGGGGAGCCGTCGGGCGACCACGGCCGGGTCGACCGACCAGTGGGCGAACAGCAGGTCCTCCCACGTCATCTCGAGGAGCGGCGTCGGGCCCGACCGTCGCTCGCCGACCGCGTCGGTGCTGGCCATGGTTCACCTACGGTGCGCGAGGGTTTCGGTCTGACGGTGCCGGACGGTCGTGGCTAGAGTAAAACGGGCGTTTGAGCTTCCGACGTAGCCTTTCGTGCGTCTGTCCATCCTCCAGTCATGCCAACGCGTAGCCGACGACTGGCGGTGGTCGCGACCGTGGTGCTCGTCCTCCTCGCGGGGTGTAGCGGGGCCGGTCTGAGCGACAATAGTGGCGACGGCGGGGACACGTCACTCTCCCGCGGCAGCGGTGACGGCGGGGGTGCCCCCGAGGCCGAACCCGAGGCGACGGCGGCCGCCGCCTCGAGTTCCGACGACGCGACGGGCACCTCCGGACAGGTCCGAGCGGACCGCGCCATCATCCGGACCGCCACCGTCTCGGCCGAGGTCGACTCCTTCGAGAACGCTAGCGAGTCCCTCCGCGAACTGGTCGAATCGCGCGGCGGCTTCGTCGCCACGTCCAACCGGGAGGTCGAACGCCGCGGCAACGAGACGTGGACGCGCGGTCGGCTCGTCCTCCGGGTGCCCAGCGGGAACTTCTCGGACGTGTACGCGGGCGCACGCGGCGTGGGGACGGTCGAGTCGGCCACCTCGGACCGACAGGACGTGACCGACCAGCTGGTGGACCTGAACGCTCGCATCGACAACCTCGAAGCCCAGCGTGAGCGACTCCGCGCGCTCTACGAGAACGCGAGCGACACCGAGGAGGTGCTCGCCGTCGAGGAACGGCTCTCGGAGGTGCAGGGCGAGGTCGAGCGGCTCGAGGCCAAGCGCGAGTCGCTCCGCAACCGGGTCGCACTCTCGACGGTGACGGTGACCCTCCACGAGCCCCGGCCGGATGTCACTCCCGAACCGAAGCCGGGGTTCCACGAGACCGGACTCCTCTCGGCGTTCACGTCCTCGGTGAACGGCGTCGTCGTCGCGTTCCAGTCAATCGCGGTCGCCCTCGCGTACGCACTCCCCTACGTGCTGGCGTTCGGACTCCCGGTCGCGGGACTCGGGGCGTTCGTCTACCGGTTCCGCTGAGTCGGCCCGCGAGCGGGGCAAAACCGGCCGTCGTGAGACGGCACCAGCGTTAGGCGCTCGGGTCCGGTGTGGACGGCCATGAGCACGGACGAGCCTGTCGGCGAGGTCGGCCCCGAGCGGACCAGAGCCGACGGTGGCGGGGGGGTGCGAACGGGTGCAGGGGGGACCGTCACGGACGACGAATCGGTCGCCGCGGGGGCCTCGAGACCGTCGCTCCGGACCGCCGGGTGGGTGTTGGCGACGTTCGCCGTGGTCGGTGTGGGCTACGGTCTCGCGGCCAACTTCACCATCGGTTTCCTCATCGAGACGTTCGTCGACCCTGGAGCGAACCCGCTCGACAACACGCTGGTCGGGATCGTCCTCGTCCTGGCCGTCGTGAACACGATGCTGCTGGGGCCGGTGCTGGCCGCCGTCGCGGGGCTGTCGGTCGGGCGGTCGTACCCCGACCGGGGGGTACTCGTGGCGGGCCTCTCCGGCGTCTCCTCGACGCTCGGGTTCTACGTGCTGGCGGCGCTCGCGCTGTTCCTCACGTTCGGCGTCCTCTCGCAGTACGCGCCGGCGGCGGCGTCGGACGCGGCGGCCGGGTCGTCGTCCTCGTCCGGCCCGTTCGCCGTCGCGGACCTGCGGCCGACGCTGGTGGAGGTGGGCATCCCGACGGGTCTCGTGGGCGCGGTGACGGGGTACGTCGGCAGTCGACTGGCGGAGTGAGGAGGCGTCGCGGCGGTCGGCCTGGCTACTTGACGATGTCCGAGAGGAGTTTCGCTTCGATCTTCCGGAGGTGCTCGCCGACCGTCGTCGTCGAGAGGTCGAGCGCGTCCGCGATGTTCTGGTGGGTGGCGCGACGTGGCACGTCGTAGTACCCCACCTCGACGGCCGTGGCGAGGATCTCTCGCTGTCGGTCGGTGAGCATCGCCATCAGCTCCTTCGAGCCGGGTTCGTAGTCCGACAGGCGTTCGAGTTCCAGCCTGACGTTGTCCGGGACGTAGTCGATGGCACGCTGGACGACGTCGTCGGCTCCGATGATGCCGACGCGGATGGCGCCGGACTCGTCGGCGGGTTCGATGGGGGTCTCGACGATGAGTTCGAACTCGTTGGTCAGCCAGAGGAGCGCCGCCGCCGCCTCGTTGGGGTGGAAGTGGATGTACGCCTCCAGTCCGTCCTCGCCCTCCGTCACGTCGTAGCGGATGATGTCGGGGCAGTCGGCCAGTATCCCGCGCAGTACCTCCGGGTCGCCACGGTGGTGGTCCAGCGCCACCGCGGTGCCGTCGTTGAGCAGGTTCAGGTGGAGGATGGTGTCACGGGAGATAGACGGGTGCGCCTCCAGGGCGTCGGCAGCGGGGTGTAACCCACCCTCTTTCGGAACAACGACGAACGTCACGTGCCGCATAGCGGAGACAAACGGCCACGCTGGCATATAACTACCGTCCAGTCGTTTCGACGGCCGTCAGCAGCGCTTCTCCCGACCTATGGGGGGTTTAGTACTCCCTTCAATCGTCGGCAACAAGCATAGGCCCACACTCGTCGTCTCTCGGCCGAGCAGCATGTCCCGTCAGTCGACCGCTCGAACGCTCGCACCCTCGCTCGCGGTCCTCTTCCTCGTGTCCGTCGTCGTTTCGACGACCCTCCTCGCGGGTGGCGCCAGCGGCTCCCCCCACGGCGTACGGGCCGACTTCGAGGTCGTCCCCGTGGACCGCCAGCCGGGACTCGAGGACGCTACCTACGAGCAGTTCTCCGTCTCGCCCATCGACATCGCCTCCCTCGACTACATCGTCGCTCGCTGGGACGAGGGGGGGTTCACCGGGTGTGGGCCGTCGAACTCCGAGGTGTTCGGCATCGACCGGGGGAACGACGCCGATGGGACCGCGACCGACGAGTCGCTCACCCAGTACGTGAAGTCGACCACCATCGACGAGGACGTGTTCAGGGCCGACTTCTACGACGAGGGTGACGCGTTCGGGAGGTCCACGAACCTGGACGCCGGCGACGAGTTCGTCTCGCTCACGACGAACTGCTTCGACAACCCGTCGGAGCCGGGGTGGTACCAGATCGAGGCATCGCTCGCGGGGACGAAGCCCGACAGGACCTACGTCGAGGAGACGACCACCTCACACTGGTTCGCGGTCTGTGACTGTGCGGACCGGGAGGAGGCCGTCGAGAGGCTCGGGCCGCCGCCGTCGGCCGACACGCCGACGCCCACGCCGGCCCCGACGGTGAGTCCGACGCCGACCCCCACCCCGGCGGCGACCGTCGAACCCACCCCGACCCGCACGCCGCCCGAACAGGGAACGCCGTTCCCCTCGCCGACGCCCACGTCCACGCCGACACCAGACCCCACGCCGACACCAGACCCCACGCCGACACCAGACCCCACGCCGACACCAGACCCCACGCCGACACCAGACCCCACGCCGACACCGACGAGTCCCAGCAGTGCGACGACGCCCGCGCCGGCGAGTGCGACGGCGGCGGACACGGCCGCCCCGGCGGTGGGGGCGACGGAGACGGTCACACCCGTGTCGACGACCAGGGATGGCTGGGCGGCCCTGAACGAGCGGACGCCCACGGCCTCGGCCGGTCCGGGGTTCGGGGCGGTGGCGACGCTCGTGGGGCTGCTGGCCGGCGCACTCCTGTTCGCGCGGCGAGAGTGAGCGGGATGAGGAGTGACTCGGGGGGCTGGCGGCGCTACCGGTGGCCCGAGACCGGCACCGGCTCGTAGGGCTCCTCCAGGTACTCGATGTCCGAGTCGCTCAACTCGATGTCGAGTGCGGCCACCGCTTCCTCGAGGTGCTCGATGCTGGACGTGCCGACGATGGGTGCGTCGACCCACTCCTTGTGGAGGAGCCACGCGAGCGCGATCTGTGCCATCGAGGCGTCCTCCTCGGCGGCGAGTTCCTGCACGCGCTCGTTGACCTCCCGTCCCCCGTTGTCGGCGTAGGGGTGGGCCTGCGCGTGGTCGTCCGTCTCGGCGCGCGTGGTCGTCAGGTACTCCTCGTGTGGGCGGGTGAGGAACCCGCGGGCGAGCGGGGACCACGGGAGCACGCCGATGCCCTCCTTCTCGCAGAGCGGGAGCATCTCGCGTTCCTCCTCGCGGTAGGCGAGGTTGTAGTGGTTCTGCATCGTGGCGAACCGCTCGAGCCCGAGGTCGTCGCTGGTGTGGAGCGCCTCCGAGAACTGGTGAGCCCACATCGAGGAGCCACCGAGGTACCGGACCTTCTCGCGGCGCACCGCGTCCGAGAGCGCGCGCATCGTCTCGTCGATGGGGGTGGAGTAGTCCCAGCGGTGGGTCTGGTAGAGGTCGATGGTGTCCATCCCGAGGCGCTCGCGCGAGGCGTCCAGCTGCGTCTCGATGGTCTTGCGCGACAGGCCGCCGGAGTTCGGGTCGTCGTCGTCCATCTGGAAGAACACCTTGGTGGCGACGACGCTCTCGTCCTTGTACCCCTCCAGCGCGTCGCCCAGGATGCGCTCGGACTCGCCGCGAGAGTACATGTTCGCGGTGTCGAAGAAGTTGATGCCGAGGTCGATGGCGCGCTCGACGAGGTCGTGGCCGAACGACTCCTCCTGGACCCACTCGCGCCAGTCCGGGTCACCGAACGACATGCAGCCGAGACAGAGCTTCGAGACGGTCACGCCGGTGTCACCGAGGGTGGTGTACTCCATGGCCGAGCGTCGTGGGCGCCCGACAAAAATCCCGCTCCCGGAGGGAATCAGAGGGACTCGGGGTCGACCCGTCGGACGAACAGACGGAGACCCACGACGACGAGGACGGCGACGACGGCGTAGCCCGCCACCGACGGGAGTGTCGTCGCGGCAGGCGAGTCGATGGCGAGGCGGGCCGCGGTGGTCGCGGGCGGTTCGGGGAGGAACGCCGCGGCCGCGAACGCCCCGAGGACGCCCAGCGAGTAGAGCAACTGCGCACGCTGGCGGTCGGGCACGGCGAGCGCCACCCCCACGCCGCCACCGACGACGATGACGGACAGCGCCGCGACGAACAGGAGGACGCCGACGACGTTCGAGACGGGGATACCGTTGAGCGAGAGCATCGTGACCCAGAGCGCGGCCTGTGCGGGGGCGAGGCCGGCCGCGGCGAGGCCCTTCCCCTCGACGATCTCCGTGAGCGAGAGCGGCGCCACCCGGAGGAGTTCGAGGGTGCCCCGCTCGACCTCCTCGGTCACCGAGTCGACCGCGACCGACCCCGAGATGAACACGGGGAGGAACAGCAAGAGCGGGACGAGGACGGTGTAGGAGAACCCGAGGTAGGGGCTGGCGTCGACCTCCGGCGGCAGGGGGACGAGTTCGTGCTCGAGGTTGGCCGAGCGTTCGACGCGTTCGGTCCGTTCGAGCGCCTCCAGCGCCTCACGGAGGCGGACGACCACGACGGTCTTCCGCAGGCTGGAGGCGGGCGCCGTCACCGTGACCCGGATGCGGTCGTCCTCGGTTCGCGCTTCGACCACCGCCTGTGCCTGGTCCACCTCGAAGGCGCCCGTCGCGGTGTCGAGGCTGTCGTACTCGGCGACGACGAGGCCCTCGACCTCGGCCGCGGCGTCGACGAACTCGTCGCTCGCGTCGCCGACGACGGCGACCGTCACGTCGCCCCCCTCGACCGACCCCGGCGCGTAGAGCGACGTGAGTCCGACGACGAGGAACGAGGAGAAGGCGGCGACGAACAGCTGGATGAGCAACGCGAGGACGATGGTCTTCTCCCGCGAGAGCGCCGAGAGATCGCGCTTCGAGACCGTCAACCGCGAGCGGAGGGGGCGGTCAGACAAGTTGGGTCACCACCGTGAGGTTGTAGGCGACGTGGACGAGGACGGCCGTCCCCACGCCGACGAGCCACCACTCCGTGTCCCTCGCGGCGCCGAGCGCCGAGATGGCGGCGGTGACGACGTGGAGCGCGAGCGGCGCGACCAAGAGCGCGACGAGCACGAGTGGCGAGACGCCAGGCCCGACGCCGATGGCTGCGCTCCCGACGTCCTGGTTCGGCAGACCGACCAGCTGGGCGACGAGGGTGAACTTCTCGGCGAGGAAGAAGCCGAGGCCCGAGGCCGCACCCGCGACGAGCGCGGTCCGGTAGTCCCGCGAGTAACGGGCGTTCACGAACCCGGCGAGGACAGGCGCGGACTTGGCGAACTCCTCGACGACGGCGACCGCGACGAGGACGAGTGGGACGGCGAGGCCGCGCGGCGCCGGGTAGAGAACGGCGACGGCGAGCAGTTCGGCCACGAACACGAACGGGACGAGCAGCGCCGTCACGAGCACCAGCGAACGCGGCCGGCTGATGCGTCCCGCCAGCGCGTCGAGCGCCTTCAGGTGGACGGGGCGCTGGGTGAACATATCCTCCTCGCGGTAGACGCCAGTCCCGAGCGCGAACAGGACGAGGGCCGCGAGTGTCGTCGGCAGGGTGGCGAAGGCCACGTCGCCGGCCGAGACCGGGGCGCCCGTCAGGTCCCGCACCACGAGCGTGAGCGGGGAGATGAGGGCCACACTGTCGATGTCGGTGAAGATGGCGGGGACGAACGCGAACGTCGTCAGGAACACGGACACCGAGACGGTGACGAAGGTGAGCTCCTTGAACGACCGGGCGAACATCGCACCGACGAACGAGGCACCGAGGAACAGGAGCGCGAGCGGGACGACGGCGAGGACGGAGAGTGGGCCGCCACCGACGACGAGGGTGATACCGGTGGCGATGGCGAGTGCCCCGAGGAAGTACGGGAGCGTCTTGCCGGCGACGATCTCGCGGGGCGCGACGGGTGCCACGAGGAGCAACTCGCCACGGCGCTTGATGCGTTCACGGAGTATCGAGGAGGAGTACGCCTGGACGACGAAGTTCAGCGGGACGACGAACGCGAACGCGAGGACGAGCGACTGGAACGGGAACGGTGGAGCGATGTCCGACGGCGCGCCCGTCGACGTGCCGGTACCGAACAGGTCGTCGCCGAGGCTGGGTGCGCCGAAGCCGCCATCACTCGACGGGTCCCCCCTGCTCGCGTCAGCGTCGTCGGAGGTGGGCCCGCCGTGCGGACCGTCGCCAGAGCCACCACGGCCCCCGCCGCTGGCGTCGTCCCCCACACCGTCGCCGGCCCGCCGGGCGACGACCTCGCGGACGCGTTCGCGTTCGGTGTACCGGAGCGTGACGGTCACGGGCGCGGCCGCAGTTCGGTTCCCCTCGAGTCGCATCCGGGCGTCGTTGAACGACCCGACGGACTCGCGGAGCGCCGCGAGTGCTGCCCGCGACTTCGCGGTGAAGCCGTCGTCGTCGCTGGCGAGCGTGATGCGACGGCCCTCGACGACGAGGTCGTACCCCTCGTCGGGGTGGAGGCCGCCCGCGAGGGCACCCGCACCGGTCCCGGCGACGCGGAACGTCGGGTCCGCCTCGGCCACCTCGTAGTACGGGCTGGAGGGCTCGATGCCGACGCGGTAGATACCCTCGTCGAGCGCGACTCCGCCGCTGGCGGCGAGGACGCCGACAGGTACGACGGCGAGCAGGGCGACCACGAGGACGGCGACGGACCTCCGGTCGACCGTGCCGGCCCCCTTCAGCACCTCCCAGCGGGCGATACGAGCGACGATCCGGGGTCGGAGCGGCGGCTTCATTCGGTGCCCTGCGTGGGGCCATCGGTGTCGGTGGTGGCGACTGGTTCGCTCGCGGTGGCGCGTGCAGAGGGCGCCGGCGTCGCACTCTCGCGCTCGGCGAGGTCGAGGAAGACCCGTTCGAGCGACGGTTCGACGGTCCGGAGGTCCAGCACCGACCCACCGCGCTTGCGGACCTGTTCGCGCACGGCGTCGACGGCGTCCATCGAGTCGACGACGGTGACGAACCCGTCGCCGTCCTCGCGCGGGTCCGCCCCGTCGACCCGCCTGGTCGTGTAGACGTGGTACTCGGTCTCGCCGTAGCGCTCGCGCAGGTCCGGGACCGTCCCCTGGGCGGCGACGGTCCCCTCGTTCATGATGGCGATGCGGTCACAGACCGACTCGACGTGGTAGAGGTTGTGTGCCGAGAAGACGACGGTCTTGCCCCGGTCCGCGAGGTCGCGCGTGAAATCGATGATGTAGTTCGTGGTCAGCGGGTCCAGCCCGGAGGCTGGTTCGTCGTAGATGAGCACGTCCGGGTCGTTGACGAGCGAGCGGGCGATGGCGACCTTCCGCTTCATCCCCTTCGAGACGTCCCCGAGTGCCCGGTCGCGGTGGACGAGGTCGAGCCGGTCGAGCGTCCGCTCGATGCGCTCGTCGGCCGTGTCGCGGTCGACCCCGTAGAGGTCGGCGAAGAACCGGAGGTACGAGAGTGGCGTCATCTCCTCGTAGAGCGGTGACTCCTCGGGGAGGAATCCGAGCCGCTGACGCATGGCGGGGTCGCCGGCGTCGAGGTCGGCGACCGTAGCCTCGCCGGCGGTCGGTTCGACGAGGCCGGCGAGCATCTTCAGCGTCGTCGTCTTGCCGGCCCCGTTCGGGCCGATGATGCCGAACACCTCGCCGGGTGCCACCGAGAACGTGCTCCCCTCGACGGCGACGAAGCCGCCGTACTCCTTGCGTAGCTCGGCTACCTCGATCATCCGATTGGGCCCACCGATGCGGGGGGCTCCCCTAAACGTTCGCGTCGGGTCGGGGCTGAACCGAAGGGCCATCACTGCCCGAAGCGTACCTCGTCCCGTGCGACTGGAACGGACTCCCGACGGCCGACGGCTGCTCGTCTCGCGGCACGTCGACGCCCCGCGTGAGCGTGTGTGGGCCATCTTCCGAGACACCCGGTGCTGGCCCGAGTGGGGACCGTCGGTCGAGGCCGTCGACTGCGACGTGCGTCTCGTCGAGCGGGGAACCACGGGGCGAGTCCGGACGCCACTGGGGTGGGTCCCCTTCGAGGTGACGGGGTGTACGGACTACCGCTGGACGTGGTCGGTGGCAGGCGTGCCGGCGACTGGGCATCGTGTCGAGGCGGTGGGACCGGACGCCTGCCGGGCGGCGTTCGAGGTGCCGCCGCTGGCCGCGCCGTACGCGGCGGTCTGTCGACGGGCGCTGGAACGGATAGAACTGCTAGCACTGAGCAAAGCGTGAGCGAACGGAAGACGTGCAGGAACCCCCCTGTCGGGCGGTGGTGGTCGGTGAGCGGTACGGGGTTACCGGGTCGGGGCGACGGTGAAGTCGCCGACGGCACGGAGGTCCTCGCCGAGGCCCTCGCCCTCGCACTCGTCGTTCGGACACCGATAGTGCCAGCCGTCTCGTGTGGCGCGTCGTTCGCTGAACTTCCCGCCGCACTGGCTGCATACGAGGGTCTCGTCAGAGCACTTGTCCTGGTGGAGTTCGTAGCGCAGTTCGGACGTGAACGTCCGTTTGCAGTTCCTACACGTGTGCGTCATACAGGGGGCGATTGCTCAGCCGCCCTTATCTAGATGCCCCTTTCCATACGGGGGATATTTATACCCGACTGTCGGTCACCTGTCTGCTCTGCGCGTGCCGAGCGGCGTCCCGCCGGCAGACAGGGCCGTCGTCGCCGGTGTCGTCGCCCCGCGAATCGATACCCGTGAACGGAACGCGGCCGCTCAGAGGACGCCCACGTCGAGCGCGTAGCCCCACGGCGCGCCGGCGAGCGCGAGGAACACGAGGGCCGCACCGGCCATGGTGACGTTCTTCAGGAACTGGGTCAGCTCCGTCTGTTGCTGTTGTGGGTCCTCGACGGTCCAGAAGTCGTGCATCGTCAGCGCCGAGACGAGGAGGAAGACGGCGAGTGCGCCCGCCCCGAGGACGACGAACGCTCCCGTGAGGACGCTCAGACCGCCGAGCACGAGCATCAGTCCGCTGGCGACGACGGAGAACTCGGGTGCCGGGACCCCCTTCATCCCCGCGTAGCCTGCCATGTCGTCGAGGTTCGTGAAGTGGTTGAGCCCCATGAACGCCACGACGCCGCCGAAGAAGACCCGAGCGAGCAGGAACACCTCGTCCGCACCGGCCGAGGCGAAGAGGCCGGACTGGAGGAGGTAGCTCACGCCGTCACCTCGCCGGTGACAGGGGGTCGCACGTCGGTATCGAGTTCGGATTCGGATACTGGTTTCATCGCGTTACCTGGTACGAAAGCGAACCTATATACCGATTCCCGGACGTACCGGATACCACGTAACACCGATGTCATCCCAGCCCACTCCCTCGAGCGAGGACGTGTCGGCCGACGTGGAGCGCAACGCGAGTAGCCCCTGCCCGGTCGTAGAGTCGATGGAACAGATCGGCTCGAAGTGGCGGCTCGTCGTCCTCCACGACCTGACGGAGGGCGAGAAGCGGTTCAACGAACTCAAGCGGTCGACGGACGCTAGTTCTCGCACGCTCTCACGCGTCCTCGACGACCTGCAGGAGTCGGCGCTCGTCCACCGGCGTCTCGAGGAGGACGCGCCCGTGGCGACCTACTACAGCCTGACAGAGAAGGGCGAGGCGCTCTGTCCGGTGTTCAGCGAGATCGAGAACTGGGCCGACAGCTGGCTCGACACGGACGCCTGAGTCAGTCGTACTTCTCCGGGTACGCCTCGGCGAGCAGGTCCGGCTCCCCGAGCAGGCGGTCGCGAACGGGCTCGACGACCGTCGAGATGGCCGCGGCGGCCGCCGGCTTCAGGTCGGCCGGGTGGAGTTCGCCCGAGACGTAGTCGGCTTCGAGTTCCGCGTAGCTCTCGTAGACGAGGTCGCCGCCGTACTCCTCGGGACGCTCGACGACGAGCGATTCGTCACGGACGTCGAACACCGGGAAGACGAGGTACTGCAGGTACTCGAGCACGCCGTTGTCCTCGACCTCGCCCTGCGGGCAGTAGGCCGCCTGTATCTTCTCGGCGACCGTCTCGTCGTCGTCGGTGAGGTTGATCTTCGAGGACTCCTCGGAGGCCGACATCTTCCCGCCGGTCAGTCCGGAGAGCAGAGGGGCGAACACGCAGACGGGCTTCTCGTAGCCGTAGTCCGGGAGGATCTCGCGCGAGAGCATGTAGATGCCGCGCTGGTCGATGCCGCCGTAGGCGATGTCGGCCTCGAGCGCGCCGACGTCGAGACTCTGCATCAGCGTGTAGGTCAGCCCGCCGAGCTTGGGGTTGTCGGACTCGCGGACGACCTCGCTGCCCGCCCGCTGCGTGCGCGAGATGGTCGTCTCGGCCATCATCCGGTAGAGCTCGAGCGTGTACGGCTGCTCCAGCTGGTACTCCGTGCCGCGGACGAACGACACCCGCTCCGGGTCGCCGCCGGCCGCCTCGATCATCCCCTCGATGGCCGTCTCGTAGTAGGCCGAGCGCGCGTCGAGCAGGGCGAACGGCGACTTCTCGTCGTCCAAGTGGGCGTGCAGGTCCGCGACGAGGACCGTCACCTCGACGCCGGCGTCGAGGAAGTCGGCGAGCTTGCGCATCGTGGTGAAGTGTCCGATGTGCATCTCGCCGGTCGGGGCGTACCCGATGTACGCCGTCGGCGGGTCCGACCGCTCGAACAGGGCTTCGAGCTCCTCCTCGGTGATCACCTCTTCCGTGAACCGCGAGACGAGACGCGTCCGCTCGGCCGTATCCATGCCCCTGAGTTCCTGTAGGCCGCCGATAAATCGTTCGGGTGGCCGCGAGGGAGTGACACGGAGCCACACGCGGTGGGCGAGTGGCACCCGAGGAGGTGCGTCGGGTGCCGCTTACGCAGGACCCATACCGCTCGCCACCCTACCTGCGAGCGATGTACACGGGTAAGACGGAGCAACCGTGCTGTCTCTGCGACGACCCGGACACCGCGGCCCGTATCGACATCCCGCCGCGGGCCGTCCAGTTGCTCAAGAACTCCGGCCCCATCGCGTGGCGCGACATCGAGGGGGAGGTCTCCATCCACTTCTGCGAGTCCGACTGGGAGGTGGTTCGTGACCTCGTCCTCGAGACGGGGATGACCCCGCTCCCGCGCTGTAACGTGGCCCGCGCCTCGTTCGTGCTCCGCGAGGACTTCGAGGCGCTGCTGAACGACACTCGCGACGAACCGAACCAGCGGCCGCTCGAGCGCGAGATGCTCGCGGATGCCGACCGCGTCGTCCGGGAGTACGGCGACGCCGACTCGCTCCACTCCGAGCGCGCGCTGGTCGAGGCGCGGGTCGTCCGCTGGGCGATGGAGGAACTCGACGCCGTCGACGGGGAACCCGGCGTCGAAGCCTGAGTCTCGGCCTCGACGAAACGACCGGAGCGCGGTGTCTGACGTGGATTTATCCACCATCGTCGCCCATCCCGGTGTAGTGAGCGACGCCGACGGTGTCGACGGCGGGGTGCTCGTCTGCCACCACGACGAGTCGATGCGAACCGCCTACGAGCGCACGCTCGCGGACCACGGATTTCGCGTCCTGACGGTCAGCAAACCGGGTGACGTGCCGGACCTGACCGAGACCGACGTGCGGGCCGTGGTGCTCTCGCGGGACACCCCCCGCGTCTCGCCTGGCGAACTCCACGACAGACTCGAGGGGACACACGCCCGCGTCGCGCTCGTCGTCCCGTTCGACGCCGAGACGCCGGCCGTCGAGCGACTCCCGGACCGGGTCGACGAGTGTCTCTCAGACCCCGTGGCCGACGAGCGACTGGTCGCGGCCGTGGAACGCCTGCTCGGCCGGGCCGAGTACGACGCGCGTCTCCGGCGGTGTTTCGACCTCGCCCGCCGTGTCGCCTGCGCGGAGGCCGACTCCGACACGGACGCCTCGGAGGTGCGGGTCCTTCGCGACCGTCTCTCCCGGCTGCGTGCCGAACTGGACGACGTGGACGACGATATCGGGGCCGTCGACCGCTTCGCCGTCGCGGCGGAAGCCGACCCCTGAGTTGTGCCGGACGTCCGAGCCCGCGGCGCTGCTCCCCCCACCTCTCTCACCACCACTCCCGACCCGGATTCGTACCCCACCGCGTAGCAAGCCCTCGATCTGCGGCACTAGGTTTAAGAGCGATGTTTCGGTTAATTCCGAACACGAATGGGAAGAATAATGCTCGCATTCGCCCTCACAGTGGCCACGCTGTCGGCAGCCGTCCTGCCAGCGGGCGTGGTGGCGCAGTCGACCGACGGAGAGGCACCGCTCGCGGACGCGGGGCTCGACCAGCGAGTCACGGTCGGCGCGACGGTGACACTGGACGCGACGGGCTCGCGTGACCCCGATGGCCGACTCGTCGACTATCGCTGGGCGGTCGAGACGCCCGACGGTCGGACGACAGTCCCAGCACCGCCGAACCGTGGACGGACACGACTCACCGTCACGCAGCCCGGCCGGTACGAGGTCACCGTGACGGTGACCGACGACGACGGGAATCAGGCCAGTGACACACTCTACGTGCTCGTGGAGCGACCGGCGACACCGACCACCTCGCCCACCGCGGGTCCCACGCGAACGACGACACCGTCTTCGGACACTCCCCCCCCGCGTCCACCGACGACATCGGAACCGAGTCCCGACACTTCCGCACCCGCGGCCGCACCGGCGGCGACGCCGACGGGCCCGACAGCCACGGTGTCGACGGCAGTCGAGGCTCCGACCGCTCGCCCCTACGCCCCTCCCGGGCCCGATTGCGCGGAGACCCTCGGCCCGACGTGTATCGACCCGCCGGCCTGTACCGACCCCGACTCGGCCGAGAGCTGCGACCGTTCGCTCCGCATCTCTGGACCAGCGTCTCTCGACGAAGGTGAGACGGGGACGTACACCGCCGTCACGGACGGGTTCGGTGGGGACGTCTCGTTCCGCTGGCAGGCCGGTGAGCTGAGCCGGTCCGTCGACCGTTCGTTCTCACCGGGCGAGCACGACGTCGTCGTCACGGCCACCGACGGCGAGGAGACGTTCCTCGCCGAGAAGACCGTGTACGTCGAGCGGAACGCGCCGCCGAAGGTCAGTATCGCCGACCCCGGTGACGTGGACCCCGGCGAGGCTATCGTCTTGTCGCTAGAGGAGTTGAGCGACCCGGACGGCTCAGTGACGACGGTCTCCTGGAGCGGCGGGTCCCCAGTGGCGTCGGTTCGGGATACCGACACCGTCCGGTCCGTGAGGGTTCCGACTGGCAACGGGTCGAAGCGGGTGGAGGTGACTGCCGTCGACGACGATGGAGAGTCGGCGACGGATTCGATCGTGATAAGCTCAAGCCGGTCAGTATCGAAAACTTACAAAAAGGAATCTGGTCCCAGAACAGCGGACTGTACTTTCTACGATTATGGCTCGGGTGTATCTGACCAACCGATACGATGCTGGAACAAGGCTACTGGTGAACTAATCTACGACCGAGACCCGAACGAGGGGCCAGACGATTTCATCGGCCCTCACAGTCACCCCGGTTGGGACGTCGATTGGTATCAAGTTGCGAGACCCGACGACGATACCATCCGACCCGGATCGGCTATGGCTGAGGACGTGCCGGTCCCCGCGAACCAGACCCAAGAGGAGAATACGAACAGGGCTAACACAAGCAGCCCCCAGAACGAGACTGTCGTCTCCATCGTCAATTCGTCGGAGGTGGAATCCGGCTACAGTACGTACAGCAAGAACGACAAGTCAGTTGCCACCGACCTGACGGGGGATGGACGTGTTGATCTCCAAGATTGGCAGGAACGCTACGGCGATCCGTCTGCTCCCTCTGTCGAGCCCGACACAGAGAAGATTAGAGACTTGAAATCTAGCGAGTCTTACGGAGGTTCCTCGTCATCGCGCGACACGTCTGACGGTGGTGAAAGCATAAGTGGAGCGCTGAAAGAGGCGTTCGGTGGTCTTTCAGATACAGTTGACTCGGTCACTGGTCAGGATAGCTCGAGTGAAGAGAACGACAACGAGGATTCCGACGATTCGGCGACTGATGTCGTCTCGGACACCATCGACAGCATCACGGAAGCGTTCTCAAACCTCGGTAGCGAATCAGATTCTGGTCAGGAAGAGTCGAGTGCTTCCGAGTCTTCGGATAGCGCTGAGGAAGAGTCGACCCAGACTGACAATTCAGACGAGTCCTGTTCTGAAACTACGTTAGGCTTCGAGATCTGTTTCTGATAGGATCGGAGGCCTATCCAGTTCCGTTCGGGATCGGTGTCAACGTCTTTGTGTAGTCGAGCCACGCCGGTGGTTCAACACTCTCTGACCCATCGGGGTCGTAGTCGTAGAGGATGACCTCCCGGGTCTCTTTTGGCAACCATTCTGGATGACGAATCGCTGGCTCTACATGACGGTCGTAGTAATCAGACCCATTTTGGTCACCGCTGTTACAGAAGACTATCGAAATATACGTCCAATTATGCTCCGCGTACGCCCCAATCCCGACCTCCTCAAAATCCTTCTCTAAGATCGCTTCTCTGTGCGGCGTTGAGTACATAAACCCCCTTACAGCCTCTTTGGGTATCTGGAGAACTGTTTTGGGGAATCGCTGTTCAGATAGATTTGGCCCGTATCTTGTTGCCCCAATATTCTCTCCGTAGTAGTGACAGCTATCGAATCTGGTCTTCCTGAACTCTACATCAAGCGAATGTTCGCCCGTTTGTGAGAAATGCGTAACATTGTCGCGCAAACCCATACTGTACGACCGATTCCGGGCGATCAAGTCCAGCCCATCGTGTCGAACGAGCGGGTCGATGCCACGCCGAATCCGTTCCTGGTTCACGTAGTAGAACAGCCAGTCCTCCACGTAGCGCACCTCTTCGGCGGTCAGTTTCGAGGTGTTCGTCAGCGGTGGGTCCGGCGGGTTCGGGACCGGTTCGAGATACGGTGTCGGTTCGGCGGTCGGGGTGACCCCCTCGGCGTAAGCGGGCGTCCCCGACCGTGCCGGGAGGAACTGGAAGCCGGCGACGACGACGGCGAGCGCGAGTAGGGCGACGACGAACGTGAGCAGCGTGGAGCGGCCGCTGTCGCTGCGGCCACGGGTCGGGGCGGTGTCGTCCTGCACGGTGGGTCACGCGCCACAGTGGGCACTCGTTCCCGGTTGGGAATGGGTGAAACAAAAGTTCGACGGTGGGTCAGTCGCTGGCCAGCGGCGTCCCGAGGTACTTCTCGTTGACCTTCCAGCCGCCGTCCCCGTCCCGGACCATGTACTCGCCGTAGTAGGGGACCCGGTTCGCGACAGTCGCACGGAGCGCCTCGCGGATCTCGGGCTTCGTCATCTTGCCCATGGGCCGGAGGTCGTCGTTGCGGTTGAGACAGCCCTTCAGGAACCCCTGGTGGGTCACGCGGACGCGCTCGCAGTTCGCACAGAAGTCGGGATTGCCGACGGGGTCGACGACCTCGACCATCCCGCCGCCCTCGCCGTGTTCGTCCTCGCCGACGTAGTACCGGCGTCGGCCGTGCATCTCACGGCGTTCGACGCGGTCGGCCTGCTCCTCGAGCCAGCCGTGGACGCGGTCGATCTCGACGGCCCACTCGGGGCGCCCCGCGAGTTCGGGCATGTACTCGATGAGCTGGAGCTGGAGGCCGTCGTTCTCGGCGACGTGCTCGACCATCTCGGGGACGTAGCCCGCGGTGTGCTCGAAGACGACCATGTTCAGTTTCACAGGGGTGAGCCCCGCGTCGACGGCGGCGAGCACGCCCTCGATGACGTCGTCGTAGCCGTTGGACTTCGTCACCTCGCGGAAGGCTTCGGGGTCGAGAGCGTCCTGCGAGACGTTGACCCGCGAGAGGCCCGCCTCGACGAGCCCCTCGGCGCGGCCGGGGAGGAAGGTGCCGTTGGTCGTGAGCGACGTCTCGATGGAGTCCGGTGTACGCTCGATGATCTCCTCCAGGTCCTCACGGAGCATCGGCTCGCCGCCGGTGAACTTCGCCTTCTCGACGCCGAACTCCTCGCAGACCTCGAGGAACCTGACGACGTCGTCGGCGCTCATCTCGTCGTCCTGCGGTTCCAGCGGTCCGCGCGTGTCACCCAGCCCCTCGTTGTGACAGTAGACGCAGTCGAAGTTACAGCGGTCCGTGAGGGAGATTCGGACGCCCCGTAACCCACGTCCGAACTCGTCTTCGAGCATACCTGGTGGTTCGCTCCACCCCGCTTAAGCGCGGTGGTGGTACGGGGTGTCACGTAACCGTCTGGGGTTACGTTCGCGAGGTGGCGCCGCCGATATCCACCTCGGGCGGGGAACTTAACCGGACGAACCCACTACGGGTGGAGGTGAACGACGACACGGACGGTTACGCCGGCACGGACGCGGCCAGCGAGGCGTTCAAACTGCTGGCGAACGAGACACGCGTGGGCGTGCTCCGTGCGCTGTTCGACACCGACGGTGGCCACGTGACGCCGACCGCGCGGACGTTCACCGAACTCTACGAGGCCAGCGACGAGACGACGACGGCGGGGTTCGCATACCACCTCCGGCAACTCGTCGGCCACTACCTCACCAAGACGGTGGGCGAGGGGGACGACCCGGACACCTACTCGCTGACCTACGCGGGGTTGCAGGTGGCCCGTGGGGTGGCGGCGGGCACCTACACCGAGAGCGTGGACCGCGACCCCGTGGCGCTCGCGGACCCGTGTCCGTTCTGTACGGAGGAGGCCCTCGAACTCCGGGTCCGGGACAACCTCACCACGGTCACCTGTGGGGCGTGCGCTCGCGACGTACTCTCGCTCCCGTTCCCGCCGGGCGGGTTCCGGAGCCACGACGAGGCGTCGCTCCCGCGGGCGTTCGATACCCACCACAGGAACCGTATCTCGCTGATGCGCGACGGGAACTGTCCGGAGTGTGGTGGCGCGGTCTCGGCAACTGTCGAACTCGTCGGGGACGGTGAGACCGACGACGTGCGACCCGACGAGTCGGGGGCGAGCGACGCACTGCCGCTCGCGCGTGCCTCGCTCGACTGTGGGACCTGCGGGTACGCGCTACGGTGTCCAGTCACCGTGGCCCTCCTCGACCACCCGGCCGTGGTGGCGTTCGCCCACGACCACGGCGTCGCCCTCGACGAGCGCCCCATCTGGAACGTCGGGCCGGAGTGGGCCGAGCGTGTCGTCTCGACCGACCCGCTCGCGGTGAGGGTGACGCTCGAACTCGAGGACGAACTGCTCTCGCTGTTCGTCGGCCGCGACCTCACGGTCGGCCACGAGTCACGCCGGCCGCTCGCGCGTGCCGTCTCCGAGGGGTCGCTGGACGAGGCCGCCGTGGAGACGCCGGGAGAGACAGAAGAAAGCGTGGAGACGGAGCCGGAGCGTCGGACCGACTCGGACTCGGCGGCAGCCTGACTCGGTCCGTGGGGGTCCTCAGCCGAGGAGGCCGAGTTCCTCGATGCGCGAGGCCAGTTCCTCCCGCGTCAGCGCCTCGTAGGCTCCCGTCTCGGCGTCGATGCGGGCCGCGCTCATCCCGACGGGGTCGAGCGTGCCGGTGCCGCCGTTCTCGGCCGCCATCGCCCGCAGCGCGAGGTCGAGCCCCTCGTCGAGCGAGAGAGCCTCGTCGTACTCCTCCTCGAGCCGCTTCTGGATGGCCTCGCTGTCGGCCCCGATGGCGACCGCCTGCCACTCGTAGGGGGTCCCCGAGGGGTCCGTCTCGAACAGTCGCGGTGTGCCGTTCTCGTCGACGCCGCCGACGAGGAGCGCCACACCGAACGGCCGTGCGCCACCGGTCTGCGTGTACTGCTGGATGTTGTCGGTTATCTCCTTCGTGAGACTCTCGACGGTGACCGGCTGTTCGTAGCGGAGGCGTTCGACCTGTGCCTGCCGGCGGGCGAAGTCGACGAGCTGGCGGGCGTCGGCAGCGTGGCCCGCGCTCGCGATGCCGATGTGGTCGTCGATCTTGTGGATCTTCTCGACGCTGTCGGGCACCTGCAGTGACGAGCGCACGCGGCCGCCGGCGAGGAGCACGACGCCATCGTGGGTCCGGACGCCGACGCTCGGCGACCCGCGCTTCACTGCCTCGCGTGCGTACTCGACCTGATAGAGCCGGCCGTCCGGCGAGAAGATGGTGATACCGCGGTCGTAGGCCTGCTGCTGTGAGTTCTGCATTATCGGACCTCCTCCGTGGACTTGTAGGCGTCGACCTCGACACCATCCTCGGTGACGACGGCGAGGACGAAGCCGTTGCCCGAGGCGGTGTCACGCTCGCTGGCGGCGGCGATGGCGTCGCCCGCAGCGAGTTGCGCGTCCTCGATGCCCCCCTCGGGGTCGAACCGGTCCTCGAGGGTACCGGTCGCGATCTGCATCCCCGAGCCGGTCGCGGTGTACTGGTCCTCGACGAGGACGCCGCCGGCGCCGTCGACCTGGTAGAGGTGCGACCCCTCCTCGTCGACGCCGCCGAGGACGATGCCGACCGGGAGCCCCCGGAGCAGGTTCCCCGCGAGCGTCGAGAGGCCCTGCATGTTCATCGCCTCACCTCGACGATTCTCGTAGAGGCTGGCCTCGGCCCGGAGCTGTCGGGTGTACGCCTGCGCGCCGCCGACGCTCCCGGAGATGGTGACGGCGGCCGTGGGGTGGACCTGCTCGACCTTCACCACGTCCTTGTTCGCGACGAAGCGACCGCCGAGGCTGGCCCGGCGGTCGGTCCCGAGCACGACGCCCTCGTCGGTCCGGATACCGACGGTCGTCGTCCCGGTGTCGTACGTCTGGGCGTCCCCGGAGAGCTCCTTGTCCAACCTGGGCGGCGTCCCGAGTTCGTACCGCGTCGGGTCTTGAGTTCCGACCATACCCCCCGTAGTGGACGGTGCCGGTTATACCCTCGCTAAAGGATTCCTTAGCAGATGGCGCCCGCGTCACCTGTGGGGCTGTGACGGGTCACAACCCTTTTCGACCGCACGTGGCCAAGACGGTGTATGGACGAAGCCGCCGTACGCGACGCACTCTCGGGCGTCGAGGACCCGGACCTCGGGGACGACATCGTCTCGCTCGGACTCGTGAACAGCGTGACCGTCGAGGACGGGACGGTCAGCGTGGACCTCGCGCTGGGTGCGCCGTACTCACCGACGGAGACGGCCATCGCCGGCCGGGTCCGCGAGGCGCTCGTCGACTCGGGGCTCGAGGTGGACCTGAGCGCGAGCGTGGACCGTGGGGACGCCGACGAGAGCGTGCTCCCCACCGTGAAGAACATCGTCGCCGTCGCCTCCGGCAAAGGTGGCGTCGGGAAGTCGACCGTCTCGGTGAACCTCGCGGCCGGGCTCGCGGACCGTGGCGCCCGTGTCGGCCTCTTCGACGCCGACATCTACGGCCCGAACGTCCCGCGGATGCTCGGAGCCGACGAGGGGCCACGGGTCACAGAGAACGAGACGATGATCCCACCGGTGAAGTACGGGATGAAGGTGATGTCCATCGACTTCCTCACCGGCGAGGACTCCCCCGTCATCTGGCGCGGTCCGATGGTGGACAAGTACATCACCCAGCTGTGGGAGGTGGTCGAGTGGGGGACGCTCGACTACATGATCGTCGACCTGCCACCGGGGACCGGGGACGCACAACTCTCGATGCTCCAGTCGGTGCCCGTCTCGGGTGCCGTGGTCGTCACGACGCCACAGGAGGTCGCCGTCGACGACGCGCGCAAGGCCATGCGGATGTTCGGGAAGTTCGAGACGCCCGTGCTCGGCGTCGTCGAGAACATGTCCGGGTTCGTCTGCCCCGACTGCGGGAACGAACACGACATCTTCGGGAAGGGCGGGGGCGAGGCGTTCGCGGAGGAGGCCGACATGCCGTTCCTCGGCGACCTGCCGCTGGACCCTCGCGTGCGCGAAGGAGGTGACGACGGCAAGCCCGCCGTCCTGGACGACGGCGAGACTGCCGAGAAGTTCCGCGAGTTCGTCGGCGAGACCGCGGACATGCAGGGTATCGTCCACCGCAACCGGGTCGCCCGCTCGAACCGATGAGCGACGACGACGCCGACCCGCTCGCGCCCGACCGCGAGAAGGTGGCGCTGCTCCGGGAGGTGGCCGGGGAGGTGCGTGGGGACACCTCGGAGTCCGAGCAGCTCGCGGCCATCGTCTACCGGCTGTCGGACCTCTACGACGAGGCCGAGGAGACGACACCGGAGGACATCTACCGGGCGACACGGCACATCGTGAACGTCAAACAACGCGGGACGCTGGCGCGCGAGCGGAACCGAGACTGAGTCTCCCCCAACGACGGGGCTGCGTGGTTCGTCACGCCGCGACACACCACCCACCGTTTCGGTGTGTTTAAGTGTCGGCACCGGGTTCTGTCGTACGCGAAGATGCGTGTAGGGGCGCAGTGTCCCGAGTCCGAGAGGGCGACGATAACGGCAAGCAGGTCGTGGTAGCCAAGCATGGCCCAAGGCGCTGGGTTGCTAACTCAGTGGCGTACAGCCTCCAGGGTTCAAATCCCTGCCACGACGCTAACACATCAACAAGACATGAGTGCAGAAGAACCGGAAGAACCGGAGGAGGAAGCGGAGGACATCCGTTACTTCGTCCGAATCGGCCAGACAGACCTCGACGGCACCAAGAGCGTCGAGCGTTCCCTGACCGACATGAACGGCATCGGCCACCGCGCCGCCCGCATCATCGCGGAGCGCGCGGAGGTCGACCGCCGTGCCGTGTTCGGCAAACTCGACGAGGAGCAGATCGACCGCGTGGTCGAACTCGTCGAGGGGTACGCAGACGAGGTGCCCGAGTGGATGACGAACCACCAGCGAGCGTTCTTCACTGGTGAGACCACCCACGAGATCGGTAACGAACTGGACATGACCCGCCGCCGGGACATCAACCGCATGAAGATGATCGACTCCTACAAGGGGGTCCGTCACAAGCGCGGTGCGAAGGTCCGCGGGCAGCGCACGAAGTCCACGGGTCGTACCGAGGGTACCATCGGGGTCAACGTACAGGCGATCAAGGAAGAGCAGGCCGCCGAAGAGGCGGAGGGCGAGTAAATGCCACTCGGAAGCAACACCAAGTTCTACGAGACGCCGAACCACCCGTTCCAGGGCCAGCGCATCAGCGAGGAGGCCGACCTCCTCGGGCGCTACGGTCTGAAGAACAAGGAGGAACTCTGGCGTTCGCAGTCCGAACTGCGCGGCTACCGGCGCGAGGCGCGTCGGCTGCTCGGGCAGGTCGGTGAGGAGGAACTGACCCGACGCGAGCGAGAGCAGTTCCTCGCTCGCCTCGTCCGACTCGGTATCCTGGGCGAGGACGACGGACTCGACGCCGTCCTCGGGCTGGACACCACGGACATCCTCGAACGGCGACTCCAGACGGTCGCGTACCGGCAGGGGCTCGCACACACGCCCCAGCAGGCCCGACAGTTCATCGGGCACGGCCACATCACGGTCGAGGGCGCGCGTGTCACCACGCCGTCGTACAAGGTCCCGACCGCACAGGAGGACTTCATCGCGTTCGACGAGAACAGTCCGCTGGCGGACGACCTGCACCCCGAACGCGCGGGTGGTCAGGAATGAGCGCCGAGGAAGGCGGGAAGCAGGACCGCTGGGGCGTCGCCCACATCTACGCGTCGTTCAACAACACCATCCTCACCGTCACGGACCTCACGGGCGCGGAGACCATCGTGAAGTCCTCGGGTGGGACCGTGGTGAAGCAGAACCGCGACGAGGCGTCGCCGTACGCCGCCATGCAGATGGCCGAGGTCGTCGCGGAGGAGATCAAGGCCGCCGGCATCGAGGGCGTGCACGTCCGCGTGCGCGGCCCCGGTGGCAACCAGCAGAAGAACCCCGGTCCCGGTGCGCAGGCGACCATCCGTGCGCTCGCCCGTGCCGGTATCGAGATCGGTCGCATCGAGGACGTCACACCCATCCCGCACGACGGGACGCGCGCACCGAAGAACAAGGGGTTCTGAGATGAGCGACGAGTTCGAGGTGGAGTTCATCGACCGCGGCGACCGGGAGGCGCGGTTCGTCGCCCGCGGCATCACGCCAGCGTTCGCCAACGGCATCCGGCGGGCCATCGTGGCCGACGTGCCGACGATGTCCATCGACACCGTGCGGATGATCGAGAACTCGTCGGTGATGTTCGACGAGCAGATCGCACTCCGCCTCGGTCTGGTGCCGCTGACGACGCCGCCCGGCGAGTTCGAGGAGGGTGACTCGGTCACCCTCGCGCTCGACGTGACCGGTCCGGACACGGCGTACTCGGGTGACATCCAGTCGGCCGAACCCCTCGTGGAGCCGGCCGACCGGAACATCCCCATCATCGACCTGAAGGAGGGCCAGCGCCTCGAGTTCGAGGCCGAGGCCGTCCTGGGTCGGGGGAAGGACCACGCCAAACACCAGGGCGGCGTGGCCGTCGGCTACCGACACCTCCAGCGTGTGGAGGTCGTCGGCGACGCGCCGGAGTACGGCGAGCAGGAACCCAACATCCTGCGCGGGGTCATCGAGGAGCACGAGGCCGAACACGTCGCGGACGAGTACGACGCCGCAGACGGCGACGTCGTCCCGACGGAGACGTTCGACCACGACCTCACGAAGCGTTACCCCGGCAAGGAAGTCGAGGTCCACGACGTGCCCAACGCCTTCGTCTTCAGCGTGGAGACGGACGGCTCGATGTCCGTCGAGGACCTCGTCCTCGAGGCCGTGAAGTCGATCCACGACCGCGCCGACGAACTCGAAGAAGCAGTCCAACTCTAGGAATCGCAATGTCCCCCCGAACACCCACAGTCGACGGTCGCTCGCGGTCCGCGAGCACTGCCGCCGCCGGTCCGGTTCTGAACGGCCGTACCGAAAGGGGTAAAACGGGGCGAACTGTACGACGGAGTGCGAGCAGGGATAGCCAAGTCAGGTCAACGGCGCAGCGTTCAGGGCGCTGTCCCATAGGGGTCCGCAGGTTCGAATCCTGCTCCCTGCATTTTGCAACTCGACCGAACGGGCGAGTTGCGAAACTGCACACGGGCAGGTTCGATCCTCGTGAGGCGCGGCGCGTCTCGCGGCGGTTCGGATCCTGCTCCCTGCGTTCTTCGACTCGTCCTTCCGGACGAGCCGACGGCTTCCGCTCTCACTCCGACTCTCTCGACACCAACACTAAGCAATGAGTAGCAAGACCAACCCGCGTCTCGCCGACCTCATCGCCGAGCTGAAGGCGACCGCCCGCAACGGGGGCGGCGACGTGTGGGGCGACATCGCCGGCCGGCTGGAGAAGCCGCGGCGGACCCACGCAGAGGTCAACCTCGGGCGTATCGAACGGTACGCCCGCGAGGACGAGACGGTCGTCGTGCCGGGCAAGGTGCTCGGCAGCGGTGCGCTCCGGAAGGAGGTCACCGTCGCGGCCGTGAACTTCTCCGGCACCGCCCGCACCAAGGTGGACGCCGTCGGTGAGGCGATCAGTCTGGAACAGGCACTCGAACAGAATCCCGAAGGCTCGAACGTGAGGGTCCTCCGATGAGCATGGCAGAGTTCGACGCGGACGTCGTTGTCGACGCCCGCGACTGCATCCTCGGACGCGTCGCCTCGCAGGTCGCCGAGAAGGCGATGGAGGGCGAGCGCGTCGCCATCATCAACGCCGAGCGTGCCGTCATCACCGGCGGCCGCGACGACGTGATGAGCGTCTACCGCGACCGCGTCCGGGTCGGCTCGGACCGTGGGCCGTACTACCCGAAGCGGCCGGACGGCATCTTCAAGCGTGCGGTGCGCGGGATGATTCCGTACAAGACCACGCGTGGGCGTGAGGCGTTCGAGAACGTCCGCGTCTACGTGGGGAACCCGTACGACGAGGACGGCGAGGTGCTCGACGAGACCTCGCTCGACCGACTCTCGAACATCAAGTTCGTCTCGCTGGGCGAGATCAGCGAACAACTCGGGGCCAACGTCACATGGTAACCAACACCTCAGGCAAGAAGAAGACCGCTATCGCCCGCGCCACGGTGCGCGAGGGCCAGGGGCGCGTCCGACTGGACGGCAAGCCCGTGGAGCTCGTCGAGCCGGAGCTGGCGCGACTGAAGATGCTGGAGCCGTTCCGCATCGCGCCGGACGAGCTCCGCGAGAGCGTGGACGTGGACATCACCGTCCAGGGCGGTGGGTTCTCCGGGCAGGCCGACGCCGCCCGGACGGCCATCGCCCGCGGACTGGTCGAGCACACGAACGACGCGGAACTCCGCGACGCGTTCATGACGTTCGACCGCTCGCTGCTGGTCAACGACGTCCGGCAGTCCGAGAGCAAGAAGTGGGGCGGCCCCGGCGCTCGGGCCCGCTACCAGAAGTCCTACCGGTGATCCATCATGATGGTACCCGTCCGCTGTTTCACGTGCGGCAACGTCGTCGGTGAACACTGGGAGGAGTTCAAGACTCGGACCCAGGAGGACGGTGAGAACGCGGCCGAGGTACTGGACGACCTGGGCGTCGACCGGCACTGTTGCCGGCGGATGCTCATCTCGCACAAGGACCTGGTCGACATCGTCGCCCCCTACCAGTGAGCACGATGGAACAGCAACACAATCGGTACGAGAAGGCACGCATCATCGGGGCGCGAGCGCTGCAGGTGTCGTTCGGTGCTCCCGTGCTGGTCGAGACCGAACAGGTCGAACCCATCCTCATCGCGGCCGAGGAGTACGACGCCGGTGTGCTGCCGTTCACCGTCCGTCGGAAGGGGTCGGTCCGTTCGGCGGGTGGTGAGTCGTGACGCTCGTCACCGACGTTCGACTCCGTCGCGTCCTCGACTCCCGTGGCAACCCCACGGTCGAGGCCGAGGTCACGACCGAGTCCGGCGGCTTCGGCCGTGCCGCGGCGCCCTCCGGGGCGTCGACCGGTGAGTACGAGGCCATCGAGCGACCGGCCGAGGAGGCCATCGCCAAGGCCCGCGAACTCGCCGTCCCTCGACTCGAGGGGCAGGTGTACGCGGGCGACCAGCGTGGCGTCGACGCCGCGCTCCGGGCCGCCGACGGGACCGAGAACTTCTCGGAGATCGGCGCGAACAGCGCCGTCGCCATCAGCATGGCCGCGGCGAAGGCCGCCAGCGACGTGCTCGGCGCGCCGCTCTACCAGCACCTCGGCGGCGCCTTCCGGGGTGACGAGTACCCGACGCCGCTGGGCAACGTCGTGGGTGGTGGCGAGCACGCCGCCGACGCGACCGACATCCAGGAGTTCCTCGCTGCGCCCGTGGGCGCGCCCTCCGTCACGGAGGCCGTCTTCGCCAACGCGGCGGTCCACGGTGCGGTCCACGACGTCCTCGCCGAACGGGATCTGCCCGCCGGCAAGGGCGACGAGGGTGCGTGGGCACCGAGCGTCTCCGACGCGGAGGCGTTCGCCATCGTGGCCGAGGCCATCGACCGAGCCGAGGACGAGGTCGGCTTCGAGATCCGGATGGGGCTCGACGTGGCCGCGTCCGAGATGTGGGACGCCGAGTCGGGCGTCTACGAGTACAGCGACACGACCCGCACCTCCGAAGAGCAGGTCGACTACGTCGCCGGCCTCGTGGACGACCACGACCTCGTCTACGTGGAGGACCCGCTGGAGGAGGACGACTTCGAGGGGTTCGCCGACCTGACCGATCGGGTGGGCGACCGCACCCTCGTCTGCGGTGACGACCTGTTCGTCACCAACGTCGAGCGACTCCAGCGTGGCATCGACGAGGGGGCCGGCAACAGCATCCTCGTCAAGCCGAACCAGATCGGGACGCTCTCGGACGCGTTCGACGCGGTCGAACTCGCTCGGGACAACGGCTACGACGCCGTCATCTCCCACCGGTCGGGAGAGACGGAGGACACCACCATCGCACACCTCGCCGTGGCGACGGCCGCCCCGTTCATCAAGACGGGCGCCGTCGGTGGCGAGCGAACCGCCAAACTGAACGAACTCATCAGAATCGAGGAGAACGCATGAGCGACAACGAAGAGGGGCTCGACGCCGAGGCCGTGGCCGAAGAGGAGGCCGCCGCCGAGGAGGAGCCCACCGACGCAGAACCGCCGGCCGAGACCGAGGAGGTCGACGCCGAGGACGCCGCCGAACCCGAGGCCACGGAGGCCGAGGCGGAGGCGGAGGAGGAAGAACAGCCGGCCGTGCTGGACGAGGACGTCATGCCCGACGACGAGGCGGACCTCCTCATCCCCGTCGAGGACTACCTCGCCGCGGGTGTCCACATCGGTACGCAGCAGAAGACCAAGGACATGGAGCGGTTCATCCACCGTGTCCGCACCGACGGTCTGTACGTGCTGGACGTGAGCCAGACCGACGACCGCATCCGCACGGCCGCGTCGTTCCTCTCGAACTACGCGCCCGAGCAGATCCTCGTCGCGTCTAGCCGCCAGTACGGTCGGTTCCCGGCCGAGAAGTTCGCCGACGCCGTGGGCGCCCGTGCCCGTACCGGCCGCTTCATCCCGGGCACGCTGACCAACCCGAAGTACGACGGCTACATCGAGCCGGACGTCGTGGTCGTCACCGACCCCATCGGTGACAGTCAGGCCGTCAAGGAGGCCATCACGGTCGGTATCCCCGTCGTGGCGATGTGCGACTCGAACAACACCACCTCGAACGTGGACCTCGTCGTCCCGACGAACAACAAGGGGCGTAAGGCCCTCTCGGTGGTCTACTGGCTGCTGGCCAACGAGACGCTCGACCGGCGTGGCGCCGAACCGGCGTACGCCCTCGAGGACTTCGAGACCGACCTCTGAGCGCGCGAGCCTTTCTGCTCAGTTTCGACGCCTCCGGGAGCCGTGCGTAGCGGCGTGAATCGGTGGGTCGCTCAGGCCCGGTCCAGCGTCCGGCGGACGTCCGCGACCGCGTCCTCGTCCGCGTGGTAGGCGTCCGCGGGAACCGAATCGTGCTAGTCGACGGTCAGGTCGTCCCACGGTCCGAACGTCGGCGTCGCGGCGATTGGCGTCCCCTCGACGGGACCGGCGCGGACGACCACGTCGTGGGTGACGGTCTCCCGGCCCGTGTCGGCGTGTCGGTGGGTGTGTCTCGAGACGCGGTCGACCGCGCTCGGTTCGGGCCCGACCCCGGTCACGGCACGGGCGATGCGTCTCGCGACCGCGGGCCACTCTTCGGTAGGTTCGACCGGGCCGTACGGCAATCGCCAGCCGTGTGGGCCGTCCATCAAGAGGACCGCACCGTCGCGGTTCGTCACCCCGACGGCGACCATCCCGGCGAGTGAGTCCCAGTAGCTGAACGCCTCCGGGTCCTCGACGGACTCCTCGGCGCGGGTCAGGACCGACGGGTTCGCCCGGAGGCGCTCGACGTCGAACGACGGGTCCATGGGTCGGGTCTCTCGGGCCGGTCACTTGAGGTTCCCGTCCGGCAGGGCTGGTGGGGGCTGGTGCGTCAGACCACGTCGCGTAACTCCTCGTATCGCAACTCCGCCGGCGGGTCGAGGAACCACTCGACCGCCTCGGCGGAGCCTCGCGGCTCGGCGGTCCCCTCGCCGTAGAGCGCCTCGAACAGCACGAACGGGTGTGGGACCGGATCGCGGTCGGTCCAGTCGTCCGCGTAGAGGACGTGAGATTGGAGGACGCCGCTGACGGTGACCCGGAGGCCAGTGGCGGCCTCGACCGCGCGTTCGGCACACTCGTGGAACGACTCGCCGGGTTCGAGGTTCGCGCCGGGGTCCGACCACCCCTCGCCGTCGCCGTAGCCGACGAGCAGCGTCTCCGGCCGGTCGCCCTCCGGAGACTGGCGGCGGACGAGCGCCCCTGCCCCGCCGAGGATGCCGACGCTGTCGAGGTTCTCGACCAGCCGGTCACGGACGTCCGGTGAGCACTCCCAGCGGCGGTGGACCACCTCCAGTTCCCCCTCCTCGCTCACGAGGTCGGCGAGGGCGCGCCACGTCTCTCGGCTCGCCCGTCTCGTGTCTCGTTCGCCCGTCACGACTCCGTCGCCGGGAACGGGAACTCGTTCATCGCCTCGTAGCCGACGCGGTTGGGCGACCCGCGCCACCAGTCGGCGGCTCCGATATCGTCGCCCGTGTTCGGGTAGCCCTCGCTCTCGCCGCGGAAGGTGACGTTGATGGCGTGGACCGGGGGCCAGTCCCGGTCCTCGACGGTGTACTCGAACACCTCGACCCTGAGGATGCCGGTGAGCGCCACGTCGAGCCCGGTCTGTTCCTCGACGGCCCGCTCCGCCGTCTCCTCGAGCGTCTCGCCCGCCCGCTGTGCGTCGCCGGGGTCGACCCACGCGTCGGCGTCCTTCGGTCGGACCAGCAACACCCGGTCGCGAGGGTCGGTGACCCACGCACCCGCCCCGCCGACGACGCCCTCGCCCTCGAAGCGGTTGACGGCCTCGCTGTAGCGGGCGCGGGCGATGGTCCCGGTCTCCTCGACCACGTCGAACTCGCCGTAGCGCTCGCGGAGGTCGGCCAGCGTCTCGTCCACCCGCGCACGGGAGCGGTCGGCGACAGACATGGTCGAACGTAGGGGCGCCCCCGGCTTAGGTTCGGTGGGACGGAGCCGACCGGGCGCGTGCCTCGCACTTCGACCGGCTTTTTGGTCGGCCCCCGCCGAGTACCGGGCATGACGACGTCATCCGCCCCCGGCAAGGTCTACCTGTTCGGGGAACACGCCGTGGTCTACGGCGAACCCGCGGTCCCCTGTGCCATCGAGCGCCGCGCGAGCGTGACCGTCGAGGAACGCGACGACGGTCGCCTGAGCGTCGAGGCGGCTGACCTCACCCTCGACGGCTTCACCGTCACCTGGGGTGCCGACGGGCCGGACCGGCCGGACGTGGACGTCCCGACGCCGCTGGTGGAGGCGGCGATGGGCTACGTCGACGGCGCCATCGAACAAGCCCGCGACGCCGCCGACCGGCCGGACGCCGGGTTCGACGTGACCGTCTCCTCGGAGATCCCGCTGGGTGCTGGTCTCGGCTCGTCGGCCGCCGTCGTCTGTGCGGCCATCGACGCCGCGACGCGCGAACTCGGCGTCTCGTTGCCGGCCGAGGAGGTGGCCGACCGGGCCTACCGCGTCGAACACGAGGTGCAGGACGGGCAGGCCTCCCGCGCCGACACGTTCTGCTGTGCGGTGGGCGGCGCCGTCCGGGTGCAGGGCGACGACACCCGGCGCATCGCGGACGTGCCGACCCTCCCGTTCGTCGTCGGCTACGACGGGGGCGCGGGCGACACGGGCGAACTCGTCGCCGGCGTCCGGGCGCTCCGCGAGGAGTACGGCTTCGCGGCCGACACAGTCTCCGCCATCGGTGACCTCGTTCGCGAGGGCGAGGCCGCCCTGCGGGCCGGCGACCTCGAGGAACTCGGCCGGTTGATGGACTTCGACCACGGCCTCCTCTCGGCGCTGGGGGTCTCCTCGCGCTCGCTGGACACGATGGTGTGGGCGGCCCGCGAGGGGGGCGCGCTCGGCGCGAAGCTCACCGGCGCGGGTGGCGGCGGCTGTATCGTCGCCCTCGACGAGACGGACGGTGCGAAGACGGCGCTCGACTACACGCCCGGCTGCGAGGAGGCGTTCCGTGCCGAACTCGACACCGAGGGGGTGCGCGCCGAGTGACCACCGTCCTGAAACTGGGCGGGTCGGTCGTCACCCGGAAGGACGAACCCGAGACGGTCGACGAGACGAACCTCGAGCGCGCGGCGGCCGCGCTCGCGGACGGCCCCGGCGACCTCGTCGTCGTCCACGGCGGCGGGAGTTTCGGCCACCACCACGCGAGCGAGCACGGTGTCTCGACCACCGAGGGGACCCACGAGGCCGTCGGCGTCACCGACATCCACGGGGCGATGAAGCGGCTGAACGACGCCGTCGTCGCGGCGCTCCAGCGCGCGGGCGTCCCGGCCGTCCCCGTCCACCCGTTCTCGCTCGCGTGGCGTGACGCGGACGGGACGCTCCACCTCCCGGCCGACTCCGTACGGGCGATGCTGGACGAGGGGTTCGTCCCGGTCCTCCACGGCGACGTGGTCGTCCACGCGGGCCGCGGGGCGACCATCCTCTCGGGCGACGAACTGGTCGTCTCGCTCGCCGGGTCGCTCGACGCCGACCGCGTCGGTCTCTGTTCGGACGTACCGGGCGTGCTCGACGACGAGGGCACGGTCGTCCCCCGCATCGAGCGGTTCGAGGACGTTGCCGACTACCTCGGCGGCAGCGAGGCCACCGACGTGACCGGCGGGATGGCGGCGAAGGTCCGCGAGTTGCTGGCGCTCGACGCCCCTGCGCAGGTGTTCGACCTCGACGGCCTCGCCGGATTCCTCGACGGAGCGGACACCGGGACGGTCATCGACTGAGCGCCCGTCGCGTCGCCTCAGTCGCTCACCTCGAGTTCGTCGAGGACGCGTTCGGAGAGCGCTACCTTGTCGATCTTCTGCGACCCGGTCCGGGGGAACTCGTCGACGAAGACGATCCGGCGTGGCTTCTCGTAGCCGGCCAGCGCCCCGCTCGAGTCGCAGTGCGCCTCGACGTCGGCCTCGGTCAACGACTCGTCCGCACGGACGATGGCGGCGGTCACCGTCTCACCGAGTCTGTCGTCGGGCGTCCCGAAGACGGCCACCGACTCCACGGCGTCGAGTTCCTGGAGGACGTTCTCCACGGTCGCGGGTGCCACCTTCTCCCCGCCCGAGTGGATGATGTCGTCCACCCGGTCGACGTACCGGAGCAGCCCGTCCTCCCCCCGGACCACCACGTCGTCGGTGTGGAGCCAGCGCGGCCCGCCGTCCTCGGCCTCGCTGAACGTCTCGTCGTTGCGGTCTGGGCGCTCCCAGTATCCCTGCATCACGCTGTCGCCGCGGAGGAGGAGCTCGCCCTCCTCGCCGGGCGGGAGCTCCTCGCCCGTGGCGATGTCGACGACGCGCCCCGCCAGACAGGGGAGCGTCCGACCCATCGCGCCCGGCACGCGCTCCTCGCCGGGCGGGTACGTCACCGCCAGCCCGCACACCTCGGTCTGGCCGTAGTAGTCGAGCATCCGCTCGACGCCGAACGTATCCTGGAACCCCTCGACGACAGGTTCGGGGGTCGGCGACCCCCCGTAGAAGTGCAGGCGGAGCGACGAGGTGTCGTACTCCCGCGCCGCCTCCGTGTTCAGCGCGTCCACCATCATCGCCGGGACGAGCCCCGAGAGGGTCGCGCCCGTCTCCTCGACGAGTCGTGCCCACTGCTCGGCGTCCCACGCCGGTTGCACGCAGATGGTCCCTCCCGTGGTCAGCCCCATCAGCGTGAGGCCGTGGAAGCCGCCGACGTGGAACAGCGGCACCGACGCGATGCCCACGTCCTCGCTCGTGACGCCGAAGACGCTCACGCCCGCTTCGACCTGTGCGGCCACGTTCCGGTGGCTCTGGACGACGCCCTTCGGCATCCCCGTCGTCCCCGAGGTGTGCATCACGATGGCCGGGTCGCCGTCGAACCGGACGACCGGGTCCGGGGCGTCGTCCGGGTCACCGAACGCCTCGGTGAGGAACGAGTCCGTGTGCGCGACGACCACCGACTCGACGCTCCCGACGTCCGCGCTCGCCTCGCGGGCACTCCCCTCGAACACCGTGTCGGTCAGGACCACCTCGGGCCGGATGTCGTCGAGCACGAAGGCCACCTCCTCCACGCCGAAGCGGTAGTTCACGAGCGTGAGGACACACCCCGCTCGCCACGCGCCGAGGGCGCTCGCGACGAACGTGGGGTTGTCCATCATGAAGAGGGCGACGCGGTCGCCCGGTTCCGTCCGCCCGGCGAGGTAGTCGTGGACAGCACGGGCCTGTCGGTCCAGCGTCGCGTAGCGCAGGTCCTCCCCGTCGGGGTCGGTGATGGCCACCCGGTCCGGGTGGGCACGGGCCTCCGCGACGAACTGTTCGTAGAGGTTCATGACTCGGTAGTGTCGTACCGGAGCGTCCTCATAACTGTGTTCCCCGATGGCAAGTCTCATGACCGGCCGGGCCGAGCGCCGAACCGGATGCAGTACGAACGGTTCGAGTTCCAGCAGCCGGAGTGGGGTGAGGTGAACGTCCTCCGCGTCGGCGACACGCTCGTCGACACCGGCCACGTCGCACCCGTCTCGCGTGACGCCGTGCGCGAGGCAGTCGAGGACGGTCCCCTCGCGGGCGTCGAACGGGTCCTCCACACGCACCCCCACATCGACCACGTCGGCGGGAGTCAGACCGTCGACGCGCTCGCCGAGCTGCCACACCTCGTGCCGGCCGGGGCCGTCGACCTCCTGTACGGCTACACCGACTACCTCCGTCGGGCTCGCGAGGAGATGACGCGACTGCTCGCTGGCTTCGGCGCGACCGACTCCCAGTGGGACCGCTACTTCCCCATCGAGTCGTACGCCGAGGAGCGCATCGAGGTGACCCGGGAACTGACGGACGGGGACACGGTGGAACTCGGCGGCGAGTCGCTGACCGTCGTCTCGACGCCGGGGCACGCGGACCCACACCTCGCGTTCCACCACGAACCGAGCGGGACGCTGTTCTCCGGTGACCTCGTCGACCCCAGCGGTCGGTTCCAGTACGGGCCCCTGCTCGGTGACGTGGGTGCGTACGTCGAGAGCCTGCGTCGCGTGCGGGCGCTGGACCCCGACGTGCTCGTCCCGATGCACGGCCCGGCGATGGACGACCCCGACGCGCGCATCGAGCGTGCGCTCGCCGACGTCGAGCGGACCGTCGACCGATTGCTCACCCACCGGGCGGACGGTCCGTTCCTCGTCCGTGAGTTCGTCGTCGAGGAACTCGGTATCGACGACTTCAGAGTGGGCTACGTCACGCTGACGATGTACGAGTACCTCCGGTATCTGGAGCGCCGCGGCGAGTGTACCGTGCGGGTGGCGGACGACGGCATCCACGTCGAGTGAGCGGTCGTCGGGGAGGTGGCGTGGAGAGTCAGAGGTCGAGCAGTTCCTTCGCGATGATGTTGCGCTGTATCTCGCTGGCGCCCTCGCCGATCTGGTAGATCTTCGTGTGCCTGTAGTGACGCTGGACGGGGTAGTCGGTGGTGTAGCCGTTGCCGCCGTGGAGCTGGATGGCGTCGCTCGCGACCTCCTCGGCGATCTCGCTGGCGTAGAGTTTCGCCATGCTCGCCAGTTTCGTCGGCTTCTCACCGTCGTCGACGCGCTGGGCCGCGTCGTAGACGAGCCGACGGGCGAGTTCGACCTTCGTCGCCATGTCCGCCACCGTGTGCTGGACCGCCTGGAACTGCCGCAACTCGCGGTCGAACTGCTCGCGCTGGCTCACGTACTCGACGGTCTCCTCCAGACAGCCCTGTGCGATGCCAAGTGCCTGCGCGGCGATACCGACCCGCTCCTCCTCGAAGAACTCCATGAGCTGGTAGAACCCGGCGTTCTCGTAGCCCACGAGGTTCTCCTCGGGCACGCGGACGCCGTCGTAGCGGAGCTGCGCCGTCTCGCTCGCGTTCCAGCCGAGCTTGTGTATCTCGCTCTCCACCTCGAACCCGTCGCGGTCCGTCTCGACGATTATCGCCGAGATACCGCCGTGGCCCGCCTCGCCGGTGCGGCACATCGTCAGCACGTAGTCCGCGATGGTGCCGTGCGTGATGAACGTCTTCGTGCCGTCTATCACGTACTCGTCGCCGTCCTTCTCGGCGGTCGTCTCGATACCGGCCGCGTTCGACCCGTGGTTCGGTTCCGTGTTCCCCAGCGCACCGACGAGTTCACCCTCTGCGACGCCCCGGAGGATGCGCGCTTTCTGTTCCTCGGAGCCGTACTCGCGTATCATCCGCGTGCCGAACTCCGTGCCGATGGCGGCGAGCATCCCCGCGTCGACACGGCAGATCTCCTCCATGAACAGGCAGGTCTCCACCTGCGAGAGGCCGGCACCGCCGTACTCCTCCGGGATGGTCCCGCCGACGAGGCCCACGTCGACGGCCTTCTCCCAAACCTCGCGTGGCCACTCCCCGGTCCGCTCGTGGTAGTCCGCCACCGGCGCGATCTCGCGCTCGGCGAACTCGCGGGCGGTCTGTCTGACGGCACGCTCTGCCTCGGAGAACCCGAAGTCGACCATGGGGTGGTGTGTGTGAACGCCCCACAAGTGGGTTTCGGAACCGCGGACGGAGCGTCTCGCGTTTACATCCCGACGACTGCGTCGCTCGCCTCGACGTGGGGGAGCCTGAGTTCGGCGATGGCGCCCCGCGGATCGTTCGTGTCGATGGTGAACACGCCGCCGTAGGCCGTCACGAGCGTCGACGCGAGGTAGAGGCCCAGCCCGTCACCCGTGGAGGTGGCGCTCTGCTCGCCCTCCCGGAGGTATACCTCGCGGAGCGACTCGGGGATCCCCGGGCCGTCGTCGGCGATACGGACGACCACGTCGTCTCCCTCTCGGACCGCCGAGACGTCGACTCGCGGGTGGTCCCGGTCGCTGTGGACGACGGCGTTCGTCAGGAGGTTCTCGAAGACGGCCCCGAGCGTCGAGTCCGCGAGGACCGTCAACCCGGTCGGGAGGTCGGACTCGAACGTCGCCTCGGGGTGGCCCGCCGCGGCGACGGAGACCTCGTGGTGGAGGGTGGCCGAGACGTCCACGGGGACACGGTCGACGCCGTCGGCCAGCGTCCGCATCAGGACTCGCACGTTCCCGACGAGTTCCGCCATGTGGTCGGTCCGGTCCTGGACAGCCGTCAGGTAGCGTTCCCCCTCGTCGTCGACGTGGTCCTCGAGGAGGTCGCCGTACCCCTCGACCACCTGCAGGCCGTTGAGGACGTTGTGTCGCAGGAGGTGGTTGATGAACTCGAGGGCGTCCTGCTGTGCGGCGGTCCGGTGGAGCAGGCGAGCGTTCTGTGCCGCCCGGGCACGGTTGGCCCCCGCGATGAGCCCCAGCACGGCCCCGAGGTTGCCGTAGAGGAACATGTCCGCAAGGAGGGTACCGGTGAACTCCCCGGCCACCAGGTCCGCCGAGCGCGACCACGCGTAGAGGGCCCAGCACGCGACGACCGTCGCTGTCGCCCACGCGGTCACCGTCCGGAGCTCAGGACGTTCGAAGTCCGACTGCGAGACGTACGCCGTCGCCGCCATCACTCCGAGCGGGAGGCAGACGTCCACGAACGCGTAGAAGAGGACGATCACCGGCGGTTCGTTCCGGAAGTGGTGCGGCGTCGCGGCGACTCCCCCGACGACCAGCACCAGCGCCAGGGCGTAGAGGCCCCTCGCTCGCAGGAGGTCGGTCCACCTGCCGTTCCCGAGCGTCCGCACGCCGTTCATACACTCCTCGAGGTGGGAACGAGCATAGTTCTAGCGTCGCCACCATGTGGGATGCTGTCGCTCCCCAAACACTAAGCGGTCCGGACACGCCCCGAGGAGTATGAACTTCGCCAACTACCTCGACGGGGCGGCGGCGGAGGCACCGACCGACCTCGCAGTGACCGACCCGAACCGTGACCTCACCTACGAGGAGTTCGCGGCCGAAACCGACGCGTTCGCGAACGCGCTGGTCGACCTCGGCGTCGACGCGGGCGACCGGGTCGCGCTCTACCTCCCGAACTCCACCGCGTTCGTGACGGCGTACTTCGGCGCGATGAAGCGGGGGGCCATCCCGTTCCCGGTGAACATGCGCTTCGAGGGGCCGGAGGTGGAGTACGTGCTCGACGACGCCGGTGCGAGGATGCTGGTGACCGTCGGCCAGTTCGAGGAGCACGCAGCGTCGTTCGAGACGGACGCCCTCGAGCACCTCGTCGTCGCGGGTGGGGACCGCGGCCACTCGTTCTCGTCGCTCGTCGCCGAGCACGCCGGGCCACACGAGGTCCACCCGCGCAAGAACGACGAACTGGCCGAACTGGTCTACACCTCCGGCACCACGGGCCGGCCGAAGGGCGTGAAACACACGCACGGGAACCTCTCGGCGAACGCCCACGGCCTCGTCAACGCGATGGGGTGGACGAGCCGCGAGACCACGCTCACGGTCTGTCCCTGTTTCCACGTCTCGGGCCTGAACGTGACCACGACGCCGTTCGTCGTCGCCGGCGCGGAGAACCACTTCCTGCCGACGTGGGACGTGGACACCGCGCTGTCGACCATCGCCGACCGCGAGGTGACCTACGTCTTCCTCATCCCGACGATGCTCATCGACGTGCTGAACACGGGCGTGGAGGGATACGACCTCTCCGCGCTGGAGACCGTCGGTGTCGGCGGGTCGCCCATGCCCAGAGAACGTATCGAGGCCGCCGAGGAGCTGCTCGGGGTCGAACTGCTGGAGGGGTACGGGATGACCGAGACGACGCCGCTCGCGGCCATCAACCGCCCGGGACAGGACGTCTACAAGGCGGGCAGTATCGGCCCGCCGGCACTCGAGGTCGTCGACGTGCGTATCGAGGACCCCGAGACCCGCGAGGAGGTCGGGATCGACGAGAAGGGCGAACTCATGTGGCACGGCGACACCATCACGCCGGGCTACTACCGGATGCCCGAGAAGAACGCGGAGGCGCTGGTCGAACGCCCGGCCCCGGCGGACCGCGACGCGGAGACGTGGACGTGGCTCCGCTCGGGCGACATCGGCCGGATGGACGCTGACGGGATGCTGTTCGTGGAGGACCGCATCGACGACATGATCATCTCCGGTGGGGAGAACGTCTACCCCCGCGAGGTGGAAGATGCCATCTACGGCGTCGATGGCGTCGAGGAGACCGCCGTGGTCGGCGTCCCCGACGACCGCCTCGGCGAGCGGGTCGTCGCGTTCCTCGTCGGCGACGTGACCGGCGACGAGGTGGCGGCGGGTCTCCGCGGGACCATCACGGACTACAAGATCCCACGGGAGTTCCGGGTCGTCGACGCCCTCCCGAAGACCTCGACGCAGAAGATAGACAAGGTGGCCCTGCGCGAGCGGTACGACTGACCCTGTCCCGGCGGCGGACCTGCGACGGGACCGAACACGTCCCCCGCCCGCGCATCCGGGGCCGTGGTTATTTACCGGCCGGTGCGGTCCGGGTGAGCATGGCTCGGGAAGGGACGGAACACTGGCCGGCGACCCCGCCGGCGACGGCGTTGTTCGCGGACGACCTGCTGGACGGCGAGGTGGCGCTGATAACCGGCGGCGGCACCGGCATCGGCGAGGAGATCGCCGTCGCGTACGCCGAACTCGGTGCCGACGTGGCCATCGCCTCGCGGAACATGGACCACCTCGAACCGGTCGCCGAGCGCATCGAGGCGACGGGCCAGTCGGCCTGCGCGACCACCGTCGACGTCCGGGAGATGGACCGCGTGGAGGAGATGGTCGAGACGGTGACGGACGAACTCGGCGACATCACCGTCCTCGTCAACAACGCGGGTGCGAACTTCGTCACGCCGACGGAGAGTCTCTCGGCGAACGGCTGGCGCTCGGTCGTCGGCACCATCCTCGACGGCACCGCCTACTGTTCGATGGCCGTCGGCGAGCGGATGATCGAACACGGCGAGGGCGGGTCAATCATCTCGATGGGCGCGACGAACAGCGTCAATGGCGCCCCGTACCACGCCCACTCCGGCGCGGGGAAGGCGGGCGTCCACAACCTGATGCAGACGCTCGGTGCCGAGTGGGCCAAGTTCGGCATCCGCGCGAACACCATCGCCCCCGGCATCATCGAGACGGAGGGTATCGCCGGCGCGGTCGGTGGCGAGCTCCCCGAGATGCTGCTGGAGGAGATACACGCAGACCGGTTCGGGCAGCCGGCGGACTGTGTGCCGCTGGCGGTGTTCCTCGCCTCGCCGGCGGCCAACTACGTCACCGGCGCGTACTACTCGGCAGACGGCGGGCACCTCCTGCCGAACGTCCCGTTCTGACCGGTCTCGACGGCCGGCACCGCGCCGGGCTACCGCACCTCGGGGAGGAACTGGCCGTGGAAGTCGAGCGGCAGGGCGTGCGGGAGCGGCGCCACCGCGAGTCGCGTCATCGACGCCCCGTCGACGACGTGGAGTTCCGAGCGCTCGGTGTCGGCGTCCAGCACCACCGCGAGTACCACGCCGTCGTCCTCGCGGTCCCCGTCGGGGCGCGGGACGAACACGGCCTCGGAGGTGTAGCCCCCCGCGTCGTACCACTGGTCCTCGCCCGTCTCCACGTCCACCTTCAGCACGGACTCTGGGAGCCCCGTGACGGGCTGTCCGGGGTCACCCTGCGCGTAGGCGTAGCGGTACTCGCTGGCGGTCACCGCGGGCGAGACGCGCGGCAGGCCGAGGTGGCCCCCGTGGACCTCGTGTGTCTCGACGGTGCCCGCTCGCGGGTCCAAACGTGCCCGCGTCAGGCGGCCGCCCTCCAGTTCCCACGAGGAGGGCCCGCCCACGCCGTCGAAGTAGAGTTCCGTGATGGCCGCGGCGTCCGGGAACGTGACCATGTCGAGGACGAGTTCCTCGCCGTCGTCGTAGGTGTTGACGTGGTGGAAGCAGAAGAAGGACTCCCCGACGGGGCTGGCCACCTCGACGCCCGTCTCGCGGTCGACCACGCGGTATCGGGTGCCGCGCTCCGGATCCCAGTCGAAGCGCTTGATGAACGCCTCGTTCGAGGGGCGTAGCAGTCGCAGCGGCGAGACGACGAGCGGGAACTCCACGACGACGGCGTAGCGGTCGGTCAGCGCGAAACTGTGGAGGTACGCCGGCTCGTCGGCGGGGAGGGTGGCGAGGGACTCGCGTGACCACCGGCCGTCGTGCTGGCGCCAGAGTCGGTACTCCGGCTGGCGGCCGAAGTAGGTGGAGAGCCCGACGGTGACACCCCGTTCGTCGTCGTGGTGCGGGTGTCCGGTGACGTGCTGGCCGTACGGCTCACCGAGGTACGTCGTCAGCCCCGTCGTCTCCAGCGTCTCGGGGTCGAACAGCGTCAGGTGCTCGGTCTCCGTGAGCGCGGCGTACTCGCCGCCGAAGCGCCAGACGTCGATGTTGGTGTTGTCCGTCGGCGAGGGCGGCGTGAGGAGCGCGGCGGCCTTCTCCAGACGCGACAGTGACCCGTCCGTGCCGAAGCCGCCGCGGTACTCGCCACGCTCTGCGTCGGCGTAGGCTTCCGTTCGGAGGAAGCGGTTGCGGTACCTGACACGTCCGTCCTCGAACGTGAACTTCCGGAGCATCGCGAGGCCGTCGAACCAGTGGCCGACAGCGCCGTCCGCGAGGTCGAACGAGCCGGGGCCGTTGCGTATCAGCGCCCCCGAGAGCCACCCGGGCACCTCGCCCTCGACGGCGAGTTCCGTGTCGAGTTCCTCGTCGATCGAGTGGAAGCCGAGTCTAGTCCCCGCGTGGTCCGTCGCCATACCGCATCCACGGCGGGCGTCCGGATAAGGCTGGAGACACCGGGTATCCGTGCCGTCCGTCTCGATGCCTGGGGGCTGTCCGCCGCTCTCTGGCCGTCGGTCAGTAGAGGTCGGTCAGGAACTCGCGGATGGCGGCGTTCGCCGCCTCGGGGTTCTCCAGATTCGAGGAGTGGCCGGCCTCGGGAATCGGCTCCAGTCGGGCGTCCGGGAGCGCAGCCACCGTCGCCTCGGCCTTCTCCATGTCGATGGAGGTGTCCTCCTCGCCGTGGATGGCGAGGACCGGGACGTCGATGTCCGCGCAGGCGTCCGTGAAGTCCGGTCGCTCCAGCCACGAGTGGACCTCGTTGTAGACGGCCTCGCCGGGGTAGCTCCGCCAGCGGTCGCTCCAGCGTTTCACCAGGTCCTGGTTCGTCTCGTTGGTCGTCGCGCCGAACAGGATGTGCTCGACGATGGCGACGAGGTTCTGCGAGGGGCGGCCGTGCTCCCGGGTCGCTTCGACCATCTGACCGTACTGCTCGCGGTCGGACTCCTCGTGGGTGACGGCGTCGGAGTCGACGAGGACGAGGCCGTCGACCCGTTCTGGGTAGCGGTCGGCCAGCCGTAGCGCCGTGAACCCGCCCATCGACATCCCCACGAACACGCAGGAGTCGATGCCCTTCGCGTCCAGCAGGGCGACGGCGTCGTCGGCGAGATCGTAGAGGTCGTACTCGGTGTCGTACTGGTCCGTGCGAGCCCGCAGGTCGTAGGCGACACAGCGGTACTCGTCGTCGAAGGCCGCCAGTTGCGGGTCGAACATCGTCCGGTCCATCAGGGTGCCGTGGGCGAACACGACGGCCGGCCCCTCGCCGCGCTCGGTGCTGTACACGTCCGCTCGACTCCGGTACGCCTCGGTGGCCCGATCTTCGTCTTCTGTCGACATGTCTCTCGCCTTCGAGCGTGGGGGCTTAACTGTAGTGCCGGACGTGGACGGCGGCGCGGGAGTGCGCGCGCCCGTCACTCCGAGGGCTGACAGTCGGAGGACACGCGCAAGACGGCCCACAACTCTCTTTATTGTCGGTGGAGTGGAGATAGTAATGAGCGAGTTGCACGACCTGCTCGGGTCAGTCGTCGAGGGTGTCGACGCCCTCCTGTTGTTCTCGCCGAGCGGGTCGACCTACGACCGGTTCGCCGAGGCGGAACTACCGGTCGTGGTGGTCGCGCCCGAGAACACCGTCGACGCCGAGCGGTTCGTGGAACTCCCGGTCGATTTCCCGGACCTCCGCGAGCGCATCCGTTTCGGCATCGAGGGCGCCATCCAGCGGGAGTTCGTCGACGACGACCAGCAGCTGGCCTGCGCGGCCAAACTGTTCGGCGACGACATCGACACCGTCACCCGCGTCCGGACGTCGGGCTTCGAGCGCTCCGGCGTCTACGACCTGTTCGTCAACTCCCGTGCGGAACCCGGCGTCATCCGGGACGTGCTGGAGGTCACCATCGAACTCGGGAAGAAGGGCCAGAAGGGCAAGCAGGTCGGCGCCCTGTTCGTCGTGGGCGACGCCGGCAAGGTGATGAACAAGTCCCGGCCGCTCTCGTACAACCCGTTCGAGAAGTCCCACGTCCACGTCGGCGACCCCATCGTGAACGTGATGCTGAAGGAGTTCTCGCGGCTGGACGGCGCCTTCGTCATCAGCGACTCGGGCAAGATCGTCAGCGCGTACCGCTACCTCGAACCGAGCGCGGAGGGCGTCGACATCCCGAAGGGGCTGGGCGCGCGGCACATGGCCGCGGGCGCCATCACCCGTGACACGAACGCCGTCGCCATCGTCCTTTCCGAGTCCGACGGGCTCGTCCGGGCGTTCCAGGGCGGCGAACTGATACTCGAACTCGACCCCGAGGACTACTGAGATGCTGGCACAGGTGACGGTCCGCGACGTGCTCCGTGCACTGACGCGATTGCTGACCGAACAGTTCGACCTGTTTCTCGCCGTGCTGGTGCTCGTCACAGCGCTCCTCCTCGGCTACGGCGTGACGCGACTGCTTCGTGAGGTGATGGAACGCATCGGCGTCCCGGAGGTGGTAGAGGGGACGCCGTTCGAGCGGACGGTCCAGCGAGTCGGCTTCTCCACTGTCGGGCTCGTCTCGAAGCTCTCGGGGCTGTTCGTCATCGCCGTGGGTGTCGTCCTCGCCCTCCGGCTGGTGGGTGTGCTCACCGTGGAGCTGTTCGTCACGCAGCTGGTGGATTACCTCCCGAACCTGTTCATCGCGGCGCTCGTCGTCATCGTCGGTCTCATCCTCGGCGACAAGGCCGAACTCGCGACCAGCGAGCGGCTCCGCTCGGTGAAGCTCCCCGAGGTGACGCTCGTGCCGACGCTCGTGAAGTACTCCGTATTCTACGTCGCCTTCCTCGTCGCGCTCGCCCAGCTCGGCGTGATGGTGGCCGCCCTCCTCGTCCTGCTGGCGGCCTACTCGTTCGGCGTGTTCTTCCTCGGCGGGCTGGCGTTCAAGGACATGCTCTCCTCGGCCGCGGCGGGGGTGTACCTCCTGCTGACCGAACCCTACACCATCGGCGACGAGGTGGGAATCGACGGTCGGCGCGGCATCGTCCAGGAGATCGACGTGTTCGTCACGCGCATCGAGAGCGACGGCGAGGAACACGTCGTGCCGAACCGGCACGTCTTCCAGCAGGGTATCGTCCGGGTCCGGGGCGAGTAGCGGGCCTCACTCCTCTCGTCCGACTGGTTCGGCGGGCACGCCAGCCACTGTCACACCGGGCGGCACGTCGTCGGCCACGAGCGAGTTCGCCGCCACCTGCGCGTCGTCGCCGATGTCGACGCCGGGGAGGACGATGGCGCCCGCGCCGATCATCGCCCGGTCGCCGACCCGCACGTCGCCCAGTCGTAACTCGTCCTGCAGGAACTCGTGACAGAGGAGGGTCGCGTCGTAGCCGACGATGCAGTCCGCACCGAGGGTGACGCGCTCGGGCCAGAACACGTCCGGGGTCGCCTCGAGCCCCCACGAGACGCCCTCGCCGACGGTGACACCGAGGCGCCGGAGCGCCCAGTTCTTCACCGTCAGCGAGGGCGCGAGTCGGGCGAGGAGCACGAACAGGTAGTTGAACACGACGCGGGGGACGGACCTGTGGTCGGTCCACGACCACAGCGAGTTCCGGGGGCCGGGCGTGGCGATGCGCTCCAGTCGCTCGTAACGGGACGGTCGCTCACTTCCGGGCCCCTCCCCTGCCGCGTCGGTGTCGCTCACGTGCGGGCTTCGACGGAGGGTGACTTAGTGCTGTCCGAGGCGAACCTACTTGCCGGCCTGCGACTCAGCAGGGGACGTGTACCTCGTCACGTTCGAGTTCGTGCAGGAGCGCGTCGACGACGAGTGGCGGGCGCTGAACGATCGGGTGCAGGAAGCCGCCGAGTCGAACCCGGCCTACGCGGGACGTGACGTGTGGCACCGCGGTGACCGCACGCTCGTCGCCTACCGCTGGGAGACGGCCGAGGGACTCCAGCGGTTCCGCGAGCACCCGGTCCACCGCGAGGCGAAGGCTCGCTACGAGGAGTGGTACGGGGGGTTCGAGGTGACCATCGCCGAAGTGCTGACGGAGTACGGGGACGGCGGGCTGGACGGCGAGGAGTGACACGTGCCACGGGTCGGTCCCCGAGACGACCACGAGGGGGTGGAGTCGCCTCGGAGCTGGAAGCAGACAGCAGCACTTTATCAGCGGTTGCCGTCCGACCGTACGAGTGTCATGAACGCGGGGCAGTCTGCTGACGCGGACAGACGGGGGGTGTCGCCGGTCATCGGGGTGATACTGATGGTGGCCGTAGCAGTCGTACTAGGGTCTATCGTCGCTGTGTACGCCTTCGACCTGACGGACCTGACGGGGGAGCCGGCGCCGACGGTGACGTTCTCGGAGCAGTACGAGGAGGGCGAAGGCGTCACCATCACCGTCGAGAACTCGGACGGCGTCGACGGTGAGCGACTCGCTATCGACGGAGTCGACCCGGACGGCGCCGTCTCGTACGGGTCGTGGCCGACATCGGGTCCCGTCGAAGCAGGGGACATCGTGACGTTCCCGGCCGCAGACGGCAACGAGGAGTTCCGCGTCGTCTGGACGCCCGAGGGTGAGGACCGGTCCTTCGTCCTCACGGAGTTCGTACTCTCGGGTGGCGAACGCGTGTTCCGAGTGGAAGACGGTGCCGTCGCGTTCGAGGCGGAGTCGTTCGACGTGGTGCAACAACCCCGTACGGTGGGTGGCGAGGCCCACACGTGGGAGGAGGGGACGGACTCGAGCCGGCAGAGCGGCGCGAGCAGCGGGACGTACCTCGTCGCCGAGCCGACAGCCGGGAACGACAATGGGTACCTCGACCCGAACGGCCCGCGGCTGGACTATCTGGTCGACTTCGAGTCGGCCGGCACCTACTACATCTGGGTGCGGATGCAGGGGCCGAACGGAGACGACGACTCGGTCCACGCGGGCCTCGAAGGTACCCTCGCCAGCGACCGTGGCCTCGGCATGACGGTCGGTGGCTCCGGCTGGAAGTGGACCAGCGAAGCGGGTGGCCAACGCGTGAAGGTGGACGTCGGTTCCCCCGGCGTCCACACGGTCAGCGTCTGGATGCGTGAGGACGGCACCCCCTTCGACAAGGTCATCGTGACCGACGACGCGAGCTACGCGCCCAGCGGGAAGGACGCCGACGGGACCTGAGCCGACCGACTACGGGTGGGCGTAGTAGACGACCGTCTCGTCCTCGTCGTGTGCGTCGATACGGACGAACCCCACCCGCTCGAACTGCACCAGCTCGTCGACGTCGTAGTCGGCGAGGCCGGGTTCGGCCTGCCCGGTCACGTCGCCGTCGATGGTCCGCATCCGGACGGACACCGACTCGCTGCCGACCCAGTGGACCACGTCGACGCCCTCCTCGCGGACCACGTCGATACTCTCGTCGGTGAACTCGAACGTCTCGCCGTCGTAGCGGACCGGGCCGTAGCCCTTGAGCCAGATGCGCTCGCCCTCGGCCGGGAGGTCGCCCTCCTCGACGAGCACCTCGCCCTCGACGGGGATGTCGCGGGTCCCCCGGTCCTCGTGGTCTGGGTGGACCGGCGGGTGGCCGGCGTCCGGACCGCCCGAGACGGGCACCGAGACGCTGTCACGGACGAGGAACGCGCGGTCGGTGTCGTCGTCCACGAGTTCGCGGTTGTGCGCGTAGACGTTCGACATCGCGAGGTCCACGTCGCTCGTGGAGGTGCCGAGTTCGACGATGGCGTCGACGACGGCCTGCCCGCGGATGCCGCGGCGCTTCACGGAGGCGAGCGTGGGCGCACGCGGGTCGTCCCAGCCGTCGAGTTCGCCGCTCTCGACGAGCTCCTTGATCGTCGAGGTGGACATCTTCACGTCGTACTCGTCGATCTGTATCTTCCCCCAGTGGACCACCTCGGGGTACTCCCAGCCGAAGTAGTCGTAGACGAAGCGCTGGCGCTTCGCCGAGTCCTGCAGGTCGATGCCGCGGATGATGTGGCTGACGTCGAACGCGTGGTCGTCGATACCGGACTGGAAGTCGAGCATCGGCCACGCGCGGTACTCACTGGCCGCCTCGCGCGGATGCGGCGTGTCGACCATCCGGAACGCCACCCAGTCACGCAGCGCGGGGTTCTTGTGCTCGATGTCGGTGCGGACCCGGAGCACCATCTCGCCGGAACGGTACTCGCCGTCGACCATCGCCTCGAACTCCTCGAGGACGGTCTCGGTGTCCTTGTCGCGGTGGGGACAGGCCTCGGCGTCGGCCTTCAGCGAGCGGAACGTCTCGGCCTCGCAGGAGCAGGTGTAGGCCCCATCGAGGTCTATCAGCTCCCGAGCGCGGTCGTAGTAGTGTTCCATCCGGTCGCTCGCACGGACCACCTCGTCGGGCTCGAAGCCGAGGTAGCCGATGGCGTCGAGGATGGCGTCGTAGGCGTCGAGGTCCGGGCGCTTGGTCTCCGGGTCGGTGTCGTCGAACCGGCAGAGCATCCAGCCGTCGTAGCGCTGTTTGTACGTCCCGATGACGGCCGGCATCCGGGCGTTGCCGAGGTGCCACGGCCCGTTCGGGTTCGGCGCGAGGCGCATCCGGACCTCGTCGTACTCCTCGACGTTCGGGAGGTCCGGGAGCGGGTGCTCGTCGTCGGGCTCGGCCTCGAGGTCTGCGACGGCCTCGGGGTCGAGTTCGGCGAGTCGCTCGCGTTTCTCGGCCTCGTCGAGTTCGTTCACGCGGTTCACGACGGGCGCGATGACACCCGCGATCTGGTCGCCGTACTCGCGGAACGCGGGATTCTCGCCCATCAGCGGCCCCATCACGGCCCCGACCTGTGCGTCGGAACCGTGTTTGAGCGCGTTGAACAGGGCGGCCACCTCGGCCTCCCGTTCGGCCTGCTCGCGTACTGCGTCGTCCATACCGACCCGTCAGGGCCGCGGGTCAAAACCCCCGTGGAATCGGCGTCGCGAGTCGGGTCACTCTTGTAGTCCGGGCAACACGTGTCGCTCATGTGGGGGCTGGGGAGCGGTGACACGCGGGCGGCACAGACACTACAGAAAGCGCTGCTGGCGGCGTTCGTCGGTCTCGTCGTCGCGGTGACGTTCGTCGTCGTGGGGTCGCTGGGGCTCTGAGTCGGTTCAGACGCCCTCGACCAGCCGTTCGAGGTGTTCCGGGGGGACCGCACCACGGGCGCCGTGCTCGCCGTAGACGAACGTCGGGACGCCGCTGACGCCCTGTCGCTGGGCCTCGGCGAATCGCTCGCGGAGTTCCGCGTCGAGCGTCTCGTCGTCGAGTGCGGACCGGACCTCCGCTGCGTCGACGCCAGCCGCCTCGGCCAACTCGACGAGGACGGCCTCGTCGCCGATGTCGCGGCCGTCCGTCCACAGCGCCTCGAACACGGCCTCGTCGAACGCCAGCCACGTCGCGTAGTCGTACAGTTCCCGGACGTGGTAGGAGACCACCTGCGCGTCGAAGGAGTCGATGTCGCGAGAGAGGTCCAGTTCCATCTCCACGCCGTAGCGCTCCTGAAGCTTCCGCACGTTCTCCTTGGCCTGCTCGAAGTACGCCTCGTCCTTGCCGTCGTCGACGCTCGTGTCGATGGTACCGTCGGGCCGGCGCTTGTGGCTCCGCAGGTCGAACGGCCGCCAGTCGATGGTCAGCGGCTCGTCACGGCGCTCCTGGTACTGGTTGAGGGCGGCGCGACCGAGGTAACAGAACGGACAGACGTAGTCCGAGTAGACGCGGATACGGTCGCCGGGGTCGTTCTCGCTCACGCCCCATAAGACGCACTCGTGACCGTTAGGTCTACCTCTCCCGTGCGCCACAGGCGGGACGACTCAGGAGGACTGTCGGGGGGTGTGGACGAGTCGCTGGTGGTCGTCGAGACCGAGCCGTTCGGCCGCGGCGAGGCGCTCGGCCTCGCTCCAGCCGAAGTCCGCCGTCGTGCGCGCCTCGGGGACGGGGTCGAAGCCGGTCATCAACTCGTGGATGCCGCGGCGCATCTCGGCGTAGTCGTGCATACCCCTCTCCTCCCGGGCTACGGGTTTCAGTATAGAGGTGGTAATCCGCACGGTTATGCAGTCGAGAACGTGCTTAACGAGTGCATACTGCACGCGTGTCCACTAGTACGTGCGCTCGACGAGGTAGTCCGCGATGTCCTCGAGGAGGCTCCGTGCATGCCCGGACTCGAGGACCTGGAGTTCGGCCTTCCCCTGTTCGACGAGGTCCACGGCGGCCTCGCGGGCGTAGTCGATGCTGCCGGCTGTCTCCAGTTCGGCCACGGCGGCCTCGATGGTCGACTCCTCGACGGCCTCGACGTCGTCCGTGGGGACCAGCGAGTCCACGTCGACCCCGTGTTCCCGAGCGTGGAGGGTGATGAGCGTCTGTTTGTTCTCCACGAGGTCCGAACCACGGGTCTTGCCGAGTTCGTCCGAGGGCGTCGTCAGGTCGAGCAGGTCGTCCTGTATCTGGAACGCCTGGCCGACGGAGCGGCCGTAGCGCCGGAGCGAGTCGACCGTCTCGTCGTCCGCACCGAGGAGGACGGCGGGGATGGAGGCCGCTGCGGCGTAGAGCACCGCAGTCTTGAGCTCGACCATCTCGAGGTACTCGTCGACGGCGACGTCGCCACGGGTCTCGAAGTCGACGTCGAACGCCTGCCCCTCGCAGATGTGGGTGCAGGTCGTGGCGAGTTCGTCGAGCGCGCGCACCGACCGCTCGGCGGGCGCGCCCGTCTGGAGCATGTACTCGAACGCCTTGCTGTAGAGCGTGTCACCGGCGAGGATAGCCGTCTCGAGGTCGTACTCGCGGTGGACGGCCGGGACCCCGCGGCGCAGGTCGTCGTCGTCCATGATGTCGTCGTGGATGAGCGTGAACGACTGGATGACCTCGATGCTCACCGCGGCCGAGAGCACGTCGACCGGTGTGCCGTCGACGTCGGGGAACGAGCGGTAGTCGGCGTCCATCGGCGCAGTTCCCGTGACGGCCTCGGCGGTCAGGAGGAGGATGGTCGGTCGCAGGCGCTTGCCGCCGGCCTCGAGCAGGTAGCGCGACGCCTCGTAGAGTCGTTCGGGGCGCTGGACGGGGAGCTGTTCGTCGATGGCCTCGTTCACCCGCTCACGCCGTGCCCGGAGTGCGGCGTCGAGAGTGGTCGGGGAGTCCTCGGTCATTGGTGGTGGCTGGTCGCCGACTGTAAAAAGGGGCGTGGGTTGCGTGGGCGACCGCAAGGAGGCCACGGGTAGCGAGCCGGGAGCAGAGCGACCCGCGAGTTGCGTGGGCGCGCCCCCAGAACAGAGAGCTCGCCAGCGCACGACGGTCATCGGACGAGCCGTCGGACGAAACGCACTTGCCAACAGGTCCGTCAGTCGAGAGGTGACAGACCGACCCCCGCTCCGTCAGTCGTTCGCCGGTCTCCAGATGACACCGCTCGGCGAGCTGTTCCTCCTGTTGCCGGTCGCCGTCCCTGACGTCAGTACCGACGTGTTCGCGGGCGTCGGCGTCCTGCTCGCGCTCGCCGGCACTGGCGTCGTCGCCGTCGCGCTGACGCGCTACCTACCACGACGGCGGTTCCAGCCCCGCCTCCGCCATCAGCGTCTTCCAGCGGCTCTGGACCGTCAGCCGGGAGACGTCGGCCGCCTCGGCCACCGCCGTCTGCGAGCGGCGGTCCCCCTCGACGAGTGCGGCGACGTAGAGCGCCGTCGCCATCGCCGCTCGCTTCGAGCGCTCGGCCTCTGGGAGTGTCGAGAGGAACAGGTCGGCGGCGCGTGAGCGGGCCGAGGCGTCGAGTTCGAGCCGGTCGGCCGCCTCGTTCAGCCGTGCCAGCCACGCCTCGTGTTCCACCTCGTCGCTCGCTCGGTACACGGAGGTCCGTAACGGAGCGGCCGTCTTAACTCCGTCCCCGGGAGCGGGGAGCGCTTATCGCGCCAGCGAGCGAAGTCGGTGTATGCGACTCGTCGAGATCTGGTTCGCCGAGGCGGGCGGCGAACCGATGCAGCGGACGGATTCCATCCACGCCGTCGAGGGCGGCCTCGCGGGTGACCGCTACCAGACCGGGCAGGGGTACTACTCCCCGTTCGACGTGTGCGAGGTGACGTTCGTCGAGTGCGAGGCGCTGGCGGAGATACGCGAGCGCTACGACATCGACCTGACCGACGGTCGGCACCGCCGGAACCTCGTCACGGAGGGGGTCGACGTCCACGATGACCTGCTGGACGCGCGGTTCCGGGTCGGTGACGCGGTGTTCGAGGGCACGCGGCCGCGGCCGCCCTGCGTGCACGTCGAACGGGTGGCCGAAGAGTCGGGTGTGATGCGCGCGTTGAAGCAGGGTCGTGGCGGGGTGTGTGCGAGGGTGATAGAGGGTGGAGCGGTCGGCGAGGGTGACCCGGTTGAGGTGCTCGAGTCGACGGCGTTCGACGGGGAGGGGTTGGTGGCCGCGATCCGTGACCGGGTCGGGCGATAAGCGACGTTCTTTTGGGGTGGTCGGGGGTAGTTCGGGGTGCGCGTGGGTAGCCAAGCCAGGAAACGGCGCAGCGCTTAGGACGCTGTCTCGTAGGAGTCCGCCGGTTCAAATCCGGTCCCACGCATCCTGCCGCGAACGAAGTGAGCAGTGGAAGCGCTGACGGGCGGATTCTGGACCAGGGAGGGCGCGCACACCGGAGCGAGCACGTCCGACCGTGGTTCAAATCCGGTCCCACGCATCCTACTGCGAACGAAGTGAGCAGCGGCTGCGCTGACGGGCGGGTTCGATCCCGACGAGACGAGCGGAGCGATTCTCGGCACGGTTCGAATCCGGTCCCACACACTCACCTCGCTCTCACTCCTCCTCGTCCGGCCGCCCACCCAGCACCCCGAACGTCGCCAGCTCGAGCACCGACTCGGCGGGCTTCAGCACCGTCTGGTCGAACAGCCGTGCGGGACTGCCGGGGTACTGCCGGTCGGCCAGCCGGGTGGCGAGGGTGAGGTCGACGTCAGGGGTGCCGAAGGCCTCGGCCAGCGCGACGCCGGTGAGCGCGAGCGGGTACTCCACCTCACTGGGTGAGGCGGGGTCCGTAGTCTCGGTCAGTCGGTCGAGGTCCAGTGTCTCGGAGAGGAGCGCCACGCCCTCGACGGCCTCGCTCGTGGGCCAGCCCAGTTCCTCGGCGACGACGTCGGCCGCCGACTCGATGGCCCCGACGGAGCCGAGGTGACCCGCGCCGATGACCGCCTTGGCGGCGCGGGCAGGGTCGCCGCTCAGGACGACCGGCCCGACCTGTGCGACCGCGCCGTCACCGACGCTCACGACCCAGCCCGGCGACTCGTGGCGGTACCCGTCGAGGTCAGTGTCCTCGGCGACGAACGCCGGGTCGGCCGTACCGGTGGCCTTCGCGACTCGCGTGATGTTCTCGGCGGCGACACGTGCCTGCTGGATGGCGGTCTGGGCGCTCGCCGGGGCGGTCCGGTCCCGCTCGTCTGTCACGACCCCGGCGTCGCCGACGACGAACGTCCCACGGCCGACCCGGAGGTCCGCCCCGACCGGCCGTCGATCGCCGCCGAACGCCGCTGAGCCGTGGATGCCGCCCGCCCAGACGAACACGTCGTACGGGCGGGACTCGCCGGCCACCCTGACCGTCTCTGCGTCGGCCGACTCGACGCTGGCACCGGTCAGCACCGTCACGTCCCGTGCGCGGAGTTCGCGCTCGATGGCCCGCGCGAACGTGCGGCCGAACCCCGGCGCGACCCGGTCGTTCCGCTCGACGAGCGTCACGTCGAGGCCGAGTCCCTTCGCTCGCGAGAGCTCGGCGAGTTCGCCGGCCACCTGCACGCCCGTCAGGCCGCCCCCACCGACCACGGCGTGTCCGCCGGCAGCGTCGAGAGCCGCATCGCGGATGGCCCGCGCGTCGCGGAGTCCCTCCAGCGGCGTGGCGTGTTCCTCGACGCCGGAGAGGCCGTGGAACTCCGTCTCGCTCCCGAGGCAGACGGCGGCGAGGTCGTAGGTCAGCGCACGCTCCGCTCCGGCCTCGTCCACGAGCACGGCGCGGCCTCGTTCGGGGTCCACCTCGCTCACGCGGCCACGGACGAGTTTCGCCTCTGGGAGCACCTCCTCGAGTGGGACGGTGATGGCTTCGGCGAGGTCCGGGCGCCGGACGACGCGGTGGAGTTCGTGGCGGACGAGGTGGTCGGACGATTCGTCGACGACGAGCAACTGCGCGCCGGGCGGGAGTCGGCGCTGGAGTCGGCGGGCGACGGTGAGTCCGGCGTAGCCCGCACCGAAGACGGCGATTCGCATACCGGGGGTACGTGTCGGGTGTCCCTTAGTTTCCGGTTTCGTCGCCCGCGTGACAGGCCGTGGCTCGCCCTCCCCGGGTGGACCCACCAGACATATACGTCCCCACTGCAAACGGACGAGTAACCGAGCAATCGGTCGCCCTGGACTCGACGCGGGCGACCGGCGACGTCGGCGGGAGACGGGCCGTGCGGGCTCTCTGGGGCCTCGCGGCATCCGACCACCGACCCCGTGGCGGTCCCACGACGGGACCACCACACACCACCCTCGCCACCCGCGAGTGTTCGTGACACGCCGGTCGCCCGCGAGTGTCGGGTCCCCCCGGCGGCCCCGGACTCGGACTCCAACCATGGAAATCGAAATCGCGACAATCGGCGGCTACGAAGAGGTCGGACGGCAGATGACTGCCGTCCGTGCGGGCGACGACGTGGTCATCTTCGACATGGGCCTGAACCTGTCGAAGGTCCTCATCCACGACAACGTCGAGACCGAACGGATGCACTCGCTGGACCTCATCGACATGGGGGCCATCCCGGACGACCGCGTCATGTCCGACATCGAGGGCGACGTGCAGGCCATCGTGCCCACGCACGGCCACCTCGACCACATCGGCGCCATCTCGAAACTGGCCCACCGCTACAACGCGCCCATCGTGGCGACGCCGTTCACCATCGAACTCGTCAAGCAGCAGATCCAGTCCGAGGAGAAGTTCGGGGTCAACAACGACCTCGTCAAGATGGAGGCCGGCGAGACCATCGACATCGGCGACTCGGGCAACGTCCAGCTCGAGTTCGTCAACGTCACCCACTCCATCATCGACGCCATCAACCCGGTCGTCCACACGCCCGAGGGGGCAATCGTCTACGGCCTCGACAAGCGTATGGACCACACGCCGGTGCTGGGCGACCCCATCGACATGAAGCGCTTCCGCGAGATCGGCCGCGAGGGCGCCGGGGTGCTGGCTTACATCGAGGACTGTACGAACGCGGGCAAGAAGGGCCGCACGCCCTCCGAGTCCGTCGCCCGACGTCACCTCCAGGACGTGATGACGAGTGTCGAGGACTACGACGGCGGCATCGTCGCCACGACGTTCTCCTCACACATCGCGCGTGTCAAGTCGCTCGTCGAGTTCGCGCAGGACATCGGCCGCCAGCCGGTCCTGCTCGGGCGCTCGATGGAGAAGTACTCCGGCACCGCCGAGCGACTCGGCTTCGTCGACCTCCCGTCGGACCTCGGGATGTACGGCCACCGGAAGTCCGTCGACCGGACGTTCAAGCGAATCATGAACGAGGGGAAGGGCGACTACCTCCCCATCGTCACCGGTCACCAGGGTGAGCCGCGCGCGATGCTCACCCGGATGGGCCGCGGCGAGACGCCCTACGAGCTGGACGAGGGTGACAAGGTCATATTCTCGGCTCGCGTCATCCCGGAGCCGACGAACGAGGGGCAGCGCTACCAGTCCGAGACGCTCCTGCGGATGCAGGGTGCCCGCATCTACGACGACATCCACGTCTCCGGCCACCTCAACAGCGAGGGTCACTACACGATGCTCAAGGCACTCCAGCCCAAGCACCTCATCCCGGCCCACCAGGACATGAAGGGGTTCGCGCCGTACGCGGACCTCGCGGCCCACGAGGGCTACGACCTCGGGCGTGACCTGCACGTCTCGAACAACGGCAACATCATCACGCTGGTCGACGAGTAGGCGACCCGCGACCGCGTCGCTCCTCGACCCTTCTTCGAACGCCACACGAACAGTGCCGACGCTCGCGACCGTCCCGACGACGCTCGCTTACCCGTCCGTCTCCGACTGTCGTACCGCCTCGCGCCCCTCGCGGTCGGGTGTCAGGTTCCCGTGCTCGTCGATCTCGCCGTTGACGATGCGGGTGCTCGATATCTTCTCGCCGTCCTCGGCGTAGACGTGGTCGACGACCTCGAGTTCGAGCGGGGGGAGGCCCTTCTCCGCGCGGATCTCGTTCACCTTCTCGCCGCCGTCGGTGGTCTCCGGCGAGACGATGAGCACGTCGAATCCCGGTTCCGTCGCGATACCCATCGGGTCCGTGAGTTCGCGGACCTCGAACTCGCGGTCGTGCTCGGCCGCGAGCTTCGCCAGTTCGGCCTCGAGGTCGACCTTGCGTTCGTCGAACGGGCGGACGTATCGCTCGACGTTTCGGGTCCTCGGCGCCAGCTCGTCGCTCGTCAACCCCACCGTGAGGTCGCCCAGTTCGAACGCGTGGCTGAACAGTTTCCGGTGGCCGTCGTGAACAGGGTCGAACGTCCCCCCAAGAACCACCTGCATAGCACGGGCGACGGGGGCCTCTCGCTTAGGCGCTTCGGGTGCTGTCGGGTGGGCGTGCGGTGCCGTCGTAGTGCGACAGTGACAGGACGCGCACCCGCTCCGAGCGCCGAATGCGCGAGGAGCGCTCTTCGACTAGTCGTCGCTCTCTGCGCTCTCCGCTCCGTCCGCCTTCCCCGCTGCCTCGGTGTCTCCCTCCGACTGAACCGTGATGTGGACGGGGTCCTCGGTCGGCTCCTCGCCGCCGAGGTAGGTATCGAGGTTGAACACCGTGTTCAACTCGGACTGCACCTCCTCGACGATGGTCCCCACGAGGTCGGACGGCGCGATGGCCGTGTACTCGTAGGGGTTGTTGCCGGCGCCGGGCGCCTGACGCTTGCGACGCTCGACGATGGCCTCCTCGTGGAGAGCGGCGAGCGCCTCGCGGACGGTACTCGGGTAGAGCCCCGTCCCGTCGGCGATCTCGTCGCTCGTCGACCACGGGCTCTCGCGGAGTTCCACGTAGATGCGGGCACGCGTCTCCGTGTCCAGCACCCACGACAGGAGGTCGACGAGTCCGTCGTCGAACCCCGACACCGCGGTGCCAGCCTCCTCTTCGAGCCGCTCCGGTATCGCCGGCTGGTCACCCTCGTCGTCGTCCTCGTGTAGGTCGTCCGTAGACATCGTGTCCGTCTCTGTCGGACACAAGGAATTCCCCTGTATGAATGTTGTGTCTACAGGCGCAGCGAATCGCGCAACGCGCCGCCCCCGTCGCCCGCCAGTGCCCGCTGACGTGTCGCACCGCTGCCACGCTCGAACACGCGTCGGATGCCGTCCACGCCGAGGCGGTCGGCCTCGCGCTCGACCACGTCACCCAGCGGGACGGTGTCGGAGCCGTCGCGGCGGACGAACGAGGCCTCATGGCCGTGACGGATGGCGCGCCACTTGTTCTCGTCGAGTATCTCGCGCCGGGGGCACTCGAGAGTCTCGCCGTCCTCGTAGCGCTCGGCGAGGTCGACCACCAGTGCGTGGACGAACTCGACGAACGCGTGGACGACCTCGGGGTCGGCCTGTGCGTCGGGTGACCGGACCTCCACGGTACCGTGGCCGGAGTGGGGGCGCACGTCGTACCAGAGCTCCCCGCGGTCCTCCACCGACCCCGTCTCGACCATCCGGCGCTCGTGGTCGGCATACGCCTCGAAGTCCGCGAACCGGGTCGGGATGCCCGTGTTCGGCAGGTTCTCGAACACCTTCGCGCGGGCCGACGCGAGACCGGTGTCGAACCCACACCAGTACGGCGAGTTCGCCGACAGCGCGAGTATCACCGGACAGTACCAGCGGAGTCCGTTGGCGACCCACGTCGCCTTGTCGGCGTCGTCCACGCCGACGTGGACGTGCAGGCCCGCGGTCGTGTTCCGGTGCTGTGGATACTGGATGCGGTCGAGTTGCGCGCGGTAGCGCGGTTTCTCGGCGTGTTCGAGTTCACGCCAGTTCGCGTCCGGGTGCAGGCCGGCCGCGGCGATGCCGAACCCGTGTGCCTCGGCGTGGTCGACGAGGGCTTCCCTGACCTCGGCGACTGCACCGCGGACCGCCGAGACGCCGTCGAGCGTGGGCGTCTGGGTCTCTACGATGCACTTGAACAGTTCGTGGTCGAGCCGTCCCTCCAGGATCTCGGGCGGGTCCGAGCCGTAGACGAGTTCGTCGGTACCCGAGGTGGGCCGCCCCTCGGCGTCGACGACGTAGAACTCCTCCTCGATACCGAGGCTCCCCATGCGGTCGAACGCCTCGGCCGACCCGAGTTCCTCCATACCGCCGTGGTGCGATTGGAGTCGATTAAAACGTTCCCCTCGGCCGCTCGGGACACACGACCGCGCCTCGTCGTCGACCGCCAGTCAGCGTCGCCGGGCGACGACCCCGAGGTGGTCGTCGTGGAACCGGTCCAGCCGACGGGACTCGAGCACCTCGTAGGCCGCAGACAGCGTCTCGGTCACCTCGTCGAACACGTCGTCGGGGTCGGCGGTGACGTCCTCGCTCCGGGCCTTCACGGCGAGCAGGAGTCGCCCACCTTCGGGCAGGAACCGGGCGTTCCGGACCGCCACGTCGGCCTGCCCGCGCGTGGCCACGTCCTGCACGACGACGTCGACGGGTTCGACGACGTGCGCGTAGGTGGCTGGTCGACGGGCGTCCTTCAGCAGGGGGAAGAGGTTCCCACGAGGCTCGGCCACCGAGAGCAGGTCGCGGGCGGGCCGGGCGGCGAACTCGACGGCGTAGGTCGGCCCACAGCAGTCCGCGACGTGCGAGACGGTCGTCCCCGAGGCCGCACCGAGGTAGAGCACCGTCTCGCCGCCCGCGAGGCCGGTGTCCATCCCGAGTTCGAGCATCGCGCCGAGTTTCGAGCGCGAGGGGTCCCACGCCCGCCACTCGCCGTCGGTCGGTTCGCCGTACACGGGTGGGCCGCGGGTGGCGAGTCGCTCCCGACTGTCGAACGCGTGTCGCTCGACACCCTCGGGGAGCGCTGGGTCACTCATCTCCGTCCTCCTCGGCTCCACGCTTCCGTGCCCGGATGGCGGCGATACGCTCGCGCAGTTCCTCGTCGAGTTCGGGCTTGCGCTCGCCGGAGTAGTGGTCGACGCGAGCGGCGATGGTGAGTTTGCCCGCCAGCGCCCGCGATGCCGACCCCCGGTCGTCCGGGTGCGTGTTCCGCACCGCGTCGTGGGTGTAGATGACGCCGTGTTTCGGCGACGGCGCTCGACCTCGGAGGTGGGCGAACAGCGCCTCCTCAGCGCCCAGGACCTGGAGGGTCCCGGAGGGCTTCTTCGCCAGCGACTCGAGGCCCCCTGCGAGCGAGACGAGTCGGGCGGCGAGGACCGGCCCCGCCATCGCGGCGAGGTTCGGCGCCACGTCTGGCGCGGTCCGCTCGATGTCCGTCCGGAGGCGGGCCGCCTGCTCGTCGAGGTCGACGACCCGCTGGGCGAGCGTCCGGAGCGTGGCCGGTACCTCGCCGCTCTCTGCCACCTCGCGGGCGAACTCGACCCCGGTCCCCGACTCGTCCAGCAGGCTCCCGGCCCACTCCTCGACCCGCTCTGCGAGCTCGTTGGCCGTTCGGCTGCAGTCGTCCATCGCCCGGACGGCGTGGACCAGTTGCCGGTCACCGGCCCGTTCCGCCTCCCGGACGGCCGCCCGCGTCGCCGCGAGCGCGGTCTCGTGGAGGGTGTCGTAGTACGCCGCCTCGGTGTCGGCGAACCCGCGCTCGACGGCCAGCGCCGGCCAATCGGCGGGCATCTCGGCGGAGCCGTCCCTGACCGACGCGGCGAGTCCCGCCTCGTCACCGCGTTCGAGGCCCTCGAACCACCCCCGTCCCGAGGGCACGTCTTCGTCCATGCCTCCCGGTTGCGGACTGGCTCACATAGGCCTCCCGGTGTCCGGGATGGCTCACTCGGTGTCCGGTTCGAGCACGTACGTGTGCTCCGTGTAGGTCTCGCCACCGACCCCCACCTCGCTCTCGCCGTCGAGTTCGAAGCCGAGGTGCTCGTAGAACGCGTTGCCGGGGTCGTTGGCCGCGAGCACCATCGCCCGGAGTCGCTCGGCCCCCCGGTCGAACAGTTCGTCGCGGACCGCCTCCAGCAGTGCCCGGCCCACCCCCGCGTCCCGGTACTCGGGTTCGACGTACAGACGGAGGACGTTCCCCTCGTCCCGGTCGGTGTCGAAGACGGCGTGGACGAAGCCGACCACCGTGCCGTCGACTCGGGCCACGAGCACCGACGCCCGCGGCCAGTCGACGGAGTCACGGATGCTGTCGGTCGAGTACCACTCGTCGACGCCCGCCTGCAACGACTCGCTGCTCAGGATGTCCGGGTAGTCGTGCTCCCACGACGCCCGTGCGACGTCCCGGATGGCCTCGACGTCGTCGCGTGTCGCCGTGTCGACTCTCATATCTCCGGGTACGCCCTCAACGCGTTAACTGTTTGCACGGCACGTGCCCACCCCGGTGGCTCGCCGCTCAGCCGAGACAGGTCACCGGGCGGCCGAACTGGCCGGACTGGGGCGTCTCGTCGTAGCCCAGTTCCTGCCGGTAGAGTCCCTCGCTGGACAGGTGATAGCGGACGTGGATGCTCGCACCGTCGCCGTGGACGACCGTCGCGGTCGCGGTGCCGGACGCGGTGCCCTGCGCCCACGTGTTCGTCCGCGAGACGAGGTCGACGACCCAGGTCCCGTCCCGCTCGGTGACGTTCTCGACGGTCACCAGCGTGTTCACCTGCGTCGAGGCGTCCGAGAGGGCTCCGTTCCGCGCGTACGCCTCCTCGAACGACGCGACGTAGGCCTCGACGGACTCGGCGGTCAGGTTCGTCGGCCGCGACGGCAGGTCGCTCGGTTCCACGTCGTCACGGTACGGGTCCACGGTCTGCTGGTCCACCGCGTCACACGCGCCCGTCGGCGTGGGGTACGGCGACGGCGTGTCGGTCCGGTCCGGCGTCTCGGGCGTCGGACTCCCCGGACCGGCGGCCGAGAGACAGCCGGGGAGGACGAGGAGCGATGCCAGCGCAACGAGCGGGAGGGCACGTCGCATACCCACGTCGAACGGGGCCGCTGTAAAGTGTCTTCAGGAGTGTCAAACCGCCGCTGTACCTACGTCATCGCCTCGAACGGCTCCTCGCAGTCGAGACAGAAGTGGATGGACCGACACCGCGACGGCCCCCGTGGGTGTTCCCGCTCGGTGTTCTCGCCGCCGCAGTACGGGCAGGCCGCGGGGCCGTCGGCCGCCACGTCGGTCGACGGGTCGGGACGGAGGCCGCGCATCTCAGATACTCACCCCGAACTCGCGGAGGGCCGTCTTCCCGGCCTCGGTGACGAGGTCGAGACTCCACTCCGGCGACCAGACGAGTTCGACCGCGGACGACTCGACTCCCTCGGCACTCGCCGCCGCGCTCTCCACGTCGCCGAGGAGCATGTCGCGGGCGGGACAGCCCGTGTACGTGAGCGTCATCCGGACGCTCGCGTGACCGTCGGTCACGTCGACGCCGTAGATCAGTCCGAGGTCGACGACGGAGACGGGCATCTCCGGGTCCTCAACCTCGTAGAGCGCGTCCCAGACGCGGCGCTCGACGCCCGTCGCACCCTCGCCCGTCGCGGGCAAGCCGTCGGGGTCGACCTCGCCGAACTCGTAGGTCGTGTACCCGCAGTAGCGCGGGTCGTCGTCGAACTCGCCGCTGGCCATCAGACGTCCACCTCGTCGGGGTCGGTCATCAACTTCGCCGGCTCGCGCCCGAGCATCTCGTAGGTGTACGTGAACTCGTCGTACAGCCGGTCCCAGTCGCCGGAGTGGGTGCCGTCGCGGCCACGGACACCCGACTCGGGGAGGCGTGGCTCCGGCACGGACAGTCCGAGTCCCTCGAGGAAGGGCGTCGTCACGGCCAGCCAGTCCTCGCGGAGTTCGGCCAGCGACACCGGCCGGACGCCGGACGCCACGATACGCGACTCGTGTTCGGTGGGTTCGAACATCGTCAGCGCGTGAGGGTAGAGGCGCTCGAGCGCTGCCTGGAGCCGGCGCTGGGCCTCGCTCTCAGTCGCACTCGCCGGCCCGTCGGCCAGTCGCTCCAGCCAGTTCTCGGCGTGGTCACGGTGGTAGTGCTCCTCCCCGACCACCTTGCCGACCCGGTCCGCGATGCGCGGGTAGGTCGTCTCCTGGAGCGCCTCGAGCCGGAGCCGCTCGAAGTGGTCGTAGAGGTACCCACGGAGCACGCAGTCGGCCCAGTCTCCGACCTCGTAGGCGAGTTCGGCCATCGTGGTGTGACGGAACTCCTCGCGCGGACGCTCCCAGATGAGTTCGGCCTCGGTGCGCCCGAAGTCCTCGAGCAGGTCGTACCAGAGTCGCGCGTGGCCGTACTCGTCCTGTGCGATGTTGGCGACGGCGAGGTCGGCCTCGAGGGTGGGGCCGCGGACCTGCCAGTCGATGTAGCGCTCGGCGACGACGAACTCGTCGTCGGCCAGCGACTCCAGTTCGGCGACGACGGCCGCCCGGTCGGCGTCCGAGAGCGACGCGGGGTCGAGAATCTCGGGCATCAGTCGTCGCCCCCGCCCTGCCCGGCGGCCTTCTTGCGCTCGCGCTCGGCCTCGACCTGTTCGGCCTCTGACTCCTCGATCTCCGCGGCCATCTCGCCGGTGTTGTAGTTGGTCGCCCAGCGGTACTCGCGCTGGGTGAGGCCGCCCATCGCTACGTCGTGGTCGTCGGCCTCCACCGTCTCGATGGCGTCCTTCGGGACGACCCAGAGCGAGTTGGCCGGCTTCCGGCGGGCGTGCATCACCTGCGCGTACTGCTTCGCCAGTTCGGCGTTCGGCGCGTGGACGTCGCCCACGTGGACGTGGTAGTCCTTCTTCTTCTCCTGTCTGAACACTTCCCAGCGCATGGTCAGTCGGCCGCGGCGCTGGTGGTCCCAACGCCGGGCGAGTCGTCCAGAATCGCTTCACGGACCCACTCGACGGCCTCCTGCCGCCGCCGTCGACGCGCGATCTGCTCGGCGCCGGTGGGGTACTCGTTGCGTGCGACCTCGCCGAACTCGTCCCAGTCGAGGTCCTCCTCGGCCACCTCGTAGCGGTCGGCCTCAGAGTCGTACTCGACGTGCGGCGTGTCCGGAATCTCGAGGCCGTACTTCTCGGCCTTCGGGAGGTAGGCGTTGAGGAACGCCGTCCGGAGGTCGTCGTTGGTCATCGTCTTCAGCCCCACGTCCATCGCGAACCCACCGTGGACCGACTGGTCGTTCGTCGGCCCGAAGAACTGGAGGATGCGCGGCCACCACCTCTCGAACGCCTCCTGCAGGAGTTCTCGGTCGTGGTTCGAGCCGCTGGCGATCTCGCGGAGGATGTCCTCGCCGTGCTTGATGTGGAACCCCTCCTCGAAGCAGATCTTGTCGATGGCGTGCGCGTACGGCTCCCACGAGGTGCGCTTGAGGGTCGCCTGCCGACGCATCGCCGCTCCGTCGACGAAGAACATTATCATCGGCAGCTCGTACCAGTGCGAGAGCGGGTAGTGGAAGCAGTTGAGGAACTTCCCCTCGCCGCTGGCGAGTTCGTCCAGCATCTGCTCGCGGGTCTTCACGCCGAGGTTCTCGGCGGCGCGGTAGAGCAGTTGCCCGTGACCGATCTCGTCCTGCACCTGCGCGCTCACCGCCAACTTCCGCTCCAGCGACGGAGCCTGTCGGATGAACGGCCGCTCGATGTACGCGCCCATGATCTCCGAGTTCGCGTGGAACTGGATCATCCGGGTCGCGGCCTTGCGGTACTCCTCGGGCATGTCGTCGCCCGGCCCGAACTCGCGGGGGCCCGCCCGTTCCTTGACCGTCTCGATGTCGAGGGGTGGCATCTCTCCGCGCATCTCTGTGACGGACTCTCATACGGGTTGACCCGTCCATAGCGCGGTTTCAAGTAGGTGTGGTCCCTGTGCACGTGCATGATAGCGGAGTGCCTCGTCGTCGAGTTCCGGGTCACCGACGACGACTGCCCGCTGGCCGACGCCACCCGAGAGGTGGGGACGAGCGTCGACGCCCAGCCACCCCTCCTGCGGCGGGACGGGAACGCGCTGCTCCACTTCTCCAGCCCGAGCGAGGCCGTGGGCGAGTACCTCGACGAGGACGACCGCATCCGCTACCTCCACCGGACGGCCGCCGACGGCCGGTGGAACTACCGATGTCTCGCGAAGGAGGCGTGCGTGGTCCACAGTCTCGTGGACGTGGGGTTCCTCGTCGACTCCATCCACCTCCGCGACGGGACGGAGCGTTTCGTGGGCGCGGTGGTCGGACAGGACGTGCTCGACCAGGTGCTCGCGGCCGCCGGCGAGACGGTCGGCGTCTCGCTGGAGCGTATCTCGTCGCTCCGTGCCCACGAGGACACCCCCGTCGCCCAGCGCTGGGACGTGACGCCACGCCAGTCCGAGGCGGTGGAGGCGGCGTTCCGGCTGGGCTACTTCTCGGTCCCGCGGGAGGTGACGGCCCGTGACGTGGCCGACGAACTCGGCATCTCGAAGTCCGCCTTCCTCGAACGACTCCGGCGCGCGCAGGCCACCTTCTTCGGCCACCTGTTCGACGACGGCTGAGGTTCTTGTGCGAAGGGGCGGGAATCCGGCGTATGCTACCGACAGCGAGCGACCAGCGTGCCGTGACGCCCGTGGTGGGGGTCGTCCTGCTGGTCGGTGTCGCCGTCGTCCTCGCGTCGACCCTCGGTGCGTTCGCGCTGGGGCTCACAGACGGCGTCCCCGAGCGGGGACCGATGGTCCGGACCGAGGCCGAACCGCTGGCTGCCTACGCTCTCGGCGGTGGGCAGGAACAGGAGGTCCGTATCACCCACGAGGGCGGCGAGCCCGTCGCCGTCGAGCACCTCTCTATCGTCGTCGTCGTTCCGAGCGCCGACACCCGCTCACGGCTGGTCGGCTTCCCCGTCGCCGCGGACAGACTGACGGCCGCGAACGTCGACGGGCCCGACTTCTTCGACGAGCGATACGGTGAGACGGTGGGCCCCATCTCCACCGACACCCCGGACACGGACGGTCGGTGGTCGGCTGGAGACACCGTGGGATTCCGCATCACGAGTGGTGACGTCGAACTCGACTCGGGGGACCGTGTCGAGGTACTGTTCGTCCACACCCCCTCGGGGACCGTCTTCGCGGCGGAGACGCTCGTCGCGCGCTAGGCCTCGCGCTTCGAGAACATGAACCGCATCGTCATCTCGAGGACGGGTTCGTCGTCGTCGTTCGTCACGCTGGTATCGAAGTCGACGATGCCGGCCCCATCACGGCTCGCGGACTCGCGGCGGCCGGTCACCTCGAACGTCGCCGAGACGGTGTCCCCGATGTGGACCGGACGCGGGAAGTGGAGGTCGTCGACGCCGAGGAACGCCACGACGGTTCGCTCCATCACCCCGCACCGGGCGAACAGTCCCGTCGCTAAGGAGAACGTCAGCGGCCCGTGCCCGATGCGCTCGCCGAACCGTGTCCCGGCGGCGTACTCGGCATTGGTGTGGACCTCCGTCCAGTCGCCAGTGAGTGCCGAGTGCATCCCGATATCCGTCTCCGTGACCGTCCGGCCAGCCGACTCGAACCGTTCGCCCTCCGTCAGGTCCTCGTAGTACTGCGGTTCGTAACTGTATGGCATACCGGCCCGTGGACCGGGGGGCCGATAACTCCCTGCCCCGACGTTCAAATACGATCCCGGGAGCAGATGGCCCGTGCGCTGAGTCCTGCCGGGTCGGGACCGCGGGTGCGTGGGGCGACCGACCCGCGAGCGGTGCCCCACCTGTTCGCCAGCGTGGCGGCGACGGCCGCGCGGGTCAGTCGCGCTCCTCGCCGGTCCCGTCGTCCGGGTCGTAGCCGTAGGCCTCGCGGGCGTGGTCGCCCGACACCTTCTCGAGTCGCAGGTCCCGAGCGACGGCTGCCGGGTCACGGGCTGCGGGGTCGCCGTAGCCACCTCCACCGGGCGTCCGGATGGAGAGCACCTCGCCCGGCGAGAGCGCCCCCGTCGTCTTCCCCGGGAGCTGTGTCGCCGTCTCGTCGGACTCGTCCGCGTCCGAGAGCCGGTAGGCTCCCCCCCGAGCGCCCGGTTCGCCACCCCGGACGCCGTACGGGGCGTGCCGATGTCGGTCGGCGACGAGCGAGAACTCGGCCTCCGTCGTCACCTCCACGTCGCGCCTGAGACCCAGTCCACCGCGGAACTCGCCCGCCCCGCCGGTGTCCTCGCGGAGCTGGTACCGTCGCACCCGGAGTGGGTAGGCCGTCTCCAGCACCTCGACAGGCGTGTTCAGCGTGTTCGACATGTGGACGTGGACGCCGTCCATCCCGTCGGCACCCGCACGGCCGCCGAAGCCCCCGCCCTGCGTCTCGTAGAAGGTGAACGGCCCGTCCGTTCGGGGGTCCGTCCCACCGAAGGTGACGCTGTTCATCGTCCCCTGTCCGGCGGCGACGGCCCGCGTCGGGTCGGCCTCGGCGAACGCACCCAGCACCGCGTCCGTCACGCGCTGTGAGGTCTCGAGGTTGCCCGCCACCACGGCCGCCGGTGGCTCCGGGTCCACGATGCTCCCGGCCGGTGTCTGGACCGTCACCGGCCGGTAACAGCCGGCGTTCGGTGGGATCTCCGGGTCGGTCACACACCGGACGGCGTAGTACGTCGCCGAGACGGTCACCGCTCGAACGGCGTTGACCGGGCCTGCCGTCTGCGGGGCCGTCCCCTCGAAGTCGACGGTGACCGCCTCGCCCTCGACGGTGACGGTGGCCACGACGGGCAGGTCCTCGGTACCGCGGCCGTCGTCGTCGAGCACGTCCGCGAAGCGGTAGCTACCGTCCGGGACGTCCGCGAGCGCCGCCCGCATCCGGCGCTCGCTGTAGTCCTGCAGGGCGTCGAGGACCGTCGCGAGATGGTCGCGACCGTGCCGCTCCACGAGCGACTGGTAGCGTCGGCGTCCCGTCTCGTTGGCCGCCCGCTGGGCGCGCAGGTCGCCGCGGCGCTCCTCGGGCGTCCGCACGTTCGCCAGCAGGAGGTCGAAGACGGCCTCGTTCGGTTCGCCGCCGCCGAACAGTTTCACGGGCGGGATGCGCAGGCCCTCCTGGAATATCTCGGTGGAGTCGGCCGCGACACCACCCGCCCGAGCACCGCCCACGTCGGCGTGGTGCGCCCGGTTGGCGACGAACGCGACGGGGTCGTCGCTGTCGGCGAACACCGGCGTCACGAGCGTGAGGTCCGGCAGGTGGGCGCCGCCGGCGAAGGGGTCGTTCAGCAGGACGGCGTCGCCGGGTTCGAGCGCCGCGGGTGGGAACCGCTCCAGCGCGGCGGTGACGGAGAACGGCATCGCCCCGAGGTGGACCGGGATGTTCTCCGCCTGCGCGACCATCCGCCCCGCGGCGTCGAACAGGGCACAGGAGCAGTCGCGTCGCTCCTTGACGTTCGGTGAGTAGGCCGTCCGGACGAGGGTGGCGTTCATCTCGTCGGCGACGGACTCGGCGGCGTTCCTGACCACCTCGAGGGTGACCGGGTCGACCCCGTCGGGGGCGTCGGTCACGGCTCCACCTCCACGAGGAGGTTCCCGTCGGCGTCGACGGAGACGGCGTCGTCGGGCCGGACGACGAGGGTCGACTCGCTCCCCTCGACGACGGCCGGGCCGTCGACCCGTGCGCCGGTGGGCAGCGCCGCCCGTTCGTAGACGGGGGTCGACATCTCGCCGTCGAACCAGACCGACCGCGTCTCGCGTCTCGCGTCGGCGACGGTCCCGGTCCGGTCGGGGACGGTCAGTTCCGGCGGGCCCACGACGCCCCTGACGCGCACCCGAACCGTGACGAGTTCGAGCGGTTCGCCGGGCGAGGCGCTCCCATACCGCCGCTCGTGGGCGTCGTGGAAGCGGTCGGCCAGCGCGTCGAGGTCGGGACCATCGGCGTCGACCGGGATGGACAGGTCGAACGACTGCCCGCGGTAGCGCACGTCGAGGGACCGTTCGACGCGCACCTCGTCGACGTCCGTCTCGTCGAGTCGGGCACGGCCCCGCCGCTCGAGGTCGGCCAGCGTCTCGGTCACCGTCTCGGTGGCTACCGTCTCGAACGGGCGGACCCGCGAGACGGACTCGTCGTACGTGAGGTCCGAGACGAGCAGGCCGAGCGCCGAGAGCACGCCGGCCGCACGCGGTACGAGGACACGGGGGACACCGACTTCGGCGGCGAGCGCACACGCGTGGAGCGGTCCAGCCCCGCCGAACGCGACGAGCGTGAACTCGCGCGGGTCGTGGCCCCGCTCGACCGAGACGACGCGGAGCGCCCGCGCCATGTTCGCGTTCGCGACGTCGAGGACGCCCGCGGCGGCGTCGCGCGTGGCCGTCCCCATCTCGGCCGCGAGGTCGGCCACGGCGTCCTGGGCCGCCTTCTCCGCCCCGCCCACGTCACCGAGAAAGGCCTCGGGGTCGATGCGCCCGAGGACGAAGTTCGCGTCCGTCACGGTGGGTTCGGTCCCCCCGCGGCCGTAGCAGACCGGCCCGGGGTCCGCCCCGGCCGAGGACGGCCCGACCCGCAGGGCACCGCCCGCGTCGACGTGCGCGATACTCCCGCCCCCGGCGCCGACGGTGTGGACGTCCACCATCGGGACGCCCACCGGGTAGTCACCCACCTCGACGGCCGTCGAGACGGCCGGATCCCCCTCGCGTACCAGCGAGACGTCGCACGAGGTACCGCCCATGTCCATCGTCAGGAGGTCGTCGAACCCCGCACGTCCGGCGACGTGGGTGGCACCCCGGACGCCCGCCGCGGGCCCCGAGAGCAGGGTCTGCACCGGACGTTCGCGTGCGGCTGTCGCCGACATCAGCCCCGCGTTCGACCCCATCAGCCGGAGCGAGGTTCCCAGCCCGGCGTCCTCGAGCGACCGGTCGAGTGCGCCGACGTAGGTGTCGACGACGGGCCGGAGCGCGGCGTTCAGGCAGGTGACGAGCGTCCGCTCGTACTCACGGACCTCCGGCAGGACGGCACTGGAGCGCGATACCGAAGGCGGGGGGTCGAGCGTCTCGCGCAGGCGCGCGGCGACCCGTTCCTCGTGGGCAGGGTTCTCGTACGCGAACAGGAGCGAGACCGCGACGCTGTCGACGCCCGCCTCCCGGACCGATTCGACCACACTGTCGAGACTCGACTCGTCGAGCGGTTCGAGCACCTCGCCGCGCTCGTCGAGGCGTTCGCGGACCTCGAAGCGCCGGTCACGCTCCACGACCGGCCGTGGCTTCTCGGCGTGGAGATCGTACAGCGAGGGCCGGTCCTGTCGACCGATCTCGAGCGCATCGCGGAAGCCCGCGGTCGTGACGAGCGCCGTGTCGGCCCACTCGCCCTCGAGGACGGCGTTGGTGGCGACGGTGGTCCCGTGCGCGAAGAAGCCGACCGTCGCTGGGTCGAGGCTGCCGCTCCGAACCGCGTCGAGGACCCCTCGTTCTGGGGCGTCCGGCGTGGACGCGACCTTCTCGACCGCGAGTCGGCCGTCGACCACCGCGACGAGGTCGGTGAACGTCCCGCCGACGTCCACCCCCAGTCTGGGTCGCCGCCGGTCGGTGTCCGCTCCGTGCATACCCACCCGACGGCGGGCCCCGGCCTGAAGCTTCCCCTGCCGAGCCCTGGGTGGCGGTGGTCAGTGCTCGAGGTCGGCCTCGACGCCCAGTTGTGACAACAGCGTGGGCATCTCCGTCTGGTCGGTCGCCTCGACGAACTGGCCGCCGCGCTCACGTCGGTAGGAGTACCCCGAGACGGCGATGTCGTTCCCCGTGGGCGCGATGCCCCGGAACGTCCCTTCGTGGCGGCCGGTCCGTCGCCACTGGGCGTGGACGGTGTGGCCGTCGACGACGAGGCCGTCGACCTCGGTCTCGAGTGCCGCGAACGCGTCGTTCCACTCCCTGTGGGCGGCCTTCAGTGACGAGCGGTCGGTCGACACTGCCGGCCAGTCGTCGTCCGGCGTCGGACTGGCGACGAACTCCGGGGCGTACAACTCGTCTACCACGTCCACCCCGTCGCCGTTCCAGAGCTCGGCGACCTCCCGTTCGAACAGTGCCTCACAGTCCTCCGCGTCGGTCCTGACCATCGTTGGGGCGCCCACGGTGCGCCGTGGGTACTGCCCGATCTTCGAACAGGTGCACATTAGAGGCACGCCTGGTTTCGAGCGCGTAGCGTCCACTGTCGTTTCGCCCGACACTCGCGGGCGGGACGGTTCGCCCCTCCGGCCGTTTGAGAAGGCTTAAAGTCGCGACGTGACTCACGGGAGGTATGAGCGAGAGCCAGCAGCACGCGACGCGCCAGTGCGTCTCGTGTGGTATCAACATCTCCGGGACGAACGCTGCCCGGTTCAAGTGCCCGGACTGCGGGAACCTGATCTTCCGATGTTCGACCTGCCGCAAGCAGAGCAACCTCTACGAGTGTGACGACTGCGGATTCACGGGGCCGTAACGATGGGGAAGGTCGCCGCGCAGCTCAAGGTCATGCCGCAGAGCCCGGACATCGACCTGGACGAACTCCAGGAGCGACTGGAGAACGCCCTGCCGGAGGGCGCGAAGATCTCCCGGACCGACCGCGACGACGTGGCCTTCGGCCTCGTCGCCTTGCTGCCCACCGTCATCGTCCCCGACGACGCCGGCGGGAGTGACGCCGTCGAGGAGGCGTTCGCCGAGGTCGAGGGCGTCGAGTCCGTGAAGGTCGAACAGGTCGGCCGTATCTGAGTCGGTCTCCCGACTCGATTCTCGTCCGTCACGAACCGGATAGCGGCGCGTCCGTCCTGGACGCTCGCGTCGGCGCGCCCACGGCGAGCCCCGGGTATGCCCGGCGCATTATGTGAATTCGGACGGTTCAGTATCTGAGACCGTGGTCGGGGATTTATCAGGTGGAACGGTCTCTGCGAACGAGACGTGACGATGCACCGAGGGACCCGACACGGACGTGGGGGGGACCGCCGCTGCCCCGGAGGGGGCCGATGAGGACGACCGACGCCGAGGACCCGCTCGCGGTGTGGGCGTTCGAGGCGGCGATGAACGGCCTCCCGGAGGCGGAGGCCCGCCAACTGGTCGAGGGTGACCGGTACCCGGAGCCCTCGGAGCCGGCCTGGGAGGCGTCGGTCGAGTCCCTCTCCCCTTCCGAAGGACAGTACGTCGTCTACGACGCGGACGTCGAGGGGGCGTGGGTGCAGAGCGACACCACGGTCGACCTCGTGGAGCACCGCTGAGGGCCGTCCCACGGCTCTCGGGAGCCACGGATACTTCTCCGGGGCGAGTTCGGCGACTTCAAAGTTCTCCCTCATTCCGCGGCGGTCGGAACCACTGGCCGCCTCTTTGTGCATCACGCCCCTACTCTCGGCCGAGGTGAACGCCGATGGCGACGAGTGAAACGGAGTTCGAGACGGAACTGTTCGGCCGGGAGATGGCCGTCCGTTACGACCGGACCGCGACCGGCTACGCGATGCTCGCCCTGCGTCTGGTGATTGGCTGGGCGCTGCTCTACCCCGGTGTGAACCACCTGATGGGCCTGCAGGGGTTCCGTGAGGCGACAGCTGGGATGGTCGCCGGCGCGGCGGGCACGGCAGCCAACCCGTTCGCGGGCTACTTCGCCATGCTCCAGCCCTACGCGGGGACCCTGGCGGTGCTGAACGCCGTCGGCCTCACGCTGGTGGGCGCGGCCCTGATGCTCGGGGCGTTCGTCCGCCTCGCGGGCCTCGGGGGCGCGGTGATGATGCTCAACTACTGGGCCGCCAGCCTGCCGCTCGCCCACTCACTGGTGGTGGACGACCACGTGGTCTACGCGCTCCTACTGTTCGGGCTCGGGGCGCTCGGCGCGGGGCGGATACTGGGCGTCGACGCGGTCCTCGAGCGGACCCGACTGGCTGACCTGCCCGGCGCACGCTACCTGCTCGGCTGACCCAGCGCGGGCGACGCGGCGTTTCGCACCTTTTATAATCGCGAGTGGACAACAGTGGGTCACGACTATGCCGAGTTCCAACGGACCCCTGCACGGCACCCGCAACAAACTGAAGAACAAGCCCCGAGAGCGCGGCACCTCCCCGCCGCAGCGAGCCATCCAGGAGTACGAGGAGGGCGAGCGCGTCCACGTCAAGATAGACCCCAGCGTCCCGAAGGGCCGACCGCACGCCCGCTTCACGGGCCACACGGGCACCGTCAAGGGCAAGCAGGGGCGCTGCTTCCAGGTCGAGATCAACGACGGCGGCAAGAAGAAGGTCGTCGTCGTCGCCCCCGCCCACCTCAACCGTCAGCAGGCATGACGATATTCAAGGAGATCGTCGACGAGCAGTACCTCACCGTCGCGGAGGCGAAGGAACTGCTCGCCGACATCGAGACCGAGCGCGCCCTCGACGAGGAGCGTGAGATGCGCTACGAACTGGCGCGCGCCATCGAGCACGTCAACCGGTTCTCCGCGATGAGCGGTGACGACGCCCGTGCGCTGGTCGAGGAACTCGAGGAACTGGAGAAGGTGAACGAGGCGACCGCCCACAAGATCGCCGACCTCCTCCCCCGCGACCGCGACGAGGTCCGCTCGGTGTTCTCGCAGTCCCGCTACTCGCTCGACGGCGACGAACTCGACGAGATTCTGAACGTCGTCGCGAAGTACGCCTGAGTCCCCCGACCGGGGACCGCCCCGCGTGTTTTTAACGTTCGCTCACCATATCCGTATGACATGAGCGACGCGAACTCCGACGCCGAGATGGAGTCGGGAGCCGAGGCCCCGGCCATCGCCGTGGTCCTGGACGTGCTCCCGAACGGCCGCCCGCAGGAGGGCCGCGCCCGGTTCGACAACGATCCCATCGCGTACGCGCTGGGTGTCGAGCCGTTCCGCCTCCTGGAGCTGGTGCTCGACCCGGACGTGAAGGTTACTATCGGTGACCGTGTGGCGTTCGATCCCGCCGACGAGGCGGTCCGTCGGAGTCGTAACGTCGACTTCGACGACCTCTCGGGCGCCGCGCGGTCCGAACTCCAGTACGCCGTGGAGGAGGTGGTCGAGGAGGACGAGCGGCGGTTCGTCGACTTCTTCAACGAGGCGCAGGCCATCACCACGCGCCTGCACGCGCTGAACCTCCTCCCCGGTATCGGGAAGAAACTCCGCAACGACATCCTGGACGAGCGAAAGCGCGGCCCCTTCGAGTCGTTCGAGGACCTTGACGAGCGCATCTCCGGCCTCCACCGCCCGAAGGAGGTGCTCGTCGAGCGGATCATGGAGGAACTCAGGGAGGAGGACCTGAAGTACCGGATATTCGCGCGGGAGGGCTGAACGCCGACCGGCCCACCTACTGTCCTCTCGTGGCCCACACGATGAGTGACCCTTTTCACCGGGCACCGAGTACGGAGTGGCAACCAGATGAGCGACCAGCGTGGACCGACCGGCCGCCGGGACCCGGACGCCCTCGTCCGTCGGGCGGGCGTGCGAGGTGACCCGGACCGGGACCAGCACTTCCTCGTCGACGACCGGGTCCTCGACCGACTGGTCGAGTACCTCCCCGAGGGGACCGACCGCTCACACCTCCTCGAGGTCGGTGGCGGGACCGGCGCGCTGACCGACCGCCTCCTCGCCGCGGCCGACCGCGTGACCGTGGTGGAACGAGACCCGACGCTCGCGGGGTTCCTCCGCGCGGAGTTCGCCGACGAGGTGGCCGCCGGCCGGCTCACCGTCGTCGAGGGTGACGCACTCGACGTCGACCTCCCCGAGTTCTCCGCGTCTGTCTCGAACCTCCCGTACGGCGTCTCCTCGGAGATCGCCTTCCGGCTGCTGCCGACGAAACGCCCGCTCGTGCTGATGTTCCAGAAGGAGTTCGCCGAGCGGATGGCGGCCGCACCGGGCACCGACGCGTACGGCCGGCTCTCGGTGACCGCGGGCCACTACGCCGACGTCGAGGTGGTCGAGCCGGTCCCGAAGGAGGCGTTCGACCCCGCTCCGGCGGTCCAGAGCGCCGTGGTCCGGTGTACCCCCCGCGACCCGGAGTACGAGGTGCCCGACGAGGACGCGTTCATGGACCTCGTGACCGCCTGTTTCACACAGCGTCGCAAGACGATGCGTAACGCTATCCGCAACACGGCGCACATCTCCGGGCTCGCGGACCCCGAGGCACTGGTCGAGGCGGCCGACGAGGACCTCCTGCGCAAGCGCGCGGGGAAGGTGACGCCGGCGGAGTTCGCCGAACTCGCCGTGCTCGCCCGTGAGGTGGGCGCGGCGTGAGTCCGGCCGTCGAGCAGGTCGGGTCACTCGGGACGGGGGGCGACCCGCGCGTCGTCACCACCACCGTGGTGCTCGCCGCGTTCCTGCTCGGCAGCTACGGCGTCTACCGCCTCGGGAGCCGGCTGAAGGCGCTCGTGGACGACGAGGCGCTCGTGGAGGCTATCCAGTCTGTGGTGGTCACGGCGTTCGGGACGGCCGCGGCCGTCGTCCTGACGGAGGTCTGGCGACTCGGCGACACCGTGAGTACGGCGTTCGACGCCGTCGTCCCCGGCAACCCGGCGGAGGCGGGTGTCAAACTGATGATCTCGTTGCTCGTGTTCGGCGCGGCGTTCACGTTCACCCGCGTCACGAAGCGCGTCATCAAACGCGAGTCCGAGCGGGACACCATCACCACCCACCAGAAGGAGATCGGCCACCACGTCGTCCAGTTCCTCGTCTTCCTCCCCGCCTTCCTGTTCGTCGTCGCGCTCTGGGGGACCAGACCCGCAGACCTGCTCCTCGGCGCGGGTGCCTTCGGGGTCGTCGTCGGCCTGGCCGCGCGCCAGACGCTCGGGTCGGTGCTGGCGGGGTTCGTCCTCCTGTTAGCCCGCCCGTTCGAGATCGGTGACTGGGTCGTCGTCGGCGAGGAGGAGGGGACGGTGACGGACGTGAGCGTGTTCAACACCGAGATACGCACCTTCGACAACGAGCACGTCCTCGTCCCGAACGAGAACGTGGCCAACGACGAGATCGTCAACCGCTCGCGCACCGACCAGTTGCGGCTCACGGTGGACGTGGGTATCGACTACGACGTCGACGTAGCCGAGGCCGCACAGATCGCCGAAGCGGCGATGACCGAGTGTGATGCGGTCGTGGACACTCCTCGCCCGGACGTCGTGATGGACCAGTTCGGCGGGAGCGCGGTGGTCCTCACGCTCCGATTCTGGATCGACGACCCGACGATACAGCGGAAGTGGCAGGCGCAGAACGCGGTAGTGGAGTCCGTGAAGCGTGCGTTCGAGCGGGAGGGGGTGAAGATACCCTATCCGCAGCGCGAACTCTCGGGGCGGCCCGAGACAGACGGGTTGCAGGTCGCTCCCGCCCGCGAGGTACAGGCCGACGACGCCGGCGAGGAGAGCGAGTCACCCGAACCGCACCAGGCCGCTGCCGATGGTGGCCCGGACGAGGAAGACCGCGACGAGGCCGAGGACTCGTGACGAAGGAGGACCTCGCGGCCCGTCGCGGCCTCGACTCCCCGGTGTACGACCCGGCCGAGGACTCGCGACTGCTGGCCCAGACCGCGAGCGAGCGCCTCGGGTCGGGCGACGTGGCCCTCGACGTGGGCACGGGGTCGGGCTACGTGGCCGCTACAGTCGCCGCCGAGACGGGGGCGTCGGTGTACGGCTGCGACGTGAATCCCCACGCGTGCCGGCGAGCGCGCGACGCCGGCGTTCCGGTGGTCCGGACGGACCTCGTCTCCGGGTTCCGCGACGGCGCGTTCGACTGGGTGCTGTTCAATCCGCCGTACCTTCCCACCCCGCCGGAGGTGGAGGGCGACGACTGGATGGAGACGGCCCTCTCGGGCGGCGAGGACGGGCGACGGGTGGTCGACCCGTTCCTCGACGCCGTGGGTCGGGTCCTCGCGCCGGAGGGCCGGGTGCTCCTGCTGGTCTCCTCGCTCACGGGACTGGAGGCGGTGGCGGCGCGGGCCGCCACGAACGGACTCGCCACGGAGCGCGTGGCCGAGGAGTCGTTCCCGTTCGAGCGACTCGTGGTCCTCGAACTCACACCGGAATAACTGCGAAACATACGCCGATGTAGGAATTATTATACGGCGTCATTCCCAAGCGCCACCAATGAGGGACGTCGTAGCCACGACTCCGGGACTGTTCCCCCTGCCTGATTGGGCGAAGGAGGACCTCTCGGACCTGAAGGGCCACCAGAAGTCCGACCTCGTCTCCGGCGACGAGGGCGAGGAGATCGCCAGCACGTACGACCGCGTCCGCGCCGAACTCGTCGACCGGCAGGCCGAGGCGGGGCTCGACCGAATCGTCGAGGGACAGGCCCGCTGGGACGATATGCTCGCCCACCCGCTGGCCGTCCACGAGAACGTCGAGACCCGCGGCATCGTCCGGTACTACGACAACAACAACTTCTACCGCGAGCCGGTCGTCACGGGCGACCTGACGTTCGACGGCGACGTGGCCGCCGAACTCGAGGCCGTCGACGTCGATGCGAGCGACCTCCAGGCCGTCCTGCCCGGTCCGTACTCGCTCTCGGACCTCGCGACCGACGAGCACTACGGCGACGAGGAGTCGTTCCTCGCGGGCATCGCCGAGTTCCTCGCGGCGGAGGCCGACGCGCTCCCCGAGCACGAGACACTGTTCCTGCTGGAGCCGTCGCTCGTCGAGAACGCACCCGGTGACGGGCTGGACGAGGCCGCGAGCGAGGCCATCGACCGGGTCGCCGCCGCCGTGGACTCGGACGTCGTCGTCCACACCTACTTCGGGGCCATCCCCGAGAAGCCCTACGCGCACCTGATGGACGCCGACGTGGACGCCATCGGCTTCGACCTCGTGAGCGACCACGAGACCACGGTGTACAACCTGCAGGAGTACGGCACGAAAGACGACATCGCGATGGGTGTCGTCGACGGCCAGAACACGCTCGTCGAGACGCCGGCGGAGATCAGCGAGCGCATCGCGTGGGTCGAGGACCAGGTGCCCGCACAGTCGTTCGACACCGTCTACGCCACCGCGAACACCGAACTGTTCTACCTGCCGACGAACAAGGCCGAGGCCAAGCTCGACGCGCTGGCCGCGGCCACCGAGGAGGTGCTGGAAGCATGAGCTACAACGCTATCGACACCCGCGAGCAGTTCCGCCCGGACGACCACTCGACCGACCACTTCCTGTTGACGACCGTGGTCGGCTCGTACCCCAAACCCAAGTGGCTCAACCGTGCGAAGGAGCTCCACGAGGAACGCGACTCGTTCACCGACGAACACCTGCACGAGGCCGAGGACGACGCCTGTCGCGTCATCACGGACGAGCACGAGCGTGCGGGTCTCGACGTCGTGGTCGACGGCGAGATGCGGCGCAACGAGATGGTCGAGTACTTCGCCCACCGCATCGACGGCTACGAGTTCAACGGCCCGGTCAAGGTCTGGGGCCACAACTACTTCGACAAGCCGTCGGTCGTCGGTGAGGTGGCGTACGACGAGCAGTGGCTCGTCGAGGAGTTCGAGTTCACCGCCGACGCCGCGACCCGTCCGGTGAAGGTCCCCATCACGGGGCCGTACACGCTGGCGAACTGGTCGTTCAACGAGGCGTACGACTCCGAGGAGGAGTTGGCCTACGCGCTGGCCGACCTCGTCAACGAGGAGATCGACAAGCTCGTCGAGGCCGGGTGCCAGTACATCCAGATCGACGAGCCCGCGCTCGCGACGACGCCAGACGACCACGCCATCGTGGGCGAGTGTCTGGAGCGCATCGCCGACGACGTCGACGACGACGTTCGCCTCGGCCTCCACGTCTGTTACGGCGATTACTCGCGCATCTACCCGGAGATGCTCGAGTTCCCAGTCCACGAGTTCGACCTCGAACTCGCCAACGGTGACTACGACCAGCTCCCCGTCTTCACCGAGGAGGAGTTCACGAAGGACCTCGCGCTCGGCGTCGTCGACGCCCACACGGCCGAGGTCGAACCGGTCGAGGTCATCAAGGAGAACATCAAGAAGGGGTTCGAGGTGGTCCCGCCGGAGCGCCTCACCGTCTCTCCGGACTGCGGGCTGAAGCTCCTCCCCCGTGACATCGCGTACGGCAAGATGGAGAACATGGTCAAGGCTGCCCGACAGATCGAGGAGGAACTCGATGCGGGCGAGATCACGGTCGGGTACGCGGGTGAGAAGAGCGGGAACAGCGCGGCACCCGCCGACGACTGACCGTCGATTCCGCCTCTCTGCGCTCCCCCTGCGACGCAGACGCGACGCAGGGGAGGCCGACCGGTACCTTCCGGTCAGGAGGCCACCGGTTCGCCGGCGTCCTCGGGCTCGGCATCGTCTTCGCCGCCGCCGAACACCCCGAGGACGATGGCGAGCAGGCCGGCGACTGCCACCAGCGCCGACTGCAGACGGACCGCGTAGACGTACCACTCCTTCGCGCGGAGATCCTCCGGGTTCTCGTAGGCCGCCCCGAGGAACGCCTGCTTCGTCGTCTCGACGACCCGACCGGGGAACAGCGCTCCGAACGTCCCGCTCACCACTGCGAGTGCTCTACAGAGCATAGCGGACGTTTGGGTTCGCGACGGAAGAGCCCTCTGGCGGTTCTCACGCGCTGGGCTCGCGTGTCCGTATCGAGAACAGGAACGGCAGGTCGTGGTCGAGTCCGGGGAGCCACCACCGCCCCTCGTCGTCGACCTCCATCCCACTCGGTTGGCGGAACTCCGACCACGGGTGCTCGTGGACGAACTCGAGTTCGAGGTCGGTGGCGAGGAGCGCGTTCAGTATCTCGCTCATCGAGTTTGGGAACTCGTAGCTCCGGGGCAGGCGCTCGTGGGGTCCTGCCACTCAGCCCCGGAGTGCCTCGACCGGCTCCTCGTTGGCCGCCTTGTAGGCCGGGTAGAGGCCGCTCAGGACGCTCGTGACGATGGCGAACCCGAGCGCCGCGAGGATGTAGAGTCCGTTGGTCGGGGTGAGCGCGCTCGCCGCGTCACCGAGGATGAGCTGGGCGATGAGGAGGCCCCCGCCGAGGCTCAGCACCGCACCCACGGCCCCGCCGACGAGGCCCAGCAGGAGCGCCTCCGAGAGCATGATCTTCAGCACGTCGCGGCGCTGGTAGCCCACCGCGCGGAGGACGCCGATCTCGCCGCGGCGCTCGATGGTGCTCATCAGCATCACGTTCAGGATGCTCACGCCGGCGACCACGAGCGAGATGGAGCCGATGCCGACGAGGAAGAGGTTCACCGCCTCGAACACGCTCCCGACCTGTTCGACGATCTGACCGAGTTCGAAGATGCTCACCCGCTCCTCACGTTCGTTGAGCGCCGCCCGGATGGCCACGGCCGTCTCGTTGGCCGCCTCGCCGGACTCCGCGTCCACGACGACCGAGGTGAACCCTGTGCCGCCCACGTCGCGGACCGGCAGCACGACGGCGGACCCTGGGTCGACCGGCGAGAATCCCGCGGCCGGTTCGAGGACGGCGAGCACCCGGACGGTCCGGTTGCCGACGGTCAGGGAGTCCCCGACGTCCACCTCGAGGTCGTCTGCGAGGTTCGCTCCGACGAGCGCACCGCTCCGCAACGGAGACGGGATGCGTCCGCGCTCGACTTCGTAGGCTGCCGCCGGGTCCGGCATCCCGTAGAGCGTCGCCACTGTCTGTTCACCCCTGAACGAGACACGCGAGACGTTCTGTCGGACCGGGACGACCTGGGCGTCGCCGCTCACGCGCTCTATCTCGCGCACCTCGCGGTCGGTCAGCGGGGTGGCCTCGCCGGGCCCCTCGCTGGCCGGCGAGACGACGATCTGGTTGCCAATGTCGCCGAGCGACCCCGCCACGGACTGCGAGAGGGTGGCACCGAAGACGCCCAGCGAGGCGATGGCGAGCACGCCGATGACGATGCCGAGCATCGCGAGCGCCGACCGGGCCTTCGTGCGCGCGAGGTTCCGCCGCGCGATGAGCAACGTCGGGAACCGGCGGTATATCGGGTTCACTGTATCCGTCCGTCGACGATGTTCACCACGCGGTCCGTGTAGTCGATCACCTGGTCGTCGTGGGTCACCGCGACGACGGCGACGCCCTGCTCACAGACGTCCTCGAACTGCGTGAGGACGCTCCGGCCCGTCTCGCGGTCGAGGTTCCCCGTCGGCTCGTCGGCCAGCACGAGCCGCGGGTCGTTCACCAGTGCGCGGGCGATGGCCACGCGCTGGCGCTGCCCCCCCGAGAGTTCGTCGGGCCGGTAGTTGAGGCGGTCGCCGAGCCCCACGCGCCGGAGCAGGTCGGCCGCCCGCTCCTCCATCCGCGGGTCGCGGTCGAGCAACCGCGGCACCTCCACGTTCTCCAGCGCGGTCAGCGTCGGGATGAGGTAGAAGTTCTGGAACACGAAGCCGATGGTCCGCTTGCGTGCACGGGTCCGCTCCCGGTCGGACAGCCGGACGGTCGGCTCGCCGTCGAGGTAGACGTCACCCTCCGTCGGTACGTCGAGCAGACCGAGGACGTTCAACAGCGTGGACTTCCCGCTGCCGGAGGGGCCCATGACGGCGACGAACTCCCCCGGTTCGATGGCGAGGTCGACGTCGGCCAGCGCTTCCACCGTCTCGCTGCGTGACTCGTAGCGCTTGGTGACGCCACGGGCCTCAATCACCGGCACGGCGATTCCTCCAGGCGACGAGGACGAAGGCGGCCACGACCACCACGACGAGGAGCCCACCGAGCGCCGGCAGCAGGAGTCCCCCGGTCCCTCCACCGCCACCCGAGGGGTCGGGCGTGAGTGGGGCGTCGATGGGGACTGCCACCGTCTGGCTCTGACGGTCGCCGTCGGCCACGTAGCTCACGTTCAGCGGGACGCTCGTGGTGTTCGGGTCGAGACGGGCGGTGACGTCGAACGAGACGAAGTCGCTCGCCGGGACGGTGCCGACGAAGTACTCGCGGTTCGGGGCGACCGGCGTGACCCCCTCGCTGGCGACGACACGGACGACGACGGCGTCGACGTCCGCCAGTCCGACGTTGCTCACCGACCCGGAGATGGTCGTCGTCCCGTCCTCCGTCCCGACGTCCACGCCAGTCAGTTCGACGCGACCGGGGACCCGTTCGAGCCGGACCTCGTCTCCGGTCGCGCTCGCGGCTGTCGTCCCCACCTCCTATCGACCAGTGACCGACACGTCGGCCGAACGGCGGAGGCCGCTCACGGGGAGCGTCACCGTCGCGGATCCGCCGGGGGCCAGCGTGGGGACGACGGCCTGCCCGACCATCGCGTCCGGCGCGGACCCGCGGACAACCACGCGTTCGACCGAGACGGACCCGAGGTTCGAGACCTGGACGGAGACACCGCCGTCGGCGGCAGTCGCGTTCAGCGCCACCGCCCGGCGGAGCACGACAGTGTCGCCGTCGACCTCCCGTGGCTGGTCCGCCACCTCGTAGGTCCCGGCGACGGAGACCGTGGCCACCCCGTCTGGCGCGTCGAGCGACTCGACCGGGAGCGCGACCGTGCGGGACTCGCCGGTGGCCAGCGTCGACACCACTCGCTCGCCGACCGAAGCCCCGTCGCCACTGGCGTCGAGGACGAGCTTCTCGACGGCCACGTTCCCGAGGTTGGTCGCCGTCACGAGCACCTGCCCACCCGAGACGTTCCCACGGAGGCGGACCCGGTCGTCGAGTTCGCGGGTCGTGACGGTCGTGGACGCGTTCACGGTCCGGGTCGGTCCCCCGGCCAGCGTGTACTCGACCGTCGCGTCGAGGTCGGTCTCGCCCGCCGTCTCGGGGGTCACCTCGAACCCGAACGTGGTGGTCTCCCCGGCGGCGAGTGTCGACCGGACGCGCCGCGGCCGCTCCACGGTCACGTCACCGTCGAGCCGCACCTCCACGTTCCGAAGCTCGCGGTCGACGCCGTTCGCCAGCGTCACGGTCGCGTTCGTGGTCACACCGGCCACCGGCCGACGGAGGTCCACCTCCACCTTCGGTGTCGCGTCGGTCACGGACACGCGTAGCGGGTAGGTCAGCTGGAGGTCGTCCTCGGTCTGCTGGCCCTCGCCGTAGACGACGACCCGGAACGTCTTCTCGCCGGGGTCGCGGAACCGTAGCCCGAACGGGACGGTGAGCGACCCGCCCGGCGAGATGACACCGGGGTCCTCGACCCGGGAGAGCTCGTCGAGCCGGCCGCCCGCGTTCCGGATGGCGACGGCGTCGATGCGGTAGGCCTCGCTGCTCGACGCGAAGTTCTCGATGGTCACCTCGGCGACGAGCCGCTCGCCCGGCACCGCGGGGTCCGGCGTGACCGTGACGTTCGTGACCGCGGCGTTCAGCGGCGTCGTGCCGGCGACGAACCCGACCCCCGCGAACGCCGAGCAGAGGACGACGAGCGCGAGTACGACGGAGAAGCCACGCCCCACTCAGACCACCCCGAAGATGCCGTTCAGTCTGAGTACCAGGGCCAGCGCCACCGGCCCGGCGACGGTCAACCCGGCCTCCCGCAGGCCGAGGGACTCGGCGTGTCGCACCGCGAACGTCCAGAGGAACGCACTCCAGAGCAGGAAGACGATACCGACCAGTCCCGAGACGAGGAACTCGGGGCGCGACTGGAGTTGCTGGACGAACGACTGGACGGCCTGCGGGTCCTGCGGGAACCTGACGCCGGAGAAGACGACGAAGTTGGCCCCCGCGCCGACGATGGCACCGAAGACGGCCGGGACGAACCCCCAGCCGACGAGCGTCAGGGTGGTCCGGAACTCGCCGCTCGCGTCGAACGCCACCGATCCGACGACGTGGAACGCCACCGCGTACAGGAGCCAGATCACGTACGTGGCCACGAGGGCGAAGACGGCACCGAACACCTGGATGGCGGTGACGAACGCGCCGGCCTCGGCAGGGAGTGCCGTGAGCGTCGCCTGGAGGATGGGGTAACTCCCGACGACGCCGGCGAGACCGACCAGCGTCACGACGAGTGCCGGGCCGAGGAGGGACGGTGACTCGTGTCGCGCTTCGAAGAAGGCATCTGGATTCGTGAGGAGGGCTATCACACGTGTCGGTCGCCCGCTGAACACTTCAAACTACGTTGAGCGAGGGGGAACCCGGACCCCGTCCGGGTTCCGGAGCCGTCGCTCGAGGGCTGACGGTCGGGAGTGAATCGCGGTGACGAGCGTGGCGGCCCGAGGGCCAGCCGACGCTCGCTCGTTCAGTGGTCCTCGTCTTCGTAGACCCACGCCGCGGAGTCCAGCTCCCAGTCGACGAGTTCCGCCTCGTCGAAGAACAGCGCGATCTCACGCTCGTTCGCACCCTCGTCCTCGTGGTCCGAGCCGTGGATGACGTTCTGACCGAGGTCGAGTCCGTAGTCGCCGCGGATGGTACCCGGCGGGGACTCGGCGGGGTCGGTCTCGCCCATCATCTTGCGGACCTGGCGGGTCGCGTCGGCACCCTCCCAGACCATCGCGAAGACGGGTCCGGAGGTGATGAACTCGACGAGACCGTCGAAGAACGGCTTGCCCTCGTGCTCGCCGTAGTGCTCGTGGGCGAGCTCCTCGTCGATCTGCATGAACTTCCCGCCGACCATCTTCAGGCCGCGGTCCTCGAAGCGGGAGACGATGTCCCCGATGAGGCCGCGCTGGACGCCGTCGGGCTTGACCATCACGAAGGTGCGCTCGTCGTGGTGGCTCATTCCTCGTCGTCCTCCTCGTCGTCGGTCTCGGTCTCGGCTTCGGCTTCCTCGGACTCAGCGCCCTCGTCGACGTCCGCGTCGACCGCCTCGGCGTCGTCCTGCACTTCCTCGGCGTCCTCCTCGACCGCTTCGAGGTCGGGCGCGGCGCCCTCGGCCGCTTCCTCCTCCGTCTCGGTCTCCTCGACCGGTTCGGGCTCGGGTTCGGCCTCGACCTGCTCCTGTGCGGGACCCTTGTTGGCGCGGCCGGCGCTGGTCCACTCCAGGTCGCGGGCCTCGCGGCCCATCAGGTAGTTCTTCTCCGCCTTCGAGTCGACGAAGTGGAGGATGGTGCCGTCGTTGGCGACGTACATGATGCCCGTGCCGGGCTCGATGTCCTCGCCGGTGTAGTCACAGGTTCGCTTTTGGACCATTATCGACCACCGATGGCGTCGGCTTCGCGGGCGGTCTCGCGGAGCTGGATGACGTCGCCCACGCGGACCGGACCCATGACGTTTCGCGCGATGATGCGGCCCTGATTCGAGCCCTCCTGGATGCGGCACTTGACCTGCATGGCCTCGCCGTGCATCCCGGTCTTGCCGACGATCTCGATGACCTCGGCGGGCGTGGAATCGGAGCCTCCCTCTTCCGCGGACATCTTACCGGAGTTCCTCGAGCTTCGCCGCGATGTCGTCCACGTCGCTGGCGGCCTCGCCAGCGTCGACGATGGCGGCTGCCGCACTGCCGACCTCGAGGCCGGCCGCGTGGCCGACGTCGTCCTGCGTGCCGACGAAGAGGTACGGGATCTCCTTCTCGGCACAGAGATCCGGCAGGTGCATCACGACTTCTTCCGGGGAGACGTCCTCGGCGACGAAGACGAGCGCCGCGTTGCCGCGCTCGACGGCCTTCGTCGTCTCGTTGGTCCCCTTTCGTACGCTACCTGTGTCTCGGGCGACCTCGAGGGCCTCGAGCGCGTCCTCCTCGAGTTCGGCCGGGACGTCGAAATCTACGTATACTGACATTGTGGTGTTCACCTCCCGCGCGTGGGCTCGCGCTCCCCCGCCTGTCGGACAGTCCCCGAGTCCGGGTCCCGTCCTCGCGCCGCCCGGTGCGGCGCGGAATCCTGAGAGGCTAGGAGCATCACAGCCCCGCGCAGGCTGTACCCTCAGTTACCGAATCGGGGCATAAAAACGCTTTTGAACGGTCTCGCGACTGTCACGGCGGCACACGCCCTCGCTCGCCACGGCGGTCCGTCGCTGGCGAAGGGGTCTTGCCCCGTCCCCGCCCAAGAGATGGTGTGTTAGCCGACGCCGTCCGTGCCCTCCGCGAGGAAGCCCTCGCCACGAACGAGCGACGGCTCCTCGTCCTCGCCGGCAGTCGCGAGGCGACCGCCGACGCCGCGGAACGTGCCCTCGACGCCGCCGACGTGCCGATGGGCGACCGGACGGTCGTCGCCGACCGCCGGATCTGTGCCGCCGAGGAGCTCTCGCTCGACGAGTCCACGTCCCTCCTCGGCACCACGCGGACCACGGTGGTCCTCGACTGTCACGACCAGACCCGACCGAACGCCATCGGCCGCGCCGTGGGTGCCGTCGACGGCGGTGGACTCCTCGTGTTGCTCACCCCGCCGCTCGACGCGTGGCCCACCGCACCGGACGGCCTCGCGGACTCGCTCGCCGCGCCACCGTTCACGGCCGACGCGGTCACGGGGCACTTCCGACGCCGCCTCGTGGATACGCTCCGTGCCCACCCCGGGGTCGCCATCTACGACGCCGACTCGGGGACCCTCGAACGCGACGGGCTGACCCACCCAGCGCTGCGCGTCCGGTGGGTCGACGACGGCGGCGACGGGACTCGTGGGGACCGAACCTTCCCCGAGGCGGCCTACGACGCCTGCCTGACCGACGACCAGCGGGCCGCCGTCGCGGCGCTGGAGTCGCTCCACGACGCGGGGGTGGTCGTCCTCTCGGCGGACCGGGGACGGGGGAAATCGAGCGCCGCCGGCCTCGCCGCCGGTGCGCTGGTCGCCGAGGGCCGACGCGTCCTCGTCACCGCCCCCGGGTCGCGGAACGCGCGGGAGGTGCTCGCGCGGGCCGAGGAACTCCTCGAGTCGCTCGGGTCGCTCGACGGCGCTGACGGACGGCGCGTCGTCTCGACCACGGGGGGCGAACTGCGGTTCCTCGACCCGCCCGAGGCGACCCACCGCGTCGGCGAGTTCGACGCCGTCGTCGTCGACGAGGCCGCGGCGCTCCCTGTCGACACCCTCGCGGCGTTCCTCGCCGGGCCACCGGTCGCCTACGCCACCACCGTCCACGGCTACGAGGGGACCGGCCGCGGCTTCGACGTCCGGTTCCGCGACCGACTGGCCGACGCGGGACGCGAGGTGACCGACGTGACGATGACCGAACCCATCCGGTACGCCGCCGGCGACCCCGTGGAGGTGTGGGCGTTCCGGGCGCTCCTGCTCGACGCCGGGCCGCCGGCCGACCAGCTGGTCACCGACGCCGCCCCCGATGCCTGCGAGTACCGCACGCTCGACGCCGAGGCGCTGCTGGCGGACGAGAACCGCCTGCGCGAGGCGTTCGGCCTGCTGGTCCTCGCGCACTACCGCACCGAACCGGACGACCTCGCCCGACTCCTCGACGCGCCCAACGTCGCCGTCCGGGCCCTCCTGCACGACGGACACGTCGTCGCCGTGGCGCTGCTGGCGCGCGAGGGCGGGCTCTCGGCCGACCGTCGCCGACGGATGTACGAGGGCGAACGCGTCCGCGGGAACATGCTCCCGGACCTGCTGACCTCGCAACTCCGGGACGAGGACGCCGGCGAACCCGTCGGGGTCCGTGTCCTCCGCATCGCCACGCACCACGCCGTCCGCTCCCGGGGCCTCGGCTCGCGGCTGCTGGACGAGGTCGTCGCCGAGCTGCGGGCTGGCGGCCCGTGGCCCGACCCGGTCGACTACCTCGGCGTCGGCTACGGCGCGACCCCGGACCTCCTCCGGTTCTGGGAGCGGAACGGCTTCCGCTCGGTCCACCTCTCGACCACCCGGAACGACCGCTCGGGCGAGCACAGCGCACTGATGGTGCGGCCGCTCACCGACGCCGGGCGCGAACTCCACGACCGCTCGGCGACGTTCCTCGCCCGGCGGCTCCCGTCTGTGCTCGCCGACGCCCTCGACGGGGCCGACCCGGACGTCGTCCGCGGCGTGCTCGCCGCGACGGACGCCCCGGTCCCGCTGGACCTGACCGCACGCGAGTGGCGCCTCGTCGCCAGCGCCGCCTACGGACCGGGGATGTACGACGCCGCCCCCCGCCCGTTCCGCGGGCTCGCCACTCGCGCGCTGGTCGACGGCGTGGACGCGCTCGACGCCAGCGCGGAGCGGTTGCTCGTCAGGAAGGTGCTGCAGGCCCGGGACTGGGAGTGGGTCGCCGACGACCTCTCGTACGTGTCGAAGCGGGCGACGATGCGGTCGCTGGGTGACGCCTACCGACCGCTGGTGGACCGCTACGGGACCGACGTGGCCGCCGAGGAGGCGGCGCGCTACCGATGACGCCGCTCGTCGGGGTGGGACTCCCGCTCGCAGTCCGGTCGGTCCCCGGACTCCCCGCCGAACTGTTCGGCTTCGAGACGGCACTCCTGCTCGCCGTCGCGCTCTGCGTGCTCGGGGTGGTGGGGAGCGTCGTCCCGCTGTTGCCCGGCGCGGGACTCTCGCTCGTCGGTGTCGGGCTGTACTGGTGGTCGACGGGGTACACCGACCCCGGCCCGTTCGTGCTCGTCCTGCTCGTCGGCGTCGGGCTGACCGCGCTCGTCGTGGACTTCTTCGGCGGTGCGCTCACGGCCCGTGCCGGCGGCGCGTCGCTCAAGACGACGGCCGTCGCCGCCGCCGTCGGGCTCCCGCTCGTGTTCGTCGCCGGCCCCGTTGGCCTCCTGCTCGGTATCGCCGGGACGGTGTTCCTGCTGGAGTTGCGCGAGAGCGAGGACCTGGAGGCGAGCGCACGCGTCGCCGCCGTCGCCACGGTCGGCGTCCTCGCCTCGGCGGTGATGCAGGCCCTGCTGACGGCGACGGTCCTCGTCGGGCTCCTCCTCGCCGTCGCCGTCTGAACCGGGGCGAAAAGGCCGAGTCCCCGCCCCGCCGAAGAGCGCGTATGCAGTGTGCCGAGGACGGGTGCGACCGGACCGCCGCCGTCAGACTCCACATCCCGTGGGCGGAGGACCGAGCGGTCTGTGCGGCCCACGCGAGAGGCCCGGCCACGCAGGACGGCGTCGTGGCCGAGCCGCTGGAGGACGGGGAGTTCCCCTGAGTCACCGGCCGTCGCGCTTGGCGACGATGCCGAGGCCGTCCATCGTGAGCACCGTCTCGCCCTCGCCGCCTGTCGTCGTCACGGTCACCCGCGTGTGGCCGAAGGCGGGGTTCTCGCCCGCGTGTTTCTCGACCAGTTCGACCGTCACGGACAGCGTCGTGTCGGGGTAGACGGGGGCGTGCCAGCGCACGTCGTCCATCCCTCGGCCACCGAGCGACGCGGTGTCGTTCATGTAGCCCTGTACGAGCAACCGGGCGCTCAGCGCACAGGTGAGCCACCCGCTCGCGACGAGGCCACCGAACATCGACTCGCTGGCGGCCGCCGGGTCGACGTGGATGGGCTGTGGGTCGTAGCGCTCGGCGAAGTCGAGCATCTCCTCGCGCGTGACCTCGATACTCCCACAGTCGTGCGTCTCGCCCACGGTCAGGTCCTCGAAGTAGCGTCGGTCGTCGGGCATGGCACTCCGGTGTCGGAGAGCGGCATGTGAGGTGTTCGCACCACCTGACAGAGCACGAACCGTGGCAGTGGGGGACGCCGATACGACAGATTGGACGTCGATGCGGTGCGGTCGCGGTCGGGTCGCGCGCCCAGCCGCCGTGAGCGGTCCGCGCAGCGGCCCCGAGCGAAACAGGTTGGGCTATGGACGGTAGGCCATCATCACCTCGTCCACGTACGCCCCGTCGATCTTGTAGTGGTCCTCGCGGATCGCCTCGGTCTCCCACCCCTCGGACTCGAGGAACGCGATGGCTCCCTCGTTGGTGGTGGGGACGGAGTTGTAGAGCTTCTCCGTCCCGAGGTCGCGAGCACAGTGCGAGCCACGGGCCAGCAGTTTCCGACCGATGCCCTTGCCCCGGTGGTCCTTGACGACCCCGAGCGTGAGTTCGGCGGTGTGGGCGAGCGCGGGGGTCTCCGGGTGTTCGAGGTGGACCCACCCGGCCACCTCCCCGTTCACCGTGGCGACGAACACGACGCGCGAGGAGAGCTCGTTGTGCCGGAGCAGCACCTCGTCGCGGTCAACCTCGTCGGCCAGCGTCGTCCCCACGATGTACGTCTCGTCGTCGAGCGCCCGGTGGATGGTCTCCACCACTGCCGGCAGGTCGTCCTGTGTCGCCTGCCGGATGAGGAACTCCATCCCGTCGACCTCGTGGTACTCCGGGCCGGCGTCGTCGAACTTCACCCGGAGTTCGTCCGCCTCCTGTTCGAGGACGCCATCGCGCTTGAGTACCGTCACGTACGACCCGAACTCGCTCTCGCCCATCCCCAGCGCCTTGCGGGCCGCCTCGTAGTCCACCGTCCCCTGCTGCTCGACGTACTCGTAGACCTCGTTGCGCCCCTCGTGACCGAACTCCAGGTCGTCGGTGAACTGCATGAGGCGCGTTACCACACGCCGGTACTTAACAATTGTTGCCGACTCTAGCCAGCGAAAGTCCCCGACTCGACGGTTACGGGACGTGGGTCAGCACCGCCGCCGTGTCCCGCACGTCGTGGGTGTCGACCACGAGTTCGGCCGCCGTCCGCACCGTGTACTCGGGGTCGTAACTCACCCCGTAACACCGGGCGTACAGGGCGAGCCAGTCGTTCATCGCGCGCTGGAGCCGGTCGAACTCCTCGCCGTCGAACCGGGTCAGCCTGCCGCCGGTCCGTGCCTCGAGGTAGACGCTCACGGTGGGGCCGAACCCCTCCCGGAGGTACGACAGCGCCCGTTCCTCGTCAGGCGGGTCGTCTGGTGGGTCGAACGACTCCCGTGCCTCGCTGGCCCGCTGGGCGAGGTCGTCGATACGACCGGCGTACTCGCTCATCCCTCGTCGTAGGCGACGCCCTTCCCGCCGCTGGGGTGTGTCCACTTCGTATCGGCGACGACGGCACACGTCCCGCACTCGACGCAGGGTTGCGTGTCGAGGCTGACGACCCGCTCCGTGCTGCCGTTCGTCTTCACCTCCTCGGCGCGGTAGCAGCCACCACCGTAGTCGAGTGAACTGACCGGGCAGGCGGTGACCGCGGCCCCGCTGGCCTCCCACGACCGGTCGAGCACCTCGATGTGTGGCTCGCCCACGTCGTAGGTGAGTTCGCCGATGCGGTCGGCCAGCGACGGGGGCTCGACGTGGTTCTCGGTCGTCACGCGCTCGCCCAGTTCCTCCGCGAGGACGGTCGGGACGGTCACGTAGCCGGTCTTCGTGTCCGGCAGGAGTTTCATCACCGTCGGGGAGTTGAACAGGCGCTCGACGGTCCCCTCGAGCGACCGCAGCGCGAACCGGCCGACGGGCGACTCGACCACCGTGTCGACGATGGTCGTCATCGACTCGTTCTCCGTCAGCCCGCGCGTGGCCTCGTAGGCTGGCGGGCGGAGTTTGCCCATCACGCCCTCGCTCTCCAGTTTGCGCTGGTACTGCACGCCGGCCTTCGTCGCGTCGCCGCGCCCCTTCGCCTCGACGTACGCCTCGGCCGCCAGCGCACCCGCGCTCACGGCGTGGTTCATCCCCTTGATGATGGGGCCCTGTGCCTGCATCTGGCCGGCCGCGTCACCGACCAGCAGGAGTCGCCCCGAGTGCGGTTCGGGGTGTGCCACCTTCTTCGAGTCCGGCACCAGTTTCGCCGAGTACTCCACCTCGGTGTACTCCTCGTCGAGCCACTGGCCCAGCAGCGGGTGGGTCAGCAGGCCGTCGAGCAGGTCGGTGACCTCCGCCTCCTCCTCGACGATGCTGTCGAGGTGGAACACGTTCCCGATGGAGAGCGTGTCACGGTTCGTGTAGAGGAACCCGCCGCCGCGGACACCGTCGTAGAGGTCGCCAGAGAACAGGTGGGCCTCGCCCTCGTTCGGGCCGATGTCGAAGCGGTCCTCCACGGCGTCGCGGGGCATGTCGACGACGGCCTTCACGCCTTGGAACCACTCCTCCGGTTCGTCCCAGTCCATCAGCCCCGCGTCCCGTGCGAGTTCCGAGTTGACGCCGTCGGCGGCGATGATGACGTCGCCACGGATGGGCTCGACGTCGTCACAGGTGACCCCGGTTATCTCGCCGCCCTCGCGCAGGAGGCCGTTGACCCGCACCTCCGTCAGGAGCCCACCGCCCGTCTCGCGGGCGCGCTCGTGGACCTGCTCGGCGAGCCACGAGTCCATCTTCCGGCGCAACACGGCGTCCGCCCACTCGGTGTCGTGGTGGTGCAGGTCCGAGATGTCGAACGTCTTGACCCGGTCGCCGGCCACGTTGTGTATGTAGTTCGTCGTGATGGGCCGCTCGGTGGCCTCGTCGCGGAAGCCCGGGAACAGCCCGTCGATGGTGTACGGTGCGGACTCCTCGGCGTAGATGACGCCGCCGGAGACGTTCTTCGAGCCGGCGTCGACGCCACGCTCGAGGACGAGCGTCTCGACGCCGGCGTCAGCGAGTCGGGCCGCGGCGGCCGCCCCGCCGGGCCCCGCACCGACGACGATGGCCTCGTAGTGCTCGTAGTCGTCAGTCATCGGTCGGCTCACCTCCGTCGGACCCTGCGGGTCCAGACGTGGCTCGCGAATCCCCGATTCGCTCACCTCCGTCGGCCACGGCCTTGATGTCCATCTGCCCGCTCTCTATCGCCTCGGTCAGCATCGGGAGCACCTCGAACAGGTCGCCCTCGATGAAGTAGTCCGAGAAGTCGACGATGTCCGCGTCCGTGTCCGTGTTGATGGCGATGATGGTGTCGGACTCGTCCATCCCGACCTTGTGCTGGACGGCACCGGAGATGCCGACGGCGATGTAGATGGGGGGTTCGACCACCTGACCGGACTCGCCTATCTGGCGCTCCTCTGTGACGTACTTCGCGACGTGCCCGTCGAACTCGTAGGAGGCCGTGATGACCCCTCGCGAGAGGCCGAGGTCGGCGTCCTCGAACGCGTCGACGAGGTCCAGTCCGAGTTCGATACCCTTCGTCGGGTCGCTCCCGATACCGCGGCCGAGTGCGACGATGACCTCGCGTCCGGTCAGGTCGACGCCACCGTCGAGCTGGTCGTACTCGGTGACCTCGACGTCGAGCCACGACTCCTCGAGCGGCAGTTCGTGGTGGACGACCTCGCCCTCGCGCTCCGGGTCCGGGTCCGACAGCGGGAAGCTCCCGGGGATGACCGACGCCCCCTGCGGGTGGAACTCCCGGTCGGGCTTGTCCAGACAGAGGATGGTCGAGTACTCGAAGCCGGAGAAGTCCGGGCGCTTCATGTGGAAGACGCGCTGGAACTCCACCTTCTCGCCCGGCTTGCCGGTCTTCGCCGGGTTCGATATCATCGACTCCGTGATGTAGAGGTCCGAGCAGTCGCTCGCCAGCCCCGAGTCGAGTTCGGCCTGTACCGTCGCCGAGAGGTCACGGCCGTTGTTCGTCGCCGGGAACACGGTGTAGCGCGGTTCGTCGTAGTCGTGCCACTCCTCGTCGGGCCGGTCCTCACGGCCGAACTCGTGCCCCGCGCCGCGCGCCATGTCGCAGAACACCTCGGTGAACGGCTTGAGTCGGAACCGCGAGAGCGCGGGGTCGTCGGCGTAGACGGCCACGTCCGCGCCGTACGCGATGGTCTCCTCGGCGAGCTCCTCCACGTCCTCCCCGATGACGACGGCGACCACCTTCTCCTCGGTGTCGTAGTCGTCGTTGTACGTGTCCATCAGCTCGCGGGCCTTCCCGAGCATCTCCTTGGACACGTCGATGAGTTCGCCCTGCTGGGTCTCGCAGTAGACCCACATGTCCTGGTAGTCACCGCCGTCGAGCGCTCGGACGTGCTTCTTGTCGGCCGTCGGGTGGTCCAGTTCGGGGTACTTCTCCTCGGGACTCTGGGCCTCGACCTCGCCGGCGTCCTCCGCTTCCTCCTCGTCGCTCCCCTGGACGGAGTCGATGCGGCTCTCGATGAGCCGTTTCACGCTGTCGCGGTTCTCGCCGGCCTCCTCCTGTTCGAGGAGGGCCTCGAGGTCGGCCACCTCGTCGATGTCCCGGACGGCGTTGCCGACGTCCGCCACCGACATCCCGGCGAGCTCGACCTCGCCGTCGCCGTCGTCCGCCTCGTCCTCGGAGAACTTGTCGATGCGACTCTGGATGAGCGCGATGGCACCCTGGCGGTTCTCGCCGCGGTGTTCCTTCTGGAGTATCTCCTCGAGCTCGGAGACGTCGTCGATGTCCTTGATCTTCGGTCCGAGTTCCGGTATCGTGTGTTCGGTTGGGTCTAGTGTCATCGGTCAGTCTGCCGCGTGTGGCGCGAGCGTCTCCAGCACTTCACTCATCCCCGCCTCGTCGTCCGCGTCGATCATCGTCGCCTCGCGCTCGGCCGGGGCCTTCGGGATGGGGTCGACGGACGAGACGATGGTGGGCGACCCGTCCAGACCGACGTAGTCCGGGTCGAGGTTCAGTTCCTCGTGGTCCCACATCGTGAGCGTGTCCTCGTAGTTCTCGGCGCGTGCTCTCGTCTCCGCGCGGAGGTCCTTCAGGGTGAGTCGCTCGCCGGCGGTCCGGTAGGACGGAGCGAACTCCGGGTCCGCGACGACGAACGCCGGGAGCGACGTCTCGACCGTCTCTATCTCCTTCACGTCGCCCTCGACGAGTCGTTTCGCGCGGAGCGTGCCCGCCTCGGTGTCCACGTCCATCGCGACGACGTGGGTCACGATTGGCCAGTCCATGCACCAGCAGGTCTGGGGGCCGGTGTGGCCCGTCTCCCCGTCGGCCGTCTTGAACCCCGCGAAGACGATGTCCGGCGTCTCCTCGAAGTGGTCGAGTGCCGTCGCGAGCGTGATGGAGGTGGCCCACGTGTCCGCCGCCGCGAACTCGCGGTCGGAGACGAGATAGCAGTCGTCCGCGTACACGTCACGCATCCCCTCCTGCAGGATCTCCTTGTACCCCGGTGGGCCCATGCTCACCAGGCTGACCCGCCCCCCGTGGCGCACCTTGGTCTGGAGGGCGGCACGCAGGGCGTGCTTGTCGTTCGGGTTCATCACCGTCGGTGTCTTGCCACGTTCGAGATGCCCGTTCTCGTCGAAGGACACCTGTCCTTCGCGGAAGTCGGGTACTCCCTTCGTGAGTACGACGCTGTGCATTGGTACCTCTCAACGTGTCGCCGGTTCCCAAACCTTATAATAGTTCGTCCGCCGCCCCACACTCTCACGCGTGTAGCTGTCGCTCGTGGGTCTCCACCACACCCCTGCCGGGCCGAGAGTGACGGCCGCCCGTCTCAGACCCGGTCGGTCCGACCGGGGTCGACGTCGATGGCGTCGACCGGGCAGACGTCGACGCACAGCATACAGTCGATGCACTGGGCCTCGTTCACCGGGTCGGCCTTGATCTCGCTCTCCGGGTGGCCCGGCGTGTCGGTCCACTCGAACACGTCGACCGGGCAGTCCTCGAGACACGCGCCGTCGGCGAGACAGATGTCGAAGTCCACGGCGACGTGGGTCCCGTGGATGCCGAGTTGCTCCGGTTCGTCGACCGGGCCCCAGACCTTGTGCCCCTCGTGCTCGTCGACGACTTCGCGGTTGTCCTCGAACTGCGGGTCGATTGCCATGGGAGGGTTTGACAACGGTCTCACTTATAGTTGCTGTCGCCCCCGTCCCGTCCCGGGGTCCCCTCCGCGTAGGCGACACTCTCGCGCTCGCGGACCTGGACGCCCTTGCCAGCGAGGTGGCGCGTCCGCTGGCGCGCGAAGTCCTCCTCCTCGGTACCGAGCGTCGCCAGCACGTACATCCTCGCCCGGCCGACCGGCCGCATCGTCCGGCCCGCACGCTGGGACCCCTGCCGGCGCGAGCCGCCCAGCCCCGAGGCGGCGATGGCCACCTCCGCGTTCGGGAGGTCGATCCCCTCGTCACCCACGCGCGAGACGATGAGGGCGTCCCGCGGCCCGCTCTTGAACTCGCGGAACAACTGCCGACGCCGGGCGTGTGGGGTCTCTCCCGAGACGAACGGGACGTTCAGGGCCTCGGCGAGTCGGTCGCCCTGCTCGATGTACTCGACGAATATCAGCGCCTTCGCCCCCGGATGCGAGCGGAGTATCTCCCGTATCTCGGCCTCCTTCGCCGGGTTCGCGGCGGCTACCTGCCGTCGCTCGTGGCGCTCCGCGCTCCCGTACTCGTTCTGGTGCATCTCGCTGGCCCACGGCAGCAGGCGAATCTCTATCTCCGGCTCCGCGACGTAGCCCGCGTCGAACAGCGCCTCCCAGTCGGTGCCGATGGGCGGGCCGACCAGCGTGAATATCTCGCGTTCGAGATCGTCCTCGCGCACGGGGGTCGCCGACAGCCCGAGGCGGTGCTTGGTCTGTAACTCCGCGCTCCGCCGGTGGATCGGACTCGGGATGTGGTGGACCTCGTCGTAGACGATGAGTCCCCACCGACGCTCGTCGAACAGCATCCGGTGGCGGTCCATCCCCGCCGTCTGGTAGGTGGCTATCGTCACCGGTCGGACCTGCTTCTCGCCGCCGTGGTAGAGGCCGATCTGCTCGTCGGTCAGCGACGTGTTCGCGAGCAACTGCTCGCGCCACTGCTCGGCGAGTTCGCGCCCCGGCACCAGCACGAGCGTCTCGCCGCCGACGGCTTCCATCACGCCCATCGCGGCGACCGTCTTCCCGCTCCCCGGCGGCCCCACGAGCACCCCGCTCCCAGTGTCGACGAACCGGCGGACCCAGTCCGTCTGGTACGGTCGCAACGAGAGCGAGAGGTCGACGTCCAGCGCGTCGCCCTCGTCGAGGTGTCGCTCGTCGCGGACCGGGTAGCCCGCCCGGTAGAGTGCGCGCTTCAACTCCGCCGTCTTCGACTCGGCCACCCACGCCTCCGTGTCCGAGATACGGGCGCGGAGGACGCCCGACTCCAGTTTCTGCTCGGCGACGTTCCCGAGCAGGTCCGGCGACTGTGCCTCGAGGACGACGTAGCCGTCCTCGTGCGTGTAGAGCCGGAACTTCCGGGCGCGTTCCCACTGGTTCTGGACCCACTCCTCCAGCGCCTCGGCGCGCTGCCCGAGCGCCTGCCGCATCGAGCGCTGCAGCGCCTCGAACGAGTCGTGTGGCGCCTGCCAGACGTCCGCCTCGCGAATCCGGTAGAGGTAGCCCGACTCGCGGTTGGTGTCGACGAGGTGGGCGAACCCGGACAGCTGCGCCCGGGTGAACTGTGAGGGCCGGTCGACGACCACCTCCCGGCGCTTGGGGAACACTACCACTCGCTCGCGGTCCTGCGTGTCCTTCCAGTCGGCCGGGAACCAGACGGTCGGGTCGGCCTCGACGTCCAGCGATTCGAGGTGCCCCTCCTTCGCCAGACCGATGAGCGCGTCGAACGCCTCGACCTGCGTACAGTCCAGTTCGCGGGCCACCTCGCTGGCCGTGACGAGCGGCCTGGCCTTCCCCTCCAGGAGGTCGTAGAACCGGTCGACGGGGATGTCGGGTGTCTCGTCTGTCTCCTCCGGCGTGGTCGCCCCCTCTGGGGTCCCGTCGGCTGCCGGTCCGGGGTCGTCCTCTGTCACTGTCCCTGCTACGGACCGGGTCGGCAAAAGGCGCTCGTGTGCGTGCCGAGGCTGGCCGTCACTCGTCCCCGGTCTCCCCCTCGGCCTCGGGCGCGTCCGCACGCCGGAAGGAGACCCGGAACACCGTCCCCTCGCCCTCGTCCCGCTCGCGGACCTCGATGTCCCCGTCGTAGGCCGTCACGAGCGTCTCGACGAGGTACAGCCCCACGCCGACGCCGCTGGCCTCGGCCACCAACTGGTCCGGGTCGTTCAGCGCCTCGGTCAGCGCCTCGGAGAGTCCCGGCCCCTCGTCGGTGACGGTGACGGTGGCGGTCTCGTCGGTCACCGCCGTGTCGACGACGACCGTCGGCTCGTCGGTCCGGGCGTGGGTGACGGCGTTCACGAGGAGGTTGCGGAACACCGACGCGAGCATCTCGTTGGCGAGCACGTCGACCGTGGGCACCTCCCCGCGGACGTCGACGGTGGCCTCGGGATGGACGTCCCGGACGCGACCTATCTCGCTCTGGAGCGCCGCGGCCAGCGGCGTGGGTTTCACGGAGAGTTCGCTGTCGGTCCCGACCACCGAGAGGGCTTCGCCGACCCCCTGGAGCAGTTCCATGACGTGCTCGCTCGCACGGACGACGTCCTCGAACCGTTCGGCCACCTCGGGGTCCACGTCCTCGCGCAACAGCGAGAGCCACCCGCTGATGATTGTCATGTCGTTGTGGATGTCGTGCCGGACGATGTGGTTGAGGAGCTCGAGGCGTTCGTTCTGGCGCTCCAGACGCCGCTCGGTCTCGACCCGGTCGGTCACGTCACGCGAGACGCAGACGGCCCCGCCCACGCGAAGCGGTGCGGGGCCCGCGTCCCGCGAGTCGGCGCCACTGATGGCGCTCGCCTGGATCTCTATCTCCCGGTCGCCCCGTGGGAGGCTGATGGTGAACTGCTCCCGGCGGCTCCCGGCCTCACCGTCGACGACCGCCCGCAGCATCGACTCGTACCGGTCCATCTGACCCTCGCTCGCTATCATCAGGTCGGGGTCGTCGACCTGCCTTCCGACGATGTCTTCGATGGACACCCCCATCCGCTCTCTGAGTCGCCGGTTGGCGTAGGTGATCCGCAGGTCTTCGTCGACGGTCCAGGCCGCGTCGTGCATCGACTCGACGATGCTCTCGACGCGCCGGAGGGCGCGTTCGCGCTCGACCCGATCACCGACGTCACGGGTGTTGGCGACGAGTCCGTCGACGGCGTCCGTCTCGGGGTTGCTGACGACGGACTCGACCCACCGCCACTCGCCGTCCGGACCGCGGAACCGGTAGGTCTCCGGCCCGGCGACGGTCCCCGGCGAGCCGACGAGCTTGACGACCGACTCGAGCCGGCCGAGGTCGTCCTCGTGGACGAAGTCCTGGACCCGTCGACCCACCAGTTCGTCCGACTCGTAACCCAGCACGGACACGCTCGAGCCACCGGTGTACTGCACGGTGCCGTCCGGGTCGACGACGCTGGTGACGTCCATGGAGTTCTCGACGAGCGCCCGGACCCACGCTTCGCGGTCCGCGCGTTCGGTCACGTCCCGGAGGTAGGTGACGACCCCATCCACGTCGGGGTCGTCGACGAGGTCCTTCGCCCACGTCTCGACCGTGATCCATCGGTCACCGGCGTGTCGCACTCGGAACTCGAGTCGCTCGGACACCCCACCGTCGGTCAGGAGTCGCTCGAGACGCTCACGGACGCTCTCCACGTCGTCGGGGTGGACGTACGACTCGAAGTGCGTGTCCGTGACGGTGTCGGCACGGTAGCCGAGCACCCGCTCTACACTGTCGCTCACGTCCTCGATGACACCGTCCGGTGAGAGCACGACCACGACCTCCTCGGACTCGGCGAGCAGTTTCGTGTAGCGTCGGCGGGTCCGCTCGGCCCGAGCCTCGCCCACGACCCGCCCGACACGTTCGCGCAACTGCACGTACGCGTTCTCGCCATCCTTCAGGACGTAGTCGGTGGCGCCTGCCCCCAGCGCCTCGCTGGCCAGCGACTCGCTCCCGTGACCGGTGAACAGCACGAACGGGACGTTCGGCCGGTACTGCCGCACCGCCTCCAGCAGGTCCATCCCCGACCACTCCGGCATCGCGTAGTCGGAGACGACGCACTCGACGTCCGGCTCACGGGCCCGCTCGACGGCCTCCTCGGGGTCGCTCGTCGTCACCGGGTCCAGCCCGACCTCGTCCAGGTGTTCCGCGAGCAGCAACAGCGTGTGCTCGTCGTCGTCGACGCAGAGGACGGTCCCGGACTGACCGCAGGACCCTACCATAGTACCTCACGATTGAGGCTCGTAAAGAAGGTTTCGGAAGTTTCAACAGAATGTAACGAATGCGTGAACTCAGTCCGACCGGAGTTCGCGCATGTGGTCGACGCGCCGCTGGAGCAGGTCGGCGGTGCCGATGTCGTGTCGGACCCGTAGCCCCTCCTCGCCGGCCTCGGCGAGCGCCGCCTCGGCGAGTTCCTCTGCCTCGCGGATGCTGTCGGCCACGCCCACGACGGCGAACGACCGCGAGGTGGTCGTGAAGATACCGTCCTCGCGGGCGTCGACGCTGGCGTAGAACAGGCGCGCGCCGACCGCTTCCGCACCGGCCTCGTCGATCTTCACCTCGGCGCCCGCGACGGGGTCGGTCGGGTACCCCTCGGGGACGGCGTACTTGCAGACGGTGGCCTGGGCGGCGAACGTGAGCTCCGGGAGCGGTTCGCCGTCACGGGCCGCCGAGAGCAGCGAGACGAAGTCCGACTCCAGCACCGGCAGCGTGTTCATCGCCTCCGGGTCGCCGAAGCGGGCGTTGAACTCCACCACCTTCGGTCCCTCGCTCGTGAGCATGAACTGCCCGTAGAGGATGCCCTTGTAGCCGTCCAGCGCCTCGACGGTGGCCTCGACGACCTCGACGGCGGCGTCGTACTCCTCGCCGCTCATGAACGGCAGCTCGAACCGGGCGTCGGAGTACGACCCCATCCCGCCCGTGTTCGGTCCCTCGTCACCCTCGTAGGCGCGCTTGTGGTCCTGCACGGCGGGGGAGACGCGGACCGATCCGTTCGCGACGAACGCCTGGACGGTGAACTCCTCACCAACGAGTCGCTCCTCGACGACCCACTCCTCGTGGCCGGACTCCCGGACGTACTCGATGGCTTCCTCGTGAGTGACCTGGTCGCCGGTGACGCGGACCCCCTTGCCGCCGGTCAGACCGCGTGGCTTGACCGCCACGTCGTGGTCGATGGACTCGATGTAGGCCGCGGCGTCGTCCGCCGACTCGAACGCCTCGAACCCGGGACAGCCGGGGATGTCCTCGGCCTCCATGAACTCCCGCTGGAACTGCTTGTCCGTCTCGATGCGGGCCTCCTCGGACTGCGGGCCGAAGGCGTAGACGCCGGCCTCGTCGAGGGCATCGGCGACACCGGCCTGCAGGGCGCTCTCCGGACCGATGACCGCGAGGCTGGCGTCGACGGACTCGGCGTACGCGACGATGGCCTCGGGGTCCGTCTCGTCGACGTTCTCGTACCCAGCGGCGAGTCTCCGGATACCGGGGTTCGTGTTCGACGCACACGCGTAGAGCGTGGCGTCGGCGCTGTCCGCGACGGCGTGCGCGATGGCGTGTTCACGGCCGCCACCGCCCACGAGGAGTACGGTCTCGCTCATGCACGAGAGAGCCGTCGGGTCGCACCTAACGGTTCCGTTCCGGCCGAGGGTTCAAACCGGAGGCCGCAGCAGGCCCGCCGTGCGCTGACCACCGACCGGGACGGTCCAGCGGGTGTGCGGTCACCCGTCCCGGTACCGCGTGGCTCCCTCCGGAGCCAACCGACCGCCTGTTCGCCCTACTCCCCCTCGACGGCGCTGTTGAGCACCTTCGCCGCGGTGAGTACGGGGTCCCACACCGGCGAGAACGGCGGTGCGTAGGCGAGGTCGTACCGCTCCAGTTCCGCCACCGTCGCCTCCTCGTGGAGCGCGGCGGCCACGGTGTCGATCCGCTTGCCCGCTCTGTCAGTCCCGGCGATGGACGCCCCCAGCAACCGCCCGGTCCGCCGGCAGGCCGTCATGTGGACCGTGATCGGTTCGGACCCCGGATAGTAGCCCGACCGTGACTTCGTGGTCACGGTCCGCGAGACGGGGTCGAAGCCGTACTCGCGCGCCTCGTCCTCGTCGGTGATACCGGTCCGTGCGACTTCCATCTCGACCACCATCGAGATGGCCGTCCGGGCGACGCCGCCGGCCAGCGTCGGGGTCCCGGCCACGGTCTGCCCGACGGCGCGGCCGTGCCGGTTCGCCGTCAGGGCCAGCGGCACGTAGTCGACTTCGCCAGTGACGACGTTGACGGCCTCCGCACAGTCGCCCGCGGCGTAGACGTCCGGCGCGGACGTCTCGCGGTACTCGTCCGTGGCGATGGCCCCCGTCGGCCCGAGGTCGATACCTGCCTCCTCGGCCAGGGCGGTCCGGGGCCTGACCCCCGTCCCGAGGACGACCATGTCCACCTCGGTCCGGCCGTCCTCGGCCACGACGGCCTCGGCGTCGCCGGCAGCGTCGCCCTCGATCCCCTCGACGGCCGACCCGAGGTGGAGCGTCACGCCGTGTTCCCGGAGATGCTCCTCGACGACCGTCGCCACGTCCTCGTCGTAGTGCGAGAGCACGTGGTCGGACCGCTGGAACAGGTGGACCGAGCAGCCACGCGTCCGTAGCACGTCGGCCATCTCGAGGCCGATGTACCCGCCGCCGACGACGGCGACGCGCTTCGGGTCCCGGTCCCGGATGAACTGGACCACCGCACCCTCACTCGACCCGACGAGGTCCTCGGTCACCTCCTCGGCCTCCAGCGCCTCGCGGATGCCCTCGGCGTCGTCGAGTGAACTCAGCGTGAACACGCAGTCGAGGTCGACCCCCTCGACCGGCGGTGTCGTCGGGGCTGCGCCCGTCGCCAGCAGCAGGTGGTCGTACCCCTGTTCGAACGTCCCGTCCTCGTTCCGGACCGTCACAGTCCGGGCCACGGTGTCGACGGCGACGACCTCGTGGAACCGCCGGAGGTCGATGTCCCGGTCCTCGATTATCTCCTCCGGCGTGAGCGAGATCAACTCGTCGAGGTCCGCGACGGTTCCCTCGACGTAGTACGGCATCCCGCAGGCGCCGTAGGAGACCCACTCCCCCTTCTCGAAGACGACGACCTCGAGGTCGGGGTGGTCACGCTTGGCCTTGCTCGCGGCGCTCATCCCGGCGGCGTCGCCCCCGACGACGACGAAGGTGTCGGTCATACCGGTCGGTCGTCGGGTGGGGATATCAATCGTCGCCGGGTGTGCACACCGCCACCGACGCGGCGGAAACCGGCCTCACTGGATGTAGCTCGGCTCCTCGGCGTCGCAGTTGGCCTCGTGTTGCTCGGCGTCCTCCTTCACGTCGAACAGGAGGCCACACTTCTCGCACTCGTACCAGCGGACCTCCTCGCGCTCGGTGACGGCGACCATGTGTGGTACACTGTGGCGTGACGACAAATGCGTTACTCCGACTCGACCGCCGACAGGACGCGCTCGACGTAGAACGTCTGTAGGTCCCGGGCTGGGAACGATTCGCGCGGTTCGTCGTAGAGCACGCGCCCCTCGTGGACCAGCGTCAGGCGGTCGACGTGGTCGGCGAACTGCTCGAGGTTGTGCGTCGAGACGACGACGCCGTGGCCCGCGTCGCGGTACTCGCCGAGGAACTCGACGAGTCGGCGCTTGGTCACGTCGTCCAGGTCGCCGAGCGGCTCGTCGAGCAGGAGGTACGCCGGCTCCTTGCAGAGCGCCAGCGCGAGGTCCAACTTCCGGCTGTACCCGCCCGACAGGTCGCCGGCGATGCGGCCGCTCACGACGTCGAGGCCCAACCGTTCCAGCACCGCGTCGCTCCAGTCCGGGTCGGCCCCGCTGAGCGCGCCGAACACCTCGAGGTTCTCCGCGACGGTCAGGTCCTCGTAGTGCGAGGGGCGCTGGAACGCCGTCCCGAGCGACACGTCGGGCACGCTGACCTCGCCGGCGCTCGGTTCGGTCAGGCCGAGCAGCATCCGCAACAGCGTGGTCTTGCCCGAGCCGTTCGGCCCGACGAGACAGTGGAACGTCCCCGGTTCCACGGTCAGGTCGACGCCGTCGACGGCCACCAGTCGGCCGTAGCGCTTGCGAACCGCACGGAGTTCGATGGGGGCCGGCGTGGCGTCGTCGACCACGGCTCAGGCCCTCCGTTCGTAGTACCGCACCGCGACGACCATCGGCACGAACGAGAGGAGACAGACGACGGCGAGCCCCGCGATCCACTCGACGAACGCCGCCGTGGGGACGGCCTCGAACGTCGTCCGACGGGCGAGGACGGCCGCGTAGTGGGTCGGCACCCGGCGGATGACCTCCCGACGGATGGGTGAGAAGAACCCCGCGGGGTAGACGAGTCCCGAGAACCCGAACACGAAGAACAGGACCAGCACGTTCGCCAGCCGCCCCGTCGTCGAGAACCGACTGGCGAAGGTGACCGACGTGGCCACGGCGCCGAGCGTGAGGAACGTCACGAGGTACGCGAACAGCGCGCCGGGAGCGAACACGTTCAGGTCGTAGCCGAGCCCGGCGGCCGCGGCCGCGAACACCAGTATCGGCACTGCCAGCAGGCCCGCGAAGAAGAGCAGTTTCCCCACCAGTACCGTCGAGAGCGACGTCTCCACGCGCAGGCGGTCGACCACGGCCTCCTCGCGGGCGAGGTTGTACGGCAGGTACGCGAGCGCCAGCGTCGAGACGAGCATCAGCAGGAACGTCGGCACGAGGTACGACGAGAGCTTGCGTTCCGCCCCCCTGACCTCGCGCTGGACGTGCACCCGTTTCTCGAGGTTCGCGTTCAGCGACCGACTCACGACGGTCACCAGCGCCCCGCTGGGTTCGCGATACGGGACGGTGTCGCCGTCGATGGTCACGGTCACGTTCACCCGTTCGACGTCCGGGTCGGCGATGCCGGGGGGGATGTCGACGACGGCGTAGACGGACTCGCGTTCGAGCGCCCGGAACGCGGCCTCGCGGGAGTCGTAGGCGCGCGGCTTCGAGAACAGGTCCAGCGACGCCTCGAGCACGGCCCGGTCGTCCTCGGTCACGTCGTCGCTCCCGACGACGGCGACGGGGGCGTCTCGCGGGAGCACGGACTGGAAGAAGACGGACGACCCGGCGAACGCACCGGGGAGGAGCACCAGGACGAACAGGAGCGCGACGATCCGGTGACGACTCCAGAGAAGTTCCTTCTTCAGGACCGTCCGGAGGCTCACGGGCGCACCTCCGCCCGCGTGTCGACGACGAGACGGCCGGACGGTTCGGGCTGGTAGCGGAAGAGCCCCCGTACCAGCACCCGGAGCATCCGGGGCGAGGACTCGTAACGCAACGTCACGCTCCGTCCCTCTGCCTCGGGGACGTCGACCGTCGCCAGTTCGTCGCGCAGCGTCTCGTTCCGAGACTCCACACGGTAGAACGTCACGCCCGCGTTCATGATGGTCCGGACCGACCGGGCGGACTCGGCGTCGGCCGTCGTGATGTCGATGGCGACGCTGACGTTGGGGGGGTCGGCGGATGGTGTCGCCGTGCCCGCCGCGGCCGTCGTGGAACGGTTCAGGACGTACTCGCTCGAGACGTACTCCACCGACTCGACGGCCCCACCCACGAACGGGTACTCTGGGACGCGGAACGGGCGGAACCGATAGGCGAACCGGACGTACCCCTCGCGCTCCTCGAACTCGCTCCGGAGGGGACCGGCGACACCGTCGGTCTCGGCCTCCCCCGTCGTGACCTCCAGTGCGTCCCGGACGGCCGTCTCGTTGCCGACGGCGAGGACGGTGTTCGCGGAGTCGTTCCCGAGACGGGCGACGGCGAGCCCGCCGCCCCGGTAGAGCGTCGTCCCGTTCAGGTCGCTCCGCTCGAGCGTGACGTTCGCGTCGGCCTCGACGGCCGCCGCGAGGTCCGCCGCGGTCCAGTTCCCGACGACGATGCGGGCCTCGTAGCCGGAGTCGTGTCGGCCGAAGTACGTCACCTCGCGGACGGCCGTCGTGTCGAGCGCCGACTCGCGGACGCCGAGGGCGAACGACTCGCGGAACGGCGGGCCGTCGTAGAACTGGACGAGCGACTGGAACCGCAGGGCGCGGTCGGTGGCGTGAGCGGCGTCAGCGTCGGAGCGGTAGGTGTCGGTGTCGACGTACCCGACGTAGTCCACCTCGCTCGGGACGCCGTCGAGCGGTTCGCGTGATTCGGTCGTCGTCTCGTCGTCGGGGAGCGAGAGGAGGGCCGCACCACCGACGGCGGCGAGGAGGAGCGCGATGGCGCCGACGACGAGGACGGGCGACCCGGCGTCTACGCTGGCTACGCCCCCGTCGGCACGAGGGCCCGCTCGTCCCTCGCTGCTCACACGGGACCAGCGAGGGCAGGGGGCGGGGTGCACACTCGGGCCGGACACGTGGCGGCGGTTTAGAGGTGTCGCCGTCCGGTGGTCGGAACCCCTCCACGCCGTCCCCACGCACTCCGGGAAAGCGTAATGCGGCGGGGCTCCCAACCGGGGGTATGGACGATTCACGCTCGGTGACCCTGACGGTCCGGGGGGCCGAGAAGCGCGACGCCGGCCGGGGGGTGGCCCGCCTCCCGGAAGGGGCACGCAAGGCCCTCGGGGTCCTCAGCGGCGACACCGTCGTCATCGAGGGGGACCGGGCGACGGTGGCGAAGGTGTGGCCGGGGAGCGGTCCCGAGGGAGAACTGCGAGTCGACGCCGACACCCGCGCGAACGCAGGGGTCACCATCGGGGACTCGGTGACGGTCCGGCAGGTGGCCGTGGCCGACGCCTCCGACGTCCGGGTCGAGGTACCCGCCACCCTGACCGACGACGACCTCCGGGAGATGGTGGCCGAGGACCTGCTGGACCGCCCGCTCCGAGCCGGCGAGACCGTCCGGCTGGAGCGACTCGGCGTCAGGGCGACGGTGACCGCCACGAGCCCCGACGGCACCGTCCGGGTGACCGACCGGACCGACGTGACGCTGGTGGGGAAGACCGACGACGGCAAACGCGTCCGGCCGTCGCGGACGGGGACCTCGCGCGTCGACACGCCCGAACCCGAGACCGGTGCCGGGGCCGAGTCGCCGAGCCAGTCCCCCGAGGAGCCCGGGCGCGCCACCGGCGCGTACGGCGTCACCTACGAGGACATCGGCGGGCTGGACGAGGAGCTCGAACTCGTCCGGGAGATGATCGAACTCCCGCTCTCCGAGCCGGAACTGTTCCAGCAGTTCGGCGTCGAGCCGCCGAAGGGCGTCCTCCTCCATGGCCCGCCGGGGACGGGCAAGACGCTCATCGCCCGCGCCGTCGCCAACGAGGTGGCGGCCCACTTCGTCGTCGTGAACGGCCCCGAGATCGTCTCGAAGTACAAGGGCGACAGCGAGGAACGCCTCCGCGAGAAGTTCGAGGAGGCCACCGAGAACCAGCCCGCCATCATCTTCATCGACGAGATAGACTCCATCGCCGGCTCTCGCGACGAGGACGCCGACATGGAGAACCGTCTCGTCGCGCAGTTGCTCACCCTCCTCGACGGGCTCGAGGAGCGTGGGCAGGTCATCGTCATCGGCGCGACGAATCGCGTCGACACGCTCGACCCCGCCCTGCGACGCGGCGGGCGCTTCGACCGCGAGATAGAGATCGGTGCGCCCTCCGCCGACGGGCGACGCGAGATCCTCGACGTCCACACCCGGGGGATGACGCTGGCCGAGGACGTCGACCTCGACGCCCTCACCGCCCGGACCCACGGCTTCGTCGGCGCCGACCTCCAGTCGCTCGCGAAGGAGGCCGGCATGAACGCCATCCGCGAGCGCGAGTACCGCGAGACGCGCGAGGTCACGGCCGCCGACTTCGAGGGGGCGCTCAAGAGCGTCGAGCCCTCCGCGATGCGTGAGTACGTCGCCGAGGCGCCCGAGGCGACCTTCGCCGACGTGGGGGGGCTGGACGAGGCCAAGCAGACGCTCACCGAGGCGGTGATGTGGCCGCTCCAGTACCACCGCCTGTTCGACGTGACGCGGACCGACCCGCCCTCGGGCGTCCTGCTCTACGGGCCTCCCGGGACGGGCAAGACCCTGCTCGCCCGTGCGCTCGCCGGTGAGAGCGAGGTGAACTTCATCCACGTCAACGGGCCGGAGGTGCTCGACCGCTACGTCGGCGAGAGCGAGAAGGCCGTCCGGAAGGTGTTCGACCGGGCACGTCAGGCCGCCCCGAGCATCGTCTTCCTCGACGAGATCGACGCCATCGCCGGGCGTCGCGGCGAGGGTCACGAGGTGACCGAGCGAGTCGTCTCGCAACTGCTCACCGAGATGGACGGGCTGGAGGACAACCCGAACGTGGTGGTGCTGGCGGCGACGAACCGGCGCGAGGTGCTGGACCCGGCGCTGTTGCGCCCCGGACGGCTGGAGTCACACGTCGAGGTGCCCCTCCCGGACGAGGCCGCTCGGCGCGCCATCCTCGAGGTCCACGGCGCGGGCAAGCCGTTCGCCGAGGACGTCTCCGTGGCGTCGCTGGCGGCCGAGACGGCGGGCTACTCGGGGGCCGAACTCGAGGCGCTCGTCCGCGAGGCGTCGATGCGCGCCATCCGCGAGTTCGCACGCGAGGTCGGCCCAGCCGAGGCCAACGAGCGTGCCGACGAGATCGTCGTCGGTGCCGACCACTTCGCGGCCGCTCGCGAGGCCGTGGAGCGGTCGAAGGTCGACTGACGCGGACGGCCAGCCCGCACGCCCGCTCAGGCCACCTCGTCGCCCGCTCGCGGGTCCAGCAGTCGGTGCGCGAGGTCCTGCAGGAAGTTCGCGGAGATGCCGGCGAACGCGACGGCCACCGTCACGCCGACGACGAGCGGCAGGTCCCGCGCGTTCACCGCGTCGAGGGTCACCGACGCCAGTCCCGGCAGCCCGAACACCGCCTCGATGACGAACGCCTCCAGCACGAGGACGGCGAACAGTTCCGAGAAGAACAACGAGAGGAGCGGGACCACGACGTTGCGTGCGACGTGCCGTGCGACACGGAGCGTCCCGCCACCCGTCGCCCGGACGAGTTTCACGAAGTCGCGCTCGAGGTACTCGAGCGACGTCGCTCTCGCGTACCGGAGCTGGCCGGCGAGCAGCGTCGTCGAGAGCAACAACGCCGGCCCGAGTACCGTGCGCATCGTCGACCCCTCGGTGAGCGTGTCGAACGGCGGGACCGCGACGACGTAGAAGTTCGCGAGGCCGAACAGTCCGTAGACGAGGACCGAGAGGGTCCGGTCGCCGAGCGACCCCGCGCCGAACGCGCCGTAGACGCCCAGCGCCAGCCCTCCGACCGTGGAGAACACCAGGGCGAGGGCAACGTACCGGCCGGTCACGGGGAGCGCGTCGGCGACGACAGCCGAGACGGGTCGCCCGCGACTGAACGACACCCCCCACTGGAGCGTCGCCGTGTTCTCGAGGTACGCGAGGTACCGGTCGACGACGGGTTCGTCACGGTCCCGCGCCTCTCGGTAGTCGGCCAGGGCCGCCGCGACGGCCGTGTCGTTCCCGCCGGTCTGCCGAGCGACCTCGTAGGCGACGGCTCCCTCGTTCGGGTCGGGCGTGAGGGCGACGAAGCCGAACGCCACGGAGACGACGAGATAGGCGGCGAACAGGGAGAGGGCGAGTCGGCGGCCGAGCCACGGGAGGCTCACCGACACGCGGACCACCCAGGCGCGGTTCCTCGAACCATCCGAATCGTCCACCACGAGGACGACCCCTCAGATACCGTTTACGCAAGTCGGTTTTTCACCGACCGGAGCCCTTTCTACTCACCTCCGTGACGCTGGGCCCATGTACCGCCCCGTCGCAGCGCGACCGCCTCGCCGCCGCCGGAGCCGATGAGCCGCGAGGAGGCGTCGCTCGAGACCGTCGACTGGGCCGAGGTGCGGGCCGACGGACCGCGCCTCCCCACCGGGTCGGCGCTGGTCCTGCCGTTCGTCGCACTCCTCACGCTGTTCGGCTACCACTACGCGTTCGTCCCGCCGGGGGAGAAACTGGTGAACGAGGCCATCTTCGGGTTCAGAGTCCGCCTCGACCCGACGGGGTTCGACTGGCTGGTCGCGCTGTCCGTCCTCGTGTTCGCCGTCGTCGTGGTCCTGCCGCTCGTGCGGACCCCCGCGCTGGCCCGGCGCGCGTGGCGTGACCTCCGTGGCGACCCGCTCGCGCTGGCCTCGTTCGCGTACCTCGTGGTGTTCGTGGTGGGCGGGGCGCTCGGACCGGCGCTCCTCGGGGACCCGACCATCGACCCGGCTGTCGAGTTCCAGCCCCCGGTCTACACGACGGTCGAGTCGACCACCGTCCTCGAGTGCGTCGGCCGGACGAGCGTCGACGGGTCGCTCTGTCACGGCTCGTGGCAGTACCCGCTCGGCACCGACAACCTCGGGCGGAGCATGCTCCACCGGCTCGTCCAGGGGTTACAGGTGAGCCTCCTGATGGCGCTCGTCGCCTCGATGCTGATGGTCCCCATCGCCGTCACGGTGGGGACGCTCGCGGGCTACCTCGGTGGGACCGTCGACGACCTGCTGATGCGCTACGTCGACATCCAGCAGACCGTGCCCGCCATCCTCGTCTACCTCGTCGCCGTCTACCTCCTGCGGCGGTCGCTGTTCCTCGTCGTCCTCGTGTTCGGTCTGCTGTCGTGGGGTGGCATCGCCCGCGTCGTCCGGAGCGAGGTGCGACAGCGCAAGCGCGAGTCGTACGTCCGGGCCGCACGGGCGGCCGGCGCGGGTCGGCTCCGCGTCGTCCGCGACCACCTCCTCCCGAACGTCTCGAACACGGTCCTCACCGCGGTCACGATACAGGTCCCGACGCTGTTGCTCGCGGAGGCGAGTCTGGGCTACCTTGGGCTTGGCGAGCGTTACTCGAAGTCGCTCGGGCAACTGGTCCGCCTCGGGACGACCGAGTTCGACTTCACACAGGTCCCGTGGGTGGCGACGGAGGCCGCGCTCGCGCTGGCGCTGACGGCCGTCGCGTTCAACCTCTTCGGCGACGCCCTGCGGGGGGCGCTCGACCCCCGCGACTCGTGAGCACAGGCCTTTCACCGGGGCCGTCGAAGAGCGGGCGTGACCGAGAACGACGTCGACGAGGCAACGACGGCGGAGCGAATCGCCCGCGTCGAAGAGATAATCCGCGCCGTCGAACGTGGTGAGATGACCGTCGGTGAGGGCAAGGAGGCACTCGCGGAAGCCCGCGAACTCATCGAGGAGATGCAGGCGGAGTTCGACGAGGAGGAGTGACCGGATACCCCTGGCATCCGCGCGAGCGAAGCGAACGGCGTTTTTGGATCCAAAGTTTTGCGCGAGCGGTGCGCCGGAGGCGCACCCGAGCGGGAAAGGTTGGTTCTACCAGAAGGACTTCGTCCGCGCGTACTGCCGCTCTTTCGTCAGGATATCGCGGTAGAACAGGTCCTCGTCCTCCCGGAGTTTGTTGATGATCTGTGCGGCGTTGTGCGGGCCGACGCCACGCGCGGCGAGTGCGAGCACCGCCTGCTTGCCGTGGCTCTGGACGAGCGACGCGGACCGGTAGGCACGCTCGGTCATCTTCTCCTGTTCCTCGTCCTTCTCGCTCGCCCGCACGGCTTGCACCACCTCGTCGGCCCACGGGTTGAGCGCCGCCACCTGCGTCGAGCCACACTTCGGACACTCCGGCTGTTCGGCCACCCGTTTCACCTGCTGGGTCCGGTCCCACTCCTTGCAGTGGAGACACGCGAGCAACACCCGGTCCTCGTGGAGTCGCTCGCGGACCGTGTCGATGACCGACTGGTCGGCGTTCTCCGGGCTGAGGAGTTCCTGCCCCGAGGAGCGCCCGTCGAGGCCGATGGCGGTCCGCTCGTTGCGCCGGACGAGTTCGAGGTCGCCCGACTGGATCCGACGGAGGACGTCGCTCCCCCGGTCGACGTCGAGGTCCTCGTGGAGCACCTCGCGCACCGCCTCGTCGTAGATGGGCGTGTCGCGCAGCGCCTCGAGCAGGCGGTTCTTCCCGAACCGGCGCGGGCCGGGCCTGTTCGTGTCCTTCAGCGCGCCGAACTTCGTGGCGACCTGCGCGAGTTTGAACTTCAGCGCGTCGGCGTTCTTCAGCGAGAGTTCGATGAGCCCCTCGACGTGTGCGGGGTCGGTCTCGCGGAGCAGGCGGACCACGTCGTTCCCGCTGGCCCCCCGCGGGAGTTCCAGTTCGATGCGGTAGGGGTCGACCTCCATCCCGACGCTGGCACCGGTCTGCTGGCCGAGGAGTGCAGAGAGCAGCCGGCCGAGCGTCTCGTTGGCCTTGTGCCCGAGACAGGCGTTCACGACGACCTCGCGGCCGTAGAACTCGACGAGGATGGTGTCGGCGTCGGGGACCGGCCCCTCGTGGCGCTCCAGTTGCGAGAGCGCAGAGGCCGCGGTGTGGCCGTCGGTCGGGTACTCGCTCGTGAGCCAGCGCGCCACCGTATCGACGCTCTCGCCGGTCCGGGGGTCGCCCGCGCTCTCCGCTCGCTCGTTCGGAGACGCTCCCTCCGGTCGGGTCCCCTCGCCCAGTCTGGCCATCGCGTCCCCGCGCAGTCGCCCCACGCCCTGTGCCACGTCGTACGGCACGGGAATCTCCTGGCCGACCCACGACGGCACCTCGCCGCCGGGGTCCTCGACGGGCGCGACGTTGACCTCCTCCTCCTCCTCGTCGACGTTGTTGATGCGCCACATCTCGCCGCCCTGGATGAACACCTCGCCGGGCATCGCGAAGTTGACGACGAACCGTTCGGCCAGCGTCCCGACGGTGCGCCCCGAGGCGACGTCCTTCACCTCGTAGTTCGCCTCGTCGGGTATCATCGAGAGGTTGCTGTAGAAGTACTGCCACGTCCCGCGGGACTTCTCGATGCGGTCGGCGTCCTCCTCCAGCCAGAGACATCGGTTGGAGGAGAGTTCCCGAACGACCTCGCGGAACTGCTGCTCGGTGACGTGGCGGAACGGGTATGCCCGCGTGACGATCTCGTAGGCCTCCATCGCGCTGAGTTCGCCCATCCCCATCAGCAACCCGCAGATCTGGTTCGCCACGGTGTCCAGACTCCCGAGGTGCATGTCCGCGGGTTCGACGTCGCCGGCCTCGGCCAGTGCGGCGATGACGCAGGCTTCGAACGTGTCGTCCGGACGCGTGGTGATGATGGTACCCGAGGAGGTCTCGTCGCGCCGGTGGCCCGCTCGGCCGACGCGCTGGAGCAGGCGAGCCACCTCGCGGGGCGACTGGTACTGGACGACGTGGTCGATACGCCCCACGTCGATGCCGAGCTCCATCGAGGAGGTGCACATCAGCGCCGAGAGTTCTCCCGACTTGAACCGGTCCTCGACGTCGATACGGGCCTCCTTCGAGAGGCTCCCGTGGTGGATGCCGATGTCCGTGCCGAGTTCCTTCAGTCGTGAACCGAGCCCCTCGGCGGTCTGGCGGGTGTTGACGAAGACGAGGACGGACTCGTGGGTCCGCACGAGTTCGTCGATCTTCCGGACGTGACTCGCCACCGTCGCGTCGGTCAGGAGCTGGCCGGCGGCGCGTTCGTCCTCGGCGGTGACTTCCGGTTCGACGACGCGCACGTCCACGTCGCTGCCCACGTCCACCTCGACGACCTCGCAGGGGCCGCCGGCGGTGAGGAACTTCCCCACCTCGCCGGGGTCACCGACCGTGGCCGAGAGCCCGATGCGCTGGAACGACCCCGCGTACTCGCGGAGGTGCTCGAGGCCGATAGCCAACTGCGCGCCCCGCTTTGCGGCGGCGAGTTCGTGGACCTCGTCGACGACGACGTGTTCCACGTCCGCCAGCGCGCGTCGTAACTTCTCGCCGGTGAACATCGCCTGCAGCGTCTCCGGCGTCGTCACGAGCACATCCGGCGGGTCGTTCGACTGCTTCTGGCGCTGGTAGTCCGTGGTGTCGCCGTGTCGCACGTCGACCTCGATGTCGAGCGTCTCGCCCCACCACTCCAGTCGCTCACGCATGTCGCGGTTCAGCGCCCGTAGCGGCGTGACGTAGAGCGCCTGGAAGCCGTGTGTCGGCTCGCGTTCGGATATCGCCGACAGCACGGGCAACATCGCCGTCTCCGTCTTCCCGGAGCCGGTGGGCGCGATGACCAGCGCGTCCTGTCCACGGGTCAGCGGGGGGAGCGCCCGTCGCTGTGGCTCGGTGGGCGTCGTGAACCCCCGTTCCGAGAGCGCATCGCGCACGGGCTGGGAGAGCCGCGAGAACGCGTCCATCCCGGCCGCGACGTCGCCGTCACTCATCACCCGGACGTGGGGTGCGAGACTCTTGAGGACACCGCTCCCGGCCGTCGCGACGCTCGACTGGGGAAGGGCTTTCAGCCCCGGCACCGTCGAGCGGGTGTGAACTACCAACGCGCCTACTGGCTCCTGTTCACCGGCTGTGGCGTCCTCCTCGCGCTGGGCGAGGTGCCCGCGCTCCTCGCGGGCCGGGTCAGCCTCGCCGGGGCGCTCTCCCTGCTGGTCGGCGGTATCGTCGCCGTCGGCGGTGCGTACGCGCTGGGAAGCGGCGAGGAACGCGGTGCGCCCGAGTCGTTCGACCTCCGATTCGGGATGGTCCTCGTCGCGTTCCTCTTGCTCGTGGGCACGACGCTCGTCGCGTTCCTCTAGACCCGGCGGTAGTCGCCGAGTCGCGTCCCGTCGAGCAGGTACGCCTCCCCGTCGGCCAGCCCATCGGGCAGGAACGGCGAGAGGAACGACTGGCCCTCGACGTTCACCCACGTCCCGCCGGAGAGGTCGTTGAACCCGGGACAGACGACGAGGTCCGGCGTCACCGTGGGGGGCTCGTCGTACCGGTCGGCGAACGCCTCGGGATCCAGGCGCCCCCGAAGCCACACCCGCTCCATCCGCGCGCCACCTACCTCGTCCTCCAGCCTGACGACCGGGTGTTCGTGGGCCACGCAGACCGTCTCGGCGTCGAGTACCTCGCGGGCGGGCCAGGTGTGGCCGTGGGCGAATCCGACCGACCCGATGCGGAGGCCGGGGCCGTCGACGACGCGGACCGGGTGGCGCTCGCTCACCGCCTCGACCACCGTCTCGATGTCGCCGTCGTGGTTCCCCTTCGTCACCGTCACGGGGACCCGCCGGGTCAGCGCGGTCAGGAGCTCCCGCAACTCGCGAGTCTCCTCCTCTCCCGGTGTCCCGATGGCGTTCGCGAGGTCACCGAGGAAGAGCACGCCGTCGGCGCCCGACGCCCGCAACAGCGAGCGCACCTGCTCGCGGCGGTCGGTCGCCCGCGAGCGTAACTCGACACCCTCGCGCCGCAGCGCCACCTCCAGGCCCGCGTGGAAGTCGGCGACGACGAGGAGGCGTTCGGCCCCGCAGTCCGCGATGGCCGCCGGTTCCCCCGGCAGGGGTTCGACGGGCACGTCAGATAGCCTTGAGCATCCCGTCGTCCGGCTCGTAGCACTCGCCGTTCATCAGCGCGTCCGAGATGGCCTCGTCGGCCGCCTCGGCGTCCGCGCCCGTCCGTTCGGACAGCGCCTCCACGACGGCGTCGCGTTCGGCGCCGTCGCCGCCGTCGAGTTCGCGGATGACGTCGACCACCACGTCGCCGGGGTCGGCGTCGCCAGCTGATTCCGCGACTGCTGTCTCGGTCTCCTCCGGCTCGGCCTCGGTCGGCTCCGGCTCCGGCTCGGGTTCCGGTTCTGGCTCGGCGTCGGTCTCCGGTTCGACCGACTCCTCGTCGGGATCGAACTCCGAGGCCGTCTCGAAGTCGGTCCCGAACTGCTCCTCGACCTCCTCGCGTTCCTCCTCGTCGAGGTCGAACTCGCCCGGCTCGAACTCCTCGAACTCGTCGTCGTCGACGGCCGCGTCGGCCTCGGCAGGCTCGGAGTCGGCTGCTGGCTCCGGTTCCGGCTCGGCGTCGGTCTCCGGTTCGGGCTCGACCGACCGTTCGACCTCTGGTTCGGGCTCCGGCTCGGGGTCCGGTTCCGCCGCGGCTTCTGATTCAGCTCCGGCTTCGACCACGGGCTCCGTGCTCGATCCGGTCTCGGTCTCCGGTTCCGGCTCCGAGACGGCCGACCCGCCGCCGGCGGTGTCGGCCGCGATGGGTTCGGTCGATGGCTCGGGTTCGGCTTCGGCCTCTGGTTCCGACTCCGGCTCGGGTGTCGGCGTGGCCTCCCCCTCCGGCAGGTCGACGGTCGCCAGCTCGGCCAGCACGGCGCGGTCGTCGTCGCCCTCCGTCGGTCGGAGATCGACTCGCTCGACCTCGTCGCGGTCGCCGGCGACGACCTCGGCGGCCTGCACGGCGCGGGTCCGAAGAGCCTGCAGGTACTCACTGGTCGGCGCGTACTCCTCGACGGCGATGGCGGTGCCGGCCGCGAGGCTCTCTGTGAGACCGGCATCCACCAGCGCCTCGCGGAGCGCTTCACCACGGAGGTTCGACAGCCGCGCGGCGGCCATCGACCCGACGCGGTCGACCGTCTGCTCGGCGGTCCGGACCACCCAGCGGTCGCGCGTCGCGGCGTCCACCTCGTTGACCGACTCGGGCCGGACCGAGGAGTAGATACGGTCGCCGTCGTCCGGTTCGAAGGTCCGTGCCTTCCCCGTCAGCGCGAGGAACGCAGGCGGGTCGGCGTTCTCGAGGAACGCCAGCGGGCCGGGCTGGTACTGCCCGGCGTAGGTGACGAGGGTGCCGGTCAGGTCGTTGATGCGGGCGCGCATCTGTCCGCCGCCGACCTCTGCCTTCTCGGTGAAGACGCCCACGCTGAACAGTCGGTTCAGACGACCACCGGTGGGCGAGATGACGTAGTTCGGGGCACGCTCCTCGTCGCTCTCCTTGAACGAGACGGTGGCGTCCTCGAACTCCGCAGCGAAGACGCGGTAGGCGACCTCGCGGTTGCCCGGGCCGCCGTCTGCACTCATGCGTCCACCTCCGTGAGGAAGGCCCGAGCCTGTTCGGTCGGGTCCTCCTCGAGTTCCTCGAACTCGGTGGCGTCGAGGTTCGCGCCGTAGTCGTCCACGGAGAGGTCACCGCGGACGCGGTACTCCTTGCCGACGAGGTTGTCGGCGATCCGCTCGGCCACGACCTCCGTGTCCATCGCGTCCTGGGCGTGTGCCTGCGCGTCCTCCACGTCGCCGCCGTAGACGCGCTCGGTGAGTTCGTCGTCGAGGACGACCGTCAGCGCGCTCGTCCCGTCGTCGAGGATGGCCTTCACCCGCAGGTCGTAGTAGCCGTCGACCTGCCCGTGTGAGCGACACTGCCCCTTCTGGATGATGCGGTTGCACTCCGGACAGCGCTGGATGAGGCCGGAGCCGTCGCGGACCCCGAGCAGTGACCCGGTGACCTCGACGTCGAACACGCCGCCGCTGTCGACCGCTTCGGAGACGGTCATCCGCGGGGCTTCCTCGGCCACCTCGACGGCCGTGTCGAGTGCCTCGACGCGCGAGTGCTCCGTGAGGGTGACCTGCGGCACGCCGCGGAACTCCTTGACGTGGGCGTTCTCGATGCGGATGGACGCTCCCTGCTCGATGCCGGCGTGGTCGGCCGGCTCCCAGTCGGTGAACGGGAGCCGCCCCGACCCGTCCGCGACGACGCCCGAGAGGATGGGCTTGGGTTCGTCGCCCCGACCCGACACCTGCCGGGTCTCCACCTCGACGACCTGCACCTCGACGTTGATGGCGCCGTCGCCGGTCTCCAGTTCGGCCAGCGTGCGGTCACCCCCGACGCGGTACGGGGTCTCGACCGTCTCGTCGCGGAAGCCGATGGTCGTCGATTCCCCGATGCTCAACTGTGGTTTACCCTGGAACTCCCTGACCGAGCAGTTCCCGGCGGTGATCGAGTCGCCCGGCGAGAGGTCGAACCCGTGCCAGTCGGTGAACTGTATCTTCCCGGTCTCGTCCCCGAGTTCGCCCTCGCGGATGACCTGCAGTTCGTCGTTGTAGTAGATGGAGCGTTCGCCGACGGTGAGGACACGGGCGTCGACGGTGACGTTCCCGGACGTCTCCGTCGTCACGTCGCCGATGTCCGTCCGCGTCGGTTCGCCGCCGCCACCGGAGTCACCGCCGTACTTCCGGCGGACGCTCTGGACGGCCTCGTCCAGCGGCACGCTGTACTGGACGAGGTTCTCCAGTGCCTGCTCGACCTCCTCTTTGTCTTGCCCGAGGTCGGAGGCGAGTTCCTCGGCGCGGTCTTCGAGACTCATCGTCCGCGGCTTGGGCGTGGCCGTTTAAAAGTGTGCCCGCCACGAGGTCGAACGGAGTGAGACCTCGAGAGAGCGAACGGGGAGCGCACGCGACCCGTGAGCTGCGTGAGCGACCACGGGAGCCCGCGGAGTTGCGAGCAGGGGCAGGCGTGGACCGCACGAGCGGAGTGAGTGACGAACGAACCCCCGCGGGAACGCTCAAGCCACCACGCCACCCACGCCGGACCGTGCCACCTCTCCACGACGACGCCGTCGGGCGGCTGCTCGAACGCTTCGGTCCGCCCGTCGACGACGTCGTCCACGACATGGAAGCCCGCGCTGCCCGCGAGTCGTTCCCCACCGTCGGCCCGGCGGTTGGTCGGACGCTCGCGCTCTGTGTCCGCCTCTCCGGTGCCCGCTCGATCCTCGAACTCGGCTCCGGGTTCGGCTACTCGGCGTACTGGATGGCTCGCGCGCTCCCCGAGGACGGGTTCGTGGTCCTCACCGACCGCGACACCGAGCGCCTCCGTGCGGCCCGCGAGTACTTCGAGCGCGGTGGCCTCACCGACCACGCCGTCTACGGCCACGGGGACGCCATCGAACTCGCCGCAGACCTCCCCGGGACGTTCGACCTCGTCGTCCTCGATCACGACACCGCCGACTACGGCCGTGGCTTCGAGGCGGTCCGCGAACTCGTCGCGCCGGGCGGGGCGCTCCTCGCCGACAACGTCGCCGTCTACGGGGACGTCCTGACCCCCGCCGGCCTCGTCGCGACGCTCGACGGCGAGCCGGCCCCGACCCCTCGTACGGAGGCCGTCGCGGGGTTCCTGCGACGGGTGGACGCCGACCCGGAGTTCGAGCCGTACCTCCTGCCGGTCGACGAGGGTCTCCTCGTCGCCCCACGGGTGCGCTGACCGCTCTGTCCTGCGCCGATTGCTCACTCCGTGGGTGGGCGCCGCTCGGCCTCGCGGCTCACTATCGCTCCCCGTTCCGTCGGTCCGAGGCTACGCTGCGGGCGGCCTCGCGTAACTCCGCCCGCGTGTTCACGTTCTCGAACGTCTCGAGCCACCCCCGCTCGGCCAGCGTCTCGTGGTCGACGACCACCCAGTCCAGTTCATCGAGCGGCGCGAGGATCTTCGAGTCGCCACGCTCGAGGGCACGGTCACACGCGTCGGCCATCGGCGCTGCCCGGTAGACGGCCTGCGTCGTCTGGTACCAGCCGTCGACCTCGGGGACGGCGGCGTCGTGGCCGGCCGCCCGGTCGAACAGGGACTCGACGAATGCCCGGTCGACGAACGGCATGTCGCAGGCCACGACGACGGCGTACTCGTCGGTCACCGCCCTGAGTCCGGTCCGGATGCCCGCCATCGGTCCCGCGTCGGGCTCCGGGTCGACGGCGAACCGGACCTCGTGGGGGTAGCGCTCCAGCGCCGTGGCGATACTCTCGCGTTGCTCGCCCCGACAGTTCACGACGAGTGTCGAGACGACCGGCGCGAGGCGGTCGGCGACCCGGCGCACCATCGGCTTCCCGGCGAGTTCGGCGACGGCCTTGTCGCCGCCGTCGAACCGCGTGGAGAAGCCACCAGCGAGTATCACGCCAGTCGGCATCGCCCGGACGTGCGGCCCCCGCGGGCAAACTACTTCCGGGCGAGCGCGACCAGTTCCTGTGCCGAGGACTCGAGTGGCGCGCGGTCGAACCCACCCTAGAACGACCACTCCGAGAAGCCCACCACCTCGAACAGGAGTTCGAACTGTCGTCTCGGGACGAGCGCGAGGGGTGTCTCCACCTCGGCTAGCGTCTCGCCGTCCTTTCTGACCCGCTTTCGGTAGCTCGCCACCAGCTCGACGGGGTCCTCGAGATCCGTCCGCGACTCGACCGTGTACGTCTCACCGTCCACCGTCACGTCGCTCCCGTCCCACTCGGCGTAGTGCTCGGCGGGGGTGTGGCTCGGTGACGAACGGCCAGTCGTCCACCGCCGTCCGCTCACTCGACGACGTCGACCACCTGCCCGAGATCCATCCGGCTGAGGGCGACCCGCGGCACGTCGGCCAGTTCGTGGACGCGCTCGGCGACGACACGTGCTCGCTCGGTCAGTACCTCGTCGTCACACATGTTCACCACGGGGATGGCGGTGGCACCGTCGGGGACGCGCTTCAGCCCACCGTCGGTGCTGGCGAGGACGCGGGCGACGTGTTCGGGGCGGAGCTCGTCGCCGACGTCGAGCCCGGCGATGGCGGCGACCCGCTCCGGTCGGTGGACGAACTCCTCGGTCAGCGGTTCGCCGACGACGCGAGCACTCGCGATGGGGAGCACGGTGTCCGTGGCGGCCGGGATCTGTGGTTCGTGGTCACCGGGCGCCTTGAACAGCCGGTTGCGTGCGCCGTCGGCCTTCACGAGCACGGCGTCGCAGTCGGTGGCGGCCGCGAGCCGGTCCACGGCCCCGGTCTCGTAGCCGGCGTAGCGCACCTCGTCGTGCCGCTCCGGCACGAGTCCGAGCGGCCAGTCGGCGTTCCCGTCGACGGCGCGGACCGGGTCGTCGGTCACCGCGACGCGTGCGACACGGTCGTCGAAGACGGGGATTCGGACGGTGGCGGTCACGACGGCCCGGTCGTGCCGCGCCGCGAGCGTGTAGCAGGTGGTCTTCTTCCCGCCCGCACCGACCGTGCAGACGAGGCCACGTGCGTCGAGGGCGTCGACGAGGTCCATGTCGGCGGTGCGAGGAGGAGCGGCAAGAACCCCACGGCGTCGGCGGCTCCACCCACGGGACGTGCGGTGCCGCGACCGGGAGTTTCAGGTGCCAGCCCCCCGCGGGAAGCCGTATGGTACTCCCCGAGCTGCTGTTGCAGACGAATCCGATCCTCGACGCCACGATGCAGACGGTCCACGTCGTCTTCGCCGGCCTCTGGACCGGGGCAGTCATCCTCTTCGCGCTCGCGGTCCTCCCGAACGGGGTCTCGGGCGATATCCGTCCCGAGCCGCTCTCGCGTATCTCCTCCCGGCTCACCACGCTCACGCGGGTCAGCGCCGTCCTCCTGTTCCTCACCGGCGGCCACCTCGCCGGCGCCTACTACACGTTCGATGTGCTCCTCGGGTCGCTCCCCGGCTACCTCGTCCTCGCGATGCTCGGCCTGTGGCTCGTGATGGTCGGTCTCCTCGAGGTCGGCGGCTCGAAGATGCGCGACGGCCTCGACGCCGACAAGGTCCGCACCCCCGCGCGTGACGCCCAGCCGTTCTACCAGGCCGCGGCCGTCCTCGCCGTCCTCCTGCTGGTCGACGCCGGCCTGCTCGCGATGTACGGTATCGCCTGACGCCCGTCGCCGTACTCTTGTCCGCCCGGCCGTAACGACGCGTATGGCATCCCCGCCGACGCCCCCCGGACACCCCGTGCTGGGCAACACCGTCCAGTACCTCCGGGACCCCGCCGGCTTCCACGCCGAGCACGTCGACCGCCTCGGCGACGTGGTCCGGGTCGACCTCGCGGGGCGGTCGTTCCACTACGTCACCCACCCCGAGGACGTGAAGCGCATCCTCGTCGACGACCGCGACGACTTCCGCAAGGCGAGTGCCGTCCGCGAGACCAGCGGCTCCTTCGGGAGCGAGGGGCTGTTCTTCACCGAGGGGGAGCAGTGGCGCCGCCAGCGCACGCTCTCACAGCCCGCGTTCTACCGCGAGCGCGTCGAGGAGTACGCGAGTTTCGCCGTCGAGGGCGCCCGTTCGCTCGCCGAGGACTGGGTCGACGGCCAGCGCGTGCGCCTCGACGAGGAGAGCAAGGCACTCACGCTCGCCGTACTCGCCCGCACCCTGTTCGGCGTCGACGTGGACGAGGACCCCGAGACGGCACGCGTCGTCCGCGAGACGGCCGACGCCATCAACGAACGACTCGACGCGACCAGCCTCGTCACGTTCCTCCCGAACTGGGTCCCCACCCCGCAGGACCGCCGCTTCCGGTCACAGCTCGACACCTTCGAGGCCACTGTCGCGGACCTCGTCGCCGCTCGCCGCGCCGACCCGGACCCACCGCCCGACCTCCTCACCTTCTTCGTCCGGGCCCGTGACGACGGCGACCTGACGGCCCGCGAACTCGCCGACCAGCTGGTCACGTTCCTCTTCGCCGGCCACGAGACCACGTCGCTCGCGCTCACCTACACCTGCTACCTCCTCGCCGACCACCCCGAGGTGCAGGCGCGGGTCCACGAGGAACTCACGGCGTCCGTCGACGGCGAGCCGACCGTCGACGAGTTCCCGGCGCTGGCGTACACGAGCGCCGTCATAGAGGAGAGCCTGCGCCTGTTCCCGCCGGTCTACATGGTGCTCCGCGAACCCACCCGTGAGGTGAGGCTCCGGGGCTACGCCCTGAACCCGGGGGATACGCTCGTCCTCCCACAGCGCATCGTCCAGCGCGACCCGCGGTGGTGGGACGCCCCCGACGAGTTCCGCCCGGAGCGGTGGCTCGGCGACGAGGACCCGCACGGCCACGAGTACGCCTACTTCCCGTTCGGCGGCGGCCCGCGCCACTGCATCGGGATGCGCTTCGCCCGCCTCGAGCTGACGGCCGCGCTGGCGACACTCTGCCGTCGCGTCCGGTTCGAGGACCCACCCGGTGAACTGCCGCTGTCGTTCGCCGTCACGCTCCAGCCCGGGACGGACGTGGAGCTGACGGTGCGGGAACGCTGATTAAGCGCTCGGCCCGGTCCAGACGGCGACGGTCGCGGTGCGTTGGGCGTCGGGGTTGGTGTTCTGACTCTCCCAGACGACCTTGACGGTGGCGGAGGAGAGGTCGAGGCTCCCACCACTAGGCCCGAGCGTCACTGAGGACCCGGCGCCGAACTGCCCGGGAGAGGCCCCTAACTCTGTGCTGGTGAATTCAAATCGTCCGTTGTCAGCACTCGCACCGTTGACGACGAGCGACAGTCGCTCGGCGTCCACCGGATTCCCGGCCTCGAACGTCACATCAAGTGAGTCATCCGTCCCATCGTTGTATTGGAAAGTGAACGACATCTGCGGCGCGTCGTTGTCCAGCCCGTTCCCCAACCCCAGTACGAACGTCCCGATGACCGCCGCGAGGATGACGGTGATTGCGACCATCAGGATGACCCCGATGACCGGCGAGACGGCATCTTCAGCCGTGAACAGTCGTTTGAGTTGCATCTGTCTTCCTCCACGCCCACCCAGCTGTCCCGGCGTGCCGCCGGGACACCTCGTACGTGAACGCCCGGAAGTTGTGTGCTGGGCCATATAAACTGCCGTGGCGACTACTTTCTCGAAACGGCCAGCCGGAGGAAAGGGTCACCCGACCGCGTCTCGACGCTCAGGCGTCCGGGCCGACCCAGATGGCGAGCGTCGCCGAGCGGCTTCCGTCCGGACTCGTCCAGACCACGCGGACCGTGGCCGCGTCGAGAGCCAGCTCGCCGTCGGCGCCCACCGCCGACGCGTCCAGTCGGACCTGCTGTTGCGTCTCGAAGGGACCACGCTCCGCCCCGAGCGAGTCGGTGAAGGCGTACCGGCCGTCGGCGTCCTCCGTGTCCCTGACGACCAGAGCGAGTTGCTCGGCCGGGAGTGCGTCGCCGCCGGTGGACCGTACCCGCAACCCATCCCCGTCGTCGGGGTGGTAGGTGAACGAGAACGAGGCGTCGGGCAGGTCCGGTTCGGCGCTCGGCCCGACCGTCCGTGAGTCGACGGGTTCGCCGAGCCCCAGCGCCCAGACGCCGACGATGGACGTGAACACGACGGTGATGGCGACGGCCATCAGCACACTCACGGCTGTGGCGACCCCTCTCGCGCTCCGTGGTTGGTCTCCGAGTGGCATCACGCTCCCCGACCGGGACCGACGCGGCGGCCGGTCCTGTTGGTCGAGGTGAAGGTTGGCTGTCAGACGGCATATAAGGACCAGACCGTTTCCGACGTTAGGGGGCCGCTTACCCGGTGGCGCTGGCGGATGGTTCGAGCGCCGCGGCGACGTGGTCGGCACACTTCAGCGCGAGCGCGGCGATGGTGAGCGTGGGGTTCGTCGCCCCGCCCGTGGGGAAGACTGCGGAGGAGGCGACGCGCAGGTTCCCGACGTCGTGGGTGCGGAGGTCCGGCCGGACGACGCTCTCGTCGGGGTCGGTCCCCATCCGCGTCGTCCCCATGTGATGGAAGGCCGGGCCGGTGTTCTCGGGGCCGACGCGCCAGTCGACGTCGACGCCGAGTTCCTCGAGGACGACCGCCTGCACCTCGTTGACGCGTTCGAGCGTCCGCCTGGTCCGGCCGTCGAGCGACCACTGCACGTCCGGCACGGGGTTGCCGTGGTCGTCCGTCGTCGAGCGGTCGAGCGCGATGCGGTTCGCCGCGCGAGGCGGCTGTTCGACCAGCCCCCCCATCCCGACGTGGGTGCCGTAGGCCCCCCGGAGCGACGCGAGCAGCGAGTCACCCCAGTCGTCGGCCGAGAGCGCCATCTCGACGGGTGACGGCCCGGCGTAGTTGAGGAACTCCAGTTTGAACGCCGAGAGGGCGGCGTCACTCGCGGGGACGCCGCCGGCGGTCCCCGTCGTCGACCGGCCGGGCTCGTCGTAGAAGGCGTGTGACTCGCTGGTGAGGAAGCCGACGTGGTTCTGCCGGGTCCGTCGGTCGAGCGTCCCGCCCATCCCGGCGAACAGGTGGTCGTGGAAGTACCGCCCGACCGCGCCGGAGCGGTTGGCGAGGCCGTCGGGGTGGTCCGGCGACGCCGAGAGCAAGAGGAGCCGCGGGATCTCGACCCCGCCGGCCGCGAGGACGAACTCCCGTGCGGTCTGTCGGTGTTCCGTCCCGTCGGGGGTTGCGTAGACGGCGGCCTCGACTCGCCCGGGGTCACTCCCCGTCTCCAGTCGCTGGACCGGCGCCCGGTCTATCACCTCGACGCCGAGTGCCTCGGCCTGCCGGACGGTGTGGCTGGCGTCGTACTTCGCGCCGGAGGGACAGACCGGCTTGCAGGTGCCGTAGCCCACGCAGGGCGAGCGCCCGTCGTACGGTTCGGAGTTCCGGGCGTTCGGAACCGAGTGGGTCGTCACGCCCACTCGCTCGCACGCCTCGGCGAAGAGGGCGTCCGAGTAGGAGGGCTCGAACGCGGGGAGCGGGTGGGGCTCCTCGCGCGGCGGCGCGAACGGATTGTCGCTGGCGCCCGCGACCCCCAGCGCCCGCTCGGCCCGAGCGTAGTAGGGCCGGAGGTCCTCGTACGACAGCGGCCAGTCGACCCCGTAGCCCGACTCGCTCGCCCGCCGGAAGTCCGACTCGTGCAGTCGCATCACCATCCCCTGCCAGTGGAGCGTGGAGCCACCGACGCCCTTCACGCGGGCGGCGTTCAGGGGGTAGTGCCGGTCACCAGTGGAGCGATACGCGTCGCGCGGCCCGCCCATCTTCCACACGGAGTCCGGGGCGTAGGCCGGGCGGATGGTCCGTTCCATCCGGGCCTCGCGGTCGGCGTCCTCGAACCGCGGGCCGGCCTCGAGGACGACCACCTCGTGCCCCTCGCGAGCGAGTTCGCGGGCTACGAGCGCCCCCGCCGGCCCCGCACCCACCACGCAGACGTCCGCCTCGGCCGAGGGGGTCCGGTCGGTCGCACTCACCGGCGCCCACCCGGACCCTGCGTGTAACTCACCGTCCCACCGGGGTGGCCCTGTGGGTTCTCGATACCGACCAGGTCACCACCCGTCGGTGAGGCGTAGAGCGCGTAGAGCAGTTCGTTCACCACGTAGAACCGGACCCGCTCGGGGTGGGTACCGTCTGGCACGGGGTCGGCGGTGTGGACGCCCATCTCGCGGAGTAGGCCGTCGCGACCAGCGGGGCCGAGGGCCGTGAACGACGCGTCTCGCCAGAGGTCGGCGTACGTCTCGAGCGTCGTCGTCGCGGCGTCGACGCCGTCCCGGAACGCCGGCCGCTCGCCCGCCTTCCCGGTCACGTAGGGGTAGACGAACGCCGTGATACCGGACACGTCGCTCGGGAACACCACCTCGGCGGCGGCCACGAGCGTCGCGAGCGTCTCCTCGTCGAGCACCGTGTCCGCGTCCAACTCCGGAACCCGGTCCGGGTTCGCGTCCGGCGATTGGTCGCGGGCGAGTGTGGCCGCCGCCCCCCCACTCACGATTCCAGCACCCGTGAGGGCCGCGAGCGCGTCCCGACGGCTCAGTCGCATCTGTCCGAGGATTAGGTAGACCTAAAGTTAGGCGTTTCGACCTGCCGTGGCGCTCGGTCAGCCGAGGCAGCCCTCGCGGTAGAACGCGTAGACGGTGAGGACGCCGGCGCCGAGGAGGACCGGCCCCACGACGACGGCCGGACTCACGCGCACCCCGAGGTTCCACGCGAGGACGAACGACTGGACGGAGGCGATGGTCGCGCCGAGGAACAGGACGCTCAGGTCGAGGACCCGCTGGTCGGCGGCCGGGTCGACGCGAGCGGCAACGCGGACGAACACGAGCGCGGCGACGCCGATGGCCGGCGCCAGCAGGACGCCGAGCGGCTTGTCGACGACGTTGTCCGGGGTGCCCGAGGCGCCGAAGTGGATGGCCATCTCGCTCGGGAGCGACGGCCAGAGGGCCAGTCCGGCGAGCGCCGAGAGCGCGAGGAGCGCGACAGCCGTGGCGTCCGTCGTTCGAGTCGGGACCACGACGGCGATAGGGTCTGCCGACACTTCAATCGCCGCCGTGGAACCGGGGCTGGCCGGGAGTCAGGGGATCTCGACGTGGGTCCTGAGCGTTCCGACACCCTCGACCTCCACCTCGACCGTGTCGCCGTCCGAGACGGGGCCCACGCCGGCCGGCGTGCCCGTCGAGACGACGTCGCCGGGTTCGAGCGTGAGGTACTGGGTTATCTCCGCGAGGAGTTCGGGCACCGAGAAGATGAACTCGTCGCGCGAGGAGTCCTGGACGGTCTCGCCGTTCAGCCGGCAGCGGACGGCAGCGTCCGCCGGCACCTCGTCGGGGGTCGCCACGACGGGGCCGAGTGGACACGAGTCGTCGAACGCCTTCCCGCGGACCCAGTTCTGCTCGCGGCGCTGGTCGTCCCGGTTCGAGAGGTCGTTGAGACAGGTGAACCCCGCGACGTACTCCATCGCCTCGGACTCGTCGAGCCCCTTGGCCCGCTCACCGACGACGACGGCGAGTTCGGCCTCGTGGTCGATGCGCTCCTTGTCCGGCAGGAGCGTGACCGTCTCGCCGTGGGCGGCCAGCGTGTTCGGCGGTTTCAGGAACAGGAGCGGGCGGTCGGGGACCTCCTTGCCCTGCTCGGCGGCGTGGTCGGCGTAGTTCAGACCGACACAGACCACCTTCGTCGGCTCGCAGGGTGGGAGGAACTCGACCTCGGCCGGGTCGAACTGCTCGGGTTCGAGCGCGACGGCGGCGTCACTCGGGTGCGAGACGATCTCCTCGTCGGCTGGTGCGTACTCGCCGGTACGGACAGTGCCGGTGTCGTCACGGAACCTGACGTGGTGCATGCGGGCCGTCCGGACGGCCGGGCCAAGGCCGTTACGGCTCCGCCGTCCCGATCGCCGGGGGGCCCCCCACGACGCGGTCGAACGGGGCCGAGAGGTCCCGCAGTTCCCGCTCGCGGTGTCCGCTCGGGTCCACGTCGGCCACCACGGTCCCCCCGGCCCTGCAGACGCGGTGGACCGTCTCCCTGACGAACCGGGTGGTTCGAGCGCGGCCCGCATCGCGGCAGAGTCCCGTCAGCGACTCGAAGTAGAACACCGCCGGACCGTGGGCCTCCAGCAGCGAGGTGAGGACCATACTCACCCCGGTCAGGTCCGTCCGCGCGAGCCCGGCGACGACCGATGGCTCGTCGCAGGGGAGCCGCAACGACGACCCGCTGTTCCCACTCAGGTCGACCACCATCGGGTCGTCGGCCGCCGGCCACGAGCTGACCCAGTCGGCCGGGCGGCTCCGCGTCAGCACGGCCACGACCGGCCCGAGCCCGGACGCCCGCGCCAGCGTGCTGACCCGCTCTGGTGCCACCGGCGCGGTCGAGAGGTAGGCTCGAGTGGGGGAGACGGTCATCGGTTCGGTGCAAACACCGGACCTACTAAGTTAATGACACGTTCGACGACCGGGGCGCCGGCTGAACTCACCTCGAACCACCGATTAAACCGCTCGGTCACCACCGAGCGCCTTCTCCATCGTCCGGTGGGGGATGCCGGCGTCCTCGAACTCCTCGCTCGTCCCCGTGTAACCGAGCCGCTCGTAGAACGCTACGACCGGTACCTGCGCGTCGAGACGGACCCGGTCGTACCCCTCGTCGGTGGCGAACGCCTCGGCGTGGGCCATCAGGTCGCGACCGATACCCTCGCCCCGGCGCGACGCCTCGACGGCGACCCGCTCTACCTTCGCTACCCGGCGTCCATCGTCGTCGGCCCCGTAGTCACGGATCCGGGCGGTGCCGACGGGGTAGCCGTCCCACGCGAGCAGGTGGGTGGCCTCGCCGTCGAGGCCGTCGAGTTCCCGGTCCTCGGGGACGTCCTGTTCCTCGACGAACACCGAGCGCCGGAGGTCGATACACGCGTTGAGTTCGGCGTCCGTCTCGACGACGCGTACGTCGACGCTCATACGGTGAACAGGTGCCCCTCGTCGGGCACGTCGAAGATACCCAGTCGTGCCCCGGCGTCGAGCCACGCGTGCCCGTACGAGAACGAGGCGAGCGCGTTCACCGGGTCGTCCTCGTCGCGGAAGTGCCGACCGTCCTCGAGGTACGACCGGGCCATCTCCTCGTACTCGGCGGCCGCCTGGCCCAGCGGCGTCGTCTCGGGGACGGCCACCTCGGCGGCCGCGAGCGCCTCGCTCAGCAGGCGCTCGTACCGGTCGGTCTTCTCTTCGAGGTCCGCGGTCATACCTCACCCTCCCCGCGTCGGCGGGTAAGCCCTTCGGACGGCCCCCGACTCAGTCGGCGACCTGCTCCTCGTCCAGCCCCTCTATCTGGACGAGTTCCTCGACGGGCGGTACCTCCGCCTCGCGCTCCGTGATGATCTCGATGCGCTTCGAGAGCTTCTCGCTCGCGTACTCGATGAGTGGCGTCTGGTCCTGGCCGGTGTCGAACTCCGTCTGGACCGTCCCGGCGATGTGCGGGAGCAGTTCGTTCAGTGTCTCCTGGACGATGGCGCCGTCCACGCCACCCTCCTGCACCAGTTCCCGAACCTTGTGCATCCCGAAGCCGACGTGGCGCCCCTCGTCCGAGCGGATGCGCGTGATGCCCTCGATGAGGCCGTCGAGTACCAGCTGCTCCTCGCCCTCCTCGAGGTTCCAGTTCTCCGGCCCGGTCTCGGAGAACGACGCCTGCAGGCCCCAGTAGGCCGTCTGCGCCAGCACGGACTCCACGGCGAGGTGGTAGTGACAGAACGCGCGGACGCGGTTCTCCGGCGTGTCACCGCCGTCTTCCAGCAGTCGGTGCATCGCGGCCTCCGTCTTGTCGAACAGCGCCTCGTAGTCCTGGTTGAAGTAGCGCTCGTCGGTCGGTCGCGTCACCTCGAACCCCTTGGCCTCCGCGGCCGGGTCGATGACGTCGCGCCAGTAGCGGTCGAAGAACTGGGTGTGCTTGGCCTCCTCGTAGATCTGCGAGGAGACGAACATCTGGTCGTTGATGTCCTCGAGCGTGAGCATCAGCGGGGCGAGGTCCTCCGTGACGGCCTCCTCGCCGGCGCCGAACTTGGCGATGGCGGCGCGGAACCCCTCGAACTCCTCGAAGGTCATCTCGGCCGCCTTCATGTTCTCGAGGTCCTGTTCGAGCAGTTCCTGCGGGATGTCCTCGTAGGGGTCCCAGTGTCGGTAGACGGCGTTCCGGAAGTACCCCCCGGCGAACGAGTCCGGGTCCAGTCGGAGCGAACGTCCCGCATCGGCGTAGCGTGACATGCGTCCGCATACGTCGTACGTCACTTTACCCTGTCGGCGTCCGCGGACGGGCGTTTAAGTCGTCACCGTCGTCAGGCCGGTCTGTCGCAGGTTCGGCCGCTTCGGGCGGTCTTTATCTCGGCGTCGCCCGACGTGCACGGTATGCCTGCGAAACGACGTGGACCCGGCACCTCGCCCGCGATGGTCGACCGCTGGGAGGGGGGTGTCGGCTGGATCGCCCACCCCGACGAGGGGATGCGACGGACGAGTCACGCGCTGGCCACGGACGAAGGGGTCTGGCTCGTCGACCCGGTCGACGCCGACGGCGTCGACGACCTCGTCAGCGAGTACGGTGAGGTGGCTGGCGTCGTCGTCCTCTCGTCGTACCACAGCCGCGACGCCGACACCTTCGCGCAGCGGTACGACGTCCCCGTCCACGGCCCGTCGTTCTTCGACGGGCTCGAGGGGTCGTGTGACGCCCCCGTCCAGGGGTTCTTCGGGACGCTCGGCGACAGCGAGTACCGACTACTCGAACTGTACGACGACGCGGTCTGGAGCGACGCGGCGCTCTGGGACGGCGAGACGCTCGTCGTGATGGAGGCGCTCGCGACCTCCCCCACGCAGACCGTCGGCGACGAGCGGCTGGCCGTCTCGTTCGTCCGTCGGCTGGTGCCGCCACGGCGGGCGCTCTCCGGGCTGCATCCCGAGCGTATCCTCGTCGGCCACGGCGAGGGGGTCCACGCGGACGCCTCGGCCGCGCTCGAGACGGCCCTCGCCACCGCACGGCGACGTGCCCCGCGGTACTTCCTCGAGAACGGGGGCTACGTCGTCGGCGCGCTCTCCTCGGCCGTCGGGGACTGAGCACACTCCCCGTACCGTCCGGTTACCTCCGCCTCACGCGGTTTCGCCCCGCACAGCACAAGCGTTTAACTCCGGGCTCCACTACTCTCACCCATGACAGACGAGCCGGAACATCGACGCCTCATCGTCGCCGGGACAGGTATCGCTGGACTGAGCGCCGCCATCTACGCCGGTCGGTCGAACAACGAGCCCCTCGTGCTCGAGGGGGTCGAACCAGGCGGCCAGCTCACGCTCACCACCGACGTGGCCAACTACCCCGGCTTCCCCGAGGGGATCAGCGGGCCGGACCTCATTAACCGGATGAAGGAGCAGGCCCAGCAGTTCGGTGCCGAGACGAAACACGGCGTCGTCGTCGACGTCACCGCCGAGGGGGAGGGCGCCGACCGCACCTTCCGCGTCGAACTCCGCGACGGTACGGTCTACACGGCCGACGCCTTCATCGCCGCCTCGGGTGCCTCCGCCCGGACGCTGGGTGTCCCCGGCGAGGAGAACCTGATGGGCTTCGGCGTCTCCACCTGTGCGACCTGTGACGGCGCGTTCTTCCGCGGCGAGGACATGCTCGTCGTCGGCGGCGGCGACGCCGCGATGGAGGAGGCCCACTTCCTCACGAAGTTCGCGGACACGGTCTACATCGCTCACCGACGGGAGGAGTTCCGCGCCGAGGACTACTGGATCGACCGGGTCATGGAGAAGGCGGAGGACGGCGAGATAGAGGTCCTCCGCAACACGGAGCTGCTGGAGATTCACGGCTCGGAGGCAGACGGGGTCGACCACGTCACGCTCGCGGAGAACGCCGAGGGGTACCCGAGCGAGAAAGTCGACGACCCCGATACCCGCACCTACGACATGGACGTCGGGGCGGTGTTCCTCGCCATCGGCCACACGCCGAACACCGACTATCTCGCAGAGACGGGCGTCGAACTGGACGACGAAGGCTACCTGATCACACAGGGCGGCCGCGGCGGTAACCAGACCGCCACCGGCGTCGAGGGAATCTTCGGCGCCGGCGACGTGGTGGACTTCCACTACCAGCAGGCCGCCACCGCCGGCGGGATGGGTGTGCAGGCCGCGCTCGACGCCGACGACTACCTCGACGAACTCGACCGGGCGCGGAAGGGCGCGGCTTCCGAGGAGGAATCCGCGGACGAAGAACCCACCGAGGCGGCGACGACGACCGACGACTAACCACCACCTTCTACTCCTCGGGTGCGCGCTCCGCGCGCACCACTCGTCGCAAAAACGTGGGGAGAAATGCGGCGCTCACTACGTTCGCGCCGGGTGAACCTCGCTCGCTCACGCTCGCTCGGACACTGCCAGCAACGTCCGCGGCCATCCGTCCCGCACCCAACAGAGTGATACGGCCCGCTGCCGACGACCAGGTATGGCAGACGACACGGTGACGCTCACCATCGAGAGCGACGAAGGCACGGACGAGGTCACACTCTCGCGCGGACTGCTGGAGATGCTGGCCGAGGGCGACGAGACGCCCGCGGAGGTCGTCGGTGACCTCGCGATGTTCGGCTGTGCCCAGCGCGTCCACATGACCGTCCACCACAGTGAGGGCGACGTCGGCGACGAACTCGAGGCCATCGAGGCGGTCACGATGGACCTCTTCGAGGACCGCTTCGGCGCGACCTACGGCGAGGTCACGGGTCACCAGCACTGACCTCGTTCTCGAACGTTCTCACCCACCCCGAGCGGCCGCCACGCCTCGACCCGGAAGGCGAGGCTTGATGTTCGAAGCCGGTCCGAGTGCCGGACGTGCCCTCCACACGCCTCCTGCCCACGCTGGCAGCTGTGGCGATGCTCTCGCTCGCCGGCTGTCTCGGCGGCGCCGGCTTCCTCGGCCTCGGCTCACCGTCGATGACGGTCGAGAACCGGGGCACCGGCGAGTACCGCGTCTCGGTCACCGTCGTCCACACGGACACCCCGTGGCGAGACGTGCCCATCGAACTCCGGTACGCGAACGGGTCCGTCGAACGGACCACCGTCGCCCCCGGTCGGACGGCCGACGACCCACGGGCCGCCTACTTCGTCCCCGAGAACGTCACGGCGTTCACCGTCGACGGCCCCGCGACCGACCACTGGAACGTCTCGCTCGCCCCGAGTGAGTCCGCCAGCACGAACCTGAGCGCGTGGGCCCCAGGTGACCTCGTCGTCGTCGAGTGGACGCGGGCGGACGGTACCGTCGTCCGGGTGAAGGCGATATCCTGCCGGCGTGGCCTCCAGTCCGTCGAGCGGTACGTCGACGACGCACGCGGCGGTGGTGGCGGCGGGACCAGTTGCACCGATTCCGTCCCTATCTGACCGCCCACGTGAGGACGACGCCCTCGTCCAGTCGCTCGACGCCCTCCAGTTCGAGCTCCGGGAACCCGTCGACGAACCCACGGCCGTCGACCAGCGTCGGGGCCTGCCGGCCGCCGATGACCGTCCCGCCGACGAACACGGACAGGCGGTCGACGAGGTCGTGCTCGAACAGCGAGAAGATGACCTCGCCGCCGCCCTCGACGAGCAGCGACTCGACGCCGTGGGTCTCGAGGGCGTCGAAGGCGGCCGGGAACTCGACGCGGTCGTTCCCACTGCCGGCGGGGACGAGCGTCGCACCCGCAGCGGAGAGCGTCTCGCGCCGCTCCGCACTCGCCGTCTCCCCGTGCAGCAGGTAGGTCACCGGGTCGCCCTCCAGGATGGCCGCGTCGGCTGGCGTCCGGAGGCGGGTGTCGGCCACGACTCGGGCGGGTGGCGTGGGGTCCGGCCCGCGCTCCGCGACGCGGTGGGCCTCGTCGTGCCGGACCAGCGAGGGGTCGTCGGCGACGACGGTCCCCACGCCGACGAGGACGCCGTCGTACTCGGCGCGGAGCCGGTCGACGCGGGCGAAGTCCTCGTCGCCGGAGATGCGGACCTGCCGACGCTCGCGTGTCGATAACTTCCCGTCGGCGCTCGTGGCCGCGTTGACGTGGACGTACACACCGCCTCCTCGGTGGCCGGGGACTATCGGCGTTGTGCCCCGCAGGCGACGATGCTCGCGCGTGTCGCTCGGCCGCACACGAGGCCGTGTGAGCACGCTTAAGACGCGCCCGCGACTGGCCTCGGGTATGCGACCACGGGACCTCTCTGCGCACACGCCATACGCCGCCGGGCGCGGTATCGAGGAGGTGGCCCGCGAGGTCGGGATGGACCCAGACGACCTCGTCAAGCTCTCCTCGAACGAGAACCCGCTCGGCCCCTCCCCCAAGGCCGCCGAGGCCGCCCGGGCGGCCGTGGACGGGGTCAACACCTACCCGAAGGCGGCCCACGCCGACCTCCGCGAGAAACTCGCCGCGCGCTGGGGCCTCACCGCCGACCAGGTGTGGCTCGCCAACGGCGGCGACGGCGCCCTCGACTACCTCTCTCGTGCCCTGCTGGAACCGGGCGACGAGGTGCTCGTCCCCGACCCCGGCTTCGCCTACTACGGGATGTCCGTCCGCTACCACCACGGCCGGGTGAACACCTACCCCCTCCACAAGTCCGAGGAGTTCGCCCAGAGACCCGCGAACGTCCTCGACGCCTACGACGGCGAGCGCATCGTCTACCTCATCACGCCGCACTCGCCGACGGGGAGCGAGATGGGGCACGACGCCATCCTCGAGGTGGCGGACGGCGTCGACGACGACACCTTCGTCCTCGTCGACGAGGCGTACGGCGCCTACACCGACCAGCCGTCGGCTGTCTCGCTGATGGACGGGCGCGACGACGTCGGGGTGCTCCGCACGTTCTCGAAGTCCTACGGCCTCGCCGGCCTGCGCGTCGGGTACATCCTCGCGCCCGAGGCGTGGGCGGACGCCTACGACTACGTCAACACCCCGTTCGCGGTGAACACGCTGGCGCTGGCGGCGGCCTCGGCCGCCCTCGACGACGAGGCGTTCGTCGAACGATCCGTCGAGACCGCCGCGTGGGCCCGCGAGTACCTGTACGAGAACCTCGCGGCGAAGACGTGGGAGTCGGCCGGCAACTACGTCCTCGCCGAGGTCGGTGACGGCGCGGCTATCCAACGCGCGGCACAGGAGCGTGGCGTCATCGTTCGCGACTGTGCCTCGTTCGGCCTCCCCGAGTGCATCCGCATCACCACCGGCACGAAGGAGGAGACCCGCCGTGCCGTCGAGGTACTGAACGAGGTCGTGGCGACCGTCGAGCGATGAGGGTCGCACTCACTGGCACGCCGGGGACGGGCAAGACGACGGTCGCCGACAGACTCGACGCGACCGTCGTCCACCTCAACGACGTGGTCCGCGAACGTGGCCTCACGGAGCGAACCGACGAGGAGCGCGGGACGCTGGTCGTCGACGTCGACGCCGTCGCCGACTACCTGGACGAGGAACTCGGGGCCGAGGCGGGGCCAGTCGTCGTCGAGTCACACCTTGCGCACCTGTTCGACGCCGACCAGGTCGTCGTGCTCCGGTGTCACCCGGCCGAACTGGTCGAACGACTGCGGACCCGCGAGGACGCGGCCAGTCACGACCCACCGAAGACCCCCGAGATGGTCTCGCGCTCGGCCGAGGAGAACGCCGAGGCCGAGGCGCTCGACGTGGTGCTCGCGGAGGCCGTCGAGCAGCACGGCGCCGACGCGGTCTACGAGGTGGACACCACCGGGCGCGACCCGGACGCGGTGGCCGCCGACGTCCGAGCGGTCCTCGCGGGCGACCGGGAGCCGTCGGCCGGCACCGTCGACTTCACGGAGTGGTTGCTGTGACGCTCGACCGCTACCGGAACGTCGCCAACCGGGTGCTCGACCCACTCGTCGGCGCCGCGGCACGGGTGGGGCTCACCCCCGACGGGGTCAGCATCGTCGCGTTCCTGCTGGCCGTGGGCGCGGGCGTCGCGTTCTTCCTCGCGGGTGGCTCGCTCGCCGTCGACGGCGTCCTCCTCCCCGGCGGCGCGGAGTGGTACCTCGTCGGGTCGGCGCTCGTGTTCCTCAACGGCGTGCTGGACCTCGTCGACGGACAGCTGGCCCGACGCCTCGACGTGGCCTCACCCGCCGGCGACCTGCTCGACCACGTCCTCGACCGCTACGCCGACATCGTCGTGGTCGCCGGGCTCGCGGCCGGCATCGAGCGGTACGCGCTCGGCCTCGCGGCGGTCACGGGCGTCCTGATGACCTCCTACCTCGGCACGCAGGCGCAGGCCGTCGGCCTCGATCGGGTGTACGGCGGCCTCGTGGGCCGGGCCGACCGCCTCGCGCTCGTCGTCCTCGCGACGGCCGTGGCACCGTTCCTGCCGGGGGAGCTGGGGCCGCTCCCACTCTCGGTCGTCGGGTGGCTCCTCGTCTTCTTCGCCATCGTGGGGCACCTCACCGCCATGCAACGGTTCTACCACTCGCTACGGGCGCTCTCGTGAGTCCTGCCGAGTCGACACCGCCGGCGTGCCTTTTATGCGTCGGCCTGCCATAGCCCGACCTATGGTTCAGTGTGAGATGTGCGGCACCGAGACCGGTCAGCCCAAGACGGTCAAGATCGAGGGTGCCGAGCTGGACGTCTGCGCCGAGTGTGCGGAGTTCGGCACGGAGGTCCGCCAGCAGTCCTCCTCCTCTACCTCGACGAAGTACTCCACCTCCTCGTCCGGCTCGAGTTCGAGTTCGGGCTCCTCGCAGTCCTCGTCCGGGTCGGGCGGTGGCGGTGGGGGTCAGCGCCGCCGTCGGGACATGTTCGACCAGATGGACGAGGTGGCGCAGGACTACGACACGCGCATCCGGCAGGCCCGCGAGTCGCGCGGGCTGAGTCAGGAGGACCTCGCCAGGCAACTGAACGAGAAGGCGAGTCTCATCCGCAAACTGGAGCGGGGTGACGTGCTCCCGAGCGACAGCGTCCAGCGGAAACTCGAGAGGGAACTCGACATCTCGCTGGTCGAGGGAGCCGCGAGCGACGACACGGACGAGTGGTCGAGCGGCTCCGCCTCGGGTGGGACCACCCTCGGCGACGTCGTGAAGCGCAAGGACTGATCGGAACACGCCACCTGTCGTCTCGATAGTTCCGACCGCCTCTATATCTCTCCCGACCGGACCTAGTAGCGTTTATGCCGAGTGCCCGCCCCCGGTCCGATACATGTCGGCGAACCGTGGCTCTGCGGGCGACCGCACCAGCGGTGTCGGGACAGGTGACGAGCGCGGCCTCGAATCGGCCGAGACACCACCCGGACTCGTCTCGGCGGTGGTGGCCTACACGGACGGCCCCGACAGGCGGACGGTCTACCCGCCGGGGCTCTCCAGCGTCGAACGGATGTCCACGTGGTTCACCGCCGACGACGACGCCTTCCTCGACGTTGACGAGATGCGCTGACCGGCCTCAGTCCAGTTCGTCCACACCGACGGCGAGTGCCGCGCGGCCGTCGGCCAGCGGTTCGTCGAGTTCGACCACCGCGACCGGACTCCCCGCGAGGCGGGTATACTCGACGGCCGTCACCGACCCCGTCCGCGTCTCCCCGTCCACCGTCACCGTGACCCGTCGGCCTTCCATGCACGCCGGTTCGACTCGACGGACAAGGCCCTGACGCTCCGGGAACCGGCCGCGGTGGGGCGAACTTTCAAGCCCCTCGCGGAGTGAGTGCCGGCCATGCCCCGACGACGGGCCGTCCCCCTCCGCGCCGCATTCTTCGTCGGTATCGTCGTTCTGCTCCTGCTCGTCGCGGCCGTGATGCTGGAGCCAGCCGTCCTCGGCGCGTTCGGGGACGTGTTCCGGGAACCCGCCTCCGCCGTCGACGCGAACTGGGTGTTGCTCGCCGCCGTCGCGTTCCCTGGGCTGATGCTCGTCGTCCTGCTCGTCCTCCGCGGCGCGGCCTGAGTCCGGGGTGCTGCGGCCGGACCGTCCGCCCCGGAGAGGCAGATTTTTGCCCAACCGGGGTGCGGACCCGGTATGTTCGTCCTCGTCAACCTGAAGGCGTACCCCTGTGACCCCGTCGCGGTGGCGACGGCGGCCGACGACGTGGCCACCGAGACGGGCGTCCGCATCGCCGTCGCACCGCAGGCCGCCCACCTCGACCGCGTCGCCGAGATCGGCGTGGAGACGTGGGCCCAGCACGTCTCGCCAGTCGAGCACGGCAGCCACACCGGCAGCACGCTCGCCGAGGCGGCGGCCGACGCGGGCGCGACCGGGACGCTCCTGAACCACTCGGAGAACCGCCTGCGACTCGCCGACATCGACGCGTCGCTCCGCGCGGCCGAGCGTGCGGGCCTCGAGACGGTCGTCTGCGCCAACAACCCCCGGCAGGTCGGCGCCGCGACGGCGCTTGAACCCGACGCGGTCGCGGTCGAACCGCCGGAACTCATCGGGACCGGTACACCTGTCTCGACGGCAGACCCCGGAATCGTCGAGGGGGCGGTCGAGGCGGCCGCCGCCGTCGCTCCCGACGTCCCGGTCCTCTGCGGAGCCGGCATCTCGACCGGCGACGACCTGCTGGCCGCCCGCGAACTCGGCTCCGAGGGTGTCCTCCTCGCCTCCGGGGTGGCGAAGGCCGACGACCCGCGGGCGGCGCTCGCGGACCTCGTCGCGGGACTCTGAGCGGTGTCACACGAAGCGCGTCAGCAGACGATAGCTCCCGAGCAAGACGACGACTGAGACGAGAATCCCGCCTGCCTCCAGTGGCGTCCGCAGGAGTCCGAGTGCGCAGATGAGCGTCGTGGCGCACGCCGGCGCGTGCTCCGCGTCGGCCGCGACCATCCCCGCTGCAGTCAGTCCAACCGAGAGCACCGCTGCCGCACCGAGACGGAGCGTGGCCTCACCGAGCGGCGGGAGCGATCCGGTGACCACGAGTCCGGGGGCGAGCAGTCGGTACGCGAGGACGCCAGCGGCGACGCCGATGGCGTGGCCGCCCACCACCCGGCGAGTGGTACCGGCCGTCGGCGTCCGTGCGAGGACGTAGGCAGTCGGGCCGAGACTGGGGAACACCAGCGGCTGTCCGGTCAGCACGGCGAGGCCGGCCGTGACGGCGAGCAACAGGCCGGCCGCGAGTCCGTCACGGACGGCGGGGCGGACGCTCACGGGCGATTCTCGACCGACCGGCGCAAAACGGTGGCGAACTCTTCAGGCGTTCGGCCAGGGAGCGTCGGCCCGTTCGCGGAACGTCTCCTCGACGCGTTCGACGGCGGCCGCGAGCGCCTCGTCCGACAGGCGACCGTCGTGGGCCTCGTCGAGCAGCGACGGGAGGGCGTAGCCGTACCGACCGCGCCCGGCGTGGGCGATGACGCCCGCCTCGCGGAGTTCGCGGTTACGACCGTACGCCGTGGGCCGGTCACCGTCTCCGCCCGCGGCGACGTGCGCGTCGAGCGGCGAGGCCACCTCGCGGTCGCGGTAGAACGCCAGCATCCCGCGGGTGACCGGGTGCATCTCGGCGATGCGCTCCCGGAGCGACGCGACCACCGGCCGCTCGTACGGCTCCTCGTCGCCCCAGTCGTCGGCGCTCTCGCCCGCGTCGTCGGTCGCGGCCGGTTCGGTGTCGGAATCGGACGCGGGGACGAACCCCTCGGTGGGCCCGGCTTCCCAGCCCGTGTCCCAGTCGTCGCCCATCGCCTCCTCGGTCGAGGAACCGGCGTCCTCGGATCCCGCGTCGTGACCATCGTCCTCCTCGGCAGCGTCGGTGGACTCGTCGCCGGGGACGATGATGCCGTCGGGGGTGTCGTCGTCCCCCGTGGTGTCGGGGGCGCTGGGCGCCGGGTCGGCCTGGGTGTGGTCGGACGCACCGTCCTCGGTCCCGTCGGGCGACGGGATGGCGTCCCACGAGTCCGAGGGCCCGGTCGCGACGCGCTCGGTCGACATCGACCCGTCGGCCTCTGGCCACGGGCGGGCCTCCTCGTCCGGCGGCGCCTCCGCTCGCTCCTCGTCGCGGGACTCCACCACCGACGCGGGCGGCTCGCCCTCACCGCTCCAGCGTTCCTCCTCGAGGTGGGCCTGGTAGCCGGTGACGTCCTCACGGAACGCCCGGCCCGTCGCGTGGGCCATCATCGCGCGGGCGAACTGCTCGGCCATGTTCGAGAGGTCACGCGCCTCGGCGAGTTCCGCCTCCAGTTCCTCGATGCGGAGCTCCTTGTCCTTCAGTTTCCGCTCCATCTCGCGGAGCTGGTTCTTCCGGGCCTGCTTCTCCTCGGTTATCTCCTCGAGGTCCGAGACGAGGTCGCCGGAGACGGACTTGAGTTCGGGGCGCTCGAAGTCGTCGAGGCCGGGCGTCGCGCCCGCGTCGAAGGTGCGTTTGCGCTGGAACTGGACCTGTCTGACCTCCTCGTCCCAGTCGGTCATCAGGAACCCCTCGCCGTCGTTCAGGTCCTCGACCCAGTCGGCGTAGTCGCTGCCGAGGATGCGCTGGACGACCTTCGTGTCGTTGCCCCACGTCAGCCGGTGCCAGACGAGCCAGTCACACTGCGTGATGAAGTCCTTCTTCACGTCGGCGGGGCGCTGTGAGATCCCACACATCCCGAGGCCGTGTTTCCGGCCGCGCTTTGCCACCTTGATGAGCATCCGGCCACACTCGTCGAGGCCGCCACCTTCCGGCAGCCACTCGTGTATCTCCTCGACGACGAGCAGGAAGGGTTGCTTCTTCTTCTTCTCCTTGGCGAACAGCTGCCGGGCCACCTCGGTCAGCAACTCCTTCGCCTCGCGCTCGTCGAGGAACGACGAGACGTCGAGGATGATGGGGACGTGTTGTTCGAGCGCGAGTTCGGCGATCTTTCCGGCGTGCTCCGGTGAGACCTGGATGTCACACTCGTCGTCGGCCCCGACGTGGAGGATCTCGTACTCCTCCTTCAGCCCGTAGTACTCGCCGTCGATGTCGACGATGAGCAGGGAGAGGCCGCGGTCCAGCAGTTTCTCGGCCACCACGCTCGCCGTGTTCGACTTCCCGGACCCCGACTTGCCGGTGACGAACCCTCGACCGGTGAGCAGTTCGACGACCGGCAGGTCGACCCGGCCCTCCCCACCCTCGCTCACCGCGCCGACGGTGATCTCTTCCTCGGTGTCGCTCATGTCAGGCGGGTGGCGGTGGCCGGACGTAAACCTCCGTCAGACGTCCGTCTTCCGTCCGTCGGCGTCCGGTTCCTGCCCGCGCCCGTCGCTGTCGCCGTGGTCACCGGCCGCCCGGACGAGCCAGTGGTCATCGTCCTCGCGCACCAGTACCGACGGCTCCCGCATCTTCACGATGTACCCGGTCGGCTGACGGACCGTCTCGTGTGCCGCACGCACCCGGACGAGGTTGCCGATGACCTGCGCCGACGGGGGCTTCTGGGCGGCGCCACAGTCGTAGACGGTGAGGAATTCGTTGCCGTCGGCGGTCTCGTGGACGATGACGTGAGCGTGTCTCGCGAGGTGCCACGCGTCCTCGCCGGCGGCCGGGAGTCGGTTCACAGCCACGAACGGACGGCCGTGGGCAAGAATCCCTCGGCCGGTGGTCGCTCGCCGCGCCACCCCCTCGGTCACTCGTCGAAGTCGCCGAACGTGGTCTGCCCGCGGCTCGGGCGGTCCGAGCGACGCCGTCGCCGGTCCGTTCGCTCGCCGTCGGTCCCCTCGGTGTCGACGGCCGACTCATCCCCCGCGTCGGCGTACGACCCCAGTCGTGACTGCTCGTTCTCGCCGAACTCGAGGTTCGAGACCCGGACCCCGAGCTTCCGTGCGGTCGTCGTCTCGAACTCCGTCAGGAGGTCCAGCGCCACCTCCTCGACGAGCGCCGGGTCGTCGACCGGCCCCGGGAGCGATTTCGCCCGCGTGTTCGTCGCGAACGGCGGTTCGACCACCTTGATGCCGATGGTCCGGTAGAGCGCCCCCTTCGCGGCGGCGCGTTCGGCCACCTCGGCGGCGAGGTCACGGACCTTCTCACGTTTCGTCGCCGGGTCGGCCGTCGCCTCGACGAACGCCGACTCGCTGGAGACGGACTTCGGGTCGCCCTGCGGTTCGACAGCGCGGTCGTCCCGGCCGTTCGCACGCCGGTGCAGTGCCCGGCCACGCTCACCGAACCGGTCGGCCAGCGCCCGCGGGTCCGCGTCGGCCACGTCGCCGGCCGTCTCGATACCCGCCTCGCGTAACTCGCGGGCCGTGACCGGGCCGACGCCGTGGAGTTCCTCGACGTCGAGCGGGGCGAAGAACGCGGCCACCTCGCCCGGCCGGACGACGACGAGTCCGTCGGGCTTGTCGAAGTCGCTGGCGACCTTCGCGGCACTCATGTTCGGCGCGATGCCGACGCTCGCGGTGACGCCGACCTCCTCGCGGATGCGGGCCTTGAGCTCCTCGCCGAACGCCTCCGCAGTACCCGCTCGCCAGCCGACGTCCGAGACGTCCAGGTACGCCTCGTCGATGCTCACCTCGCGGACCGTCTCCGCGCTCTCGTGGAGGATGGCCTTCACCTGCGCCCCGACCTCCTGGTAGTAGTCCATGTCGACCGGGCGGTAGTGGCCGGTCCCCTCGGGGGGGTCGCCCTCGTCGAGTTCGGCCCGGCGGGGGAGCGCCTCCAGTGCCTGCGAGATGGGCATCGCGCTCTCGACACCGTACTCGCGAGCCTCGTAGGACGCGGTGGCGACGGCCCCGTGTGTCTCCCCGTGGTCGTACCCCATCCCGACGACGAGGGGCTCCCCCACTAGGTCGGGGTCCTTCAGGCGCTCGCAGGCGGCGTAGAAGCAGTCCATGTCGACGTGGACGACCACGCGAGGCTCCCCCTCGTCCTCGACACCGGGGAGTCGCGGCCCGCGGTTCACGCCACCCGGTACTCGGCCGACGCCAAAGAACGCACCGAGTCCGGAGTGAAAGTGGTGTGTCGGCTCACCCCTCGGGGGTCGGCCGTTCGTAGGCGACCGTCGGCGCGTCGAGCCGTTCGAGGTTCGCTGCCAGCGCCCGCGAGACGGCCGTGGGCGCGTCCGGGTCGACGCCCACCGCCACGCGCCCCTCGTAGCGGTGGCTCTCCAGTTGCGAGCGGGCCTCGAAGTGCCGGCCGTAGCCGTCCGACCCCCACGCGACCTGCGTGTCGAACACCTTCTCACGGAAGCCGGCGTCGTAGTTGGCGCGTGCCTTGGTGTCGAGCGTGTCGAGGCGCTGGGCGACGGCGGAGTGCTCGCGCGCCACGGCGAGGAGCAGGTCGGTCACCGGATAGGAGGGGTCCTCGTCGAGGTCGGGGGCGTAGGCCCCGGGGACGCGCTCGAGCGACCCGTCCGCCGCCACCTCGTACGCGAGGAGTCGGCCCACGCCGCCCTCGTACCAGTGGGCGACCGCGGTGGGACGCATCCCGCCACCGATGGGTGGGGCGGCGCCGACGTGGACCACCGCGACGAGCGAACTCATACCGGTCGTTCGGCGGGCGACACCCTGAACGTTGGCGTCGGGCGATGCACGACCGTCACCCACCCGACGCAGGCTTTTGTCCGGCCGGAAGCCAGACGACGTGTGCGCCGTCGCCAACTACTCGGTGGGCTCACGGTGGGCGCGGCCGGGCTCATCGCGGGGTGCGTCGTCGACTACACGCCGGAGTCGGGAGCGGGCGTCGACGACCACGCCGGGAGTGCCGTCGCCTACGACCGGCGGGTCGACGGCGAGACGCTCTCGTTCACCCGCGCCGAGGGCGACGCGAGTGTCCCCCGCGCGGGTGGGTCACGGTGGGCTATCGGGAGCGGCCGGGCGCTGGACGGACCGCACGAGGGGACGCGGCTCGTGCAGGCCAACCGCTCGCCGCCGATGTTCTTCTTCGCGTGGCTCGCGTTCCACCCCGAGACGCGCGTCTGGGGACGCGAACGCCGGACCTAGAGCAGGGCACCGGGGTTCATCACGCCCGCCGGGTCGAGCGTCCGCTTCATCGAACGCACGGCGTCGAGGTACCCGTCGGGGACCTCGCGGTGGTAATGTTCGCGGTGAACCCGCCCGACGGCGTGATGGTGGGTGATGGTCGCCCCGAACTCCTCGAGCGTGTCCGAGGCCGCTCGTTTCACCTCGCGCCACTGCTCCAGTTCTCGACCCACCTCGGCGGGCGCGAGGAGCGTGTAGTACGGTGCCGGGCCGTCCTCGTAGACGTGGGTGAACCGACAGGAGAGGAAGCCCGTGCCACACACCTCGTCCATCGCGGCCCCGACGCGCTCCTGTACGGCCTCGTGCAGTGCCGGGAACTGGTCCCACGTCACCGCCGTCTCGAACGTGTCGACGAGGACGCCCATCGACACGAGCGCGTTGTAGCGGTAGGGGCCCTCGAAGAACGCGTTCCGCCACTTGCCCTCCGTCGAGGAGTCGCGGTCGCCCTCCCCGGACGCGGCCTCGGCGTTCAGGTCCCGGTGCGTGGGTCCGTCCGGACAGGTGCCACCGTGCTCGTCGGCCAGTTCGAGTGCCCGGGCCATCTCGTCCTCGACGGGGTGGTCGGTGGACTCGAACCCCAGCACGAGGAGGCTGGACCCGTCGAACGCCAGCTCGTTCAGCATCGCCTCGTTCGCGTCCAGAAGCCGGCAGTTCGCGGGATAGAGTCGCGCCTGCACGATCTCCCGCGTCGCCGCCACGCCGTCCCAGTAGTCGTCGAACCGGACCGTGGCTCGGGAGCGATACGGCGGCCGTGGTTGGACCCGCACCCACGCTTCCGTGATCACGCCGAAGGCTCCCTCGCTACCGAGCAGGAACCGGTTCGGGTCCGGCCCCGCACCGGACGCGGGGAGTCGTCGCGTCTCCAGCGTCCCGCTCGGCGTGACCGCACGGACGCTCTCTACGAAGTCGTCGATGTGCGTGTAGCGGGTGGCGAAGTGCCCGCCCGCCCGTGTCGCGATCCACCCGCCGAGCGTCGAGAACTCGTAGGACTGCGGGTAGTGTCTGAGTTGCAGGCCGTGCTCGGCCAGCTGCTCGCGTATCTCCGGCCCCCTCGCTCCGGCCTGGATGCGGGCCGCCCGGGAGTGCTCGTCGACCTCCAGCACGCGGTCCATCTCCCGCACGTCCAGCGAACACACCCCGGCGTAGCCGTCGCCCTCGCACTCCACGCCACCGACCACGCTGGTGCCGCCGCCGAAGGGGACGACGGCGACGTTCGCCTCGGTTGCCCACGCGAGCAGGTCCGCCACCTCTGACTCGTTCTCCGGGCGGGCGACCACGTCCGGTGCGTTCGCGTAGTCGCCGTGGAACCCTCGGACGAGGTCACGGTACGCCTTCCCGTAGGTGTGCTGGGCGCGAGCGCGTCGGGACTGGCTGGTGGTGGCGTGGTCGGGCCCCTCGATTCGCGGGGCCGGCAGTTCGACGTCCTCGAGTCCGGGGAGGTCCAGCAACGGGCGTTCCGGGAACCCGAGCAGCCCCTCTATCTGGGTCCTGAGTTCCCGCCGGTCCTCGTCGGTCGGGAGGCGGTCCTCCCACCCCCACGCCCAGAAGGAGACGGGCCGGTTCGTGTCGTCGGTCATACGTATGGGTTCACTGGTGCCGGCATAACGGTTCGGCCCCGCTGGCGTGCGGATGCCCTCGGTGCTCCCGTGACTCACCGGTGGGGCTGTGCGGAACGGGGCCGGCGTGGTCGTCGACGATGGCGCGTCGGGGACAGTCGAGACACCCGACACCACTCATTAGCCCACGTCCCCTCAGGTGGCCGTGATGCCTCACCTGACAACGGTACTACAGGCCATCTCGCCGGAGGAGCTGGTCGAGTTGTTCCAGCCACAGGAGGGCCCGATACTGCGGAGCCTCGTCGTGTTCGTCCTCACGCTGCTGGTGGTCTACGCGCTCGTCCGCTTCGGGGTCGTGCGACCACTCACCCGGATGATGGACCGTCGGGGTGTCGACTCCTCGATCGTCAGTCTCGCACGTCTCCTGGGACAGATCAGCAGCGGCGTCGTCGCGTTCGGTCTGGCGTTCGCGTTAGCCGGGTTCGGGTCCATCGTGACGGCGTTCTCGGTGGTGGTCGGCGCGGCCGCGATCGCCGTCGGTCTCGCAGCGAACGAACTCTTCGCCAACCTGCTCTCGGGCCTCTACATCATCAACGAGAAACTGTTCGAGGTCGGGGACTGGATCGAGTGGGAGGACAGCCGGGGTCGGGTCGAGCGTATCGACCTCCGGGTGACACGCGTTCGGACGTTCGACAACGAGCTCGTCGCGGTGCCGAACTCGCTTCTCGCGAACACGGCCATCACCAACCCCGTGGCCTTCGATCGGATGCGAATCAGCAGTCGGTTCAGGGTCGGATACGGGCAGATCGACCAGGCGACCGACATCGTCCTCACCGAGGCACGAGCGCTTCCGGACGTACTCTCCGACCCCGAGCCGAGCGTCAGGATCAGCGACCTCGGCGACGGGTACGTCGAGCTGAACGCACGCATCTGGTTGACCGACCCGTCTCGTTCGCACTACAACCGGCTCCGCTCGGAGTACATCACCGCCGTCGCCCACCGGCTCGCCCAGGCGGGCATCGGACCGGACCCGAGCCCGGTCCGGCTCTCGGGGACGCTCGACATCGACGGGGTGGAGGGGACGAGCCCCGTCTCGAGGTGAGCGCGACCCGTCCGGAGCCGAAGACCGATGCGGGAGGGCTGCCGCTGGGTCGTAGCGAGCTACTCACCGGTTCGAACCCGCTGCCGACAGCCGAACGCACCCCGCTCCTGCTGGAATCCGGTCCGACGACGCCTCGTTGGCTACGCTCACGAGACTGTCGCTCGGTGAGTTACGTCATGGGGACGGAGGGATTTGAACCCCCGATCGACTGATATCTCCGGTGTGCGCCTCGGTCCTCCAGAGGGTCGTCAACGCGGTCCGATGATCAGTCGGCCGCTCGGTATATCAGTCTGGAGTGTCGTCCCGGGCGCGTGGCCTCTGGAGTCAGTCGCCATGCCTGGCTTGGCCACGTCCCCGCACTCTCGGATATGCCCAACCGCTGTAAAGGGATTTCGGTTCGGCAACCCTCTATGCCACTCGCCACCCTACGGTCGGGCATGGACGAGGACACCGTCCCGGTGACGGTCCGGACCGGGACGTACGAGACGACGCTCTCGGTCACCCGTGGGTCGAACCTCCGCCGGGTCCTCCTGGACCACGGGTTCGAGGTGTACGGCACGCTCTCGCGCCTGGCCAACTGCGGCGGGAACGGACTCTGCGGGACCTGCGGGGTACGCCTCGACGGGCCGGACGGCCCGCCCGAGCCGACCCACTGGCACGACGCCGCGGCCGAGGAGTGGGGCTACCCCCGGCTCTCCTGTCAGGTGCACGTCGACGGCCCACTGACGGTCGACCTCGTCGAGAAGGTGCTGTGGGGACAGCTCCGCCCCCGGCCGTCAGACACGACCGGAGAGCAGCCCTGAGGGTCCGGGGTACCCACGGGACGCCGAGCACTCGCCCGGCCGTCGGGTGGGTGGCTCACACGGGGCCGTGGACGCGGCTCAGCGGTCGGTCTCGGCCCACTCGCAGCCCTGACACTTGTAGCCGGTGACGAACTCGGTCACGCTCGGCATGTACCCGACCTCGAGGACGTTGCCGCCACACTCCGGGCACTCACGGTCGGCGTCGGTGATGTCCTCGGCGTCCATCGGACGGTCCCCCTCGATGAGTTCGGCGAGCGTCACGGGCGTCACCATCCGCCCCTCCACGACGCGGTTCTCTGCCATACGGGACACCCGGGGGGCGCGAGGAAAAGGGTTGCCGGTCGCGGGAGCGGTGGGGCCCCGCGACCGTCGCCCCGCTCAGAGCCAGGGCGCGCGGTCGCTGTCGGAGATGCTCGGCGAGCCGCGTTCGTCGTCGTCCGAGTCGCCCGATGCGGTCGGGCCAGCGTCGACGGCGGCGGGTTCCGACGCCGACTCCGACGGCCCGGAACGCTGCCCGCCGCCGTCGGCGACGGGTCCGGTGGCCGACTCGGCCGGGCGGGGGTCACCCTGACCGCTGGGGTCGAACGCCAGCAGCGACGTGACCACCAGCACCACGAGGGCGATGGGGGCGTTCTGGAGCGCCGGCGGCCCGAGCAGCGAGAACGGGAGGACGCCCAGGGCGACCGCGCTGCCGAAGCGGAAGCGGTCGATGTCGACGGCCCCGCGGAGCCACGGGCCCATGACGGCCACGGACAGCGCGAAGGCCACACCGACACTCGCGGCGGCGACACCGTGGACGACGAGCATCGGCTCAGAGACGAACTCGAGTTCGAAGCTCGCGGGGTTCGCACTCGCCACCAGTCCCAGCGCGATGATGGCCCCGGGACTGGGCAGGTACTCGCCGATGGTCGCGCTCGCCGTCTTCGCCGCGACGGCGAGGATGACGAGTGCCGCGAACCGCGTGAAGGTGTCGAGGTTGATGAACGACTCGACGGTCGGTGCGACAGCCGCCTCCAGCGCCGCCACAACGATGATGAGGACGCCCACGGCGAGGACGCTCTGTATCTGTTCACGGCGGGTGCCCTCCATCTCCGCGAGCACCACCGCGAGGGTGGCGCTGCCGCCGAAGATGAGCAGACCCGTCTGGACGATCCCCAGCGAGGTGTCCATCGCACCCGCCAGTAACAGGGCGGGGAAGATGCCGTCCAGCAGGGGGAGGCCCATCACCGTGGCGAGGAGCTTCGTGCCGTCGCCGACGGTGTTCTCGATTTTCAGCGCTATCGGGTGGCGCGAGACGCTCATCTAGAGACGTTGGCCGTACCCCTGGCGTGGGCAGTGTGCGCCGCGATAACGACCGTCCCCGCAGTCGCTGGCCTTGGGGGCCTCGAACGTGCGGAACCGGGTTGTGGGCGCGTTGGACTCCTGTTTAAATGTCTCCCACCCGAAGCTGTCGTTCTGGTCGCCAGCGAGGGACGGTTCCCCGGCGATACGCTCGGTGGGACTGTGGGAGTCCATGTGTGTAGGAAACGTTGACTCGGTGATAAGCGTTGTGTGAAACGCGTCCACACGCGTCGAATACACCACGGAGGTGAGGTTCCCATGGGGTACCTCCGGCTTTCGGGTGACGATGTGGATGTGTGTCCACTCGTGTACTGGGTCGGGGACTCCAGCGGCCTCGGAGGGGGCGAGCCGTGGCCAGTTCGCGCGTGTGTCGCTCTCTCGCGCACCCGTGGCGGTCACACAACGCTTTTGCCCGCCCCTTCCGCACGGCTTACATGGCGAAGGACTCCCGTCCGTTCTCGCGGAAACTCGAGGTACCGGAGGCCCTGACGTTCGACGACGTGTTGCTCAGACCCAAGGAGAGCCGCGTCGAACCAGACGACGCCGACACCGCGACCCGCGTCTCGACCAACGTCACCCTGAACGTCCCCGTCCTGACCGCGGCGATGGACACCGTCACCGAGGCCGACATGGCCATCGCGATGGCGCGCGAGGGGGGCATCGGCGTGCTCCACCGGAACATGGACGTCGAGGAGACGGCCCGACAGGTCGAGCGCGTGAAGCGCGCGGACGAACTCATCATCCGCGACGTCGTGACGGCCTCGCCCGAGCAGACCGTCCGCGACGTCGACGAGATGATGGGCCGCGAGGGCGTCAGCGGTGCCCCCGTCGTGGACGAGGACGGCACCGTCCTCGGCATCATCTCGGCCACCGACATCCGGCCGTACCTCGAGGTCAGCGACCGCGACGAGGTGAGCGAGGCCATGACCAGCGAGGTCATCACGGCCACGGAGTCCGTCTCGGCGCGCGAGGCGCTGGAGCTCATGTACGAGCACAAGATCGAGCGTGTCCCCATCGTGGACGACGGCGACCGACTCGTCGGGCTGGTCACGATGCAGGGCATCCTCGCACGCCGCGAGTACGACGACGCCGCCCGCGACGAGTCCGGGTCGCTCCGGGCCGGTGTCGCCGTGGGACCGTTCGAGACGGACCGCGCCACCGCGGCCGACGAGGCGGGCGCGGACGTGCTGTTCATCGACTGTGCCCACGCACACAACCGGAACGTCATCGACTCGGCCCGCGAGATCGCCGCAGAGGTCGAGGCCGACGTGGTCGTCGGCAACGTCGGTACCCGCGAGGCCGCCGAGGCCGTCCTCGACTTCGCCGACGGCATCAAGGTCGGCATCGGGCCGGGGTCCATCTGTACCACGCGCGTCGTCACGGGCGCCGGGATGCCCCAGATAACCGCGGTCTCGGAGGTCGCGGACGTGGCGGCCCTCGAGGACGTCCCGGTCATCGCCGACGGGGGCATCCGGTACTCAGGCGACGCCATCAAGGCCATCGCCGCGGGCGCCGACGCCGTGATGCTCGGGTCGTACTTCGCCGGCACCGACGAGGCGCCGGGGCGCGTCATCACGATGAACGGCAAGAAGTACAAGCAGTACCGCGGCATGGGGTCCGTCGGCGCGATGCAGTCCGGTGGTGGTGACCGCTACCTCAAGGAGGAGAGCGAGGACGAGGAGTTCGTCCCCGAGGGTGTCGAGGCGGCCACCCCGTACAAGGGGTCGCTGGCATCCGAACTCCACCAGCTCGTCGGTGGGATGCAGTCCGGCATGGGCTACGTCGGCGCAGCCACCATCCACGAGTTCAAGGAGCGCGCCGAGTTCGTCCGCGTCTCCGCGGCCGGACAGACGGAGGGCCACCCCCACGACGTGATGATTACGGACGAAGCGCCGAACTACAGCCCGAAGGAGTAGTCCCAGTCGCCCCTACAGTCCCTCTCCCTCGCGCTCGCACCTCGGGGAGCAGTAGGGGCCGTCTGTCGCGTTCGCGTCCGGATACGCGCTGAACGACTCGCCACAGTTCGCACAGTCGTAGCTCTCGAACGACATACGTGGGTCCGTTCGGAACGAGCCCACAAGAACGCTGGGGCGTCGGGGGTCAGTTCCGTAACTGCCGGACCCACTCCTCGGACCGTATCGACTCCGCACAGACGTCACAGAGCGACATCCGTACCGTCTTCAGGTGTCCCGCGAGTCGCTCGAACTCGACCTCACATCGCACGACCGGCCCGTACCGGGAACAGTTCTGACAAACCGGGTCCATACCGAGGTCGACCATCCGGCCACATATAATCACTATGATATGTTTGTTCTGCTCCAGACACTCACGCAACGTTAACAGTCTGTACGGCGAGAGTGGCGAATCCGCACCGGAGACACGCCATAACGTCGTCCATGTGACAGCAATCCGAGAACGTCGCACGGTGACGACTCTCCGCGTTCGGTGAACGGTTCGAACTCCAACAGGTCGCGCAGCTGTGGACGCGGCCGACGTAGAAGCGGGCTAGGAGGGATTTGAACCCCCGACCGTCTGGTTAAGAGCCAGACGCTCTGCCTAACTGAGCTACCAGCCCTGGCGACTCTACCTACCGTGGTTCCACCCAAATAGGTTCCGTTTCGGCCGTTCCGTGCGTTGGTTCGACGCACCACCCGCGAGGAACGGGGTTTTTGTAGCTTCCCGACGCAATCAGGACAACATGAGCAGCGCCATCTCCATGGCGTCGATGTCCACCTACGCCATCCTGGGGTGTGGCAGCGTCGGACACGCCGTCGCGGAAGAGCTGGAGAACGAGGGGAAGGACGTCCTCATCCTCGACCGGGACGACGGCCGGGTCGAAGCCCTCCGCGACCAGGACCTCGACGCCCGCACCGCCGACATCTCCGACGTGGAGGTGGCCGAGGCCGTGGCCGACCGCGACGTCATCCTCATCATGTCCTCCGACGTCGAGGCAAACAAGGCCGCCGTCGAGAACATCCGCGAGCGAGGTGGCGAGCAGTTCATCGTGGTCCGCGCGTCGGACCCGGTCACCGCGGACGAGCTCACGGAACTCGGCGTCGACGTGGTCATCAACCCCTCGGCGGTCATCGCCGACTCCGCACTCCGGGCGCTGGAGACAGGCGAACTCGAGTACAAGGCCGAACAGTTGGCCGACGTCCTCGCTGAGGGCGAACGGCTCGCCATCGTGGCCCACCGCTCGCCCGACCCGGACTCTATCGCCGCCGCGGCCGCACTCGGTGCCATCGCGGAGTCGCTCGGCGTGGAGGCCGACATCCTCTACGAGGGCGAGATCGGTCATCAGGAGAACCGCGCGTTCGTCAACCTCCTGGGCATCGAACTCTCGACCGTCGAGGACGCCAACCTGGAGGTGTACGACACCATCGCGCTGGTCGACTACGCGAAGGCCTCCGAGTACACGCTCGACCGGCACCCCGACGTCGTCATCGACCACTTCGAGCCCGAGCTGGACCTCGACGCCCGGTTCACCGACGTCCGTCCGAACGTCTCGTCTACATCGACCATCCTCACCAAGTACATCCAGGAGTTCGACCTGAACCTGACCGAGGAGGTGGCCACGGCGTTGCTCTACGGCATCCGCGCGGAGACGCTCGACTTCAAGCGCGACACCACGCCCGCCGACCTCACGGCCGCGGCGTACCTCTACCCGTTCGCCAACCACGACACGCTCGAGCAGGTCGAGTCACCGTCGCTCTCGCCCGAGACGCTCGAGGTGCTCGCGGAGGCCATCCGCAACCGGAACGTGAAGGGGTCGCACCTCGTCACCAACGCCGGGTTCGTCCGCGACCAGGACGCCCTCTCGCAGGCCGCCCAGCAACTCCTGAACCTCGAGGGCATCACCACGACCGCCGTGTTCGCTATCGCGGACGACACCATCCACCTCGCCGCCCGCTCGAAGGACATCCGGATGAACATCGGCAACGTGCTCCAGGACGCCTTCGGGTCGATCGGCGAGGTGGTCGGCCACTCCACCGACGCCACCGTCGAGATCCCGCTCGGCATCTTCACCGGAATCGTGGGGACCGACGGCAACCGCGACGTCCTGCTCGACCTGACCGAGGAGGCAGTCCGCTCGAAGTTGTTCGAGGCGATGGGCGTCGAGAGCGGCGGCGAGTCGTCGAACGGCAGCTAGGGCTGCCAACACGTCTATGCCGGGACCGACCCGAGTAGACTCGTGACAGACACAGACGACGAGTACCGACCCGGACTCGAGGGTGTGGTCGCCGAACTCGCCACGCAGGCCACGATCGAGGAGACGCTGTTCCTCCTCTACGAGGACCGCCTCCCCACGCCCGACGAGCGCGAGTCGCTCCGCGCGTCCCTCGCCGCGAACCGCACGCTCCCAGCCGAGGCACTCGCTGCGGTCCGCGCGACGGCCGAAGCCGGCGGTGACGCGATGGACGCGCTCCGTGCCGCCGTGGGGGCCGCCCACGTCGACTACGAACCCGGTGACCCGGCGGCCGACGCGCTCCGCGCCGCCGCCGTCGTCCCCACTGCCGCGGCCGCCTACTGGCGGTACCACGAGAACGAGGAACCGCTCGCGCCGAACCCGGACCTTCGGCACGCGGCCGACTACCTGCGGATGCTGACCGGCGAGGCCCCCGCCGAGCGAGCGGTCCGCGGGATCGAGACGTACCTGAACGCTGTCGTCGACCACGGCTTCAACGCCTCGACGTTCACCGCACGCGCCATCGTCTCGACGGAGTCGGACGTGCTCTCGGGCGTCACTGGCGCCATCGGGGCCCTGAAGGGGCCGCTCCACGGTGGAGCCCCCGGACCGGTCCTCGACATGCTGGAGGAGGTCCACGAGTCGGGCGACCCGGAGGGCTGGGTCCACGACCGGCTGGACGCCGGCGAGCGACTGATGGGGTTCGGGCACCGTGTCTATCGGGTCCGCGACCCCCGCGCGGCCGTGCTGTCGACGGCCGCGGAGGCGTTCTACGCGGAAGACGACGCCGGCTTCTTCGAGAGCGCCACCGAGTTCGAGTCCGTCGCCCGCGACGTGCTCCGGGAACGCAAACCCGACCACAGGCTCGACACGAACGTGGAGTTCTACACGGCCGTCCTGCACGCCGGTATCGGCATCCCGCGTGAACTGTTCACCGCCACGTTCGCCGTCGGTCGAGTCGGCGGCTGGACCGCTCACGCCCTCGAACAACTGGAGAACAACCGCATCGTTCGGCCACGCGCCCGCTACGTCGGCGCGGAGGGCCGTCGGTACGTGCCCGACGACGAGCGCTGAGTCAGACCTCCTCTTCCTCCTCGGGTTCGCGCATGCGCTCGACGATGTCGTTGACGAGGACGATGTCGCCGACCGAGCGGACCCACCGGTAGGGGATGATGACGCCGCGTGACCCCGCGGCCTTGTCGTGGAACAGGTCGTAGTTGAGTTCCGTGAGTGCCAGCCCCGTGACCGACTCGCGGTCGAGGTCGAGTTGGATGTCCTCGACCTCGCCGACGAACACGCCGTTGTTCGAGTAGACCTCGCGCCCCACGAGGTTCGTGATCTCCTGCATCTCGCCTTCCATGCGAGGAGCGGTGGAGCGGCCCGGTCTTAAAAGTGGCCACCTGCGTGGCCGAGCGTAGCGAGGCCACGTGGTTGCGAGCGGCGAGGCGTCTCACTTTGTTCGACGCCTCGTCGAGGTGAACGGGGAGCGCCAGCGACCCGTGAACTGCGAGGCCGAGCGCGACGGGTGGCGGGCGGTTGGGAGCGGAGCGAGCCCGACGTCAGAGGTCGGCGACGGCCTCCCCGAACGCCTCCAGCGAGGCGGAGACCTCATCCGTGGGGCGGCCGAGCGCGACCCTGACACCGCTCGGAACCCCGAAGAACCGTCCGGGAACGACGAGGACGCCGGCCGCCTCGGCCGCCTCGCTCAGAGCGTCGCCGTCCACGCCCTCGCGCTCGGACTCGACGAAGCCGAACGGGCACCCCTCGAACACCTCGCCGGTCAGGTGCTCGTGGTCCGCGAGGAACGACGCCAGCAGGTCCGCGTTGCGGGCACACCGGTCCCGGCCGGCCGCGCCGAACTCCGTCTTCGCGTCGAGCGCCCGCCGGCCGAGCAACCGCGAGGGGCGGGCCACGTCCGAGAGGTGGACCGACACCTCGCGGGCGTGTTCCACGAACGACTCGTCGGCGACGAGCCAGCCGATACGGAGACTGCCGAAGCCGAAGAACTTCGTCAGCGACCCCGTCGCGACCGCCCCTTCGACCCCGGCGGCGGTCGGCGCCCCGAACGCGTGACCCTCACTGTGGACCGCACGACGGCCGTAGGGGGCGTACACCTCGTCGACGAGAAGGTAGGCGTCCTGCTCGCGTGCCACCTCGGCACACTCGGCGAGCCGCTCCCGGCTCACCCGGCGGCCGCTCGGATTGTGCCGGTTTGAGACGGTGACGAGCAGCGTGTCCGGGCGTGTGGCAGCCTCGATGCGACTCGGCTCGAGGTCGTAGCCGGTCTCGGCCGTCCGGAGGAACCGGTCGACGTTCGCACCCAGCCCCCGTGGAGTCGCCGCGTGGGGTTCGTACCCCGGCTTCTCGACGAGGACCGAGCCCGGCCGGTCCGCGTCGTGGTCGCCACCCCGGCGGCGCAGGGCTGTGGCCGCCGCCAGCAGGTTCGCGGACGAGGTGCCGGCGGTCACGAGGACCTGTTCTGATGGGACGTCGTACTCGTCGGCGACGAGCGACCGAAGGGTCCGGTCGGGGGTCTCACGGTCCACGAGTCGCGGGGGCACCACGTGGTCGGAGTCGGTCGGACCCTCGGGGTGGAGATCCGAGGAGCCGAGGTCGTGCTCCGTCGCGTCGATGCGCGGGAGCACCCAGTCGACGTAGTCGATACGGGGGAACACGCTCGGGTGTCTCGGGCCATCTCAGTTCAACGTTCCGCTGACGAGACGACCGTGGCCTCGTCCCACCACCGGTCGAGGTACGACTCGGCCCACGCCACGGCCTCCGGGGTGTCGTTGACCAGCCCCCTGCCCACGCCACGGTCGTCGAAGACGCCCAGTACCACGAGTCGTCGGGCTCCCGTCTCCACCACGGCGGCGGTGAACGGTGGCTCAGTGGGGGACTCGACGAGTTCGACGTCGGAGCGGTCGACGGCGCGGGGGAACCACGCCGGCCGGTCCTCGAGCAACCCACGAATCGCCCGCGCCGGGAGACAGAGTTCCGCACGGCCCGCCGCCGGCAGCAGACCGTCCTCGAACAGGTCGGCGTAGCGCGCCAGCGCCGTGTTCACCACCGACCGGACGTGGTCGGCCGACGCGATGGTCCGCATCCCGTCCTCGAGAGGCGCGTACGGGTCCGTCTGGTTCGGCCCGAACACCCGTGCGCCGAGGAGCAACGCCGTCGGCACCGTGGTCTCCTCGGGCAGTGCCTCGAGGACCGGCCGGGCCTCGAGGATGGCGTCCGAACGCCGAGCGTATCGGTCGTACTCGGCGAGGAGCTGGTCCCCCAGCGCCGTTCGGGACACCCCCTCGGGTGTCGGCTCCACGAGTCCCGCTCGAGCCAGTTCCCGCACGCCACGGTCGACCGTGGAACGCGCCGACTGGACACGCGCCGCGAGCGGCCGCTTCTGCAGCGGCTCGTCGTCCAACGCCCGGAGGAGTGCTTCGCGGCGGGCGACCGTCTCGAGCGTCTCGTCACGGGTGTCTTCTGGCACGGTGGAGCCTCGTCTGGTAGACGATGTTGACGCACCTATATAAATTAGCGTACGATTTAAGTAGTAAGGTTCGGGCTTCGACGTGGTTATTCGGCCATGAACTGAATAGCGACACCGGCGTCTATGGGGTGCCGGGTGCCTCTGACAACCGGCAACTTTCGGGCGGTGGCCTGCCCGGACCACCGCCGTTCTCGACCCCCGAGCCGCGGCTGTGCACCGTGCCGAACACAACACCCTGCGCCTTTATACGCGACGGACGTACGACCGGGCATGAGCGACACCGAACGTGACGAGGAACTAGACGCCATCCGCGAGCAGAAGGCTGCCGAGCTGAGCGAACGTGCGGCCTCGCCCGCCGAACCCGTCCACGTCGAGAGTCCCGACCACCTCCAGGAACTCGTGGGCGACGGGGTGACGCTGGTCGACTTCCACGCGGAGTGGTGTGGTCCCTGCAAGATGCTCGCCCCCATCGTGGAGGAGATCGCGGCCGACACCGACGCCACCGTCGCGAAGGTGGACATCGACCAACTCCGGTCGGTCGCCCAGCAGTACCAGGTCCAGGGCGTGCCCACGGTCTACCTGTTCGCGAACGGCGAGCCGGTCCAGCGGTGGGTCGGCGTGCAGGACAAGGGGACCTACGTCTCGGCTATCGAGGCGGCGGCCTGAGTCCGGGAGCGGACCTTCCGTGGTGTTACATCGTTCTCAGGTATCGTCGACCAGACTCAGCGTCTCCTTCGCGTCGACACGACCGGCGCCGAACTGGTACCCACTCTTCCCGTCGGTGAGGTCGGCACCGCGCTCGACGACACTCTCGACCTGATTCGCGTTCAGGTCGGCGTCGAGACTCCTGACCAGCCCGACGAGGCCCGCGACCTGTGGGGCCGCCATCGAGGTGCCCGAGATGAAGTCGTAGCCGGGAAGCTCCACCGATGAGTCAAGCGTAGTCGGCCACGTCGAGAGTACACCGTTGAACGGGTAGGGGATGTCGTCCGGTTCGCCCGTCTCTCCGAGCGTGCGTGGGATAGTCTCGTACCAGCCGCCGGGCGCCGCCACGTCGATGTCGCTGGTGCCGTAGTTCGAGTAGAACGAGAGCGTGTCGGCAGGCGACGTCGCGCTGATCGTGATGACCGCGGGGACGCTGTTGGGCAGCGTGAACCCGCCTCCCTGCTGGAGGTTGCCCGAGTCGTTTCCAGCCGACCCGGTGATGACGGTCCCACGCCGGACCGCGCTCTGGAAGACCCGCTGTACGTTCGCCTTCAATTTGTTGAGGTCAGCACCCGGCTGCTGGACGCCGGGGATACCGAGGCTGAAGTTCGCCACGTCGGCTCCGATCTCGGCCGCGTAGTCGATACCCTTGAGGATGTCACCGAAGGTCGCCCCACCGTCCGCGGGAAACACGCGTATCGGGACGAGTTCGGCCTCGGGGGCCACGCCGACGACGCCGACCTCGCCGGTGGCGGCCGCGATGCCCGCACAGTGAGTTCCGTGGTAGCCGGAGTCGCCGGGACCGATCTCCGGTACGTCGTCGTTTGCGACGAACGCCGCCCCGAGGTCCTCGTTCACGTTCCCGAGGTCGGGGTGGTCGAGGTCGATACCCGTGTCCACGATGGCGATGCGACTCCCGTCGCCCGTCGCGACCTCGTGGGCTTCAGAGGCGCGAATCAGGTCCTTATCCCACTGGAGGTCTCGTAGGGCGGCGTCCTCACCTGGTGTCGACGACGCGTCGGCATCGACCTCTGGAGGTGAGAGCTCCACCGTGACGTCTCGAGTGACTGCAGAGACGGAGCCGATACCACGTAGCTCGTCCGTCGCACCCGCCGGACCCGTGACGACTGCCACCGATCCCTCGGCGAGCACGTGGCGGACTGTGAACCCGGCGCGCTCGATGCGTTGTCGGGCTTTCGCGTTACTCGTGGAGACGAGATACTGTGCGTCACCGCTCGACGCGGACGCAAGTCCGGTACAGACGAGCGTAGCGCCGATTGCACCCGCACCACGGAGGAGCGTTCGGCGGGCGAGTGTTCGGTCACTGTTGTCTCGTGACATACGCTGACCTTCTGTTCAGCACGCTTAATCCTTGTTATTTGCTGACTATAATACGGCGCATGTAGTGTCGTCGCGGACTCTGGACTCGCCGCGGTGTTCGATTCTGTCGTCAGGGCGTTCGAGTTTGGAACGGGCGGGACCGACCCGGCTGCGCAGGGGCGGCAGCGACACGGCCGTCTCCGACTTCGTCGACCAGTTCCAGGCCGAACGCCAGGAACTCGTACTCATGACCGAGGACCGAGACGTGGTCGGCCTCGTCACCGTGACGGTCGCGATGGGGACCATCACGGGCGAGGTGTGGGACCCGCTGGACGCGGCGAGTGACCGACGAGCGCGGCGCTCTGCGACGAGCGAGTCGAGAATCAGTCTGCGACCGCCGGTTCGAACCACGGTGCGGGGGGCGTGTGTCCCCCGCGCGTGACACTACGGAGCGCTGTGGCTCCACGCAGAAGTTCGCCGTGCCCGGCTATAACCCTGTGGACCTGGCCGCCCGCGCGTGACTCCTACCCACGGCGTTCGAGGTGGAGGTAGTACCGCGAGCCATCACCGTCGACCGTGTCGACGAGGTCCCACGGCGTCGGTTCGACTGCCCTCGTGGCGGCCTCGGGGGTGAGCAACAGCAGGGGTATCCACCGCCCGACGGCGTCCCGGTACTCGGTCCGCATCAGTCGCAGGCCCATCCCGGCCGCCGGGTCGAACGCCACGGTGTCGTCGAACGCGTTCGGGGCCGCGGCGGCCTCCTCGCGGTGTTCCTGTGGGTCTTTCAGGTCGGCGACGACCCGGCCGTCCGGCGCGACGAGCCGGTCGAACTCACCGAGGACACGTCTGAGTCCCCCGACGGTGCCACCGCCGGCCGTCCCGAGCTGGGTGCCCGAGGCGTAGACGCACCCGACGCTGTCGGCCGTCAGCGGCGGCGCGTTCAGGTCCGCGGTGAGCACCCGGTCGACGCCCGCCTCTCTCGCGACGCGGACCGACCCCAGCGAAGGGTCGCCGGCGACGACGGGCGTCCCCTCGCTCTGGAACCGGCGCGCGTCCTGTCCCGGCCCACAGCCGAGGTCGAACACTGGAGCACCGGTCTCCGTCGCCGCCTCCGCCGCGAGGTCCATCGCCCGCCGCGTCTCGGGAACCGGCCCGTCGAACGCGCCCCCGAAGTACCACTCCGGGTGGGCGTCGCGGGGGCGGCCCATCGGGTCCCGGTAGACGCCGCTCCCGTCGTACTCGCCACGCCAGTAGTCCCAGACCATCCGCCCCATCGCGTCGTCGGTCCCGAGAGTCGGGCAGCCCTCGGGCAGGTCGAGGTGGTCGAGGTAGTCGGCGTGGTCGACGGAGTCGTCCGGGTCGGCCATCACGTTCGGACCCAGCGGCGTCGGCGTGGGTAAGCGTTGGTCTGTGACGAGATGCCATGACGTGGGGGTGGAGCAGGCTGCCGGTCACGTCGCGCGTCGCGGCGGTTCCGTCCGTCGGTTGGCGGGGCGCTACTCGCTCAGCCCCAGCATCGCGTCTACGTCGCCGTAGGTCCGCAGGAGCTCGCCCATCCGGCGGACGGTGCTCTCGTTGCGCGAGCGCCCCGCCCGGACCACGTCCTCGATGCGCTCGATGGCCGTCGTCGTGTCCGTCTGGACCAGCAGGACGGGGACACCGGCCTCCTCGGCCCGGCCGAGCACCGCGGCCGGCGGGCGGAACCCCCCGGTGAGCAGGATGGCCTCGATGCCGGGGGCGTCGAGCGCCGCGGCTTGTATCTCCGAGCGGTCGCCACCGGTCACGAGGACGGCGTCGCGGGTCCGGCGGAACTGCGAGAGCGCCTCGTCGGCCCCCATCGCCCCGACGACGAACCGCTCGACGAACCCGTCGGTCGGCGCGGCGTCCGTGAGCGTCGTCGCCCCGAGTTCGCTCGCCAGTTCGCCGACGGTGACGCCCGCGAGTTCCTGCACCCGCGGGAGCGTCCCGAACGTCCGGACGCCGCGTGACTCGAGGAACGGCACCACGTCCGTCGTCAGGTCGTCGTACGCCGCGTCGCTGACGGCGTTGAACAGGACGCCACCCAGGCGGTCGCCGAACCGGGCGGCCGCGTCGAGGACGGCGTCCACGTCCCGCGCCTCGGTGTAGGGAGCCACGAGTACCACGCGGGCGTCGAGCAGCGTCGCGATGTCGGCGTCGGTCAGGTCGACGGCCGCCCCCGTCGTCAGGCCGCCACCCTCCACGACCATCCGGTCGTGGTCGGCCGCGAGCGACTCGAACGCTTCGTGGACCGTCTCCCGCAGGGCCTCGGCGTCCTCGCGGCCACGGACCACCTCCTGGACGAACGTGGGCGAGTAGACGACCGGCTCGAGTTCGTGCATCTCGTCGTCCAGTTCCAGCAGTTCGCGCGCCAGCATCGGGTCGCTGTCGAGCGTCTTGCCGACCGAGGACTGGAGCCGTGTCCCCTTCGGCTTCATGTAGCCGACGGACTCGCCGTCCTCCTTCGCGGCCAGCGCCAGCGCCAGCGCCACCGCCGTCTTGCCTGTGCTCTCCGCCGTCGAAGTGACCAGTATCGGGTTCGTCATCGTTCGCCTCCGTGAGTCGCCGTGTCCGACGCCGTCTCGGGTTCCGCCGCCGGTTCGTCCGCCGTCTCCAGTTCGTCCGGGTCGATGGTGAGCCGCACGTCCACCGCCGTCGCCCCGTCGGGCGTGACCACCAGCGGGTTCACGTCCAGTTCGAGGATGGCGGGGAAGTCCGTCACCAGCTGTGAGAGCCGCTGGACGGTGTCGACGACGCTCGCCTCGTCCACCGGCTCCCGACCTCGCGCCCCGCGCAACAGCGGGGCCGCGCGTATCTCGTCTATCATCTCGCGGGCCTCCGCGCCCGTGACCGGCGCGAGCCGGACCGTGGTGTCCTCCATCACCTCGACGAACACGCCACCGAGACCGAACAGCACGAGCGGTCCGAACTGGGGGTCCCGGTTCGTCCCGACGATGGTCTCGACGCCCGCGTCGGTGTCGAGCAGTTCCTGCACCTGCACACCCAGCAGCGTCGCGTCTGGCTGGTAGCGCCGGGCGCGAGAGACGAGGTCCTCGTAGGTGTCGCGCACGTCCTCGAGGGGCACTCCCACCTCCACGCCGCCGATGTCCGTCTTGTGGAGGATGTCGGGGCTGACGATCTTCATCACCACGTCACCGCCGAGCTCTGCGGCCCGCCGCTCGGCCGCCGCCGGCGAGTCCACCACCTCCCCCTCGGGGATGGGGATGCCGTACGCCTCCAGGAGCCCCATCGCCTCGACGCCGAGTCGGCTCTCACCTCGGTCGGCCGCGCGCGACAGCACCTCGCGGGCCCGCTCTCGGTCCACGTCGAACCGCTCGGGTTCGGCCCGCTCTGCGTCCCGCACCTCGCGGTACGAGCGGAGGGCGTCGAGCGCACGCACAGCGCGCGCGGGGTCGAAGTAACTCGGGATGCCCGCCTCGGCGAGCGTCTGCTCGGCCGTCTCCGTGCTCGCCCCGCCCATCAGACACGCGGCGACGGGCACCCCGTGTTTCGCGCGCAGGTCGACCACCGCCTCCGCGAGGTCGTCGAACGAGAGGGTCTGGGTCGGACAGGACATCACGACGGCCGCCCCGACGTTCGGGTCGGCGAGGGCGACGTCCAGCGCGTCCGCGAACCGCTCGACGGGCGCGTCGCCGATGACGTCGATGGGGTTGTAGACGTTCGCGTTGTCGGGGAGGCGCTCGCGGAGCGCGTCCATCGTCTCGCCCGAGAACGAGGCGAGGTCGAGGCCCGAGTCGCCGACGGCATCGGTCGCCATCACGCCCGGCCCGCCCGCGTTCGTTACGACGGCCACCCCGTCCGCCTCCGGGAGTGGTTGGCCCGCGAGAACGCTCGCGTAGTCGAACAGTTCCTCGACGCTCTCGGCCCGGAGGACGCCCGCCTTCTCGAGGCCGGCCTCGTAGGCCGCCTCGCTCCCGGCGATGGACCCGGTGTGGGAGGCGGCGGCGTGTGCGCCGGCCTCGGTCCGACCGGACTTGACGAGCACCACGGGCGTCTCGCGGGTCACCTCGCGTGCGACACGGACGAACCGCTCGCCGTCCTCGATGCCCTCGAGGTACCCCAGTACCACGTCCGTCTCGGGGTCCTCGCCCCAGAACTCGACGAAGGCCGACTCGTCGAGGACGGCCTCGTTGCCCAGCGAGACGATGTCGACGAAGCCGAGTTCGCGCTCGGCGGCCCAGTCGAGGACGGCGGTGACGAACGCCCCCGACTGGCTCATGAACGACACGTCGCCGGGGAGCGCGCCACGGGGCCCGAACGTGGCGTTCAGGCCGCTCCGCGTGGAGAGCACGCCCAGCGAGTTCGGCCCGACGAGGTCGATGTCGTACTCGTCGGCCACCGCGGCGAGTTCGCGCTCGCGGGCGACCCCCTCTCCACCGGCCTCGCCGAACCCGGCGGTGATGACCACGACGGCACGAACGCCGCTCTCGCCGGCCTCGCGCACCACCTCGACGGCGAGCTTCGGCGGGACCACGACCACCACGAGGTCCGCGTCGGCGTCCGCCACCGCGTCCAGACAGGGCACGTCGAAGAGGGTCTCGTAGGTCGGGTTGACGGGGACCACCTCCCCGTCGAACTCAGACAGCAGATTCGTCATCACCGCGCGCCCTACCGAACCCTCACGGTCGGTGGCTCCGACCACGGCGATCCGTTCGGGCGCGAACAGTCTCGACAGGTCCGACATTCGTCCGAGGAGAGAGCGTCGTGGGCGATAAAGGTGGGCGTCGGACGGAACCACTTTGCACCCCCTCCGAGAGCGCCCGGTATGGATTCGTTGCTCGTCGCCGCCGCGTTGCTCGGACTGACACACGCCGTCGAACCCGATCACGTCGCCGGGATCGCCGCGCTCGCCTCGGACGCCAGCCGCCGTCGCGCCGCCCTCGTCGGCGGCTGTTTCGCCACCGGTCACGTCGTCCTCGTCCTCGGGTGGGTGCTCCTCGGGTCGGTCGTCCTCTCGCGACTCCCCGCCACCGCAGCCTTCGACCGCTTCGGCGGCCTCGTCCTCGGCGTCGTCCTGCTCGCGGTGGCCGCACTCACCGCGGTGGCCGGCGCCCGGCGGCTCCGCGGCCACGGGTCCCACACGCACGTCCACGCCCGACTCGGCCTGACCGCCACCGACGGCGGGCGACGCGGCGTCCGGGAGTACCTCGGCCTCGGAGTCGCCGGCGCCCTGTTCACGCTCTCGCCTCCGCTCTCGATGCTCGCGCTCGTCACCGCGCTCCTGCCGACGGCGACGCTCGGTGGCGTGCTCCTCGCCGTCCTCGCGTACGCCGTCGGCATCCTCCTCGCCATGACCGTCGTCGGCGCCGTCGCCGGCACGCTGTTCGGCGCTCTCGAGGGCTATGGTACCCGTCTCCACGCCGGCGCACAGTTCCTCGCCGCGGGCGTCCTCGCGGTCATCGGCGCCGGGGCGCTCATGGGTGGGGTCTGAGCCCCGGTGGTGTCGAGGGCCCTGCCGGTCAGTCCCGACCCGCGACCACGACGGGGTTCCCGTCGGTTAGTTCGAGCAGCTCCGCGGGCGTGACGGGGAACACCGCCTCCGGCGTCCCGGCGGCGGCCCACACCGTCTCGAACTCGAGGAGCGTCTCGTCGACGTAGATGGGCACGTCCGACCCGTGACAGATGGGTGGGACCCCGCCGATGGTCCACCCGAGGGCGGTCTTGACCCGGTCGGCGTCGGCCATCTCCACGCTGTCGGCCTCGAGGACGGCCGCCAGCCTGTCCTCGTCGACCCGGTTGGCGCCGGAGGTGACGACCACCACGAGGTTGCCGTCGGCGTCGAAGACGAGACTGCTCGCGATCTGGGCGACACGACAGCCGATGGCGTCGGCCGCGTCGGCCGCAGTGCGGGTCCCGGCGTCGAACTCCTCGACGTGCGGGTCGAACCCGTGGCTGTCGCGGGCGGCGGCGACGAACGACTCGGCGCGTGGGTGCATGGCCGAGCTGTTTCGGGCCATCGCCATAGCCGTGCCGGGACTCAAACGCGCGGTTGAGCCTGAGGAAAGCCCTTACCCGTCCCCGCACTCGGGCGGCGTATGCGACGCAGAGACCTCCTCGGCCTCGTCGCCGCCGGTACCGCTGGACTCGCCGGCTGTACTGGAAGCGGTCCCGGCGGCCGACCCACGGACTCGCCCACCCCCTCCGAGACGCCCACGGCGACGGACAGTCCCAGCGCGAGCCCGACACGGACGACGACGCCGGAACCGGTCGCACTCGCCGTGACCGACCGCCAGTTCGAGGTCCTCGGCGTCGAGTGCGGGACGGCCGCCGAGTCGGCCACGGTCTCGCACGAGTCCACCGGCGAGCGCACGGGTCGCGTCACCGTCGAGGGCGTGGTCGCCGGCAACGACACCTGCCACAGCGCCCGCCTCGTCTCGGCGACGGCCACCGACGACAGCCTCGACGTCGCCGTCGAGTCGTACGTCCCCCCCGAGAACGAGGGCCGTGCCTGTGCGGAGTGTATCGTCGACGTGTCCTACCGGGCGGTCGTCTCCTACGAGGGGCCTGGCCCGTTCGACGTGGTGGTCGAACACGGCGGCGAGCAGGTGGCCCAGAGTGGACCCTACCCCGGCGACGGTGGTGACAGCGGTGGTTCCGACGAGTAGCGACACGGCCCGACGGGGTGACCGGACGAGCGGCCTCGCCGCTTGGGACCGAGGACGAGCGACGGACCATCGCCGTGGGCGAACGCCGAGTTAAGGTGTTCGGGCGCCTCCAGCGGGTATGCGACGGAGCACGCTCGCGGCGCTCGGTGGCCTCGGACTCCTCGTCGGCGGGGCGGCGTTCTGGAGCCTCCGGCAGCGACGCACGACCGAGCAGGTCCCCTACACGGTCCTCGAACGGCTCGACGGGGTCGAGATGCGCCAGTACCCGTCGTCGGTGGCCGTCGAGACGGAGGCGGCGAACGACGCACGGGCGTTCGGCCGCCTGTTCCGCTACATCTCGGGGGCGAACCACGAACGGACTGACGTCTCGATGACGGCCCCGGTGGAGACGCTGGTACGTGCCGAGGGACGCGAGGTCGCGATGACGACCCCCGTCCGGACGAGCGAGGCGGCGGGTGCGAGTGGCGTCCGGATGTCGTTCTACCTGCCGACGGACTACGACTACGAGCGCGCGCCCGAACCCACGGAGGAGGGCGTCCACCTCGTCGCCATCCCGGAGCGGGTGGTCGCGGTCCGGCGGTTCACCTGGTGGGCGACGGACCGGCGCGTCGCCAGGCAGACCAGACGACTCGAGCGCACCGTCGACGCGGCCGGCTACACGCCGGTCGACGACCCCTCGCTGTTGCGCTACGACGCCCCGTGGGTGCTCCCGTTCCTCCGGCGCAACGAGGTGGCCGTGACGGTGCACCCCGACGGCCCGGGTCGGGCCTGATTCGCCCCCTCCCTCACCCCGCCGCCGTGACTCGTTCGACCTCGCCGCCCGCCCGGACGGACGTCGCCGTGTTTCCCGAGCACGACCTGACCGGCTTCGCCGCCGACGAGCGGGTCGTCGACGTCACACTCGCCCGTGGGATAGTCGCCATCCCGGAGGGGTGAACATCCCGATGAGCGAATATCTATTTTCGGTTCGCCAAAGAAATTTTCTCACAGAACCAAGGTTTATGACGCTCGCGTGAGTACGTGTAGCCGAGATGAGCACCCAGAAGGAAGTCCGTCAGCAGGCCGGCACCGTCGAGGAGAACAGCCTCCGCATGGACACGGAGAAGGCCGAACAGGTCGTCGACGCGCTGAACACGGACCTCGCGGACACCTACGTCGCGTACCACCAGATCAAGAAGCACCACTGGAACGTGGAGGGTGCCGAGTTCCGCGACCTGCACGTCTACCTCGGTGAGGTGGCCGCGGACCTCGAGGAGGCCGCAGACGAGTTCGCCGAGCGTGCGCAGGCCCTCGGTGGCGTCCCGCTCAGCGGTGGCGCGACCTACGAGGAACACGCCACCGTCTCCCCCGAGGACGCGGACGTCTACGACGTGCGCACCTCGCTGGAGCACGACCTGCAGATGTTCGGCGACATGATCGAGGCCGTCCGCCAGCACATCGGGATGGTCGAGGACTTCGGCGACTACACGACCGGCGAGGTCTACCGCGAGGCGCTCGAGGACCTGGAGGAACACGCCCACCACTTCGAGCACTACCTCGACGACGACTCGCTGGTCGTCGAGAGCGCGACGAACTGAGACCGGAGCCCCGACGACACCTACCGAGCCTTCTTTCGCACGCTACGCGGAGAGCGACAACGCCGATGGTGCGGGCGCTCGCACGAGGCGTCGAGGCCGACCGAGAGCCGAGACGGACCGGGACTACGGTTCGACGTCGACGGTGGCGTCGGTGGCGATCCACCCGTCCGGGTTGCCAGACTCCGTGAAGACGGTCCGGTCGGGGCGAGAACTGTACGCGGAGATACGCCGGTGCCGTTCCGGTGGTTCCTCGTCCGGCGCGGGGTCCGACGACGCGGGTGCACTCATCGACTGTTTTAGGCTGCCCTAATCGGTAAAAGGTTTCGGTCCGCCTAGAACCCACTCAGACCGGGAGCCACTCGGTGACGACGTCCTCGTCGGTGAGTCGCCAGCGCTGCTGGGCGCCATCGGGGGTCGACCGGAGTTCGATGACGGCGTCGAACAGCGGTGCCAGCGTCCCGACCAGTGGGTCGTCGGCCGGCACCGGGAGGTGGTAGTGCGCCATCGCGCCGACCTCCCGCGTCGCGGCGGTCAGCGCGTGGAGGAAGGTGAACACCTCGCGCTCCTCGTACTGCTCGAGGAGTGGGACGAGCGAGTCGAAACAGACGCGCAGTTCGGCCGGCGCCAGCTGCCCGCGTTCGGCCTCCACCTCGTCGATGGCCTCGTCGATTCGGCGACAGAGCGATGCGAGGTCTGGCGGCGGTGCCTCGGCGGCTAGCCCCCCGGCGCCCACGCCTGCGTCGTCCGTCCCGACGGCTGCCGCTGCGCCCCCGCGTGTCGGTGCCTCGTAGGTGAGGGTCCGGACCGTCTCGCTCGCGACACCGGCGAGGCGGCTGCCGGCCGACGCCACCCCGTCCGTGACGACGAGGAGTCGCGCGCGTTCCGTCGCCTCTTCCGCGGATCCGAGGAGACGACGGGACGCGGGGAGGTGGGCCTCCTCGTAGGCGGGGCCGACGAGCAGGAGGCTGCTGCCACGTCGTTTGAGCGAGGCTAGCGCCTGCGCGAACGTCGCGGTCTCGGAGGTCCGCCCGCCGGGCTCCATCTACTAGATTCGTACTGCGCCGGCGGTTAAATATTGTGGGGCGCCATCGGTTCCCTGACCGACCACCGTTTAGTCCTTGGGTGACCAACGGTGACACATGAGCAGTCGAGACCGTTCGGACCCGGACCTCGCGACGCTGGTCGAGGAGTTGCGCGACACCCTCGACGAACTGCAGGTGACGGTCGAGCGGGACCGCGGGGGACCGCCCGCACCGGCCGGCCCGCGGGAACTGCTGCGGTTCACCGAGTCCTACACCATCCCGACGCTGATATCGGTCCTCGAGGCGTCCATCCGCGCGCTCGAACTCCTCCGGGCGACGCTCCGACTCGTCGACGGCCGACCAATCGACTCGACCCGCCGGGAGACGACGAGCGACGCCGCCCGCCGCGTGGAGTCGGCCGGTCGTGCCACGCTCGACCGGGTCGACGCCGCCCTCTCCGAGTTGACGACCGCGCTCGAGGGCGAACCCCCGGCGGGGGAGGCCCGTGACCTGTTGGCCGAGGCCCGCAGTCTCCGCGACGAGGTGGACGCACGCCTCCGGACCGGGGCGCCGGACGAGAGCGCCGCGCGTCGTCGGGCGGAGACCGACCGGCGGGACCGTCACGACCGCCGCCGCACCGACCGGGCCGACCGCGACGGTGCCCACGAGATTCCGGTCCGCGCCGAGTCCGAACCGACGCCGGAGGCCGAGGACGTCGACCCGCCGACCACGGACGACGGCCCGGCAGTCGACGTCGACGCGGAACTCGAGTCGATACGGGAGGCGGTGGCCGACGAACGCGAGCGCTCGGCAGCGTGGCGACCGGGTGGAGAGTCGGCCGAGCGCGACGACGGAGCCGGCGAAGACGACTCCGAGGACTGATCGACCGGCCGTTACTCGACCGGCTCGAACCGGAAGCCGTCCCAGTCCTGGCTCTCGGGCTCCTTCATCCCTGCCGCGGGGTCACGGAGTTCCTCGACGTAGACCGGCTGGACGGTGTCGCCCGTCGTGACCTCGTCGGTGGTCGTCTGACCGATGGCCCGGACCGGGGTCCCCTCGACGTCGAACTCGACGATGGCGAGCGTGTTCGGCTGGCGGACGCCGGGCGGCGTGGCGTGCGACGTGGTCCACGTCACCACCTCGGCGGTGAACGCGCTCAGGTCGACCATCTCGACCGGTTCGCTCCCGTCCGGACCGACCGGGTGGACCGGGTAGGTGATCGAGCCGTCGGCGTAGCGCGCCGCGTCCATGCTGGACTCGTCGCTCATCTCAGGCCACCTCCATGAGCGTGGTCGTCACACAGTTCCCGAACCCACCCACGTTGCAGGCGAGCCCGAGTTCGGCGTCGACCTGTCTGTCGCCAGCCTCGCCGACGAGTTGCTCGTATATCTCGACCCCCTGTGCGACGCCGCTGGCGCCGAGAGGGTGGCCCTTCGACTTCAGGCCGCCGGAGGTGTTGATGGGGAGGTCACCGTCTATCGCCGTCTCGCCCGCCTCGACGCGCTTCCAGGCCTCACCCTGTTCGGCGAAGCCAAGCGCCTCCATCTGCAGGAGTTCGAGGATGGTGAACATGTCGTGGAGTTCGGCCACGTCCACGTCCTCGGGGTCGGCATCGGCCATCTCGAACGCCTCGCGGCCGGACTCCGCGACGGCACCCATGTGCGTCGGGTCCGCACGCTCGTGGACGACGTGGGTGTCGGTCGCGCCCGCGACGCCCGCGACGGTGGCGTACTCGTCCGTGTACTCGCGGGCGAGCTCCTCGGGGCAGAACAGCATCGCCGCCGAGCCGTCGGTGATGGGACAGAAGTCGTAGAGTCGCAGCGGGTCTGCGACCATCGGCGAGTCCAGCACCGTCTCCATGTCCACCGTCTTGCGGAACTGGGCGTGCGGGTTGCGCGTCCCGTTCTCGTGGTTCTTCACCGCCACGCGAGCGAGCGCCTCGCGCGGGGCGTCGAACTTCTCGAGGTAGTGTCGGGCGGTCAGCCCCGCGAACGACGGGAGCGTCAGCCCGTGTTTGTACTCGGCGGGGTGGGTGATGGAGGCGATGACGTCCGTCGCCTCGCCGGTCGTCTTGTGGGTCATCTTCTCGCCGCCGACGAGCAGCGTCAGGTCGCTCGCCCCGCTGGCGATGGACTGCCACGCGGCGTAGATGCCCGCCCCGCCGGAGGCGGAGGTCTGATCCACCCGCTGTGCGTACGCGGGGAGCACGCCCATGTCGTGAGCGAGCGCGTTCATCACGCCCGTCTGCCCCTCGAACTCGCCGCTCGCCATGTTCGAGACGTAGAGGTGTTCAACGTCGTCGGGCGAGACGGTCGCGTCGGCGAGACACGCCTGTCCCGCCTCGGCGAGCAGGTCTCGTATCCACTCGCCCTCGCGGTTGCCGAACTGCGTCATCGAGGCACCGATGACTGCCACGTCGGTCATAGCGGCCCCTCACATCGACGGTGGGTAACTGTTCGGGTCGCGCTACCGCCGGGCGCGGACGCGGCCCGCCACCTTCCACGCGTCCCCGACCGACGGGGCGCGCCGCAGCGACCGACCGACGGCGTCGCCAGCACGGTGACAGAGCTGCCACCGGCCGGCCAGCGACGGCCCATCCGCGGCCGCCACCGCCTCGTCACGGAGGTGGGCGGTGATGGCGACGGCGATGACCGCGGCCTCACGATCGCTGGCGTGGGCCGGGATGCTCGCCCGCACCGACCCCGTCTCCGTCGGGAGCTCGATGACCGGTACCTCGCCATCGTCGTGGACCGGCAAGGCCTCCGTCGCCCGCATCACCGCTCGGACGTCCGGGTGGAGGTCCGCGTACTCCGCCGTCTGCCGGGCCCTTCCGGACTCGTGCTCGGTCTCCGCATCCATCTCCGTCTCGGGCCGCCGTTCCGTGGGTCTCGCGTCGGGTGTCATAGTGGGACGTTGCCGTGGGTCTTCTCGATGGGCTGGACGCGCTTTCGCTCGAGCAGTTCGAGGTCGTCTATCAGCCGGCGTCGTGTCTCGGCGGGGTCGATCACGTCGTCGACGTGTCCCCGTCTGGCCGGGCCGTACGGGTTCGCGAACTCCGCGCGGTACTCGTCCATCAGCTCCTGGCGACGGGCCTCGGGGTCGGTGGCCGACTGGATCTCCTCGCGGTGGAGGATGTTGACCGCCCCACGAGGCCCGAGGACGGCCATCTCCGCGCCGGGCCACGCGTAGTTCACGTCGGCGCCGAGTTCCTTCGATCCCATCACGATGTACGCGCCGCCGTACGCCTTGCGCGTCACCACCGTGAGCAGGGGGACCGACGCCTCCGCGTAGGCGTAGATGAGCTTCGCGCCGTGCCGGATGACGCCGTCGTGCTCCTGTGCGGTGCCGGGCATGAACCCCGGTACGTCCACGAGCGTCACGATGGGGACGTTGAACGAGTCGCACGTCCGGACGAACCGGGCGGCCTTCTGCGAGGCCTCGATGTCGAGGGTGCCGGCGTTGACCCGTGGCTGGTTCGCCACGACGCCCACCGAGCGGCCGTCGAGCCGACCGAAGCCGACGACCACGTTCCGCGCGAACGAGCCGTGGACCTCGAAGAACGAGCCCTCGTCGACCAGTTCCTCCACCACCTCGGTGGCGTCGTAGGGCTTCTTCGGGTCCTGCGGGACCATGTCGAACTCGCAGTCGCGGTCCGGGTCGTCCCACGGGTCGAGGTGTGGCGGGTCCTCCACCTCGTTCAGCGGCAGGTACGAGAGGAGGTGCCGGACGGCGTCGAGGGTCGCCTCTTCGTCGGGGTAGACCGCGTGCGCGAAGCCGGACTTGCTGGTGTGGGCGTGCGCCCCACCGAGTTCCGCCATCGAGACTCGTTCGCCAGTCACCGTCTCCACCACGTCCGGGCCGGTCAGGAACGCGTGGGAGGTCCCCTCCACCATGAAGGTGAAGTCGGTGAGTGCGGGCGAGTACGTCGCACCGCCCGCACACGGGCCCATGATACAGGAGATCTGCGGGACGAGCCCGGAGGCGTCGGTGTTGCGCTTGAATATCTTCGCGAACCCGACGAGCGAATCGACCCCCTCCTGGATGCGGGCGCCCGCCGAGTCGTTCAGCCCGATTATCGGGACGCCCTTCTCGACGGCGTGGTCGAGCGCCTTCGAGACCTTCTGGCCGACCACCTCGCCGACCGACCCACCGAGGACGGTGAAGTCGTGGGCGAAGACCACCACCTTCCGCCCCTCGACGTCACCGTAGCCGGTCACCACGGCGTCCCCAGGGTAGGTCCGGTCGGACACGTCCGGGTGCTGCGAGCGGTGCTCGACGAAGGTATCTATCTCCCGGAACGTCCCGTCGTCCAGCAAGTAGTCGATACGCTCGCGCGCGGTCATCTTGCCGCGTTCGTGCTGTGCCGCCACGCGTTCCGGACCACCACCTGCTCGGGCCTGTGCCCGCCGCGCCTCGAGCTCCGCGAGGGGGTCGACCGTCTCGCCGTCCCCCGTCCCCACCGGTTCCGTCGGCTCTGGAGCCTGGTCGCTCATCTCACCACTCCATCCCCCCGTTGACGGCGAGGATCTGGCCGGTCATGTACGAGGAGTCCGGCCCGGCGACGAACCGGACGATGCCGGCCACGTCGTCCGTCGTCGCGAAGCGGCTCAGGGGGATGCGGTCGAGGATCTTCTCCTTCACCCGGTCGGGCACCGTCTCCAGCATGTCCGTCTTGACGAACCCCGGCGCCACGCAGTTGGCCGTCGACCCGGAACTCGCCATCTCCAGCGCGATGGTGCGGGTGAACCCGAACAGGCCGGACTTCGTCGTCGCGTAGTTGGCCTGCCCGTAGTTGCCCTGCTGGCCCACCACGGAGGAGATGTTGACGAGGCGTCCGCCGTCCGCCTCGCAGATGTCGTCGAAGAACGTCTTGGTGCAGTTGAACACCCCGCCGAGGTTCACCTCCATCACCTGCTCCCAGTCCTCGCGGGTCATGCTCTCGAACTTCCCGTCACGGGTCATCCCCGCGTTGTTGACGAGGACGTCGGCCCCGCCGTAGACGTCGTCGACGACGTCGTACATCGCGCGGACCTCGTCCATGTTCGAGACGTCGGCCTGGACCGGGACGGCACTCCCCGGCCCCTCGTCGATAGCTTCGGCGACGTCGTACGCCTCGCGCTCGGAGGAGCGGTAGTTGACGACGACGTTGGCGCCCTCTTCGCCGAGGTCCTCGGCGATAGCGCGTCCGATGCCTCTCGAACCGCCCGTCACAACACAGGTCTTGTCTTGCAGTTTCATGGTGGTCTCGACGGGTCCGACCGTCCGGTGTCGTGCGTCGCTCGTGTCGCGCGCACCCGTCGTCAAAAAACGGTTCATTGAAGCCCATAAGCGCACCCCTTAAACATTTTTTATTTTCTGAGTTCGATATAAGGACTCGTGCCGAAGGTGGGTGTTACGACACCTCACGCCCCCCTGTGCTGCACGAACGTGCGAAAGACCTGCACGTATGGATATTAATAACAATGTTCGTCGGGTGCGGAAGTGTCGCCCGAACGCTAGTTCCCTCCGGCTGTTTAGGACGGCCTAAACTTCGACAACTACTTTAGGACGGCCTAAACACTAGGAGCCAATGCAACCGGACACCTGCGTGGTGGTCCCGACCATCCGAGAGTACGAGTGCGTCCGCGAGTACGTCGCCAACGCCCGCGAACACGGACACGCCGACCGCCTCTTCTTCTGTCTCGTGACAGAGGACTTCTGTGACACCGAGCGGATGCGCGAGATGCTCGCCGACCTCGACGTGGCCGGCCGGGTCTTCGACGCGAGCGACCGGGCCGACTGGTACCGCGAACAGGACGTCGACGAGTACGACCACGTGATCCCGGCGGCGAGCCACGCCGAGACGAGCTTCGGCCTCCTCTACCTCTGGGCCAACGAGCAGTTCGACTACGGCTTCTTCATCGACGACGACACCCTCCCGCACGACACGGACTTCTTCGGGGGGCACTACACGAACCTCGACCGTTCGGGCGAGGTGACTGCTGTGCGCTCCGACGAGAACTGGGTCAACGTCCTCTTCGAGAACTTCGAGGAGCACGGCCTCTACCCCCGTGGCTATCCGTACGCCGCGATGGACGAGACGGTGGAGATCGGCACCACGACGCTCGCCGCGGGCGACGTAGTCGCCTCGCAGGGCCTCTGGACGAACGTCCCGGACCTCGACGCGGTCCGCATCCTGATGGACGGCGACCTGCGCGGACAGGCCGCCACCCGGACGACCCGCGCGGACTTCGACGAGGACTTCGTCGCCGAACCGGGCCAGTACCTCACGGTCTGTTCGATGAACCTCGCGTTCCGCCGCGAGGTGGTCCCGGCGTTCTACCAGTTGCCGATGGACGACAACGAGTGGGACGTGGGCCGCTTCGACGACATCTGGTCGGGTGTCTTCCTCAAACGCGCTGCCGACCTGCTCGGCGACCAGATCCTCACGGGGACGCCGCTCTGCGAGCACAACAAGGCGCCCCGCTCGACGTTCGACGACCTGAACAACGAGGTGCCGGCGCTCGAACTCAACGAGCACGTCTGGAAGGTCGTCGACGAGGTGGGCGACGGGGCCGACTCCTACCGCGAGGCGTTCGCGGCGATGGCCGACGCGCTGGCCGACGGCGAGTTCGACGAGTGGAACAACGGCGGGTTCCTCAACTTCGTCGGCGAGCACATGCGCGACTGGCTGGACTGTCTCGCGGCGCTCGACGCACCGCGTGCGACCCCTGCGACGGCGAGGGCCGACGATGACTGAGGCGCCCGACCACGAGCGCCCGGACGGGACGGCGCGTGACGACGAGTCGCGTACCGGCGGCCGACCGCTAGGTTCAAGTGATTTAGGAGAGCCTAAATCGAACATGAACGAGGACGTGAAGCCGACAACCCGTCGCCGGGTGCTCGCGCTCTCCGGCGTTGCCGGCATCTCGGCGCTGGCGGGCTGTAGCACGGGCTCGAACACGCCGACGCCGGGCGAGGACTCGACGCCGACGGAGGGCGACTCGGACACCCCGGACGAGCCCGGACCGGGACAGATCGGCTCCGGCCGCGAGGGCCGTGGCGCCCCGGGCGGTACGCCGATGGCGGACATGCCCGACCTCTCTGGCACCATCGACGTCTACTCCGGCCGCGGCGAGGCGCTCGTCGGCTCGCTCGTCTCGTACATCGAGGACCTCTACCCGGACCTGACCCTGCGGGTCCGCTACGACGGCTCGACGGACCTCGTGAACCAGATCCTCACGGAGGGGAACAACTCCCCCGCCGACGTGTTCTACTCGGTCAACGCGGGCGCGCTGGGTGCCCTCGCCGGGCAGGGCCGAGCGACCACGCTCCCGGACGAGGTCCTCGACCTGGTCCGCGACGAGTTCGAGGACCCGCAGGGTCGCTGGGTGGGCACCTCCGGCCGCGCCCGGACGGTCCCGTACAACACCGAGACGTTCTCCGAGTCGGACATCCCCGACGACATCTTCGCCTTCCCCGAGCAGTCGCAGTTCCAGAACGAGCTGGGGTGGGCGCCCTCCTACGGGTCGTTCCAGGCGTTCGTCACCGCGATGCGCGTGCTGAACGGCGAATCGGCGACCCGTGACTGGCTCCAGGGGATGCTCGACCTCGGGGTGCAGTCGTACAGCGACGAGTTCGCCATCTCGCAGGCCATCGCCGACGGCGAGATCTCCGCCGGGTTCACGAACCACTACTACATCCAGCGCGTGCTCGACGGGCGGCCGAACGCCCCGCTGGCCACGGCGTTCACGGAGAACGACGCCGGTGCCATCTTCAACGTGGCTGGCGCGGCAGTCGTCGACACGGCCGACGACACGGACATGGCGGCGAACTTCGTCCGACACCTGCTCTCGGCCGAGGCGCAGGAGTACTTCGCCACGACGACGTTCGAGTACCCCCTCATCCCGGGGGTCGAACCGGTCGGCGACCTGCCGACCATCGACGAACTGAACCCGCCGAGCGACCTCGACCTCTCACAACTCGCCGACCTCGGACCGACCATCGAACTGCTCCGCGACGTCGGTATCTCGGTGTAGGATGTCGACCCGGAGCCGACTCGCCGCGCTGCGAGGGGGCGACGAGGAGCTACCGGTCGGGCTGACGCTCCTCTCGGCGGCCATCGCGGCGGTCGTGCTCTCGCCACTGCTCTGGGTCCTCGCCAGCGCGCTCGACGCCTCGGACTGGCTCCGGCTGCTCACCCGTCCCACCACCGTCCAGGTGTTCCTCAACAGCGCCCTGCTGGTCGTGGGGGTCACCACCGCCTCCATCCTCCTCGGTGTCCCCACCGCGTACCTGACGGTCCGGACCGACCTCCCGGCACGGCGGGCGTTCACCGTCCTGCTGGCGATGCCGCTCGTCGTCCCCAGTTACATCGGCGCGTTCGCGTTCGTCTCGGCGTTCGGCCCCCGTGGGCAGCTCCAGGACCTACTCGCCCCGTTCGGCGTCGAGCAACTCCCCTCCATCTACGGCCTCGGCGGGACCGTGCTCGTCCTGACCCTCTACACGTACCCGTACGTCTACATCACCACGCGGGCGAGCCTCCAGTCGATGGACACGCGGCTCGTGGACGCGGCCCGGACCCTGAGACACACGAAGTGGCAGGCGTTCAAACGGGTCACCGTCCCACAGATCAGGCCCGCGGTGGCGGCCGGGGCGTTGCTGGTCGCGCTCTACACCCTCTCCGACTTCGGGACGCCTGCCATCATGCGGTTCGACGCGTTCACGCGGGTCATCTTCGTCGAGTACAACGACGTGCTCGGTGGCGGGCGTGACCTCGCCTCCCTGCTCTCGCTGCAGCTGGTCGTCGTGACGTTCGTCATCCTCGCCGTCGAGTCGCGGGTCCGTGGGAGCGGCGTCGAGTCCGACCGGACCGGCCGTGGCACGACGGTCCGACTGGGTCGCTGGCGGTGGCCCGCGGTCGCCGCCTGTCTGGCGGTGGCGTCGCTCGCCCTCGTCGTCCCGCTCGGTATCCTCGCACTCTGGCTCGTCCGCGGCAGCGCGACCCCCTCGCTCGCGTTCCAGCCGACCTACGCGCTGAACTCGGTCGCCGTCGCGGCGGCCGCGGCGCTGGTCTGCGCGCTCGCCGCCCTCCCCATCGCCTACCTCTCGACGCGGAGCGACCACCCGCTGCCCTGGTTGCTCGAACGTGCGTCCTACGTCGGCTACGCCGTCCCCGGCGTGGTGATGGGACTCGCACTCGTGTTCTTCGGGGCGCGCTACGGTGGCAACCTGTATCGCGAAGGACTCATACTCCTGCCCCTGCTGATATTCGCCTACGTGGTTCGATTCCTCCCTCAGGCGCTCGGGTCGTCGCGCGCGGCGTTCCTCGGCGTCTCGAACACGCTGCCGGAGGCCGCACGCACCCTCGGGCACACGCCGCGCGAGGCGTTCCGACGGGTCACCTTCCCGCTCGTCCTCCCCGGCGTCCTCGGCGGGGCGGCACTCGTCTTCCTCACGACGATGAAGGAACTCCCGGCGACGCTCCTCCTTCGCCCGCCGGAGTTCAAGACGCTCGTCACCTACATCTGGTCGGTCCAGCAGTCGGGCTACTACGGACAGGCCGCCTTCCCCGCGTTCGTCCTGCTGTTCGTCTCCGCGCTGTCGATGCTCGTCATCCTCGCCACAGAGAAGTACGAACTCGGCGGAGGTGACCAGGATGAGTAGCGAGGGCGAACAGAGCGAGCCCTCGGTCCAGTCGAGCGGGAGTGACCGGCGTGACCGGCGCGCGGGCAGTGAGACACTCGAACGCGAGGCCGAACGTGACGGGGTGGCCGACCAGCTCCGGTACGGCCGCCCCCAGCGTGACCCGGACGCCGACACGGTCCTCGAACTCAACGCGGTGACCAAACGCTACGGCGGGACGACGGTCATCGACGATCTGTCGCTCTCGGTACGCGAGGGTGAGCTGCTCACCCTGCTCGGTCCCTCGGGCTGTGGGAAGACGACGACACTCCGGCTCGTCGCCGGTCTCGAGGAGCCATCCGAGGGGACCATCAGCCTGCAGGACGAGGTGGTCGCGGACGGGAGCCGGTTCGCCCCGGCCGAGGAGCGTGACGTCGGTGTCGTCTTCCAGGAGTTCGCGCTGTTCCCGCACCTCACCGCGCGAGAGAACGTCGCGTTCGGTATCGAGGACCACCCGGAGCGTGACCAGCGCGTCGAGGACCTGCTCGAACTCGTCGGGCTGACCGAACACGGCGAGAAGTACCCCGACGAACTGAGCGGGGGCCAACAGCAGCGGGTGGCACTCGCCCGGTCGCTGGCGCCCGAACCCGACCTCCTCCTGCTCGACGAGCCGTTCTCGAACCTGGACGTCGACCTCCGGGTCGAGATGCGCGAGGAGGTCAGGCGTATCCTGAAGGAGGCCGGCGTCACCGCCGTCTCCGTCACCCATGACCAGGAGGAGGCGATGAGCATCTCCGACCGCGTGGCCGTGATGTACGACGGCCGACTGGAACAGGTGGGACGCCCCGAGCAGGTGTTCCAGCAGCCGGAGTCGCGGTTCGTCGCCTCCTTCCTCGGACACGCCTCGTTCCTCGCGGGCACGGTGGAGGGAGGCCTGGTGCGGACGGGGCTCGGGACGGTCTCGCTCGACCGGGTACACGGGCTGACCGCGGAGTACGACGGCTCGGACATCGACGTCCTCGTCCGGCCCGACGACGTGGCCTGCAGCCGGGAGGGTGAGGGCGAGCCGAACGGGACCGTCGTCCACCGACGCTACCTCGGCCCGACCGTCCTCTACCGCGTCGAACTGGACTCGGGCGACACCATTGGCGTGATGCACAACCACGCCGACGAGGTGCCGCTCGACTCGCCCGTCCACGTCCGCCTCGCCGCCGACCACGACCTCGCGTGGTTCCCCCGCGGGAAGCGTCGGATGGCGGACGGGGGCCGAGTCGACCGTTCGGGCTCGTGAGCCGACCGATGGAACGATACCGTCGGGCGTTACAGTCCCGTCGATGAGACGGCCACCGAGAGAGACGGTCGCCCTCGGCGCCATCGCTCTCGTCTCCGCGGCGCTCGCGCTCTACACGAGTGTCGAACTCCTGCCGTACCACTCGCTCAACCACGACGAGGGGGTCTACCTCCAGCAGGCCCGCCTCCTCCTCGACGGTCGACTCTGGTTCGCCAGCGAGGTACCCGAGGCGTTCCGCTGGTGGTTCTTCGTTGAGGACGGCGCGCGCCTCTACCCGAAGTACGCCCCGGTCCCGCCCGGCGTGTTCGCGCTCGCGATGGCCCTCGGCGAGGCTCGCCTCGCGCTGGCGTTCGTCGCGTTCGCGAACGTCTTCCTCGTCGGGCTGCTGACGGCCGAGGCGTTCGACCGTCGGGTCGGCGTCGTCGCCGGCGGCGTGGCCGCGGCCACACCCCTCTTCGTCGTCCAGTCCGCGACGTTCCTCCCCTACGCGACGACGACGATGTTCAACCTCGCGTTCGCGCTGGGGTACGTCCGCTCTGTGCGGAGAGACAGCCTCGGGTACGCCGCGTTCGCCGGCGTCGCGCTGGGGCTCGCGTTCTTCTCGCGCCCGTACACGGCGGTGCTGTTCGCGCTTCCGTTCGTCCTGCACGCGATGTACGCGCTGCTGGACGCGGCGTTGGAGGAGAAGTACGACGTCCTCGTCCGGTCGTTCGGTCGGAACGCGCTGCTCGCGGTGCTGGGCCTCGCCGGCGTCGCCACCGCACTCTACTACAACTCGCTGACGACGGGCGACCCGTTCGTCTTCCCGTACCAGGCGTTCGCACCACTCGACGGGCTCGGGTTCGGCGAGCGACGAATCCTATCGTACGATAGGGTTTACACGCCGGCCCTCGCACTCGAGGCGAACGGACGCGTCGTGTTCGCGTACCTCACGAGGTGGGCGTTCGCGCCACCGGTCGGGCCGGTCGTGGCCCTGCTCGGACTCGTGCTCACCGTCGGCCCGCTCGCCGACGTGGTAGGCCCACGTGCGGTCGCGCGGCGCGCCGACCGAGTCTACAACGCGTACGACGAGACACTGCGGGTCACGTTCGCCGCCGTGGCCGTGACGGTCACGGCCGGGAACGTGCTGTTCTGGGGGAACCTGAACGTGCTGGCCGATCTCCCGGACCCGAACGACGGGCTGATCGCCGTGCTGGGTCCGTTCTACCACTTCGACCTGCTGTTGCCGTTCTCGGCGTTCACGGCCGCCGGCCTGGTCGTCTCGTGGCGCCGGCTCCGAGAGGCGGCCGAGGAGGGAGACCTCTCCACGCGCGACACGCGCGTGGCCCTCGGTGTGCTGCTCGTCGCCGGCCTCGCCGTCGCCGGCGTCACCACGGTGGGCGCGCTCGACGACCCGGTCGAACGGCACGCGACGTACACGGACCGTTACGAGCAGGCCTACGCGCCCTTCCAGAGCCGTGCCGGGGGTGACTGGGAACGTGGCCCGTTCGGCTCGGACCCGGCCTTCGAGGATGCGCTGGTGTTCGTCCCGAACCCGTACGGCGACTGGCTCGGCCACCCGTTCCAGTCGCTCCAGAACGACGGCGACCTGCGTGGTCCCGTCGTCTACGCGCTGGACCGGGGTCCCGACGAGGACTTCGCCGTCCTCGACGCTCACCCGGATCGCGACCTGTACCGCTACACCTACCGCGGGCCGTGGACGCCCGACCCCCGTCCCGACGTGGTCGCGTCGATACAGCGATTGCAGGTCCAGCAGGGGTCGAGCCACGCGATCCGGACGACGGTCGGGGTGGTGGGTGAGCCGTCGAGCGTCCGGCTCGAGGTCGGCGACCGGGCGGCCGTCTACGACGTCACCGCCGACCCCACGGGGAACCTCACCGTCCCGTGGTCGGTCCAGCCGGGTGCGGCCCGGGTCACCGGCGATGGCTTCGTCCCACGCGGTGACGGTCGGGTCGGGTACGACGGCGCCGCCGAGGTGTCCCTCGCGGTGACGTTCGTCCAGGAGGGTGGGGCGACGGTCACGTACCGACAGGAGGCCACGGTCCGGGAGACGACCGACGGCGTCGCGCTCGTGTGGCCACCGGAGACGCGGGTCTGTCGCCTCACTCCGGACTGCGGGACGGAGGCGACCTACCTCGGTGACGCCGGCGGGGAGTACCTCGATGGCGTCAGCGTGCGCGCCCTGACGACGTCGGGCGAGGGGAACGCCACGAGCGCCTCCGTGCCGACGCGGTGAGGTGACGACGACGACGGACTCGGTCGTGGCCAGCGTGGCGTCGCCCACGCGACGGGCCGGTAGGCCACCGTCGAACTGGGGACGGCCGGCGCTACCACCAGGAGTCTGCCCGGAACGTTCGATCTCTCGAGCGACGCGAACCGAATCTCCCCGGCGAGATGTTGGCGACGACGCTGTCCGCCGCTGCGAGGGCTACACTGGGACGGCACGTGGTCGCGGCCCACCGAACTCGGCGGTGGACAGTCGTGGGCCGCCGAGGTGTGACCGCGGCTCGAGCGGTGTCACGGTCGCCGCAGACGGTCAGGTGGTGGCGACCCATGAGGCCGAACTCCCGGTAACGGGGTGCTGGCGCCTGCTCTCGACTGTCTGGTGTCGCGTGTCGAACATCGCACAGTTTCGGAAAGTAGGGGTGGTTACCAAGCGAGTTGCTCGATCTTCGGGGGTGAACCGACGAGTTCGGGGTCAGCCGAGGCTGGCTCCCCGCCCCAACGACCTAATCATACTAAGTCTGAGAAATCAGGGCCGCAAACCAAGCACACCGAACATACCAGCCCCTAACCAGTCAGGAGAATTACCAAATCGCCGCCCTCAGAACGGCGGGTCAAGCCCATCCGGCATCATCATCAGCACCAACGACGTCATATGAAGATCCGCCTGCGTCAACAGCGGATCCAGTCGCTTCTCGTGCGGCCCCCGACCGTACTCCTCGTACACCTCCGACGCCAGCGTCTTCATCGCGTGATCCACCATCCGCCATAGATTGTACATCAGCAGGCTGTACGCGAACGCGAAGAACCGCATCCGGAAGTCCGTCGACCGAATCGACGGCAGCAACGGCTTCACCATCTTGTAGTTGATTTCTATATCCCAACGCTTGGAATATTCATCCGAGAGGCCGATGGCCTCCATCGGGGAGACGTCGTCGATGTTCGTCACGAAGACGGCATACTCGTTGTCCTCGTCGATGGCCCACTCCTCGTCCTCCGCCGGGACGTACAGAAAGCTCGAATCGTGGCTGTACCTGTCCTCGCCAACGGTCGGGTCGCTCGCCACGTCCACGTACGGAGTGTCCGATCGTAGGTGTAGGGACGCGTCGCGCTCGACGCGGCTCCGGAGCTCCATGTCCTCCTTCACGTCGCTCAGCTTGTCGCCGACGTTCTCCCCGCCGACGGTCGCGTTCTTCTTCTTTGGAATCAGGTAGTTCAGGTCGTGGTACTGGTCGATGACGTGACCGACGGCGTGTCCCTCGAACGCGCGGTCGGCCATCACGAGGTCGATGTCGACGTGCTTCCGGGCCTGCGTGAGGAGGCGGTCAACCACCTCGGCCCAGCTGACAGACTCACCGTCCTCCCCCTCCCACGTCGAGTGGTGTCGGATCGGCTCGACCGCCAACACGATCGGTGCGTTCCGGCCGACGACCGTGAGGGTCGCATACTCGTACTGGTACGTGTTTTTGCCCTCGCCGCCGTTCACCATCTCGGGGTAGTCGTCCTTGGGCACCCTCGTGGCTCCAGTCTGCTCGTCCACAACAACCCGGTCGTCGCCCGGCTCAACGTCCTCCTCACTCTTGTAGGGGGACACATTGAACGGATCGTGCGTCGAGTCGATGGCGGCCACCACCGGCTCGGTGAAGAGCCTCGTCGGTGCGATGTTGGCCATCAACCGGTCAATGGCGGGGTTGAACTGGTTTTGGATGGCGGTAGTGACCTCCTGCCAGCTGGGAGTGGGGAGTTCGGCGCCGGGGTACTCGGAGGGGTCGTAGGCGTAATCGTCGGGGATGCCGAGCTTCTGTACCGCGTAGAGGTGGGAGTCGTGGTGGAGGGCATCCCACCGGAACTTGTTGAAGGTGCGGAATGCGGAGTGCGTGCCGGCCCGATCAACGAGGCTCATCGCGGTCTGATGCTCCCACACCCTCTCGTCTTCATGTTTGATGTTTTCGGCACGTCCCGTGTTGAGCTCCGGCCACACCTCGTTCTGTGCCCCCCTGATGACATCCGTGGCGTGCCGATCAACGTAGTGGTGAATCGGCTCGCTACTGGCTTCAATCTCTTCGGGTGACGGATCGGTGTCCGGGGACTCGTCGGGGCTGTAGGTCGCGTCGTGCTCCTCGGCCAACTCGGCAAGCACCTCGGCCACTTTTCGCAGGAAGCGGCGGGTGGTCAGCCCGAATCGGTTTCGCTCCGTGTAGGAAATCGTCTCCTGCGCCGGGGCACCATCCAAGCCGAACCGCTGCTGGAGGTAGGGCCAGCTGTCAAGCCGATCAGAGAGTGCCTCCTGGCTCATATCGGTCGTAAGCCGGTAGAGACGGAGCTTGAGCATCCCCTCGAAATCATACGGGTTGCTGGTCTTGTGGTCGTGGTCGTCCTCAAGCAGATGAATCGGCAGGACGAGCTTCCCGATAACGTATGTGAGGTTGCCCCGCTCGAGGAAGAGCTCCTCCGCCTGTGACCGCGCATTTGTCACCGCGTGTTGGAGGGGCTCGTCGAGAGGCATCTACGGGAGGTTCAGGAGTGTGACGGCCCGGTGTCTCCTCGGGGCCGATGTCACCGCGTCCATCGCGTTCGTGAGCGACATGTTACCTGTTGATGGTACAGTTTGGACTAAACTGGCGGAGTCTAGATGCCTCGTTTGCCGGGATGCTGGTGACATCCCCAATCGACTCTAGCCGACTGTTCGAACGCGTAAACGCGTGTCGATTAACGTGAACCCCGCCCACCACCAATTAACCCCAAGTATTAGTATGGTTTAGAGTGTACTATTGGTCGTATGAGTGGTGACGATGGCACGGACGTGACCCTCTCGGCTCATCTGGGGGCCAAGGGGGCGGTCGAACTGCTCTGTGAGATCAACCCCGACGGCAGCCAGTTCAACCGCTTAGTGGAGGGAGTGTCGGTCAGCCGTTCGACGGTCTCAACCCGTCTCCAGGAGGGCGAGGAGCTTGGACTGTACGAGCGCCAGGAAATTCAGGGCCGTGGAACCTCCCACGCGTACCAACTGACCGAGACCGGCGCAGGGGTTCGGCTCTACCTCGACCACTCCGGACTGACGGAACGGCATCGCACGATCAAGATGCTACGGCAACAGTTCGACGAGGGAGTGAATGAACTGGTGACGTGGGTGGCGGAGAACGAGGGCGACCTGAAGCAGCCGGTACAGGACGACCTTCGGGAACATCTCCGGCGGTACACGGGCCCATAGAGCGAGGGAGCCACCTGCGCTCCGCTACTTCCGAGCCACGTAGTGGGTCGCGCCCTCACGCTCGAGCGGAGCCACGAACAACTCGTCGATGGCGACGTCCTCGTAGCTGTCTCGCCCGGTCGGCACGCCCAACCGGACGATCTCCTCGTCGAACAACCGGCCGTCGACCACGAACTGTACCACCGAGTGGGGCCGGATAGAATCGGTCTGTCGCAGGACGTGGTGGAGCTCGGAAATGACCGCCGTCCGCTCGTCCGTGACTGCGCGATAGAGGAACTGGTCAAGATCGGTGACCGTCAGTCGGGTCGGCAGCTCCTCGTCGGCCGCACACGCTCGGAAGAACGCGAGCGCCGTGTACTCGGGGAGGTCGTCCTCCTCGGGCTCTGTCACGACGTTGTAGACAGGTCGAAGTGTCATATCCAATTACCACCCTAACGCGTTGGCTTCCAACGCATTTTCGTAGACTTCATTTCCGGTAGCATCGGCGATGAACTTTGCCAACTCCACGAGGTCGTGCGTCTTCCAGGCTTTCTGGTACTCAAGGGTGTTCTGCTCTGTGCGATACAGATGCGCGAGGTACTGTACCTTGTCGATGGCGAGCAGGTCATCGCCTTGGTCGGGGGCGTTGTTCGATCCACCGAGTTTCTTCTCGATGAGTTCCAGCCGCTCCTCGACTGTCTGCGCTCGCTTCTCCGGCTTCTCTCCCGTCACCAGCGCCTCGTCGGTGAGATCCTCCATGCTCAGCCCCTTCGCCATCAGGTGCTTGTTCAGGTCGTTGAACTCAACAGGTTGGCGGTCGACCAGCCACGCGAACGACCTCGACAGCGGATCGATGCTGGAGGGGAGGTCGACAGAGGTTTCGACGACCTGCTCGATGACGCTGTCGACGGTGTCGAGTGCCTGTTTGACACCGACCTGCTCGCCGTCAGCGTACACCTCGGGGTAGTGCTTGGAGTAGTGGTACATACACTTCCCGCGGAGGATGACGCCGAGATCGGCCGTGGAGAGGTTCTCGTGACGCTCACGCTCCTCTTCGATGAGATCCTCGACCTCGAAGTAGAGTTCGTTGCGCAACTCAGAGAGGGTGATTTCCTCGTCAGCCTCGTCTTTGTTGGCGAAGACGAGGATGTCGTACTCAGCGTTGTCGAGATCCTTGATGTGGGGGCTGTTCGGCATCTCCGACTGGACGGGATAGGCTCCAGTAACGGTGAAACCACTCTTGATCAGCGCCTCGAGAATGACTGACCACGCCTCGTTCTCGTTGTGGTGGTAGGTGAACAGCAGTTCGCCGTCCTGCTTCAGGACACGATGTGACTCCTCGAAGACGTTGGTCAGAGATTCGACGAAGAACTCCTCATCTTTCCCCGACTTCCGGTTGGAGACGATTTCTCTGGCCTTCGGAACTAGTTCAGGCTCGAACTGTTCGTACTCATCCTGAAGGCACTCACGGAGCCAGACATAGAAGTAGTCCGAGAGCTTCGAGTACTGGACATTATCATAATACGGTGGATCCGTGATGACGTAATCAACTGACTCATCAGACTCCGACAGCTGTTCTGCTGTTTGGCAGTTTAGCCCAGCGACTCGGGACTCGCTAACCGATTCCGAGTTGATATAGAACTGCTCAACCGAGCCGCTTTGGCGGTTCTTGACCTTCTCGAACGGTCTTTCACAGTATCGCTTAGCTCGTTCGACCTTATCAAAGAAGTTCTGGAGGGAGGCGACGGTTCCTTCGTGGTTAAGTGGATTCGACTCAACAGGTTGGACACGTGGGATGAATGCGTGTCGCTTGAACACATTGAACCCCTTCTGATCGCCGTAGTCCCACATGGAGAGTTTGCTGTTCCGCTCTAAGCAGTTCGAGATGGCTGTGACGAGAAACTCAGCGATGTTCTGCGCATCGGCTTCCTCAAACTGGTTACTGCGGACTGCCCACGCCTTCCTGAACAAAAGCCCAAAGGTCAGAAGGTGTCGGTCGGTAAATAGTTCGCTGAACCTCGTGTAGTTGTAGTTTAGCAACGCGCCAGTCGTCATCGCCATACCTTCTGGTATCTCTTGTGAGGGGATAGGCAGGTCTGCTCGGGCATCCTCAAGTCGCTCTCGGGCAGCTTTGACAGACTCAGCATCGCTCTCGTCGAACTGTTTTATCTTCTTTTCCCCGCGAGCATCGACGTACTGGAGGGCGAATCTCTCGAACTGAGGTGCCCGATCTCGGCGCTGGAGGGTTTCCTTGATGTCGTGCTTGTGCCCGTTAGAACATGTGTACTTCCCGTATCCGGCATTACCGTCGTTTGGATCGAACTCGTGCCCGCAACTGGGACAAACCTCGTTTCCATCTTCAGTTACCTCGACTGGCTGTCCGTCCTCGACGGTCACCTCGTCACCGGCATCAAGACCCTTTTTTCTGTCACGTAGCTCAATAACCCGGTCGTCACACTCTTCGTTAGGACAATATAGGGCTCCAGGTCGGGTCGCCTTTGTTTTTGCTAGCTGGTAACGCGGGAAGAGTTGAACCTCTTCATCACAGGTCAAGCACGGAATTTTCTGAGACTGGAAGTAGTAGAGTACTTCGCACTCTTCACCGGTCTGCGGATTGGTCGTCGTATAGAGGTTGGCAACTTCTTCTCTCGTTTCTTGGATTATACGGTCGAACTCAGACCTCAGAACCTCAATATTGACTTCATCCATCGACTTCTTTTGAATCCACCATGCCACAGGATTCAGCTCGTACCCGATGACATCCGCACCGAGTCGATTCAACTCAACTAGACTTGTACCGCCACCAGCGAACGGATCAAGAACTACTGCATCGTTGTCGATTCTGTCTTTGCTTGGATTGAGGTACAGCCCCTCATGTGTGCCCGTCTGAGGCACCTCTCGAAGAATGTCGTCCTTGGTGACACTGTCGTCGCTGAGTGCGGCGAGGCCGAGGCATCGGAACGTGGAGCCCGGACGGCGTGCCCACCACTTGTGGAGCGAGTAGATGGGCCGGTAGATGTCGCGTCGGTAGGTCTCTTTCTCCGCCAGTTCGTCGATGAGTTCGAGGGGTAGTTTGTTCCAGGTCTCCATATCAGTCACCGGTCGTATCGACCGTCAGTAGGGGAGTCATCGTCTCTACGAGGGTCAGTCCCCCGTGATCAATGCGCGAGGTCGCACCACGCTTCGTCCAGCTGTGGTGGCCTCGAATCAGGTAGTGGCCGCCGGCGCGGTGGATGATGCCATCTCGCTCCAGCTTCCGCAGCAGACCGCTGTGTTCCACCTCTCGGTAACGGCCACTGAACTTCTCCTTCAGAATCGCTTCGTCTTCCTCGGCGAGACGGTAGGGGTTGTTGCCGCTGAAATTCACGTAGCCGTGGTCGCTCGACACCAAGAACCGGTCGTGGACGCTCTCCTCGATGATGTCGATCACCAACTCCTTTGCCTCGTCGTACACCTCGACGAGCTCCGTCAGGGTGTACTGGCCCTCCTGCGAGTTGTGGAGTCGCTTGTCGGGGAAGCGCGACCAGACGTACTCCGGCGAGGTGCCCGGAAGCGGCGGCACCTCCGGTTCACCGATGTAGGCCACATGGTCGTGTTTCATGCTGGCCTGCTTGCCGCCGTTCGCGTTGAACCACGGCTGGGCGATGAACTTCGTCTCCGTGGGCAGGCCCTCACAGGCCGCCCAGTCGTACTCCACCGTCCAGTCCCGTTCCTCGGCGAGGTCGGCGGCCAAGCGGAACCCCTCGCGGAGGCTCATGCCGTCCATGATGATGCCGCAGCCGTCGGTCAGCTCCATCAGCGGATGGTCGCCCACTCGATCGACCAAGTCGTCGTACAGATCGGGGTACTGCCGTGAAATCTCTCGTTCGAGGAGCCGCGTCCGGTACTCCCGGTCAGCGACCTGCTTGGCCTCGAAGGCATCATCCGCGTCCCAGATGCGACGCAGGCACTCGAACAGGGCGTCGAACGGGTCGTCGTTGACGAGGTGACGCACCTCGTCGATACCGTAGAGGCCCCTACTCATGTTTCATCACCTCTAGGCGGATAGAGAGGGTGGCGACCCGTGGGACGCTGACGTCCTCTACGATGTCCAAAACGCGTCGCTTCGAGAGCGGGGCGTCGCTGGCGTCCATCGTTAGCTCCTCGTCCACCTCTGTTCGGTCGGCCAGCTCCGAGTAGCCCGCGAGACCGATTTCCCCCAGGTCATCGTCCGAAAGCGACGCTTCGATTTTGAGCGTCAGATGGTGTACCTCCCAGTCGGCTCCCATCCTTCGCTCCAGCTTGTCGACGAGGGAGAATTTGTTGTCCGCTTTCAGCGGGGGCATCGCGGGGAACGTCACCGTTGATGGCTCCTCCGTAGCCGACCCGTCACCCGTCTTGACCTCGGGGCCATCAGTCGAGTCGGCCGGCCCGTCGGTGACCTCCGTACCACCGAGCGTGGTGGTCGAACCACCGTCGGACTCTGCCATGCCCTCATCCTCTACCTTGCCCCCAGTCGGGGTTTCGGGCGCGTCCCGCGTGTCGGCTCCGCCGAACTCGTCCGTATCGTCGGTGTCGGTCGGAGTCGCGGCGACGAAGTCACCGTGGATGACCGTCGAGTTGCTGCCGATGCTGGATGGCCGCGAGTCGATGGTGCCGCCGACGCTGATGACGCCGTCGGCACAGAGATCCTTGATCGTCGTCTCGAAGGTCTCCTTGTCCACCAGCGTGGGTGTGCCCACATCGCGGTAGAAGTCGTTCAGGAGGTACCGGTACTCGAGTCCGCTCTCTGCCCGGTCGGCGAGAATCTCCCTGACCGCCTTGCTGATGTCGCTCTCGTCGGGCGTGACGGTGCGGACGGTCGCCTCGTAGAAGTCCTCTCCGTCGCGTGCCGAGAGCGTGGAGGGTACGAGTCGCACCTCCCCCTTACGCTCGGTGCTGATGTGGACGTTGCCGAACTTGTCGCGCACGCGCTCCCTGAGGTTGTCGTGGTTCTGCTGGTGGATGTCGTCGAACCCGTCAGGAACGTCGCCACCGTCGTCGCGGAGCTGTTCGCCGGCCACGACGTTCTTGGCCATCTTGATGATGCCCGTGTTGGACTGGACGTCCGCGTCCGGCGCGACCACGACCATCGTGTTCGGGAACTCACGACCATCGACGAACTCGGCGAAGTCCTTCCCGTAGGTACGCTGGTAGTCGAGCCGCACCAGAATCTTGAACGACCTGTTGTCGTCGATCTGCTGCTCGGTGTTGATCGGCCCCCAGACGTGGACGTTCTCACGGCCGCCGAACAGCTCCTCCAGTACGAGGTTCTCGATACGGTGGACGGCCTCCTTCCGGTGGACGTCCTCGGCTTTCTTCTCGATGCGAGCGGCCGGGTTCTCGTCCACGTCGAAGGAGAACTCGCCGTTGAGGCGGTGGATGTGCCACGCGTAACCTGCCACCTCGTTGGTGAACGTCTGGATGATCTCGTGGCTGTTGATGCCCGGACGGAGGCCACCCATGATCATCTGGTGCCGGTTGGCCCCCTCCTCACCGGCGGCGGTGAGGCTGTGGAGCAGCACGGTGTTCAGCAGCCCCTCGACGTGCGGATCGAAGGAGCCGTCATCGTTCTGGAGGCGTTCCCGATCGTCGCCGTACTTCGACGGGAGCAGCTCACCATCGAGAGCGGAGAGTCGGTCGATGTGTCGGTTGACATCGACGTCACCGGTCAGGATCAGGTCGACCGCATCGTAGTTGTCGGCAAACACGCGGGTGAGGAAGTCCAGCAGGCTCCGGGCGTCACTCGACCGTGCGTTGGTGAACTTCCGCATCAACAGGTCGAGCGTGTCAGGGTGGAACGGATAGTAGCGATCGATGCGGTCGGAGAGCCCCTGATAGTCGTCGATGTCCACGAGTTCGCTTCCCCGGTAGGCCTCAACGTAGTCGCTGACGACCCTCTCAATTCCCTTCGGGTCGTCTCTAGACCCGACGAGTCGGTGCGTGATGAACTGGATCTTCTCCTCGCGCCTGGCGGTCAGGTTGTGGATGAACGGGTTCGTCCGCTCGGCGACCTCCTGTACCTCAGCATCGTCATACAGCAGGGAGACGAACGTGACGAGTGGCGTATCCTTCCGCCCCGCCGCCTCCATCAGGTTCTGGAGGAACGCGAGGTTGTCGTCCCAGAACTCCCGGCGGACACTGGCGTTGAGCCATCGCTCGATCTCGTCGATGAACAGGAGCGTCGGGGTGTCATCGAGAGCGTCGCGGATGTCGGACGCAGAGGGCACCTCGCCCGTGCCGTCGAGCTCATCCTCGATGCCGAGTTCACGGTAGATGGGTCGCCATAGCTGCTCGTAGGTCTCGCCTGTTGGGCGGTCGAGGTTGAGCATCTGGAGGGCGGCCACGCGGCTCTCGTCCGGGAGCGGAGCGTCGATGTCGTTCGCGGCAAGCCACTCGCGGCCCCGCTCCGGATCGTTCAGGAGATGGTAGAGAACGAGGCCGACGTGGCTCTTCCCGGTGCCGTACCCGCCGGCGATGACGTGCGCTCCGTCGTCGAGTGGGTCGGCGGGCGCGAGCTTCTCGGTGGTGCGCTCGATGACCGTGCGGAGCGTCCGCGTCGGGTAGGTGATACCGAGGATGCGGTCGGCATCCTTCTCGGGGACGTCGCCGTCGTCATAGAGGTTGTAGAGGTCGACCTCGTCGAGGAGATCGCGCGTGGTGATCTCTCCGTCGACGAGGATCTCGTCGCTTGGCGTGACGTAATCGCTGATTACCCTGCTTGTCATGGTTGTGGCATTCTACGGAGATTCGCCTCCGAGGGCCGGTTGGCTGAACCCAATGGCGTTGGCGGATTAATTGCTGGGGAGATAATATAACCACGCAACGAATTGTCCTCTGCCGGAGAACCGATTTGGAGCGTCGCGAATCGTATCGGAAACCCGGATGTCACCCCCTCACAACTAATACGGTCGCTGCCGGGCCCGACGCGTATGATTGTCGACCCCCGGCCGTTGGAGCCCGCGTTCGTGCCCGGAGACGTGCGGCACCGAGAGGGTGAGGTGGACGCGCTCACCAGCTCGCTTGACCCGCTCCTCGACGGTCGCCACGCCGATCCCGCCCTGCTCACCGGCCCGTCCGGCACCGGGAAGACCTGTATCGCGCGGCACGTCGGCGACCGCCTCCAGCGGGAGACCGACGCCACCGTCCAGTACGTCAACTGCTGGGACGCCTACACCCGGTACAAGACGCTCTACCGCCTCCTAGAGGGCATCGGCGAGGCGTACGACGTCCACCGCCAGTCCACGCCCCGCGACTCCCTGCTTGACCGCCTGCGGGAGAACCTAGACACGCCGTACGTTGCCATCCTCGACGAGGTCGACCAACTGGAGGAGAAGGGCGTCCTGTACGACCTCCACCGCACGCGCGGGCTCTCCGTCGTCCTGATCGCCAACGCCGAGGAGGCACTGTACGCGCCGCTCGAGGAGCGCGTTGCCAGCCGCCTCAAGACCGCCCACCACATCCGGTTCGATCGCTACGGCGTGGACGAGCTGGTTGCCATCCTCGAAGACCGCGTGCGGTGGGGTCTCCGAGAGGATGCCATCACGAACGAACAGCTCAGGTGGGTCGCGGACGCGGCCGCCGGCGACGCACGCGTGGCCATCGGTACGCTCCGTGCGGCCGCCGAGGCCGCCGACCGGGAGGGAGCGGCCCGCATCACCGACGCGATGCTCCGCGAGGCCGCCCCGGAAGCGAAGTCCAAGATCCGCCAGCAGAGCCTCGAGAAGCTCACCCCGCACCAGCGCGTGGTGTACGACCTCATCACCGAGCGGGACGGCGTCCGCCCGGACGCGCTCTACGAGGCGTACCGCGAGGCGGTGGACGAGCCGCGGGCAGAGCGCACGCTCCGCAACTACCTCCGGAAGATGCGTCGGTACAACCTCGTCACCGCAGAGGGCGAGGGGAAGGCGCGACGTTACTCCACGGTTGAGTAGTACGCCGAGAGCCGGGTCAGCCCTCCATCTTGTCGAGGAGGCGCATCCCCACCAACACGACGAACAACAGTACGAGAAGCGTCCCCGCGTTGGCGTACGTCTCGGGAATCAAGTTGGAGACGAAGCTCGGAGCACCCACCACGGCCACGACGCCAGCACCGACGAAGCCCACGGTGTAGCGGATGTTCCAGTACTTCGCCGCCAGGTAGACTCCCCCGAGAATCACCGCAATTGCCCCGAGGTAGGCTTGCCCGGCGACCTCACCCCCGTAGATGACGTCAACGCCGCCAACGAGTGCGAGAACCCCCGCTGACGGGAGTGCGAGGAGCACGAGGGCTCGCTTGATGCCATCTATCAGCGTCGGGGCGGCCATGTCGTCTGTTGGTACGTTGTCGTGACTGAGTAAATCTTTCTCCGCCCGGGAGGAAGGCGCTGAACCCGGCAGTCCCGGCAACGACCCGGTTTCGCCTATCCCGTCAGCGTTCGTCTCGTCCGAGGAGATGCGAGACTGGACAGACCGCGGCCACGTGGCGTGGGACATCGAGACGACCGGCTTCGGCTGGCGGGGTGAGATCACCGTCTGCGGGTTCTGGTATCGCGGCGGACACGCCACCCTACTCGTAAACGCCGGCCCACACTCCGTGGACGAGCGGTTGCTCACGGACGGCCTCGATGACGCGAGCGGGGCGGACGTGCGCGTCCGAGTGTGCGACGACGAGACGGAGTTGTTGCGGGCGATGGGCGAGGAGCTGTTCGAGCGGTTCGAACGCGACTACGACCGACTCGTCGCCTACAACGCAGACTCATGGAAGGGTGGCTTCGACCTCCCGTTCGTTCGTACCCGCTGCTTCAGACGGGGCGTGGACTGGGTGCTCGACGGCGTGATGTCCTCGGATCTGTACGACCCGGTGAAGAAGCGCCTGAACACCACCCACACGGCGTACGGCGCGAGTGCGGACGCGAACACGCTCACCGGCGCCCACGAGCTGCTGTTCGAGGACGCGCCCGACCCGGCGGGGCTGTTGGATGTGGAGGGCCATCCATGGTACGCGTCGCGGGCGTACGACCCGTTCGAGAGTTCCGGTAGCGCCGCCCATCACTACCGCACGGGCGACCTGCTCCAGGTGTGCCTCCACAACCTCGCCGACGTCCACCGGACGTGGGAGCTGGGCGAACTCGTCCGCGTCTTTGTCCCTGCTAAGGACATCACCGAGAAACGGCTCTAACTCCGCCTGAGACTCTCACATATAGTAGTAATAGTGGTACGGGAACGCGCCGTCCGGTAGCTCCTGCGCCATAGGCTCCGCGAGAATGTCGCTCACTGCGTCCGCGATGCCAACGGTGACGGGGAGCTTCTTACAGAAATCTGAACTGTTCCAGTCAAGCTTTGAGAAAGCAAGTATCTCCTCGCATATCTCTCGGTACGAGGTGTCGTTCACCTCTCCGTGGGGTCGGACGACAATGGGGTTGGGAGTACCGGAATCGTTGTACGCCGAGATTTCCGGCACAAACCCCTTCGTGTAGAGGTAGTACTCCTCCCGTCCCGGCGGGAGAGCGACCGTTCCGCGAAGGGGTGGGTACTGTGTATTGCTGAACAGCCGAATCGGATGGTGCTCGCGGATTGTGATAAAGTCACGACGCCTCACCCCTTCTGAACCGGAGATGAAACCAGCAGTCTCCTCTTCCCAGAAGTTGGAGGATTTGTGGATCACCAATCGGTCGGGGCGCTCCTCACGTCGCTCGCCGTACCGCTCCAAGATAGTCTCAATCAGTCTCTCCGCATCCTCGGTCGAAAGGTGGGTGCGACCGGTGTTCTTATCGCTGGCTATGTCGGCGACCGGGTCGCCCCGAATGACGAAGTTCTCCCCGGTTTCCATGAACACCTGCGCGATTGAGGCCCTTGTGTCGGGGTCTGTCCCACGCTCGTCATAAAACGAGATGCCGGCGTAGCAGGTGTTCGACTTTAGCTCCGTGAGCTTCCACGGCCGCCCTCGACGTGCCTTGTAGAGGAGCCCGACCGCGAGGTTCCATGCCACCTCGCGCTTTGGTTGGACGTCCTCACCGCGGAGGGTCTTGGGGCCGATCAACTGCGTTGGGGTGTCGTTGAGCATCCCAAGTAGCTTGATTCGGCTTCTGAAATCGGTGTCCGTCGTCCGAATAGTATCCGCTTTCTTACCCTCAGTCAGCAACTCTGCGAGGGTTTCGGGGATGCTGACAATGACCACGTCTGGGTTCGGCGTCTGGGAACAGATGTTTTCCATCTGGAACTTGACGTAGTTGATTGCCTGCTCAACACGCTTAGACTCGCCTCTGACGCCGGTCAGCGCGTCAAGGTCGTCTTCCTCGATTCTCCCCCGCCACATCTGCCGCTGGTCGAACGACATCCGGAGTTCGGAGTTCGGGCCGAGGCCGGGGAACGGTTGGTTCCACCGCTCGCGGTCGCTCCCGTTCGGGAGTATCCCATAGCGCATATCCTCCAAAAGGCCGCGCATCGCTGAAATCGACCAGCTATCACCGATTAAACCGATCCGGACGATTTCGTGTTCCGAACCGTCGCGCGGCGGACAGGGGCCGTACTTCAGGAGTCCGGCGCGCGGATCCTTCGCACTCTGACCGCCGTCGAACACGAGGTCGGGCTCGGTGAGGAAGTCCACATCAAATTCGGGCATCAGTAATCATCAACACCTCGTTGCATCAGATGTTCCCGCTCTTCGGTGTTCTTCGGGGGACGCTTCCCGATTCGTAGGCTTTCCACCGCGTCGAACTCCAGCTCTTGTGGGTCGTCTCCGGGTGGCGATAGTCCTTCTCGATCGGAGCCGTCCATCCATAGGTAGGCCCGCCACTGGCGGAACTGGGCCTTCAGGTTGTTGGGATTTCCGTGCCCGGCACTCTGGAGGTCGTTGTGGAGTTCGCTCGCCAGGTCTCCGTCGATGATACTGGCACCTCTTCCGGAGCGGGAAAACATCCACCCAGTGTCGATGAACACGTAGAACTGGTCATCGTATCGCTTGACAACTGGATTAGCATAGCGGTGGGCGGCGTAGCCGCTCCAGTCCATTGCCACGTCCCATCCCTCAATTTTCGTCTTGTTCATATCGCCATCCCCGGCATCGGAGCCCTCCGTCTCGTGTTCGAAAAGTAGGCGGTTCTCGTACCGGTGACGCACCAGCTTACAACCCTCGTACCGCGTAACCGCTCGTTCTCGAACCGCACGGTTGAACAGCCGCTTCGCGAGACGAGGCGCCTCCTCTTCGACGTTTAGCCACTCAAGGAAAGGTCGGCTCCGGACTGAGTCCTCTTCTACGAACTGAATGAGTGATTGCGACATCTCGGAGGGCGGAAGCAGACTGTAGAACGACCCTTCCTCAACCCAAATTGGGAGATGACGAGGGTTGTCAACGAAGATGTCCTCAGGATGGTCGGCTAGGTTCCGACCGATGTAGATTGACTCTGGAAACCCACTAATTCGGAGGAAGTTGGCGACGAGTGTCTCCCTCTCATGAACCGGCGCGTTCTCGCGGGTGTAAAAGTCCCACTTTTCTCGATCGACGCCCCGCTCGTCTTCGGCCATCTGTCCGAGCCGATTCCACGTCGCTCGATGGACGAACACGTCGCCTAGGAATCGTTCGAAGTCCTCAAGATCGAGCTGGTTGAAGGCGGTTAGCTCGGCCTCGTTCAGCTTCTGATTCTCCCCCATCGTCTCGAAGTAGTCCTCGATGTGTTCCGGCGTGTTCTTTCGAGGGTCGAAAATTCGTTCCCACTTTTCGAAGGCCTGGAGATAAGAGGCGAAGATGTGGTACGCGAACTGACCGTCTTCCTCACAGTAGTCGATGAAGACGCGCGCCAGCTCGGTTAGGAAGTCATCGTCCAGCCGCGACAGCTTGGTCGCCTTGGCCTCTACCCGCCAGAACTCTTTCACCGCGTCCCCAACCTTCTCACCACCAAAGTAGAGGAAATCGTCACCCACACCGACAGCGGCCAAGTCTTCGGTGGTGCTGTGGTGGTTCGAACGACGCTCGATGCTGAACCCACGAGCGCGAAGATACTCCTCAATCGCCTGTTTATACTTCTCGCCTTTGTCCCCGCTTGCCTCGCTCCCGCCCTCGTGGTTGTAGATCGGCATCCGCTCGCCGGCAATGCGTGCCACATCGTGGAGAATGTTTCCCCCCGGCCCCTACACAAATATACCCTCGAATCGTACGACTGGTTGACCAGTTGATGTACGGTGAAATGAGTACGGACGAGGTGGCCGCCCTACTGCTCGACGAGTACGACTCCGAAGTCTCTCTCCCGAAAAAGGCCCTCCACAAGCTGCTCTACTTCGCAAAGGACGAGCTTGAAAGTGAGCGAATCACGGTTGACATCCCGACGTTCTGGTATATGTATGGGACGATGGCCGCGACGACCGGCACTGATCTCCACACCGGGGGAGAACTGGACGACGCCGAGGTACATTGCGACATCACGGTGGATGATATTGACCGGCCAGATGGGACTGTTCGGCGGGCACGACGGGCGGTTCGTCGCACGCTCGAACGCTATTACGACCTTGGTTTGGAGGGCCTGACTGACCGGATGTACGACGATGCGCCTTACGCGGTTCAGCGACACTACCGAAGTATAGACAAGCAGTTAGAGACGGCGGACTCGGAACAGATGACACTCTCGTTTGACAGGAACGTCGGGGCGACGCGTGAGACGGTCTTCGAAATCGTCGAGAGCTTCCCGACCGAATCGTTCCCGACGTATGAGGATGACCTTCACATCTGGTACCGGCTGATGAGCACCGAGCTGGACTCCAGTAGGTACGAACCGGCGCAAGCCAAAAAGTACTCCAAGGTGTTCTGGCGGCTTTTCTGCCTGGAACTGGCGGTGCGAGAGAACGACGGACTGACGCGAGAGCGCATCGAACAGGAGCTTAACCTCACCAGCATAGAGGACGCAAAGGAACAGCTCCGGAGCCAGCTGAGGGACTGGGAACGTGAGAAGGCGAAGGCGAACGCCCGGGACGACCAGACCACGCGGAGAGCTGCCGATGCGCTCGTTCTCCCTCATGTCGACTTTGAGGTGCTCGGGTAGATCTCTATGACACGGTACTTTCTCGACACCGCGCCGCTCGTTGGGGTTACATTCCTTCACGATCTCTGGCGCGATGAGGCCGAACGACTCTTTGAGACAGACAACTCGCTCTACACGAGTCGGGCAGTAATCTACGAGTACTGCAATAGAACCTCGAATAACTCGCTTGAATCGACGGAGGTGAGCTGGGGAAGTTGCGAGGGATTGTTCGGTGAGAAGTTCTCCAACATTCGAGTCACGCAAACCAATTTGGACATCAAGCTCCGGAGCTACGGCGACGAGGAGTTGGATATAGAGACACTCGTGGACGAGTTCGTGTCAGTGACCGGTATTGAGGAGGAGGTGTACCCCCAACGACTGATTCGGGACATCATCAGACCCAACATCAGGGAGTTCCTTCAACGCGAGATTGGTGGCCAAACGGTAACTCAGAAGGTAGCGCGCAGGGCGATAGATGTGCTGTGCGACACCATTATGCACGACGCCTTGGAGACCCGAGACCGGCTTCAGAATCGGGTCACTTGGGGCCCGTCTAACTCGTGGAGTGAAGGAGAACGCAACAGGCGACTCGGGTTCGTCAACGGGTACCGGGACAAGATGATTCTCTGCGATGCGGCGCACCAGCGTAATCGGAATCTCATCGAGAAGCTGGTCACCGCGGACAAGTCGCATATGTATGAGAATCGCGGTCGGATAGATACCGTATTGGGGCTACCGGTGGTGTACATCAAGGACGAGTTCGCCGAACCGGACTTGCCGAGTGGAGATTGAATCTAAGGAGTCGATCAGATAGTACTGTTCAGATTAGGGAAAGAGGCTGAACCGCCGAAAATCGCCGAGAAGACTGTGCTGTTACCCGTGATGAATCGGTAGTATCCCCACTCGATTGAGCTACGCAACCGACTTCTGGGGGCCGCACCATCAGACTCGCAGAGATGGACGAGCGCGAGGCGTGGCGGGAGTTCCTTCGGGCAGAGGGAACGCTACACATCGTCGCTGACCTCGGTACGAAGCCACGGCGGTTCACCGATCTTGAGGAGAGCCTCCGAATCAGCACCAGCACGCTCTCCAAGCGACTGGAGGAGGGAATCCGACTCGAGGCGTGGGAACTTGACCGGGTCATCGACGAGGAAGGAGACCGCAAACTCTACCGACTCGATAAGGATGGGCAGCAGGTCTTCGATGCGATGGAGCGTTACGGTGCCGTGGAGGCATCCCAAGAGGCACGGCGACTCCTAAGCCACGTGGACGACATTCAGGAACTCCTCGTAGAGCGATACGACGACTGACCGGTGGCCATACACAGGAAACCAACCAAAGAGTAGACCTGACTTTCAATCAAAGTTAACTGTGGTTCGCATCTGAAGTAGTCCGCGGCCGCGTCTCCGCACGAACCGACCAATCAAGAGTGACATGATTATTTCGCCGTACCTACCACTATGTTTAGACTTTTGGAAGTCGATCCCGCATCCATTCCACAAGTATCATATTCTGTATAGATTGCGGTGAATCGGGATGAGAAAGAGAGTTCGAGGCGGTGAGAGCCGAAAACAAGCGATTGGTAGGCCACTACTTTCCGAAACTGTGACATCGAGAGGCGCCCGGATTCGATATATCAACATGCAGTTTACGAGTCCGACGCGAGACGGGCGTGCCGGACGATAGTAAAAACAAATGTGATACTTCAGCGACGGAACTGCTCTTCGAGACAGACCTTCACGATGCTGGCGCCGATCTCCCACCCGCCCTGGATGGGGTCGAGTTTGGTCTCGCCGAGTCGTTCGGCGTACTCGATGGGCTCCTCACGGACCCTGTAGCCCCGCATCAGCGGGCGAATCAGCAGTTCCGCGGAGAGCCCGGTGTTCTGGGTGAAACGGTTCTCGCGGATCACCTCGCGCCGGTAGGCCCGCATCCCCGTGGTGGTGTCGTGGACGCGTTCGCCCATCAGCAGAGAGGCGAGGAGGGCGAACCCCTGATTCCCGAGCCGGTTGAACAGAGGCATCGCCTCGGCACCGTGATAGAGCCGGTCCCCGCTGACGACGTCGTAGCCCTCGTTGATCAGCTCGAGGAACCGCGGCAGTGCCTCCATCGGGTAGGTGTCGTCGCAGTCCGTGGTGACGATGACGGGCCGAGAGGCCGTGAGGAGTGCCTCACGGACCGCGACACCGTAGCCCTGCGGCTCCTGCTCGACGACGATGGCGCCGTGCTCACGCGCGATGTCGGGCGTCCTGTCGTCGCTGCCGTCGACGCACACCACCTCCGCACGCCCGTCGGTGACCTGGTCGATGTCCGAGAGTACGGTGGCGATGGCGGCTTCCTCGTTGTACGTCCCCATGACGACGCTCACGTCGTCGAACGTGTACGCTTCGCTCACGAGTAGAGCGGGGTCGTACGAGGGTTTAGGTCTGCCGAAAAGTCAGCGCAGGTCCTCGACCATCGGGGCGATCTCCTCGGCCCCGCGGCCGTACTCGGTCGTGTACTCCGTCTCCGGCGGGCGCCTGGGGACGCGTTCGGGGCGCGTGATTCGACCGCCGTCCGTGCGGATGTCGCGCCCGGGCATGATGGGGACCATCGGGTCGATGTCGTCGGTCGGTCGGGTACGGGTCTCTGTGTCGGTGGTGCGTGTCATCTGTGTCTGGTGGGTCGCAGGGTGCTCGGATACGTTGCTGTGGGCAGGGGGAGAATCAGTGGTGTACGCCTACAGCGAGCATCTCTTACTCCCACCGACGTGCGCTACTATCATAAACGTTCATGCTATAACAAGAGTTGCCGGGGCGCGTTCGAGGGTCCTGGCGTGTCAATCACTGCCACCCTGCAACCAGAGTATATCGTCTCGTATGACACTACTTAGAAGAATCTTGGCTCCACAAAACGAGATAACACATCAAACTCCAGCGCCGCCTGGGAAGATAAACTCACTTATCGTCGCGTCTGACACAGATTGAAGTGACACGGGTCCGACCCTGGAATCATGAGCGAGTCGAGTGGGTCGGGCGGTACCGACGACCCGAACGAGCGAGTCGGGGTACGCACCTACGTCCCGGCATACCAGCGAGACCTGTGGCGCGACCAGGCCGACGAGCTCGGGATGAGCCTGAGCGAGTTCGTGCGCACGATGGTCCAATCGGGCCGGAGCGGCTTCGAACGCGTCGAATCGGGGCAGGCCACCCCCAGTAAGCCCGTCGAAGGCGGTTCTCCGGACGCGACCCCAGGGGGTGACGGCCTCGAGACGGGGGTCGTCGAACTGCTCCAGTCGGAGGGACCACTCGACTGGGACCAGCTCGTCGAGGGACTCGCCGGTGACTTCGAGGAGCGACTCGAGGACGCACTGGACTCCCTCCAGTCGGCCAACCGCGTGAAGTACAGCGGCCGGGCGGGTGGCTACGTGGTGGACGAATGAGCGTCGAGGGGGGCACCCCGGACTCGGCCGAGGACCCAGTGGCGTACTTCCTCCAGGACATCACCTACCACGGGAAGACCCAGCGGACCCGCGACGCCTACGAGCGGGTGCTCCGCCGCTGTGAGCGGTTCCTCGGGACCCGTGGCGTGGACTTCCGGACGGCCGGGCAACGCGACTGCATGGCCTGGGTACACTCCCTGCGTGGCGACCACGCGCCCTCCACCGTCGCGACGTACGCCTCCTACCTCCACCGGTTCTACGCCTACATGACGCAGGTGGAGGCGTTCGACGGTAACCCCATGGCGCTCGTGATGGAGGAGATGGACGAATCCATCGACACGGACCCCGCTCGCCGGGAGGTCGACGTCCCGACGATGCGGGCGTTCGTGGCCGACATCCGCCACCCGCTGGACCGGGCGCTCGTCGTTACCCTGCTGAAGACCGGGATGCGTGTCGGTGAACTCTGCAACCTCGACCTCCGCGACCTGCACCTCGAGGACCCCGAGGTGAACGCCGCGTTCGAGGCTCGTCCCCGCGCAGCGGTCGAGAACCGCCCGGATACGCTCTACGTGGCGAGTGAACCGTCCCGAGGACACGCCTACAACGGGGAGGAGCGCACGGCCTCGAACAAGCGCAAGCGCGACACGGTGATCCCCGTCGACGCCGAACTCAGATCGGCGCTCAGGGGCTGGCTCGCTGTCAGACCGGACACGCGGTCCCCAGCCGACCCACTGTTCCTCAGCACCCGCGACCGCTGGGGCGAGCGACTGACACCGAAGATGGTCCGGAACGTGGTCAGGGGGCACGCCGAGGCCCGTGGGTGGCACCGCGAGGGCGGAGACGCCGCCGAGAACGTCACGCCACACTACTTCCGGCACTTCTTCACGACGCACCTCCGGGACCGAACGGGAGACAGAGGGGTCGTCAAGTACCTCCGTGGGGACGTCGCCAGCGACGTCATCGACACCTACACCCACAACTGGGGGGACCGGGTCAGGTCGGTGTACGAGGCGAACGTGTACGCCGTGTTGTAGCGAGACCGGCCAATACTGTAGAAAGGTTGTTACTTGGGGGCCGAGCGTGTGGCCTCACACGCGACGCATAAACCGCATCTTGCTATACAGAATCTCGATTGTCGGCGATGTCGTCTCTGCGACGCAGACTCTCCGGCAGTGGCCGGGAGAGGCCCGCAGGCGTCCATCTGGCCGAGTCCGGCAGGCCGACCCTGTCGTCCCCGTCGCTGGTCTCGCCACTCGCGAACGCGACGCCGGGCCCCGTGCGGCATCTAAACCCCCGGAGTCGCACGGGAGAAACGATAGGTGCGGTGCGGGGAGAGCCTCACATATGCGCTACGTCGACCTCACCATCCGGCCCGAGCGGGGCTGGTTCCACCGCTTCGACGAGGTACTGACCGACGAACCGAACGTCCGCGAGGAGGCCATCCACCAGATGAACCTCCTCGACGACGGGAGCGCGGTGGTCCTCTCCGAGTACGCGGGAGACACGGAGCGCCTCCGGGAGATGGCCGACGCGCACTTCGACCACGCCATCGCCTGGCAACTCTCGGAGACGGGGGAGAACGCCCTGATGTTCGCTCACGTCGACCCGAGCGACATCGTCGCCGGGCTCCTGCACATCCCCCAGCGGTACGGGATCGTCATCGACTACCCGATGGTGTTCAGGCGCGACGGCGCGGTCGAGGTGACCATCGTCGGCGAGGAGGGGGACATCCGCGACGCAATTCCCGAGATTCCGGGCGGCGTCCGGGCGAACGTCGAGCGGACCGGCGAGTACCAGCCACAACTGGAGCGGCTGTTCACCGAACTCACCCCACGCCAGCAGGAGATCCTCGAGATCGCCATCGAGATGGGGTACTACGAGGAACCACGCGAGTCCACCTACGAGGACCTCGCGAACGAACTCGACTGCACCGCCACGACGGTCGGTGAGCACCTGCGCAAGATAGAGGGGACGGTGCTCCACACCATCTGTCCGTAGACCCGAGACGGCGATACCGAGAGTCGAGCGGCGGTCCGGACTCCCTGCTCAGGCCTCGACGGTCAGTTCCGTCTCGACGCCGGCGACGAGGTGACGCGCCAGCGAACGGGCCTCCTCGTCTACCTCCCCGACGTTCTCCAGGAGCACGGTCTCGCTCGGGAACAGTCGCTCACCCACGACCAGCCCGTGGTCTCGCGCGGTGCCGCCGGTGACAGTCAGGTACGCGCCAGCACCCACGGCCGCGATGGCGGCCTCCTCCTCGGCGCCGTCCTCTGGGTAGACGAACTCCAGCCCCTCGACGGCGTCGGTGCCGAGGACCGCCTCGACGAGTCGCTCGTACCGCGGCGAGATGCAGAACGGCCCCTCGTAGTCGTCGACGAACGCCCGGTCGAGCGGGGTGGAGGCACCAACCGCCTCCGTGTCCGCGAGCAGCGTGTGGTGGACCGTGTCGCCCAGCCCACCCACCACACGCACGTCCGTGTCCCGCGGGTCGATACGGTCGTTCACCTCCGAGAGCGACCCGAGCGGCTCTGGTTCGAGGCCGACCACCTCCTCGAGGACGAGGTCGGCGCTGTCGAAGCCGAGTGCGAACTCGTGTTTCCGGAGCGCGCGGAACGGCTCCTCGCGGCCGACGAGCTGGACCTCGTAGCCGTCGACGACGAACGTGCAGGCGTCGAAGACGACCCGACGGGGGAACCCCTCGCGGTCGTCGCGCAGCAAGGTGTACTCGGGGCCGCCGTCGGTGTCGGAGTAGGCGGCGAGCCGGTCGTAGACGCCACGCTCGTCGGACTGGTTCCCCTTGGTGAGTGCCTTCTCGTACTGGAGCGTCGAGATGACCTCATCGGCGAGGTCGGTGTCCCCACCGCGGGCCGCGACCCGCTCGAGTACCGCCTCGAGCGGTCGGCCCTTCCGGGGGACGGCGACCGAGACCCGATTCATTGGTTCCCCGGACGGACGGCTGGGTCAAAACCGGCCCGGTTCGACGGCGACGAACTGGCGTTACTCCTCGTCGTCACCCGGCCCCGCGGCACCGCCGAAGACGCTGGCCATCCGCTCGCGCATCTGGGCGAGGTCGTCCAGTTCCGCCTCCAGGTCCTCCATCCGGTCGAGTTCGGACTCCAGCCCGTCGATGCGCTCGTCCAGACTCTCGAGGTGCTGGTCCATCTCCTCGATGTCCTCCTCGGGCATCTCGTCGCGCACCTCGTCGACCTCCCGGGAGACCGCGTCGACCTCGTTGCGGAGGCCGTCGAACTCGCTCGTGAGGCTGTTGACGCTGGACTCCACCTCGGTCACGTTCTGCGAGACGTTCTCGAGTCGGTCGTCGAGCGACTGGACGCGAGAGCCCAGGTCAGACAGCTCGCTCTCCATCTCGTCGATAGAGTCCGTGGCCGCCGCGACCGTCTCCACGTCGTCCCGGAGGTTCTGGATGCGCCCGTCGAACTCGGCGACCGTCTCCTGGAGTTCCGCCAGCAGCGTCTGTGCCTCGCCGTTCTCGTCGAGGAACTCCTCGAGCGCCGCCGTGTAGGCCTGCAGGTCGCTGATCTCCGTCTGCAGGTGACTGATGCGGGCCTCCACGCTCCCGCTCCCCTCACCGACGCCGAGGGCGTCACGCAGGGTCTCGATGTCACCGTCGGAGACCGACCCGTCGCGCATCTCCTCGGCGAGCGTCGCGGTCACGTCCTCGACCTCGACGGAGACGGGGTCCGACGAGGGGTCGGCCGTCGCCGTGTCGTCGGTCGAGACAGCCGGGGCACTGTCGCCCGCCTCGGCCGCGGCGATGGCCGACTCGAGGTCGTCGGCACCGCCCTCCTCGGCGTCCGCGGCGGCGATGGCCGCCTCCAGGTCGTCGTCGGAGGCCTCGCTGTCGCTCTCGTTCATGACGTTGCTGACCACCTCGCCGGCGTCCTCGGGTTCTTCGTCCAGACCGGGCGAGACCTCCTCGAGTTCGGGCTCGCCGAGGAACCGCTCGACGGCCTCGGTGTCCTTCGCTCGCAGTCCGTAGACCGTGGTGTACTCCTCACCGGGTTCGAACTCGCGCTCGAACACCAGTTTCCCGTCCGCGTTGTCCCAGAAGTCGGCGCCGTACTTTGGGTGGAACCCGATATCCTCCGCCTCGATGTCGTCCGGAACCTCGTCGGACAGTCGCACCTTCACGGCGACGTCTCGCTCCGAACGGACGACGAACGCGATGGCGGGGACGGGGAAGTCGTCCGGTTCGAACGACTTCTCGACGGACACCCCGTCGCGTTCGACCTCCACGTTCACCTCCGCTGGGTCGGCATTGCTCATGTGTGCCAATCATTCCTTTCGCAAATAAATGTATGCGGCGGACACACGTCTGAGACCCACCCCTGCACGCCGTGGGGGGTGCCCGTGGTGGCTCGACCGCACCTCAGCGTGGGGTGCCGACCGAGACACGGTCGCCGATCTCGGCCACCACCACCGTCCGCGGGTGAGCGAACGACCGACAGTGGTCGCGGACCGACCGCGGGTCGGCGGTCAGCCCCTTCCAGATGTCCCAGTGGCTCGGCAGCAGCCGGTCTAGCGCGAGCTGGTTCGCCGCCTCGGCGACCATGTTCGGGTCCGAGTACCACTGCGTGAACGTGGGCTCACGCGTCTCCTTGTCCGGTATCATCCCGCTGGAGCCGAACGCGAGAACCCCGAGGTCGATGTCGTACCGCTCGCCGATGTCGGCGAACGCCTCGCTCGGGCGCGCGTCACCGCCGTGGAAGAACGTCCCCGACTCGTGTTCGACGACGTACGACACGGGGTGGCTCGCGTCGGGGTCGTGGGCCGGTTCGACGTGGACACTGAGCGAGCCCACGTCGATGCGGTCGCCCTCGGCGACGACGTGGAGCTGGTCATCCTCCACGTCCCACTCGTCGGTCCAGCGCTCGTCCTCGCGGGCCTTCTCGACGGAGTCGTCGGGGGCGAAGAAGTTGGCATCCGTGCCCTCGAGGACGGGTGCCTGCGAGGGACCGTGGACGTGGTCCGTGTGTTCGTGGGTCGCCAGTATCGCGTCGACGCCCTCGACGTCCCCGGGGTGGAACGGCACCGGAACCATCCGGACGGTGCGCGGCGGGTCGCCCGTCCCGAGGTAGGGGTCTATCAGCAAGGTGGTCCCGTCGCTGGCCTTCAGGAAGAAGCCGTTGCACCCGAGGTACCAGACGTCGAGGCCGTCGGGTTCGGCGTCGGCCACCTCGCGCGGGAGCCAGTCGCCCCAGTCCGAGTGTATCGTCTCCATGTGCGGGCGTCCACGCGGGCGGGGATTGAGTGTTCCGTCTCCGGAGGGTTCTCGGTTCGGGCGTGCAGAGCAGGGGTATGGACGCGCGAACCCGTGGGCTACTCCGCGACGGAGTGCTCGCGCTCGTCGCGCTCGCCGGACTCGGTGGGTTCCTGCGTCGACGCGGCGAGACAGCGACGCTCCGCTCCCCCGGTGTGGCCCTCGTCGGTGTGGTGGGTGCCGTCGCGCTCGAGGCCGCGATGCTCCGGTATCCCGAGCGGACACGGGACGTGTGGGAGCGCCGCGAGGTGCAGTTCGGCAGTCTCCTCGGCCTCCTCGTGGGCGGCTCTGCACTCGCGAGACGGTACGGTCCGTGGACCGTGGCGGCCTGCTGGTGGGGGCTCGTCGCCTACCTCGGGCTGCTCGCGTGTGTGCTCGCGGGACGTGAGAACCCCGTCGCGGCGCTCGCGGGCGAACGGATACACGAGTGAGTGCGATATCGAACTGGGCGACGGTAGGCTGAAACGTCGGTGTTACGTACGCCACCCATGCCGATCGTGGACCCCGAAGGGCTCCGCCGGATACTCGACTACGACCGGATCGCCGTCGTCGGGGCGTCGACGGACTACGACAAGGCCGCACACATCGTGCCTGCGTACCTCCAGCGCCACGGCTACGAACTGACGCCGGTGAACCCGAACGCCGACGAGATACTCGGGGAGCGCACGTACGACTCACTCGCCGACGTGCCCGGGCCGGTCGACGTGGTGCAGGTGTTCCGCCCGGCCGAGGAGGTACCGGCGATAGTCGAGCAAGCGCTCGCTCGTGACGACGTTCGGGTCATCTGGCTCCAGCAGGGCATCAGGAACGACGAAGGCGCACGAAGGGCCAAAGCCGCCGGCCTCGAGTTCGTCCAAGACCGCTGCATGAAGGTCGAACACGGGATGCTGGTCCGGAGCCCGATGGACTGAGAACGGTGGCGATGCTGCATCGCCAGCACACCCACCCGCTGTGAGCGCCGCAGGCGTGAGCAGCGCCTTCTTCACCCACGTCGTTGCCCGAGCGACCCCGAGGGGTAGAAGATGGTCGCTAGAAGGTGGGCAGGTTCGCCAGTTCCTCGGGCCGAACGTTCGCTTCGTCGAACGCGTCACGCGCGATGACACGCTTGTGGACCTCGTCGGCTCCGTCGACGATGCGGAACGCGCGGACCGCGTCGTAGAAGTCCGCGAGCGGGAGCTTCCGGGACATCCCGGGACCACCACAGCACTGGATGGAGAGGTCCACGGCCTCCTGCGTGGTGTTCGCGGCGAACACCTTCGACATGGAGACGGGGATGCGAGCCTCCTCGCCCGCGGATATCTGGCGGGCGGCGTGGCGGACCATCGTCCGGACCGCGTGGAGGCGGGTCTCCATGTCCGCGATGGCGTAGCGCTGGGCCTGCTTCTCCGCGAGCGTCGAGTCGAACGCCTCGCGGTCGTCCATGTAGGTCTTGGCGATGGTGAGCGCGCGCGTGGCCATCCCCGTGAAGCGCATGCAGTGGGTCAGTCGGGCCGGCCCGAGTCGCTGCTGGGCGTGGACGAAGCCCATGTTCTCGGTGCCGAGGAGCGCGTCCTCCGAGACGCGGACGCCGTCGTAACGGATCTCGGCGTGGCTCTCGGGGATCATCGACTGTCCGAGGTGCGGCGTGGGTTCGACAATCTCGACACCGTCGGCGTCAGCGTCGACCAGGAACAGTGAGGTCCCCTCGTACGGGTGCGCGTCCACGTCGGTGCGGGCCATGACGATGAAGAAGTCGGCCTCGTCACCCTGCGTGGTCCACCACTTGTGGCCGTCGATGACCCACTCGTCGCCGTCCTTCGTGGCGGTGGTCCTCATCATCTTCGGGTCCGAGCCGGCGCCATCGCGGGGTTCGGTCATCGAGAAGCCAGAGCGGATCTCGCCCGCGACGAGCGGTTCGAGGTACTCCTCCTTCTGGGCCTCGGTGCCGACCAGTTCGATGGTGTGCATGTTCCCCTCGTCGGGGGCGTCGACGCGCATCGCCGTCGCGCCCAGCAGCGAACGGCCGGCCTCCTCGAACAGCGGGAGCACGTCGGCGAACTCGTGGCCCATGCCGCCGTGTTCCTCGTCGATCTGCGGACAGTAGACGTCCCGTTCGCGTGCCTCAGCGCGCAGTTCGTCCACGAGGTCCTCCGTGAACGGCCCACCGGCCAGCAGGTCCCGCTCGGTGGGGATGACGACCTCGTCCATGAACGCGCGCGCCCTCTCGGCCAGTTCCCGTGCCTCGGGGGAGTCGTGATACTCCATACCAACGGCTCAGTTCGTACCATTGTAAAGACTGCGTCCGTAGACTAGTCCTCGGTGTGACACGTACCCCCAACTATTCGTGGGGGGCGGGGGTATCCCTGCTTACAATGTTAGCTAGCCACGGGGTGTCGGCCCGATGACCGACACCAGCGAGGAGTACTTCCGACGGCTCGTGAACGTCGACAGACTCCGGGAGTACCTGGAGGCCGAGCTCGGCCCAGCCGAGGAGTACGAGGTCCGCCGTCACGCCGAGGGACACTCGAACGAGACGCTGTTCGTCACCTGGGGCGAGAAGGAACTCGTCGTCCGTCGGCCCCCGCCGGGCGAGACGGCCGACACCGCCCACGACGTGTTGCGCGAGTTCCGCGTCATGGACGCGCTGCAGGACACGGAGGTGCGGGTCCCACCCACCGTCCTCGCCAGCGACGATCAGGACGTGATGGGGTCGGACTTCTACGTGATGGAGCGCGTCGACGGTGACGTGCTCAGGCGTGGTGAGCCGGACCGGTTCCAGAACGCACACGCGCGCAAGAAGATAGGGGAGGAACTGGTCGACACGCTCGCGGAGATCCACGCCGTCGACTACGAGGCGGTCGGCCTCGAGGTCGGTGACTTCGGCTACCCGCCGGGGTTCACCGAGCGGCAGGTGCGGCGCTGGTCCGAGCAGTTGATGTGGGCCTTCTCGGTCACGAACGAGGAGCGCGAGGTGCCCGAACTGTACGAGGTGATGGAGTGGCTCCAGGACAACGTCCCGGAGGACCCGCCGGCGACGCTCGTCCACGGCGACTACAAGCTCGACAACGTGATGTTCGGCCCCGCGGACGAGCCCGAGATCGTCGCCATCTTCGACTGGGAGATGTCGACGCTCGGCGACCCGTTCACCGACCTCGGCTGGATGCTCTCGTACTGGTGGGACGAGAAGGACCCCGTGCCGCCGACGGGGACCGACACGCTGATGCGGACGTTCATGACCCACGAGGACTACCCGACCCGGACGGAACTGGTCGCCCGGTACGAGGACCTGACGGGCTTCGAGTTCGAGAACGACCGGTTCTACCGGACACTCGCCGTCTACAAACTGGCCGGCCTCGGCGAGATGTTCTTCCGGCGGTACCTCGAGGGGAACTCGGACGACCCGATGTACCCGAAGATGGAAGACGGCGTGCCGGCGCTGGCCGAGCGCGCGATGCGCATCATCGAGGGCGAGGAACCGCTCTGAGCGGCGGGTTCCGGTCCTCACCCCACCGTCCCGATCACCTGCAGCAGCGTCAACAACCCGAAGAACGCCGCGACACCGAGCATCACCTTCGCGCCCGTCCGTGCCCGAGCGACGGCGTCGTCCTTCGGCGCAACCTCGTCCGGGTCGACCGCCTCCCCCCGGCGGTCGGCGCTGAACGAGGCGCTCTGTTGCGCTGCCCACTCCGGGTCGCGTAGCTGGCGGACCCCCATGTACCCCACGACGAGCGTCGCCAGTGCCGTCAGGAGCGTGTAGGCGTTGACCACGCGCCGGGTAGGGGTGGGGGCCGCAAAACCCCGGTGTCCCCAACGGTTATCGCCGCACCGGGCGACTCCGCAGCCATGCAGGTAGCCGCGTTCGCGGAACTGACCGGACCGGACGGCGTGGAACTGCTCGACCGACCGAATCCCACGCCGGGCGAGGGGGAGGCCGTCGTCGACGTCGCGGCGTGCTCCATCAACCGTCACGACCTCTGGATACTGCAGGGCGACTCCGCGATGGTGAGCGGCGACGCGCTGCCGTTCGTCTCGGGGCTGGACGTGGCCGGCACCGTCCGCGAGGCGGGACCGGACACCGCGGTGAGCGAGGGCGACCGCGTCCTGCTCTGTCCGAACGAGACCTGCGGGACCTGCGAGTTCTGTCGCGAGGGGCCGGAGAACCGGTGTGCTGCGTTCTCGCTCTACCACGGCGGGCTGGCGGAGCGGGCACTCGTCGACGGCGACCGGCTGATCCCCCTCCCCGACGCGGTCGGGTTCGTCGAGGCGGCGGCGCTCCCGACGGCCTACCTCACCGCGTGGCACATGATGCGACGGGCCGGCGTGACCGCGGGTGACCTCGTGTTCGTGCCCGGTGCGACCGGCGGCGTCGGCGTCGCCTGCGTGCAGTTGCTCGACCTCGTCGGTGCACGCTCCATCGGGACCTCGACCTCGGCGGAGAAGCTCGCGGCGATCGAGGAGCTGGGCTGTGACCACCTCGTCGAGACGGCCGACCCCAACGAGATGCTGGCGGCGGTGAAGGACGTCGGTCGCCCGGACGCGACGCTCAACCACCTCGCCGGAGAGTACGGGCAGGTGGCGATGGCGGCGATGGGTCGTGGCGGCGTGCAGGTCGTGTGTGGTCGGACGGCCGGCCCGGACCTGACCATCCAGGCCGCGCCGTTCTTCCTCGGCCACCAGTCGGTCCACGGGTCGACGATGGGGACCCAGCCCGAGCTGGAGCGACTCGTCGGGTTCGTCGCCGACGGCGACCTCTCGCCGGTCGTCGATCGGACCTACCCACTGGCGGAGACGGGCGCCGCGTTCCGCGACATGGTCGACCGCGACGTGGTGGGGAAACTCGTCGTCACGCCGTGAGGACGGTCGGCCTCGTGGGGCACAACGCTAAATCCAACCCCGCCTAGGCCCCGAACGTGCACCTGCCGTCGTTCCCGCTCGTCTCGGCCCCGTGGTGGGGGGTGGTCGCCTCGCTCCCGTGGTGGCAACTGGGACTGCTGGCCTCGCTGGTCGTCGCGTTCGTGGTCGTGCGCCGACTGGCCGACCCCCGGGGGAAGTGGGGGCTGACGCTGCGACGCCGGTTCGTCCTCGGCGTCCCGTGGGGGACGCTCCTCGTAGTGGTCGGCGTGCTGTCGTTCTACCTGTTCGTCCAGGGTGGGGTGGACCACTGGCGCTCGCCGGTCGTCATCCCGTTCCGCGCGTGGTCGTACTACTACCCGCTGGGGGTCCTGACCGCGGGGTTCGCCCACGGTGGGGCCACGCACCTCACGGGGAACCTGCTGGGGACGCTCGTCTTCGGGACGGTGGCTGAGTACGCCTGGGGGCACTTCCCCCGCGAGCGCGGGTCGGCCGCCTTCTCGTCGCTCGGCACCCACCCCGGTGCTCGTATCGGTGCGTTCGTCGGCGCGACCGTCGTCGTCGGGATACTCGCCGGCCTCTTCTCGCTCGGGCCGGTCGTCGGGTTCTCGGGTGTCGTCTTCGCGTACGCGGGGTTCGCGCTCGTCCAGCTCCCCGTCCTGACGCTCGTGGTCGTCCTCGGCGGCGGGGCGGTCGACCTCGCCTACCGCGCGTTCAACCGGCCGACAATCCAGTCGGCCACCGGCCCCTCGTTCTCCTCGCCGTGGTGGGCGGAGGTGGCTATCCAGGGCCACGCGCTCGGCCTGTTCATCGGGGTGGTCCTCGGCGTCGCGCTCGTCCGTCGGCGCGAGGCGTTCCCGGACCCGCTCTCGCTGTTCGTCGCCACCGTCGCCTTCGGCGTCGACCGCGGGCTGTGGGCCGTCTACGGCTTCCTCGGCAACGGCCGGTTCGAACTCTACCGGGCCGGTGGGCTCGCCCTGCTGTTGGTGATGGCGGGGCTGGTGACGGCGGCGGCGACGGCCCGACCTCGCACGCTCGTCGCGCGCATCGACCTCCAGAGCCACGAGGCGGCCCTGGGGCTGACGCTCGCCGTGCTGGTGGCGCTCTCGGTGGTCGCGGTGCCGTACAACCTCCTCGCGCTCGGGACCGGCGACGGCCTCGCCGACCGGCCCGCCGTCGAGGTGCGCGACTACGAGGTCTACTACGCCGAGAACGTCCAGGACCGACTCGTCGGCGGTATCGACGTGCCGGGACTCGACACGGACGTGCGGACGAGCGGCGTCATCGTGGTCAGCGAACAGCGCAACATCTGGTGGACGGCGTTCGGCAAGCGGTCACTGGCGTTCGGCGGCGATCGCTACGTGAGACTCGGCGGTGTCGGGTGGCGCGAGACGGTCAGGGCGAACCGGACCGGGTGGTCGGCGGTGGGCAACGCGAGCGCCTACCGCGTCCGTCTCAAGCCCGTCGGTGGCGAGTACGTGACGGCGTACCAGTCGGCCCCCGTCCGCGCCGAACCGACCATCGGCGGGCGGAACGTCACGCTGTTCCCGGCGAACGGTGGCTTCGGCGTGGCCGTCACGCGGGGTAACGAGACGCTCGGGACGGCCCCCATCCCGGCCAACGCCACCGCGGTGAACGTCGGTGGCATCCTCGTCGAGAACGACGCCGGGCGACTGTTCGTGATCGACGGCGGGACCCGGGTCCGGGTGGCGAACCGCGAGACCTACCGCTGAGCCGGCTCAGGCGTCGTGGCTCCACTCGATGCGGAACACCTCGGCGTCGAGGACGCGTTCGGCCTCGCTGTGGAACTCGAACTGGTGGGGTAGCTCCAACTCGGCCCGGAAGGCGTGGGTAACCTCGCCGCCCTCGTCGGCCGCGAACGCCTCCACGAACTCGCGGCTCCCGGCGTTGTGGACGGAGTACGAGACGTCCGCGAGTCGCGCCGCCGTCGCGAGGAACGCCCGGTCGGCGTGTTCGTTCCCGCGCTGGGCGCCGAACGGGGGGTTCATCAGGACCGTCGTCCTCTCGCGTCGTCGCAGCGGCGGGTCCGTGGCGTCGGCGCGGACCCACTCCACGTCGGTCCGGGTCCCGACCCGGCGTTCGTTCTCTCGGGCCGTCGCGAGGGCGGCGGGGTCGAGTTCGACGCCCACCACCAGGTCCGGGCCGCGGAGGGCAGCACCGAGCGAGAGCATCCCCGTCCCGCTCCCGAGGTCGACGACGGTCCGCCCCTCCACGTCCCCCTGCAGGTCGGCGACGTGGACGATGTGGGCCGCGAGCTCCGCGGGCGTGTGGTACTGTTCGAGCCCGGCACGTGGCTCCTCGAAGCCGACCACGACGCCGAGTTCCTGCGCGAGGCGGCGGCGCGTCTCGGTCACGGCAGGCCCTCGCCGGTCCGTCGACATCGAGTCTCACCCCCGGCTGTGTCGGTGGTGCTCATCGTAGCCGCGCATACTCGCCGAGCATACTAATAGGTTTGCGCATATCTCTGAGTAATCTACGTGCCGCCGGGGCGTGGTCGAGTGGGCATGACGTGTCACCACCTCACGGGACTGGGAGCCGTCCGAATAAACAATCCTTAAAACTGTCCCGCCGGTTTCCTCCTGCATGGCTGGAACTATCGAAGTGCTCGTCCCCGGCGGGCAGGCCAACCCGGGGCCGCCGCTGGGTCCCGAGCTGGGTCCGACGCCGGTAGACGTGCAGGCAGTCGTGAGCGAGATCAACGAGCAGACCGCCGCGTTCGACGGCACCGAGGTGCCCGTCACGGTCGAGTACGAGGACGACGGGTCGTTCACCATCGACGTGGGTGTCCCGCCGACCGCGGCACTCGTCAAGGACGAACTCGGTTTCGAGACGGGCAGCGGCGTCCCGCAGGAGGACTTCGTCGCCGACGCGAGCGTCGAGCAGATCAAGAAGATCGCCGAGCAGAAGCTCCCCGACCTGCTGGCCTACGACCTGAAGGGGGCCGCGAAGGAGGTCGTCGGGACCTGCACGTCGCTCGGTGTCACCATCGAGGGCGAGAACCCACGCGAATTCAAGGAGAAGATCGACGCTGGTGAGTACGACGAGGTCTTTGCGGAAGCGCCGGAAGCGTAGCGACGGCGCGACCGACGAACGGCTTCGTCTCGACGCTCAGCACGGACCGTCCTCGTCCCTCCTCCGCCCGACTGCACCGGTAGCACCTGCACTGTGCCGGGTTCCACAGGCTTTTCTGGGAGAGTCACCTCGGTTTAGACGAGACTAATCCGTGCGTGTGACCGGACCTACAACGCGCTCAGGCGGTGATCGCTGATGGCGTCGTTCCTCGAGATACTGGTGGCGGCCGCGACGCTCCAGTTGCTCGTGTTGCCGGGCGAGAAGGTCCAGATGATCATCGCAGGGCTCTCGACGAAGTACCGGCCCGGGACGGTCGTCGCCGGTGCCGGGGTGGCGTTCGGCGGCTGGACGGCGCTGGAGGTGGCGTTCGGCGAGGCGGTGAAGGGGGCACTCCCGGCCGTCTACCTCGACGCCATCACCGGTGTGCTGTTCGTCGTGTTCGCCGTCCTCCTGGCGAACTCGGCCCGGACGCTCGACGGCGAGAGCGAGCAACTGCTCAGCGACGGCGGCACCGCGAGCTCGAGTGCGGGACTCGTCGCGCGGCTCGACGCTCGCCTCCCCGACCGGTTCGAGGGGTTCGTGCCCGCCTTCTCGGCGAGCGCGTTCGGGGAGTTCGGCGACAAGACGCAGGTGGTCACCATCGGACTCGCTGTCCAGTACGGCGCACACCCCGCCATCTGGCTGGGCGAGATGCTCGCCATCATCCCCGTGAGCCTGCTGACCGCGTTCGCGTTCAACCGCGGGGCACACCGGCTGAGTCCCGACCAGCGGCGGTACGTCCTCTACGGGGCTGCCGTGCTGTTCCTCCTGTTCGCGGCGGACGTGGCGGCTGGCTACTGGTTCGGCGTGAGCGTGACCCCCGTCTGAGCGGCGAGACCGCGCGTCACGGACTCACGCGGGGCAGCACGCTTCGACGGCTTTAAACCTCCAATGCCCATCGTTCCTGACGAGACAGGCGTAGCCTGTTTCACACCGTAGTAGCCTGACGGCTACGACTACGGAGGTGAAAGATGGCAGATTCGATAGAAGAAGCAGTCACTCGCGCACTCGAGGATGCACCCCAGCGGAACTTCCGTGAGACGGTGGACCTCGCGATCAACCTGCGCGACTTAGACCTCAACGACCCCAACAATCGTGTGGACGAGTCTATCGTCCTCCCGAGCGGGACGGGTCAAGAAACACGTATCGTCGTGTTCGCCACGGGCGAGACCGCCCTGCGCGCCGAGGACGTCGCCGACGACGTGCTCTCTCCGGACGAACTGGAGGAGCTCGGTGACGACACCGACGCCGCGAAGGACCTCGCAGACGAGACGGATTTCTTCGTCGCCGAGGCGAACATGATGCAGGACATCGGTCGCTACCTGGGTACCGTGCTCGGTCCCCGAGGGAAGATGCCGACCCCCCTGCAGCCGGACGACGACGTCGTCGAGACCGTCGACCGGATGAAGAACACGGTCCAGCTCCGCTCCCGTGACCGGCGGACGTTCCACACCCGCGTGGGTGCGGAGGACATGACGGCCGAGGACATCGCCTCGAACATCGGCGTCATCGTCCGTCGGCTGGAGGCGAACCTCGAGAAGGGGCCGCTCAACATCGACGGCATCTACGTCAAGACGACGATGGGGCCGTCCGTGGAGGTGCCCACATGAGCGCGGAGTCCGCCGAGGAACGCAAGACCGAGACCATCCCGCAGTGGAAACAGGAGGAGGTCGACGACCTCGTGGCGACGCTCGAGTCCTACGAGTCCGTCGGCGTCGTCAACATCGCGGGGATCCCGTCGCGCCAGCTCCAGTCGATGCGCGCGGACCTCTACGGCAGCGCCGAACTGCGCGTCTCGCGCAACACGCTGCTGGTCCGTGCCCTCGAGGAGGTCGACGACGGTCTCGAACAGCTGACGGAGTACGTCACCGGGCAGGTCGGTCTGGTCGGTACCGACGAGAACCCGTTCGGCCTGTTCAAGCAACTGGAGGCGTCGAAGACGCCCGCGCCCATCAACGCCGGCGAGGTGGCGCCCAACGACATCGTCATCCCCGAGGGTGACACCGGGGTCGACCCCGGTCCGTTCGTGGGCGAACTCCAGCAGGTCGGTGCGAACGCCCGCATCGACGGCGGCTCCATCAAGGTCATGGAGGACTCCACGGTCCTCTCGGCCGGCGAGGAGGTGTCGCAGCAGCTGGCGAACGTCCTCAACGAGCTCGGTATCGAGCCCAAGGAGGTCGGGCTGGACCTGCGCGGCGTCTACGCCGACGGTGTCCTGTTCGAACCCGAGGAACTCGAACTGGACATCGACCAGTACCGCGCTGACATCCAGAGCGCGGCGTCGGCCGGCCGGAACCTCTCGATCAACGCCGGGTACCCGACCGCTCGTACGGTCGGGTCGATGCTCGCGAAGGCGTCCGGCGAGGCCAAGAGCCTCGGCGTCTACGCGGCCATCGAGTCCCCCGACTTCGTGGACGACCTGCTGTCGAAGGCGGACGCCCAGCTCCGCTCGCTCGCGGCCCACATCGACGACGAGGAGGCCCTGCCCGAGGAACTCCGCGGCGACGTGGCCCCGGCGACGGAGCCCGACTCCGAGGAATCGGAGACTGAGGCGACCGAAACGGAAGAAGAGACTGACGACCAACCTGCCGAGGAGGCCGACGCCGACGCGTCCGACGACGACGAGGACGACGACGAAGACGGTGACGGTGACGCTCTCGGCGCCATGTTCGGGTGAACTACAATGGAATACGTTTACGCTGCACTGCTGCTGCACGAGTCCGGTGACGAACTGAACGAAGACAACATCACTGCCGTCCTCGACGCCGCTGGCGTCGACGTCGAGCAGTCCCGCGTCAAGGCCCTCGTGGCTGCCCTCGAGGACGTCGACATCGAGGAGGCCCTCGAGACGGCCGCCGCCGTCCCCGCCGCTGGTGGGGCCGCGGGCGGTTCCGCCGGTGGAGACGACGAGTCCGCCGACGAGTCCGCCGACGAAGGTGGCGACGAGGCCGAAGCGGAGGCCGAGGAGGAAGACGAGGAAGAGGACGACGACGCCGGTGGCGAGGGCCTCGGCAACCTCTTCGGCTGACGCGGCCGAACTCGTTCCCGACGCGATCCACGACCACACGTTCTTTCGACGCTCGCCCGCCAGCGGCGGCGCCGGCACCGTAGCTTCATGTACCGGGACGGGACCATCTCGGCCCAGTGTGGCCCCCCATCCGTCTCGCGCTCGCGCCGGAAGGGACGCTCGCGACGCTCGCGTTCGTCCTCGCCGGTGTCGCCCTCGGCACCTGTTCCGGGCTGGTGCCCGGTCTACACGCGAACAACGTCGCGTTGTTGCTGGCGGCGGTCGCACCCGCACTCCCTGGTCCCCCACGACTCGTCGGGGCCGCCATCGTCGCCGCCGGCGTGACCCACACGTTCCTCGACGTGGTCCCGACGCTGGCGCTGGGTGTGCCGGACCCCGCGATGGCGGCGAGCGCGCTCCCCGGCCACCGACTCGTCCTCGAAGGGCGGGGGCGGGAGGCGCTCAGGCTCTCGGCGTTCGGGAGTGCCAGCGCCGTGCTCCTCGCCGTCCCACTCGCCGTCCCCGTCACCGAGGTGATGGTCGCGTCGTGGCCGACGGTCCGGGCGAACCTCCCGCTGGTGCTGGCTGCCGTCGTCGGCTTCCTCCTCGTGACGGAGGGCGGTGTGCGGGGGGCGCTCGGCGGGGTCGTCGCGGTGGCACTCAGCGGTGCACTCGGGCAGGTCGCGCTCCCGCTCTCGCCCGACGCCCCACTGCCGGGGAGCGTCCTCGCGCCGCTGTTCGCGGGACTGTTCGGCGCACCCGTCCTCCTCGACGCGATGCGGGGCACGGGCGTGCCGCGACAGGGAGGCACCAGCATCGAGCTGGAGCGCCGGACGCTCGCGGGACTCGGTGCCACCGGGTCGCTCGCTGGCGCTATCGTCGGCTACCTCCCCGGCGTCTCCTCCGCCATCGCCGCGACGGCGGCGCTCTCGGCCACCCCCGGCCGCTACGGCGCTCGGGGCTTCCTCGTCACCACGAGCGGCGTCAACACCAGCAACAGCGTGTTCGCCCTGTTCGCCCTCGTGGCGCTCGGCTCCCCCCGGACCGGCGTGCTGGTCGCGTTCGAGGCGACGGGGGCGCCGCTCGACCTCCCCCTGCTCCTCGGCAGCGTGGCGCTCGCCTCCGTCGCCGGCTTCCTCCTCGTCCTCTCGGTGGGGGACCGCTATCTCGACCGGGTGGGCCGGGTGGACCCGCGGTGGCTCTCGCTCGCCGTGCTCGGACTGCTCGCGGTGCTGTCGGGAGCGTTCGCTGGCGGGGTGGGCCTCGTCCTGTTCGTCGTGGCGACGCTCGTCGGTCTCGTCCCGATCCGCCTCGGCGTCAGGCGCGCGCACCTGATGGGGGTGCTCCTCGTGCCGCTCGCGCTCGGCTAGAGGTAGCGCTGCCGTCGGAAGTACGCGAGCATCACGACCGCCAGCAGCGCCATCCCCAGCATCACGGCGTAGTACCCGTTCTGCCAGCCGAGCTCGGGCATCCGCTCGAAGTTCATCCCGTAGACGCCCGCGACGAACGTGAGCGGCAGGAACAGCGTGGCGATGACCGTGAGTACCTTCATCACCTCGTTGGTGGACTGCGAGACGGTGTTGAGGTAGATGTCCCGTGCCCCACGGGCGAGGTCCCGGTACGTCTCGACGAGGTCGACCACCTGGACGAGGTCCTCGTACACGTCGCGGTAGTACTTCTCCGTCTCGGCGGCGACCTGGTCGACGTCACCTCGAGCGAGCACCGAGAGGGCCTCGCGGGTCGGCCACGCGAGCTTCCGGAATGCCAGCAGGTCGCGGCGGACCGTGTTGATGGCCTCCAGCGTCTCGATGCCGGTCGACTCCAGCACCGCGTCCTCGATGCGCTCGATGTTCGTCTCCACGCCGTCGAGGACGTCGAAGTACTCGTCGACGACGACGTCGAGGACGCGGTAGGCGGTGAAGTCGGGGCCGCGCTGGAGGAGCCGTTCGTCACCGCGCTCGACGGCGTCCCAGATCCGGTCGACGGCCACGACGCGTTCGGTGGCGAGCGTGACCACCCAGTCCCGCCCGATGCAGACCCCGACCGGGTTCGCGTCTACCTCCTCGTCGAAGGTCTGCTCCCCACGTCGCAGTTCGGCGTCCTTCACGAGACAGAACGTGTACCCGCCGAACGGTTCGGTCTTGGGCCGCACGTCGTTGACAACGTCCTCGACGACGAGGGGGTGGATGTCGAACGCCTCCGCGGCGCGGTCCAGTTCGTCCCGGTCGGCGTCGGTCACGCGCACCCACGTCGTCCCGTCGGCCTCGCGGGCCCCGAGGAGGTCGTCGTACGTCTCCACGCCGCCTGCGGCGCTGTAGACGGTGGCCCGTATCATCGCGACAGCCGCCCCGAATCTCGGGCCATCAGTTCACGCCCACCACCCACGGAGAGCAGGGCGAGGCCCACCATCAGCCCGGTCAGGCTGAACGCCCGGCCGGGGTACGGTGCGAGGACGCCGACGGCGTAGCCGGCGCTACTCAGGACGGTCAACGAGAGTCCTACGACCAGCGGCCCGTTCATACGGGCCGGCCGACCGGCGGGGACAAAACGGTTCCGCGGGGGTACCGCTACGACTCGCCCGTCTCGTGCTCGATGCCAGCGAACAGCGTGTCCACGGTCTGCTGTTCGCCGTCGAGACCCTGCGGATAGACGGCGACGCCGACGACGAAGTCGTCACCGTCCTTCGTCTTCGTGACGTGGACGTAGACGTCGACGTTCTGGCCGGCCACGGTGGTCGCCTCGGCCGAGAACCTCGAGACGGTGACATTCTCACCGAGCACCGTCCGGGTACGGTCGCCCTCGAACTGGACGTTCTGGACGGTCTCGTACTGCTGCTGGAGGCGCTGGGCGAGTTCGCGGTTCGAGAGCTCGCCGAGGGGGTTGAACGTCTGGCCGGCCACCGCCACCGCTGGCGAGGAGATGACCGTCATCCGGGCGAGCGGCTGGGAGTTCCCGAGGAGGCTCACCGACCGCTGGTACTCGGCGACGTGGTTCGTCACGGTGACGTTGCGCGTCTGCCCACCCGCGCGGAACGTCCGGTTGATGACCTGCGTGTCGTCTCTGGCCTGCTCGTAGCCGGTGTCGCTGCGCGCCTGCTCGGAGACGCTCACGTCGTCGGCAGCGAACGTGAGCGCACTCTGGCCCGTGAGGAACCCGATGCAGCCGCTCGATACCACCAGCACGATCAGGAGGGCGACCGCTAGCTGCCGTCTCATGTGTCGGTTCGAGGTTTCCCCGCTCACCCGAAAAGTCCTCTGGCCGAGGACAGGAAATAAATCGCCGGAGATACCCGGCTCAGAGCCGGAACGTCGGCCCGTCGTCCGTGTCCTGCACCTCGATACCGAGGGCCTCGAGGTCGTCGCGGAGCGCGTCGGCACGCTCGTACTCGCCGGCCTCGCGTGCGTCCTCGCGTAGCGAGAGGACGAGTTCGACGAGGTCGCCGACCAGCACCTCGCCCTCGGCCTCGCCCGCGAACGAGAACCCGAGGACGCCCTCGCCGAGTTCCTCGTAGGCGTCGACGGCGGCTTTCAGGCCGCGGTAGTCGTACGTGTCGTTCGCGTCGACGTGGCGGTTCACCGCGGCGCCGAGTTCGAGGAGCGCGGTCAGGGCGCCACGCGTGTTGAAGTCGTCGTCCATCGCAGCCGCGAACGCCTCGCGGGTGGTCTCCACGGCTGTCCGGAGGTCGTCGTCGGTCACCTTGGTGTGGGCGTCGACGGAGTCGAGCGCCGCGACGGCGCGGTCGTATCCACGCTCGAGGCGCTCCCAGCGCTCCTCGGCCTCCGAGATGGTCGTCTCCGAGTAGGTCTGGCGGGTGTTGTAGCCCCCCGCGAGGAAGAACGACCGGAGGACGTTCACCCCGAGTTCCCGCAGCGCGTTGGAGACGGTGAAGAAGTTGCCCAGCGAGGAGGACATCTTCTCGCCCTCGGTCTCCAGCAGCGCGGTGTGGAGCCAGTAGCGGGCGAACGTCTCGCCGGTGGCCGCCTCGCTCTGGGCCACCTCGTTCTCGTGGTGGGGGAACACGAGGTCCTGCCCGCCGACGTGGATGTCGATGGTCGAGTCGAGGTGCGTCATGCTCATCGCCGAGCACTCGACGTGCCACCCCGGCCGGCCCTCGCCCCACGGTGAGTCCCAGGTCTCGCCGGTCGGGTACGCCTCGTCGTCGAGGTCGGGCGCGTCCGACTTCCGGTGTTCCTCGACGGCCGTCCTCGAGACGCCGTCGGCCTTCCAGAGGGCGAAGTCCTGCGGGTGGCGCTTCTCCGCGCGCTCGTCGGCCTCCCCCTGCGCCTCCAGCTCCTCGACGGACTGGTTCGACAGTTCACCGTACCGGTCGAACGAGGTCACGTCGAAGTACACCGACCCGTTCGACTCGTAGGCGTACCCCTTCTCCACGAGCGTCTCGACGAGGTCGATTATCTCGGGGACGTGCTCGGTGACGCGGGGGTAGACCTCGGCGCGCTTCAGGTTCAGCCCGCGCATGTCCTCGACGACCGAGGCGAGGTAGTGGGCGGCCACCTCGCGCTCCGTGTCACCCACCTCGCCGATGCGGGCGACGATCTTCTCGTTCACGTCTGTGACGTTCTCGACGTGTCGGACCGTGTAGCCAGAGTGTTCGAGCCACCGGTGCATCACGTCGACGTGGACCCACGACCGCGCGTGGCCGAGGTGGGCGTGGTCCGAGACCGTCAGGCCGCAGTAGTAGAGGAGTACCTCGTCGGGGTCCTGCGGTTCGAAGGGTTCACGCTCGCCCGTCCGGGTGTTCGTCACGCGCAGCGACATACCGGAGGCTTGTGCGGGTCGGTGTTTCAACTGTTCGGAACCGTGCGAGATGGAGACGCCGGCACGGCTGCCTACTGCACCGCGTCCTCGACGTCGCGCAGTGCGTCCGGTCCGTCCCGTCGGTTCACCGCGACCACGAGGACCCCGTCGGTCGCCCCCGCAGCGCCCACGGCGACTCCCTCGGCGTCGAGGCGAGCGACGACGTGGGCGAGCGTCACCGGGTCGACCCCGTCGCCGGTCGCGGTGATGCCGGTCAGGTCGCCCCCGCCCGGCGCCAGCATCGTGTCGGCGACGCGGACGAGGGCAGCGTCGGGGTCGTCGGTGGGGCCGAGTCCAGACTGCATGTTCACCCGGACCCGGCCCGCCGGTGTCGGTGGTTCGTAGTCGGCGAGGTCCTCGGCGTAGCGACGGAGTGCGGCGGCGACGGCCTCCTCCTCGCCGACGCCGAGGAAGCGCGCCGCGGCGGTGTAGTTGCAGATGCCGGCTCTGAGCGCGTCACGGACGAACGGGTTCGCCCGGACGGCACGGCGGGTGTCGGCGGCGACAGTCATTGGTGACTCCCCGCGTCGGGTCCTGATAAACGGACGGGAACCGGCCCCGAGGGGTGCGACTGCCCGGCTGCCGGCCGACGGGTGCCGGACGGGCGTGCAGGTGGGCATTCACCCGTGTGACTCGGACCGGGGGTCCGGCTGGTCGCCACTCCGCTCGACAGTCGAGGCCTCGCGTCCGCGGTCCGCCTCGGTGGCATCGCTGGTATCCAGTTCCACCGCCACGCACGCGATGCCCACGATGGCCCCATCGTCGTCGTGGACAGGGTCGACCGTCAGGTCGTACACCACCGGTCCGCTCGGCAGGCGGTAGGACACGCGTCGTCTGACTCGCTGTCCGGACTCGAGGGCCGCTCGCTTTGGCGCGGTGACGGCCTCGGCGGCCGCCGGTTCGAGCAGGTCCTCGTCGGACATCCCGAGGATGGACTCCCCACCGAAGTCGGGATGGGGGTTGCCGAGCCACGTGTACCGGAGGGCCGCGTCCTGCCGGAAGGCGACGACTGGAGAGTCCCTGAGCGCCATCTGGAAGTGTTCACGCTCGTTACGAAGGTCACTCTGCAGGCGTTCGCGTTCGCGTCTCGCCCGGTCGCGCTCGACGACGGTCAGCACGCGGTTCGCGAGCAGCGCGAACTGCTCCGTTCCGGCCGACTTCTGGATGTACTCGTCGACGCCAGCGGAGATGGCGGCGCTCGCGATCTCCTCGCTTCCCTTCCCCGTGAACAGGACGAACGGCATCTGGCCGTACCGCGCTCGGACCACCTCGAGGAGTTCGAGACCGTCCGTCCCCGGCATATCGTAGTCGGACACGACGCAGTCGACGTCGCCCGCGTCCAGCCGCGCTAGCGCCTTGTCGGAACCGTTCACCGTCACCACGTCGAACTGGCCGGCCTCGCGTTCGAGTGATGCGGCCACCAACCGTCCGAACGTCCCGTCGTCGTCGACGTGGAGGACGTGGACGGGGGGTTCTGCCATGCTAACAGTCCGTGGTCACTGGAGTGAATAACGGTTGCGGCGTGTATCCGGTGGAGAGAGTACCGGTCCGACCGGCAGGATTCCCGCCGGTTCAGTCCGCATCCACCGTCGGGCCGGTCCCGGGACGCCACCCGCGCATGAACGCCGCACAGACGCCGCCGACCCCCACGCCGAAGGGGATCGACGCGGTGCGGACGAGGAGGACGGCCGCCGTCGCGGGGACGACGGCGACGCCGGCCACGACGGCGAGTGCGCCGCTCAGGAGGAGGTCGTAGGCTCCGAGACTCGCCGGGATTGGGACCACGCTCGCGGCCTGCGGGAGCGGGACCAGCACGACGATGGGGAGCAGCGCGGCGGTCTGGCCGGTGCCGTCCAGTGCGACCCAGAGCGCCGTCGCCGTCAGCAGTTGTTCGAGGAGGCCACCGAGCGCGACGAGCGCGAGGAGTCCCGGTCTGGTTCGGAACTCACCGACCCGTGCACGGAATCGGTCGACGGCGTCCTGGACCGCTGCTCGGTCGTGTGGCTCGTCCCGGTAGAGCGCCGACACCCGCGAGACCACGGGCGTGGCTGCGCGTACCACTCCCTTCGAGAGTGCCGTCCGGAACAGGACGAGACCGATTCCCACGGCGACGACGGTCAGTAGCGCCCCCCCGAGCACGTAGAGCAGCGACCGGGTGTCCGCACGCCCAGTGAGGACGGCGAGGCCGAGGAGCGCGGAGAGCACCAGCTGTGCGCCGGACTTGACGTACTTCGCGACGCTCCGCACGCCGAGCGCCTCCGAGTAACTCGTCTCGGTGGTCGCGCCGACGAACTGGGCCATGATGGGTTCGGAACTCACCGGACCTGCGGGGCTCAGGATGTCGAAGAAGTCGCCGGCGAGTGCGAACTGGACGGACTGCGGCACCGACAGGCCACCGTTCAGTGGCCGGACCGAGGCCCAGACGCCGATACCGTCGGCGACGCCCTCGAGGACGACGAGGAGGACGACGAGCACGAGCGCCGTGGCCGTCACCGCGGCCGCCCGGTCGAGGACGGCGCCGACGCCGACGGTGTAGAGGTAGACGGCGAGGCCGAGCGCACCGAGCGCCACCCCCGCGAGGAACCGGACGAGTCGTCGCACACCTCGGGGTGGGAGTCGAGCTCATATGAGGACTCTGGCCTGCGGTGAGCGACGAACGCCCACGGGCTCCAGAACCGTGGACCGGTCGGGGCGCGGTGGGGCTACTCCCCGGATTCGAAGCGCGGAGCGTGGAGCAGCGCCCATCTCGTGAACGTTCGGTAGCGCGTCGCTCTACCAGCTGTTCAGAAGTCTCCGACCGCTGCGGACGTGCTCGCGGGAGCGGTTCGTGCCGAAGACGCGACCCCGCCCGCGAGCACGTTCACTGGAAGCCACGTATCGGCTGCGCCCGACTGCTCTCGTCGTCCGCGTTCTGCAACCGTTCGGCCAGTTGCTCGCGGGCCTTCCGTATCTCCTCGGCGTGCTCGACGAGCGAGTCCGTCTCCACCTCGACGCCGGTGAGCGGGGCGACGCCACCGCGCAGGACCGCTCGGGAGGCCTCGGGGTCGGGGAACTTCGCGTCCGTCTGGGCGACGAGACCCACCGCGTCGACGTCGCGTTCCTCGGCGGTGGCCAGTAGAGCGCCGGTGGGCCCCGAGACGAGGCCGCCCTCACGCGGCGGGACGATGCCCGCCTCGGCGACGAGGTCCGTCCCCCTGCCGACGCCCACGCCGTACACCTCCGGAACGCCGGTGCGCTCCTCGTCCAGCCCCGAGATGTAGATGGGGGTCGCGTCGTGTTCGAGGACGAAGTTCGTGATGCACCCGGAGAAGTCGCCGGCAGAGGACGGCGAGACGGGGATGTCGCTCTGGAGGACCAGCAGGTCGCGGGTCTCGTCGGCGTAGATGCGGACCGGGGGCCGGACCGTCGAGTCCTCGCCGCGGTAGACCGCCACCTTCGGGAGCCCGGAGCAGTGGATACCGGCGACGTACTCCATCTCGAACTGTTCGACGAGGTGGTCGCAGGCGATCTTGCCGACCAGCCCCGCGCCCGGCAGCCCCTCCACGAGCCAGGGGCTGTCGAGGTCGAATTCGCGGACCGTATTGACGTGCGCCATACCCCGGCAGAGACGGGCGCGAGTAATGAAGGGCAGGGGCGTGGGCAGGTACACTCCCCAGCGGCCGTGTCGGGAGAAGCGAGAACCGGTGTTCGAGGTGGGAGCCGTCAGGCGAGCGAGTGGATGTTCTCGACGATCTCCTCGGCGAACTCGCTGGTCGCGAGTTTCTCGCCACCCTCGATCTGTCGGTGGATATCGTAGGTGACCTTCTTCGAGCGGATGGTCTCCTCGATGGCGTCGCGGACGAGGTCGGCCGCGTCGTTCCACCCCATGTGTTCGAGCATGATGCGGCCCGAGAGGATGAGCGCCGAGGGGTTGACCTTGTCCTGTCCGGCGTACTTCGGCGCAGAGCCGTGGACCGGCTCGGCGAGGAAGCGTCCGTCGCCGATGTTGGCGCCGGGGGCGATGCCGAGGCCACCGATCTGGGCGCCACAGGCGTCGGAGAGGTAGTCGCCGTTGAGGTTCGGCAGGGCGAGGATGTCGTACTGGTCCGTACGGGTCAGGATCTGCTGGAGCATGTTGTCGGCGATGCGGTCGTTGACGACCACGGCGTCGTCGGGAGCCTCACCGTCGCGCTCGTTCCAGAGCGTGTCCTCGGTGATGACCTCGTCGCCGTACTCCTCCTCGGCGACCTCGTAGCCCCAGTCACGGAACGCGCCCTCGGTGAACTTCATGATGTTCCCCTTGTGGACCAGCGTCACGGAGTCGCGGTCGTGTTCCAGCGCGTAGTCGATGGCCTTGCGGACGAGCCGTTTGGTCCCGAACTCGGTGATGGGCTTGATGCCGATGCCGACCGGGCCGTCGTGGATGGTGGAGTCGAAGCCCATCTCGTCCTCGACGAACGCCTTGACCTTCTCCACGTCCTCGGTACCGGCCTCCCACTCGATGCCGGCGTAGACGTCCTCCGTGTTCTCCCGGAAGGAGACCATGTCCATCTTCTCCGGGGCCTTCACGGGCGAGGGGACGCCCTCGATGTGGTAGGTGGGGCGGACGTTCGTGTAGAGGTCGAGCTTCTTGCGGAGCGCGACGTTGAGCGACCGGAAGCCGGCGCCGACGGGCGTCGTGAGCGGGCCCTTGATGCCGACCTTGAACTCACGCATCGCCGCCAGCGTGTCCTCGGGGAGGTTCTCGCCGTCGTAGCGCTCGCGAGCCGACTCGCCGGCGTAGACGCGCATCCAGTGGATGTCACGACCCGTCGCCTGCGCGGCGGCTTCGAGGACGGTCTGGGCCGCGGGTCCTACGTCGGTCCCGATGCCGTCTCCGTGGATGATGGGGATGATGGGCTCGTCCGGGACGACGAGTTCGTCGTCGTCCGTCACCTCGATCTTCTCGCCAGCCTCGGGAACTTCGACCTGCTGGTAAGCCATATCGTCGGATTCAGCCGTCTCCGTCAAAGGGATTCCGCTCTCTCGGCAAGAGTTGCACGAACGACCGTGAGGGTTACTCCCCGTTCGGCCGGTCATCAACGGTGCGTTCTTGTACCGAGCACCGTGAGAGCCGTGGACAGAGGGGAGCGTTCAAACGGGCGGGTCGAGTGGTAGCGGCCGTGCAACTCATCGTCCACGGCGGGGCCGGTGGCCCCGTCGACGAGCCCGAGGAGAGACAGGGCGTGCTCGACGAGGCGGCTGCGGCGGGGGCCGCGACCGAGCGCGTGACCGACGCCGTCGTCGCCGCCGTCCGGGTGCTGGAGGCCGACCCGAGGTTCAACGCCGGGACTGGCGGGGCGGTCCAGTCCGACGGCGTCGTCCGGACCGACGCCGGCCTGATGACCGACGACCGGCAGGTGGGCGCGGCCAGCGCGATGCCCGGCGTCGAACACGCTGTCGACGTGGCGCGGGTCGTGAAGGAGGAGACCCCACACGTCCTCGTCTCGGGGGTCCACGCCGTCGACCTCGCCGAGGCGTTCGACGTGGAGACCGACGTGGACCTCTGGAGCGACGCCTCGCGCGAACGGTGGGCCGAGGCGGACGCCCCCCAGTCCTTCGACACCCGCGAGCACCTCGAGTTCGTGCACGAGCGCTTCGGCGGAGATGGCGACGGTCGCTGGGGCCACGACACCGTCGGCGCCGTCGCTCGAGACGGTGACCGACTGGCTGCCGCCACGTCCACGGGCGGTCGCTGGTGTGCGCTCGCGGGGCGGGTCGGCGACGTGCCGCAGGTCGGGTCGGGGTTCTACTGCGCCCGGCTGGGTGGCGCGAGCGCGACGGGGGCCGGCGAGGACATCGCCCGCGTCACGCTGGCCCGTCGGGCCGTCGACCACCTCGAACGGGGCCGGGATCCGCAGGACGCCGCCACCCTCGCCATCGAGGAGTTCGAGGACCTCACCGGGAGCGACGCCGGCGTCATCGTGATGAGCAACGACGGCGCCCACGGGAGCGCGTACAACAGCGAGGCGATGCAGACGGCCGTCGCCAGCGACGACTGAGCGTGGCTCGGCCTACCGTTCGAGGTGCGGGAAGCCGCTCCGGTCGCCGGCGAGCGCGTGGCGCTCGGCCCGCGACATCAGCACCTCGTGGGTGTTCACGACCGGGTCGTCGCCCGGTCTGACCTGCTCGTAGTTGCCGTCGGCGTCCATCTCCCACGCCTTGCGGTTGTCGGCCAGCAGCGTCTCGAGGACGACGTCCAGTTCCCCACGCAGGGTGGGGTCCTCGACGGGGACGACGGCCTCCACCCGGCGGTCCAGGTTCCGGGTCATCCAGTCGGCGCTCCCGATGAAGTACGCCGGGTCGCCGTCGTCGTGGAACCGGAAGATGCGGGAGTGTTCGAGGAACCGCCCGACGACCGACCGGACGGTGACGTTCTCGCTCACACCCTCCAGCCCGGGGCGGAGCCGACAGATGCCACGGACGACGAGGTCGACGTCGACGCCGGCCATCGAGGCACGGTAGAGTTCGGCCACCATCGCGGGGTCCTCGAGCGAGTTCATCTTCGCGACGATGCGTGCCTCCCGGCCGGCGGCGGCGTGCTCGGCCTCGCGCCGGACGAGGGCCGTGAACCGCTCGCGCATGTTGCCCGGGGCCACCAGCAGGTCGCGGTACTCCTCGTGCATCGAGTGGCCGGTGAAGAAGTTGAACAGACGGGTGAGGTCCTGCCCGACGTCCTCGTCCGCGGTCAGCAGTCCGAGGTCGGTGTACGTCTTGGCGGTCTGGGAGTGGTAGTTGCCAGTGCCGACGTGGGAGTAGAGCTGGACGCCGTCGGGTTCGTCGCGGACGACGAGCGCCGTCTTGGTGTGGGTCTTCAGCCCGATGGTCCCGTAGGCGACGTGGATGCCCTCCTCCTCCAGACGGCGGACCCACCGGAGGTTGTTCTCCTCGTCGAAGCGGGCCTTCAACTCGACCATCACCGCCACCTGCTTGCCGTTGCGGGCCGCCTCGATGAGCGACTCGATGACCTGCGAGTCGTGTGCGGTCCGGTAGATGGTCGCCTTGATGGCGAGGACGTCCTCGTCGTGGGCGGCCGCCTCGAAGAAGTGCTGGACGGTCCCCTCGAACGAGTGGTACGGGTGGTGGACGAGCACGTCCCCCCGGCGGACCTCCTCGAACAGGCCACGCTCCTCGTCGTCGTCATCGCCATTCGGCTGGAGGCGGGGGTGGAGCCGTGGCCGCCACTCCCGCAGTTTCAGGTCCGGGCGGTCGAGTTCGACCAGGCGCATCAGGTCACGGAAGTCCAGCGGGGCGGGCCGCTCGAACACCTCCCGCTCGTCCACGTCCAGTTGCTCGCGCAGGAGGTCACGGACCGGTTCGGGCGTGCCGGCCTCCACCTCGAGTCTGACGACGGTCGCGAACCGGCGCTCGCGGAGGACGCCCTCGATCATCTCGATGAGCCCCTCGGCGACGTCCTCGTTCCGGCGCACCTCGGCGTTCCGCGTGACACGGAACGTGGTGTGGTCGAGCACCTCGACGTTGGGGAACAGCAGGTCGAGGTTCGCAGCGACGACGCGCTCGAGGGGGACGTACCGCTCGCGGCCGTCGGCTCGGTCCGTCCACTCCTCGCGGATGCGCACGAGCCGGGGGCGGTTCTCCGGGATCTTGACGCGGGAGAACTTCGGCACCTCACCCTCGCGCCGGGTCCGGACCCCGAGCGAGAGCGAGAGGTTCGAGATGAACGGGAACGGGTGCGCCGGGTCGAACGTGAGCGGCGTCAGCGTGGGGAGCACGTCCGTCTCGAAGTACGACCGCAACGACGCCCGTTCCCGGTCGGTCAGGTCCTCGTGCCCGAGAATGTCGATACCTGCCTCCCCCAACAGTCCGTGGACCGCGTCGTGGTAGCAGGCCGACTGGGTCTCGAACATCTCGCGGCAGGTCTCGAGCGAGGCCGCCCACTGCTCTCGCGGCGTCCGGCCGTCGGGCGAGAGTTCGCTCACCTCGGCCTCGATCTGCTGTTTCAGCCCACCGATACGCTTCATGAAGAACTCGTCGAGGTTGTTCGTCAGGATGGCGAGGAACTTCACCCGCTCCAACAGGGGGTTCCGGTCGTCGAGGGCCTCGAAGAGCACCCGCTGGTGGAACGCGAGTTCGGAGAGCTCGCGGTTGAGGTAGAGCGACGGGTCCGAGAGGTCGACGGTGGCACCGCTCTCTGGGTGCGGTTCGCACTGCAGGTACCGGGCGCGGCCGTCGGCCAGCGAGCCGTCGCTGATGACGTCGTCGGCCGGTGGCTCGTCCGGTGCCGTGGTCTCCTCCTGGTCGGTCACTACTCAGGCCTGAATCGCCGGGAGGTCGAGAATCTTGCGCTGGGCGCGGTCCCGATAGGTCTGCTCGGCCGGGACGCTGACGAGGTCGTCGGCCCGGTAGTCGTAGGCGGTCAGTTCCCCACCGTAGACACAGCCCGTGTCGAGCCCGACGGCACCGTCGGTGACGACGGGCGCGTCGAGGACCGTGTGGCCGAAGAAGACGCGGGGGCGTGCCTCGTGGATCTCGAACCAGAACGGGCCGTCGTAGCCGTTCTCCGGCGGGACCGCGCGGGTCTCGAGCAGGTCGTAGAGGCCGTGCTCGGAGAGCGGTCGTCGCGGATCCACCCCGCCGTGGGTGACGAGGACATCGTCGAACGAGATGGCCGCGGGGAGCGCCTCGAACCACTCCTGATGAGGCTCGAGTTCGGGGCGGTGTTTCGTCCCGTCGACGAACTTCTGCTCGTTGTTGCCCCGGACGGTGCGGAAGTTCTGGGCCTCGCGGACGCGCTCGACCACCGCGGCGGAGTCGGGCCCCTTCCGGACGAGGTCGCCGACGAAGACCACGAGGTCGTCGTCGGTCGGTTCGAGTTCGGCGAGGAGCGTCTCGAGTTCGGTGATGCACCCGTGGACGTCGCCGACGAGGAAGATGTCGTCCCACGCGTCGGCGTCGACACGGTGGTGCAGCGGTGCAACCTCGGGCGACAGGTCGGAGTCGGCGAGTCTGCCGTGTTCTGCCGTCGCCTTCGAGTCGGCCTCCCGGACGGATACCTCCGTCTGCATTGGCTGCTCCGACGCCGTGGTCACGTTAAGCGATTTCTAGGACCTCTACGTTCGACACTATATACCACGCTCAGGGTCTCGATAGTCGCGAGTTCGGGCGTCGCTCCGCTCGCGCCCCGGGACGACCGCGGCGTGCGCGAGGGGCGGAGTGACAGACGCAACCCCTTTGACCGGGAGGGGCGAACCCCGGCCCAATGAGCGCGCTGGACGACGCCAAGTACGAGAAGCACCGCGAGGCCGGGCGTATCCTGGCCCAGGTGCGCGACGAGGCCGCAGAACGACTCGAGGTGGGGACCGGCTACCTCGAGATATCGGAGTGGGCGGAGGACCGCATCCGCGAACTCGGCGGGACCCCGGCGTTTCCGGTGAACGTGAGTGTCGACGAGGAAGCGGCCCACGGCGCGGCCGCTCCCGGCGACGAGCGCACCGTCGGCGAGCAGATGGTGAAACTCGACATCGGCGTCCACATCGACGGGTGGCTGGCGGACACCGCCGTCACGGTTGATTTCACCGGCCAGACGGAGCTCGTCGAGGCGGCCGAGCAGGCCCTCGAAGCGGCCCTCGAGGTGGTCGAACCCGGCGTCCAGACTGGCGACATCGGCGCCGAGGTGGAGGACGTCATCGACGGCTACGGCTACAACCCCGTCGTCAATCTCACCGGCCACGGACTCGGCCACTGGGAGCAACACACCTCGCCGAACATCCCCAACCGCGCCGTCTCGCAGGGGGTCGAACTGGAGGTCGGCGACGTGGTCGCCATCGAGCCGTTCGCCACGGACGGCGGCGGGAAGGTACACGAGGGGAGCGACGAGCAGATCTACTCGCTCGAGCGCGAGGCGTCGGTCCGCGACCGGGCCTCCCGGCAGGCCCTCGAGACCATCGTCGAGGAGTTCAAGACGCTCCCGTTCGCCACCCGGTGGCTCGACACTCCGCGCGCGGAGATGGCGCTGCGCCGCCTCAAGCAGAAGAACATCGTCCACGGCTACCCCGTCCTGAAGGAGGCCGACGGGAAGTTCGTGAGCCAGAAGGAACACACCATCATCGTGACCGAGGACGGGTGCGACATAACGACGCGTTCGCGGTAGGGCTCTTCGCCTTCAGTTCTCTGTAGAGAAGGGACGGCACTCCCCTGCGACAGCAGAACCAACGCCTGCCCCCACGGGAATCTCGGGCCAGCGTACGCCTTCGCTTTTGCCCGACCGAGGCGCTCGCTCCGCGAGCGCCGAAGGAGGTGTAGAAAGTGGTTGTCAGTCGTCGTCCGTGGCTGGCGCCGTCTCCTCGCTCTCCTCGCCGTCCGCCACGTCGAGGTCCGCCGGGTCCTTCCGGGCGTACCGGGCCACCACGTCGAACTCCTCCATACCAGAGCGGTCGCCGGACTTCACGCCGTAGGCGTAGTCGTCGCCGAAGCGGGAGTCGACGAACGACCGGGCCACGACGGCCTTCCGGGCGTCGTCGGCCGCGTCGAGAGCGTCCTGCGCCTCGTCGACGAGGACGGCCGCGGAGACCACGTCGAACAGGAGGTCCGCGAGGCGCTTGGCGTGGTACTGCGCGTAGTCCTCGTCCTCGGTGGCGAGGGTGAGCAGGGCCTCCTGCAGTTGCGTGAAGCGGTCCTGCACGTCCGCGGCGACGGACTGGAGGTAGGGGTGCTCGACCTCGAGCAGGTCCGAGACCCACGGGATGAGTGCCTCGTGTGCGGCCTCGCGGTTCAGCACCCGGAGGACGTCGAGCGAGAGGATGTTCGAGGTGCCCTCCCAGATGGGGAGGACCTGCGCGTCACGGAACAGTTGCTCGGTGGCCCAGCCGTTGACGTAGCCGTTGCCGCCGAGCACCTCCATCGCGTAGGAGGCGGTGTCGACGGACATCCGGGCGGTCTTGTACTTCGCGACGGGGACGAGCAGGCGCATCAGTCTGAACGCCGCCTCGTCGGAGACGTCGCTCGCGGCGGCCTCGCCCTCCTCGCGGGTGTACTGGTCGTAGAACCGGGTGGCAGCGAACGTGAACGCCGCGGCCGCCTCGTAATCGACCGTCATCTCCACGAGGTCGCGCTGCATCAGCGGGTACTCCTGGATGGGGTTCCCGAAGGCCTCGCGGTTGGCGGCCCGGACCTTCGACTCCAGCAGCGCCCGTCCCATTATGCCCACGGCGCCGGTGGCGTTCGTCAGGCGCTCGAAGTTCATCATCTCGGCCATGTACTTGAAGCCGGCCCCCTCCTCCCCGACGAGGTACGCCTCGGCGCCCCGGAACTCTATCTCCCCCGTTGGGACGTTGAGGGTCCCGAGTTTGTCCTTCAGACGGCGGAACAGGGAATCGTTGATTTCCCCGTCCGGCTTCACGCGCGGGACGAGGAACAGCGAGAGCCCCTTCGTCCCCTCCGGGGCGTCCGGGGTGCGAGCGAGCGCGAGTGCGCCCTGTGCGTCGATGTTCGAGCAGAACCACTTCTCGCCGTAGAGTTCGTAGGTGCCGTCGTCTTGCGGTTCCGCGCGCACCTCGTTGGCGCCCACGTCGCTCCCGCCCTGCTTCTCCGTGAGGAACATCGCACCCTCGATGTGGTCCTCGTGGTTGCGCGCGGTGAGGCCGTCGAGGTACGCCTGCAGGGAGCCGTCGTCGTACTTGTCGAGGACGATGGCGGCGCCCGTGGTCATGGAAGCCGGGCAGACGAACCCCGCGCCGACGAACGAGAGGAACGTCTGCATCGTCAGGGTGTGCTGGAGGCCGAGCGGTTCGTCGCGGCCCGGCGGGGCGTGGAACGCGTCGTGGGTCAGCCCGAACTCCTCGTAGGCGGTCCACTCCAGTTCCTCGATCTCGGCGGGGTACTTCACCTCGTTGGCCACCTCGCCGTCCCGGTCGTAGGTGCGCAGTTCCATCCCGGTCCGGTCGGCCTCGGCGGCGGCCGCGGCGAGACGGTGGCCGATGGCCTCCCCCCAGTCGCGGAGGACCGGTTCGGCCCACTCGAACTCGTCGTCCGGGTAGAGCCGTTCGGCCTCGAAGCGAAGGGTGCCGTCGAGGTCCCAGTAGTTGCAGTCGCTCCCCCGCTCGTACTGGCCGTAGTCGATGGGGCCGTCGTCCATACGGGGTGGTTGCAAACGACGGACATAAATCGTCGGTTCGGTCCGAGGCGGTGGGACCACGCCACCCGCGGTGTAAAAGATTGAACGAGTTTATCGTTTCACCGATTCCGAAACGCTCTTTCGGAGTGCCAATCACTCACACCCATGGCGGACACCCACGAACTCTCGAACGAGGACCTCGCCGTGGAGGTCTCGGACGACGGCCTCGTCCTCCGGGCCAGCATCGACCGGCCCGACCAGCGCAACGCGCTCAACGACAACGTCCTCGACGGGCTCGGGGCGGTCCTCGACCACGCGGACGAGTCCGACGTGCGCGTGGTGGTCGTCCGCGGCGCGGGCGGGAACTTCTGTGCCGGCGGTGACCTGAAGTCGATGGCCTCCTCCTTCGGACAGGGTGCGCAGGCCTACCGCGCGGGGTTCTCCGGGCTCGCCGACCTGATGGAGCAGATGACGGAGACGGGCGCCCTCGTCGTCGCCGCCGTCGAGGGCTACTGCCTCGCGGGCGGGATGGGACTCGCTGCCTCGTGTGACCTCGTCCTCGCCACCGCGTCCGCCACCTTCGGCACGCCCGAGGTCGACATCGGGCTGTTCCCCGCACAGGCGCTCGTCCCCATCATGCGCACGGTGAACGAGAAGCAGGGCCTCCGGTTGCTGTTCACGGGCGAGCACATCCCCGCGCAGAAAGCACAGGAGATCGGGTTCACCACCGACGTGGTCGCCGACGATGCGTTCGAGGACGAACTCGACACGCTGGTCGACGACCTCGCCTCCTCCTCGCCCGTGATGATCGAGATGGGGAAGGAGGCGTTCTACACGCAGCGCGACATGGGGTTCGACGAGGCGCTCTCGTACATGCGCGAGATAATCGCGCTCATCGCCATGTCTGAGGACACCGAGGAGGGTATCAACGCCTTCCTGACCGGCGAGGACCCGGAGTGGAAGGGCCGCTGACCGCCCGCAGAGCATCGTTCGCCGACCAGCCACCAGAGACACGACACCACGACACACCACCATGCCGATAGACCAGGAGTCCATCAAGGGGAACCACCCGGAGAAGACCGTCATCAGCGCCGCGCTCACGGGCGCGCTCACGACCCGCGACCAGTGCGAGGCCATCCCGTACACGCCCGAGGAGATAGCCGAGGATGCGGCCGCCGCCCGCGAGAAGGGGGCCGCCATCGCGCACATTCACGCCCGCACCGAGAACGGGAGTCCGACGTTCGACACGGACGTCTACCAGCGCATCTCCGACGAGGTGCGCGACCGAACGGACATCCTCATCAACTTCTCGACGGGCGCGCTGCACGAACCCGTCGAGACGCGACTGGAGTACATCCGCGAGGTCCAGCCGGACATCGCGGCGCTGAACATGGGGTCGATGAACTACGCGAAGTACAGCGAGTCGCGCGACGACTTCGTCTTCGACATGGTGTTCGAGAACCCGTTCAACGAGATCCGGGAGTTCCTGACGACGATGCGGGAGAACGGCGTCAAGCCGGAACTGGAGTGCTTCGACACCGGTCACGTCGGGAACATCCGGCCCTTCGTGCAGAACGGCGAACTCGAGGCACCCATCGACTTCTCGCTCGTGATGGGCGTACTCGGCGGCATCCCACCGACGGTGGAGAACCTCGCCCACCAGGTCCGGCAGTTACCGGACGACGCGACGTGGCAGGTCATCGGCATCTCGCGTGACCAGTGGCAACTGGTCTCGGCGGCGCTGGCGATGGGCGGGAACGTCCGCGTCGGTCTCGAGGACAACTTCTACCTCCCGAACGGGGAGATGTCGACGAACCCCGAACTCGTGGCGAAGGCCGCCGAGATGAGCCGGAACGTCGGGCGCGAACCGGCGACGCCGGACGAGGCGGCCGAGATGATGGGTATCGAGCGCTGACCGGTGCGGGTCGCCTCACGGCGCCGTGACGCGCCGCTTTTAGCCCCCGAACCGGTAGGGCGGGTATGGGCAAGGTCTCCATCGCGCTCCGTGGCTGGCGCTTCGACGAGGACGAGGTGTTCGACGAGGACGGCGAGATGCGCCCCGTCCACGAGATGTCCGACGAGACGCGGGAACGGCTCGTCCGACTGACCGTCGTCGCCGGCAACCCCTGTGACGCCTGCTGGCTCGTCCACGGCGACGAGAACATCGAGCGGTGCAAGGTCGCCCGTGTCGTCTACGGGGAGCCGCTCGGAGAGGTGGTCCTCTGTAACCAGCACGAGCGTGACTTCCTCTACTGGTTCCGTGAGGCCGGCGGGAGCGAGTACCGCGGGACTGACGAGTTCCAGGACGCGTTCCACGAGTGGTTCGCCGACGGCGGCCGAGCGCCGGAGGGCTACGGCGGCGTCGAGCACGTCGACACGGACCCCGACTCGGTTCCGCAACCGGACCCGGACGTCGAGATGCCGACGCTGGAGGAGGAACTCGAGAAGATGGACGACGAGGAACTCGACGCGCTCGGCGCGGACTTCAGTGACCTCGACATCTGACCGCGGCGAACGTTCATCACGGAAGCCGGGACCAGACCGCTCGTGCGGTGAGCACCGTCCCACCCGGGTCGAGGCGGGAGTCCGGTACTCCCGGTGGGAGACGACACGTACCGGCTGTTCGCCACCCGTGTGAGTCCAGCACGGCGCGCCTGTGGTCCGCGCCGCTTTTGCCCACCCGACGGGTAGCTGGCCTATGAGCATCGCCGTCGCCGTCGTCGACGCCGAGACCCCCGGCAACGTCGGCACCATCGCCCGCGCGATGAAGAACTTCGGCCTCTCTGACCTCTACCTCGTCGACCCCCCCGAACTGGACCCCGACGGCGAGGCGTACGGCTTCGCCGGGCACGCCCGCGAGGACGTCCTGCCGAACGCCCGCGAGGTCGGGTTCGACTACCTCGTCGAGAACTTCCACACTGTCGGCTGCACAGCCGTGACGAACGAGGACGAGCGCCGGCACGTCCGATACCCGTTCGTCACGCCCGTCGAACTGGCCGACTCGTTGCGAGCGGTGGAGACCGACACCTGCGTCGTCTTCGGGCGCGAGCGCGTGGGGCTGACCAACGACGAACTCGCCCGACTCGACGAGGTCTGTTCCATCCCGGCCAGCGCCGACTATCCCGTCCTCAACCTCGGGCAGGCCGCGACCATCGTCCTGTACGAGCTCCGAGACGTGACTGTCGCGGAGACGCAACTCCCGGACGCCATCGAGCGCGCCAGCGAGCCGGAGCTCGAGGGGCTCTACGAGGAGCTGGAACGGTTCCTCGCGAACGTCAACCACCCCGTCGAGAAACGCGAGAAGACGATGCGACTCTGGCGACGCCTCCTCGGGCGGGCCCACCCAACCGGACGCGAGACGAGCACGGTCCGCGGACTCTTCCGCCGGGCGTCGGGGCTCCTCGAACACCCCGAACGGCTCGTCGACGAGGAGGACAGACCGTAGACTACAGCGTGAGCGAGACGGGCGGCATCTCCACGAACGCGGTCTCGTACCCCTCGTGACGCGCCACCTGCGGCGGTGTCGTCGTGGTGAGGGTGAGTCGAGCCCCCGGTCGGAGGTCGTCGACGGCCACGCCGTAGTGGTACCCGAGATCGGGGTCGACGGTCCGGAGCAGCCGGTGTTCGGCACCGTCGAGCGTCACCCGGAGCCCCATCGCGGGCAACACCATCCCGTTGTACGGGGTTCGTACCACCACCGCGAGGTAGGTCTCGGCCTCGAACTGCGCCGCCGCCTCCCCGTCGAGTGACAGCACGTCCAGCACCGCATCGCCCGTGCGGACCTGCCCCCGGTGGGTGCCGGGGAGCGCCGACGGGGACCGTGCGACGGCGTTCGGCACGTCGACGACTGGCGATGGTTCGACGGCACCGGGGCGTCCGGCGTCCGTGACCGGCCGGCGTTCGAGCCCTGCCCGGTCGGCGGCCTCGAACTGGAGCGGTACCTCCACGGTCGCTGGGTCGGCGAACCGGTCGGCGAACGCCCCGGTCCGCCGGATTTGAAGGCCACCGACCCGGAGCCGAACGGTGTACTCGCCGTCGCCGGGGAGCGCGAAGTTGTCGCCGTAGTGGAACCCGAGCCGTTGCGACAGCATCGCGTACACCGCCTCCTCGGTGACGAGGTCGCCGTCGCGTCTGACCTCCGTCGTCAGCCCGACCTCGGGGAGGACGACACCCGAATCGGGGTCCCAGACCGTCGCCATCAGGTGGATGCTGTCCTCGGGCGTGGGGTCACGGCGGTAGCCCGTCTGGCCGACGAGTTCCCAGAACCGGCTCGGGAGCGAGTAGAGGAGCCCGAACCGGAACGGACCGTCGTCGGCGACCCCGACCAGTCGCGTGCCAGAGACATTCGACGGGCGGTAGACGGCGGTGGGCGGGTCCTCGAGCGGGGGCGGGGGCGTCCCGGGGCCGCGGTCGCCCGCCCCGCCTCTGTCGAGACACCCGGCGGTACCGAGGACGCCCACCGCGCCGCCGAGACCCGCGACTCGGAGCAGTGTCCGCCGTCGCATACCGACAGAGTGGTGTCCGACGGCTTACCCGTTGTGGCGTCCATCGAAGGTGCAACGCCTAACACCGACCCTCGCCCACGTGGGTGTATGCGACGACGTACGTACCTCGCCCTCGCGGGGACGCTCCCGCTGACCGGGTGTCTCGGGGGCGGCGATGGCGGCGGTGGGGAGAGTCCGGACGACCCCTACGGTGACTGGTTCGACGGCGTGGGTAACTACGAGGGGGAGACCGACCTGACCGGCGAGACGGCGGTGAGCGTCTCCGTCGGTGGTGAAGACGGACTGGCGTTCGAACCCCCCGCCATCCGCGTGACCGTCGGGACGACCGTGACGTGGGAGTGGACCGGCCGGGGCGGCCTCCACAACGTCGTCGACGAGGGCGGAGCCTTCGAGAGCGAACTCCAGCAGGAGGCCGGCACCACCTTCGAGTACACGTTCGAGGAGGTGGGCCTGTACCGCTACTTCTGCGAACCACACCGGTCGCTCGGGATGAAGGGCGGTGTCCGGGCCGTCCCGGAGTAGTACGTCTATCTGGGGGGGCTACACTTATCAGCGAGGCGACGAACCTTCCCGCGACTACCATGTCCACGTTTCACACGGGGGTGTCGTCGTGACGTTCCGCCGGCGCGACGTGCTCAGGGCGGTCGGTGCGGCCGGACTCGTAGGTGCGGGTGGGGCGGTCGTCGCTGGCCAGTCCCGTGACGGGGGGCAAGCGTACCCCGCTGCCCAGCCGCCCCGGGACCCACCCCGCGCGTACGAGGACTACACCGTCCACCGGGTGCCCGAGCAGTACGACACCATCCAGGCGGCCGTGGAGGCAGCCGCCCCGGAGGACCTCGTCCTCGTCGGGCCGGGTGTCTACCGCGAGAACGTCCGCGTCCTCGACACGCCCCGACTCACCATCCGCGGCACCGACCGAAACGAGGTGATACTGGACGGGGAGTTCGAGCGACAGGACGGGGTCACTGTCACCAGCGACGACGTCGTCCTGGAGAACATGACCGCGCGTCACTACCGGCGCAACGGCTTCTTCTGGTCGTCGGTGTCCGGGTGGCGCGGGGAGTACCTCACCGCCTACAACAATCAGGTGTACGGCATCTACAACATCGACTCCCAGCACGGGAAGTACGCCCACTGCTACGCCTCGGGGCACACGGACTCCGGGTTCTACATCGGCCAGTGCAAGCCCTGTCACGCCCGCATCGAGAACGTCCGCTCGGAGCACAACGCCATTGGCTACTCGGGGACGAACGCCGGCGGCTACCTCACGGTCGCGGACTCGGTGTGGCGGCACAACATGGGCGGTGTCGTCCCGAACTCACTCGACAGCGAGGCCGACCCGCCGCAGGACGCCGCCCGCATCGAGAACAACCTCGTCGAGTCGAACAACAACGCCGACGCGCCCGACGAGGCGTTCGGCTACGCCGCGTTCGGGACCGGCATCCTCGTCGCCGGCGGCATCAACAACGAGGTGCGGAACAACACGGTCCGCGACCACCTCAACTTCGGCGTGGCCGCCGTCCCGATGGTCGACGAGAACCTCTACCCACCGCGGGGTAACACGTTCTCGGGCAACACGGTGACGGACTCCGGGCGTGCGGACCTCGCCGTCGGCGCGCCGCAGGACGGCGGGAACGTCTTCCGGGACAACGACGCCGAGACGTCTCGGCCGGCCGGTCTGAACGGTGGGACCCGACTCGTCGGTGGGGACCCGTGGGTCACGGCCGTCCTGTTCGAGCAGTTCACGCAGCTCGACGAGGGGCAGGCCCCCCGCGGCGACTGGCGGACTGCGCCCGAACCGCCGTTCGACGAACTCGAGTCGATGCCGGACGCGGAGACGGCGCCGCCACGCGAGGCCGTCCAGCGAGGAGGTGACACCTGATGGCGACCCGTGACTCCCTCGCCGACCGCGTGTTCCCGGTCTTCGACCACACGCACGACGCGTTGACGACCGGCCTCGTCGTCGGGTTCGCGGCGCTCCTCGGTCTCTACACGTCGTGGATGGTCGCCGACTTCGGCGGCCGGTTCCTCGGCTTCGCCGTCGCGGCCCTCGCGTCGGGGTACGCGCTCTACGACCAGCCCGACCGACGTACCGTCGTCGCCGGTGGGCTCTACGCGCTCGCAGTTCTGCTCGCGTTCACGCCGTTCCTGTACGAACTCGCGTTCCTCGTCGAGTCGGGCCGAGCCGGCGTGGGGTCCCTGTGGCCACACGTCCTCTCGGTCGCCGACCTCGTCCTCTTCGTCGTGTTCTTCGCCCTCGCGGCGGTGCCGGCACTCGTCGCCTACCGGCTCGGTACCGGGCCGTTCCTGCCGCGGATACGGGCACGGCTGGGCGTCTAACTCCGCTTGCCGATCTCCTCGCGGAGCGCCTCACTGACGACCTCGCCGTCCGCCTTCCCGCGGAGCGCACCCATCGCCTCGCCCATCAGGGCGGAGAACGCGCCCATCCCCTGTTCCTCGACCTGCTCGGCGTTGCGCTCGACGACCTCGGCGACGGCCTCGCGGACCTCGCTCTCTTCGACGCCAGCGAGGCCGGCCGCCTCGACCGCTTCCTCGGCGGAGAGGGACGGGTCCTCGGCGAGGACCGTCAGCACCTCGCCGACGCCCTCCTTCGCGAGCTCGCCGCCGGTGACGAGTTCGAGCACCGCGAGGTAGTGGTCGTCCGCGAGGTTCTCGACGGGCACGTCGTCGCGCCGGAGTTCGGTGGTGGTGGACTCCAGCGTGCCGGCAGCGAGCGTCGCGTCCACGCCCGAGTCGACCGCTCGCTCGAACAGTGTCATCCGGCGTCCGTACGCCACCTGCTCGGCGAGGCCGGCGTCGAGACCGTACTCCTCCTGGTATCGCACGATCTTCTCGGTGAGGAGTTCCGGACGTTCGACCTCCGTCGGGTCGGGCTCGACCGGCGGGACGTCCGTCTCGGGGTACATCCGCGCTGCGCCGGGGAGCGGCCGGAGGTACCGGGAGGTGCCGTCGTCGTTCGCGCCGCGGGTCTCCTCGGGGACCCCGTCGAGGGCTGTCTTCGCCCGCTCGGCGACGGCGTCGATGGCCTGCTCGGCCACCTCGTGGCTCGCCGCGACGAGGGCCACGGCGTCACCCTCGCCCGCGCCGACGGCCTCCGCCAGCGCCGCGACCTCCGCCTCGGTCACCCCGTAGGCTGGGAGCTCGTCCGTGTGGAAGATGCCGCCCGCCCCGTTGCGCTTGGCGTGGTCCGAGAACTCGGTGCCGAGCCGGCGGTCGGGCTGTATCTCGGCACCGACCAGCCCCTCGAAGCCGTAGAGCGGGACGGCCGTGACCCTGCTCGCCCCGGCGATGACCCCGGAGTCGGTGTCCGCGAACACCTCCGTGACGTCCTGCGGTTCGCCCACCTCGGCGTCCCGGTCGGCCAGTTCCTCGGCTATCTCGACGAGACGGACCTGCCGGTGGGCCTCGAACGCCACGAGCGCCTCGATGTCCTCCAGCGACTGGACGCCCTTCATCTCGATGCGGGCGCCGTCGGCGATGGAGACGTTCACGTCCTGCCGGATGGTCCCCAGTCCACGCTTGACGTGCCCCGTCGACCGCAGCAGCATCCCGATGCGCTCTGCGGCCTCGCGGGCCTGCTCGGGCGTGTTGATGTCCGGCGCGGTGCCGATCTCGACGAGCGGGATGCCCAGTCGGTCGAGTCCGTAGGTGACCCCGTCCTCGTGCTCCTCGATGCGGGCGGCCGACTCCTCCTCGAGCAGCATGTCGGTGACGCCGACCGGACCGTCGCTCGTCTGTATCTGCCCATCGGTGGCGACGAGCGTCGAGCGCTGGAAGCCGGAGGTGTTCGAGCCGTCGACGACGATCTTGCGCATCACGTTCGCCTGGTCGACCACGTCCATGTCCAGCAGTTGGGCGATCTCCAGCGTGACCGAGAGCGCCTCAGCGTCGAGTCGGTGGGGCGGTTCGTCGTCCTCCTCGACCAGACAGGTGGAGTCGAACGCGAGGTACTCGAACTCGCGGTCGACGCGCGACTCCTCGACGGCCGCGTCGTCGAGTTCGCCGAGTTCCGACCGGGTCGGGTGGAGGTAGCGAGTGAACGACCGGACGGACACCTCGGGGTCTCGGCGCTCGGTCGGGCAGTCACAGAACAGTTTGGTCGCCGTATCGAGTTGCTGGTGGATCTCGAGGCCGGCGACGAGACCCAGGTCCCGGTAGTCGTACTCCGGGAGGCCGGCGGCGTCGGGGGTACTCATTGCTCCGAGGTGCGACGTGCGGGGGCAAAAAACGCACCGTCTCCACCCCGTCGAACCGGGCGATGTTGCCGGACGATTCGACGGGGTTGTCAGAACCCCTTTTGTAGGGTACGTCAGCTATCGCGTCATGACGAGACGAGGCACCAGGGGCGCCGTCGCGACGCTCTGGCTCTCCCTCGCGCTCATCGTGGCCCTCCTGGGAGGGGTGTCGGTCGCCGTCGCGCCGGCGGCAGCCGCGGACACGAGCGTGGACGGGAGGACGATAACGCAGTGTGGGACGATAGACGAGGCCGGGAGCTACGAACTCGGGGGCGACCTCACCGTGGGCAACGCGGCGTCGTGTCTCACCGTCACCGCCGCCGGCGTCACCATCGACGGCGCGGGCCACACCGTCGACGGTGTCGACGAGGACTCGCCGAGTTACGGTCTCGTCGTCGAACCCGGCGCCGACGACGTGACCGTCACGGACCTCACCCTCCACGGCTGGGAACAGGGCCTGCGCGTCCGGGGTGACGGCTTCACCGGACAGCGGCTCACCGCGACCCGGAACGGCGAGGTCGGCGTCGCGATGTTCGGCACGAGCGACGCCACGCTCGAGGACTCGACGGTGACGCAGAACGGCGACACGGGCGTCTACACGACGGGCGCGAGCGACACCCTCCTCGCGGACCTCACCGTCCGGAGCCACGGGACGGCCGGCATCCGCATCGACAGCGACGGCGGGGGCAGCGTCGTCCGCGGCGGCACCATCGCGGACTCGGGCCAGTTCGGCGTGCGAGTGACCGGCGGCAGCGGGCCGCACGTCGACGGGACGACCGTGAGCGCCACGGGGGCGGACCCGAACGTCGACGGCGACGGCGTGGGTGTCTCCACCAGCGCGCCGGGTACCGTCGTCGAGGGGGTCACCGTCACGGGGAGCACCACTCACGGCGTCCACGTCGTCGGCGGGGACGAGGCCGCCGGCTTCGAGGTGCGGCAGGTCACCGCCCGGGCCAACGGGGGGACGGCGTCCGCGTCGACGGGACGCTGCGCACGACGGTGGCGACGGTGACCGCACGCGAGAACCGCGACGGTGTCAACCTCACCGACGCGACCCGACCGACCGTCTCCGAGGCCGTCGTGACCTCCAACGACCGGCACGGAGTGGGCGTCAGCGGTGGGTCGGACGCCGCGCTGAACGGCGTCGAGGCCACCGACAACGGCGCGTGGGCGGCCCACCTCTCGAACGACCCCGGTGCCGTGACGGCGACGGACCTCGTCCTCGAGAGCGCGACGCTGGAGTTCACGGGGACTGACGTCGCCGTCGGTCCGGCACCCGTGCCGGAGGGTGACCGGCCGGCGGGCGAGCGGACCGTCGGTGCGTTCTTCGACGCGACGACCACCGCTGGTGGGGGTGGCGGGCTCGGCGGTACGACCGGCGGCGGCTACCTCGACGTCGTCGTCTCCTACACCGAGTCTGACGCCTCGTCGGTCGTCCAGCCGACACTGCGCGTCTCGCGCCACGCCGATGGCGACTGGACCACGTTCGAGTCGACCGCCGACCCGGACGCGAACACCGTCTCGGCGAACCTCACCGACCCGGCCGCGGACGTCGCGGGCGGCGACGTGTTCGGGCCACTCGGTGACCTCGAGGGAGCCATCGTCGAGTGTACCACCATCGACGCGCCCGGCGAGTACGTCATCGACGCGAACCTCACTGGCGTCTCGGGGACGTGTCTCACGGTCACGAGCGGCGACGTGCGGCTCCTCGGCCACGGGCACGGACTGGCCGGGGACGACACCGGCACCGGCGTCCTCGTCGACCCAGACGACGCGGGCACCAACGTCACCGTCCGCGGGCTCGAGGTGGGGGGGTTCGCTCGCGGGGTCGCCCTGTTCGGCGTCGATGGCGCGACCGTTGCGGACGTGAACGCCTCCGGGAACGTGAACGTCGGCGTCGCCGCGAACGACTCCACCGACCTGACGCTCCGCGGGGTGACCGTAGAGGCGAACGGCCGCGAGTCCATCGGTGGTGAACCACTCTTCGGCTTCGGTGCCAGCGAGGCCGTCGACGGCGTCGGTGTCCTCCTCTCGAACGTCGACGGCGCGACACTGACCGACACCACGGCGCGGGACAACCGCGGGGAGCAGGTGGCTCTCGTCGACGGCACCGTCGCCGACATCGGCCCCGTCGACGTGGGTGGGACTGCAGTGACGCTGACCGGCGCCCGCGACGTGACGCTGTCGCCCGTCGACGACCCGGAGCCGGCCGAGGAGGGGTACGACGCCGTCGGGTCCTCGGTGAACGTCTCGGCCACGAGCGACGAGGCCCGGGCGACGGTGACACTCGGGTACGACGAGGCCACCGTCGGCGGCGAGTCGGCGCTGGTCCTCGGAAAGTTCGACGGCGAGTGGACCTACTTCGAGGGTGTCGACCCGGACGCGAACAGCGTCACGGCCGACGTATCCTCGTTCAGTCAGTTCGTAGTGCTGGAATCGCAGGACGGCGATTCCGGCGGGAGTGGGACCCCGACGCCTACGCCGACACCGACGTCGACGCCCACCCCCACGCCGACCGAGACGGCGACCCCCACGCCGGGGGGCGACGAGGGTGACACGGGCGAGACCCCCGCGCCCACGCCCACCCCGACCGGCGACGGTGGGGACACCGGGAGCAGGGGCGGTGGCGGCAGTGCCCCAGCGAGCGGCGGCGATGGGAGTGCCGACATCACGGTCGTCGACAGCGCTCTGAACCGGAGCGAGATGGCGGTCGGTGAGACGGTCGGGGTGACGGTGACCGTCGAGAACGAGGGCGACGCCCGTGGCGAACACGAGGTGAAACTCTACGTCGGCGAGCGGTTCGTCCAGAGCCGGTTCGTCACGCTCGACCCCGGGGAGCGCGAGACCATCGAGTTCGAGCGTACCTTCGTCGACGCCGGGACCTACGAGGTACGGACCGACGACGTGGTGGCAGGGACCCTGACCGTGACGGCGGCGGACGAGAGCGCGGGTGACGGCACCGACGCCGACGGGACGCCGACACCCGGCGCGACGGCGACGCCCAGCGCCAGCGCGACACCGACGGCCACGTCCACCCCGGCGGCGGACAGCGACCACGACGGCGGTGGCGGGGGCGAGCCGGGCGAGACGACGACTCCGGTGGCCACCGCCACGCCGGCAGGGTCCGAGCGACCGGAGCCCTCGGTGTCGGACACCGGGACGCCGACCGGGACGGCCGGGCCCGAGCGCGGCGAGCAGTCGGTGGGCGGCACGCCGCTGGCGCCCGCGGGGCTCGGTGAGGGCCCGACATCGGCGGTGGGACTGGCCGGAGCGGTCGTCGCCATCGGTGGTGGTGCCTACCTCGTCCTGCAGGACTGACCGGCACCGTCCGTCGTTCCGTTGGGGAAGTTCCTCCGTCCGTGCGCTCGTCCCCGTGCACACACGGCGAGCGCCGTCGCTGGCGGCTCACGGTCTCGAGAGGAAGTGGACGACAGACCGGCGTTACTCGACGAGGACGGCGTTGACCTGTCCGTCCTGACCGGGACGGGAGGTGACGCGCGCCGTGCCGGCGGACGTCTCGATGATGGCGCCGCGGGTGATGATGTTCCGGCGGGCGTAGTTCGGGTTCGCGCCGTTCTCGGCGACGTTCTCGATGGTGGCCTGGACGACCTCGTCGCCGTCGGCAACGCTCGCGACGTCCGTGCGGAGGGCACGGACCTTCGTGTTGCCGCCGCGCGTCTCGACGACCTTCAGTTTGCGGTCCTCGACGCGGGTCTCGGTGGGGGAGTCGCCGAGTTCGTGTTTCTTTTTCTTGTGGACGTTACGCCGTCGACCGCCGGTTCGCTTCTTGCCGGAGCGTCCGTGGCTCTTCATGGATACGAAGGGGACGGTCACGGCCTTGAATCGTTCGACTCGGCGTTCGGGTCCGGTACCGACCGATTCTTGCCCGGGCACGCCGACCGGCCGGTATGAGCCTCCGGGTCACCGTCGCGGCCCCGTTCCGCCGCACCGGCGGGGAGCGCGTCGGGGAGAACGAGTTCGTCGTCGACCTCTCGCTCAAGCGCGACTGGTTCACGCCGGACCAGGCGAAGCGCCTCGTCGACATCGCCGTCAGCGAGGGGCTCGTCGACCGCGACGACGGCGACCTCGTCGCCACGTTCGACCCACGCGAGGTGTCGATGCCCGAGGAGTTCCAGCCCGACGAGTCGGTACTCCAGCAGCGCTCGACGTTCCAGCGGGTCCTCGACGCCGTCACGGGGACCGGCGTCGAGAAACAGGAGGCAGTGGCGGCGATGAACCGCCTGCAGGCCGACCTCGGCGTGAGTATCGAGGCCGCGGGGGTGCTCTACGCCCGTCGGCGTGGCGTCGACGTGGACGACCTCGCCGAGCGGGCGCTCGGTGACCTCTGATGGTCGTCGACGAGGTGCGGGACGGCCGGCGGATCGCCCAGCTCCTCGCGAGCGAGGTCCGGGGCCACGAACGTGGTGCGCTCGGACGTTGTGCCGTCGTCGACGTCCACGACGTCGAGGGGAGCGAGTTCGGCGAGTTCGCGTACGGTGTCGACGTCGCGCTCGACGGCGAGGCGAGCGAGCGACTCGCGGACGTGTTCGTCCACGACGACCGGGCGCGCGTCGAGTTCCGACTGGGGGTGGACGCGGCCGTCGACGCGGCACGCGAGGCCGGGCTCCGCGTCAGGCCGAAGGCGACGGAGCCGCCGCGGACGGTGGTGTTCGTCGAGCGGGGCGTCGAGGCGAAGCGCGTCCTCGCGGTGCTCTGCGCGGCGGCCGACTGACGGGCACCCACGGCCACGCGCTTCAGTCCTCTTCCTCCTCGTCGGGCCAGTCGTGGTCGACGTCGGAGAGGTTGAGCGCGTCGACCAGCCGGTTCGTCACGACGCGTTCGACCATCCGGACGAGATGGTCGTCGTCGGGTTCGCCGGCGAAGATGCCGAGCGGTATCTCACCGCCCGCCATCTCTCGGTGTCCGCCGGCGCTCCCCACGCCCTCGAATGCGTCGTGGAGCACCTGGCCGATGTTGGTCCGGGCGTCCGTCGAGCGGCCGCTGATCTGGATGGCGTCGTCGATGATGCCGAAGACGATGGCCGTCTCGATACCCTCCAGCGTGGCGAGGTAGTCGGCCGCCTGTGGGAGCGCGTCGCGCTCGCGTGTCCGACCGACGTGCGAGATGAGCACCGCCCCCCGAACCTCGCGGTTGCTGATGGCGTCCGCGATGGCGTCGACGGTGGCGCCGCTGACGGCCGGCGAGGAGAGCCGCCGCAGGAGATCACGGTCCGCGGTGGGGTGGAGGAACGCGCCGGCGAGGTACTCCGCCGTCGTCGCTCCACGGAGGAACCCGAGCGTCTCGCGCCGGATGGCGAACAGGAGGGCCGTGGCGAGGGCGCCGTCCGTCTCGACGTCGAGCGCCCGCAGGTACTCGGTGAGGATGGTCGCGCTGGCGCCGATCCCTTCGCGGTGGTCGACGTACCGCCCCTGCACGTTCTCGGCGGGGTGGTGGTCGACGACGACGTCGACCAGCGTCCCCTCGGGTACCTCGTTGTTCACGCCCGGTACGGAGTGGTCGACGAAGGCGAGGAGTGAGTCCTCGGGCCGGTCGGTGACCTTCTCGGCGTCGAACTCCAGCAACTCCACCTCCAGTAGGTTGACGAACGCCCGGTTCTGCTGGTGAGAGATGCTCCCCGAGTAGAGGATGCGACGCTCGTCGATGCCGGCCGCGGCGGCGATACGCCCGAGTGCCAGCGCGCTGGCCAGACAGTCCGGGTCGGGGTTGTTGTGACAGACGATGGTGATCTCGTCCGCCTCGGACAGCAGGTCCCACAGCCGCTGGGGGTCTGGACCAGTCGGCGTGTCCACCCCCACGTCGAGGTCGGCCATAGCCCACCTCTGTACCGACGGTACAAGCCGTTTCCCCCGGCGAACTCCCTCAGTCGCGGTCGGCGTCGTAGCCTGCCAGCGCGTCGAAGACGTCGTCTCCACTGGCCACAGCCTCGGCCAGCGCCCTGACGCCCGGTTTCGCCACCCGGTCCGGGTTCCCGAGCAGGCGGACCCGTTCCGTGCCGCAGGGCACGAACCCCATCCCGAGCGAGTCGGCCGTCGCGCGCAGGCCGAGGCCCACGTCCGCCTTCCCGGCACTGACCCGCCGGGCCGGCGACTCGTGGGCGCGGACGCCGGCGTCGAACCCCTCGATGGCCGAGACGAGGTCGTGTCGGTCCACATCCCGCTCCGCGGCGAGGTCGGCGAGCGCGTTCCCGAGCGTCGTCCGCAGGCCGGCGTTCGAGGTCCGGTTGACGAACCGCAGTTCGCTGTCGACCAGGTCGCCCAGCCCCGAGACACCGTCCGGGTTCCCCGCGGGGACGACCAGCCCCCACTCGCGGTTCCACGCGCCGAGTTCGTCGGCGTCGAAACCGGGGTCGCCGGGCGCGCTCGTCACCGCGACGTCGGGGACGCCGTTACGCAGGCGGCGCAGGCCCTCCCGCGACCCGAGCGCGAGGTACCGTGGCCGCTCGACGCGGTCGAGCAGACGCGAGAGAGCGGGGTCGTCCTCGCCGACGCCGTAGACGGTCGGCGTGCGGACGTTCGGTGAGAACGACTGCACGGTCACCGTCTCACCCTCGTCCAGTCGCTCGGTGTCGGCAGGCACCTCGACGACGCCGTCGGCCTCGACGAGCGACGTGGTCGCGCCGCTCCCCTTGTCGACGGGGTAGACGAGCGTCTCGCCGTCCCCGTCCGCCACCAGTCCGACGGGCATCAGTCGGAGCCGTCCCTCGGCGTAGCGCTCCGAGACGGCCATCCGCCCCTCCACGGTGGCGGTCCGCGGTTCGGGCAGCCCCGCCGCCTCACGGATGGCCGGCGCCACGAACGTCCGGAAGATGGTCAGTGCCGAGACGGGGTAGCCGGGGAGGCCCACGTACGCGGACTCGGCGAGTCGACCGACGAGCATCGGCTTCCCCGGCTTCACGGCGACACCGTGGAGGAGGAGTTCGCCGCTGTCCTCGATGACCCGGTAGATGACGTCGACGGCCGAGGCGGAGGTGGACCCCGAGGAGAGCACGAGGTCACACTCGGCGGCGGCCTCGCGGAGCACGGCCTCCATCGCGTCGTAGTCGTCGCCAGCGTGCTCGTAGAGTCGCGGCTCGCCACCCGCCTCGCGGACGCCGGCCGCGACGGCGTAACTGTTCACGTCGTATATCTCGCCGCGGTCGGCGTCGAGCGGCTGGCCGGGGCGGACGAGTTCGTCGCCCGTCGAGACGATACCGACCGTCGGCCGGCCACGCACGGGCACCTCGTCCACGCCGAGCGCCGAGAGCAGGCCGATCTCGCGGGCCGTCAGTTCCGTCCCGGGACCGAGCGCGCGTTCGCCGCCGGCGATGTCCGCCCCCGCGAACATGATGCGGTCGCCGGGCGCGAGCGACGTGCGGACGAGGACCGCGTCGTCGTCCCGGTCGGTTCGCTCGACCATGACGACGGCGTCGGCGCCCGGCGGCACGACGGCGCCGGTCGATATCTCTGCACACTCGCCCTCGGCCACCTCGACGTCGGGTTCGGTGCCGGCGTGGACCTCACCGACGAGTTCGAGCCGGGCCGGGTCGGCCTCGTCCGCGCCGAACGTGTCCGCGGCGCGCAGGGCGTACCCGTCGACGCTCGCGCGGTCGAAGCCCGGCACGTCGAGCGTGGCGTCCACGCGGTCGGCGAGGACGCGACCGGCGGCGTCCTCGAGCGGTACCGTCTCGGGGGCTGGCGAGAGCGAGAGCGAGCCGATGGCCTCGTGGGCCCGCTCGGGCGGCGCGAGGTCACGGAACTGCTTGCGGTCGGGCATGGGGGAGCGTTCGGCCGGGGGCCACAAGAAGGGTGCCGCGACGGACGCCGGTCAGGGCGCGTACTCCCAGTCCTCCACCGCCACCTCCGCCCCCTCGTCGTACCCCTCCAGCCCCTCGGGGACGACGACCCAGCCGTCGGCCAGCGCGACGCTCGAGAGGACGCCAGACCCGGAGGCACGCGTCGGCGTCGCCAGCACCTCGCCGTCGCCCGCCTCGAGACGGACGCGGGCGAACGTCCGGACGCCCGGTTCGCTCGCCACCTTCCTCGTCAGCGTCGCGGGCCGCGTGGGGTGGGGTGGGAGTGTCCCCCCCTCGAGGTGTTTCAGGAGGGGCCGCAGGAACTGGACGGCGTTGACGATGCAGGCGACCGGATAGCCCGGCAACATCACGACCGGCGTGTCGCGCACGACGCCGAGTGCACAGGGGTGGCCGGGTTTCAGCGCGACCCCGTGGACCAGCACCTCGCCGAGGTCCGCGACCACCTCGGGTATCAGGTCGCGCTCGCCGACCGAGGAACCGCCGGTGGTGACGACGACGTCCTTCGTCAGGTCGCGCTCGATGGCCGCACGGAGTGCCGACTCGTCGTCCGTCACCACGTTCCGGTACTCCGCGCGCCCACCCCAGCGACGGACGTAGCGCGAGACGGTCAGGCCGTTCGTCTCGATCACCTCACCCGGTTCGGGGTCGTGTTCGACGAGCTCCTCGCCGGTGGGGACCACGCCGACCGTCGGCTGTTCGTACACCTCGACTCGGGTGATGCCGACGGCCTTCAGGAGGCCGAGGTCGGAGGGTCGGAGCCGGTGACCCACCTCGTAGAGTGGTTGGCCGGCCTCCACATCCTCGCCCGCGGGGGCGACGTTCTCGCCGCCAGCGACGGCGTCGAACACCTCGACCTCGTCACCGAACCGCTCGGTGTCCTCGACCATGACGACGGCGTCGGCACCGTCCGGAACTTCGCTCCCGGTGTGGACCCGGACGGCCTCGTCCGGCCCGACGCGCCCCTCGGACTCGCGGAGGACCGCCGGCGACCGGTCACCCGCGCCGAACGTGTCCGCGGCGCGGACGGCCCAGCCGTCCATCGCGGCACGGGCGTAGTGCGGGACGTTCCGGTCGGCGACGACGGACTCGGCGAGGACGCGGCCGTCGGCCACCCGGAGCGGGACCCGGTCGGTTCGACCGTGGGGTGAGACGGCCTCCAGCAGGCGCTCGCGGGCCTCGGCCACACGAGTCACCTCCTTGAAGCCGCTCTCGGAGACGTCTGTCATACCGTCCGCTTCGGCGGGACGGGGGTAAAATGGGTGGGTCCCAGCGGCCGCGCCCCTACGCTCCGCCGCCGTGCCCGGCGAGCAGTTCCTCGAGTGCCTCGAGTGCCGGCGTCGACTGCCGGACCGTCAGTGGCGACACCGACACCTCGCCGTCGGCCGCGGCCCGGCGGTCGGTGCCCACGGGGTCGGAGACGGCGCCCTCGGCCAGCGGGTCGTAGAACCGGTCGCGGGCGTGGTAGCCGTCGGCGTGCCGCTCGATCTCCACGTCGAAGTCGTGGACGGGTTCGGTGGCACGGAGTGGGGCGTCCTCGGTCGCGGGGACGTTCACGTTCAGGTAGTCACACGCCGCGGGCAGGCCGCCGGCAGCGACGGTCTCGACGAGGAACCGGAGGGTCGGCCCGACTGGTTCGAAGTCGGCCCGCTCGAACTCGCGGCTCCCCACCGCGGGGTCGTAGAGCGAGCACGCCACCGCCGGTACGCCGAGGTGGGCGGCTTCGATGGCCGCGCCGACGGTCCCCGAGCGCCCGAGCCGGTGGGCACCGAGGTTCGGGCCGGCGTCACAGCCCGAGACGACGAGGTCGAACGCGGGTTCGAGGACGGTCCGGGCGAAGTGGACGGCGTCGACTGGTGTGCCGTCGACGACGTAGCCGAGGTCGTGTTCCGAGACGCCGAACCCGCGGGTGTCGGAGCGCGACGCCCCGTCGTGGGCCACTGTGGGGGCGACGACGGTCACGTCGTAGTCGGCGAGTGCGTCGCGGGTCGCCAGCAGTCCGGGTGCGTCGATGCCGTCGTCGTTCGTCAGGAGGATTCGAGGGTCGGTCACGCGCTGTCGCCCCCCGCCGCGAACTCGGCCCGGACCCGGTCGGTCGCTTCGAGGAAGCCGTCGCCGTAGCCCGCGTCGGTCACGTGGTGGGCCGCGGCGAGCGCCGTCTCGTCGGCGTTGGCCACGGCGTAGCTCTCGCCGACCACCTCGAACAGTTCGGCGTCGTTCTCGGAGTCACCGACGGCGACGAACTCGGCCGGGGAGCGGTCCAGCGCGTCCGCGGCGGCCTCCAGTCCACGGGCCTTGTTCACCTCGGGACTGGTCACGTGGTAGGCGAACCCGGTGTCGATGACGCGCATCCCGTGGCGGTCGGCGGCCTCGCGGAGCGGCGACTCGGGCTGCTCCAGCGCGACGGCGAGTTCCGTCTCGCGCCAGCGGTTGACGAAGTCGACGGTCCCCCACCCCAGCGAGTGGCCCGCCTCGGCGTAGTCCTCGGCGACGCGTTCGGCGGCCGCCCGGTCGCCGGTGAAGCGGAGTTCGTCGGCGCTCGCCACGTAGACGGCGCCGCCGTTCTCCGCGACGACGTTGATCGGGATGGCGAGGAACTCACACAGGCCGACCGGGTAGGGGAGCGCCTTCCCGGTGGCGACGACGACGGGCGCTTCGGCGGCCCACTCGCGGAGCACCGGGAACACCCGCGGGTCCAGTCGACGCTCGGCGTCGGTCAGGGTGCCGTCGATGTCGACGGCAAGCGGCGGCAGGTCGGTCACAGCCGGACTCGGAGGCCCGTAGTATCAAGCCCTGCGGTCGCCTAGCGTCTCGTATGACAGACACGCCCGCGGTGCCCGTCGAGGGCCTCGCGGACACGTACACCGTCGACACCCTGCTGTACGGGTTCGAGGGCGCGCTCTCGCAGTACGTCCTCGACAGCGCGGAGCCGGTCGTGGTCGACACGGGCGCGGCGAACACCACCTCGCAGACCTACGCGGCGGTCGATCACCTCGGTATCGACCGCGACGAGGTCCGGCACGTCCTCGTCACGCACGTCCACCTCGACCACGCTGGTGGCGCCGGCGAGTTCGCCCGCGAGTTCCCGAACGCGACGTTCTACCTGCACCCCGAGGGGTACGACTACGTCACGGACGCCGACCGACTCGCGGCGCTCAAGCGGAGCGTCGACCGCGCGATGGGGACCGAGGACGCCTACGGCGACCCCGACCTCGTCCCCGAGGACCGCGCGGTCGTCGTCGAGGACGGCGAGCGCCTCGACGTGGGCGACCACACGCTGCGTTTCGTCGACGCGCCGGGCCACGCCCCACACCACTTCGCGGCGTTCGACGAGACCACCGGCGGGCTGTTCTCCATCGACGCCGCCGGGATGTACCAGCAGGGCGAGATGCGCCCGACGACGCCCCCACCGTCGTTCGACCTCGAGGCGAATCTCGAGACGGTGCGGCGCCTCCGTGCGCTGGAGCCGGCTCGCAACCTCTACGGCCACTACGGGCCGGGCGCACCCGACGAGGCCGTCGCGGAGCTCGACCACTACGAGGCGATGCTCCCCGAGTGGGTCGCGTTCGTCGACGAGCACAGGGCGGAGCGCCCGAGCGTCTCCGAGATACTGGCGGTGACGGGGGCGGAGTGGCAGTCACCCACCGTCCAGCGCGACGTCGCAGGCGTCCTGAACTACCTCCGCGAGCGCGACGACGACTGACGAGCGGGGTGCCCAGGGCTACTCGCTGAGTCGCTCGTAGGCCTTGTTGACGCGCTTGAACTCCTCCTCGCTCCCGGTCTCGGTGTCGGGGTGTGCCTCCTTCACCCGCTCGCGGTAGGCCTTCTTCACCGTCGCCTGGTCGGCGTCCGCGGAGACGCCGAGCACCTGTCGTGCCTGCGAGCGGGAGGGCCCGCTGGTGGTCGAGGGGGCGCGACGGCGGCCCTGTGCGTCGGCCCGCGCACGGCGGCGTTGCTGGCGGGCCTGCTGTCGCACGCGTTCCCACCGGTCGTCGCCGCCCGGCGCTTCCCAGTCCTCGCGCGGGCCGGCGCCGAATCCGCCGCGGCCGCCGGGTGACCCGCCGTTGGCGTTCGTGCGGGCCTGTCGCTCCACCCGCTCGTAGATGCCGCTGGCGATGCGCCCCGTCGCGTGGTACCAGAAGAAGTACGTCGCCGCACCGAACAGCGCGGCGACGAACAGCGGGACGGGGTCGCGGAACGCCGCCGCCAGCACGACCATCAGGACGGTCATGCCGGCGAAGACGGCGGCCAACGCGAGCACCAGGCGCTGGTTCTTCACGTCTCCCCGTTGGGCCTCCCCCGAAGTAAGCGTCTCGGCGGCGGCAGCGTGGTCGAGCGAAGCGAGACCACGGACCAGTGAGCGGGAGGGAGGAACGACCGACACGCGAGCAGCGTGGTCGAACGAGCTCCCCGACCGAGGCGAGGGTTCAAACCCACTCGCGCGTTAGCACGACTCATGAGTGTCTCCGGCCTCTGCGAGGTGTGTGAGCGACGGGAGGTGGTCGGCGGTTGCGAGCGCTGCGGCAAACTGGTCTGCGCGAAGCACGTGGACGAGGAGACGGGGTACTGCACGGCCTGCTACGCCGAGGTGTACGGTCACCGGGAGGCCCACGAGCGTGGCGGCGACCGGGACGAGCGAGACCACCCGGACGGCGTCGGAGAGTACCGGTTCTGAGGGTGCGCGTCGCGTGAGCGCCACGGACGCATTCCGACGGAAGGTGGTCGCCGGTGTGGCACTCGTCCTGTCGACGACGGGACTCCTGACGATGGCGCTGGCCTCGGGCGGCCGCATCGGTCCGACGGAGAGCCTCTTCGAGGTGGTCTGGGGAGAGACGGGCCAGCGGTACGCCTTCTGGTACGGCCTCCTCGCGACGGGCGGGGGACTCGCGATCGGCCGGTTCGTCGGTACGGACCGTCAGGGGGACGGCCCGAGCGAGACTCAGTCCCGGTAGCGGTTCAGTCGGTCCTTCAGTCGCCTGGCCGACTGGCGCGCCGCGGCCTCGAAGTTCTCGCCCTCGCCGGCGAAGATGATGCCGCGCGAGGAGTTGACGAGGCCGACGCCGTCGGCGTTCAGGCCGTACTCGACTGCCGCCTCGGCGTCACCGCCCTGCGCACCCACGCCGGGGACGAGGAACGGGAGGTCCGGGACGAGTTCACGCACCCGTTCGAGCTCCTCCGGCGCCGTCGCCCCCACGACGAGACCGACGTTCCCGCGCTCGTTCCACTCCGAGCAGCGCTGGGCGACGTACTCGTAGAGCTTCTTGTCGTTGCCGACCGTGAGGTTCTGGAAGTCCTTGCCGCCCGGGTTCGAGGTGCGACAGAGGACGATTATCCCCTTGTCCTCCCGGGCGAGGAACGGCTCCAGCGAGTCCCGACCGAGATAGGGGTTCACGGTGATGGCGTCGGCGTGGTCCAGCAGATTCGCGTACTGCCGGGCCGTGTTCCCGATGTCGGCGCGCTTGGCGTCGAGGAGGACGGGGACGTCCTTGCCGTGGGCGTAGGCGACGGTCTCGCGGAGTGCGCGCCAGCCGTCGCTGTCCTCGTAGAACGCCACGTTCGGCTTGTAGCAGGCCGCGTGCTCGTGCGTGGCGTCGATGATGCGACGGTTGAACGCCCACCGCGGCAGGTCGTGGTCCGCGAGGTGGTCCGGGAGTTTCGCGGGGTCCGGGTCGAGGCCGACGGAGACGACGCTGTCGGCGGAGTCGATACGGGCCGCGAGCGTGTCGAAGAAGCTCATCGAAGGGGGGTCAGAGCGGGCGATTACAAGCGTTCCCATCCTCGGCGCGGCGCCGGCGGCAGGGCCTGTCCGAGCGCCGTCCCCACGGCTGGAAGGCTTATGCCGGCAGGTCCACGAGCGGGGACGTGCGCATCCGTGATGCCCTCCGCTGGCTCCTCGTCGCCGTCGGCGTCCTCCTCGTCGTCGGTTCCGTGCGGAGCCTCGCGACGCTCCCACCACCGCCACCCGCCGGGCGTGACATCCCCGGCGGGTTCGCCGTCCTCTTCCTCGGCCTCGGCGTCCTCGCCGGCGTGTTCCTCGCCGTCCTGGGGCTCGCGCTCACCGGCGACGACGACCCCGTGTTCAGTGGTGCCCAGCGCACCGTCCTCCGGGTCGTCGGCTACCTGCTGGGGGGCTCCGTGCTCGTCGGCGTGGTGGTGCTGGTCACCGTCGACGTGCTCCTCGGCGTCGCCGTCCCCGGACTCGTCGCGGTGCTCGTCCTGCCCGTGGTCGTCGCCGTGGTCTGCTGGCGGGTCGGCGAGGCGCTCGTCAGCGCGGTCTGAACGCCGCCGGCCCCGTCAGTCGGCCGCGGTGTCCCCACTCCAGAGTTCGTCGAACGAGGAGACGCGGTGGTCACCGAGGACGCACATCCCGCGTCGGTGGTGGCCGTGGCGCTCGACGTGGACCGCGTCGAGGCCGGCGTTCCACGCCGCGCCCACGTCGTGCGGGCCGTCGCCCGCGAGGATTCCCTCACCCTCCGTGCGGGCGTCGATGCGTGCGAGGGCCAGCTCCACGGGGGTCGGGTCGGGTTTCCATCCCGTCTCGTCCGTACAGCAGACGACAGTGTCGAACCAGTCGCGGATGTCGAGTCCGTCGAGGACCGGGTCCGTGAGGTACTCCTGGCAGTGTGTCACGAGCGCGAGGGGGCGGTCCACCTCGGCGAATCGGGCCGCGTCGTCGTAGAGGAAGGTGGCGTCGGCGCGTGCCTCCGGGTCCTCCTCCTCGTGGAAGATCTCCCAGAACCGCTGCGGGTCGAGCCCCCACGACTCGAGCGCGGCGTTCGGGTCACCGCCGAGGGAGTGCCAGACCCGCTCGGCCTGCTCGTCTGTGAAGCCGTGGCCGAGGCGGTCGCCCACGCGACCGACCACCTCGTGGACGTAGTCCGGCTCCACGTCGATGAGGGTCCCGTCGAGGTCGAGGACCCAGTAGTCGTAGTCGCGGTGCACCATCGGAACCGAACCGTAGCGGCTCACCGGATAAGAACTTTCTCGCCCACGCCGGCTCGCCGTTCGCGAGAATCTACCGGGTCCGTGACCGTCTCCGGCCCCTGAGTTATCTTGATACGCGCGCTGCACCCCCGTCCCGGCATGTCCAGTGGAGAGTCTCGACCGCCGCGAGTCGCCGTCGCCTGTCAGGGCGGGGGGAGCCACACCGCCTTCACCGCCGGCGTGCTCGACCGACTGCTGGAGGAGACCGACGTGGCGTTCGACGTGGTCGGACTCAGCGGCACCTCGGGCGGCGCCATCTGTGCGTTCACCGCGTGGTACGCACTCGCCAGCGAGTCCGGTTCCGAGGGTCGGGTGGAGGCTCGGCGGCTGCTCCGACAGGTCTGGGACGACATCGCCGTGGACTCGCCGCCGGAACGGTTCGTCAACGCGCTGGGGGTGGGCCTCGCCCGAACGCAAGGGATGGGCGTGCCGATGCCGTCGGTGAGTCCCTACGACACGCCAGCCTCGGAACTCGGTCGGGGGACCATGCGTCGGACGCTCGAACGGGCGGTGCCGGCCGCCGACCTCGCCGACCTCGTCGACGGGGTCGACCCCGACTCGCCGCCACCGCGGCTCGACGTCGGTGCCGTCGACGTCCAGCGTGGCACGTTCAGGACGTTCACGGAGCGGGACGTGACCCACGACGCGGTGCTCGCGTCGACGGCCGTCCCGAACCTCTTCGAGGCCGCGCCGGTCACCGAACCCGACGGCACAGTCCGGTACTACTGGGACGGGCTCTTCTCGCAGAACCCGCCGCTGGGCGAGCTGTTCAGGGCTACGCCCGGTCGGTTGGAGCGGCCGGACGAGCTCTGGGTCGTCCAGATCAACCCCCAGCGCGAGGACCGGGTCCCTCGGCGCACGGAGGAGATACTCGACCGCCGCAACGAGCTCGGCGGTAACCTCTCCATCAACCAGGAGCTCGAGTTCGTCCGCCTGCTGAACGAGGCGGCGGCCGCGGGCGAGACGGTCGGTGCGTTCCGTCCGATAGCCGTCAAGACCGTCGAGCTGGACGAGTCGATGGTCTCGCCGGACCGGTCACTCGACTACGCCACGAAACTGGACCGGTCGCACGAGTTCCTCGACCAGCTGTGGGACCACGGCCGCGAACAGGCTGGTCGGTTCCTCGCTGTCGAGCGGGACCGTCGCACCGTCCAGCGGGCGGTCCGGGAGGTCTGGAACGAGGGCGAGGCCGACTGGGACGGACTGGTGGCCCCGTCGCTGACGGTCCACTCGCCCTCCAATCTCGTCGAGGTTCGCCGATTCCTGGCCGGCGAGTCCGAGGCCGAGGTGACGCCGTACGGGCTCGCGGAGTACGTGTCGTTCACACGGACCATGCGCGAGGCGATACCCGATCTCTCGTTCCGGATCGAGGAGACGGCGGCGGAGCCCGACCGGGTGGCGATTCGCTGGCGGGCCACCGGAACCAACACGGGGCCGTTCCTCGGTACCGAGCCGAGCGACCGCCCGGTGTCGCTCTCGGGGATGTCGATGCTGCACCTCGACGATGGCAAGATAACGACGATGTGGACGCTCTACGAGGGGTGGGGGCTGCTCCGACAGGTCGGTGTCGCGGACGTGACCGAGCGGCTCTCGACGACCGCCCGGGTGGCGGCCACGCCGGTGGTGACACAGCTCTCGGCACCGACCGAGAACCGCGACATCGTGGACCGGCTGACCGAGGCGGTGTGGAACCGTGGCGACCGCGACGCACTCGACCGCGTCCTCGCTGCCGACAGCGTCCTCTACCTCGACAGCGCCCGCGAGCTGCGCGGGCGCGACGCCTACTGGAAGTTCGTCCAACGCTACCGCGAGGGGTTCCCCGACCTGCGGCTCACCGTGGAGGAAACCGTCTCGGAGGGTGACAAGGTCTTCCTCCGCCAGCGACTCCGGGGGACTCACGACGGCCGGTTCCTCGACGTCGAGCCGACCGGCGAGACGGTAGACGTCGCCCGGATGGTCGTCCACCACGTCGACGACGGCCGCATCGTGGAGACGGGCGTCGTCGAGGACACCATCCGGCTGTTGCACCAGCTCGGCGTGACCGCCTCGGCGGAGGTGGCCTGGGACGCACCGGGGGAGGTGGTCTGACCTGTCGCTCCCCGCTCCACGCCGCGGCCGTTCTCAGCCGGCGAGATTCATGTCGCCTGTTTAACCAATACCTCGTCGCACCTGTCGACATGAACTCCGAGAGACCAGAGACGATAGTGGGAGCAGTGACGGGGGCCCTGCTCGCGACGTGGGCCGTCTGGTTCGTGCTCGCGTTCGTCCCGTGGATCAGTGGACTGGGGGCGTGGAACGGCATCGATGCGTACGCGGCCGCCTTCGAGCCTGGTCCGTATCTGGCGTGGGTGGTCCCCCCGCTGCTCCTCGCGCTGACCTTCGCGCCGTTCTGGGTGGCGGTCCACGTCTCGACGCCGAGGGGCCGACGCGTGTGGAGTCTCCTCGGGTTCGGCTTCGCGACGGCCTACGGCGCTATCCTCGGTGCGAACTACTTCGTGCTGGCGACGTTCGTCCCACAGGCGATAGCCGCGGGGGCCACGGAGGGGCTCGACCTGTTCGTCGTCGGGAGTCCACACAGCCTCACGGGCACGCTCGAGGGCGTCGGTTACGGTCTGATGGGCATCGCGATGCTGTTCGGTGGCTTCGCCTTCGGCGGCGGGCGACTGGCCGTCTGGGTTCGGCGGCTGTTCGTCCTCAACGGGGCCGCGAGCCTCGTGGGCGTGGTGGTCCTCGGCGCCGCGGGACACGTGCCCGCGGCCGAGGCGGTGAGCTTCCTATCGCTCGGGGTCTGGGCACTCACGTTCCCGGTGGCGACCGTGCTCGCGGCTGTCCACTTCCGACGGCTCGGCTCGCTTGGTGACACCGCGGGAGCGGACCGGGTCGCCGGTGCCGAGCGGATCCCACAGTCCCGATGACCCGCCGTGGTGGCACGGTTGGAGGGTGCCGGTGAACGACCGGTCGTTCCCGGTCGCGCGCGGCCGGTCGCCGTCACTCCCGGCCGCGCCGCACGTGGATACTCGACCCGAGGTACTTCTTCAGCACTTCGTCGACAGAGTCCGCTTTGAACAGCGAGAGGTCGTCGGCGACGGCCGCTCGGAGCGCGTCGAGGTACTCGGGGTCGGTCCGCAACTCCCGGAAGTCGACGGACTCGACGGGGACGCCGAGCGAGTCCTCTGCCAGTTCCCGGAGGTACCTCTCGTCGCCCCCCTTCGCCGCGCCAGAGGTTGTCTCGGAAGAAGAGCCAGCCGTCCTCGCCCGGCGTGGCCGCCCGTCTCGACAGCACCGACTCGAAGCGGTCCGGCGAGAGCGCGACGTCCGGGTCGGCTGACTCGACCCTGAACCGTATCCGGAAGAGGTACTCGGCGCTCGGTGCCCCGTGGTCGGTCTCGGACATCGGCTCAGTCGGCGAGCTCGTCGAACCGGGCGGCGAGGTCCGTGTCATTCTCGGTGATGCCGCCGGCGTCGTGGGTCGTGAGCCGGACCTCCACCTCGCGCCACCCGATGGTGAGCTCGGGGTGGTGGAACGCCTCCTCGGCGAGGCCGCCGGCCCCCGCGGCGAAGCCGACGCCCTCGAGGTAGGAGTCGAACTCGTAGGTCCGGACGAGTTCGTCGCCCTCGACCGTCCAGTCGGCGGGTTTCTGTGCCTCGATCTCGGCCTCGGAGAGCAGGTCTGCCATGACAGGTCGTTGGTGCGACGCGAGCATAAGTGTGGGTGCGACAGGAGCCACGGAGGCCACTGTGGCCACCGGGACCACAGTCGCTAAATCACGCGCCGCCCAAGTGGGAGTAATGTCGAACGAGCCGGCCGCGGCGGACGTCACGCGAACCGAGGCGTGGCTGATGGCCGCCCGACCACAGACCCTCCCGGCCGGGGCCGCCCCCGTCGTCGTCGGGGCCGGTCTCGCGGTCGGCGCGGGCGTCTTCGCCCCGCTGCCCGCCCTGTTCGCGCTGGTCGGGGCACTCCTCCTGCAGGTCGGGACCAACTTCGCGAACGACTACTACGACGCCGTCAAGGGCGCCGACACCGAGGACCGCGAGGGGTTCACCCGCGTCACCGCGGGAGGCATCATCGACGCCGAGCGGGTCAAGCGCGCGATGTGGCTCACCTACGCGCTCGCCGTCCTCGTCGGAGTCTACCTCGTCTACGTCGGTGGACTCCCCATCGTCGTCGTCGGGCTCTCCGGGGTGGCCGCTGGCGTGCTCTACACGGGTGGGCCGTACCCCTACGGCTACCGGGGACTGGGCGACCTGTTCGTGTTCATCTACTTCGGCGTCGTCGCCGTCGCCGGGACCTACTACGTGCAGGCCGCCGCGGCGGGGAGCGCGTTCCCCCTCTGGATTCCGCCGGACACCGTCCCGCTCGCGGCGATCGTCGCGTCGCTCCCCGCCGCCGGCCTCTCGACGGCCATCCTCGTCGTGAACAACATCCGCGACCGGGAGACCGACGCTGCGACGGGGAAACGCACCCTCGCTGTCATGCTCGGCTACCGCGGCGCCCGGGCCGAGTTCCTGCTGATGGTCGGGACGGCCTACGTCGTCCCGGTCGTCTTCGCGCTGACGGGCTACTCGCTCGCGACGCTCCTGCCGCTCCTGACGCTCCCGCTGGCCGTCTCGCTCTCCCGGACCGTCCTGAGCCGCACCGAGGGGGCCGCGCTGAACCCGGCGCTCGAGACGACGGGCAAGCTCCTGTTCGCGCACTCGGTGCTGTTCGCGCTGGGGCTCGCGCTCCCGGCGCTCCTATGAGGGTCGAGCCGTTCTCGCTGTCGCTGACACGGCCGCTGAGCACCGCCAACGGCCCCATCGAGGCACGAGAGGGGTTCCTCGTCCACGTCGAGCACGCCGGGGAGACGGCCGTCGGCGAGGCGACCCCCCTGCCGGGGTGGACCGAGTCGCTCGAGGAGTGTCGGGCGGCACTCGAGGCCGTCGCGGACCCCGTCTCCGCGCTCGACGAGATGGGCGACCACCCTGCCGCGAGACACGCCGTCGAGATGGCCGTCGCGGGCTGCGAGGCGCGGTCGAACGGCGAGTCGCTGGCCGCGTGGCTCGGCGAGGACGCCCCCGCAGCGAGCGTCCCCGTGAACGCCACCGTCGGTGACGACACGCCGGCGCAGACAGCAGCGGCGGCCCGGGAGGCCGTCGAGGCGGGGTTCCCCGCGGTGAAGATCAAGGTCGGCGTCGGCGAGCAGTCCCGCGACCGGGAGCGACTCGCGGCGGTCCGGGACGCCTGCCCGGCCGTGGAACTCCGGGCCGACGCCAACGAGGCGTGGGACCGCGAGACGGCCGCAGACGTCGTCGAGTGGGCGGCCGACCTCGACCTCGCGTACCTCGAACAGCCGCTGTCCGCCGCCGACCTCTCGGGACACGCGGCACTCCGAGGGGCGGGCGTGGGCATCGCGCTGGACGAGAGCCTCGCGGCGCACGGCCTCGACGCCGTCCTCGCGGCCGACGCCGCGGACACGGTGGTGCTGAAGCCGATGACGCTCGGCGGCCCCGTCGCGGCCCGGACCGTCGCACGCCGGGCGCACGAGGCTGGCGTCGACACCGTCGTCACGACGACCATCGACGGGGCCTACGCCCGCGCCGCGGCGGTCCACCTCGCGGCGTCGCTCCCCTCGGTCCCCGCCTGCGGGCTCGGGACGGGCGCCCTGCTGGCGACGGACCTCCTCGACCCCGACCCCGTCCCGGTGGCGGAGGGCGCCGTCGCGGTCCCGACCCACCCCGGGGTGTGTTGAACGACCGGTCCTCCCCGGCGCGCACGTCGAAAGTTCAATAGTCCCCCTCTCCCCAAGTGCGACGGTATGCGGGATTGGCTGGCCCATCGTGCAGACGCGACACCGACCGCGCCCGCGGTCCACGGTGTCGACGGCACGACCACGACGTACGCGGCCCTCGACGAGCGTGTCGAGGAGGTCGCGGGGCGGCTGGCCGGGCTGGGCGTGGGTGTCGACGACCACGTCGGCGTCGTCTGCGAGACCGGGCCGTCGTTCGTCGACCTCGTCCACGCGACGATGCGGGTGGGTGCGGTCCTCGTCCCCCTGAACGCGCGACTGACGGTCGCCGAACTCACCGAACGGGTCGACCGTGCGGACCTCTCCACGCTCGTGACGGACGCCGAGGCGGCCGAGCGGGCGGTCCCCGCGGCGGAGTCGAACGAGGTCCCCGTCGTCTCGCTCGACGAAGACGCCGGGACCCGGGACCTCCTCGGCGTCTCGCCGGAGACCTACGACCTCCCGGCGTTGACGCCCAACGACGTACAGGTGATGCTGTTCACCTCGGGGACGACGGGGACGCCGAAGGCCGTCGCGCTCACCGCGACGAACCTCGCGGTCAGCGCCGGCGCCTCGGCCTTCCGCCTCGGCGTCCTCCCCGAGGACCGGTGGTACGACCCACTCCCGATGTACCACATGGGCGGGCTGGCACCGGTGTATCGGTCGGTACTCTACGGGACGAGTGTCGTCGTCGAGGGGTCGGGGGGTGGGTTCGACCCCGAACGGACCGTCGAGGCGATGCACCGGACCGGGGCGACCTGTACCTCGCTCGTCCCGACGATGCTGCGACGTATCCTCGACACGTACGACGACGACCCCTTCCCCGACTCGTTCCGGTTCGTCCTCCTCGGCGGGGCCAAGGCGCCGCGCACGCTCCTCCGGGACTGTCTCGAACGCGACGTGCCCGTCGCGCCCACCTACGGCATGACCGAGACCTCCTCGCAGATCGCCACCGCGACCCCGCGGGAGGCCCGCGAGGCAGTCGGGACGGTCGGGAACCCGCTCGTGTTCACCGACGTGACCATCGTCGACGAGGACCACCGGCCGGTCGGGACGGACGAGACGGGCGAGATCGTCGTCTCCGGTCCGACCGTCACCGCGGGGTACTACGGCGACGTGGCCTCGACCCGTGAGTCGTTCTGCACCCACGGGTTCCGGACGGGCGACGTGGGCTACCGCGACGAGAACGGTCGCCTGTTCGTCCTCAACCGGGCGGACGACCGCATCGTCACGGGCGGCGAGAACGTCGACCCCGGCGACGTGCTCGACGTCCTCCGGAACCACCCGATGGTCTCGGACGCGGCCGTCCTCGGCCTGCCGGACGAGGAGTGGGGCGAGCGGGTCGCCGCGCTCGTCGTCGGCGACGTGGCGGAGGACGAACTCCTCGAGTTCCTCGACGGCCGTCTGGCCGGGTTCAAGAAGCCGAAGACGGTCGTGTTCACCGACGAACTCCCGCGGACGGCGTCGGGGACGGTGGACCGGGAGGCTGCGCGGGAACTGCTGGAGGCCGCGCCGGCGCACGAGTGAAAACGCGTGCGGTGCGGTCGCCGCCCCTGTCCGAGCGAGCGTCAGCGAGCGAGGTCCACCGGTAGACTCGTTATCACTCGCCTGCCGAGACTCGCGGTCCTGCGGACCGCTCACCACCCGCCCCGAGCGTAGCGAGGGGCGCAGTTTTTCTCCGCGTTTTTGCGACGAGTGGCTCCCCGAAGCGAGCGCAGCGAGCGAGGAAGCCCGAGGAGTAAAGAGAGGTCAGTCGTCCTGCGCGTCCACCACCGCCACGCCCGCCAGATTCACGATGTCCTTCACCTCGTCGCCGCGCTGCAGGACGTGGACGGGCTTGTCCATCCCGACGAGCATCGGGCCGATGGCCTCCGCGCCGCCGAGGCGCTGGAGCAGTTTGTAGGCGATGTTCCCCGCTTCGAGGTTGGGGAACACGAGGACGTTCGCGGGTTCCTCGAGTTCGTTGAAACTGTAGTCGCCGGTGAGCATCTCCTCGACGACGGCCGTGTCGGCCTGCATCTCGCCGTCGACCGGGAAGTCCACCTCGGGGTCCTCCCGGAGCATCTCGGCGGCGTCGCGGGGCTTCGCCGTGCCGGGGTTGTTCACGCTCCCGAAGTCCGAGTACGAGAGCATCGCCACGCGGGGTTCGACGTTGAACCGCCGGGCGAGCTTGGCCGTCTGCTTGGCCACCTCGGAGAGCACCTCCTCGTCGGGTGCCTGGTTGACCGTGGTGTCCGCGCAGAAGACGACCTGGTTCTTGAACGTCAGCATGTAGACACCGGCGGCGTAGTCCACGTCCTCCTCGGTGCCGATGACCTGGAGCGGCGGGCGGAGTGCCGACGGGTAGTGGTGCATCAGGCCGGTGAGCATCGCGTCGGCGTCGCCCATCTCCACCATCGTGCTGCCGAGGTAGTTGCCCTCCTGGACGAGTTCGTCGGCCTCGCGGCGGGTCACGCCCTTGCGCTGGCGGAGTTCGTAGAGCCGCTCGGCGTAGGCGTCGAGGTTCCCCTCCTCGGGGTCGACGACCTCGGGGTCGAAGTCGAGCCCGAGGTCCTGACTCGTCTCCCAGATCTCCTCGCGGTCGCCGATGAGGACGGGTTCGGCGATCCCCTGCTCGACGAGCTGGTAGGCCGCGCGGATCATCTTCTCGTCGTCGCCCTCGGCGAGGACGACGCGCTTGGGCTGTGACTTCGCCTTGTTCAGGACGACCCGCATCATCTCGCGGGACTTCCCGAGGCGCGCTTCGAGGCGCTCGACGTACTGCTCCACGTCGAGTTCCTTCCGGGCACAGCCGCTGTCGACGGCGGCCTGTGCGACGGCGGGCGCCACCTCGAACAGGACCCGCGGGTCGAGCGGCTTGGGGATGAGGTACTCCGGGCCGAACTGGAGCGGCTGGTCGCCGTAGGCCTTGACGACGGCGTCGGGCACGTCCTGCCGGGCGAGGTCGGCGAGCGCCTGCGCCGCGGCGCGTTTCATCTCCTCGTTGATCTCGGTGGCACGCACGTCCAGCGCCCCACGGAAGATGAACGGGAACCCGAGGACGTTGTTGACCTGGTTCGGGTAGTCCGAGCGCCCCGTGGCCATGATGACGGTGTCGTCGCGGGCGGCCTTCGCGTCCGGGTACGGGATTTCCGGGTCGGGGTTCGCCATCGCGAAGATGATGGGGTCATCGGCCATCGACTGGACCATCGCCTCGTCGACGAGTCCACCGATAGAGAGGCCGACGAACACGTCGGCGTCCGTCATCGCGTCCGCGAGGTCGCCCCCCTCGCGGGCCGTGGCGAACTCGCGCTTGTACTCGTTCACCTCGCCCGCATCGGCACGTTCCTGCGTGATGATGCCCGAGGAGTCACACATCGTGATGCGTTCGCGGTCCGCGCCGAGCGAGACGTAGAATCGGGCCGTGGCGAGGGCGCTCGCGCCGGCCCCGGAGAAGACGATGTCGAGTTCGGAGATGTCCTTGCCCGTTATCTCGCAGGCGTTGAGCAGCGCGGCACCGGAGATGATGGCGGTCCCGTGCTGGTCGTCGTGGAAGACGGGGATGTCCATCTGCTCGCGGAGCTCCTCCTCGATCTGGAAGCACTCCGGCGCCTTGATGTCCTCGAGGTTGACGCCACCGAACGTGGGTTCCATCGCCGCTACGGACCGGATGAACTCGTCCGGGTCGTCCTGATCGAGTTCGATGTCGAACACGTCGATGTCGGCGAAGCGCTTGAACAGGACGCCCTTGCCCTCCATGACGGGCTTGGACGCCTGCGCGCCGATGTCACCGAGGCCGAGGACGGCGGTGCCGTTCGAGACGACGCCCACCATGTTCCCCTTCGCGGTGTAGGAGTAGGCCTCGTCCGGATCGTCGCGGATCTCGCGGCACGGCGCGGCGACGCCCGGCGAGTACGCGAGCGAGAGGTCACGCTGCGTGTTGGTCGGTTTCGTTGTCGAGATCTCCAGTTTGCCCGGCGGTTCCTGCCGGTGATAGTCGAGAGAGTCCTCGTCGAGTCCCATGCCTCGACGGCGGTGCGAACCATCAAAAAGGTATGCTGTACCGTGGTCGGGTCGCCGGTCCGTCTCCGCGAACGAACGACATTTGTCGTCGCAGTCCCGAGGGCGGGTATGGACCGACTGACACGCCGACTGGCCGGGCTCTCGGCTGGCCTGACGTTCGTCCTCGTCCTCCTCGGCGTCTACACCGCCGCGGACGGCGCGGGGCTGACCTGTGCGGGCCGGTGGCCGCTCTGCGACGGCGCGGTGTTCGGCCTCTTCCCGGCGAACTGGCCCTCGTTCGTCGAGTGGTTCCACCGCCTCTGGGCGATGGTGACCGGGTTCGTCGTCCTCGGGACGACGATACGGGCGTTCCGGCAGGGCGTCGACCGGAAGGTGCGCTACGCGCTGGCCGGGGCGACGCTCGTCCTCCCCTCCCAGATCGTCCTCGGGGCGCTCACGGTCACGCAGTACGAACTGCTCATCCTGCTCGCGCACTTCGTCACGGCGTTCACCATCCTGACGCTCCTGTTCGCGGCGGCGACGTGGGCGTGGGACCCCGTGGTCGACCTCCGTTCGCGCCGCGAGACCGCACTCCTGCTCGTCGCGGTGCTGTTCCCGGTCTACGTCGCCCTCTCGCCTCGCCTCGTCTTCGTCTACAGCGAGCTCGTGCAGGTCGGGTTCTACGCCGTCGGGATGACGGCCTACGCCGCGCTCGTGGCGACCACACTCACCTCGACAGGACGGGTCCGGTCGCTGGCAGGTGGGGCCGCCGCGCTGCTGTTCGCCGAGCTGGTCGTCGGACGGCAGGCCTACGGCGGGACCGGCGAACTGCTGATGCTCGCGGGCGCTGTGCTCGCGTTCGTGGCCGTGGTCGTGGCGCTCGTGGCCGTCCGTCGAGGCTCGGGGCCGGCCGTCGTGCGGTCCGGCAGAGCGCCGAGCGACGACTGAACCAGACGGTCGTCCGGGGTTCCGGGCTGGAGGGTAAACTACTAACGCGCCCTTTTTGTACTGAGGTGTATGGTATCCAGAGACATCGACCGGCGGTCGTACCTGAAGGCAGTCGGCGCCGCGGGCGTGACCGCGACGCTGGCCGGGTGCACGAGTGACGGCGGCAATGGCGGGGGAGACGGTGACGGGAACGGTGACGGGAACGGCGACGGTGGCGACACCGACACCGCCACGCCGACCGAGACCCCGGCCCCGCAGATCGTCGCAGGCACGGCGCCCGGGTTCCCCCCGTTCGAGATCAAGGAGGACGGCGAACTGACCGGGTTCGACGTCGAACTGTTCGAGGCCATCGTCGCGGAGACGGAGTACGAGTTCGGCGGGTGGCGCGAGTTCGAGTTCGACGCGCTCATTCCCGCGCTGCGTGACGAGCGCATCGACGCCATCGCCGCGGCGATGACCATCACGGACGAGCGCGACCAGGTCATCGACTTCTCGGACCCGTACTACTCGGCCGACCAGTCCGTCATCGTGCTGGAGGGTGGCGACTTCGTGCCGGAGTCGCTCGACGACCTCTCTGGTCGGATGGTCGGCGTCCAGGAGGGGACCACCGGCGAGGGTGTCGTCGACACCCAGCTCATCGAGGAGGGCAAGCTCCAGGAGTCGAACAAGCGGGTCTACGGCAACTACACGCTCGCGGTGCAGGACCTCGAGAACGGCAACATCGACGCCATCGTCCTCGACCAGCCGGTCGGGGCGACGTTCGCCGACCAGCGCGACGTGACGGTCGCATTCGTCTACGAGACGGGCGAGCGCTACGGATTCGGCGTCCGCCAGAACGACAGTGCACGCCAGCAGGCCATCAACGACGGTCTCGCCGCGGTCCGGGACAACGGCACCTACGAGGAACTCCGCAACGAGTGGTTCGGTAGCGAGTAGACCGATGGAGTCGCTCGTGCTGAGTCCGGCGGTGCCCGCGTTCGCTGACCTGCTCGTCCCGCTCCAGCAGTCCGACTGGGAGTTCGTCTGGCGCAACCGGGAGTTCCTGCTCGCGGGCACCGCCATCACCATCCTGCTCACGCTGACGAGCGTCGCGGTCGGCGTCCTCGCGGGCCTCCCGGCGGGTATCGTCGAGGTGTACGGGAAGGGGCGACTCGCGGACCTCGTCCGGAACGTGGGTGTCCTCCTCCGAGGGACGCCCATCGTCGTCATCTTCGCGTTCACGTTCTTCGTCCTCCCAATCCCGCTGCCCGGGGGACGGGTGTCGGTGCTCGGGACGGAGTTCGGACTGGACGCGTTCTTCGCGGCGACGCTGGGGCTCGGGTTACGGTCGGCCGCCTACCAGGCACAGATCTTCCGCGGCGCCATCCAGAGCGTCGGAGAGGGCCAGATGGAGGCCGCCCGCTCGGTCGGCCTCTCGAAGCTCGGTGCCATCCGGCACGTCGTGGTGCCACAGGCGCTCCGGCGCTCGATTCCGGGCTTCCAGAACGAGTACACCATCGTCCTGAAGGACACGAGCGTGGCCTTCTTCATCGGTCTCGCGGAGCTGCTGACGACCGGGTTCAACCTCTTCGTCCAGGAGTCGACGGCCGTGTTCGAGGTCATCCTCGCCGTCTCTGCCGTCTACTTCGTCCTCACGTTCGTCACCAACCGGGGGCTCGACGCCCTCGGTGAGCGGTTCACCATCCCCGGGGAGGGGTCGCGATGAGCGCCGACACCGACCTCCTCCGGTTCGAGGACGTCCACAAGTCCTACGGGGACGAGAGAGTGCTCCGGGGCATCGACTTCGGGATGGACCGCGGCGACGTCGAGGTCGTCATCGGGCCGTCCGGGAGCGGGAAGTCGACCATGTTGCGATGCGTGAACCGGCTAACAGAGATCGACTCTGGCCACATCTACCTCGACGGTGAGGACGCCTACGCGATGGACGAGAACGACCTGCGCCGGCGTGTCGGGATGGTGTTCCAGGACTTCAACCTGTTCGCCCACCGGACCGCGCTGGGGAACGTCACGCTCGGGCTCAGGGAGGTCCGGGGGATGGAGAAGGCGGCGGCACGTGAGGACGCGATGGCCCACCTCGAACGGGTGGGACTCGCCGACCAGGCCGACTCCTACCCCGGCGAACTCTCTGGCGGGCAGAAACAGCGCGTCGGTATCGCCCGCGCGCTGGCGATGGACCCCGAACTGATGCTGTTCGACGAGCCCACGTCGGCGCTGGACCCGGAGCTCATCGGGGAGGTCCTGACCGTGATGCGCGACCTCGCCGACGAGGGCATGACGATGCTCTGCGTCACCCACGAGATGGGCTTCGCCCGCGAGGTCGCCTCCACGCTCTCGTTCCTCGACGGCGGGAAGGTGGTCGAGCGCGGGCTCCCGGACCAGCTGTTCGACGCACCGGAGGAGGAACGGACCGCGCAGTTCCTGGAGCGGCTGACCGGCCTGCACGACGAGGGTGAGCGGTCCGCAGGACCGCGATCCTCGTCGGACGGCCGTCGGGAGTCCGACGATGGTGAGCCGAGTGAAACGAGGCGAGGGGAAGGACCGTGAGCACGGAGTCCGCCCCCGCGGAGTCCGCGGCGGAGAGTCGCGGTGTCAGTCTGGAGTTCGGCGGCCGCGCCCGCCTGCTGGCCGTACTCGTCCCGTTCTGGGCGTGGCTCGGCGTCCGCTGGGTCTACGACTGGGTCGTCGTCCCCGGGACGAACGTGAGCGCCCGGGAGTCGTTCTTCCCGAGCGAGCAGTTCGTCACGGCCGGCGAGGCACTCCGGAACGCCGCCGCACCAGCGCCGCTCGACGGTGTCCTCGACTGGTTCGCTGGCGGGTTCGACTTCCTCGCGTTCGGTGTCGAGGCGCTCCCACAACTGGCGGCGGGGGCGTGGCTCACCGTCGTCCTCACCGTCGTCTCCATCCTCGCCGGACTGGTGCTGGCGGTGCCCCTGAGCGTCGCCCGCGTCTACGGGAACCGGGCGACGCGGTGGGTGTCGCTGAGCTTCACCGAACTCATCCGCGGGACGCCGCTGCTCGCGCAGCTGTTCGTCCTCTACTTCGGCCTCTCGCTGACGCAGTACGTCCGCGAGGTCCCCGGCGTCGGGACGGGGTGGATACCTGGGACGGCCGTCTGGGTCGCGTTCATCGGCTTCACCATCAACTCCGCAGCCTACCAGTCCGAGTACATCCGGTCGGCGCTGTTGTCCGTCGACTCCGGGCAACTCACCGCCGCGCGGTCCATCGGGCTCTCGAAACTGGGCGGCATCCGGCACGTCGTCCTGCCGCAGGGGCTCCGGTTCGCCATCCCGGGGTGGTCGAACGAACTCGTCTACCTCATCAAGTACTCCTCGCTGGCGAGCTTCATCACCGTCGGCGAGCTGTTCTTCTACGCGCGGGACATCGGCGGCGACACGTACCGCTACGTCGAGATATACTCCGTCGCGGCGCTGTTCTACCTCGCGATGGTGTTGTCGGCGTCGCTCGTGATGGGCGTCGTCGAGGAACGCACGTCCATCCCGGGGCTGGGGACGGGTCGAGCGCGCTAGGCGCGACCCGACCCGCTCTCCCGGCGCTCACATGAAGTCCGAGAGCCCCGACTGCTGGTCGTCCTCCTCTGAGTCCTCCGCGTCGTTGGCTGCCACCGCGTCGTCGTCGGCCGCCCCATCGTCCGAGTCGAACAGCGTCGCCTGTCCGTCGTCCTCGGCGTCCGCGTCCGCCTCCCCACCGTCGTCCGTTATCTCCACCTCGACGGCGTCGTCGTCGAGTTCACGCTCGCCCGGGGCGAACGCGCCGCCGGAGTGCTCGACGGCCTGCTCCTCGCGGAGGCGTTCGGCGTCCTCGATTATCTCCTGAACCTTGTTCGTGTCCTTGCCGGACCCGGAGACGTACGCGAGGTGCTCGGCGTCGAGTTCGTAGCGGGCGGCGATGGCGACGGCGAGTTCGCGGGGCTTGCAGTACTCGACCATCGAGGCGAGGAACGGGAGGTACTCGCGGCGAGCCGTGGCGATGCTGACGCCCTCGGCCTCGGCGATCTGCTGGGCGACGTGGTCGCGGGTCGCGTCGCGCGAGGAGCGGTAGGGGTACCCGCCGTAGCGGGTCCACCCGCCGCGCGTGGAGCGCCGGACGCTGGCGACGCCCGCGGCGACGTTGTCGGAGATGTAGCGCCAGTAGGAGTAGTTCTGCGTCGCCCGGACGCGACCCTGCCAGCGGTCGGCGTTCGAGATGAACTCGTACGCGTCGGCGAGTTCCTGGCCCTCGTACACCATCGGCACCTTGTCCTCGACCCACTGCAGGAGGTCCTCGGGGTTCTCCTCGGCGTCGTACGCCAACTGGAGCGCTTCCTGCGCGCCCTCCTCTTTCAACACGCCGTCGAGGAACTCGAAGATGCCGACCGACCGGTCGCGGCTCCCGGTGGAGATGTCCGCGACGGTGAGGTGGTCCCGGCCCTCCGCGACCGCCTGCAGGTCGTTGATGGCGCCGCGCAGGTCGCCCGAGTTGCGTTCGGCGATACGCTCGAGCGCCTCGTCGTCGTACTGCACCCCCTCGCGCCGGCAGATGTCTCGCAGGGCGGGGAGGATGGAGCGGGCCGAGACGTCCCGGAACTCGATCTCGCGGCAGGCGTTCCGCAGCCCCCGGCTCATGTCGTAGTAGTCGTTGGCGATGAGGACGATGGGCTGGTTCGCCGACTTCACGAGGTCCGTCATCGCGCGGGCGCCGCCGCGGTCCTTGTGCTGGTGGAGGTTGTCCGCCTCGTCCAGTATCACGAGCTGTCGACCCGTGCCCGTCAGCGAGCGGTTCATCGCGGCGCCACCGGCGACCTTCTCGATCTGGTCGCGGGTCCGCGAGTCGCTGGCGTTCAGTTCCATCACGTCCCACCCCATGTCGTTGGCAAGCGCGTGGGCCGCACTCGTCTTGCCGACCCCCGGCGAGCCGTGGATGACGGCGGCCTCGCGGTGGTCGCCCCACGAGCGGGCCCACGAGTGGAGGCTCTCGCGGGCCTTGTCGTTGCCCCGGAGGTCCGACAGCGTGGTCGGACGGTACGTCTCCGTCCAGTCGGTCATACACGGGCTAGCGCTGGCCCACGGTTATACCTACTTCTTCCGAGGGGCTGCCCGTGGTCGCGACGCGACCGCACCGGCTACCGCACGACGTGCGTCAGACGGAGGGTCCGGCGAGCGCCGACCTGCCGTTCTCGACGAACGGCCGACGGTACCGCAGCCCCACCTAGAATCCCGACGATATTATGGATATAAACTGTGTGCTCGAGTATATATAATACACATATCGGGGGTTCTTGTACCAGTACGTGCGTCCCCCTACGTGAATCCGACACATAGTTTAAGTACTGGTGTGTCATCATTGAGACCATGCCGCACACGGAACGTGAGGACGACGCCGAATCCCGCCGCCGGAGTCGACGACCCCGGCCGAACGTAACGACTGCTGCGGAGACGCTGGTCGTCCCGCTCGGCCTCGTCCTCGACGTCGCCACCTCGCTCTCCTCCGGCCGCCGCTGACCTGCTGTCCACTGTTCGCCGTCCGTACTCCACCGCCGAGCGGTCGCGTCGGCACGGCACGGAACGCCGTGACACGCCCGGCCAACCGTTTTGACGGCCCCCCGTCTGGGTGCGAGCATGTCGCTGTTCCCCGCCGAGCTCGAGACCGACCGCCTGCACCTCCGTGCGCTGACCGGGGAGACGCTGGACCCGCTCGACCTGTACGAACACGTCCGTGAGGGTGCCCCGAGCATCGACCGGGTGACCGAGTTCCTGACGTGGGACCCCCACCGCCACCCAAACGAGACCCGCGAGTTCCTCGACGCCTGTGCCGAGCAGTTCGCCACGGGCGAGGGTGTCCAGTACGCCCTCTACCCGCGGGCGGGTGAGGACGGTGCGGGCGAGTTCGCCGGTCTCGGGGGCTTCGGCGTCGACTGGGACCGCTCGGTGGCGACGCTCGGGACGTGGCTCCGGCAGCCGTTCTGGGGTCGCGGGTACTCCGGTGAACGCGCCCACGCGCTGATGGGGGTGGCGTTCGAACGGCTGGACCTCGAGTGCGTGGCCGTGACCTGTGCCGTGGGCAACGAGAACTCTTACCGGGCAATCTCGGAGTACGTGGAGCGAGCGGGCGGGCGCGAGGAGGGGGTCCTGCGGAACCACGAACGGTACCCCGACGGCCCGGCCGACGTCTATCGATTCACCGTCACCGCCGAGGAGCGGGAGGGAGAGGCGTGACGGGACTCGGAATCCGGCCGTAGTAGTCGGGTTTATGACGTGGGCGGTGTGTGTTCCTGTCGATGAGTGGGGACGAGACGGAGGCGGGACGAGTGGGGAGCGGGCACTGGGGGGGCCACCCGTCAGCCAACGGCGCGTCGACGTTCGAGATGGACGAGCGCGTCGAGGTGATGATGGACCTCTACCGGACCCTCCGCGAGGAGATCTCCCAGAGCATCGACTTCCAGAACCAGATCATCCTCGGCGGCGCGGTGGTCGTGGGCATCGTCTACGGGTTGCAGTTCAGCGGCGTCCTCCCCGCGCTCTCGGACGGCGACCCACTGGTGACACAGCTCATCGTCGCCTCCATCCCGCCCATCGTCATCGTCTCCACCTCTCTCTGGCTCACCGAGCAGAGCCGGATGATGCGGGCCGGGGACTTCCTCTCGTTCCTCGAGAGCAAGATCAACCGCGAACTCGAGGGACCGTACCTCACCTGGGAACTCTGGCTCCGGACCGGGAACACGCCGGCGGTCCACCAGACCCACCGACGGGCGCAGTTGCTGGGCTACCTCGGGTTCTTCCTCGTGCTGGGGGCGCTCGGCCTGTGGCTCTACGTCCGCGAGGTCGTCGGAACGACGCTCCTCGGTCTCGTCACGCTGCAGGGGTACGACCCCCTCACGCCGGCGTTCGTCTACCTCCTCGCCAACGTGCTGATGTTCGCGATGCTGGTCCGCTGGAGCGTCGGCATCGTCGCCCACGAGGTCCCCGACGGCGACGACAGACCCGCGCTGGCCCGCGCACTCGACGCGGTCCGGGGCCGTGACCCCGAGTTCGCGCCAGACCCCGACTCGCTCGCCGACCTCGAGGGCGACTTCCGCGACCGGGAACCCTCCTACGGGGTCTACCGCGAGTGGGAGGCCGCCTACGAGGACCGGGTCGAGACCATCGTTGCGGAGACCGACCCCGACCGACGCGACGCGGACTGACGGGTTCGGCCAGAACTTTCTTTCCGTCGCCGCTCGAGGGACGAGACACGATGTCTGTCTCAGTCGGAGACCGAGAGTTGCCAGTCGGCGTCGGTGCCGCCGCGGGGGTCGCGGCGTGGGTACTGTCGTACCTGTGTACCTACCTCGTCGCCAGCGGCGACATCCAGAACTCCCTGTTCGGACGCGTGCTGGAGGCGGCCGAGATCGGCGTCTGGCAGGCCGTCGGCTGGGTGTTCTTCAACGCGCACTTCGTGAACACTGTCGTCGACCTCGGGTTCTTCGGTGGCGGCGCGACCAACGCCATCGGCGGTGAGAACGGCTTCACGCCGCTGCTCTACGTCGTCCCGCCGCTCTTGCTCCTCGTCGCCGGCCTCGCCGTCGGCCGGTACGTGGGTGCATCGGACCTCGACACGGCCGACGCCGCCCTGAGCGGGGTCACCGTCGTCCTCGGCTACGGCCTGTTGTCGGTGGTCGGCGTCTTCCTGTTCGCCACGGAGAACGTGACCCCGGACCTCGTGACGGGTGTGCTGCTGGCTGGTGTGGTCTACCCCGTCGTCTTCGGTGCCGTCGGCGCCGTCGTCGCCTCGCTCACGGGAGGGTCGTCCGCCGAATCGTCGTCGCCGCAGCTATAGGTCGCGGGCGACCATCTCGCCCCAGTGTTCGAAGCCGTGTCTGGCGTAGAACGCGCGGGCACGGCTGTTCTCGCGGTCCACGTCCAGCACCACCCGGTCCAGCGGGAGTGACTGCTGGCGGGCGTGGGCCAGCCCCCGCTCGAAGAGCGCATCTGCGAGGCCACTCCCCCGTCGACTCGCACAGACGTACACCTCGTTGACGACGGCGGCGTCCCAGACCATCGCGAGCCGTTCCGGGAGCATGAACACGTACCCGTCGAGTCCCGCCCCATCGCCGCGGGCCTCGGCCACGAACAGGCACTCCTCGTCGGCGACGCACCGTGCCACCCACGCCAGGTAGCGCTCGCGGTAGTCGGCGTCGAGCTTCGCGTCGTACGTCGCGGACTTCTCCGGCCCGCCTCCAGCCCCGAGTTCACGCTCGAAGCGGCGTTTCAACTCCCAGAGCGCCTCCGCGTCCGTCTTCGGGTCGTACGCCCGCACGACACTGTCAGTCATCGGTGGCCTCCACGTCACCCGTCTCGGACGGCTCGGTACTTGGAACCTCGCCCTGCCCACGGCCTGTCCGCGCGGCCGTCCACGCCGGGAGGCCACGGAGTTTCACGGTCGTCACGAGGAGCCCCGTCAGCGTGAGGAACGTCTGCCAGCCGTTGTAGACGACGGGAAACACCCGTTCGACGTTCGCGGGTTCGGGGCCACGCGACGGGTCGATGCCGCTCCCGACGCGGTACTCCTGCGAGGTCCCCTTCTGTCCCACGTCCACCGTCGTTCTCCCGGCCCCGCCACCCGCCGTGGAGTCGGGCGACTGCTGGCCCACCTGCACGAACGTCTGCGTCAGTCCGTCCACGGACGACCACGTCACCTGACCGTTGAACGCGTAGAACTGGTCGAACAGGGGGTAGAACGGGTTGACTCCAGCCGCCGTGAACAGGTCGAGACCGACGGCCGACAGGCAGAAGGCGGCGATGGCGACCCACGCGACCCGTACGCCGCGGTCCCCGACGCGCGCCCGGACGAGTGACGACTCCCGCCAGTGGGTGTCGGCGTAGAGGTACGTCCCGACGAACAGGGGGACGAGCAGCGTGTGGAACATCGCGCGGTGTGAGCCCTCCACGACGAGCGAGGTGAACACGTCGAGGTCGGCGAACACCACGGCGCCGGCGACGACAGCGAGTGCCCGCCGGTCGTAGGCCGACCCCAGCAGGCCCGCGGCGAGGAGGAGCGCGAACCCCACGTGGACGACGCTCGATGGCATCAGCGGTCCACCCCGTCCGTGTCGAGCGCACGCCGGGCGAGACGGTCACGGGCGACGACGACGACCACGCCCGCTCCGAGCAGCAGCACCTGCCAGCCACCCTGGATGGCGGGGAGGATGCGTTCGACGCCCGCCGGTGGCGTCGCCGTGCACGTCGGATTCCACGCGTTCGGGTTGCAGAACTTCGGGGGAGCGCCACGCTGTCCGACGTAGTGCGTGTACATCCCCTGCGGGGAGTAGTTGTAGAACGTCTGGACGACGCCCTGCGCCGTCGTGTACTCCAGTTTCCCGGTCACGGAGTAGAACATCGAGTCGAGCGGCCAGACGGGGTTGGCCGCGGCGAGGTTGAGCAGGTCGAGGCCGGTGCCGGCGACGGCCCACGCGAGCAGCGCGACGGCGGCGACGTGGAGCGCGGTCGGGCCGAACCGTGCGATCAGCCACGGCCGGGCGCGCCGGGCGTCCCAGTAGAGCAGCGCTGCGAGCCCCAGCGGGAGCAAGAGAGTGTGGAGCGCCGCGCCGTGCAGCCCGGGGACGAGGAGGGAGAGTGGGGCGTCGAGGTCCGGGAGGGCGGCGGCGAGGGCGACGACACCGAGCGCTCGGCGGCTGTACGCGTCCTCGAGGAGCGCCGCGCCGAGCATCGCCCCGAGCGCCGCGTGGACCAGCGTCGGTGGCATCGGCGGAGATGTGGAGTCGGCGGTGATAAACCTCTCCCCGGGATGCACCGGTGGGGGACAACGACCGTGAGGCTTATCGCCTGCAGACCGCTCTCGACGCCCGTGTCGGACCCACGCCGCGAACTCGCCGAGAAGATGGCCGGAGAGGTCACCCTCTCCGCCGACCCCGGTGCCACGCTCCGCAAGTGGCGCACGGAGTTCGAGGTCTCCCAGACCGACCTCGCGGCCGAACTCGACGTCTCGCCCTCCGTCGTCTCGGACTACGAGGCCGGCCGACGGACCTCACCGGGTATCGGCGTCGTCCGCCGTCTCGTCGAGGCCCTGCTGACCATCGACGAGCGCCGTGGTGGCCACCACGTGCGGCAGTTCGGGCGCGTGCTCTCCGCGGGCTTCGACTCGGACATCGTCCACGACCTGCGGGAGTACCCGGCGACCATCCCGCTCTCGCGGTTCTACGACGCCGTCGACGCCACCGAGGTCGCCGAGGGGAAGGCGACGACGGTCGCCGGTCACACGGTCATCGACTCTATCGAGGCCATCACGCGCCTCTCCAGCGAGGAGTTCTACCGCCTCTACGGCCAGTCGACGAACCGGGCGCTCGTGTTCACTCGTGTCACGCGCGGCGAGTCGCCGCTGGTGGCGATGCGCGTCGTCACGCCCACGCCGAGTGCCGTCCTCCTCCACGGGATGACGCCGGAGTCGCTCTGGGAGCACGCCCCGCGCCTCGCGCGGGCCGACGGTTTCTCGCTCGCGGTGACGGACCTCGACCTGGAGGAGATGCTGGAGCGGTTGCGTGCGCTCCCCTGAGCACGCTCCGCCGGGGTGCTCCGGTACGTGGGTTCCGGGAGCGACCCGAACGGAGGGCCGCACACGGTGGTGAACGCCGCCCGTGCCCGCCAAACCCCTAAGTCTCCACTCCACGGGGTCGTCGTATGACTGCCGTCACCCAGGCTCTGTTCCTGACCGTGGTCTCGTTCCTGTTCGTCCACGAACTCGACGCGGTCCGTCAGCGGGAGTGGCGGTTCTTCGTCGCCCCCGTGCCGGTGAGTGACGAACTCGGCTATCGACTGTTCACCACGCTCCACGTCCCGCTGGTCGTCCTCATCCTGTGGTACGTGGCGTCGCTCCCGTTCCAGGTCGGCTTCGACGCGTTCGCCATCGTCCACGGGCTGTTACACGTCGGGCTCCGTGAACACCCCCTGCTCCAGTTCGAGAGTCGGTTCTCGTGGGTCTGGATCCTCGGTGGCTCGTCGCTCGGGGCACTCCACCTCCTCCTCGTGCTGTGACCCCGTCGAGGATACCGTCGTGGATGTGGCGGGCCCCGAGCCTCACTCGCCGCCGAGTTCGCTCGCCAGCTCCGCCGCGACGAGCGTCCCGAGCGCCGTCTTCGACCCCTCGAACTCCCGGAGCTCGGCCTCGCGGACGACGAGGACGCGGGTGTCGTCCCGGCCCATCACGCTCGCGTCGTTGGCGACGACGAACGCCATCCCCACGCGCTCGAGCAGGTCGCGTGCGTGCTGGACCATCGCCTCGTCGTCCCCACTGGTCTCAGCCTTGAACCCGACGATGGCGAGATCGGGGTGGGCCTCCCGGACCGTGTCGACCAGTTTCGGCGTCGGCTGGAGGTCGAGGGTGAGGTCTCGTCCCGAACGCACCTTCTCGTCGCTGGCCTCCACGGTGTAGTCCGAGACGGCGGCGGCCGAGACGAGGGCGTGCGCGTCGGGTGCGTGGTCCTCCACGGCCGCGAGCATCTCGGCGGCCGTCTCCACCTGTTCCGTTGTCGCGTAGGGCATCTCGGGGCCGTCGTGGACGAGGACGACTTCCGCACCGGCGACGTAGCAGGCAGCGGCCACCGCCCGCCCCGTCCGGCCCGAGGCGCGGTTCGCGATGACCCGGACCGGGTCGATGGGTTCGCTCGTCCCGCCGGAGGTGACGACGACGCGCCTGCCGGCGAGGGTGTCGGGCGTCGCCGCGCGGGCCACCTCGCGGACGATATCGGCCTCCGTGGCTATCTTCGCCTTCCCCTCCTCGATCCGCGGGTCGACCATCGAGACGCCCCACGACTCCAGCGTGTCGAGCGCGTCGAGGACACCGGGGTGGTCGTACATCGGTTCGTGCATCGCGGGCGCCACCACGACGGGCATCCCGGCGCCGATGGCCACCGTCGCGCAGGTGGTGACGGGGGTGTCGTCCACGGCGCCCGCTATCTTGCCGGCCGTGTTGGCCGTCGCCGGAGCGAGGAGGAGCACGTCGGCCCACCCCTCGCGCCCGCAGAGTTCGACGTGTTCGACCCGCCCCGTTATCTCTGTGACCACGTCGTTCTCGGTGGCGAACTCCAGTGACCACGGGTGGACGATACCCTGCGCCGCCCCCGTCATCACGGCGCGGACCTCGGCCCCCTGTCGTCTGAGTTCGTGGGCCAACTCCACCGTCTTCACGGCGGCGATGGAGCCACTGACCCCGAGTGCGACGTTGACGCCCTCTAGCATAGGAACCGCTCCGTCGCCCCCGGACAAAAACCGTCCGCCGTCGGTCGTCGGGGTCCGGCCGCGTTCGGCGACCGGCTACCGCTCGTCGGTCCCGTCCGACGCCGCCAGCGACGGGTGTGGCGTCGGGTCGTCCGGGTGTGGTTCCGCGAGCAAGGCACGCATCCGCTCGCGGGCCACGCGCTCGCGCTCGGACCACTCCTCGGCGGGAATCTCCTCACAGCCCGGCGGCTCCGGGCGGTCGCGGTCGGTGAAGTACCCCTCGGGCACGACCCAGTCGTGGTAGAACGGCACCTCGCTCGCCTCGACGACGGAGAGGCCCACCTCCGCGCCGTGGCCGGCCGCCACGACGGTCTGGTGGGGCTTGCCGGCCAGTCGTCCAGCGGCGAAGACACCCTCGAGGGACGTTCGGCCGTACTCGTCGGCGGTGACGTACGTCTTGCTCCCCCGCTGGTCCGTCTCCACGGCGTCGGGGAGATAGGCGGCGTCGGCCCACGAGGCCGCGACGAGGAATCGGGTCTCGACCGTGCGGCCGTCGTCCAGTTCGAGCGTGAACCCCTCCTCGTGCTCGGTGGTGGCGACGGCTCGCCCTTCCACGAACCGACAGCCAGCGTCCGCAGCCGCCTCGCGGCTCCCGTCGAGGAACGTCCGCGCGTTCACCCCGGCGGGGAAGCCGGGGACGTTCTCGAGGTGGGCGTTCCGCCGGAGGATGGACTCCCCGCCGTCGACGAGGAGCGTCTCTAGCCCCGCGCGAGCCGTGAACGTCCCGCAGGTGAGGCCGGAGACCCCCGCTCCGACGATACAGACCGTGGTGTCGAACGCGTCCGTCGCGTCGGTCACGTCGTTCATGCTGCCCCCGAGGCCCCCGACCCACCTCGGGTTGTCGGTTCGCTCAGCGGTACCCGATGGACTCGTCGAGTTCGACCGACGACCGACTGAACGACCCGGTGCCGCGTGCGATCTCGTTCCCGTCGGCGTCGTGGACGACGGCCTCCGCGAGCAGTTGGCGGGGGTTGTCGTTGACCACCTCGCCGTGTGCGACCATGTCGCCGGTCGAGACGGGCCGTTCGAGGTAGAGGTTGAACTCCGTCGTCAGGACGAACACGTCCTCGACCAGCGAGTTGGCCGCGAAGAACGCGGCGTCGTCGAGGAGTTTGAAGTAGTACGTCCCGTGGACGCCGCCGCCGGGGTGGTGCATCGACTCCTCCGCCCGGAGGACGAGTTCCGCCTCCCCGCGGCCGACGGTCAGGTCGACGTGCTCGTACGCCTGGTTGCAGGGCGCGTCGTGGAACATCCGTTCGAGTCGCCGGAAGTGCTCTGTGTCGCTGTCGGTGTCTGTGTCGCTCACGGCAGCCCGAACGCGGCCCGCGACTTAGCCGTCACCGTTCGTCGCCGGGCGCGCGCCGGTCCCCGGCCGGTCGAAGGTGGTCGGTTCGAGGGTCCCGTTCGGCATCGGCACGCCGTCGTACGGGTCGCTCGCGAGGAGCAGTGAGCCGTCGAGGTCGGCGTAGTCGAGCAGCGGGACGAGGTGTGCACCGGCGGCGATGGCAGCGTTCGTCTCCAGCATACAGCCGAGCATCACCTCGAGGCCGTGGGCGCGGGCCGCGTGGATGGCCTCCAGAGCGGGTCTGACACCGCCGCACTTCATCAGTTTCACCACGACCACGTCCGCCCGGTCGGCGACCTGCGGCACGTCGCTCGCCACCTCACAGGACTCGTCGACGGCGACGGGGAGCGGCGCGTGCTCGTAGACCTGCCGCAGCCCCTCCGGGTCCGACGCGGGCACCGGCTGTTCGAGGAACTCCACGTCGCCGTCGGCCAGCCACGCGGCGTTCCGGACGGCCTGCTTGGGGGTCCACGCCTCGTTGGCGTCGACGCGGACGGTCGCCCCAGGGGCGGCGGCCCGGACGGCGTCGAACCGGTCCCGGTCGGCGCCGTCTCCCGCGCCGAGTTTCACCTTCAGCACCTCGTAACCGGCGTCGGTGGCCGCGCGCGCCCGGTCGGCCATCGTCTCCGCGTCGGCCAGCGAGACGGTGTACGAGGAGGTCACCCCGTCGGTCCCGAGTCCGAGGTGGCGGTAGAGCGGGAGGCCGACGCGCTTGGCCGCGAGGTCGTGGAGCGCGACGTCGACGGCTGCCTTCGCCGCGGGGTTGCGACGGACGACCCGGTCCATGCCCGCGTGGACCGCGTCGATAGCGTGCGGGTCGGCCACGTCCTCCACGACGGCGAGGAGGTCGGGCAGGACCGTCTCCACCGTCGCCGCCGTCTCGCCGTAGCGCGTCGAGGGCGCGGCCGCCCCGAGTCCGACGTGCTCGCCGTCCCCGATGCGGACGACGACGTTCTGCGTCCCCGTGGTCGTGCCGCGTGAGATGCCGAACGGTTCGGCGGTCTCGAGCCGCACACGCTCGACGTCGGTCTCGAGCCTCATAGTGCGTCGAGCACCTCCCCGACGCCGAACCGCACCGGGTCCGTGGTCGGGACGCCCGCGGAGTCGGCGAAGCCCTCGACGGCGTCGTGGGCCGCCGCCTCGTCGAGGTGGTGAGTGTTCAACGCTCCCGCGACGACTCGGCCCTCGTGGACGGGTCTGGCGAGGTCCTCGTAGAGCGAGACGAGCGTCTCCGGAGCCGCGAGCGGGAACGACTCGTAGCCATGGACGGCCTCACGGCCGGCCTCGTGACAGAGCACCATCGCGTCCGGCATCGCACCGTGGAGGATGCCACACGTCACGCCGGAGTACGCCGGGTGCGTGATGGCGCCCTGCCCCTCCACGAAGACGTAGTCGTGGTCGGCCGCAGCGAGGACGCCGCGTTCGGTGGCGCCGGCGGTGAAGTCCGATATCGTGCGGTCGACGACGATTCCGTCGCCGGCGACCATCACGCCGGTCTGGCCGGTGGGGACGAACCCGGCGTCCCAGCCGCGGTCGCGGGCCGCCTCGTAGAGCTCCATCGTCGTCGTCATCTTCCCCGTCGAGCAGTCCGACCCCACGGTCAGGACGACGGTCGCGTCCACGTCGCCGGCTTCCCCGTCCGAGACGGTCAGGTCGGCCGGTGGCTCGCGCACGTCCCAGAGGTCGACGTCGTGTTCCGCCGCGAGCCGTGCGAACTCCTCGTCCTCGTTCAGGAGGTAGTGGAGGCCGGCCCACACGTCCGCGCCGGACTCGATGGCCCGCCGGACGTCCGGACGCCACGAGCGGTCGAATCCGCCGCCGATCGGGGCGACGCCGACGACGAGCGTGTCGAACGCGTCGGCCTCGTCCGCCCGGCCGAGGATGGGGGCGTCGGGCACGTCGTCGAGGTAGTCGCTCACGCGGGCGTCGGGGCTCGACTCGGCGATCTCGCGGTCGAGGACCCCGACCACCTCGTGCGGGCCGTAGCGCAGCAGACCGACGGCCGTCTTCGCCCGGTCCGGGAACCCCTCGTGGGCGAGGACGAGGACGCGCCGCCGGTCGGTGGTCTCGGTCATACCGGGTGGACTCGGGGGGGGCGCTTAGTTCTGTGCCGGCTCAGAGCCCGGCCAGCGGAGCCGTCCTGACCGGGTCGCTACAGCCCGGCCAGCCGTGCTGTCCAGAACTCGTGGACGGCGTCCTCGAGCGCGGGTTCGGGCTTCCCCGTGGCGTCGACGGGGCGCGTGACGGCCGCGAGGTCGGTGAACTCCGTGAGGACGACTCGCTCGCCGGTGAGATAGCGCGGTGCGTCGACCGCCGCGAGCGCTTCACGACACCGGTCGAGGTGGTCGTCGATCTGCCCGTCGCGGATGCGCTCGAACCGGGCCTGCGAGAAGCCCCCCTTCGAGTGCTCGCCCATCACGTCCGAGGTGAATCCCTCGAACGAGACACGCTCGCCGTCCTCGTACACCCCGAGGGCGAACAGGTCGGCACGGACGAGGCCGACGGCGTGCCGACCGCGCGGCTCGAACCACGACCGTTCGACCCGGAACGTGTCGGCCCAGTCGAGGAACGGCTCGGGGGCGACGGGTGGGTCGAGCGCCACGGCCAGCAGGCCGGCGTCGTCCGCGTAGACGAGACACGGTTCGGCTCGCCTGACGAGTGGCGTCCGGTCGCCGAGCGTCTCGACGACGTGGTCGGGAACCTCACCGTCGACGTAGGCGCTGAGGAGGCCCTCAGGGTCACTCTCGACGGACTCGAGCCGGCCGAGGACGGCGTCGAGCCGGCCACCGCGGAGCGACTCCTCGTGCCGGAACGAGAGGTCGGCCCCCTCGTCGGCGTCGGTCACCCGGTCCTCCAGCTCCGCCACCCGGTCCTCCAGTCGGTTCACCCGTTCGTCGGCCCGCTGTCGGTCGGTGACGGCCGCCTTCCGTCGGTCGCGTTCCGCCTCCAGCTCGCGCTCGGTGTGGTGGAGGTCCTCCTCGAGGTCCGCGATTCGCTCCTTGAGTGGCTCCCGACCGAGCAGGCGGTCCAGCATGACCGGGCCGACGCCGGGAGGGGAGTAAAGTCCCCTGCTCCGGTCGTGCGGTCAGACCGCCGCGGTGTCGGTGCCGCCGAGGGAGAGCAACTGCTCGGCCCGTTCGGCCTTGGCGAGGAGCACCTCGCTCAGCGTGGGGGCGTCGACGTCGAGGCGTTCGAGCAGCCCCGGCGGGAAGCCGAGCGTCCGCTCGGGCACGTCGTCCGCCCCGTGGACCGACAGGTGGGCGTTCCCCACCTTCATCACCAGTGGGTGGTCGAGGCGGCGGATGGCCGCGTCCTCGCCGCCGTAGAGCTGTTCGTTCACCCGTTCGTGCTGGGCGCGCTGCATCACGACGCGCTCGGCGTCGTGCGGTTCCAGGTAGAGTCGTCCGAGGTAGTACGCCCCGGAGAACGGTTCGAACATCGTGTTACCTGTTGACACAGAACATACGAGTATATGAGTCTTGTCCCGCGTTTCTCGGGGACGAGAACCCCGTCGGCGTCGTGGCGACACGACTTTGCGGGTCCGTCCCGACGTGGCTGGCGTGAACCCCCTGCCCGAGCGCGTGGCCCGCGAGTACCTCGAGGGGACGGCCACGCTGGTCCTCCTCCTCGTGTTGACGACGGCGCTGACCCTCGTCGGCTTCCGGTTCTACGTCGACCGTGGCCTCGCGTCGGTGTCGACGTTCCTCTGGCCGCTGTTCGCGGACTCGCCCGTCGCGACGGCACTCGTCACGGCGTCGTTCCTGACGCTCCTGCCGAACCTCGGGCGCCGACTGGAGGGTGCCCCGAGCAACACGCCGCTGGTCTACCTCCACACGCTCGCGTTCGTCTGGCTCGTGAAGTTCGGACTGTGGACGGCCGTGGCGCTCAACCTCGGCTTCTCGGCGTACTTCCCGGACCTCTACGGCTACTGGGGCGTGATGCTGAGTCACCTCGGATTCGTCGGCCTCGCGCTGCTCGTCCCGCACTACTCACACACCACCCGTGGGGCGCTCGCGTTCGCGCTGGTCATCTCGCTGGTGAACGACGTGGTCGACTACGGCTTCGGGCTCCACCCGCCGCTGCGCTACGAGGCCGGGCCGGCGCTCGCGGTGGCCACGTTCGCGCTCACGTTCCTCACCGTCGGCCTCGCGGCCGTCGTGTTCGAACGAGCCGACGAGACAGCCGCTTGAACGCTATTGGACGGTCTGCGTTCGTCACGACGAGACGTGAACCGAACGAACGGAGTACCGTGTTTTAGGTGGGAGAAGGGATAGTTCTGGATAGAGATGAATCGACTCACGATGCTGACGGTACTGGTGGCGGCCCTGCTCGTCGTCGCCACTGGTGCCGTCGGCGCCGTCGCCGCGCCGGTCGCGTCGGGGGACGCGGCGGTGCCGGCGATGCAGGAGGGGGACGGGAACACGACCACCACGCAGACGCCAGCACCGACCACGACGGCCGAGGACTCGACGAACGCCACCAGCGGGGCCAACGAGACGAACGCGACGAGCGAGCCGCCCACGTTCGGGGCGGTCGTCTCCTCGTTCATGCAGACCAGCGCCGCGGACGCCGAGAACGAGGTGGAAGACGGGCTCTTCGAGGCCAGATTCGAACGGTCGAACGCCTCCGAGCGGGCCCGACTCGTCAGCCAGCGGGCCGCACAGATCGACCGGCGTATCGCCGAACTCCGCGAGGAGCGCGCCGACCTCCTCGGCGGCGAGAACGTGACCGTCAGGGAGCGAGCGGAGGCGGCCCGACTCGCCGAGCAATCGGAGAGCCTGAACGCCTCCATCTCGCAGACCGAGGACGTCGCTCGGCGGGCCAACGTCAGCCTCGACGGGACGGCGCTCGACGAACTCCGGACCGAAGCGCGGAACCTGACCGGGCCCGAGGTGTCGGAACTCGCCCGTGGACTGGTCGACCGGGACGACGAACACGGCCCGCCGAGCGACCGTGGGCCGGACCGTGACCGTGGGCCGGACCGTGACCGAGGGCCGGACCGCGAAGACGGCGTCGACGTCGAGAACGAGACGGAGGCCGTCGACGAGACGGCGGTCCCCGAGGGCGACGACCCCGGTCGCTCCGGCGACGCGGGCCCGCCGTCCACGGGCGACGGCAGTTCGGACCGACCGGCCGCAGACGAGCGTGACCCGCAGGGCGACCCGCCCAAGCGCGGCCAGTCCGACGCGAGCGACGCTGACACCGAGACCGCCGAACCGACGGCCACGCCGACCGACACCGCCACCGAGGATGGCGGTGAGGACACGGAGGACGGCGGTGACGACGCCGAGACGGCGTCGACCGAGTAGAGTCACCCTTTTTCCTCTCGGGACCGTACCCGTGGCCGATGGACTCAGCCGCGCTGCTCGACCTCCTGGGGAACGAGAACCGCAGACGTATCCTGCGGTTGCTGGCGCGGAAGCCCTGTTACGTCACGGAGATCAGCGAGTACCTCGGCGTGAGTCCCAAGGCGGTCATCGACCACCTGCGTAAACTGGAGGACGCGGGGCTCGTCGAGTCGCGGGTCGACAGCCAGCGTCGCAAGTACTTCTCCATCGCCCGGAACCTCAGGCTCGAGGTGAACGTCACGCCGTACGGGTTCGGGACGAAGTCCGCGTATCCGGCCTCCCGCGGGCTCGATTTCGGCCGATGTCGCTACCTCTCGCTCGACGTCTCGAGCTCACTCGAGGACGACCCCAGCGACGCCCACGCCCTCGCGGGCGAGCTCGACCGGCTCGAGGGGCTGGAGAACGAACTCTCGATGGCCCAGCGCTGGGTGCAGGGCCGCATCACGGACGTGATGGACCGTCTCTCCGAGTCGTTCGACGGCCACGGGAGTCTCGACGGCCGGTTCTACGCGGAGGTGCTGGCCGCGATGGCGAACGGCGCCGAGACGGTGCCGAAGCTCTCGCACCGGGTGGACGCCTCGCCCGAGATGGTCGAGGAGGCACTCGAGACGCTCGCGCGCCACGGCGTCGTCGAGTCGGACGGTGACCGCTGGTCGCTCCGCGAGGAGTGACTCAGACGCTCCGGGTCAGCCCGTCTCGCAGGTCACGACCGAAGTAGAGGCCGAGCACCGCGGCCACCAGCCCCGCGGTACCGCCCACCAGCGTCAGCGGGAGGGCGAAGTCCGCGACCACGGACAGGACGAGTCTGTCGAGGAAGAACGCGACGGCGCCCGTCGCGGCCCCCGAGAGCGCGAGTTCGAGGTAGCGCCCCTTCCCGACGAGGCCGAGCACGAAGCCCGCGACGCCGATACCGAGCAGGCCCGTGACGCCACCCACCAGCGGGACGAACCCCCCGAGCAGGAAGCCGACGACGGTCAGGACTACCGAGAGCAGCAGGCCACGCGGCGTGAGGAGCGTCGGAACCGACGGCCGATCGGGGAGTCGCGACCGGATTCCCCCCGACGTTGTGGCGGCCTCTGATTCCTGCTGGGTCGACGCGGCCGAGGCGTCGCTCCCGGCGTGACGCTCGCTGCCACCGTCGTCGCTCCGGATGTCAGAGTCCGTCTGCCGTTCGACCTCCCGGAGCAGTTCGTCCGTGTCGCTCACGAACATCGGGAGGGGCCGCGAGTACATCGGTCTTTTCCCGGGACGGCCGGAGGCGTCCCGTGGGCCGAACTGTCCCAGTGGCAACACAAGACATACCACGCCCCCGCTCGCTGGTGGTGTATGCGCAGGCAATCACTGGACGGGCGGACGTTCCGCCCCGCGGGGGGACGAGCGGGGAGCGGAGCAGTCCGTTTCGAGTTCCGCGAGGACGACGGCCTCGTGTGGGCGACGTACCGTGGTGGGCCGGTGGTGGTGGGGGTCCTCGCCGGCGTCAGAGACGGCGCCGACCTCCGGATCCGCTACCTCCAGATCCGGAGCGACGGCCGCCGGGAGGAGGGGTACTCGCTGAACCGTCTCGAACGGCACGACGACGGCCGCGTCCGTATCCGGGAGGAGGCGGCGTTCGACTCACGGGGCAGCGACACATCGCCCGTCCTCGACGAGGTCGAGTCGGCGTAGTCGCCCGACCATAGGTGCTTTCAAGTCCGGTGCCGGGGAAGCCTCGTCCATGAACGCGGGAGACCGGGTCCGTGTCGAACGGAGCGGGACGACCTACGAGGGCGTCCTCTTACCGTCGACGACGGCCGACCACCTCGTCGTGAAGTTGGACGGCGGCTACAACGTCGGCGTGGACCGCGCGGACGCCGACGTCGAGATACTCGAGTCCGGCGTCCGCGACGTCGAACGGGCCCAGAACGTCGGCGGCACCTCCGAAGTCGCCTTCGACGACGACCTGCCGACCGTCTCGCTCATCTCTACCGGCGGGACCATCGCCTCGACCGTCGACTACCGCACGGGCGCCGTCACGGCACAGTTCGACGCCGAGGACGTCCTCCGGGCGGTGCCTGACCTCGCCGGCCGGGCGAACTACCGGGGGCGCGTCGTCGCCAACATCCTCTCGGAGAACATGGACCCCGACATCTGGACAGATCTCGCCGAGGCGGTACGCGAGGAGATCGAAGCGGGCGCCGACGGCGTCGTCGTGATGCACGGCACGGACACGATGCAGTACACCGCCAGCGCGCTCTCGTTCATGCTGGAGACGCCGGTGCCCATCGTGTTCACGGGGAGTCAACGCTCGGCCGACCGGCCCTCCTCGGACAACGTGATGAACGCCGTCTGTGCGGTCGAGGCCGCGAAGGCCGACGCCGCCGAGGTGATGGTCTGCATGCACGCCTCGGAGTCCGACGACGCGTGTGCGCTGCACCGCGGCACCCGCGTCCGGAAGAACCACACCTCGCGGCGCGACGCCTTCGAGACGGTCGGCGCGAAGCCGCTCGGTGAGGTGGACTACGAGACCGGCGAGGTCACGTTCCGCCGCGAGTACACCGAGCGTGGCGCCGTCGAACTCGAGGTCGCGCCGGACCTCGAGCGCGAGGTGGAACTGCTGAAGTTCGTGCCGGGGATGGACCCGGCCGTCCTCGACGTCTACGAGGGGAAGGCCGGCCTCGTCGTCGAAGGGACCGGGCTGGGCCACGTCCACACGGACCTCGTCGAGCGGCTGGGGGAGATGGTCGAGGACGGCACCACCGTCGTGATGACCAGCCAGTGTCTCGAGGGACGTGTCTGTGACCGCGTCTACGACACGGGTCGCGACCTCCTCGACGCCGGCGTCGTCGAGGGCGAGGACACCCTGCCCGAGACGATGGTGGTGAAACTGATGTGGACGCTGGCGAACGTCGACGACGCCGCGGTGCGCGAGACGGTCCGCACCTCGCTGGCCGGCGAGATACAGGACCGGTCGACGCCCTGGCTGTGACGATGGAGGTCCGACAGGCGACCCCCGAGGACCGCGAGGCGGTCGTCGCCTTCACGGAGAACACCTGGCCCGACCGCGGCGGCGACTACATCCCCCGCGTGTACGACTCGTGGATGGAGTCGGAGGGGGACGACCAGCGGACGTTCGTCCTCGACCCGGACGAGGAGGGGGTGCTCGCGGGCATCTGTCAGGGTGTCCTCGTCTCGGACCACGAGGCGTGGGCGCAGGCGATGCGCGTGAACCCGGCGTACCGCGGGCAGAAGGTCAGCCCGCAGTTGACGTACGCGCTGTTCGACTGGGCCGCCGAGCGTGGCGCGAGCGTCTGTCGGAACATGGTGTTCTCGTGGAACGCCGCCGGCCTCGGCCAGTCCCGGTCGGTCGGGTTCGACCCCTGCACTGAGTTCCGGTGGGCACACCCCACCCCGGACCCGGACGCGCGGGCGGAAGCGGACCTCGTGGTGGACCGCGACCCGACGACGGCGTGGACCTGCTACCGCCGGTCGCCGGCCAGCGACGAACTCCGGGGGCTCGCCCTCGACACGGGCGAGTCGTGGGCGCTCTCGGAGTTGACCCTCGAGAAACTGGAACGGGCCGCCGAGGAGACGGCGGTCGTCTCGCTCGTCGACGACATGGACGAGCGGGTCCGGGCGACGACGTTCCGGGTCCGGGACTACGAACGGGAGAACGACGAGGGGGAGGCCGAACGCTGGGCGGAGTACGGCGTCGGCGTCTGGTCGGACCTCGCGGCCGCCAAGGCGCTGTTCGCGGCCATCGCGCGGGACGCGGCGAGCGTCGGCGCCGACCGGACGCGCGTGCTCATCCCGGAGACGGTCCGGTACGTCTCCGACGCGGCGTACGGCCGGGGAGGGTTCTCCGACGAACCGGACTTCGTGCTGGAGAAGGACCTGAGTGGCCGGCGGTAGACGGCCCGGACGCTCGTCCCTCCCCCGTGCAGTCGGGAAGGATGGACCCAGCCGCTGCGCTCGGCACCGCGGGGCACTGCTGTCCGTCCGGCCTCGGCGCCCGTCGTCTACTCGTCCGAGGCCGAGGCGAGGCAGCCGCCGCTGACGGGCGGGAACAGCGCCAGTTCGTCGCCCTCCTCGAGGACGGTCTCGAACCCGTCGTCGCTGACAAACGGGTTGCTGTCGTTGCGCAGGACGCGGATGTGGTCGTGGATGTCGCCGTCCTCGTCGAGTATCAGGTCGGCGAGGTCGGGGTGGGCCTCGAGCAACTGGTCGAGCGCGTCGCGGAACGTGTCACCGGGACCGGCCGGCACCTGCACCTCTCGGGTGTCGGCGGCCTCGGCGAGGTTTGCGAACAGTCGCCACGTGGTCATGGCTGCAGTGGGGCACGGCAGCGGCTTAGGCCTCCCGGTCGTGCACCTTCAGAACTCGTCGAGACTGGCCTGTCCGCTCCCGGTCTCGCCACCGGCGTCGGCCTCGTCGTCGCGCAGTCGCTCGCGCCGCTCCGTCGAGAGCGAGGCGCGGCGCCACACCGCCCGGTCGGTCCGGATCGCCTCCGTAGCGCGGTCGTCGAGGCGGGCGAATCGCTCGCGGGCCGCGGCCGCCCGTCGCTCGTAGTCGACGACCGGATACGGGTAGTCCGCGCCGAGTTCGACGCCTGCCTCCTCGAGCACCGCGAGCGGGGCCTTCTCGGGTCGCGGGAGGTGTTCGTCCGGCAGCGCGGCCAGTTCGGGGACGTACTCGCGGACGAACTCGCCGTCGGGGTCGTATTCCCGGCCCTGCTTCGCGGGGTCGTACACGCGGACGGAGTGGACGCCGACGACCCCCGCCTGTGACTGCCACTGGGTGTGGTTGATACCCATCGCGGCGTCCACGAGGTGGTAGTAGAAGAAGTCCGCACCGAGCGTCCACGGCTCCCGGAGGACGTAGGTGAGGAACGAGGCGCACATCGCCCGCATCCGGAAGTTCAGGAATCCCGTCTCGACGAGCGCCCGCATGGAGGCGTCGACCATCGGGAAACCGGTCCGGCCTTCCTTCCATGCGGCCAGGAGTTCGGAGTCGTGTTCGCTCCGGTAGAGGCCGTGGAAGACGGGGTTCACCGCCCGGTCCGCCCACCCGGCCCAGTCCTGCAGTTTCTGGTGGTAGTGGCGGTTCCAGTAGAGTCGCGAGACGAACAGTTCGCGGCCACGGCACTCCGGGGCGCGCTGGACCCGTCGGTAGACTTCCCGCGTGGACAGACAGCCGAACTTCAGGTAGGCGGAGAGGCGCGAACCGTTTCGTTCGGCCGCAGCGGGGGGCGAGACGACCCGCGGGTACGCACGGATCCGGTCGACGAACTCGCCCAGTCGCCGCTCGGCCTCGGTCCGACCACCTGTCGGCACGTCGCGTTTCTCGGGGACCACGTCGTACCGGCGTTCCACGTCCTCGATGGTCACCTCGCTGTCGAGGGGATTCGCCGACAGCGACTCCGGGACCGGGTGCGGGTCCGCCTCGAAGTAGGCCTCGCACTGGTCGTCCCAGCCGTCCCGTGGGTCGGCCGCGTTCCGGACGATGCCGTCCTCACCGAAGGCCGAGACGCCGTCGCGGGAGAGCAGGTCCGCGTCGCGGTCACGTCCGTAACGGGCGGTCACGTCCGCGTTCACGTACACCTCGTACCCGTCGGCGAGGAGCGCCGGGATTCGCTCGCGGGGGTCGGCGTGGACGAGCGCGAGGTCGGACCCGATGGCGCGGTAGCGCTCTCGGAGGTCGGTCAGCGACTCGTGGAGGAACCGGAGTCGGGCGTCGCAGGCCAGGCCGTCCGTGCCGTAGAACTGCGAGTCGAAGCAGAACAGCGGGGCGGGGTGGCCGTCGTGCGCGGCGGCCGCCAGCGCCGCGTTGTCGGTGGGACGGAGGTCCGCGCGGTGCCACACGGCGATGTCGGTCACGACGACGAGGAGGGCGGCCGCTCGCAAAGGCGTTCGGGCACCGGCGGTGTCGGTGCCGGCGGGGCCGGCGTGGAGCGTCCTCAGGTAGTGTTCGTCCGTCCGGCGCGACGACCACGGACCCGGCCGACGACGAGCTCGGCGGCCAGCCACCAGACGACCCACCAGACCAGCACCAGCCAGACGAACAGGGTCGTCGAGAGGTACTCGAGCGCCGAGAGCGCGGCGAACACAGTGCCGGCGCCCACGACACCGACGAAACCGATGGTGACGAGCGCGCCGGCGACGCTACAGCCGACGTGCGTGGCGACGCCGGCCCCGGGTGGGTCGGTGTCGGTGTGCCCGTGTGCATCGTTAGCGACCACCATGATACTACTCGGGCGCGAGAAAGCATCAATTTTTGCCCCCTCCGCGATACCGACCGCCGCCCCGAGCTTCTCGCCGTGCGGCTCAGCCGTCGTACCGCTCCAGGAGTTCGGCAGCGACCTCGTGGTTACGGACCGGGCCGTGGTCCAGGGCCTCGCACGCGTCGAGCAGGCGGGACAGGACGGGGAGTGCGAGCGGTCTGTAGTCCAGCAGCTCCACGCTGACGTTGATTCGGCGGGCGGCAAGGTGGACCAGCGGGAACGCCTCGGGGTGGTTGTCGTGGTGGTGGCCGTGGAGGACCCAGCCGTCCCACCCGTCGGGCGCGTCCGCCGGACGGTGGGTGCAGTAGAACCGCCGGTCGCCGACCGCGACGACGCACGACCGGACGACCGGGAACGGCACGTCCTCGGGGTCGAGCCCGGCGTCGTGGTTGCCGCGGACGAGGACGGCGTCGTCGGAGAGCCGACCGAGCCACTCGGTCGTCACGGTCCCGTCGTTCATCGCCATCGCCACGTCCCCGAGGTGGAGCAGTGTGTCGCCCGGCGAGACCCTCTCGTGGAACCGCGAGAGCATCACGTCGTGCATCTCGCCGACCGACGTGAAGGGGCGGTCGCAGTAGCGGATGATGTTGTCGTGGGTGAAGTGGTGATCGGAGACGACGTAGCGGGTCACGGCTGGACCTCCACGTCGGGGGGTCGCCGACAAGAACGTTCCGCGGGGGTGAGACGGGCTCTCAGGCCAGCGCGGACCCGGCGCGGACGAGCGTCCGCTCCCCGAACGCCGGGGCGACGAACTGGAGGCCGACCGGGAGGCCGTCGGCCTCGCCCGCCGGGACGGAGATGGCGGGGAGGTTCGCGAGGTTCACGGGCACCGTGTTGGCGTCCGCGAGGTACATCTGCAGCGGGTCGTCGAGGCTCTCACCGAGTTCGAACGGTGGGACGGGCATCGTCGGGGAGGCGACGACGTCCACGTCGGCGAACGTCTCGTCGAAGTCCCGCTTGACCCACGCCCGGGCGTCCTGTGCCTTGGCGTAGTACTTGTCGTGGTAGCCGGCCGAGAGCGCGTAGGTCCCGAGCAGGATACGGCGCTTGACCTCCGCGCCGAACCCCTCCTCGCGGGAGCGGGCGAACGTCTCGTTCCAGTTGCCGTCGTAGCCGCCGCTCTGCCCGTAGCGCACGCCGTCGAACCGCGCGAGGTTCGAGGACGCCTCGCTCATCGCGATGACGTAGTAGGCCTGGACGGCCGTCTCGACGCTGGGCAGGGAGACCTCGGTGTACTCGGCCCCCTGCGCCTCGAGGTCGTCCAGCGCGTCCCAGAACGTCTCGACGATGCCCTCGTCGGCCCCATCGAGCAGTTCGGTCGGGACGCCGACGGTGAGTCCGTCCACGTCGCCGTCGGCGGCGCTCGCGTAGTCGGTGCCGTCCGCCGGTTCACGGGTGGTGCCGTCCCGTTCGTCGGGGCCGCTCACGACCTCGAGCAGTTCGGCCGCCTCCTCGACGGTCGGCGCGATGGGACCGATCTGTTCGAGGCTGTTGGCGTACGCGACCAGCCCGTAGCGCGAGACGAGACCGTAGGTGGGCTTGATGCCGACGACGCCACAGAACGCGGCCGGACAGCGGATGGAACCACCCGTGTCGGTGCCGAGCGCGAGGTCGGCCTCGCCGGCGGCGACGGCGGCCGCGCTCCCACCCGAGGAGCCACCGGGGACCCGACCGGGCGCGGCGGGGTTCTGCGTCGGGCCGAACGCGGACGTCTCGGTGGTGGTGCCCATCCCGAACTCGTCCATGTTCGTCTTGCCGACGATGGTCGCACCGGCCGCCTTGAGGCGCTCGACGACCGTCGCGTCGTACGGCGGGACGTAGTGCGCGAGCATGTTCGACCCGCAGGTCGTGCGGACTCCCTCGGTCGAGATGTTGTCCTTGACCGCGACCGTGCGTCCGGAGAGGGGCCCGTCGCCAGTCGGCTCGAGCTCCTCGCGGGTGACGAAGGCGTTGAGGTCCTCGGCCACCATCATCCCACCTTCGGGCCCTTGAAGAACCCGTCCTCGGTCTCGGGTGCGTTCTGTAGCGCCTCCTCCTGCGTGAGCCCCTCGCGGACCTCGTCGGGGCGCATCACGTTGTCCAGTTCGGCCTCGCTCTCCACTTCGGGCACCTCGTCGAGGGCGTCGAAGTAGTCGAGGATGTCCGCGAACTGCTCGGCGAACAGGGCGACCTCCTCGTCGTCGAGGTCGACCCGCGCCAGCGAAGCGACGTGACGGACCTCCTCGTCGTCGACGCGTCTATCCATACCCGTACCCGAACGCGGCCCGGCATTGAGGATTTCGGAAGCGTGTCCGGGGGCGACAACCCGGCGATGGGGCTGGAACCCGACGAAGGCGGCCGTCCGGAGTCCCAGCATTTAAGTTGCTCCAGCGAGAACTAATAGACGAGAGAGACGCCGCCGTTCTCACCCTACCAGAGCCCTCTCACCCACTCCCACCAATGTCGGACACCAACGTCAGACGCTTCCAGCGCGAACGCGACGAGGAGGAACAGCCCGAGCGAGAAGAGCCGACCGACGAACTCACCTGTCCCGAGTGCAGCGGCAACCTCGCACAGGACACCGAACACGGCGAGACGGTCTGTACCGAGTGTGGTCTCGTCGTCGAGGAGGACGAGATCGACCACGGCCCCGAGTGGCGCGCCTTCGACTCGGCCGAGAAGGACCAGAAGTCCCGCGTCGGCGCCCCAACCACGAACATGATGCACGACAAGGGGCTGTCGACGAACATCGGCTGGCAGGACAAGGACGCCTACGGCAACTCCCTGAACTCCCGCCAGCGCCAGAAGATGCAGCGACTCCGGACGTGGAACGAGCGGTTCCGCACCCGCGACTCCAAGGAGCGCAACCTCAAGCAGGCGCTCGGCGAGATCGACCGGATGGCCTCGGCGCTCGGCCTGCCCGAGAACGTCCGCGAGACCGCGTCGGTCATCTACCGACGTGCCCTCTCCGAGAACCTCCTGCCGGGGCGCTCCATCGAGGGCGTCGCCACGTCGTCGCTCTACGCTGCCGCCCGGCAGGCCGGCACGCCGCGCTCGCTCGACGAGATCACGGCCGTCTCGCGCGTCGAGAAGGACGAGGTCGCCCGCACCTACCGCTACGTCGTCCGCGAGCTCAAACTGGAGATCGAGCCGGCGGACCCCGAGAGCTACGTCCCGCGGTTCGCCAGCGAACTCGGGCTCTCCGACGAGGCAGAGCGCCGCGCGCGCCAGCTCCTCCAGTCGGCCAAGCGCGAGGGAATCCACTCCGGGAAGTCCCCGGTCGGCCTCGCCGCCGCCGCGGTGTACGCCGCCTCGCTCCTGACGAACGAGAAGGTCACGCAGAACGAGGTCAGCGACGTGGCCAACATCAGCGAGGTCACCATCCGGAACCGCTACCACGAACTGCTGGAGGCCGAGAGCGGCATCGCGGCCTGAGGCTCGTCCTATACCAACGTTGAAACCCCCGGCTGACGAACTCCGACCGTGAGCGAACGATACGTCTGTGCGGAGTGCGGCGCGGTCACGGAGCGGACCTACGCCGTGCCCACGCTCGTCCGTACCTGCGAGGAGTGCGGGGCGTGGAGCCACTTCATCCGGGAGGCGTTGCTCGCGCTGGCCGACCGGGTGCCCGAGGACGAGCGTCCGGAGGACTGGGACGAACTCTCCGGGGACGAGAAGATGCGCGTCGCGATGCGCGAGGGGCACGTCAGTCTCGCCGACCTCCGCGCGTAACCACAACCCCGAAACCACCCGCACTCGCAGGGTCGGTATGGAGACCACCCGCCACTTCGTCGCCACCGTCTACGTCGTGAGCGACGGCGCCACCTGCCTGCACGAGCACGAGCGACTCGAGATGTGGCTCCCGCCCGGCGGCCACGTCGACCGCGACGAACTCCCCCACGAGGCCGCGCTCCGCGAGGCCCGCGAGGAGACGGGACTCGACGTGGAACTCGTCACCGAGACGGGCGACCTCGACTCGGAGACCGCGAGTTCGCTCCCGCAGCCACAGCACTTCCTGCTGGAGGACATCGACGTCCACCCGGACGGCCGGGTGAGTCACCAGCACGTCGACTTCGTCTTCTACGGCCACGCCGAGTCACGCGACATCGACCCCGACGGGCACGACGAAGCCCACCCCGAGTCGTGGGAGTGGTTCACGCCGGCCGACCTGCGCGAGCGGGCGGACGAACTCGCGGACGACGTGGTCGAGGCGGGCCTGCGGGCCATCGAGACGGTCGACGCGGCGGAGGACCCGGCCGACTCAGAGTAGCGACCGCACGTACTGCCCGACGTGGTCGTCCATCCGGCGCTTGAATCCGGCCCGCCGGGCCAGTCGGTCGAGTTCCCGCGAGACGTTCGACCCGTACTGGACCGCCTTCTTGTCGCGTTCGGCGACCGCCTCGGGGAGTCGGTGGTGCGCCGCCTCGCGCAGCGCCACCTTCCGGCGGTCGCCCTCGACGATGCACTCGGGGGCGAGGTGGAGCCCGAGGTCGACGACGCGGTCGTCCAGGAACGGGGCGACCGGCTCGACGCCAGCCGCGCGGAGCGCCAGCACGTCCCGCGGCAACTGCTCGGGGAGCGACAGCATCGTCTCGCGGCGTGCCCCGCGGACCGTCTCCGCCTCGACGCGGTGGTCGCCCGCGGGGTCCACCACCTTCTGATACCCGCCGAACAGTTCGTCCGCGCCCTGCCCGACGGCGAGGTGCGTGTAGCCCTCGGCCGCGGCGCGTTCGCCGGCGAGGTAGAGCGGCAGGGCGATGCTCACGTCCATCGGGTTGGTCCGACCGATGGCGCGGGCCACCTCTGGCACCGCCCGCTCGAGTGTCGCGTGGGTCAGTTCCACCACGCGGAGGTGCAGGTCGAGCGCCGCGGCCGTCTCGCGGGCGACGGCCACGTCCTGACTGTCGGGGAAGCCGACGACGTAGCAACTCGGCTCGGGGGCAGCGTCGTCCGCGGCCTGCCGGCGGCGTTCCTCGCGCAGGCCGGCCGCGACGACGGCCGAATCCACGCCGCCCGAGAAGGCCACGGCGACGCGGTGGTCCTCCCGTCGCGCCTCGCGTTCCACGTCGGCGAACGCTCCATTCAGTCGTCGGTGGAGGAGCAGGCTGACCGCCGAGGGGTCGTCGTGGTCCGGGCTGCCCCGGGGCAGGTCGAAGAGGCGTTCCGCCTCCGGGGCGGCCTCGTGGTCCGGGTCGTTCGGCAAGACGCGCATCGTCCCGGCGGGAAGGAGTTCCGGGGCGTCGAGTTCCGTCGGGTCGAACGCCCAGCGGTCCGACCGCTCCCGGTCGTAGTAGATAGGGTAGCGCCCGAGCACGTCACGGCCGATGGCCGTCCCTCCCTCCCGGTCCACGGCGTAGGCGTAGCCCCGGCAGGGCTGGAAGACGACGTCTGTGCCGACGAGTGGGTCCCGGTCGGCGGCGCCGCGTTCGGCGGCCTGCCGGTTGCCGTGGACGTGCCACGTCATCTCAGATGGCGTGGCGGACGCCGCTGACGATGCGACGGCGGATGCCGCCCCCGAACTGCTTGAGCGAGATGCGCCACGGCGTCCGCTTGCCCAGTACCTCCGTCTTCCCCTCGCGGACGGCGTCGAGGATGGCCCACGGGTCGCGGTCGTCCGTGTCGACCATCGTGACGGCCTGTCCGACCATCTCGGAGATGTGCGCGTCGCTCCCGGCGGTCATCGGCAGGCCGTGGTCGACGGCGAACGACTCGGCCCAGCGGTTCGCCAGCCCCGTGAGGAGCCGGGAGTTGTAGACCTCGATGGCGTCGGCCGAGGCGAGTTCCGTCTCGGTGACGTGGGGCGCGACGCCGTGTCTGGAGGTCTGGAACGGGTGCGGGACGACCGCGATGCCACCCTGCCCGCGGATGCGGTCGACCGTCTCCACGAACGTGCGTCCCGGCGGGATGGCCTCACGCACGCCGAGACCGAGGACGTGGCCGGCGGCCGACGAGACCTCGATGCCGGGGATGCCGACGAGGTCGTAGTTCCGGGCGAGTTCCGCCGCCCGGAGCGACGCGTCGATCTCGTCGTGGTCGGTGACGGCGATGGCGTCGAGCCCCACGCCCGCCGCCTGCTCCAGCAGGAGTTCGACGGGGTCGTGTGCGTCGTACGAGAGCGCGGAGTGACAGTGGAGCTCGACCGAAAGCACGACCGTCCGGAAGAGAGTGTGGAAGAAAAGCGGTGCGGTCCGCCGCGACGCGGGCGTCGGCTGATGGAAAGCGCTTTCACCGGCTCTCCCGCACCCACGCCCAATGAGCCTCACCCCGTCGGACCACGCCCTCGTGGTCGACGAACTGGGCCGCGACCCCACGCCCGCCGAGGAAGCGCTGTTCGAGAACCTCTGGAGTGAACACTGCGCCTACCGCTCCTCGCGGATGCTCCTCTCCCGGTTCGACAGCGAGGGCGACCAGGTCGTCGTCGGTCCCGGCGACGACGCGGCCGTCGTCGCGCTCCCCACGGCCGACGACGCCGAGGACGTCTACATCACGATGGGTATCGAGAGCCACAACCACCCGTCGTACGTCGACCCGTTCGACGGCGCGGCGACGGGCGTCGGCGGCATCGTCCGCGACACGCTCTCGATGGGCGCCTACCCCATCGCCCTCACGGACTCGCTCTACTTCGGCGCGTTCGACCGCGAGCACTCGCGCTACCTCTTCGAGGGCGTCGTCGAGGGCATCAGTCACTACGGCAACTGCATCGGCGTCCCCACGGTCGGCGGGAGCGTCGCGTTCCACGACGACTACGAGGGGAACCCGCTCGTCAACGTCTCGTGTGTGGGCCTCGTCACGGACACCGACCGCCTCGTCACGGCCGAGGCACAGGCGGTGGGCAACCGCCTCGTGCTCGTCGGGAACGCGACCGGACGCGACGGCCTCGGCGGGGCCTCCTTCGCGAGTGAGGACCTCGCCGAGGACGCCGAGACGGAGGACCGACCCGCGGTACAGGTCGGCGACCCCTACGCCGAGAAGCTCCTCATCGAGGCGAGCGAGGAACTCGTCGACCGGCGGCTCGTCGAGAGCGCCCGTGACCTCGGCGCGGCGGGCCTCGGAGGAGCCTCCTCCGAGATGATCGCGAAGGGCGGGAAGGGCGCTCGCATCGAACTGGACCGCGTCCACCAGCGCGAACCGAACATGGTCGCGCTGGAGATCCTACTGGCCGAGTCACAGGAGCGGATGTGCTACGAGGTCCGGCCGGAGAACGTCGACGCGGTCCGCGAGGTGGCCGAGAAGTACGACCTCGGCTTCTCCGACATCGGCGAGGTCACCGAGGGGAACTACGTCTGCACGTTCGAGGGCGAGACGGTCGTCGACGTGCCCGCCGAGTACCTCGCGGACGGGGCGCCGCTGAACGACCTCGCGACCGAACCCCAGCCCGAACCGGAGACGGCCCTCCCCGACGCGGACCTCCGGGAGGCGTTCGAGGCCGTCGTCGGCGCGCCGAACACCGCGTCGAAACGCTGGGTCTACCGGCAGTACGACCACGAGGTCGGGCTCCGGACGGCGAACCGGCCCGGCGACGACGCGGCCGTGATGGCCATCCGGGAGGCCGTCGGCGCGGACGGCGAGGGCCTCGGCCTCGCCATCTCCGCCGGCGCGGACCCCAACTGGACGACGGCGAACCCCTACGAGGGTGCCCGAGCCTGCGCCGTGGAGAACGCGACCAACCTCGCGGCGAAGGGCGCGACCCCGCTCGCCGCCGTCGACTGCCTGAACGGCGGCAACCCCGAGAAACCGGACGTGTACGGCGGCTTCTCCGACATCGTCTCGGGACTCGCCGACGCGTGTACGGCCCTCTCGGTGCCAGTCGTCGGCGGGAACGTCTCGCTCTACAACGACTCCGTGACCGGGCCCATCCCGCCTACGCCGACGCTGGCGATGGTCGGAACCCGCTCCGGGTTCGACGCCCCTCCCGGCGCGTTCACCGGGGAGGGCGACCTCCTCGTCGTCGGCGACCGCGCACTCGCCGGCGAGAGCGTCGGCCTCGGCGGGAGTGAGTACCTCGCCCAGTTCGGCGGGGAGGACGCCTTCCCCGCCGTGGCCGACACCGCACCGGCCTTCGTCGCGGCGCTGGCTGAGGTGGCCGACCACGAATCGGTCCGGGCCGCACACGACGTGAGCCACGGCGGCCTCGCCGTCGCACTCGCCGAGATGGTGACACCCGCGACCGGGGCGAGCGTCGACCTCGCTGCCGACGACCTGCACCGCGTGCTGTTCAACGAGGCCGTGGGCCGCGCCGTGATCGAGACCACGGACCCCGACGCCGTCCGCGAGGCGTTCGACGGCGTCGCGCCCGTCGCACACGTCGGGACGACGGACCGCTCGGGTTCGCTCGCGGTGGAGGCCGGCGACGAGACCATCGTCCTCGAACACGAGCACGTCGTCGACCTCCGGGCCGTCGTCGACCGCGAGATGGACTGACCCCTTCCCGAACTGTCATTAGCGGCGGCGGCGTAGCGCCGTCGTGCGCACCCCCGCCCTCCTCCTGACGCTCTGTGTGGTCCTCGCCGGCTGTGGCGGCGTCGGGTACCAGCCCGAGTACGCCGAGCCGTCGCCGTCACCGACCGTGGGGACGACGACTCCACCGGACAGCTCGACGGCCACACCGCAGACGCCGACCGCCACGTCGACGCCGATGGCCACCCCCACACCCTCGCCCCGGACGGCCACGACGACCACGGCTCCCACCACGAACGGGAGCGAGGACGTCCTCGACCCGGTCCTCGGTCCGCCGGAACGGACCGGTCGCATCGAGGTCCGTGGCGGCAGCCTGCCGGTGAACACGACGCTGGTGTACGAACGGACGGCCGCGTTACTGGAGACGGAGTCCCCCGGCCCGCGCGTCGTCCAGATACTCGAGGTGCCCGCCGGCACGAGCGACCCACCGGAGTTCTACCGGATGTTCGGGTTGACCCGGACCGGAGGGAACGGCACCGTCGCGGCGTTCGTCTCCGACCCGAGTACGGTGTACGTGAACGAGCGCGTGACCGGCGACGCCGTCTACGTCGAACACGTCCTCGCCCACGAGTACGTCCACGTCGTCCAGTTCCGCGAGCGCGTGGTGAGCACGCTCGGCCTCGTGTTCGGCGGGTCAATCGACGAGTCGGCGGCCGAACGGGCCGTCGTCGAGGGGGCGGCCACCTACGTCCAGGAACGCTACTGGCGGACCTACCAGACCGAGGGGCGCAGTCCGGCCGCAGGGGTCGCCGCCAGCCACCGGAACGCGACGGGTCTCTCGCGCTACGCGTTCGCCCCCTACCGCTTCGGCTACGCCTACGTGAACGCGAGTGTCGACTCGCCGGCCCGCCTGAACCGCGTCTACCGCTCGATGCCACGGACGACGGAGGCCGTCCTCCACCCCGGTCGCGGTGACGCGCTCGTCTCCCTCGACGTCCGGGTCGCGGACGGACCGGGCGAGTGGAACCGGACGCTCGCGCCGCCGCGGACCCGTGTCGGCGAACTGTTCCTCCGGTCGTCGCTGGCGAGCGAACTCGACCAGACGCGGGCCGCCCGCGCGGCCGACGGCTGGGGCAACGACACTCGAATCTCGTTCGCCGACCCGTCCGGGGCCCGTGGCCACGCGCTGGTGACCCGGTGGGACGACGCCGAGAACGCGACGGCCTTCGCCGAGGCCTTCCGGGCGTGGGCCGGCGCGCGAGTCGAGCGGGTCGAGCCCGACCGCTGGCGGGGCGAGTGGACGTACGCGCTCGACCGACCGACCCCTCGAACCGTCGTCGTCAGGGTCGGGCCCGCGGGCTTCGTCGACGCCTCGACGAGCGTCGGTCCCGCCCCCGACGAGTCGAACGCCACCGTGACCGTCCGCGTGGACTAGAGCGACACCTCGCTCCCGAGTCCTGCCTCGACCGCTCGCCCGTAGAGGTGGGCCCCACCCGCCGCGTCGAGGACGGCCGTCCCCACGCTCTCTGCGACCAGTATCTCCTCGTCCGTCTCCCGGCCCGCCTCGCCGGCGAGGGCCGACGAGAGCGGGACGAGGTCGCCCACGTCGAGGCCGGTCCCCCGGAGGTCACCGACCTCGGCCACCTCCTCCGGCACGTCCGCGAAGACGCGTGCCGCGCGGTCGAACACCGCCGGGTCGAGTTCCTGCATCTCGCTCGTGTACGCGCCGACGGCGACGACCAGCGTCCCGGGCGAGAGCGCGTCGGCGGGGAAGACGGGGTCGTGGCTCGTCGTCGCTGTGACGACCACGTCGGCCCCCTCGACGGCTGTACGCGGCGTGTCGACGGCCGAGGCGTCGAGACCGCGCTCCCGGAGGTCCGCGGCGCACCGCTCGCGCGAGTGGCTCGGCGAGTAGAGGCGGACGGCCTCCACCTCGCGTGCGGCGGCGATGGCGCGGGTCTGCCAGCGGGCCTGCGCGCCGGCGCCGAGGACGCCGACCGTGAGCGGGCCGTCGACTGCCAGTTCGCGCGTCGCCAGTCCACCGATACAGCCCGTGCGGGCGTTCGTCAGGCGCTCGGCGGAGAGCAGGGCGACCGGCTCGCCGGTCCGCGCGTCGACGAGCGAGAGGTGTGCCCGGACGGTGGGGAGACCGTGCGAGGGGTTGTCGGGGTGGACCGTCGCCAGTTTCGTCGCCGCGTAGGGCTCCCCCTCGACGTAGGCCGGCATCGTCAGTCCCGTCCCGAGCGGTTCTGGGCCGTCCAGTCCGGCACCGAGGGGGTAGTGGGGTCGGTCCGGGCGCACCGTCTCGCCGCGGCCGTCTGCCAGCAGCGCTCGCTCGCAGACGTCCAGCAGTTCCGGGAGTGACAGCACCGCTGCCACGTCCTCGTCCGAGATGACTCGCATGGGGGCCGTCCGACCCCAGGGGAGAAAAACGGTCGCTCGCTCAGATGGTCAGTGCGATGGGGATGCCGAACGTGACGAGGAGGCCGACGAGGGCGACGACCCAGCCGACGGCCACGTCGCGGCCGGTGTACGCGCTCTGCGGGGCCGTCGAGCGACCTTCGTCGTGCTCGTGGTGGTCCGAGTGTCCGCCGTCGTCAGCGTGGTCTGCCATGGTACCCACTGCACGGTGCCACAACTTCGTACTATCGGAACGCGACCCGGGCCCGGTCAGTCGGCGTGGAGCCAGGCCGAGACCCGGCCGAGGAGCGCCCCGAGTGGCCCGCTCGTCCCGTCGCCGAGTTGGGCTACGTCGAGCCAGACCTCGACGATGCGGTCGTCCTCGACACGACAGGTCGCGAACGGCGGCACCTCCGCGTCGGCGTCGGTCAGCGCGGTGGCCTCCGGATCGGGTGACACCGGGGGACCGCCGTGGCCGCTCGTCGTCACGGTAGCCGAGATGAGCCCCTCGGTGTCCGTGGTCTCGACGGTCTCGAGCTCCACGTCGGCCGAGCCGACCAGCTCCAGCGCCGTGTCCACGGCCGCCTCGCCGTCGTCGCCCTCGTCGACCCAGGACCCGTGGAACACGCAGCGCTCGCTCACCAGCGCGGTTGCGCCGTCGGCATCACCCTCGAACAGGCTCCGCACGAACCGCCGAACGAGGACCGGGTCGGTGGACTCCCGTTCCCAGCCGTGTATTCTGGTCGCCATGAGTATCTGGATTCACCTACAGTCTCGGTAGTGGTGAACTCTCGGTTGTCCTGCGCCAGTTCTCCGAAACCGTCAAACGCGGGCCGTCGCAACTGCGGGTATCGAATGACGCTCACCAAGCGGATCATCCCCTGTATCGACGTCGACCTCGACGACGACGGGAACCCCGCCGTCTACACCGGCGTCAACTTCACCGACCTCGAGTACACGGGTGACCCGGTGGAGATGGCGAAGAAGTACAATGAGGCGGGCGCCGACGAGTTCGTCTTCCTCGACATCACCGCGAGCGCGGAGGGCCGCGAGACGATGCTCCACGTCGTCAACGAGGTGGCCGACGAGGTGTTCATCCCCCTCACCGTCGGCGGGGGCATCCGCACGAAGGACGACATCAAGGAGACGCTCCGGGCCGGGGCGGACAAGGTGTCCATCACGACGGGCGCACTGGAGCGACCGGAACTCATCACCGAGGGTGCCGAGGCGTTCGGCAGCCAGTGTATCGTCATCAGCGTCGACGCGCGCCGGCGCTACGACGAGCAGGGCGAGCACTACGTCTCCGTGGACGGCGAGAGCGTCTGGTTCGAGTGCACCAAGAAGGGCGGCCGCGAGGGGACGGGCGTCGACGTCGTCTCGTGGGCCGAGGAGAGCGAGGCACGGGGCGCGGGCGAACTGTTCGTCAACTCCATCGACGCCGACGGCACGAAGGATGGCTACGACATCCCCCTGACGAAGGCGGTCTGTGACACCGTCTCCACGCCCGTCATCGCCTCCTCTGGCGCCGGGAGCCCGGAACACATGTACGAGGTGTTCACCGAGGCGGGCGCGGACGCCGGCCTCGCTGCGTCCATCTTCCACTTCGGCGAGTACTCCATCCGCGAGGTCAAGGAGTACCTCGCCGAACACGACGTGCCTGTCCGCCTCTGAGGCCCCGACGCGGAACTGTCTCGAGACGACGGCTACGGCCCGCGCGGCCACGACAGAACGCTCACCATATTTCAGTTCCACCGAGGTAGGCGCTGCCTTTTGCCCGTCGGTCGGCTAGGACGCTCGCCACGAGTCAGGCAGGACACACCCGACTCACCGATCATGAGAGCCTCAGCACGCGAGCGGCCGGGCCCACACGTCTCGGGTCCGCACGCCGCCACCGACCAGTACGGCCGCCTCGACCACTACTACTTCCGGTGTGAGCGGTGCGGCCGCGAGCGAACCGACCCACGACTTCGCCACGGCTGTCCGGAGTGTGACGGCCGCGGAGGGACCGATGCCCCGCGAGCGTGACTCACCCTCCGGCGGGTGGCGCGAGGTGTACGGTGCGATGGAGGCGAGCACGCGAGCGGAGGCCGATACCGTCGACTGCCCCGATTGCGGTCACGACGCGCCCCGCCTCCACGAGTCGTGGTTCTGGTGCGAGGCGCACGGCTCGTTCTGGGTGGGCGCGTAGAGAGAGAAGAGCGCGTGCTCAGGCCGCCTCGAACGCCTCGCGGAACGAGACGGTCTTGTCCTTGACGTTCTTCGCGGCGGCCTCGAGGGCGTCGAGCGGCTTCGCCCCGCCCTCGGTCTTGATCGTCAGGATGGGGTCGGTCTGGCCACCGGACTGTTCGGGGTTCATGTCGTACGTCGCGGCCGCGACCCCCTCCGTCTCGAGGAGCGCGCCCTTCAGCACGTTCATGAAGGTGTGGTCCTCGCCCGCGATCTCGATGGAGAGTTCGTTCTCGCGGTTCGCGATGACGCGTAGGTCCATACACGGGATACTGGAATCGGCCGTATCAACCTTGCGAACCGGTGTCCGTCCCGCTCCCGAACCTCGCCGGTGCGGCCACCGTCCGACCGGCCCGCCCCCAGGCTTATGGCGGCCTTGCCCGACGGTACGATGAGCCATGCGAACGGGAACCACGATAGCCGACACGCTGGAGCAGACCGTCGACCGCTACCCGGACCGGGAGGCGGTCGTCTACCCACGGCGTGACCAGCGCTGGACCTACCGCGAGTTCGACGAACGGGTGAATCGACTGGCGAACGCGCTCGCCGACCTGGGCGTGGAGAAGGGCGACCGGGTCTCGACGATGCTGCACAACGGCTCGGAGATGGTGCTCACGGTCTACGCCTGCGCGAAGCTCGGCGCCGTCTTCAACCCGCTCAACTACCGCCTCCCGGCCGGCGAGGTGGAGTTCATCGTGAACGACGCCGGCGCCGAGGTCGTGGTCTTCGAGGATGCCACCCGCGAGGCCGTCGAGGGCGCGCGACCTGACCTCGAGACCGTCTCGGAGTACCTCTGGGTCCCAGCCCCCGGCGACGAGGGGAACGACCCCGATACTCCCGAGTACGCCCACGAGTTCTACGGCCTCCTCGAAGCCGGGTCCAGCGCCCGGCCCGCCGTGACCGTCGCCGAGGACGACGCCTACGCGTTCATCTACACCTCGGGCACGACCGGCCGGCCGAAGGGCGTGGTCCACGAGCACCGCGACATGGTCGAACACAGCCTCCTCTGCATCGCGGAGATGAACGTCCGTGCGGAGGACGTGGGGCTCTCCATCCTGCCGCTCTACCACTGCGCGGAGCTCCACGCCAACCTCTTCCCGCGGGTCCACCGCGGCGCGACGAACGTGATTCAACACGAGTTCGACCCGGTCGCCACGCTGTCGGCCGTCGAGGAACACGACGTGTCCCTGATGTTCGCCGCGCCGACGGCGTGGAACGCCATCGCCCGGACCGCGGCCGAGACGGACCACGACGTCTCCTCGCTCCGGCTGGGGCTCTACGGGGCCGCGCCGATGCCGGAGCGCGTGCTCGACCTCTGCATGGAGCACCTCTGTGAGGACTACGTGCAGGCCTACGGGATGACCGAGATCGGCCCGTGTGGGACGTTCCAGTCCCCAGACGAGCAGCGCTCGAAGCAGGGCTCTGCGGGGACGGCCGCGCTCAACCACTCCATCCGCGTCGTCGAACCGGACGCCGCCCCCGACGCCACCGTCGAGCAGGGCGAGGTCGGCGAGATACTGATCTCGGGGCCGTGTACGATGCGCGAGTACTGGAACCGACCAGAGGCCACCGCCGAGTCGCTCCGGGAGCAGGGCGGGCGGACCTGGTACTACACGGGTGACCTCGGCTACCAGGACGAGGACGGCTACCTGTTCGTCGTCGACCGGAAGGACGACATGATCATCTCCGGCGGGGAGAACGTCTACCCGAGCGAGGTGGAGGACGTGCTGTTCGCCCACGACGAGGTGGTGGAGGCCGCGGTGGTCGGCGAACCGGACGACCAGTGGGGCGAGCGCGTCGTCGCTTACATCGTCGGCGAGGCGGACGCAGAGACGCTGGATGCGTACATGCTGGAGACGGACCGGCTGGCCGACTTCAAGCGCCCGCGGGCCTACTACTTCGTGGAGGAACTGCCGAAGAACCCGAGCGGGAAGGTGCAGAAGTTCCGTCTCCGGAGCGACGAGGTGGACCCGGAGGGGACGGCGGTGGCGGAGGACTGAACGGGCGACGGGGACCGACCGACCACCGACTCAGGCGAACGTCTTCGAGACCTCGTCGTCCTCCTCGCTCTCGGCCTGCTTGATTTTCTCCCACGCCGCGCGGAAGTCCTCCATCCGGACCTCGGTGCGGTCGTCGCGGATGGCGAACATCCCGGCCTCCGTGCAGATTGCCTTGATGTCCGCACCGGAGGCCTCGTCTGCCTCCTCGGCGAGTTCCTCGAACGAGACGTCGTCGGAGACGTTCATGTTCCGCGTGTGGATGCGGAAGATGATCTCGCGCCCGTCCTCGTCGGGCTTGGGGACCTCGATGAGGCGGTCGAAGCGACCCGGCCGGAGGATGGCGGGGTCGAGCATGTCGAAGCGGTTCGTCGCGGCGATGATGGAGATCTGGCCGCGGTCCTCGAAGCCGTCCATCTCCGAGAGGAGCTGCATCATCGTCCGCTGGACCTCGGCGTCGCCGCTCGTCTTTGACTCGGTGCGTTTCGAGGCGATGGCGTCGATCTCGTCGATGAAGATGACGGCCGGTTCGTGCTGGCGCGCGAGTTCGAACAGGTCACGGACGAGCTTCGCGCCCTCACCGATGAACTTGTGGACGAGTTCGGAGCCGGCCATCTTGATGAAGGTGGCGTCGGTCTGGTTGGCGACGGCCTTGGCCAGCATCGTCTTGCCCGTGCCCGGTGGGCCGTAGAGAAGCACACCGCTCGGCGGGTCGATGCCGACCTGGTCGAACATCTCGGGGGACTTGAGCGGCATCTCGACGGTCTCGCGGACCTCCTCCATCTGCTCGTCGATGCCACCGATGTCCGCGTAGGAGACCTCCGGTTTCTTCTCGACCTGCATCACGCGGGCCCGGACGTCCGTCTCGTCGTCGAGGATCTTGACGATGGAGAGAGAGTTGTTGACTGCGACCCGGTCGTCGGGCGCGAGGTTCTGGCGCATCTCGTCGGTGACCTCGGTGAGCGCCTCCTGGTTGTTCCCGTGCTGCTTGATGACGACGCCCTCGTCCGTGATCTCCTGGACGGTGGCGACGAACAGCGGGGACTGCTTGAGCTTCTTGTTCTCGTGGGTGAGCCGTTCCAACTTCTGCTGGTACTTGTTGTTCTCGGCGTTGGCGTCGAGGAGCTTGTCGCGCATCTCCTCGTTCTGCGACTCCAGGATTTCGAGGCGCTCCTCTAAGGCTTCCACCTTATCCTGTTGTGACGCGTCCTCGTCGTACGGCATATCGACGTCATCAACAGACTCTGTCATTGCCACTCCGTAGGGCCTTGACGTGTTAAGAGGTTTCGGGTAGCGTCAGCCGCTCGCACGCCCGAAATCGGCGGACGCCGGTGGGACGCCGGCCGAGGTCGCTTCGGGGAGTTGATACTCTGCAGTAATAATATAAATAGAAACTATTATCCAATCGAATCACGAACCGACGGGCACGATGAGCACGAGCAGGCCCGAACGGACGGGCGAACGGGTCGACTGGGGGGCGGTCAGCGACCTGCCCCCGAGCGCGAAACTGGTGGCGAAGGCGCTGGAACACGAGGGGCAGCTCACGCAGACCGGCCTCGCTGACGAGACGCTCCTGCCGGCCCGGACGGTCCGGTACGCGCTCTCGCGACTGGAGGACGCCGGCGTCGTCCACTCGCGGGTGGCGTTCACGGACGCGCGAAAGCGGGTCTACACGCTGGCCGGCGAGTGAGGTCACGCCCGCGTTCAGTTCCGCTCCGGTCGCACAACCCCTTTGGTCGGTGACGGCACAGTCTTCGACAGATGACGCGGGTAATCCACACGGGGGACACCCACCTCGGCTACCAGCAGTACCACTCCCCCGAGCGACGACAGGACTTCCTCGACGCGTTCGGGGCCGTGGTCGACGACGCCATCGAGGACGACGTGGACGCCGTCGTCCACGCCGGCGACCTCTTCCACGACCGCCGCCCGGAACTCGTCGACATCCTCGGGACACTCTCGGTCCTCCGCGACCTCGACGACGCCGGCATCCCCTTCCTCGCCGTCGTCGGCAACCACGAGGTCAAGCGCGACGCCCAGTGGCTCGACCTGTTCGCCTCGCTGGGACTGGCCACGCGCCTCGGCGACGACCCGGTCGTGGTCGGCGACACGGCATTCTACGGTCTCGACTACGTCCCCAAGAGCAAGCGTCCGGACCTCGAGTACCGCTTCACCGACCACGACGCCTCGTTCGCCGCACTCGTCACCCACGGCCTGTTCCAGCCGTTCGACTACGGCGACTGGGACGCCGAGGAGGTGCTGGCCGAGTCGACCGTCGACCTCGACGCGATGTTGCTCGGCGACAACCACAAGCCCGGCGTCAAGCGGGCCGAGGACGGGACCTGGCTCACCTACTGCGGGTCGACCGAACGCGCGAGCGCCGACGAACGCGAGGACCGTGGGTACAACATCGTCACGTTCGACGCAGCGGGCGGCGAGGGCGGCGAGGTGACCATCACCCGCCGCGGGCTCCCCACCCGCGAGTTCCGGTTCGTCGACGTCGACCTCTCCGAGGGCGAGGGGGTCGACCGGGTCCGCGAGCGCGTCGCCGAGTACGACCTGACCGACGCCGTCACCATCGTCTCCATCGATGGCGAGGGCGAGCCTGTCGCCCCCGCACAGGTCGAAGAGCAGGTCCGAGAGGCGGGCGCGCTGGTCGTCCGCGTCACGGACCGGCGTGAGTTCGACGACGCGGGCGGTGTCGAGGTGTCGTTCGCCGACCCGGACGAGGCGGTGCGCGAGCGGGTCCGCGAGATGGGGCTGTCGCCCGCCGCGCGCGAACTGGACGAGGTGGTCCGGGCGAGCAAGGTGGCCGACTCGACGGTCGCGGAGACGGTCGAATCCCGTGTCGAGGCACTCCTCGACGGCGACGGTGAGGCCGATGGCGCGTTCGACCCGGCACCGGAGACAGCGACGGAGACGGGCGGCGGTCCCGACGCGAGCACGGCGGCCGAGCGGATGGCCGCGGACGCAGAGGAGGCCGGCGACGACGCGGCCGACGGCGAGGGCGGAGACGCCGGCGAGCCGGAACCGGAGCCGGACCCCGCCGCGGCGGCCACGGAGACGGACGGCGGCGGGACGGCCGATGCCGGTTCCCCACCGGACGCCGACGATGGCGAGGAGTCCACGGGAGCGGCCGACGACGGGCAGACCGACTGGGGTGACTTCGCGTGAGGTTCGACCGGGTCAGACTGGAGCACTTCAAGTGCTACGCGGACGCCGACCTCGTGCTCGAACCGGGGGTCACCGTCATCCACGGCCCGAACGGGTCGGGCAAGTCCTCGCTGCTGGAGGCGTGTTTCTTCGCGCTCTACGGCCACCGGGCGCTCGACAAGACGCTGGACGACGTGGTCACCATCGGTGCCGAGGACGCCCGCATCGAGCTCTGGTTCAGCCACGCCGGCCGCGACTACCACGTCGAACGCGAGATCCGGGTCCGCGGTGACAGCGCCCAGACGACGACCTGCGTGCTGGAAGGGCCAGACGAGACGGTGGACGGCGCCACCGACGTGCGAGCACGGGTGACGGAGCTCCTCCGGATGGACTCCGAGGCGTTCGTCAACTGCGCGTACGTCCGCCAGGGCGAGGTCAACAAGCTCATCAACGCCTCGCCGGGCGACCGGCAGGACATGATCGACGACCTCCTGCAACTGGGGAAACTGGAGACGTACCGCGAGCGGGCGAAGAACGCTCGCCTCGGGGTGAAACACGTCCGGGACGACAAGCGGGGTGCGCTCTCGGAACTGGAGTCACAGATCACCGAGAAGGAGGACGAGGAGCTGTACCAGCGACTGAACGGGCTCGAGTCGGAGCTGAAGGAGGTCGAGAACGAGGTCGCGCAACTGGAGACCAAGCGGGAACCAGCGGCGGAGACACGCCAGCAGGCCGAGACCGTACTGGAGGAGTACCGCGAGGCACAGGCCGACATCGAGGAACTGGAGTCCGAGATCGCGGACCTCGAGGCGGCCATCGAGAAGCGCGAGGCGGAGCGCGAGCGGAAGGCCGACGAGATATCCGAGCACCGCGAGACGGCCGAGGAGCGCCGTTCGGAGCGCGCGTCGGTGCTGGCGGAGACGGAGCTGGACCGTCCCGAGTCGGCGGCCCTCGAGGCCCGCCGCGAGGAGCTGGAGAGCCGGCTGGAGGAGGTCAGAGAGTCGATACAGGAGCGCCTGCTGGAGAAACAGGAGCACGCGTCGACCGCGGAGCGAGCCGCGGAACGTGCGGAGGAACACACGGCGGAAGCCCAGTCGAAGCGCGAGGAGGCCGACGAGCGGGAACGAGACCTGGAGAGCGACCGGGAACAGCTTAGCGAGCGTCGCGAGAAGCTCTCGGCGCTCGAGGAGACGGTCGCCACGAACCGGGAGGCGTTCGACGAGGCGCCGGTCGACCGTGACGGCGTGGAGGACCACCGCGAGTCCGTCGCCAGCGACCTGACCGACGCCCGCGAGCGAGTGGCCGAACTCGAGGCGACCCTGACGGCGAAGCGCGAGGCCGTCGCGGAGACCGAACGACTCCGCGAGGAGGGCAAGTGTCCGGAGTGTGGCCAGCCCGTCGAGGACTCCCCCCACGTGGAGACGCTCGACGACGACCGCGAGGCCGTCGCCGACCTGGAGGCCGAACTCGAGGCGGCACGCGAACGCGTGACGGAACTCGAGGAACGACTGCGCCGGGCGGAGGAGTGGGTCGAGCGGGCGGCCGACCTCGACCAGCGGGAGTCGAACCTCGAGAACCTCCGGACGCTGGTGGACGAACAGGCGGGCAACTTCGAGGAGCGGGCGGCGGCCGTCGAGCGGTTGCGTGAGGAGGCCGACGACCTCGAGGCCGAGGCAGCGGAAGCGCGCGAGGCGGCGGCCGAGGCACGCGAGGAGGTGGCGACCGTCAAGACGGCCATCGGCGACCTGAACACCGAGAAGTCGACCGTCGACGAGGCTCTCGAACGGCTGGACCGGGTGGTCGACCTGAACGAGGCAATCACCGAGCACGAGGACGCCGTCGCGCGATTGCGCGAGCAGCGGGCGAACCTGACGGAGCAGAACGACCTCCGGCGCGAGCGCCTGGCCGAGAAGCGTGCCGAGAGACGGGAGTTGGCCGACGAGTTCGACGAGGACCAGGTCGAGCACGCACGGGGAGAGAAGGAGCGGGCCGAGCAGTACCTCGAGAAGATCGACGCCCGGCTGGAGGACCTCCACGAGCGCGAGATCGACCTGCGCGATGCCATCGGTGGGGTCCGCAACGACATCGAGACGCTGGAGTCGCTCCACCAGCGCCACGAGGAGGTGTCAGCCACCGTCGACCGCCTCCAGTCGCTCTACGACGAGGCCTACGAACTGCAGGAGATGTACGCCGACCTGCGGGCCGAGTTACGCCAGCGGAACGTCCGCCGGCTGGAGAGCCTGCTGAACGAGACGTTCGAACTGCTCTACCAGAACGACTCGTACGCCCGCATCGAACTCGACGGCGAGTACGACCTCACCGTCTTCCAGAAGGACGGGGAGCCGCTGGACCCAGAACAGTTGTCCGGGGGCGAGCGGGCCATCTTCAACCTCGCGCTGCGGTGTGCCATCTACCGCCTGCTGGCCGAGGGCATCGAGGGGGAGACGCCGATGCCGCCGCTCATCCTCGACGAGCCGACCGTGTTCCTCGACTCGGGGCACGTCTCGAAGCTCGTCGAGCTGGTCGAGACGATGCGCGGGTTCGGCGTGGAGCAGATTCTCGTCGTCAGCCACGACGAGGAACTGGTCGGGGCGGCCGACGACCTCGTCACCGTCGAGAAGGACACGACGACGAACCGCTCGTCCGTGGGTCACGAGGGCGGCGCTATCGACGCGGCGGCACTCGCGGAGTTGACGGGAGACGACTGACCGTCAGTGACATGACGTTCGGTCGCATGCGTTGACACATGGCGCACCACCACCGATGCAACCTCTGCGGGAAGGACTTCGACGAATCGACCGAGCTGGAGGACCACGTCGAGCGCCGACACCCGAAGGCCGACGTCCACTGGTGGGTCGTCGCCGAGGACCCCGAGCGGGAGCTCCAGTTCGAGGGGCGCTGACGACCCGCGCCGCAGTCACTCCGGCGCGTCGCCGCGCAGGACCGCCAGTCCCGCGCGAGCCGTCTCCGTGACGGCGTAGCCGCGCTCGCCGTAGACGGTCGCCTCCTCGACGAGTCCGGCCGCACGGAACTCCGCGAGCGTGCCGTGGAGGTCCGACTCGCACATCTCGTAGTCCAGCAGCGCCCGGACCGGCGTGGGGCCACGAGCGTCGAGTTCGAGGAGGAGGCCGAGGGCCGGGTCGGTGTGGGTCGCACGGAGGACCCGTCGGGCGGGTTCGGGGACGGCGGTCGCGGCCGTCTCGAGCGGGGACGCACCCTCGACCTGGGAGAGTTCCTCGTTCGGGAGGTACCTCGACTCACCCGTCTCGACGTCTCTAACGAGCGAACTTTCGCCGGATCGCTTGAGGAGGACGTACCGGGTCCCCTCGCCGTCTTCGAGTACCTGCACGGCTCAGTCGCCACCGGGGGCGTCCTCGCGGTCCGTCTCGTGGTCCACGTCCTCGGGCTTCTCGCGGTTCATGAAGGCGTAGTACCGGCGGTAGGTCATCCCGAGCGCGACGACGCCGACGAGGAAGATGCCCCCGCCCAACTGGGCCATCCCCTCGAAGTACCAGAGCATCGGGCCGAGCGAGACGCCGAGCAACCCGACGTTCGCGAAGATGACGGCTGCCCAGAACGCGTTGGCCACGTCGCGGGGGGCGTCACGGTCGGCGAGGTTCGGGGCAGCGGGTGCCTTCGGGATGTCGGGGCCCAGACTATTGGGGTCGAACTCCTTGGGCTCGTCCGGCCAGGCGTCCTCGTCCTCCTCGAAGGGACTCACGTCTCCTGGGAGGGGTGGCGTGGTCAAAAACCGTTCGGGGAGCGGCGCGTCGTCGGTGACTGCTCAGCGCATCGCGTCGACCGCCAGCGCCGAGCGGGACTGTATCCAGCCGAGTGGGTTGTCGGCGTCGTAGAGGACCACACCCTCCTCGGTCTCGTAGAACTCGACCGTCTGCTCGCTCGACGGGTCCGATGCGACGTCCGAAGGGGTGGTGTCTGGCATCGCACTCTGGTACAGCATGACACGGTATATCCTTTCGGGCCGAGTCAATCCGCGAAGTGCCGGAGGGCGTCGGGGTGAATGGTGACGCGAGCCACCGGTGCACGCCCGTGGCTGCGCCCGGACCACCGGGGTTTTTAGCCGTCGCTCCCAAGCCGATTCCATGACAGACGGGGGCGACTCTGAAGCCCAATCCACGTTCGGGGACTTCGGCGCAGGCGACGAGCGGCCCGAGGGCGAGGCCGAACACGTCGCCGGCAACGGGGGGCAGCACGCGGAACTCGTCGACATCGACGAGGAGCGGTTCCCCCCGACCGACGAACGTGTCGAGTTCTCGGTCACGCAGGTCGACTACACCGTCGAGGGGTACGGGGACGACGAGTTCCCGGTCCTCCACGTCTTCGGTCGCGAGGAGGCCGAGGACGGCACTCCAGAACCCGTCCACGCTCGCGTCTACGGCTTCCGGCCGTACTTCTACACGCCGCTGGCGGACCTCGGCCACGGGGACACCGACGGCCCCGTGACGACCGACGACCTCACCGACTCGCGCATCGTGGAGGAGGCCCGACTGACCGGCGTCGAGACCTACGGCGACCTCCGCGCCGACGGTCACCTGGTCGACGAGGAACACGCCGACGACGAACTCGTCGTCCACCGCTCCATCCGTGACGAGGACCTGGTGAAGGTGTTCGGTCAGACCCCGCGAGACGTGGGCCAGCTCCGCGACCAGTTCGACCACTACGAGGCGGACATCCTCTTCCCGAACCGCCTGCTCATCGACAAGGACATCAACAGCGGGGTCTCGGTGCCGGCTCGCGAGGGCTCCGGGGAGGCGCTCCGGGTCCACCACACCGAGATCGCGCCCGTCGACCTGCAGGTCAGCCCCCGCGTGAACACGTTCGACATCGAGGTGGACGACCGCTCGGGGTTCCCCGAGGACGGCGAGGAGCCCATCGTCTGTCTCACCTCGCACGACTCCTACGACGACGAGTACGTCGTCTGGCTCTACACCGCACCCGACGGCGTGGCGGGACCGGACGACCTCTCCGGGTACGACCCCATCGGCGAGGACGAGCTCGACGTCCGCGTCGAGGCGTTCGACGACGAGGGCGAGATGCTCCACGCCTTCGTCGAGTACCTCCGGGAGACGGACCCCGACGTACTGACGGGCTGGAACTTCGAGGACTTCGACATGCCGTACCTCATCGACCGCATCGACCGACTGGTCGACGACGGCGCGGTCGATTCGGACGTGCTCCAGTCCGACCACCTGTCTCGCGTGGACGAGGTGTGGGACTCCGGGTGGGGTGGCCCGAACGTGAAAGGGCGCGTGGTGTTCGACCTGCTCTACGCCTACAAGCGCCGACAGTTCACCGAACTGGAGTCCTACCGGCTGGACGCGGTCGGCGAGACCGAACTCGGCGTCGGCAAGGAACGCTACACGGGCGACATCGGCGACCTGTGGGAGCAGGACCCCGAGCGCCTGCTGGAGTACAACCTCCGTGACGTGGAGCTGTGTGTCGAGATCGACCGTCGGCAGGAGGTCATCCCCTTCTGGGAGGAGGTGGCCTCGTTCGTGGGCTGCAAGCTCGAGGACGCGACCACACCCGGCGACGCGGTGGACCTCTACATCCTCCACGAGGTCCACGGCGACTTCGCGCTCCCGTCGAAGGGGGCCGTCGAGAGCGAGGACTACGAGGGCGGGGCCGTCTTCGACCCCATCACGGGCGTCCGCGAGAACGTCTCCGTGCTCGACCTCAAGTCGCTGTACCCGATGTGCATGGTGACGCTGAACCTCTCGCCCGAGACGTACGTCGACGACCCCGACGCCTACGACGGCGACACCTACGTCGCACCCAACGGGATGCACTTCCGGAAGGAACCGGACGGCATCATCCGCGAGATGGTCACCAACCTGCTGGAAGAGCGCGAGAACAAGAAGGCGCTCCGGGACGAGCACGAGCCCGGGAGCGAGGCGTACGCGACCTACGACAGCCAGCAGGCCGCCGTGAAGGTCATCATGAACTCGCTGTACGGCGTGCTCGGCTGGGACCGGTTCCGCCTCTACGACAAGGACATGGGCGCCGCGGTGACGGCGACGGGTCGAGAGGTCATCTCGTTCACCGAGCAGAGCGTGCAGGAACTGGGCCACGAGGTGGCGTATGGTGACACCGACAGCGTCATGATAGAATTCGGACAAGAACTCTCGGTGTCAGAAGCTATCGAGCAGTCGTTCCAACTCGAGGAGAACATCAACGCCTCCTACGCCGACCTCGCGGCGAGCATGAACGCCGAGGAGCACCGCTTCCAGATCGAGTTCGAGAAGCTCTACCGGCGGTTCTTCCAAGCGGGCAAGAAGAAACGCTACGCCGGACACATCGTCTGGAAGGAGGGCAAGGACGTCGACGACATCGACATCACCGGGTTCGAGTACAAGCGCTCGGACATCGCGCCCATCACCAAGGAGGTCCAGAAGGAGGTCATCGAGATGGTCGTGACCGGCACGGACCTGGACGAGGTGAAGACGTACGTCCACGACGTCATCGAGGAGTTCCAGCGGGGGAACGTGGACCTCGAACGCATCGGCATCCCGGGCGGCATCGGCAAGCGACTCGACGACTACGACACGGACACCGCGCAGGTCCGGGGCGCGAAGTACGCGAACGAGCTCCTCGGCACCAACTTCGGCCGTGGCTCGAAACCGAAACGGCTCTACCTCGAGCGCGTCCACGACGACTTCTTCCAGCGCGTCGAGTCGGAACTCGGTCTCGACCCCGCCGAGGACGCGCTCTACGGCGAGTTCAAGCGCGAACAGGACGTCATCTGCTTCGAGTTCGCCGACCAGATCCCCGAGGAGTTCGAGGTGGACTGGGACAAGATGCTCGACCGGACGCTGCGAGGCCCCATCGAGCGAATCCTGGAGGCGCTGGACGTGTCGTGGGAGGAGGTCAAGAGCGGACAGGAGCAGACGGGGCTCGGGTCCTTCATGTAGGACCCATCTTCTTGCGCTCGGGTTCGCTCGCGCAACAACATGGGTGAAAAAGGCGCTGCTCGGCGCTTCGCACCTCGCAGCGGGTAGCTACGCTCGTCCGCATCAGCACCGCCTCCGGACCGTGACCCGCACGCCACCACGATCGTGTCACCAACTCTCACCACGCAAGCCCTTTGCCCACCCACCCGGTAGCCGCTGTAGATGAGTACGCTGACGACGCTCCTCGCGGGGACGGTGTTCGGCCTCGCGCTCGCGGCTCCGCCCGGACCCATGAACGCCATCATCGCCGAGGAGTCCGTCTTGCGAGGGTGGGACGCCGGGTTCAAGGCAGGCCTCGGGGCGGCGACGGCCGACTTCGCGTTCTTCGTCCTCGCGCTGCTGGGTGTCGTCGCGTTCGTCGAGCAGTTACCCCTGCTTCGAGCCGCGATGGTCGGCGTCGGCGGCGTGCTGATGCTCTACTTCGCCTACGGAGCCGCCACCGAGGCCACGGAGACGTTCACGGCGGAGGGGACACCAGAGGGGGAGTCGAAGGGGTTCCGTAAGGCGTTCGTCCTCGCGCTGACGAATCCGTACCAGATACTGTTCTGGCTGACGGTGGGCGTCGGTTTGCTCGAGGCGGGCCGCATCGACCTGCTGGCGGAGGCCGTCGGTGCCTCCGTGGCGGGGTTGCTCGTCGTCGAGACGGGGACGCCGGCGCTGCTCGTCGGTCTGTTCGGCGGTATCGGCATCTGGATAACCGGGTTCCCGGCGGCGCTCGTCGCGGCCCGGCGACGGGTCGACCGACTGGCGCCCGTCGTCGCGTACCTGAGTGCAGCGCTGCTCGTCGGCTTCGGGGTGTTCTTCCTCTACGACGCGGCGACCACGCTCACGGCGGTCTGACCCGGCCTCAGAGCGGGTCGGAGTCGGCGCCGACCTCCATCTCCGCGACCTCACCCTCCAGCCACTCCTTGAACCACCGGACGCGTTTCAGGCGCTGGTGGGCTAGCGTCTCTGCCGTGTCCGAGACGACCCGCGAGACGGCGTCCTCGCCGCGTTCGAGGACGCGACCGACCATCTCGTTGGCGTCCATGTGGGTCCGGGCCTCGTAGCCCATCCGGAGGAGCATCAGCGTGGTGCCGTTGGCGCCCACCTTGTCGAGCAGGTCGGCCTCCATCAGACAGCGGGCCTCGAGCGACACGTCCGCGAGGTCACCCTGGAAGGAGTGGTCGCGGACCGCCGCACACACATGGTCGACGAACGACTCCGGGTAGTCGCCGTGGGTCTCCAGGTACTCGCGGGCGATGCGGGCGCCCTCCTCGGCGTGGACGTCTTGGTCGGCCTCTAGCTTGGAGATGTCGTGGAACAGCGCGGCCACACGGGTGATGTCGACGTTCGCCCCCTCCTCCCGGGCGATGTGGGTCGCGAGCTCCGTGACGTTGAGGATGTGGTTGAACCGGTACTCGGCGGAGTGCCACGGGTACCAGCGCATCCGGCCACCCTCCTCCTCGTTCTCGACGCTCGCCTCGAGGTAGTCGTGGACGAACCGCTTCATCGCCTCGAACTCCTCGTCCGAGACGGGTGACTCACGGATCTCGACGCCCATCAGCCCACCTCCGAGAGACCGCAGTTGCGTTCGCGTTAGTCATCTTACTTTAATGGTGGCCAAGACGACTCTTTAGGGTTATGGTAGACACACCTACCCGAGGGCGCGCGGGCTGTCTCGCCCGCTCCGTGGCCGCCACCACGGCGGGACCAGCGACGGGTCGTTGAAGTGCGGGGCACCCCTCGGTGGAGCCATGACCGAGCAGTCGTATCTCGAGGATTCGTCGGTGCGCCGCTTCGAGGCGACCGTCGAGCGGTCGCTCTCGGACCCGCCACGGGTGGTCCTCGACCGGACCCAGTTCTACCCCGAGGGGGGTGGCCAGCCCGCCGACCACGGCACACTCACCGCAGCGGGAGAGACGTGGAACGTCACGAACGTCCAGAAGCGCGACACCATCTACCACGAACTCGACGGGGAGGCACCCCCCGGGGGTACGAGGGTGACTGGCGACCTCGACTGGGAACGCCGCGAGGCCCACATGCGGTACCACACGGCCCAGCACCTCCTCTCGGCGCTCCTCCTCGCGGCGTACGACGCCCCGACTCGCGGGAACCAGCTCTACGCCGACCGCGCCCGCATCGACGTGGAACACGGACGGTTCGACGAGGACGACCTGGCGACCATCGAGGCCCGGATGAACGACCTCGTCGACGACGGCAGGCCGGTCCGCTGGTACACGATGGGCCGCGAGGCGGCCGAGGCGCGACTCGACACCGACCGGACCCGTATCGACCTCCTGCCCGACAGCATCACCGAGCTTCGGATCGTCGAGGTGGGCGCGCCCGGGGAGGAGCCGCGCGGGCAGGTCGACGGACCGGGCGAGGGCGACGTGTACGACCGGACGGCCTGTGCGGGCACGCACGTCACCGACACGGCGGCCGTGGGTACGGTCAGCGTCACGGGACGCGAGACGGGCGGGAGCGACCGCGAGCGACTCCACTTCGAACTCGAGTGACCGTCGATTGGAGGACACGCGGTGGGTTGTTCACCGTGGGGGCCTCCATCCGCCTCTCGGCGGGCGAGGCGGCCGTCTCCGGGGGGCTGGCAGGCGGCGGGTCCGTGGTGTTGCGGCTCCCTGCACGTTCGTCGCCGGGGCGGACCAGAACTGGTGGGAAATAGTAGCCATGTCGTCACCGAGTGGATACACGTCCGATCGAGCGGACGCCGCGTATGGTTTTATACCGTCTCCGGTAGTTCAACCTGTTATGCAGGTCCGTGAAGCTACTGCCCGAGATGCGGGTGCCGTCCATGGTGTCGCCGAGCGGTCGATGGAGGCGTCGTACTCGCTGAGTCCCTCCGCCATCGAGGGTGCGGTGGCGAACTGGTACGGCGAGGAGGCGTTCGCGGAGAAGCTCGAGGACGAGGAGTTACTCCTCCTCGTCGTGGAGCGCGACGACGAGGTGGTCGCCTTCTCGGAGAGCGCCGTCGTGAACGACCGGGGCGACATCCTCTGGCTCCACGTGGACCCGATGTACCGTGGCGAGGGGATCGGCGACGAGCTCTACGAGGAGACGGTCACGGCGCTGTCCGAGATGGGGGCAGAGAGCGTCCGCGGCCGCGTCCTCGCGGACAACGCACAGGGCAACGACTTCTACGAGCACCACGGGCTGGAGAAGGCCGGCGAGGGCCGCGTCGACATCGACGGCGAGGAGTACATCGAGAACATCTATGCCGAACCGACCGCGGAGGAGGAACTCCTCCCCGTCACCGGCCCGGACGGACAGGAGCTGTTCGTCGACCACCGGGACACGGACCGTGGGTCGAAGGGGGAGTTCCAAGTCGTCTACAGCGACGAGGACCGGGCCGAGCGCTGGGGCTTCTTCTGTTCGAACTGCGAGAGCCTCGTCACCTCCATGGACACGATGGGCCGGATGGAGTGTGACACCTGCGGGAACCAGCGGCGGCCGACGCGGTGGGACGCTGCCTACCTCTGAACCGTTGTCTCGTCGGGTGCGCTCGCTTCGCTCGCGCACCGCTCCTCGTAAAACGTCCGTGAAAGAGGGGCGCTCGGCGTACGCTGACAGCAGAACGCTGCCCGATTCGGAGCAAGGACTCCAGTGTTCGATAGCCCACGAGACGCGAGTCTGCGGCTGGGCTAGCATCCGCGAACGAAGGGAGCGCCGCCTTTCTCGTGAACGTGTTTGCGCAAGCGGTTCGCGCCGCAGGCGCGGACCCGCCGCGCAAAGAGGTTCTATTCGAGTAGCGAGTCGTCCCCCTCCGTCACGTACAGCGTCCGTGCGGCGACGTTCACCGCGTGGTCGCCGACGCGTTCGAGGTCACGGACCGTCAGCAGGAGCGTCGAGACGTCCTCGACGAGTCGTTCGGCGGCGTCGTCGGCCGACGCCTGGTGGTCGAGGAGTGCGAGGGTGACCACCCGGCCCGCGTGCGCACACATCGCGTCGAGTTCCGTGTCCCGGTCCGCCAGTTCGTGACAGCGCCACTCGTCGCCGTCCTCGGCGTAGAGTTCGACGGCGTCCGCCACCATCCGACGAGCCGCGTCGACGATGTCCGAGAGGGCGACCTCGGCGTAGAGGTCCCGGTTCAGTTCCCGCGAGTACTGAGCGAGGTTCACCGCGAGGTCACCCACCCGCTCGAGGTCCGTCGAGATCTTGAACGTCGAGGCGACCCGTCGCAGGTCGCTCGCGACGGGTTGCTGGAGGGCGAACAGGTCGATGCACTGGGACTCCACCTCGCGGTACAGTTGGTTGACCTCGACGTCACCCTCGACGACACGTCGAGCACGGGCGGCGTCCTCGTGTTCGAGGGCTGCAGCGGCGTCGTCCAGCCGGTCGACGACCAGCCGGCCCATCTCGACGAGGGTGTCGCGGAGTCGGTCGAGCGCCGCGGCGAATCGTTCGCGAGCCATCCTTACGACAGCCCACTGGCTGCGACACCATAACTGGTCCACACGTGGACGCATCGTGGCGGGATGATACCACCAAATGTTGCCGCCATATCGCGTCGATATCGCCGAACACCCCCCGTCACGCGCACCGATATTACTTCGCTAGAGAACTATATAGTGCTAGGTTCCCCCCAGTACCTACGAGTACTCCACAGCCCCACTTGTGAACCCCGGTCACGAGATGCGCCGATAGCAGTTCGACACCGAGATTTCGAGCCCCAAGAGAGGACTCTGTAGTCGAAGGTCGAAGCCTCGGTTTCCCCGATGTTCTCGGGGAGTAATCGTGGTCGAGCGTGATTGTTGGCCGAGATACATCGTTTCGACTCTCCGTATATAGAACATGGATTGATTTATGTCGCGTCGTTCCTGACCCGTAACGTATGGAGACGCGTAAGGTCCAGGTCACCGGTGGGTCGACGTACACCGTCTCGCTCCCGAAGACGTGGGCGACGGACAACGGCGTGAGCGGCGGGAGCGTCGTCGAGTTCCACCCCGAAGACGACGCCCTGTTGCTCACGCCGCGCCGCGAGGAGGAGAAGTCCGAAGGCACACTCGACATCACGGGGCTCGAGGGCGAACAACTGACCCGTGCCGTCATCACGATGTACGTCTCCGGGTTCGACATCATCACGCTGGAGACCGCGCGCGTGACCGCCGCCCAGCGCCGGAACATCCGCCGGGCTGCGCAGGGCCTCGTGGGGCTCGAGGTCATCGGCGAGACCTCCGAGCGGGTCCAGTTGCAGGACTTGCTGGACTCCTCGGAGCTCTCGATGCACAACGCCATCACCCGGATGCGGCTGGTGGCGACCACGATGCTCGGCGACGCCGTGACTGCCCTCGTGGAGAACGACGACGACCTCGCGATGGACGTGGTCCAGCGCGACGATGACGTGGACCGACTCTGGGCGATGGTCTCGCGTGTCTTCCGGTCGGTCCTCCGCGACCCCCGTGCGGCCGCCGAGATCGGTCTGGACCGCGAGACGTGCTTCGACTATCACTCATCGGCCCGGCAACTGGAGCGGGTGGCCGACCACGCCACGAAGATCGCCAACCACTCGCGCGACCTCGGGGAGGTCCCCGAGGGGGCCGCGACGGCGCTCGAGGAGCTCTACGAGGAGGCCATCGAGACCATCGACATGGCGATGGACGCCCTGCTCGAGGACGAGTCCGAGACGGCCACCCGCCTCGCCAACGACGCACGCGAGAACGTCACGATGGTCGACGAACACGCCCGCGAGGTCGACGCCACCATCCGTGACCTCGACCCGCAACAGGCACAACTGCTCGGCCTCGTTGTCGACTCGCTCACCCGGAGCGCGGACTACGGGGGCAACATCGCGGAGACCGCGCTGCAGAAGGCAGCCCCCAAGCCCTGACGTTCGTTGCGGTCGGGGGCGCGCCGTCGGTGTTCGGGTCGGGAATCACGGCAGACGAGCCGATCGGGCGACTGGCGACTACGGCTCGGGCGACGCCCCTATCTCATCGGCGATGGCTCGGAGGTCGGCCTTCCGGAACGTGGAGTCGCCAGCCGCCTCCCGCGACTCCGCGAGGCCGACCTGCACCCGGACGAGTCGTCGCATCCCCGTCGTCGACGGCCGCCCCGTCTCGTCGACCTCGACCTCGAGTGCCTCGCAGATCGCCTGTAGCTCCTCCTTCGTGAACGACGCCTCGAACTCCCGTTCGAAGCGACCGGTCGCCACTCGAATCGCGTTCCGAATCTCGTGGACGGTCGGACTCATGACTCCCGACTCTCCTGTCGCCCCCCTCAAGCTTCCTACTCAGTCGGGACGGGACAGTTCAGGAGACGCGGACCGGATGTAATCGTCGTCCGTCGCTGAACAGGCGCTCAGCACCTCGAGATCAGCCCATCGGTCGACGGGGGACTCGGAACGGCCTGTGACGACGGCCAACCGAGCGTGGCCGAACCGTGGTCGGGGACGGGCGACCCCGTCCTACCGCCGGGCGAACAGCCGCTCCCGGAGCGACCGCTCGTGTGGTCGCTCGGCCAACAGGACACCCGAGTCGAGGTCCTCGAGCACGGACAGCCGCAGGGACCTGCCGACGATCCGTGAGAGGAGGCCCCGCTCCGTGGCCCCGACGATGACGAGCGTGCGGTCGGTCGCGGCGTCGCCGATGGCTGCCTCCACGTCGCCGGTCTCGACCAGTAACTCCGCGTCCGACAGTCCGTGGTCGGCGACCCACGACTCGAGGAACGCACGCCCGTCCTCGGCGTCGTCGGCGACGTGAAGCACCGTCACCGAGGCGTCGACCGTCTCCCGGAGCGCCCGTGCCACCTCGGCGGACAGCTCCGAGGAGTGACCACCGGCGGTCGGCACGAGCACCTCCGTCGGGTCGAACCCCCGCTCGTCGAGGACGAGCACGTCACAGGGGAGGTCGTGCGTCAACTCCTCGAGGCGACTCTCGACCCGACCGCCGGCCAGTCTCGTCCCGCCGTGTCCCATCACGAGCCGGTCGACGCCGTGGTCACGAGCCGCGTCGAACACCTCCGCGAGCCCCTGATGAGAGAGGATCGTCCGGGTCTCGATGGGGACGCCCAGTCGTTCGGCGTCGGCCTGCGCGTCGGCCAGCAGGCTCTCCGAGATCCGCGAGATACGGTCACGCTGCTCGGCCGCCGCCTCCAGAGACGTCTGGTCGGGTATCTGGACGACGTGGGTCGCGAGCACCCGTCCGCCGTCGTGTCTCGCGAGGGCGGCGCCGAGCGACACCAGCGCCCGCTCGGTTCGCGGGTTCGACAGCGCGACCATCGTCGTCGGCGCGTCCGACTGTCCGGCCCCGTTCGGGGCGACGGTCGCCGCCGCACCGACGACGGGCGGCGGGAGGTCGTCGCTGCGGTCGAGGACGTACCGCCCGAGCAGCCCCTGCCGGGTCGCGTGGCCGCGAGCGTACACGAAGTACCACACCACCGCGACGACGACGAACACCGTCGATAGGAGCAGTTCCTGTTGGCCGACGAACGCGAGCAGGCCCAGCGACAGCCCGATACCCAGTATCGGGGTGAAGGGGTACAGCGGGACGCGGAACGCCGGGTCGTACTCCGGGTCGGTCTCGCGGAAGACGATCAACGCAGCGTTCATCAGCGCGTAGACGACGAGGTGGAGCACGCTCGCGGCCTTCGCCAGCACCTCGATGCGAGTCCCGAGCGCCGCGATGAACACGACGATGATGGCGCCCGTGACGAGGATGGAGCGGTACGGCGTCGCAAACGAGGGGTGGATCTCGTTCAGCCAGTTGGTGACGATGCGGTCACGGCCCATCGCGAAGTTGATGCGGGCCGACGCGAGGATGGAGGCGTTGGCCGACGACGCCGTGGCGAGCAACGCCCCGAGCGTGACGACGGAGACCGCGATGCCGGCGAACCCGCCGGGGAACGCGAGCTGCGTGGCCTGCGTCAGCGGCGCGGACTGACTCAACTCGGGCCACGGCACCACGCCCAGCATGATGCTCACCAGCACCGCGTACATGACGGTGACGACGAGGACGCTCCCGACGACCGCGAGCGGGAGGTTCCGGCCGGGGTTCTTCAGCTCCTCGGCGACGGTCGCGATCTTCGCGTAGCCGAGGAACGAGACGAACACCAGCGCCGTCCCCGGGAGGATGGCGCCGTAGCCGAGCGGTGCCAGGCCACCGTCGCCGAGCAGCGTCCCGAAGTCGAACGAGAGCCAGCCCTGTATCGCGAACAGGGTGAGGATGGCCAACAGCAGGGTCACGATGACCGTCTGGACGCCGCCCGTCTCCTTGGCGCCGACGTAGTTGACGCCGACGAAGACGGCGCCGGCGACGAGTGCCCCCACCTGTACCTCGTTGAGGAAGAGGACGCCCGGTATCGGGACCAGCGTGGCGAGGTACTGGCCGAAGCCGATGCTGTAGAACGCGGAGGCGAACGCCAGACCGACCCAGTCGCCGAGACCGGCGATGGAGCCGAACAGCGGGCCGAGCGCGCGGTTGACGTAGTAGTAGCCGCCACCGGCCTTCGGCATCGCCGTCCCGAGTTCGGAGACCGACAGCGCGTTCACCAGGGCGATCGCCCCACCCACGATGAACGAGACGACCACGATCGGACCGGCGGTACTCGCAGCGACGCCGGGGAGGACGAAGATACCCGCACCGATCATCGTCCCGATCCCGATGGTGAGCGCCGAGAGCAACCCGAGGTCCTTGGCCAGCTCCTCGTCGGCCATCAGCTCGCCCCCGTGCGAACGACTCGGACACCCCTCGCAGCCGTCGACCCCGACGGTCGGGTCCCGGAGGTTCGGCTACAGCGTACCTCCTCCCGGACCGGTTTCGCTTCCATGAGACGCCTCGGTCACGCGAGTAGATAAATATGCCGTCATAATTTTCGAAATCGAATTTTGAGTGGCCTGATTCTTTCAATCCGTGATAGAAGAGGTCGCACTCGCGGAGAGATGCATCTCGTCGAGTCCCCACCGTCCGTGAACCGCCGTCGAACTACGTCGCCGATGTGCCCGTTTCAGGGGCCTCTGTAGCGGGTATGCGAACGAACCGCCGTTGGGGGCGGACGCTGAGGTACGAAGCAGTGGCTTCGTTTTCAGAATCTGAACTACTCGCGGCAAGTATTATGGTAGTACGTGTCCAACTAGATTTGCGATATCGAACTCACCCCACTCCCCATGCCATATCCACGTAGCGACCACCGGCTCGACGAACTCGACCGACGGATACTCCATACGCTCATGCAGGACGCTCGCAACGCATCGGCCAGTGCGCTCGCCGAACGAGCCGGCGTCTCCGGCGCCACCGTCCGCAACCGGATCCACAAGCTCGAAGACGCGGGCATCGTCCGCGGTTACACCGCGCAGGTGGACTTCGAACTGGCCGACGGCAAACTCACCAACCTCTATCTCTGTGACGTCCCGGTCACCGAGCGCGAGGCGCTCGCTCACGAGGCCCGGGCCATCCCCGGGGTAATCAACGTCCGGACCTTGATGACCGGCCGGCGCAACCTCCACGTCCTCGCGGTCGGGGGGAGTACGGACGACCTCCGGCGCATCGCCCGTCGACTCAGCGACATCGGCATCCACATCGAGGACGAGGACCTCGTCGAAGAGGAGCTGTTCGCTCCGTTCAGTCCGTACGACCCCGACGACCGGGGCGAGGCGCCCGAGGCGAACGACTTCATCAGCCTCACCGGCGACGCGAGCGTCGTCGAGGTGACCGTCCAGCCGAACGCCCCCATCGCGGGGCGCACGCTGGAGGCCGCCGCTCGGCAGGGCATCCTCGACCAGGACACACTCGTCATCGCCATCGAACGCGGCGACGAGGAGTTGACTCCACACGGCGACACGGTCGTCCAGCCCGACGACATCGTGACCGTCCTCTCACGAGGTGAGGACACCGACGCCCTCGCGATCTTCCGGGCTGACGAAACAGCCTCCGAGAGCACTCACTAGGGAAGCCGATGTCGACCCTCGATATCCTGCTCCGGCGCGTCCTCGGTGCCGAACGCGTCCTCCGCGAGTGTCGGAACTGCGGCACGACAGTTGCGGAGGACCAGTCCGAGTGCGGGGAGTGCGGTGCCGAGGAGGTCGCGACCTACCGACTCACCTGAACCCGACATGACCGACGTCATCGACGGCCACGTGCTCGTCCCGGTGGCTGACCCGGACGACGCGCGGGCCACCGCTGCGGCGCTCGTACCGTACCAGCCCGGCCGGGTGACCGTCTTCCACGTCATCGAGAAGGGCGGCGGCGTCCCGGACAAGACCCCCGTAGAACAGTCTGAGACGCTCGCTGCCGAGTCCCTCGAGGCGTTTCGGGAGCGGTTCCCCGACGCGGAACTGGCGACCGACTATCGGCGGGACGTGGTAGAGAGCATCGTCGAGGCGGGTGACCGACTGGACGTAGACGCCATCGCGTTCCGTCCTCGAGGTGGGCCGCGCATCGTCCAGTTCCTGGCCGGCGACCGGTCGCTCACCCTCGTTACGCAGGCCAACCGTCCGGTCGTGTCGCTCCCCGACCCCGATTCGGAGGCGTAGGGAGCATGACTGCGAACGACGAAGAGCTGGCGAAGGACCTCGGCCTGCTCTCGGCGCTGACCATCGGGGTCGGCACGATGATCGGTGCCGGCATCTTCGTGTTGCCGGGGCAGGCCGCGGCTGCGGCCGGGCCGGCAGTCGCGCTCTCGTTCGTCGTCGGGGGCGTCATCTCACTGTTCACCGCGTTATCGGCCTCGGAACTCGGGACGGCGATGCCGAAGGCCGGTGGGAGCTACTACTACGTCAACCACGCGCTCGGCCCGCTGTTCGGCTCCGTCGCCGGGTGGGGGAACTGGATGGGGCTGGCGTTCGCGTCGGCGTTCTACACGCTCGGGTTCGGAGAGTACCTCGCGACGTTCCTGCCGCTGCCGGCCGTCGCGGTCGGCGGCTTCGGGCTCTCGGAGTATCAGGTCGGTGCGCTGCTGGCCGGGCTGGCGTTCGTCGGCGTCAACTACGTCGGCGCGAAGGAGACCGGGAGCGTGCAGGTGGTCATCGTGACCCTCCTCGTGGGCATCCTCACGGTCTTCTCCGTCCTCGGGTTCCTCCGGGCGGACGTGGCGACGCTACGACCGTTCTTCCCCGCGGAGACGGGCGGCGCCGCGGCCGTGCTGCCCGCGACCGGGCTCGTGTTCGTCTCGTTCCTCGGCTTCGCGAAGATTACCACCGTCGCCGAGGAGCTGAAGAACCCCGGCCGGAACCTCCCGCTCGCGGTCGTCGGGAGCGTCCTCGTCGTCACCGTCATGTACGCCCTCATCATGGTGGTGCTGATGGGGGTCGTCGACTGGCACCAGCTCGTCCCGGAGGTCACCACGACGCCCGTCCTCGACGTCGCCGAGATCGTCTTCGGGACCGTGGGTCTCGCGGCAGTCGGGGTGGGGCTGTTGACCTTCGCCGGCCTGCTGGCGACCGCGTCCTCGGCGAACGCCTCCATCCTCGCCTCCTCGCGCATCAACTTCGCGATGGGGCGCGACAGGCTCGTCTCGGACAGACTCAACGCCATCCACCCGAACTTCGCCACCCCTTACCGGAGCATCGCCGTCACCGGCGGGCTCATCCTGCTGTTCATCGGCATCGGTGACGTGGAGGTGCTCGCCAAGGCCGGGAGCGTCCTCCACCTCATCGTGTACGGGCTGCTCAACGTCGCCCTCGTCGTGATGCGTGAGGCCGACACCCCGGACTACCAGCCGGAGTTCGAGGTACCACTCTACCCCGTCGTCCCCATCGTCGGTGCGGTCACGTCGTTCGGGCTCATCGGGTTCATGGACAGGGTCGAGATCGCGCTCTCGCTGGTGTTCGTGGTCGGCGGACTCGCGTGGTACCTCCTCTACGCCCGCGGGCAAGCCGAGAAGACCGGCGTCCTGAGTCAGTACGTCCTCTCTCGTTCGGACGAGATGCCGGCGGCGGCGGTCTCGGCCGCCGAGACCGTCCAGCCCGACGAGAGCGCCTACCGGGTGATGGTGCCCCTGTCGAACCCGGACAGCGAGCGAGACCTCGTCTCGTTCGCGAGCGCCATCGCCAGACAGCGTGGCGGTACCGTCGACGCCGTACACGTCGTCACCGCGCCAGCACAGACCGCCCTCCAGTACGCTGCCGATCACGCCGAGGCGTTCGACGAGGCCTATCACGAGACGCTCGACGCCGCCGTGCAGGACGGACAGACGTTCGGCGTCGAGGTCGAGACCCACACAATCTTCTCACACCGACGCTTCGAGGCGGTGTTCGACGCGGCTCGCGACCACGAGGCCGACCTCGTGGTGATGGGCTGGGGCGAGGATGTGCACGGGTCACCGGGCCGAGCCGAGAGCGCGTTCGACGACCTCGCCAACGACCTGCCATGTGACGTCGTGGTGTTGAGAGGCCGTGGGTTCGACCCCGATCGACTGCTCGTGCCGACCGCCGGCGGCCCCGACTCCGACCTCTCGGCGGAGCTCGCTCAGTTGCTCCAGGCGGGGCACGACGCCGAGGTGACGCTACTCCACGTCGCGGACGAGCAACGTGCGGGCGAGACGTTCCTCGAGCAGTGGGCCGACTCGCACGACCTCTCGGACGCCACACTCCGGGTCGAGACGGGTGACGTCGAGGCGGCCATCGAGCGGGCTGCGGCCGACCACACGATGGTGCTCGTCGGAGCGACGGAGCGAGGGCTCCTCTCGCGGCTCGCTCGGGGCGCGGTCGTACTGGACGTGGTCGACGACATCGACTGCTCGGTAGTGATGGCCGAGCGCGCTCGCGAGCGGGGCGTGTTCGAGCGACTGTTTGGTGACTGAGATACCGGGAGCGAGGTCGGACTGTCCCAGACCCGTTGGTACCGAGAACACGTTCCTCGACCATCTACGCCGGACTACGACGCCTACCAGAGTCCAATCATGGGGTCGACTCGACCAGTCCCTAGACCGACACGCTCACTACTCGTGCTGGAGACGCCCTCTGTCCGCAGCACGACGTATGCATCGCCGTGGGAGGCTCCGACAGAGCCGTCTTCGGTTCCTGCCGCCCGCTGGCCGCGAGTACCTCCACGAAGACCGTGCTGCCACGAAGTTCGCGTCCGCGAGGGCAGGGAGCGCACCCGAAGAGGGGAACGCGGTCCTCAGAGCCCCTTGCTCATCAGGTGGCTCCGCGCGACGTCGGCGTCCTTGTTCCCCGTCGCGGTGTTCAGCAGGACGACCGTGTCGTCCTCGTCGAACCGGTCCTCTTGGGCGAGTTGCCACGCGCCCGAGGCGGCGGCGGAGCAGGTGACGCCCATCTCCAGCCCCTCGTTCTGTGCGACGGTCACGGTGGAGGACATTATCTCCTCGTCGCTGGTGGCGACGGCACCGCCGTCGGACTCCCGGAGGGCCTCGAGTATCCACGGACTCGCGCCGGGGTCGGGGATCTCGATGCCGCCACAGATGGTGTCGGGCACCTCCCACGCCTCGTGGACGTCCCTGCCTTCCTCGAACGCCTTCGCGATGGGGGCACAGCCCTCGGCCTGCGCGGCCCAGAACGCGGGCGTCCCCTCGGTGAACCCGAGGTCCGCGAACTCGCGGGCGGCCTTGTACATCCCCACGAGTCCGACACCACCGCCGGTCGGGTAGACGACGTGGTCCGGCGTCTCCCAGTCGAGTTGCTCGGCGATCTCGTAGTACATCGTCTTCTTGCCCTCGTGGCGGTACGGGGTGACGAACGTCTGGAGCGAGTACCACGCCGGGTTGTCGTCCATCGCAGCCTCGTAGGCCTCGCCCGCGTCGTCGATGCGCCCCTCGACGATCTTCATCTCGCCGCCGTGGACGTTGACCATGGCCTTGTTGACGAACGAGGCGCGAGAGGGGAGGAAGACGTGCGAGTCGAGGCCAGCACGGGCGGCGTAGGCGGCCGCGGCCTGCCCCGCGTTCCCGGCCGAGGCGAGCGCCACGTCCTCGGCGCCGTGCTGGACGGCGGCGGTGACGGCGAGGGCCTGCCCCCGGTCCTTGAACGACCCGGTGGGGTTTCGCCCCTCGTCCTTGACGTAGACCTCGGCGACGCCGAGTTCCTCGGCGAGTCGAGGCGCGGGGACGAGCGGGGTGTCGCCCTCGTACATCGTGACGGCCACGTCGCGGCCGAACGGGAGGAGTTCCTCGAAGCGGAACTGACCGCCGCGGCGCGAGGCGAGTTCCTCGCGGGTCACGTCGACGGCGTCGTAGTCGTACGTCGGGTCGAGGATGCCGCCACAGTCGGGACACCGGTGGGTGGCCTCGCTCGCGTCGAACGAGGCGTCGCAGTCGACACACGAGAGGCCGATGAACGCCGCTGTCGTCTCCATAGCGGAACTCCGGGCGGGGCGGACTAAGAACCGTCGTTCGGGGCACGACGGACCGGAGCAGGGCTTGCGTCTCTCGGTAGCGTTTTCTCACCGAACGTTCAACGGAGACCAATGACAGAGGTCGTAGTCGTCGGGGCCGGGCTCGCGGGACTCGTCGCCGCCCGTCGGATGGCACAGGCAGGCGCCGACGTGCTGGTCCTCGAGGAGAACGACGAGGTCGGCGGCCGGGTCCGGAGCCACCACCAGGACGGGTACACGTTCGACCGAGGGTTCCAGGTCCTGTTCGCGGAGTACCCGGCCGTCCGGGGCGAACTGGACCTCGACGCGCTCGACCTGCGGTACTTCTCGCCCGGCGCGACCATCGCCCGCCCCGGCAGTCGCTCCACGTTCGTCGACCCGCTCAAGCGGCCGGGGATGTTGCTCACGAGCCTGTTGAACGGCGACGTCTCGCTCCTCGACAAGCTCCGCCTGCTGCTGCTCCGACAGCGCGTCTCCGGCCGGGACGAGGACGACATCTTCGGCGCGCCCGACACCTCAATCCGGCAGTATCTCGACGACCACGGGTTCTCGCGGAAGTTCGTCGAGAACTTCGCCGAGCCGTTCTACGGCGGCATCACGCTGGACCGTGCGCTCGGGTCCTCCTCCGCCGTCTTCGAGTACACGTTCCGGATGCTCACCGAGGGAGACATCGCGGTCCCCGCCGACGGGATGGGTGCCATCCCGAAGCAGTTGGCCGAGAGTGCGCGAGCCGCGGGCGCCACCATCGAGACGGGCGCGACCGTGGAGTCGCTCGACGGCGACGGGCCGACCGTCGAGACCGCGAACGAGACGTTCTCGCCCCGAGCGGTCGTCGTCGCCACGGACCCGAAGGAGGCTGGACGGCTGACGGGCGTCGAGACCCCCACGGAGACGCGCGGGTGCATCACCCAGCACTTCGCCGTCGCCCGCCACCGGCGACTCGACACGGGCGACCGCATCCTCCTGAACGCCGAGGACGAGGGGCCCAACACCGTGGCACCGATGTCGACCGTCGCGCCCGAGTACGCCCCCGACGACCGCCAGTTGCTCTCGGCGACGTTCGTGGGTCGCACCGACGGGCGTGGCCGTTCCGAGGCCGAACTGTTCCGGGAGACCGACGGCGACCTCGCCGCGGAGGTGGACGCGGCCCTCCGGTCGTGGTACCCCGAACACCGGTTCGACGCGCTAGAGTTGCTCCACACCGACCGTGTCGAGTTCGCGCAGTTCGCCCAGCCGCCGGGGTTCCGGGACTCGCTACCCGACCTCGGCGCACCGGGCGGACAGGTCTACCTCGCCGGTGACTACACGCGCTGGTCGTCCATCCACGGCGCGCTCTACTCCGGGCGGAACGCCGCCGAGGTCGCGCTGGTCGACCTCGGCATCTGAGGCTATAGCAGTCGGCGGAACTCCCCGAGCGGCGGGAACGGCAGCGTCTCGCCGGCCCCCTCGTCACGCACCAGCGGCCGGAGCAGGTCGGTGTCCGTCACGAGCGGCGACTGGAACTCCGCGGCTCGCATGCGATTGACGACGACGCCGGCCGCCAGTCGCGTGAAACACGGGAGCATCAGCACGTCGCTGCCCCGGTAGATGTCCTCCCCGTAGAGGTAACAGGGGTGACGCTGGCCCTCGACCTCCAGCGTCGGGTGGTCGTGCCCGACGAGGTAGCGCTCGGCGTCGAGTTCGGGTGCCTCGTGGCCGTGACACACAACCCACTCGCCCACCCGGTACTCGGTCTCCGACGGCCCGTTCCAGAGCCCCGAGAGCATCGTGTCGTGGTTGCCGGGGGTGACGACCATGCGAGCGCCCGCCTCGCGGGCGCTCCGCTCGAGTCGCTGGAGCGTCTCGGTCACCCCCCGTGGGAGCGAGGCGAACGAGTGGAGCAGGTCGCCCGCGACGACCACCTCCTCGGGGTCGAACCGCTCTACGAGGCGGCCGAACCTGGCGGTCAGGTCGTCGTGCTCGCCGAGGTCGCTCTGCACGTCGGAGGCGGCCGCGCGCCCCAGGTGGAGGTCCGCACAGACCAGCGTCGACTCCCCGGGGAGGTAGACGGCCCGGTCGTCGAACGCTAGCGAGTCGGTGAGCGACACGGCCCTCCGTACTCGGCGGGGCCGGAAATCGGTGTCGGGACGACTCACGACGGGAGGGCTCGGACGCCCGATTTAAGCCGCTCCCCCACGTCGGTGTCGCCAATGGTCGAGGTCCTCGACAGGAAGCGGTCCGCGACGAAGTTCCGGGTGCTCGTCGAGATCGCGGACCGGCAGCCGGCGGTCAACCAGACCGAGATAGCCGACGCCGTCGGGGTCACCTCGCAGGCGGTCAGCGAGTACATCCGCGAACTCGTCGAGGAGGGGTACGTCGACAAGGAGGCCCGCTCGCGCTACCGGGTGACGAAACAGGGCGTCGACTGGCTGTTCCAGCAGGCCGCGGACGTGCGCCGCTTCGCCGACCACGTCACCGAGGACGTCCTCGGGTCGATGCAGGAGGACGCCGCCATCGCCGCCGCCCCCGTCGCCGAGGGCGAGGCCGTGAGCCTCTCCGTCGAGGAGGGCCTCCTCCACGCCACGCCCGGCACGACCGGTCCCGCCACGGGCGTCGCCACGACCGCCGCCGAGGCCGGCGACGTGGTCGGCGTCACCGGGTTCGAGGGCGTCATCGAGATGGAGGCCGGCGACGTCACCGTGTTCCAGGTCCCGCCGGTCCGGACCGGCGTCACCCCCGCGAGTGACCGCCTCGCCGCGGCGGCAGAACGGGCTGGACTCGTGGCCACCGCCGGTGTGGAGGCCGTCGTCGTCTGTCGGGAGTCCGGTGTCGACGTCGACGTCCAGTTCGCGGCGGGTGCCGTCGCGGCCGACGCCGCGGGTCGCGGCGTGGACGTCGTCGTGGTGACGACGACCGACGCGGCGGGACGGGTGACGGACGCGCTCAGGGACGCGGGGCTGGCGTACGAAGTCGACGACCTCTGAGTCCCCACACGGTTCTCGCCGGCTGCGCTCGCTCGGACACTGGGTCGACCTCCGGGAGCGTGTCGCCGACTCAGGAACGCGTGCTGACGTCCGTGACCTTCGAGACGGCTTCGAAGTAGGTCGAGGCGTCTGCGCTCGCGATGAACTCCACGAGTTCGTCGTGTTCCCGGTCGAAAGCCACGGCCTGCACGTCGTAGCGTGCGATGGGGTCCTGGATGCTCTCCGCGGCGATGACGTCCCGGAGCTGGTCGAGGACGGTCTCGGTGATGGGGACGCGCGCCATCAGGCCTCACCCCGGCCGCTCGCGGCGGCGTAGGCCTCCTGGACCTGCTTGAACTCGGCGTGTGACCCCCCGTGGTCCGGGTGGACCTCCTTCACCTTCTCGCGGTACGCACGCCGGACCTCCCCCTCGCTGGCACCCGACGGGAGCCCGAGGACTGCGTACGCCCCCTCGACGGTGTCTCGCTCGTCCGGCTCGGCTGGCGTCTCGAACTCCACCTCTGGTGTCTCGAACGGGAGTCGGGAGCCCAGCGACATCCCCGGCATCTCGTGTTCGACGAGGACTGCGTGGGTCGCGGACCGCTCGAGGGCGTAGAACGCCCGCGCGTCGAACGTGATGGCCACGTCCCGCTCCGGGAGGTAGAACTCGACCGTGTGGCCCTCGATGGGGATGCCCTCGGCGTACCGCTCGCCGATGGCGTCGAGGTACTGGCGGATCTCGGTCACGCGGCGGGCGTCCCCGGAGTGTGACGCCCCACCGGTCTGGACCGAGGGGAAGAGCCGGTCGCCCACGTAGAACAGGCAGGCAGCGCCGAGGCTCAGGGCGATACCGATGCCGAACCCCCACGTCAGCCAGCCGGGCAGTCCAGTCAGCGCCTCCGTGAGCACACCGTCAATTGGACAGCGGAGTTCAAGAATCCGTCGCCAGCGGCCGGACGGTCGTGACCGGTGGGCCCGCGGATACTCGGGGGTGACGCCGGCCCCATCGGTCACCCTCGCGCCCCGCCGAACGGGGACCGCGACGGGCGTGTTGCTCGGTCGCTAGCCGATGTAGCGCAGGTCCTCGTCGGTCGGCGTCGGACCCTGCTCCATCTCCTGGATCTTCTTCACGACCTCCTCCATCTCCTCGGCGCGCTCTTCCAGCGTCGCGTAGTCCACGTCGAACCCGAGCAGCTCCTGCAGTACCTCGAGGACGGCGCGTGCGGACTTGGGGTCGACGAGGTAGCCCGAGGTCTCGCCCATCAGGCAGGCGACCGGGAGGTCCCGGCGCTCGCCGAGGCCGAGCAGGAGGCCGGAGACGCCGACGATGCCGCCGGCGGGTTCGTCCTCGCGGAACTCGACACCCGCCTCGCCGAGCGTCTCGACGTTCGCGGCGTCGGTGGCCGCCCCGAGGACGGCGTACTCCTCGATGAGTTCGCCAGTCGGCACACCACCCAGCGCGAACGCGCGCTCGACGCCGAACGACCCGGCCACGTCGAGGAAGCACTCCGTCAGCCGGTAGTGGCCCACGCCGTCACCGGCCTGGTGGTCGCCGCTGAGGACGAGCAGGTCGCGCCCGCCCGCCTCCACGTGGTGGAACTCGGCGCAGGCGAGCGTCGTGACGCCGTCGTCGTCGACGGTCACCTGTGGCGGGAAGTGCTCGGAGTAGACCCGTCGCACCAGTTCGCCGTCGAACTCCTCCAGCAGGTGTTCGGCCGCCAGTTTCCCGACGTGGCCCACGCCAGGTAACCCCTCCACCAGCACCGGGTCGTCCAGCTCGGGGTCGGCGTGGACCTCGATGTCGAACTCGTCCATACCCCGTGTCGAGTCGCCGGCGTCACAAGTCAGGTTCGGTCGGGCGAAGCCACGACCGTGACACGCGGTGCGGTGCTGGTGGCGAGAAGACACTTGTACGGCGCTCCAGTACTGGACGCCGTGCCGTCCCGCCGCCGACTGCTCTCCAGCACCGCCGCGCTCGTCTCCAGCCTCGGCCTCGCCGGGTGTAGCGCCGACGCCGACCTCCTCGGGACGCCCACCGACACCCCGACCGAGACGCCCGTCCCCTACCCGCATCTCCACGAGGAGCCACTCCACGTCGGCCCGGAGTTCGACCTCGAGTTACCGCCGGGTGTGACGCTCGTGGGCAGCCCGGGGGAGGCCACGGTGACCCTACTCGCCAGTGACACCACTGCACCCCCCGACGAGGTGGTGTCGTGGCTCGAAGCCGGCCACCCGGTCGCCGTCCTCGGCTACTCGGCCGTCGAGACGATGGGACGACTGCTGGACCAGGGCGACGCCGACCCACCGGGTGACGGGTCGTACATCGGGGCGGGTGGGGACGCCCCCTCGGTCGCGTTCTGTCTCATCCCGGCACCGGAGGACTGGGACACGGTGGCTGGCTTCACCGGGGACCGCGACTCCCGCGACCGGGCCGAGCAGCTTCGGAGCGCCGAGTACGTAGTCGAGAGCGTGGCGTCGAGGCGGGAATGAAGGGAACACCGGCCGTCACCGGTGCGTCGTGCGTGGCTGGGTCGGCTCAGTCCCGGCCCGCCCGTCGCTTCGCCCGCCGCCGGTACTCCCCGTACGGGTCCTCGGGGTTGTATCGCGCCGGGGAACTCTGGACGGCGTCGCCGCCACACGCCGGGCAGGTATCGCCCAGCGTGTAGACCGGCCGGTCGTGGTGGGCGCGCCAGTCCGCACAGACCCGGATGTCCGAGGTGGTCACGCGTTACTCGTCGTCGCTCCGGCGCTCGCGGTGGAAGTCGGCGCTCCCGCCGACCGCTTCGATGGCCTCGCGGGCACGTGCGACCGAGTGTTCCAGTTCCGACTCGGCGGTCTTGTAATTGGGCGCCTGCACGCGGACGCGGTACTCGGGCGCGCCGACGTAGGTCACGTCGAGTTCCACCTCGTCGGGCACCTCGCCGTTGCCCTCGGCCGCCTCCAGGGCGTCGCGGATGTCCTCGACCCCCTCCGGTCCGGGCGCGCGCAGGTCGACGTAGCCCGTCACCTTGACGTACGGCACGGAGACGTTCTCGCGGGCCGTCTCGACGATGGTCTCGACGTCCTCGTCCGAGAGGTCGGTGCTCGCGAACGCCTCCGGGCCGTGGATGGCCGCCTGCTCGAACCCGTCGTAGAGGGTGCCGAACCCGTCGAGGAAGGCGTTCGCCACCTCGGCGTACTTCTCGTCGGTCAGGTCCTCGCCGAAGGCCAGTTCCATCCACTTCTCGGCCTTCTGCTCGGCCTTCCACTCCTGGATGCGGTCCGAGCGCTGGTGGTCGTTGACGTCCTTGATGGAGAGGTCGATCTGCTCGGAGGACTCGTCGACGTCGAGCACCTTGCAGACGACAATCTGGCCGGTGTTGACGTGGTCGCGCAGGTTCTTGATCCACCCGCTGGCGACCTCGCTGACGTGGACGAGGCCGCGCTTGTTCTCGTACTCCTCGAGGTCGACGAAGACGCCGAAGTCCTCGATCTCGTCGACTTCGCCCACGACGAGGTCACCGGGGTCGGGATAGCCGCTGAACTTCATATGGGAGTGAGTGGGACCTCGCCGGTTAAAAACGTCGTGACCCGCGCCGGCCGGCCCACGCGACACGCGTCGCTCGGCGGCCGTGTCGGCAGGAGAAGATCCGCGGCGTCGGTTACCGGGCCGCGACGACGTCGACGACCTCGCCCTCGATGTCGGCCTCGCCACCCGTCGGGCGGGCGAGCGTGTGGCCGCAGACCGCGCACGCGACCTCCGTCGAGGCGCGGCCGAAGATGGTCTGTTCGTTCTCGCAGTCCGGGCACTTGACCCGGTAGAAGCTCCCAGCCATTACTCCTGGAACTCCAGTTTGCCCGCGCGCCATCCCTTCCGGAGGTGGGCCTTCCCACAGTCCGAGCAGCGGTACTTCAGGTTCGTCTTCTTCGTCGGCTTGTCGCCACCGGGCACCTTCGAGAAGCGACCCGCGTTCCCGATGACCGACTTGGCGCGTCGCGTGCGCCGCTCGTCCCACTTCGTCCCCGAGGAACGGCCGCGTCGGACTTTCTCGACCTCTATCTCCCGGTGCCCGTCGCAGTGCGGGCAGTACGTGTTGAACCGGCGTGGCATCTCCATGGTCTTACCCCGAGTTATCGCACGGTGGCCTAAAACGGGTTCGGTTTGGAGGCCGGGAGCCACCCACGTGAGCGGTGTCCGCTGCGGACCGCCGCGAGCACGACGTCGACGCCGACGACGGTGTCGTGCGCCCCGGACTGCGGCTCAGCGCCGAGCCTCGACGTCGAGTTCGCGGCTCCGGCCACCACCCACCCGCCCCACGTGCCGGACGCGTCGGGCGACCCGGACCACGCGTGGCTGGTCGGTCGGCGCCCGGCGGTCGTCGAGGACCGCCTCGAGTTCCCGCTCCAGTCCCGGTTCGTCGAGTTCGCCGGCGACGTAGCGGTGCTTCACGACCTCGACTGGCGTCGGCACCTCGTCGCGCCGCACCACCCAGTCGCGACCCCGACGCACGCCGGTCACGACGACCCCGACGACGAGGCCGGCGGTCAGGAGTGTGAACGCGAGCAGTCCCAGCACCGGCCCGACGACCGGGTCACTCGACAGGACTGACGCCAGCCCCCCGAGCAGTGTCACGAGCATCAGGACCCACGTGGTGACTGCGAGGACCACGCCGGTGACGACGACACCGACGACGAGGAGCAGTGTGCGCACGAGGGCCACCGCTCGCGGGTGGGCGAGTTCCGGACTCATGGGTCACTGTTGGTCGTTCCGCGATATGTCTGCTTTTCTGGGAGTCCGGACGGTCCCGGGAGGAGACACGTACTGGCCACGTGTGGCCACCGACGGCCGGGAGCAGGGCCGACGAGGCACCCGTCCCCTCCTTCGACACGCTTAACCACCCTATTGCCGAAACGCCGGTATGCACCACCTCGTCATCAACGGGGACCCCGGCATCCGAAAGGACGCCGTGATAGAGGTCGGCGGAGAGGAACTGGTCTGTTTCAGCGTCAAGCGGCAGGGCGACTGGCACGGCCCCGACCGGGTCCAGCTCTGGTGTACGGTCGGCGAGGAGGACGAACGCGAGACCTACGAGCGGCGCGAGTACATCTCGATGCACCTCGACGTGGAGAAGGCGGAGGCCGACGCGGTCACTGTCGTCCAGAAGGGCGGTACGCTCAACATCTGAGCGCGGCCGCCGTCACTCGTCACTGCTCGACGCTTCTAGCTCTCAGTCGCGCGCTCGGCAGGTCGACAGCCCCGTCTCCACGGACGGTCACCTCGGCTCGGTCCACCTCCGCAGTCCGAGACCGCCGAAAGAAACGTTCTGGGGACGGGAGGTGCGCTCCGGTTCGAGAGTCGCGCGCGACACGCCGGTGTCAGTCGTCCCGGTGCCCGTTCGCCTTGCCGATGTCGGCGCCCTCGCCGCCGTTCAGTTCGGCGCGGAGGTTCCCCATCTCGGCCACGCGCTCCGCGTGCGCGTTGTGCTGGTGGATGGACTCGTCGTTGCTCTGTTTCATCGTGACGACGGCGTCGTCCGGGAGGTGCCCGAAGTTCTCGAGGACCCCCTCGGCCATCGAGCGGACGCAGTCCTCGACGAACTTCGCGTTGTCGTGAGAGTGGAACGTCATGTGGTCCTCGTCGGGACGCTTGGCGACGTTGTAGATGCGCGCGGACATCGAGTCACGCGCCACCTCGATGACGTCGTGGAGGTTCACGTCCGGTGACCCCTTCGACCGGATGGAGAGCGTCGCGTGGCCGCGCTGGGAGTGCCCCGGCTGTGGGACCTGGTCGAGGAACTCGTCGACCGTCTCCTGGTCGACGTTCAGCTCGGCCAGCACGTCCCGCGCGCGGGACTCGCTCATCCCCTGCGAGCACGGACAGACCGTCATGCCGACGACGCGAGCGCCGATCTCCTCGTGGGTCCCGCCGCCGTTCGCCGTCGCCGACGCGATGATGTCGGCGGTGAACTGCGTGGGCTTGCCGGACTCCGGCGCCTCCTCGCGGACGATGTACTCCGCCTCCATCCGCACCTCCGCGCGGGAGGTGTAGTCGTGTTTCTCCAGCAGTCGCTCGGCCACGTCACCACAGAGGTCCTCGACGCGGAACTGCGGTTCGGACAGCGCCTCCTCCAGTATCTCGTCGACGACCTCCATGTTCCGGGACATGTCGATGCCCTTGCGCCACGACGGGAGATCGACGTACACCTCGAACTCGGCCATCAGGACGATGGGCCGGCGGTCCGGCCGGTCCAGTTTCACGAGTTTCTCCACGCCGGTCACGCCGACGCGGTTCAGCCCGACGGTGACGTCCGGACTGGACGCCTGTACGTCCGGCAGTTGCTGACTCATCGGTCAACAAGACGGGTCCCCGCCGAATAACGCTTGCCAAACCGGAGACAGTACGGGAGTGTCGAATCGCCCGAATGGAGGCCCCTTCAGTCAAGTTTGCCGAGGGCTGCGAAGAAATCCAGGGGTGGGCCGGCCACCCGGACGGGGTCCGCCGCCCGCGTCAGGGTCACCTGCGTCGGTGGACGCACCTCCTGGACGGTGCGGCCGTCTGCGACCACCACGGCCGACTCCGCCTCCTCCACCCGGACGGTCACCTCGCTGTCGAGGTCCACCACGAGCGGGGGCATCGGGTCGTCGGCCACCATCTCCGTGATGGTGAATCCGCCGACTGCGGGGTGGACGAGCGGTCCCCCCTCGCTCAGGTTGTACGCCGTCGAGCCGGTGGGGGTGCAGACGAGGACGCCGTCGGCGTGTGTCCCGCCGTAGAGCGACCCGTCCACGCGTACCTCGATGCCCACGCCCTTGTTCCGGCCGCGCTGCGAGCCCATCACGGCGACCTCGTTGAGCGCCGGCGGGAGCGCCCACCCGTCACCCTCGGCCAGTACCTTCGGCATCTCGCTGAGACGCGGGCCGCCGTTCTCACGGATGTGCGCCACCTCCTCGCGTAGCGTCTCGATGGCCTCTCCGGGCGGGACGGCGTTCAGGAACCCGACCTCGCCGAGGTTGACACCCATGACTGGAGCCCCCCCAGCGCCGCGGGCGGCGTAGAGGAAGGTCCCGTCCCCGCCGATGCTCACCACGAGGTCACAGTCGGCCATCTCGGCGACGTCGACGCCGGCGTCCGGGAGGTCGAGTGACGCCGCGGCCTCCTCGTCGAGGACGACGGTAGCGTCGCACTCCCGGCGGATCTCGGCCGCCAGTTCGGCCGCTCTGGCGTTCGACCGCTGGGCGACGACGCCGACACGCACGCTCATCGGCCGCTCTTGGGCGCCGGTACACAAAAAGCCGGGCAATCGACGCGCAAACTCTAACTACGGGCACCTCCACGACAGCCCATGAACGACACTCGGGGGGTGACCACGTGAGCGACGGTTCGGACGACTGGTTCGAGGACGGTGTCGACTCCGAAGTCCCCCTCGACGACGGGGAAGAGGACTTCGCCGCCGCGTTCGACGCCGCCGGTGGGAGCGAGGGTGGCACCGAGTTCGAGGAGGAGTTCGACTCCGAGATCCCCCGCGTCGACGTCGGTATCGAGGGGCTCGACGAGATGGTCCAGGGGGGCGTCCCCGAACGCTCGCTGCTCGTCGTCGTCGGCGCCGCCGGTACCGGCAAGACCACCTTCGGCCTCCAGTTCCTCCGTGAAGGGCTCGAGAACGGCGAGCGGGGCGTCTACATCACGCTGGAGGAGAGTTACGACGCCGTCGTCGAGGCCGCCGACGAGAAGGGCTGGGGGTTCGAGGAACACGTCGAGAACGAGGACCTCGCCATCGTCGACCTCGACCCCGTGGAGATGGCCAACTCCCTCGCCTCCATCCGTGGAGACCTCCCACGGCTCGTCGGCGAGTTCGGCGCCGACCGACTCGTCCTGGACTCCGTCTCGCTGCTCGAGATGATGTACGAGAACCAGGCCGAGCGGCGCACGGAGATCTTCGACTTCACGAAGTCGCTCAAGGAGGCCGGCGTGACCACGATGCTCACCAGCGAGGCGAAGGAGGGCAACCCCTACGCCTCCCGACACGGCATCATCGAGTACCTCACCGACGGCGTGTTCATCCTCCAGTACGTCCGCTCCGAGTTCCGTGAGACCCGGCTCGCCGTCGAGATACAGAAGATCCGCAACGCGAACCACTCGCGGGAGACCAAGCCGTACGAGATCACGGGCGACGGCATCTCGGTCTACCAGCAGGCGAACATCTTCTGAACTGTTTTCCGCTCGGGTTCGCGCCGCGGGCGCGAACCGCTCGCAGAAAAACGTTCATAAGAAAGGCGCCGCTCGCTCCGCTCGCAGCGGGTGGGTGCGCTCGTACCGCCTCCGCACCGCCGACCGCAACTGCTTTGCTCGGCCACCCACTGCTCTCCTCGCCCGTGACCCACTACAACCGCACCGAAGTCGAGCGGCGTCTCGAGCAGCTCGAAGCCGAGTACGACCCCGTACTCGAACACGAGGACGTCACCCTCGAGGAGGACGAGTTCGCGGAATTCCTCACGCACGCCGCAGACGGCTACACCGGCGGCGGCTACGCGTGGGTCGTCCGCGAGGAGCCGAGACCGCTCTCGGAGTCGATGCCCGAGCTGGACGAGTCGTACCCTCGCGTCCTGCTGGCGATGGGTCGCGGCGTCGACGGGTGGGGACCGGCAGGGGGCGGGCGGGAGGAGGGCGAGACGTACGAGGCGGCGGCGGAACGCGAGGTCAGCGAGGAGACCGGCGTCGAGTGTTCGGTGGTCGGTTGCCGGCGCGTGCGACGCGCGACGTTCCGGGCCGAGTCGGGTGGTGACGACGTCGCACACACGCTCTGGGTGTACTTCACCGCCCACGAGACCGGCGGGAGCATCGACGTTCAGGAGTCCGAACTGGACGGTGCGGCGTGGTTCCGGGAGGTGCCGAGTCGGTGGCACTGGGCCGTCGCGGACCACCCCTGGACGTGGGACGCGTGGGACTAGTGCTGGACGAACTCCAGCAACACACCGCCGGTGTCCTTCGGATGGAGGAACGCCACCTCGTGTCCCCAGGCACCGGGCCGCGGTTGTTCGTCGATGAGCGAGACGCCGGCGTCACGGGCCGTCTCCAGCGCGGCCTCGATGTCCTCGGTGGCGACCGCGAGGTGGTGGATGCCCGGCCCGTTCCGGTCGAGGTAGCGAGCGACGGTCCCACCGTCTGTCGGTTCGAGTAACTCGAAGTAGCCGTCACCGAGGTCGAGGAAGACGACGCGGAGTCCGTCGTCCATCACCTCCTTGTGGGCGACCGGGGCGTCGAACAGTGTCCCGTACAGGTCGGCGAGCTGGTCGGCGTCGTCGGTCGCGATGCCGGCGTGGTCGAACTGCATACCGGCTGGTCGGCGTGGTGTGTCTAAACTCCGTGGGTCGTGGCGGTCCGGTCTCAGGAGCCGGCGCCGTCGACCTGTCGTCGACCTGTATCGTCGCCGACCGCAGGGACCGGAGGGCCGCGTCGAGGTCCTGTCGGGCACCCGCACGACCCTGCTCGACCGTCTCGCGCGCGGTGTCGAGTCGCTCGTCGGAGGCGGCGAACGCGACGAAGGCGTACTCGCTCGCACCGGGGGCTGGGACCCGGTTCAGGTACGAACGGGCGTTGGTGAGGTGTTCGAGGGTGGCCGTGTAGTCGCTCCGGTCGAGCGCCGTGGCGGCGAAGTCGAGTTCGCGTTCGACGTGTTCGGGGGTCAGCGACGGACGGGGGTGGTTCATCGAGTCGATAGGAGGTGGCTCCGAGATATGAACCCGTGGCCGGACTCGCGTCTCGAAACGCGGGTCAGACTCCGGTTCGGTACTCGCCGAACGAATCGCGCATCGTGTCGCAGATCTCGCCGACGGTCGCGTACGCCTTCACCGCACGGACGATGTGTGGCATCACGTTCTCGCCGCCCTCACAGGCGGCGTGGAGGTCGTCGAGCGCCGCGTCGACCGCCGGCTCGTCGCGTTCCTCGCGGACCTGTGCGACCGACTCGCGCTGCCGGCGGGCGTCCGCCTCGCTGACCTCCTCGATGTCCTCGGCCTTCTCGTCGTCCTCGACCTGGAACTCGTTGACGCCGACGATGATGCGCTCGCCGGTCTCGATCTCCTGCTGGCGGTCGAACGCGGTGTCCTGGATCTGTCGCTGGACCCACCCGGACTCCACGGCCTCGCGCATCCCGCCGCGCTCGGCCACCTCGTCGAGTATCTCGCGGGCCTCGGCCTCGAGTTCGTCCGTGAGCGACTCGACGTAGTAGCTCCCGGCGAGCGGGTCGATGGTGTCGGCCGCGCCGGACTCGTGGGCGAGTATCTGCTGCGTGCGCAGGGCGGTCCGTACCGACTGCTCGGTGGGGAGCGACAGCGCCTCGTCCTTCCCGTTGGTGTGGAGCGACTGAGTGCCGCCGAGGACGGCGGCGAGCGCCTGGTACGCCACGCGGACCACGTTGTTCTCGATCTGCTGGGCGGTGAGGGTAGAGCCACCGGTCTGTGTGTGGAACTTGAGTTGCTTGGAGCCGGGCTGTTCGGCGCCGAAGCGCTCCTCCATGATGCTGGCCCACATCCGCCGGGCCGCTCGGAACTTCGCCGCCTCCTCGAGGATGTTGTTGTGTGCGTTGAAGAAGAACGACAGCTGGGGGGCGAACTCGTCGACGTCCTGCCCGGCCTCGATGGCGGCCTCGACGTACTCGATGCCGTCGCCGAGCGTGAACGCGATCTCCTGTGCGGCCGTGGACCCTGCCTCGCGGATGTGGTACCCCGAGATGGAGATGGTGTTGAAGTTGGGCGTCTCCGCGGCGCAGAACTCGAAGATGTCCGTGATGAGCCGCATCGACGGCTCCGGCGGGAAGATGTAGGTGTTCCGGGCGATGTACTCCTTCAGGATGTCGTTCTGGATGGTCCCACGGAGTTCCTCGCGGGGGACGCCCTGTCGGTCACCGACGGCGATGTACATCGCCAGCAGGACGCTCGCGGGGGCGTTGATGGTCATCGAGGTGCTGACCTCGTCCAGCGGTATCCCTTCGAACACCGTCTCGAAGTCGTCCAGCGAGTCGATGGCGACGCCCGACTTCCCGACCTCGCCTTCGGCCATCGTGGCGTCGGAGTCGTAGCCCATCTGGGTGGGGAGGTCGAACGCCATCGAGAGCCCGGTCTGGCCCTCGTCCAGCAGGTAGTGGAACCGTTCGTTCGTCTCCGTCGCGGTCCCCATCCCGGCGTACTGGCGCATCGTCCAGAGCCGGCCGCGGTACATCGTGGAGTAGACGCCGCGCGTGTACGGTTCCTCGGCGGGGTTACCGAGGTCCTCCCCGTAGTCGAGGTCGGCCACGTCGGCCGGGGTGTAGAGCGGTTCTACCTCCTGCCCTCCGGTGTCGGTCGTGAACGTCTCCTTTCGCTCCCCGAACCGCTCGACGGTCGGGCCGTAGGTCTCCTCGGTCCACCGCTCCTCGGACTCGCGGATGGCGTCGAGGTCGTCTTCGTCGAACATGCTCCGGGCTACCGCGGCGGGGCGCTTGAATGTTGGTAGCGAGGGTCCGACCGGAGGGAGAACCCGACGGAGGGGCGACCGCGTGTCCCCTCGCCTACTCGGGGACCCTGAACAGCCCCAGCGTCGCGCTCGTGCTGCCGTCGGGGCTCTCCCAGACGACCCGGAGGTCCGTGCCCGGGTCGGGTGCGCGGACGGTGGTGTGGTCGTCGCCCGCCTGCACCACGCCGTCCTCGTCGGCCCACCGTTCGCCACGTCGCCGCCCCTCCGTGGTGTACTCGACGAGCAGTTCGCTGGACGGCACGTGGTCGCCGCCCGTGTGGACGATGGTGACCGGGCCGCCCGAGTCGTACTCGTACTCGAAGGCGACCTGTGGGACACGAGGGGCACCGCCCCCGCCCCCCTCGATACCGAGCACGAACGTCCCGACGACGGCCGCCAGCAGGACGAGCAGGAGCGCGACGACGAACGGCTGTTCGCCGTCGGTGCGCTCGAAAGAGCCGTGGAACTCCACGTACTCGGCGCGGGCGACTGGCGGCAGGCCGTCGACGACGGACGCGGGGAGACCGACCGCACGGAGGACGCCGCGCGCGTCGGCGACCGAGACGCCGTCACCGTCCACGCGCGCCCAGAACGAACCGTCCACGTCCACGCCGAGGGCGAACGACTCGACGGCGCCGAGTTCGCCCTCGGTGACTGAGACGGCCGTGACGGCGTCCGCGTCGAACGACGTGTCGGGAGTGGACACCGTGGTCGGGCCGAGGTCCGCGAGGAGGCGTGTCCCCTCGCTGGCGACACCGGTGGCGAGGCGGGCGGCGACGGCCTCGGCGTCGAGGGCACCCGCGAGCGTCCGTAGACCCGCGACGCGCCCCGGTCCGCGACCGAGGACCGGCGCGAGACGCCGGTCGAGGTCGGCGGCGGTCCGGCGGTCGAGCGATTCGAGGTCGACGTCACGGAGCGCCTCGACCGCCGCGAGGTCGAGGTGCCCGGTCACGCGCTCGCTCACCGCCGCGACGGTGTCGACGGCGCCGAGCACGTCGAGTTCGGTCGTGGCGGCGGAGCGGTCGAGGGCTGGGCGGGCGGTCGCCGGGGCGGCGAGGCCGGTCACGCCGACCGTGACGCCGGCGAGGAACGTTCGTCTGGAAGGCACGTCCCGGCGTTCGACAGGTCCCGACAAAAGAGTACGGGGGCGATTTGACCCTCCCAAAGGCTTTCTCCCGACAGGCGTGGAATCGGGCGTATGTCCCCGAAACGACCCTCCATCCGCAGGCGCGAGTTACTGGCTGGCGTCGCCGGCCTGACGGCCGCGAGCGCGAGCGCTGGCTGTCTCGGCCTCGGCGTCGGTGGCTCCGGCCCCGCACCCGGCACCGACGACTCGACCGACTGGCCGGAGCGTGGCAACGGTCCCGCCGGTCGCTCCTACGCACCGGACGCCCTCGCCCCACGGTCCGGGACGAGCCAGCGGTGGGCGACGGAGGTCCCGTGGATCACGGACCGACCGGTCGTGGCCGAGGGGCTCGTCCTCCTGCCCACCGCGGGTCCGCTGGTCGCGTACGACACCGAGAGCGGCGACGAGGTGTGGCGCTACACCCCGGAGGTCGAAGGACAGCCGTGGTTCCACTCGCCCGCGGTCCGCGACGGGACCGTGTTCGCCACCTTCCGCGAGGCGCGAGGACTGGCCGCGCTCTCGGTCGAGGACGGGAGCGTCCAGTGGCGCGCGGACGTGGGACCGGTCTCGGCGCCGCCGCTCCCGGTCGAAGACGGAAGCGTCCCCTACGTCTTCGTCGGCGACCGGCGTGGACGACTGACGCTCCTCGACGACGAGGGGGACAGCGAGTGGACCTACGACCTGTTCGGGGAGGTGACCACGCTCCACGCCCCGGACAGGGGGCTCGGCCAGCGAGCGTACGTCGGGACGTCCGCCGGCGAGGTGTACGCGATGTACGACGACGGCGGCAGTCCCCGTGGTCTGTGGCGGCGGAAACTCGGGGGGAAGGTGCTCTCGATGGCCATCGACCGGGGTGGTGACGCCTACGTCAGCACGTTCGGCGGTCCCACCGTCAGGCTCCGGGGGGGTGCCCACGCCGGGCGGACCGACTGGTCCAACGCACGGTCCGGCACCCTGCAGGAGGGGCTCTGTGCCGTCGACGGGCGAGTGTACGGGGCGAACCTCGCCACGCTCGACGCGCTCGATACCCACGAGGGGAAGACGGCGTGGACTGTCGATGTCGGGAACGACGTGGACTTCACCTGCGGTCCGGTCGCGGCGGGCGACACGCTCTACGTCGGGCGGAGCGGCGCGGTCGACGGCTACAAACTCGGTGGCGGGGTCGGCGTCGGCGGGACTCGACTCGAGGCGAGGCGGTTCCGCCACGGTGTCGAGGGATCGCCGGCCGGGATCGCCGTCGCGGACGGTGCGCTGTTCGCCGCCGTCGAGTCGTCGGACGGTCCCTCGCGACTCCTCGCGCTCGACCCGGCCTGACCGCGTGCGGTGGGGCTACTCCGCTGGCGCGCCATCCAGGATGGCCACCCCGGAGGACGCGCCGATGCGCTCCGCGCCGGCCTCCAGCATCGCCATCGCCTCCTCGTAGCTCCCCACTCCACCCGACGCCTTCACCGGGAGGTACTCGCTCATCAGTTCCACGTCCGCTACCGTCGCGCCACCGTCGGCGAAGCCGGTCGAGGTCTTGACCATCGCGGCGTCCGCGTCGCGGGCGGCCTCGCAGGCCCGGTGTTTCTCCGCGTCGGTCAGGAGCGCCGTCTCGATGATGACCTTCACGGGCAGCGGCACGGCGGCGACCAGTTCGGCGAGTTCCTCCCGGACCGCGTCGTCCTCGCCGGCCTTGAGGCGACCCACGTTCATCACGACGTCCAGTTCGTCGGCACCGTCCTCCCAGGCGCGCTCGGCCTCCGCACGCTTGACGGCGGGGGCGTGCTGGCCGTGCGGGAAGCCGACGACGGTGGCGACGGTCAGGTCCCACGCCTCACGGTCCGGGACCTCGAGGTAGCACGGGGGGACACAGACGTTCGTGCCGTACTCGTGGGCCTCCTCGCAGCGGCGCTCGACGTCCGCGGGCGTCGTCTCCGGCCCGAGGACGGTGTGGTCGATGTAGGGTGCGAGTTCCTCGCGTGTGAGTTCCATGCCGGGGTTGTGGTGGAGGAGGACAAGAAGGTTGGCCGTCCGCGGTCCGTGTCGGAGTGGGCCGGGACGGGGCGGGGCTTTTGCCCGTCGGGGGGCAACGGCCAGCATGGACGTTCACCCCGACGTGGAGCGCACGGCCGAGTCCATCGCGACGATGGAGACGCGTGGGGCCGCGGCCATCGCGGACGCGGCCGCGGCGGCACTGGCCACGCAGGCCCGCGAGGGCGAGGCGGCGGACCCCGCCGAGTTCCGAGCCGGGATGCGTGCGGCCGCCCGTCGGCTCCGCGAGACCCGCCCCACGGCCGTCTCGCTCCCGAACGCGCTTCGCTACGTCCTCCGCGGGATGCAGGGCGAGGACGTGACGACGCTCCGTGATTCGGTCGTCGACTGTGCGGAGACGTTCCGCTACGACCTCGACCGCGCTCAGGACCGCCTCGGCCGCATCGGCGCCGGTCGCCTCCGCGACGGCGACGTGGTGATGACCCACTGCCACTCGACGGACGCGCTGGCGTGTGTCGAGGCCGCCGTCGAGCAGGGCAAGCACGTCGAGGCGTACGTCAAGGAGACGCGGCCCCGTCAGCAGGGCCACATCACCGCGAAGGAACTCCGGGAGATGGGTGTCCCCGTCACGCTCGTCGTCGACAACGCGGCCCACCGGTACCTCGACGAGTGCGATCACGTCCTCGTCGGGGCGGACTCCATCGCCGCCGACGGGAGCGTCATCAACAAGATCGGCACGGCGGGGCTCGCCGTCTCCGCACGCGACCGGGGCGTCCCCATCGTGGTTGCCGCCGGGACCATCAAGATCCACCCGGACACGCTGACCGGGGCCGCGGTGGAGATCGAGCACCGCGACGAGGCCGAGGTGATAGACGACGAGACGCGTGCGGAACTCGGAGACGTGGACGTGCTGAACCCGGCGTTCGACGTGACCCCGCCGCGGCACATCGACGCCATCGTCACCGAACGCGGGCAGTTCCCGCCCGAGAGCATCGTCACGCTGATGCGCGAACTGTTCGGCGACGCCGTGGAGGCGCCGTGGCAGGAACCGGGCGACGGCGTCCCCTGACCGTGGCCGAGCGGAAGGGCTAATCCCTCGCCGCGGCTGGAACAGGTATGGCAGACGACGCGGGGACCGACGGGGAGACAGAGGGCGACGAGCGACAGAAGCGCCAGCTCCGTCGGCTCGGGGTGAGTACTGCGGTGAGCGGACTCATCGTCGTCGCCGCCGCGCAGGTGCTCCCCGACCCGTACGAGGTGCTCGTGGGCGGACTGGGCTTCCTCGGCATCGCCGTCCTCGTCTTCGAGTACACCGAGGGGCTGGAGACGGGGCTGTCGCTCGGATTCATAACGAGCGGGCTCATCGTCTGGGTCTACCCCATCTTCACGAACGAGACGGACTGGCTGTTCACCGGGGTGCTGCTCGTGTTGCTGGGCGTCGTGAACGTCGTCTTCCCGCCGTTCGCGCTGTTCTTCCAGAACATCGGCCGGCGGATCGGTGGGGGGAAGGAGAAGGGGGAGGAGGAGAGCGGCGGGGACTGACTACCCCACGCTGGCGGGGGTGTAGTTGGGACACGGCAGCACGACGATGCCGAGGAACAGCGCCACGCCCCCGTATCCGGGGACGGCCAGCGGTCCGGGAGTGATGGACGAGAGCCCGAGGACGAGCAGCGGGAGTCCCACCAGGGTGGTCGCGTGTCGCTCCCAGACCGGGACCAGTTCGTCGGGCGGCGTCTCGGGGGACTGGGGCAGTCGTCCCACGGCACGGAACAGGAGGCCGGCGCCGAGGTCGGACGCACCGATGGTCAGGAGCGAGGGGACGAGAGCCATCGGTACTCGGTGCAGCGTCGTGGTATATGGATCGTCTGGCGACAGGCCGGTCTCCGCGACCGGGCCCGTTACGCCGAGGGGGTCGTCTCCGGCTTCTCGTGGCCGGCGAGCGCGAGCACGTCGTCGAAGAAGTCCAGCGAGTCGTGCGGGCCGGGGTTGGCCTCGGGGTGGTACTGGCGGGTGATGACCTCCAGTTCGTCCGACTCCAGACCCTCGGGCGTGTCGTCGTTGACGTTCACCTGCGTCACCTCGAGTGGGCCGGGGTCGGCGACGGTGTACCCGTGGTTCTGCGTGGTCATCACGACGCGGCCCGAGCGGAGGTCACGGACGGGCTGGTTGACGCCGCGGTGGCCGAACGCCATCTTCTCCGTGCCGCCGCCGAGGGCGTTGGCGACGACCTGCTGGCCGAGGCAGATACCCGCGAGCGGGAGTTCGCCGACGTACTCCTCGACGAGCGCCTCGGCGGCCGTGAAGTTCTCCGGGTCGCCGGGACCGTTCGAGACGAACAGGACGTCGGGGTCGACGTGTTCGACGTCCGCGATGGTGGCGTCGTAGGGGAGCACGTCGACGACGGCGTCGCGTTCCACGAGCGAGTCGACGATGGAGCCTTTCGCGCCGCAGTCGACGAGCGCGACGCGCGGGCCGTCGCCGTCTGCGTTGTAGGTCGTCCGCTCGGCGATGGACACCTGCGAGCCGATGTCCGTGTGGTCGCTCATGCCGATGCAGTTCTCGAGTTCCTCCAGCGCGGCCTCCTCGGAGGCGTCGGGACCGGCGGAGATGCCACACTTCATCGCACCCTCGTCGCGGATGCCCGTGACGAGGTCACGCGTGTCGAGGTGGTCGACGGCGGGGACGCCCTCGCTCTCGAGCCACTCGGCCACGTCGTCGGTGAGTTCACGCGCGACGACACCGCGGGGATGGACCCGGTCGGACTCGAAGCGCTCCTCGCGGACACCGTAGTTCCCGATGAGAGGGTACGAGAAGGTGAGCACCTGCTCCTCGTAACTCGGGTCCGTCAGTGACTCCTCGTAGCCCGTGTAGGCGGTCGTGAACACCAGTTCGCCGCGGGTACGTCCCGGTGCGCGGCTGCGCGCCTCCACGACGCGGCCTCCCTCGATGGCGAGGTAGGCCGTCTCGCTGTTCTCGCTCATTACGCATATCGTATGCACAACCCCACATTAACCGTTCCCTTCGAAGCGAGATTACGAAATTCGTAATCGTCAAGTGCGACCACCTGGAACGGCCCACAGAGACCGATGGATAGCCTCGACCACGAGATACTCGCCATCCTCCGGCGTGACTCGCGGACGCCCTACACGGAGATCGCCGGCCGGGTCGGCACCAGCGAGGGGACCGTCCGCAACCGCGTCGAGCGACTGGTCGAGGACGGCGTCATCGAGCGGTTCACCGTGGCGACCCGGACCGGGAACGTCAAGGCGATGATCGAGGTCGGCGTCGCGGTCGACGTCGACACCACCGCCATCTCCGAGGCCATCGCCGACTGGGACCAGGTCGACTTCGTCTGGCAGGTCTCGGGCGAGGAGGACATCGTCGTCGTCGTCGACACCACCGACACGGGGACGCTGAACGAACTCATCACCCGCGCCCGCGAGCTGGACGAGGTGGTCTCGACGAAGACCCGACTCATCCTCGCGGAGAAACTCGGCTGAGCCGCTCGGGCGACTCAGGCGCTCGCTCGTTCGACGCCGATGGCCTGCGCGATGGGCTCGGCAACGACCGGCAACAGCAGCACGAGCGGGACCGCACCGAGCACCACCCCGTGAGTCACGGTGTTCCCGAGGATGCTGAACAGCGCCACCGGGAGGCCCGCGTCGCTGAGAACGAAGAACGCGACGCCCTCGAAGGTGGCCTGCACCCCCGCCCCGGCGACGGCGGCGGCGACCTGCCAGCGGCGGTCGGTCGGGTCGCCGGCGACGTGGAGGACCCACCCGAACGTGACGATACCGAGCACGTAGCCGACGAACCCGAACGGGTCGTCGAGTTCGTACCCCTCGATGATGTCGTAGGCGCCCTCACCGACGGCCATCCCGATACCCGCCGAGAGCGTCGCGAGGCCGTACGGCACGAGCGCCACCAGCAGGTAGATCAGGAAGAACGCCTTCAGGTCCACGTCGGTAGCGAACTCGGGCACCTGCTCCGTCACCGCCGAGGCGACGAAGAATGTTATCGACGCGACGGCGAACAGCGTCACCAGTAGCCGTGGCGAGGCGAGTCCTTCCCTGCCCCACTCGTCCCCACCCGGTCTATCCACCGACCGCCCCCCACCTGTGTCGTCCATCGTCTGGAGTCCCCGGCTGGAGCGTAATGAAGCTTCGTCGTGACTCGTTCCGTATTCGTACGACCGTGCACTCATTCGACTACCGAGTGAGATATAGTGCATTCGAGAGCACTATCAGTCGGACGACACGGGTGAGTTCTCCAGAGCTACATAGCGTTCTGGAGATAACATAGCAACGAATACCCCGTGGAGTACGCGACACTCCGCGACGTGGGACAGACGGACAGCGGGACGCCCCGACGACGCGCGAAGTACGGGATGGCCCTCTTCGCCGCCGTGTTCTCGGTGCTCTACCTCTACTACTTCACGGAGGTCCACCGGGCCGGGACGATGCTGGGGGTGAAGGGGTTCCTGGAGGCTGCACTCCTCGGCATCCCCCTCGTCGTGCTCTACAGCGGCACCGCGTGGGTGAGCCTGACGCGGTACGACGAGGACCTACTCCCCCGGTTGCTCCGCTGGACGGCGGGGGCGGCCGTCGTGTTCGCCGTGCTCGTGACCGCGACGATGTTCGTCATCGGCACCCGGTTCGACCCCGGCGAGCGGTTCCTCGTCATCCAGATGTCGTCCGGGTTCGGGAGTGCCGCTGGCCTGCTCATCGGCGCGATGGAGGTCAGGGCGAACCACGTGGGCCGGGAACGGGCGCGGACGGAGCTCACGGCCGAACGTCGCAAGCACGAGCGCGAGCGGATGGAGTACCTGAACCACCTGCTCCGCCACGAGGTGCTCAACGGCATCGCCATCGTCCGGGGAACCGCGGGCATCCTCATCGAGGACGTCGACGACCCGACCGCGACCCGTCGGCTCCGGACCATCCACGACCGGAGCGACGAGGTGGCCGTCTTCATCCAGCAGGTCCGGACGCTGCTACAGGACCCCACGGACGTCGACCCTGGCTCGGTCGACCTGGCAGCCCTGATCGATGGAGAGGTCGAGAGCGTGGTCGCGGGGTTCGAGGTCGGTGCGGTCCGGACTGACGTCCCCGACGACGTGCAGGTGGTCGGGAACGACCTGCTCGGTCGGGTGTTCACGAACCTGATGGAGAACGGCATCCGCCACAACGACCCGCCGGTGACGCTCGAGGTGACGGCGGTCGTGGGTCCGGACCACGCCGATGTGAGCGTGCTCGACGACGGCGACGGTATCGACCCCGAGGATGAGGAGCAGTTGTTCAGCTACCCGACCGGTGGGGACCACGGGTTCGGACTCTCGCTCTCGCGGGACCTCGTCCAGCGCTACGGTGGCGACCTCCGGCTGGAACGGACCGACGAGACCGGGACCGAGTTCGTCGTCACCATCCCGCGGGCGGCAGGTGCGACGGGTGAGGGTGGGCCGACCGAACCGGACGAACCGACCGCCGCCCGGACCACCGTCGACCCACAGGGCCAAGCCACCGGGTCGTGAGACGAGGGTATGCCCGACTATCAGGTCCACGTCGTCGACCGTGGGACCATCACCGCCGACACGAACCTCGTCCTCGACGGTTTCCGGACCGCGACGGCGAGTGACCCGAACCCGGACCTCGTCCGCGGGGACGGCGTCGTCTACAACCTCGTGTTCGACCACCCCGAGGGGACCGTGCTCTGGGACACCGGCTCCGACCCCGACTGCGCGGACTGGTGGCCTGACGAGCTCTACGACGCGTTCACCCACGAGGACGCCCGCCCCATCGAGGACGACCTCGCCGACGCGGGGTACTCGGTCGAGGACATCGACGCGGTCGTGCAGTCACACCTCCACCTCGACCACGCCGGCGGTCTCTACGCCTTCGAGGGGACAGACGTCCCGGTCTACGTCCACCGGGACGAGCTGGAGTACGCCTACTACTCCGCCAAGACCGACGCGCCGGACGGTGACGAGGCCTACCTCGAACGGGACTTCGACCGCGACCTGAACTGGCGGGTCGTGGACCGACACCGTCACACGCTGTTCGAGGGGCTGGAACTGGTCCACCTGCCGGGCCACTCGCCGGGCCTCCTCGGTGTGCAGTGCGAGCGGGGCAGAGAGACGCTCCTCGTCGTCGGCGACCAGGCCTACGCCGCACCCAACTACGAGCAGGGCGCCTCGATGGGTGCCAGCCTGCTCTGGAGCACACGTGACTGGCACGAGTCGCGGTCGCTGTGTCGGGAACTGGAGCGGCGTCACGACGCGACGGTTGTCTTCGGCCACGACGCCGCACAGATGGAGGAACTGGGGCCGACGCTCTGACTCACTCACCCGGTACGGGCGTCCGTCGCTGGCAGGTGAACTCGACGGTGAGTGCGTCGAGCGTCTCCCCGTCCTCGGCGTTCGCGACCACCTCGATGCGGCCGTTCTGGGGGAACGCACCGAGCGCCTGCTCGTAGACGCGCCTTGCGGGGGCGTCGGGGTCCGTCCCCTCCTCGCGGGGAATCAGGTACGCGTCGCCCGTCGTGGTCCGCAGCGTGAGGCTGTCGAACCGCTCGAACGCCTCGCTCTCCCGGTTCAGGACTGTACGGAACACGACGTTCTCGCCGGGTGAGGCGCTGGCCTGCTGTATCAGGTCGCTCGACTCGTCGCGGGCCTCCGCGCTCGACTCGCAGGACCGACCGCCGCCATCGCTGCTCGCCTCACCACTCAGGGCACCACACCCGGCGAGTCCGGTCGTCCCGACCGCCGTGACTGCTGTCAACACCGCACGTCTGGAGGGCATCGTGGTACCCCACTGGTCCGAGCGTGTTAGTTCCCGCGGTGTGGCACCTGCGGGGAATCACCTACAAGAACGTTTGCCACACGGTGACAGTAGACGCTCTGGCCGACCGGCGGCCCGTTCAGTCGTCCTTCAGGTCCTTCAGTCGGATGCCGTCGTCGGCGATGCGGTAGTTGCGCTCGCGGTCCAGCAACGCGCCCACATCGTGCTGGTATATCTGGGAGATGAGTTCACCGTGGAGGTTCCGCCACGCGATGGCGTAGGCGGGCGACTGGCCCCACGCGCGGAGTTCGGGGACGAAGGTGTCGTACGTCTCCATCCGGGACTCCATGTGTTCGACGACGTCGAGGACGTCGGCGGCCTTCTCGGCGTCCTCGTTCGCCCCCAGCGACCGGTTGAGGTGGCGTTCGTACCCCTCGACGGCCTTCTCCATGTCCATCGCGGCGTTCTGTCCGTCCTGCGGGAGCAGGTCGAGGACGTGCTCCGGAATCGTCAGTTCGATGGGTTCCATGGCCCGTGGTAGCGGCGCGCGGTACAAAGAGATGGTCGTCGCGGAACGCCGCCCCGATTACCGCTCCTCGCTGTGCCGGACTTCGACCGCCACGCCCCGTGTCGACTCCGCCATCTCCCGCCCCGGCATCTGCGCGCGGCCGACGGCGAACGCCTTCGGGCCCTCCACGACCACCTCGTCACCCACGCGTACGTCGTCGTCAGCGTCCACGATACCCGGCGCGAGGACGCTCCCCTTCGGGACGAACGCGTCGATCTCCACGCGCTTGGTGGGTGCGTCCGACTTCAGCCAGTGGCGTGCGCCGGCGAGCGTGAACGAGAGCGACCCGTACTGCGGGACGAGTGTGGCGAGGTGCTCGCCACCCTCGTGGGCGCGGAGCTTCGGGTAGCGTCCGTCGGTGCGGAGGTCCTCGGAGAACAACTCCTCGCCCGCGCCGTCGCCGAGGAAGAAGTCCGCGATGGCCCGGACGGTGTTGTGTTCGCGTTCGCGTTTGGGGTAGCGGTCGTTCCCCCCGAGCGCGTTCGCGAGGTTCGCCAGCGAGTCGCTCGTCGTCGGGTGGTCCGCGACGGTGTAGGTGAACTCGGTCCCGTCCAGTCGCGCCTCGGCACGCTCGCATATCTCGCGGTAGCCCTCCGGTGGGACGTGCGCTATCACCTCGGGGTAGTCGGCCCGTTGGAGGTAGCGCACGAGCACGTCCGTCACGAACTCGATCTCGGTGGCGGACCAGTCGCCGGTGACGACCGAGTCGTAGTGCTGAGCCGGGTAGGTCAGTTCGAGTTCCTGCGGGACCACCCCGATGGGCGAGGTCATCGAGACCATGTGCGCGCGCCAGCGGACGGCGTCGTGGTACTGGCCGTGCGACTGGGACTCGCTGTAGGGTTTACGGGCCGAACAGGGCACGAGGACGAGCGGCCGGTCGTCGAACCGCGGGACGTAGCGCGAGGTGACGCGGTCGGCGAACCGCTGTATCTCGACGCGGCGGAGGGAGTCCTCGCTCGCGGCGAGCATCGAGTTCCGCCGGTAGACGGGCGTCCGTTCCTCGCTGTAGGCGTACTGGCGGTCCAGCCGTCGGAACACGCTCGTCCCGAACGCCTCGTGACGGGCCTGCCCCTCGACGTAGTCACGGAGCCGCCCGCGGCGGATGCGCTGGCGGACGGTGGCGAGCTCGGCTCGGAGGGCGTTCACGTTGTGTTCCGCACAGTCCTCCGGGCCGAACGAGTCGCGCCCCTGCTGGCAGGCGGTGCAGGCACAGGGGAGCTCGTCGAGGTCCTCGAGGAAGTACTCGCCGTCGCTCGTGAGGTAGAAGCCCTCGGTGCCACGGACGTGCGCGAAGTCCGAGTCCACGAGGTCGACGCCCGCGTAGACGAGCGTGGCGACGTTCGCGGGCGTGGCACAGCCGGCGAGGTAGAGCGCGGTGTCGCCGGGGATGGCCGCTCGCGTGCGGATCACGCTGCCGACGAACGCTTCGGCGTGGTCGACGAGGCCCGGTCCACCGGAGAGGAGGTACGCGTCGACGCCGAGATCGGCGGCGGTGTCGGCGGTGACGACGGCCGCGGCGGGGTAGTCGACGTCGGGCGGCTCGGGCGCGAAGGCCTCGGCGACTCGCTGGTCGGTGCCGGTCGGGGCGGCGCGGTGCGGGAGGACGCTCAGGTGGGCGTCGTCGCCCTCGGGTACCTCGCGTTCGGCAGCCCAGAGCGACCCCGCGTCGCGCAGCACCTCGTCCACGAGTGCCGGTGTGCGGAGCGGGTCGGCGAGTCGCAACTCGCCGAGGCGGGCCGCCCCGTCCCGGTCGTGGACCTCGAAGTGGTCGGTCATGGTCGGGTTCGGCGACGGCGGGGGAACACTCTTGCCTTTCACGGTGGGCGGGCCGAAAGAGATTCATCCGCGGCCTCACGCCCCTCGTGTATGGTCCCCGACACCAGCCGTCTCCTCCGACCGCTGGTCCGGCCACGGACGGCGTTCGAGGACGACCCGCCCGACGGGTTGGACGGCCTCCTCGTCGTCTGCCTCGCCGGGCTCCTCGTCGCCGCGTCGCTCGCCGGCACTGCCCTCGTCCTCGGTGAGGTGGTGTCCGGTACCGCGACCGTCGACAACCCGGAGAAGCCGTCGACCCGGGAGTGTACCGAGCCGACGGGCTGGCCCGACGACATGGACTGGTACACGCCGAGCGAGTGTACCCTGCCGGACACCGTCGACGTCTCCCTCGGTGGCGCGGCCCAGCAGCGGCTGTTCTCGGCGGCGCTGGGCGCCCCGTTCGCGCTCGGCCTCGTCTGGCTCTCGGTCGGTGGCGCGGGCTACCTCCTCTCCGGAGCCGAGTCGTTCACGACGATACTCGGTCGCGCCGGGTGGGCGTTCCTCCCGGTCGGCCTGCTCTGGCCCGTCCGGGCGGCGGCCGTCGCCCTGCTGGCGCCGAGCCGCTCGTACCCGGCGACACCTGACGCGGTGCGCGAGAGCGCGGGCGAGTTCGTCCTCGGCACCGCCGAACCCCTCCTCGTCGGCATCTCGCTCGTCGGTCTCGCGTGGGCCGTCTACGTCCTCGTCGGCGCGCTCGTCGCGGAGACCGGCTCCACCACCGGCGGTGTGGTCGCCGCCTCGCCACTGTTCGCGTTCGGACTGCTGGCCTTCCTCGGGGGACCCGACCTCCCCACCGGCTCGGAGGAGGTCGTCCCGCTGGCGGTCCTCCTCCTCGCACTGATCGGCGTCCCGCTGCTCGTCGTGCCACGTGGGTACATCCAGTTCCAGAAGACGTTCGAACTGATCGGATTCCGCAATCGGGACGCGGTCGAACCCGAGGACTGGTACGTCGCGCTCCACCGCATCAGTGGACTCCTCGTGGTGGGTGGAGCGACGGTCGTCCTCGGCGCGAGTACCTACCTCGCGTGAGTCACGCGTCACCCGACGCACGGCGGTGGCCGACTCAGTGGTCCCGCGGGTCCGTCCCGTCCCCGTACCGCTGGACCTCGACACCATCGGGCACGCGCTCGACGGCCGACGCGGGCCACTGGTGATGCGCGAACGTGAACGTCACGTCCGGGTTCGTCTCGACCAGTCGGGCGACGCCGTCGGCCGCCCGTTCGTACGCCTCGCGAGAGAGGCGTTCCGGCACCTCCGCTGTGAGCGGGTACGACTCCGAGAGCGCCCGCGGGAACGGCCCGAACGGGGGGACCACGCGCCACGTGGTGTCGTGGTCGTCGGAGTTGCCCGACCCCGTCGTCAGCAGGCAGGTGTCACCCGCCACGGTGAGACGCTCGAGTCGCTCCTGGTGCCGGAGCACCTCCGGTCGGTCGGCGGACTCGGCCGAGAGGTGGAAGAACGCGCCCTTCGAGACCGGGTCGGTCGCTTCGAGCGTCTCGGCGTGCGCCAGCATCGCCCGGAACCCGTCGACCAGCGTGGGGTGCCCCCGGACGCGCGTCTCGACGAGTTCGAGCAGCGACCCCGACCTGATGGCCTGTTTCACGCGGCGGAGCTCCTCGAAGGTGACGTGGAGGTTGTGCTCGGCGAGCAGTCGCGTCCGCTCGTCGTCGTCCTCGCTGCGGAGGCCCTCGGGCGTGGAGGCCGCACAGACGGGACACGAGCACGGGAGGTAATCGAGGTCAGCGAGGAGTTCGGTCCCCCGGACCGTGAGGTAGCGGTCGTCGCGGGCGTAGAGCGCGTAGGCGGCGGAGTCGAACAGGTCACACCCCATCGCCACCGCGAGCGCGAACATCATGGGGTGGCCGGCACCGAACAGGTGGACGGGCGCGTCGGCACCGAGGCCCCGCTTGGCGGCGGCGACGACGTCGACCACGTCGTCGTACCGGTACGCGTTCAGCAGCGGCACGACCGCACCGATGGGGAACACGTCGAGGTCGGTGGCGTAGGCGTGTTCGGCTGCCGCCGTCCGGAGCGCCGGGTGAGTCGACCCCTGCACCGGCGCGTTGACGAGCATCTCACCCACGTCGACGGTCTCGGCCTCGGCGAGGGCGCGCTCGGTCTCCGCGAGTTCGGACTCGGCCCGTTCGCGGCTCACGTCCGGTGGGGTGGGGATGTCGACGGGCGTCCCGATGTCGCTCCCGATGTCGTGCTGGAACCGCAGTATCTCCTCGGTGTCGACGCTGATCTCGCCGTACTCGGCCAGCTGGAACGACCCAGAGTCGGTCATGATGGCCCCGTCGAACTCGTAGAGGTCGTGCAGGCCCACGTCGAGGGCCTCTTCGCGGAACTCGTCGCTCCCGTAGAGGATGTAGCCGTTCGTGATGAGTATCTCGGCGCCGAACTCCGACTGGAGGCGGGCCGGCGGGACCGTCTGCTTGTGGGGGTTGACCACCGGCAGGAGCGCCGGCGTCTCCACCGTGACCCCCGCCCTGGGGACGGTCAACTCGCCCAGTCGGGCCGCGCCGTCCCAGTCGCGCACCTCGAATATCTCGCGTGCCATTCGTTGCTGGCGTTTTCCGGGGCGCGGGCTTGTGGGTTCCGTTCCGGGCCGCCACGGCCGACGGCGGACGACGTGTCGTGGAGAAAGCACTTGTAGCCCGCTACAGAATCACCGACGACCGTGCCCTCCCCCGACGCCCGCCGGCTGCGTATCGCGGGGCTCGTCGTCGCTGTCGTCCTCCTCGGCCTCGCGGCGTACCCGGGGACGCTCGCGTCGCCGTACGAGACGACCCGCGGTGACCCGTCGTACGACCACGCTATCGTCACCGAGTCCTCGGCGACCTACGACGAGTACGCCGCGGACCCCGACATCGAGATATACCGGTACGAGGAGCTCTCTCCCGCCGCGCAGGACCTGTTCGACCGGGCGCTCGCCGAGCCGGACGGCGTGTTCGAACCCACCGTCTGCCGGGGGTTCGTCCTCGTCTGTGACGGCTACGCGCAGTCGGACCTCCCGCCGGAGTTCGAGTACGGCACGAGACTCCGGCCCGACGAGGCCCTCCAGTTCGTCGAGAAGGGCGGCGAGCGCTACCTCTTCCGGACGGGCACCATCAACCACGCCACGCTGTTCGGGTTCTCGAACCTCCTGTTCCTCGCGTGGCCGACGGTGATCCCGCTGGGCATCCTGGTCGCACGGGCAGCCTACGCCGCCGAGAGCGACCGGTACGTGGCCGGCGTCACCGCCTTCGGCGCCGTCGTCGCTGCCCTCTCGCTGGTCGCCCCGTACCTCGAGATGTACCGCGTCGTCGGGGCGTTCTGGGTGGGCGTGGCCGTCCTCGCGGCGACGTGGCTCGCCATCGTCGCCGCCGGCACGCACCGGGTCTACCGGTGGGTCGTCGCTCGCCGGGGGACCGAGCCCACTGGCGGTGTCTGAGACGCGTGGTCAGTCGGCCAGGCTCTCGGCCACGGCCTCGACCGCCTCGTAGGGGAGGTCGTGTTCCTCGGCGATGGCCTCGAGGTCGGCGGGCTCCGGCCGCGAGGGACCGAGGCTGTCCCCGACCCTGCGGACGCGCCGCGCGTCCCCCGCTCCTCCGCCGTGGTGGTCGTGAACGGGTTCGTAGGTGGCGTCGTTCACCTCGAGGTTGACGGCGTCCCAGCGCGTGTAGTGGCCCATCGCGTCGAAGTAGGCCTTCACCGCACGCCGCTCGTCGCGCTCGAACTCGGCGGTCAGGAGCGCCTCCTCGTTCAACACCGGTCCGGCCTTCACCACGCCGGCGGGGTTGACGAGCATGCTCCCGCCGGCCGCGAGGTCGTACCCGAGTTCGCCGTCCTCGAACCCGGGCGGGTTCATGTCTCCGAGGTAGAGCGAACTCGACAGGACGAACGACTGGGTCTCGAACGCGTACTGTCGGACCGCGGGGTAGATGTCGCAGGTGTCGCTGGCGGCGGCGTCCTCGGCCCGGGACTTCGCGCCCGGGTGCCCGTCCTGCGTCCAGTAGCCCGGCCAGACGGCGGTGTGTATCTCCTCGCCCATCGCGCAGAGCGCGGCCTTGGGGAGCGTCATGTGGTTCTCGTAGCAGACGAGGCCGCCGAGGGTCCCGAGGTCGCTGTCGTGGACCGCGAGCGTCGACGGGTCGCCACGGCCCCAGATGGTCCGTTCGCCGTGTGTCGGCATGAGCTTCCGGTGGACCCGGACGAGTCGGCCGTCCCGGTCGAACCAGAACATCGAGTTGTAGAGCGTCTCGCTCCCCCGTCGCCCGGAGCGTTCGGTCGCGCCCAGACAGACGTGGACGTTCGCCTCGGCGATGGTCTCTCGCAGTGGGTCGAGCGCCGGGTCGTCGAGCGTGAGACTCTCCTTCTGGAGGTCGACCATCAGTTCCGTCCAGCGCGGGATGGAGACCGCGCGCCGCCAGTAGGGGTAGCCGGGGACGAACGTCTCGGGGAACGCGAGGAGGTCGACCCCCTCGCTCGCGGCCCGTTCGACGTACCGGCAGGCCTTCTCCAGCGTCGCTTCCTTGTCGTGGTAGACCGGCTGGACCTGTGCGGCCGCGAGGGTGAACGACTCGGCGGGCATGTCACGCGATGCGATACCACACGACAAGAGTGTACCGTCGCCCCCGACTCAGGCCTCGCGGAGGTCGTCGACGTACGCGAGGCGGATGGCGTTCGCCGCCGCCTCGTCCGCTCGCCGGACCAGTTCGGCTTCGAGGAAGGCTGGGTCGACGTCCGTCCGCGAGGTGTGCGAGAGGACGACGTGTGCGAGTTCGACCGGCAGGCCGGCGCGAGCGACGACGTGGACCCCCCAGTACGGGTGGCCCAGCAGGTCGTAGGTGCGCGTGGCGTCCATCCCGTCGAACTCCACGAGTTTCGACACGTCGTGGACGAGCGCGCCAGCGACCAGCAGGTCCGTGTCGACGGCCGTCTCGCGGCGGGCGACCAGCGCCCCGGCGAGCGACACCGCCCCGGCGGTCACGTCCCGGACGTGGGGGACGAGTCGCTCGGCGTCTGCGGGGACGCCGAGGGCCCGCTGTACCGGGGGGAGCCACGGGAGCGCCCGGAGCGACTCTGCCGTCTCCACGCCGGCGTCCTCACAGGCGCCCGCCCACGCCGCGAGGACGCCCTCACGTAGCGCCGGGTCGCCGATCTCGTCGGCCTCGGGGAACACCTCACGGACGGTCTCGTGGTCCATGTCGATGCCTGAGGCCGGGGTGGGCTTAGTTCGGTGGGGCGGTGCCGTGTGACCGTGGTCGGACGGTCGCAGTGTCTCCACGGGTCAGATGGTCGTGAAGCCCGCGTATCGCGCGATTCGGCGTGTCTACTCACTGCATCCGCTCCACGCAGTTCGCGTGTCGCTCGCTGGCGCGCTCCCGCTCACGACGACGAGGTGCCTCCCTGCGGTCGGCACCTCGCATCCGAAGCGTTTTGCCGGGTGCCGACCCCACCAACGGGTATGCAAGGTGGCGGCTCCTCGGACATGACCCTCGCGTTCGAGCTGGAATCGCTCAAGCGACTGCGGCGGCCGGACGAGGTCTTCTCGGACGCACGCTCGTGGTCGGAGTACGTCGGCGTCGTGAGTGACAAGCCCACCTACGTCGTCACGAACTTCACGCGGAAGAACCGCATCCGGCAGGACTTCTTCTCCGGGCCACGGGGCAAGGTGGAGTCGCTGGAGAACGTCAAGCGGCAGTTCGACACCGACCGCCACGTCTTCATCGGCGCGGGCGACGAGGACGCCGACATCGCCGACGAGGTGGGCTGGGAGTACCTCGGCATCGAACAGGCCGCCGAGGCCGCCGAGTGGGAACTCGGCGACCCGGAGACGGTCACCGAGCGCGAGGGCGGCGAGGAGCGCGACGACTGGCCCTGACGCCGGGCCGAACCCATTAAGTCCGCGCCGGGAGGCGTTCCGGCATGACGCTGGATATCGGACGGGCCGTCGAGGAGGGGTTCTCGCGGCTCACGACACGCAACGGGCTGCTGCTGTTCGTCGTCTTCCTGCTGGTCGGTGCGGTCAGTACCGTCGCCCAGCAGTCGCTCAGCGTCGCGGCGTTCGAGTCGCTCGTCCGCGCCGCCGAGACTGCGGGAACCGGTGCCGACGGCGCGTTCACCCCCGAACAACTCGAGACGCTCCGCGAGCAACTCCGGACACAGCGGGCGGCCTCGCCGCTCGCGGTGGACGTGCCCGCCATCGCCGCGGTGGCGGTGGTCTTCCTCTTCGCCCTCGTGGCCGAGGCGGCCACGATGGTCGCCATCCGGGCGTTCGCGAGCGACACGACCGACGCCCTCCCGGCCGACGCCGCGGACCGGCTGGTCTCGGTGACGCTCAACGGGTTCGTGGGGGGTGTCGTCCTCGCCGTCCTCGTCACCATCGGCCTCGCCCTGTTCGTCCTGCCCGGCGTGTTCCTCTACGTCGTCTTCCTCTTCCTGCGACAGGAGATCGCCCTCCGCGACAGGAACTTCGTGGACGCGCTGGCCGAGTCCTACGAGCTGACGAAGGGGAACCGCATCACGCTGTTCGGCCTCGTGGCCGTCCTCGTCGTCGTCGCCATCGTCGGGCTCCTCCCCAGCCTCGTCGTGACCGCCGTCGGCGGTCCCACACTCGTCGGGACGGCCATCGGTCTCCTCGTCGGCCCGATCGTGGCGCTGTTCGGTATCGCCGCCACGACGAACGCTTACCAGCAACTGCGGACGCACACGGCGGCGGAGCCGGCAGACGACGAGGTGGGTGCGCTCGGCCCGGACGACATCCCGGAGCCCTAAGACGGGCGTAGGCACCACGCCACGGCTCGTGTCGCCCACCGTCTGGCTCCGAGGTGCCTCCGATGGTCGACACCTCACGTATCGCCCCCTTTTAATCGCTGGCCCCCGAACGGGGGGTATGGCAGAACCGCGCGTCCCCGGTGGGGAGACGGCCGAACTGGACCTCCCCTGCGGACGGACCGTCGCCGTCCACGACCTCGACATGGGCCTGCGGGACTACGAGTGCGCCTGCGGGGAGCGACACGCTGTCGTGATGGACGTCCACCCGCTCTCGCGGTGGGTCCCCGAGTCCATCGTCGACGTGCTCCGCGTCACGGTCGACACCAGCGACGACTGGGACGAGTTCGGCACCGTCCACGTGATGGGGATGGTGCTGGAGGAGTTCCCCGAGGCCGTGGCCAGCGTCGACCTGAGCGAGGACGGCTCCGTCGGCTACACGCTGGTCTGGATGACAGACTTCGACTCCCGGCGGCTCCACGAGGTCGTCGTCGAGTTGCTCGTCGAACTGATGGAACACGCCATCAGCCACGCCGAGGACGGCAGTGTCGCGGCACAGTTCGAAGAGCAGATGCTCCAGTTCGACGTGAGCGAGTTCGTCGAGGCCTACCGCGCGGAGCGGGACTTCGAGGACGAGTTCGACCGGGCGGTGTAGCCGGGCGATTCGACCGGTCCTCACCCGAACACCGGCGCCGTGTGGATACTTCCCACGAACCGAAAGTACTACTATCCATCACTATGGAGTCGGGGTGTCGACGCCGCGCCGCTCGCCCCGGCGCGTCACCCACGGCCAGACACATCCGTCCGACATCTGTGAGTGTGTCCGTCGGTCCGCCGTCCCTCGATTCTGCCCGAACCGCCGTCGGACGCCTGTCTGACGGGGTTCTATGACATTCGGGGTGTTGTGCATACACATGCGCATACGCCGGGGCGAGTTCGAGCGCATCAGGTCGGTGCTCTCGGACGCGGAACCAGACGAGCCCCTGACCGCCCGCGAGATACTCGACCTGCTCGAGGAACACGGGCAGGGGAGCGCCTTCGAGAGTCCGCACCGCGTGGCCACGGTCCTCGGTCGTCGAGCGCAGGCGGGCGAGGTCGAGGTCATCCAGGGCCAGCCCTACCGGTATCGCGTCCCAGAACTCAACTGACCGGGGGACGGCCCTCGAGGAGGATGTTCCATCCACCAGGGAGTCGAAACGACCGGAGCGCACCCTCGCTATTTAATAGGAGTGAACTAGTGAATACGAGGTATGTCACGCGAAGACGTGGACCGACGGACGTTCCTGAAGGCGACCGGTAGCGCCGGAGCGGTCGTAGCGCTCGCCGGCTGTGCGGGCAACGGCGACCAGACTCCCGAGCCGACCCCGGAACCGGGCGACGACTCCACACCCGAGCCGACCCCGACCGAGACCGACACCGAGAGTGGCGACGGCGAGGAGGTCGAGACGTTCGACATGACGGTCACGGCAGGGCAGATGGACTCCGGCCTCGACCCGCAGGACCACGCGGAGACGCCGACGGACAACATCGTCAGCCAGGCCTACGACGGGCTCCTGGACCGGGACAAGCAGGGTGGAATCGTCGAGGGGATCGCGAGCGAGTGGGAGCGCGTCGAGCCGGGCACTGTCAGGTTCACGCTCCGTGAGGGTGTCACCTTCCACAACGGTGACCCGCTCACAGCCGAGGACGTTGCCTACAGCATCCGACGGATCGTCTTCGACGACGTCGGCATCGCGAGCGCCCAGAAGAACGACCTCGGCGCGGTCAGTGAGGTCGTTCCAGGCGACGGCGAGGTGACCGTCAACTTCGACGGCCTCAACCCCATCGTATTCCAGCTGTTCGCGACCAACGGGCAGGTCATGCAGCAGTCGTGGGTCGAGGAGAACGGGACCGACTTCATCAACCGGAACACGAACGGGACGGGTCCGTTCACGGCCGCGAGCTACGACTCGGGCAACGAGGTCGTCTTCGAGCGGTTCGAGGACCACTGGCGCGGGGCGGCCCCCGTCGGCACGCTAACGTGGAACGCGGCCAGCGAGTCGAGCACGCGTGTCAACCGTATCCTGCAGGGCGAGAGCGACATCACGGTCAACGTGCCGCCCCAGGAGATCAGCAGGGTCCAGAACTCGGACTCGGCACGTATCGCCCCGGTCCCGAGTACGCGCATCATCTTCCTGCAGATGCGCTACGACGTCGAGCCGTTCACGTCCCAGGAGTTCCGTCAGGCGATGAACTACGCCGTCGACCTGAACAGCATCATCGAGAACGTCTTGGACGGGTTCGGTGCCCCCACTGGCCAGCCGACGCTGGAACCGTTCGTCGGGCACAACCCCGACATCGAACCGTACCCGTACGACCCCGAACAGGCCGAGCAGTTGGTCGAGGATTCCGGCTTCGCCGGCGCCGAGATCACGCTCCAGACGCCCATCGGCCGGTACCTGAAGGACGTCGAGATCGCACAGGCCTGTGCCGACCAGATCGACCAGCTCTCGAACGTCTCCTGTGAACTCCAGCAGCGCGAATTCTCCTCGCTGGTCCAGGACCTGACGACCGGGAACATCGAAGACAAGCCGGCGTTCAACCTGCTCGGCTGGGGTAACGGCGAGTTCGACGCCGCACAGACCATCATCCCGCTGCTGGCGACAGACGGGGCGCTGACCATCCTCGAGAACGACCAGGTGGACCAGTACATGGCGGATGCACAGAGCACGGCCGACCCGGACGAGCGCTCCGCGATACTGCAGGAGGCGAACGCGTTCATCCACGACCTCGCACCCTGGGTGTTCCTGCACCAGCAGTTCAGCGTCTACGGCGTCTCCAACCGCATCGACTGGCAGCCGCGGAACGATGAGATCATCGACCCGTACACCGCCACGCTCAGATAACACCGTGATATGCATCCCCGTCGGAGGTGAGGATGGCACTCGGTAGGTTCCTGCTCAAGCGGGTCCTACAGGGTGTGCTGGTCGTGTGGGGAGTAATCACTGTGGTGTTCGGACTCCGGTTCGTCACTCCCGGGAGCCCCATCAACGCCATCGCGCCGCTGGACGCCTCGCAGGAGACCCGGCGAGCCATCGCTCGGGAGCTCGGTCTCGACCAACCACTGTACGTCCAGTACGTCCAGTACGTCGGCGACCTGCTCCGCGGGGATATGGGGTTCTCGTACATCAAGGGGCAGGAGGCCGCCACGCTGGTGTTCTCGAAGCTCCCCGCCACGCTCGAACTGGCGGTGGCCGCCACGGTGGTCGCCATCGTCATCTCCATCCCGCTAGGGGTCCTCAGTGCGACCCGGCGGAACGAGCCGGTCGACTACGGCGCGACGCTCTTCTCGCTGGGGGGCATCTCGACGCCGAACTTCTGGCTCGGTATCATGCTCGTGCTCGTGTTCTCGGTGGAACTCGACATCTTCCGGACGAGCGGTCGCGGCGTGAACGTCGGCGACGTGGTCACGGCCATCTGGACGGGAGATCCGTTCCTCGACACGCTCGTCGCGTGGCTGACGTTCATCACACTCCCGGCCATAACACTGGGGACGTACTTCACGGCGCTCATCACCCGGCTCACCCGGTCGGGCATGCTGGACCAGCTCGGCCAGTCCTACGTGCGTGCGGCTCGTGCGAAGGGGCTCCCCGAGACGCTGGTCCGGTACAAGCACGCGCTCCGGAACACGCTCATCCCCGTCGTCACCGTCCTCGGGCTCCAGCTGGGGACCCTCATCGGCGGGGCGGTCATCACGGAAGCCGTGTTCGCGTGGCCGGGTCTTGGGACCCTCGTCATCGACAGTATCAACCTCCGTGACTGGCCGGCGTTGCAGGGCAGTCTGATCGTCATCGGGGCCGGGTTCGTCGTCGTGAACATCCTCGTCGACGCCGTCTACGCCTACGTCAACCCGCAGGTGGTGTACGACTGATGGTGCTCGACAGGTTACTCGGCGCACTCCGGTCCGCACTCTCCATCTCTCCGCGCGTCAAGCGGAACCTCAAACGCGAGTTCCGCCGGAGCGGGCTGGCCAAGCTGGGGCTGGTGCTGGTCGTCGGCATCATCCTCGTCGCGGTGTTCGCGCCGTTCGTGGCGCCACACAACCCGACCACCCAGCGGCTCAACCAGTCCGAACTCCCGCCGATGGGATTCTCGAAGACCACGAACACGACGACGTCGGAGTTCGTGGACGGTGAGATACGATTGGTCAACGAGACGCGGACCATCTCGGCGAACGCCAGCTACCCACTCGGAACGGACGCGCTCGGTCGTGACATGCTCTCGCGGGTCATCTACGGGGCGCGAACCTCGTTGCTGGTCGGCGTCCTCGGGACGTTGTTGGCGGCGTTCGTCGGCGTCCCCGTCGGGCTGCTCGCCGGGTACCACCGCGGCAAGACCGACGACGCACTGATGCGAGTCGCCGACATCAGTCTCGCGTTCCCGTCCCTCGTCCTCGCCATCGCCCTCATCGGGCTCTGGGGCCGTGCGGCCGTCCCGATACCGGATCCGTTCGTCGCAGTCGGGTTCGCGAGTGAGATGCCGGAGACGTTCACCCTGCCGGGGACCGTGATCATCGTCGTGGGGCTGGTGAACTGGGTCTGGTTCGCCCGCGTCGCGCGCGGCGAGGCGCTCTCGTTGCGTGAACAAGAGTACGTCAAGGCCGCCCGCGCGCTCGGGGCCAAGAACGGGCGCATCATCCGCTCACACGTGCTTCCGAACGCCATCACTCCGATACTCGTCCTCGGCACGATACAGATAGCCGCCATCATCCTGTTGGAGAGTGCGCTCTCCTTCCTGGGGTTCTCCGGGACCACCCTCTCGTGGGGGTTCGACATCTCGCAGGGGCGTGACTACATCACCTCCGGCCAGTGGTGGATCGCCACGATGCCCGGTCTCGCCATCGTGCTCTCGGTCGTCGGCATCAATCTGCTCGGTGACTGGCTGCGCGACGCCCTCGACCCCGGTATCGAGGGCGAGGGAGGTGGCGCGTGAGCCGCGAGACCACTGTTCAGCGGACCGTGGGCGACACCGATCTGCTCAGGGTACGTAATCTGAAGACCCGGTTCTTCACTGAAGAGGGGCAGGTGAACGCGGTCGAGGGGGTCTCCTTCGACGTCCGCGACAACGAGATACTCGGCATCGTGGGCGAGTCAGGCTCCGGCAAGTCCGTGACCGCGCTCTCGGTCATCGACCTAATCGAGAGTCCCGGTCGGGTCACCGACGGCGAGGTGTGGTACCGTAATCCGGACCTCGCAGCGGAGTTCGGCGACGACCCGGACGTGGGCATCGACGGCGACCACGTCGACCTCCGGACCGTCCCGAAGGGGGTCCGGCGCGCGCTCCGTGGGCCGGCGTTCAGCACCATCTTCCAGGACCCGATGAGCAGTTTCAACCCCTCTATCACCGTCGGCGAACAGATCGCCGAAGCGGTGGAGGTCCAGCGTCGGGCGCGGTCGAACCCGCGATCGACGCGGTCGCGGACACAGGGGTACGGCCTGGTGAACTACATCGTCGACGGACTGGTCCCGGGGCGGAGTTACGTCGACGAGGAGAGCATGGATCGTGCGATAGACCTCCTCTCGCAGGTCGGTATCCCGGACCCCGCGGAGCGGGCCGAAGAGTACCCACACCAGTTCTCCGGTGGGATGCTCCAGCGCGCGATGATAGCGCAGGCGCTCGCGGGTGAACCGGACCTGCTCATCGCCGACGAGCCGACGACAGCGCTAGACGTGACCATCCAAGCACAGATTCTCGAACTGCTGCGTGAAATCCAGGACGACCGCGGGATGAGCATCGTGCTCATCACCCACGACCTCGGCGTCGTCGCCCGGATGTGCGATCGGGTCTGCGTGATGTACGCTGGCGAGGTGGTCGAGCGGGGGAGCCTCGCCGACGTGTTCGACAACCCTACCCACCCCTACACGCAGGGGCTACTGGGCTCCATCCCGGACCTACAGGACCCGCGCCCGCGGCTCCAGCCCATCGAGGGGAACGTGCCGGGGCTGCTGGACTCGGAGATGGGTGACCGCTGTTACTTCGCCGACCGGTGTCCGAAGGCGATGGTCGACTGTCTGGAGAAACCCCCCGAGTTCGACGTGGGTGACGGCCCGGAACACCGCACCCGTTGCGTGCTCGCCGAGCGTAACTACGACCCGGCAGACGCACTCTCCTCGGACCGTTTCGGGGACGGAGGTGAGTCGGAGTGAGCGAGGAGGATGGGTTCGAGTTCGGCACCGACGAGGCGGGCAACGGGAGCGGCGGACCAGAGGACCGAGCGCTACTGGAGGTCGAGAACCTCCGGAAGTACTACTTCGAGCGGGACACGCTCATCGACCGGGCCCTCGGCCGCGACCCGGTTAGCGTAAAGGCCGTCGACGGCGTCTCGTTCCACGTCGAGGAGGGAGAGACCCTCGGCCTGGTCGGCGAGTCGGGCTGTGGGAAGTCCACAACCGGCGAGACGGTACTTCGACTCCGCGATGCCACTGACGGCACCGTCACGTTCGACGGTGAGGACCTGCTGGCGATGAGCGACGCCGAACTCCGACAGTTCCGGCGGCGGGCACAGGTCGTCTTCCAGGACCCGTTCTCCAGCCTCGACCCCCGAATGACCGTCGGCGACATCATCACCGAACCGCTGGACATCCACGGAATCGCCGGTCGCGCCGAGCGACGCCAGCGTGCGAAGGACCTCCTCGAGCGGGTGGGACTGTCGGCAGCACAGGTCGACCGCTACCCACACGAGTTCAGCGGCGGCCAGCGACAGCGTGTCGGTATCGCGCGGGCGCTTGCGCTCGAGCCGGAGTTCGTCGTCCTCGACGAACCGGTCTCGGCGCTGGACGTCAGCGTCCAAGCACAGGTCCTGAACCTGCTGGAGGACCTCCAGACGGAGTTCGGGCTGACCTACCTGTTCATCGCGCACGACCTCTCGGTCGTCCGGCACATCTCCGACCGCGTGGCGGTGATGTACCTCGGGCGCATCGTCGAGACGGGGCCTGTCGACGACATCTTCGAGGACCCACAGCACCCCTACACACAGGCGTTGCTGGAGAGCGTCCCGCGGGCCTCGACCGAGGAGTACGGCCGCCGGGTCGACGCGCTCGAAGGGGACGTCCCCTCGCCGCGCGACCCACCCGCAGGCTGTCGGTTCCACACGCGGTGTCCCTACGCCCGGGAGGCCTGCCGGCAGGAGGACCCAGGCGACTACGACGTGGGAGGCGGGCAGCGCGCGGCGTGCTTCAGGGTGGACGAGGACCACCCCTACTGGGAGAGCGAGCCACTGGAAGGGGTGGCGCCCACCGGGCAGGACGACTGACCGGAACGGACAACGCTTTTGCGTGTGCGTCGCTCCCACTCACGAGATGGACGTCTCTGGCGGCCACCCTCTCAGCGGTGCGGTCGAGCACTGGGACGCACTGGTGGCAGACGTGGGTGCAACGGCCGACGAGTACCGCGAACGAGGCTGGACAGCCCTCGAACTCGATACGGGAGGTGTCACTGTCGACCGGGACCTCCCGGGCTTCGACGTACTGGTCCCCGACGACCAGTTCCGTGAACTGACCGACCTGCTTGAGGACGGCGTCGACAGCTACCAAGTGTTCGTCGGCTCGGCGGCTGGCGTGGTGTTCACGGCCGTCGCACTGGAGGACACCTCGCGCGAGCGGGTTGCGGTCGTCCCGCTGTACTACCGCCACGCTGCGCTTCCGGACCTGCAGGCGGCGGCTGAGTCGGTAGGCCATCTCGCGACGCGGTTGCGGACCCTCGACCAGACCTCGTTCGTCGTGGAACACGAGGAGGCGACGCTCTTCTTCCCCGACGGAGGGTGACGGGACGGTCTGCAGCGGTAACGATTGCTCGATTCGATATTCGAAATTCGCTTACGAATCTCGTAGCGTTTCGTCGGGCTTATTACGATGTGCTGACTCGGCCCGAGTAATGACCGACGAGGACCTCTCGACCGAGGACCGTACCATCCTCCTGATCGGGAGCGGCCCGATTCAGATCGGACAGGCAGCGGAGTTCGACTACTCCGGCGCACAGGCGTGCCGGGCGCTGCAAGAGGAGGGCGCCCGAGTCGTCCTCGTCAACTCGAACCCCGCGACCATAATGACGGACCCGGAGATGGCCGACAAGGTGTACGTCGAGCCAATCACCGTCGAGGCCATCGCGGAGATCATCGAGAAGGAGCGCCCGGACGGCGTCATCGCCGGTCTGGGCGGCCAGACCGGCCTCAACGTCACCGCCGAGCTCGCCGAGGAGGGCGTCCTCGACGAGTTCGACGTGGACATCATGGGGACGCCGCTGGACACCATCTACGCGACGGAGGACCGCGACCTGTTCCGCCAGCGGATGGAGAAGATCGGCGAACCCGTCCCGGCCTCGACCACCATCTCGCTCGACGAGGGTGAGTCCGTGACGGACTTCGACGAGGAGAGCTTCCGGCAGAAGGTCGAGGACGCCGTCGAGGAGGTCGGTGGCCTCCCCGTCATCTCCCGGACGACCTACACGCTCGGCGGGAGCGGGTCGGGCGTCGTGGAGGAGATGGAGGAACTCGTCGAGCGCGTCCGGAAGGGCCTGCGCCTCTCGCGCAACTCCGAGGTGCTCATCACCGAGTCCATCTCCGGGTGGGTCGAACTGGAGTACGAGGTGATGCGCGACGCGGACGACTCCTGCATCATCATCTGCAACATGGAGAACATCGACCCGATGGGCATCCACACGGGGGAGTCCACGGTCGTCACGCCCTCGCAGGTCATCCCGGACGAGGGCCACCAGGAGATGCGGGACTCGGCGCTGAAGGTCATCCGCGAACTCGGCATCCAGGGCGGCTGTAACATCCAGCACGCGTGGCGGGACGACGGCACGCCCGGTGGGGAGTACCGCGTCGTCGAGGTGAACCCGCGCGTCTCCCGTTCCTCGGCGCTCGCCTCGAAGGCGACCGGCTACCCCATCGCCCGCGTGACGGCGAAGGTCGCACTCGGCAAGCGCCTCCACGAGATCCAGAACGAGATCACCGGCGAGACCACGGCGGCGTTCGAGCCGGCAATCGACTACGTCGTGACGAAGGTCCCGCGCTGGCCGAAGGACAAGTTCACCGACGTGGACTTCACCCTCGGGACGGCCATGAAGTCCACGGGCGAGGCGATGGCCATCGGTCGGACGTTCGAGGAGTCGCTGCTGAAGGCCCTCCGGTCGAGCGAGTACGACCCGGCCGTCGACTGGGGCGAGCTGTCGAACTCGGGGCTGGACGACCTGCTCGTCAACCCCTCGCCCGACCGGCCGTACGCGATGTTCGAGGCGTTCGACCGGGGCTACACGGTCGACCGCGTGGTCGAACTCACCGACATCCACGAGTGGTACGTCGAGCGGTTCGCCAACGTCGCCGAGGGCGCCGCCGCGGCACAGGAGGGCAACTTCGCGCAGGCGACCGACCTCGGCTACACGGACCACCAAGTCGCCGCGCTCGCCGCGGGCGACGCGACCGTCGCGCAGGTGGCGAGCATCGGTGACCCGGCGGGCGGCCCCGTCACCGACGTCGAGGAGCAGTCGACCGCCCGTCGGTTCAAGCAGGTCGACACCTGCGCCGGCGAGTTCGAGGCCACGACGCCGTACTACTACTCAGCCCGCGACCCCCTCTCGGATATCGCTCGCAACGAGGTGCGCGTCGACGAGGACGTCGACAGCGTCGTCGTGGTCGGCGGCGGTCCCATCCGCATCGGGCAGGGCGTCGAGTTCGACTACTGCGCGGTCCACGCCGTGCGCGCCCTGCGCGAGCAGGGTATCGACGCCCACGTCGTCAACAACAACCCCGAGACCGTCTCGACGGACTACGACACCTCCGACGGCCTGTTCTTCGAACCCATCACGGCCGAGGAGGTGGCCGACGTCATCGAGACGACGAACGCAGACGGCGTGATGGTCCAGTTCGGCGGCCAGACCTCCGTCAACATCGGCGAACCGCTCGAACGGGAACTGGAGCGCCGTGACCTCGACTGCTCGGTGCTCGGTACCTCGGTCGACGCGATGGACCTCGCAGAGGACCGCGACCGGTTCAACCGCCTGATGGACGACCTCGGCATCGCGCAGCCCGAGGGTGGCACCGCGACCAGCGAGGCCGAGGCGCTCGACCTCGCCAACGACATCGGCTACCCCGTCCTCGTCCGCCCCTCGTACGTCCTCGGCGGGCGCGCGATGGACGTGGTGTTCTCCGACGAGGAGCTGAAGGAGTACATCGAGGAGGCGGTGCGCGTCTCGCCGGACAAACCCATCCTCGTCGACGACTTCCTCGCCGACGCCGTGGAGCTGGACGTTGACGCGGTCGCCGACGGCGAGGACGTCCTCATCGGCGGCGTCATGGAGCACGTCGAGACGGCCGGGGTCCACTCCGGCGACTCGGCCTGCATGATCCCCCCGCGGTCGCTCTCGCAGGAGACGCTCGAGCGCGTCCGCGAGGTCACACTGGACATCGCCCGCGCACTGGACACCGTCGGCCTGCTGAACGTCCAGCTCGCCGTCCGCGAGGGAGAGGTGTACGTCCTGGAGGCGAACCCGCGCTCCTCGCGCACGGTGCCGTTCGTCTCGAAGGCGACGGGTGTCCCAATCGCCAAGCTCGCGGCGAAGGTGATGGCCGGCGCCTCGCTCTCGGAGCTCAAGGCCCACGAGCAGATTCCCGAGCACGTCTCGGTGAAGGAGGTCGTCCTCCCGTTCGACCGCCTGCCGGGCTCGGACCCGCGTCTCGGCCCGGAGATGAAGTCCACCGGCGAGGTGATGGGGACGGCCCGCTCGTTCGGCAAGGCCTACCTCAAGTCGCAGGACTCCGTCGGCAAACCCATCCCCACGGAGGGCACCGCGCTCGTGGACCTCGAGAGCCTGCGCGGCCTCTCGCAGTCCGACGAGAACCTCGACAGCATCCTCGAGGTCGCCGAGCGCCACTTCGACGTGACGACCCCCGAGGACTGGGACGACCCGGCCGACGCCGTCCAGCGTGGCGAGATCGACTTCATCCTCTCGCGTGACCGCGACGTGCTGGAGGTCGCCGTCGAGGAGGTCGTCACCTACTTCTCGACCGTCCCGTCGGCCCGCGCGGCACTGGAGGCCATCGAGACGGAGGACGAGCCGCTCGACGTGATGGCGCTGGGCGAGCGCCCCACCGAGCGCCGGAACTGGGGCGTCCCCGAGGAGTAGTCCCTGAGCGCGCGCGACCCGCCGTCGACCGACGTTCCGGCTTGCCTCTGCCTCACCCGGCAGCGTCGCTGCCGGAGTCAGCCCCCGAATACGGTCCCGAAGAACGCCAGCGCGAACAGCGTGGCGTTGTAGGCCCCGTGGACCAGCGAGGGGACGACGATGTTCTTCGTGTAGTCGTAGGTGACCGCGAGCACCAGCCCCGGCACCATCAGCAGGAACACGGTCGTCGCTCGGCCGGTCAGCGGCCCGGTGAGCGAGAAGACGTGCGCGGCGGCGAACAGGAGCGTGGCCAGCAGGATGCCGGGCACCCGGCCGAGGTTCTCGACCATCGCGTTCTGGATGACGCCTCGAAACAGCAGTTCCTCGCCGGGGCCGATGAGGAGGAAGGAGATTGGGACGAGTAGCGCGAACACGAGCGGGTCGGCCGTCCCGAGTTGGCTCGTCTGGTTGGCCGCCGGGTCCAGTCCCGTGAGGACGACGACGAACACCATCGTCATCGCGCCGAGGAACGCGAGTATCCACCCGGAGACGACCGTGAGCCACCCGCGGAGGTCCGGGATGGAGACGCCGACCCACTCGCGGACCGAGAGGTTCCGGACACGGAGGTAGACGAGCGAGACACCACCGAACGCCACCCCCTGGAGGAGGACGGTCGAGAGCAGGATGGCACGGGCAGGGGTGATGGCGACGCCGGCCTCGCGGAGACCGAACGCGGCGGCGCGGACGAGTCCGGAGCCGATACCGAGACCGAGGCCGGCGAGCACCACCGCGAGGACGAGCGTGAACGCGACCTTGCCGGGGCCCTCCCAGAGGGCGGCGGGGAGTTCCATACACCGTGTAGTGGCGGCGATGGCAAATACCTACCTCGGCAGGTGGATTCATGCGGGACGCGCCCCCACGGGGAGTCGTGTCCGAGTACACGATGTTCGGCGGCAAGGGCGGGGTCGGCAAGACCACCTGTGCCGCCGGGTACGCCGCCGCGCGGGCCGCCCACGGCGAGGAGACGCTGGTGCTCTCGACGGACCCGGCCCACTCGCTCGGTGACGCTCTGGAGACGGACCTGACGAGCGAGCCCGTGGAGGTGGCCCCGGACCTCCACGCCGTCGAGATCGACCCCTCGGTACGGGCCGACACGTACCGGATGATGGGCGAGGCGCTGGCCTCGGACATGCGGGCGCTCGGGATGCGCGTGGGCGACGACAGCCTCGACAACCTCTTCGGCTCGAAGATGCCGGGCGCCGACGAGGTGGCGGCGCTCGACCTGTTCGGCCTCTACATGGACGACTGGGAGCGCATCGTCTTCGACACGGCCCCGACCGGCCACACCCTCCGCCTGCTCGACCTGCCGGAGACGGTCGGCTCCGCCGTCGAGACGGCCGCTGGCATCCGGTCGAAGGCCAAGAAGACCGCCGACCGCGTCAAGACGGTGGTGCTCGGCCCGTTCGCGTTCCGCGGCGAGGACGAGGCCGACGAGGCGTTCGCCGACCTGCAGGCGCGGATGGAGCGGGTGACCGAGGTGTTACGCGACCCCGACCTGACGACCTTCCGTGTCGTGTTCCGGCCCGAGGCGCTGGTGCTCTCCGAGACCGAGCGGCTGGTCTCGCGGCTGGGCGAGGCGCAGGTGGAGGTGTCGGACCTCGTCGCCAACGGCGTCCTCGTCGACGTGAACGAGGACTGCGACCGGTGTGTCCGCCAGCGTGACCGCCACCGCGAGCGACTGACGACGGTCCGCGAGACGTTCGACCTGCCCGTGACGGAGGTGCCGGAGATGGACGAGCCGTCGGGTGTCGAGGCGCTGGAGGCGGTGGGGGAGTCGCTGCTCCGCGAGTGGGACTGACGGTCGAGGGGCCGACGCGTGGCTACTCGTCTCGCTCGGCGAGGCTGTCGAGGAGCCGCGGGTCGGTCCGGAACTTCAGCACGTTGTGGACCACGCTGTTGCGGATGTTCGCGATGACGTGGCCTTGTTCCTTGTAGCAGTCGTGGATCCACTGTGACTCCCGGGTCCGGTCCGGGAACATCATCACCGACTTCCACTGGTACTCGCCGTCCGAGAGGAAGTAGAACAGCGTGTTCGGCGAGTCGCGGATGTACTCCATCGCCGGGCGCCACCCCTCGGCGAAGTTGCTCGTGTCGAACTTGAACTCGAACAGGGCGAACAGGAAGTACTCCTCGTTGGGGATGACGGCCTCGCGGAAGACGCCCTGCTGGCGCATCCCGCGGATGGACTCGCTGACCGTGACGTGCGAGACCTGGATGTCGTACTTCTCGTCGAGGATGCGCGCGAGGTCTCGTGAGGACAGCTGAGGGTCACGAGAGAGCTCCCGTAGCACCAGCACGTCCCGCTCCTTGAACTTCCAGTCGGGCGCCTCGTCGGTCATGCGCGGCACCTCACGGGGACCGGTCTAGTCGCTTTCGGTCGAATCGTGGGGGTCGGCATGGGCTACACCAGGAACGACGCGAGCGCGTCGACGTAGGCGTCGGGCTGGTCCTCGACGACCCAGTGGTACGCCGGGGACACCGTCTCGACCGTCCCGTCGAGGTCGTCGGCCAGCCGTTCGCCCCACGCGAGCGGCTGCATCACGTCGTCCTCACCCCAGAGACAGAGTACGCGAGAGTCGATGTGCTCGTACGGGATCTCCGTCGTGTGGTTGGTGTTGGTCGCCACGGCTGCACGCGAGAGGTTCAGCGGGCCGTCCTCGCGCATCCACGGAGCCTTCATCCCCGCGACGAACGCGGGGTCGGGGTCGTCCGTGACCAGCCCGTCGCCGAAGGCGAAGTCGAGTTTGGGCTCCAGTTCGTCGGGTTCCATCGCGGCCGTCTCCGGCAGGCCAAGGCCGTTGACGAACTCGACCGGCCACGAGTCGTAGCAGACCGCGTTCGAGCAGACGAGGTCCTCGACGCGGTCCGGGTGGTGAGCGGTGTAGCGGAGCGCGACACCGCCGCCGATGTCGTGGGCCACGAGGTCCACGACGCCGAGTTCGAGGTCCTCCACGAGCGCCTGCAGCATGTGCTCCTGTGCGCGGATGGAGCGGTCGAAGCCGTCGCCACCCTGCGAGTTGCCGTAGCCGAGCATGTCGGGGACGACGACCCGGCGTTCGTCCTCGAAGGCGGGCGCGACGCGACGCCAGAGGTACGACCACGTCGGGATGCCGTGGAGGAAGACGAGCGGCTTGCCGTCCTCGGGCCCCGCGTCGCGGTAGGCGACGGTCAGGTCGTGGCCGTCGACGCGGACCTCCGTCTCCTCCTGTGCGGCCGACCACGTCTCGTGGTCCACGGGGTCGACTGCCGAACGGCTCATAACAGCCGGTCGGCGATGATGTTCTTCTGGATCTCCGAGGTCCCCTCGTAGATCTTCGTGATGCGGGCGTCGCGGTAGAACCGCTCGGCCGGGTAGTCGGAGACGTACCCCGAGCCACCGTGGACCTGGATGGACTCGTCGGCCACGTCGACGCTCGTCTCGCTGGCGAAGTACTTCGCCATGGACGCGAGCTTGACGGCCTTGTCGTCCTTGCCAGCCTCGACGGCGCCCGCGGCACGGTAGGTCAGCGAGCGGGCAGCCTCGGTGTCGGTCGCCATGTCGGCGAGCTTGTGGCGGATGGCCTGGAACTCGCCGATCTTCTGGTCGAACTGCTCGCGCTCGTCGGCGTAGTCGAGCGCCACGTCGAGCGCCCCCTGCGCGGCCCCGACGGCCTGTGCGGCGACACCGGTCCGGCCGGAGGCGAAGAAGTCCATCAGCTGGTAGAACCCCTTGTTCTCCGTGCCGATGACGTTCTCCTCGGGCACGCGCACCCCGTTGAGTTGTATCTCGGCGAGGTCGCTCGCGCGGATGCCGAGCTTGTTGTCGATCTTCGTCGCCTCCCAGCCGTCGAGTTCCGTGGGGACGAGGAACGCGCTGATGCCGCGGTGGCCGGCGCCGGGGTCGGTCTTGGCCATCACGACGGCCACGTCGGCGACGGTGCCGTTCGTGATCCACATCTTGTTGCCGTCGATGACGTACTCGTCACCGTCCTTCTCGGCGGTCGTCTCCATCCCGGCCACGTTCGAGCCGTGGGCCGGCTCGGAGATGCAGGTCGAGGAGGCCGACTCGCCGGCGGCGATGCGGGTCAGCCACTCCTCTTTCATCCACTCGTCGCCGTACTCCGCGATCATCGAGGAGCCGAAGCCGGCACTGCCGATGGCGCTCCCGAGACCGGGGTCCGCGCGCCAGAGTTCCTCCGTCACGATGACCCGCCCCAGCATGTTCATCCCCGCGCCGCCGTACTCCGCGGGGATGTGGGGGGCGACGAAGTCGAGCTCCGCGGCCTGCCGGCGCAGGTCCTCGGGGTACTTCCCCTTCTCGTCGTGTTCGCGCGCGACCGGACGCAGTTCCTCCTCGCCGAACTCGCGGACGGCCTTGCGAATCGCCTCGTGCTCCGCACCAGTCTGGAACGACATACCCCCGCTTGGGTTTCCACGACAAGAACATTTGGGGGATAGACCGAACGTTGTTAACCGAACGACCGGTCCCTGCCGGTTCCCGTATATTACCACGCTGGCGTCGGGCGACAGAACCGCCAAGTCTCCACGGGCCGACACGCCACCCATGTCAGACACGCTGCGCGCTCGTCTGGAGGCCGGCGACGTCGCACTCGGCGTCCTCGACAACACGTACAGCCCCGCCGTGGTCGAACTCTGCGGCGAACTCGGAGTGGACTTCGTCTGGCTGGACCTCGAGCACGGCGGGCCGAGTCCGTGGGACGCGCAGGCGGTCGAGGGGTTCGCCCGTGCCGCCGAGCGCTCGGGGACGGAACTGCTCGTTCGCGTCCCCACGGCCGACCCCGCGCTCGTCCGCAAGGTGCTCGACACCGGCGTCCGGAACGTGTTCCTCTCGCGCGTCGAGAGTGCCACGGAGGTCCAGCGTGCGGTCCGTGCGAGCCGGTTCACCATCGAGGGAGACCCCGGCGAGCGTGGGTTGGCGTCGCCACGAGCGCGTCGCTGGGGGCAGCGCGAGGGCTACGTCGACCGCGAGGATCGCGAGGCCATGGTCGGCGTGACCATCGAGAACCGCGCGGCCGTCGCGGACCTCGAGGCCATCCTCGACGTGCCGGAACTCGGGTTCGTCTTCGTCGGTCCGCTCGACCTCTCGGTCTCGGTGGGCCACCCCGGCGAACTGACGCACCCGGACGTGGCAGCGGCCGAGGACCGGGTGCTGGAGGCCGCGCTCGACGCGAACGTCCCCGTCGGCGGGCTCGGCTTCGGCATGGACGACGTGAACTCGAAGGCCGACGCCGGCTACCAGTTGCTGAACCTCGGTTCCACGACCGGCGCCCTGACCGCGGCCGTCGAGGGGTGGGTCTCGGCGTACGACGGCCCCGGCCGGGGCGGGAACTAAGCCCCGGCGCGTCCTCGGGTCGGGTATGTCACTCGACCGTTACGGTGACGCGGCCGCGCTGACCCCCGAGGAGGGGGAGGTACAGACCGCCGAACTCGTCGTGAACGACGACGTCCTCGTCAAGGCGTTCGCACTCGGCCCCGGGGCGCTGCTGGACGCCCACGAACACGGCGACTCCTCGAACGTGTTCCACGTCCTCGAGGGGACCGTGACGGTGCTGCAGGGCGAGGAGGAAGAGCGCGTGCAGGCGCCGGGCGTGGTGTTCCACGAACGCGGCGTCCCGCACGGCGCGCGCAACGACACCGAGGACGTGGTGGTGTTCACGGCGTCGCTGGCACCGATGCCCGGGAGCGGGTGACGCGAGCGTAGCGAGCGTCACCTGATTGCGAGCGGTGGAACCGCGAGCCAGCCCACGGCCGGCACCGGAGACCGACTACTCCGGCGCCAACTCGCGTAACACCGGCATCGCTTCGAGCCGCTCGGCCGGCAACGCCACCCAGTCCACGCCCTCGGGCTTCCCCTCGGCTCCCGTCCGAACCGTCCGCTCCGGCGTCACCACGAGGTCCATCGGCACGTCGTGGGCGTCCGGCGCCCACTCGTCGTCGACGACCTGCAGCTCGTGGACAGTCGTCGCCACCGGCGTCTCCGCGTCGACGAGACCGAGGTCCCAAAGGATACCCCACTCGAGGTCGGAGAAGCCCTCGCCCTTCCCGATGCGGGCGCCGTCCTCGCGGACCGCCACGCTGCCGGAGACGACGAGGTCGACCGTGACGGCGTCCGGGCCGACCTGCACGCCGTACTCCTCTGACCCGGAGAGCGTGACGGCGGCGCTCGGGTCGTCGATGCGGGCCGGGTCGAGTTCGAGGAACGGCCGCTCGTCGGCGAGCCGTGGGACCGCCATGTAGACGGTCTTCCCGTCCTCGAGCGCCCGCTGGCGGAGGGGGCGTTGCGGGGAGTCGGGGTTCGTCTTCAGCGCGTCGGCTGCCTCCCACTCGGGGGTCTCGGTGAGTCGCTCCGTCGCCGCCCGCGCCCCCGCGAAGTTCGGGATGCGGCCGTGAGGTGGGAAGGGGAAGCGAGCCTCACCGGACGCCTCGAGGGCGTCCCACACCCGCTGTCGGATGGTCTCTTTCACACCTCGGGGTCGGCGCGGCGGTACAAGAATCGGCCGCACCGCAGGGTTCTCGTCCGACCGGCCTCACGTTCGGCCGTGCTCGAACTGGACGGGAGCGAGGGTGGCGGCCAACTCCTGCGGACGGCCCTCGCCCTCTCGGCGCTCACGGGCGAGGCGTTCCGGATGCGGAACGTCAGGGGGTCACGGCCGGAGCCGGGGCTGAAGTCACAGCACGCGGCAGCGCTCTGGGCCGTCGCGCGGGTCTGCGACGCCGAGGTGGAGGGTGGCGCACGCGGGAGCGAGACAGTCACCTTCGAACCGGGGGCCGTGGGCGGGGAGGACGTGCGCGTCGAAGTGGGTACCGCCGGCAGTGTCCCGCTCGTGTTCGACGCCCTCCTGCCCGTCGCCTACGCCCTCTCCGAGCCGCTCTCGGTCACCGTCGTCGGCGGGACGGACGTGCGGTGGGCGCCGACGATGGCGCACCACGCCGAGGTGAAACGCCGAGTCGTCTCTCGGTTCGGCGTGCGCTACCGCGACGAGGTGGCTCGCCTCGGCTTCTACCCGGTGGGTGGCGGCGAGGCGACACTCCACCTCTCGCCGTCGTCGCCCGCCGACGCCACGCTCACCGACCGCGGGGCGTTCGAGGGCGGGACCGTCTACGCCTACGCGAGCGACGACCTGGAGCAGGCCGCCGTCGCCGACCGGATGGCCGACCGAGTTCTAGAGTCCCACCCCGGCCTCGACCGGCGTGCCGTCTACCGGCCGGCGGACTCGACGGGGGCGGCCTGTTGTCTGCGCGCCACCTTCACGGACGCCGTCGCCGGCTTCGACGCGCTCGGCGAGCCAGGGAGGTCCTCCGAAGCCGTCGCCGAAGCGGTACTCGAGGCGTTCGAGTCCTTCCGCGACGGCACCGCGGCCGTCGACGCCCACACCGCCGACCAGGTGATGGTCCCGCTCGCCGTCTGCGGTGGGGCCGTCGCGGTGCCGCGGGTGACCGACCACGTCGCCTCGAACGCCGAGGTGGTCCGGGCGTTCGGCGGTGACCTCCACGTCGAGCGACGCGAGGACGGGACGGCAGTCCTGCGCTCTGCCGGCGGCCTCGGGTCGGCGTAGGGTCAGTCGTGAGAGTGGTCGTGCCCGTCGTCCTCGTCGTCCTCGTCGCGGGTGGCGAGGCCGGCGAGGTGCGGTGCCTCGTGGACGACGATCTCCTCGGCGCCGAGGCGGGCCGCGTTCTCGCTCCCCGGCAGGCAGAAGACGGGCGTCCCCTCGACGAGGCCGGCGGTGGCGCGTGTCCCGACCACGCGGGTACCCACCTCGTCGTAGGAGAGCCGACGGAACAGTTCGCCGAACCCCGGCAGGCGTTTCCCGAAGATGTCGCGCGCGGCCTCGACGGTGACGTCGTCCGGCGTCACGCCCGTCCCTCCCGTGGTGACCACGCAGTCCACGTCCTCACGTCGGGAGAGCGCCTCCACGGACTCCTGGATGCCGTCGTAGGAGTCACGGAGCATCTCGCGGGTGACCGCCTCGTGGCCCTCGGCCTCGAAGGCGGCGACGATGGCGTCGCCGGCCGGGTCGTCGTCCAGCGACCGGGTGGAGGAGACGGTGACGACAGCCACCCCCAGCGTCGAGACGTCGTGGTGGTGGTGGTTGTGCTCGTGGCCGTCGTGGTCGTGCTCGTGGCCGTCGTCACTGCCGTGGGAGTGCTCGGTCATACCTCGCGTTCGACCGGCAGCGGGAAAAATCACACTCGCCGGCACCGGCAAACCTTTGGGGTGCCCAATCAACGACCCGGCATATGAAGGCCGTCTACTACGAGGAGCACGGCGACACAGACGTACTGGAGTACGGAGACCTGCCGGACCCGGAGTTCGGTCGCGACGAGGTCCTCGTCGAGGTGAAGGCGGGCGGCCTGAACCACCTCGACGTCTGGACGCGCAAGGGGATGCCCTCGCCGGGTGAGTTCCCCCACATCCCGGGGAGCGACGCGGCGGGCGTCGTCAGCGAGGTGGGCGAGGACGTGACCCGGTTCGAACCCGGCGACCACGTCGCCGTCTCGCCGGCCACGTTCTGCGGGGAGTGTGAGTTCTGCCGCGACGGCGATACCTCGCTCTGCGAGTCTTTCGCCCTCATCGGCGAGCACATGGGCGGCGTGCACTCGGAGTTCGCGGCCGTCCCGGAGGAGAACCTCGTCCCCGTCCCGGAACACGTGGACTTCGTGACGGCCGCGAGCGCACCGCTCGTGTTCCAGACGGCGTGGCGGATGCTCGTCACGCGCGCGGAGGTGGACCAGTCCGACTCCGTCCTCGTCCTCGGGGCGTCGGGCGGGGTCGGCCACGCGGCGCTCCAGATCGCTGTCAACAGTGGTGCCGAGGTGTACGCCACCGGCTCCAGCGAGGAGAAACTGGAGTACGCGGAGGAACTCGGCGCGGACCACGTCCTCGACTACGAGCAGGAGGACTTCGCGGACTGGATCCTGAGCGAGACTGACGGGCGTGGCGTGGACGTCGTCGTCGACCACGTCGGGCAGGCGACGTGGGGCGACTCCATCAAGACGGCCGCGAAGGGCGGGCGCATCGTCACCTGCGGTGCCACCTCCGGCCCGATGGCCGAGACGAACCTCACGCGCGTCTTCTGGAAGCAGCTCGAGATCTACGGCTCCACGATGGGCACCGAGGGCGAGATGGACGACGTCCTCGCGAAGGTGTGGGACGGCACGTTCGAGTCGCGCATCCGTGCGGTGCTCCCGATGTCCGAGACGGCTCGCGCCCACGAGATGCTCGAGGACCGCGAGGGCTTCGGGACCGTGGTCGTCGTCCCGGACGACGAGTACGGCGAGGAACACGAAGCGTACAACAACTGAGCGGACGTAGGGCCGCCAATGGCCGAGGAGAGCGACGACACGTTCCGGTCCGAACCGGGGGCACTCGACGAGGAGGAGACCGCCGACCCGGACGACCGGCACGGCGAACGACCGAAGCCCCGCGGTGAGGACCGCGAGTTCGGCGCTCGTGGGTGGGTGCTCGTCGGGATGCTGTTCCTCGCGTTCGGCGTCATCCCGATGACCATCTTCTTCCTCCCGCGAGCGCAGGGACTGCTGACGACAATCGGACTGGGCTACCGGGACGCCTTCCTCGTCCTGCCGCTGCTCCCGGCGCTGTTGCTGGGGGCGCTGGCGGTGTGGGCGACGACCCGGCCCTGAGTCCGGCCGCTGAACTGTCGTTCACGACGGTCTGAGGCGCGTGAACGTCGTTCTCGCCCACACGATTCGACACGCTCATCTCGGTCCGTGTCGTCTGGTAGCACATGTACTACTACGAGTGCACCGAGTGTGGCACCCGCTACCTGTCGACCGTCGCGCAGGGGGTCTGCTCCAAGTGTGACGGAGTCGTCCTCAACATCGCCGTCCGTCGCGAGTGACCAGCGGGCCGGGTGGGCCCGAGCCGATCTCTCGTTCGTTCAGACCGTGTTCGAGCAGCCGTCGGTGACGTACAGGTACAGGTCGTTCGAGGAGTCCCCGTCGCCGATGCTGACGCTGCTGGTCGACGCGTCCACGCCGATGGACGCGCAGGCCACGAGCGTCTGGTCGTCGAGCGGGTAGATCTCGCCCGACGCGGGCAGTCGGTAGACGGCCAGCGTCAGCGGCAGCGTCTCGTCACAGTCGACGGTCCCCTGCCACCGGACCGACACCTTCCCGTCGGATTCGGCGTCGAAGAACGCCCAGTCGGGGCTGAAGCACTGGTCCTTGTCCTCGAACTCCGACACGGAGGTTCCGCTCCCGCCGGCGCAGGAGACGCCGACGGTCTCGCTGGCGACGGCCGCCGGCAACGCGAACGTCGTCGAGTTGAGGATGCGGTTCTGAGCGTTGTAGGTCACGCCCTCGGACTCGTCGAACTGGCAGATGGCCGGTCCGACCACGAGGTCGGCCTGGAACATCACGGCGGGCGAGTTGCAGTAGGCGACGTTGCTAATCTCGTACTTCTTCCCCGAGTTCGGGTTGTCCGGCGCACAGAACCACCTCTCGTCGTAGTCAGCGAGCGTGACGTCGTCGTACACCTTCGTCTCCGGGCCACCCTTGATGCAGAGCTTCTCGACGATGCCGTCGGAGTCGAACTTGATACAGACGACCTCACCGTCGTCGTTCTTCTCGACGTCGGTGATGATGATGGTGGCGCCGGATTCCAGCGTGTACTCGTCGCCCTTCTCCGGCGCGCCGTCTATCTTCTCGTAGTAGTAGCCCTCGGAGCACTCCCCACAGGCCGCCTTCGGGTCGGCGCCGTTCGACCCGCCGGGGCCGTCCTCGGACTGACGCTCGTCCGGGCGGCCACGACCCCGACCACGGCCTTCGCCGGGCCTGGCCGAGGCCACACCGCCGAGCATGGCGACACCACCGCCGACACCGATGGCCCGGAGGACGGACCGTCGGGATGGCGCCGTAGACCGACCGTCGACAGGAGTTTCCGACTCTCGTGTCATAGCCGGAGGACTGTCGTATACGTCGATAACTACCCACGCATTAACTGTCTCCTGAACTGTGCAGAACAGTTCGTGGACGGTTCTCAGACGGCCATCGGGTCTTCGCGGGTCGTGTCACGACCGGGAGCCGTGAGCCCGTGCGTCCGGCGATAGGTCGCCCACCGCTCCGGGGAGAGACCGAGGTACCGCGCCGCCGCCGCGTCGTCGATGGTCCCGCTGGTGTACAGCACGATAGCCGTCCGCAGTGCGTCGGTGGTCATCTGGTAACGTCTACGGCGTTGTGTTGCCGTAGTTTAAACCTTGCGAGAATAATAGACCACTAACGCAAGGTTTTGTGTGGAAACGCGTGAGTTATAATACGTATAACCGCTCTAGACCCGCCATCCGTCCACAAGTGGCCGAGAGGTTCGGCCTGCCGGGAGCCGAGACGGCGTGACTGGCAGCGCATCGACCCTCGCGCGCAGTGTGATGGTTGTCAACACGCCTGTGGCGGCGCGATAGCGTGGCGTTCATATCCCGTCGGGCGAAGCGACTAGTATGTCACAGGCGGTCGCCGCGGCCAAGGAACTCGACCCGACACAGAAGACCCGACTCGGCACGGGGGGGATGCTCATCGGCATGGCGCTCATCGGCGCGATGGCGTTCGCTCCCATCGAGTCGATGGCACTCGAGATCATCCTCGGGGCCATCGGTGTCACCATCCTCGTCGTCGGCGTCCTCCTCGTCGGCACGTCGCGCGGGAGCGTCTGATTCGGGCGCCTACCAGTCGAGCGCCTGCTTGTCCCGCCAGAACCTCCCGCTCGGAGCGCCGGGGGCGAACCGGGCCAGCCACACCGGTGTCTCGGCGCCAGCCTCAACGCTCCGACTCGCGTTCTCCCCGCCCATGTCGGTCCGGACCCACCCCGGACAGACGCTGTTGGCGATTAGCCCCTCGCCGCCGTACTCGCCGTCGAGGTACGCCGTGAGGCCGTTCAGGCCGGTCTTCGAGACGCGGTAGCTCGGCGTCCCGCCGCTCTGGGCCTCGCCCAGCGCCCCCATCCCGGAGGAGACGTTCACGACCCTGCCGCCCTCGTGCTGGAGGAGCAACGGGACCGCGTGCTTGCAGGTCAGCATCGGGCCGCGAAGGTTCGTCGCGAGTGTCCGGTCTATCTCGCGGGTCGGCTCCGCCACGAGGTCGTTACCCGAGTGTAACACACCGGCGTTGTTGACGAGGACGTCGAGCCGGCCGACCTCGGAGAAGATGCCGTCGACCACGTCCTCGATCTCACCCTCCTGTGTCACGTCGAGGAGGACCCGTTCGGTCCCCTCGGGTGTCTCGTTCGACCCTGAGCGCGTGCCGGCGTACACCGTCGCGCCGTGGTCGACCAGTCGTCGGGCGATCTCGGCGCCGATACCGCGGTTGGCACCGGTGACGAGGGCCACCTGTCCGTCGAGTGTCTCGTGGAGCTCCGGGTCGAGGTCCGTGTCTGTCACGGTCGGCAGGAGGTGCCGGTGACGCAAAAGCCGTACTCACTCGGCCGGCCGCGAGACGGCCACCGCCGCCGCGGCCGGCGCTGACCCGACAGGCCCCGTGAGCGTGTCCACGGGTCGGGCGTGGTTACTCGGTCAGGTCGCGCCGCATCGCCATCTCGAACCACGGACAGAGTCTGAGTTGCCGGTAGAGCCGCTGGTTGTTCCAGAGGTGCTCGTAGGGAACCCACATCCAGCCGCCGACCTCGGCCGGGTCGGGGTCGAGCGTCCGGTCCGAGAGCGTACACTTCAGCACCGCACAGACCTCCCACTCGAGCCCCTCGTCGAGGTAGTAGCGCTTGTACTCGAACTTGTCCGTGATACGCAGGTCGTCGTACTGGTCGGGCGTGACACCGAGTTCCTCCTCGAGTCGCTCTCGGGTCGCCTCCTCCTGGCTCTGTCCGGGGTCGGGGTGGGAGGCGACGGTGCCGTCCCAGTGGGTGTCCCAGAGCCGCTTGTCAGGCGAGCGCTGAGCCAGGAGGACGTTGTCGTCACGGTCGAAGACGAGGACCGTGAAGGCGCGGTGGCGGATGCCGTCACCGGTGTGCGCCTTGAGGCGGTTCACGACCTCCTGCTCGTTGTCCTCGGAGTCGACGGCGACCACCTGCTGCGCCGCGTTCTCGTGCTCCGTCGTCTCCGCCGACGCCTCGCTACCCGTCGCCGGGTCGAGGTCCGTGTCCGTGCTCATACCATCGGAGACACCCACGGTCGTTAAGGTAGCTTCGACTCTGCGGGACGGTCGAGTTCGGCAGAACGTGGGCGGCTCACCAGCCACGGTCGGGGCCACCGGGACGGTCGTCGACGTGGCGCGCACCGCGTCGAGCCCGATTACTCCACGTAGCGGTACTGGCGCTCGCCCATGCGGCCCCAGCCGTCGAAGACGAACTCCGCCTCGGGCGAGGTGAACGGGTCGACGTCCGTCTCCTCGTCGTGGTTGTGCACGTCGTGGACCGTCTCGTACTCCTCGAACGTGATGTCGCGGCGTGCCGCGAGCTGGTCGTCGATGTCGAGACCGGCGATCTCCTCCTCCCAGTCGGGCTGGACCGTCTCGGAGTGGACCTCCGCCTGCGCACCCGAGCCGTAGGAGGCGACGAGGAGCTGCTTCCCGGTGATGTCGAGGTCGTTCTCCAGCGCGTGTTTCAGGCCGGAGGCGCGGGCGACGTGGACCGACCCGGTGTACCAGTTCCCGACGTGCCGGGCGAGTTCGAGCGTCGGGTCGATGGACCGGGCGTACCACTCACGGTACCGGTCGGTCCCCTTCAGTTTGTCCGTGTACTCGGCGATGGCGTCGAGGTACGACTCGTCGTCCTCGAACGCCTCGGGGCGGGGTTGACGCCCGATCTCGTCCGCGAGCGCCTCCTCGATCTCCGTGTCACGGATCATGTGTCGGTACCCGAGCAACGCGGCCTTCCGGACCATACCGGGGAACGGGGTGTGGAACGGCACCATCACGAAGTCGTCCGGGTGGGTGTCCGTCGCCACGCTCTCGTAGTCGGTCAGCGCCTCGCGCATGCGGGCGAGGTACACCTGCACCGAGCGCTTGCCGTCGACGCTCGGGAACTGCTGGTTCGGCTTGAGGAAGTCCGTCTCGTCCATACTCCCGTAGCCCTGCTCGGTCGAGAGCGAGACCAGACTCGGGTCCTCGTCGATGAGCATCGCCACCGCACCGGCACCCTGCGTGGCCTCGCCGGCGTCGCCGCGGGCGTACAGGGCGGTGTCGGTGGCGACGACGAGCGCCGCGCGGCCACGGTTGCGCCCCGCGCGAATCCAGTTGTACGCGTCGTCGATGGCCTGCGTCCCCGCGACGCAGGCGAACTTCCGCTCGCCCTTGTTCGCGTGCCGGAAGTCACCCTCGTACACCTGTTCCAGACAGCCCGCGATGTACGTCGAGACGGGTTTGGAGTTGTCGAACGCACTCTCGGTCGCCACGTCGATGCGGCCGATGTCCGCCGGCTCCAGGCCCTTGCGGTCCATCAGTTTCCTCGCCGCGTTGGCACCCATCGTCACGATGTCCTCGTAGACGTCCGGGAGCGACGAGGCGTGGAGCCCCAGCCCCTTCGTGTACTTCTCCGGGTCCTCGCCCTTCGCCGGCGCGAACGTCCCCGGCAGGTCGAGTTTGAGTTTCCCCGCGTGTATCTCGATGGCGTCGATTCCGACGTCTGTCATGCAAGCAGATATCGCGTCCCGGTACAAGTGGTTGTCGACGCTCGTATCGACAGTCGTCGAAATCATGCGTGTGGAGGACGCTCACGGGGCGTCGAGCGCGACGGTCACGGAGTCGACCACCCGTTCCCCCTCGTACACCGTCACCACGAGGCTGTAGCGCTTGTCCCTGTCCCCACGCGAGGCGCCGAGGAGCGCAGCGACACGTCCGTCGCCCGACCCTTCGTCGGTGGCCCCGTCGAGCAGCGTCCCCTCGCTATCTCGCAGTTCGAAGACGACCCGCTCGTCGCCATCGACGCCCGAGAGGCTCGCCGTCGCGGAGACGAGGTCCGTGTTCTTGCTCTTGTAGGCGTCCGTCGACACCGACTCGATGGTGGGCACCTGGGGCGTCGGCGTCTCGGTCGGTGTCGGTGTCGCCGTCGGCGTGGGTGTCGGGATGGGGGTCGTGGTGACGGTCGCTGTCAGGGTCGCGGTGGCCGTCGGGGTCGCCGTGGGAGTCGAGGTCGCTGCTGGCGAGTCCGTCCCCACTGGTGTCCGTGTGCTCGTCGGTGTGACCGAGGCTGCCCCGACCGGCCGCCCCGCCCCGACCGGCACCGGGGTCGCCCGCCGGACCACCAGCCGGTCGGTGAACAGTGACCGCTGGCTCGGCTCGTGGACGACACGGACCCCGAGGAGGTCGCCGAACGACTCGAGCGGTGAGAGCTCCAGTCGCACCCTGTCCCCGGGGCCGAACCGTTCGTTGGCCGTCAGCGTCTCGAAGCCGTACCGCTGGGTCGTGTCGCGGTCCACGATCAACGTGAGGTCGCTCGTGGGCACCGACTCTCCTCCCTCCCCGGAGACGACGACGGCGTCGGTCGTCACCTCGACGCTCACGCCGACGAACGTCGAGTCCTCGGTGTCGAGCGTACCGAGCGCCGCGACGGAGACGGCCGTGACCGAGACGAGGACGAGGAGGACGGCGAAGAGGACGCCGAGGGTGGAGGTCTGGGCGCGGGAGTTTGTGCCGCTTTGTGAGCCGACACTCATAGATTGTTGTGGTCTCAGTTCTGTGGTATATCGACGAAGTAGAGAGATTCTTGACCGTCCGAGAAGCGAAGTAGGACGACGAAATAGTCTTTCTTTTGCACTTTGGCATTTCCGGAAGTATCGAAACTGATTGTCAACTTAGTGTTGCTTCCTCCGCCGGAGAAAATCTGCTCCGGAGACGAATCTTTTGTTTCACCCCTGATTTGAAGCTCTGCCATCAACACTTCTGGAGCTGTCGTGTTGAGTACATCTAGCTGTTCCGGACCATTCTGGTTGCTAGAGAAGTAGAAATTGAAACGTCCCTCGGTCAATCTCACGTCATCCCCCGTATTTTCGAACGTAAGTACAATATTGTCCTTGTCATCATCACTACGTTCGATACTATCCAGACGAACATCACCCGCATCACCAGGGTTCAAACTGGAGCCCCCATCTCCCCCTCTGTTCAGTTCTTGCGAAGGTTCGTTTGCTGGGGTTTTACCAAGCCCATTCACGGGGCATAGTACGGTATACTCGCCCCCACTCAGCGTGACGACTACGTCCCCTCCTGACGAGGTAACGCTCTGGACGTTTCCATCAGGAGTGAACTCGTCTGACAGTAGTGTCCGCCAATCATCCGCGGTTAGAGCCGTCGGAATACGAAGTTGGAATGAACTGGTAGGAGATATGTTCTCGACTCCAGCGGGACCCGGGAAGATGTCCACTGTTCGAGTCGCGCTCGCCGACTCACTCACATCCCCAGTCAGAGGCACGAACGTCAGGGTGCTTCCGTCGATAATCGTCTGCCCTGAGTCCAGTCGTACCTTGCCCGGGAACTCTCGATAGGTGACCGTGTTCTCGTAGACCACGTTCGGTGCCTGCGTGTACTCGTTGTAGTCCGGTTCGTACACAAGCGCCTGCGAACCCACGCTGTTCCCGGAGCCCGTACTCAACCCACAAATGTCCTCCAGGCTCGCCCCCGGCGCGTCGAGGACGTACTCCCCGCCACCGAACGTCGTCGTCGCGAGCCGACCACTCGCTGGCGGGGGGTTCACGGCGAACAGTCGTGCCGGATACGAGGTGCCGAGTTTGAACGCCTGTGACCGGGTCGCTCCCGTACTCGCCGCTTCGATGGTGTCCGCACGGAACTCCTGCATCTGGTCCGTGACCGCCATCGAGTGCTGGAACTCCACGTTCTGGTTCTGACTCGGCACCGAGACTGCCTGGTAACCCGCGAACGCGACGACGAGGAACCCGAACAGGATGATCGCTCCCACCTGGATCGCTTGCCCGCGCTCGTCGCTCCAGCCCCTCATTCACTCAACCTACAGGGCAGGCCGGTAAAAACAGTACGGACGTGTCGGACGTGAAATCGGTCGGGACGCTGGCGACGTCAGTCCTCCTCTTCGACGAGTTCGGGGTCGGCGAGCGCCTCCTGCAGGGAGGTCAGCCCGTCGACGAAGTTCGCGACGTACCCGTACTCTATCTCCTCGGCCAGCCGGGTGTCGAACTCCTCGCCGTCGATGATGAGGGTACCGGCCTGTACGCAGTACATCAGCGCGGCGTCGACGTCCTCCTCGGCCTCGGCGTCGGCGGCGGCTTCGACGTACTCCTCCGGTGTCCCCTCCTCGGCGGGGCCGGCGGCGACGTACTCCTCGGCGGCGTAGAACACGGAGAGGAGCGACGTCTGGATCGTGTCGACGAAGACGAGTTTCTCCTCGTCGTCGAACTCGACCTCGGTCATCACGATCTCGCGGATACGCTCGAGTTCCGACTGGGCGGCCTCGGCGTCGAGTTCACCCTCCTCGAGCTCGGTCAGCACCTTCGCTACCGCGATGGCCGCGTCGTCCATCAGGTTGAAGAACAGTCGCGCGGCGTCCTCGTCCTCCGGGTCGACGTCCTCCTCGCGGAGCCTGTCGAGCCAGTTGTTCCAGCGTTCCTCGGTGTAGTACGCCCCGGATTCGCTCATGCTCGGCAGGTACCGTGGCACGGGGATATGCCTTTTCCCTCGGCCCGAGCGCGTGTCTCGGTGGCAGGCCAAGGACTCGCATCCCGCCGCTCGCCCCCACTTCGCGAGGGTTTTTGAGGACCGGCCACCTCTCGGACGCCGTGACCCGGTTCGAAGCGACCGACCCGGCCGACCGGCTGGGACTGGCCGTCGACGCCGTGACCGCCCACCGCGCGCGCAGCAGCGACGGCGTCAGGTTCGAGGGCCACCCTGTCGCCGCCGACGGGGACTCGGCCGCTCCCGTCGTCGAGTACACCGACCGGGTGCTCCGTCTCGAGCTCGACGACGCGGCCCGCGAGCGCCTCGACGAGCTCCTCGGGTCGTTCCCCGTCTTCAAACTCAAGCAGCCGGAGACGCGCAAGGCCGACGCCGGCGTCGTGTACGTCTCGGTCATCGCCGACGCGAAACACGCCGCGGAGTTCGTCGACGCCACCTTCCGCGAGGTCCACGGCCTCGGTGACGGCTACGAACTCCGCGTGGTCCGCGTCTGAGACGCCGGTTGCGTCACCGCTTTTTGCCCGCCGGCCGTAGGACCGGCATGACCGGCATCCCCGACGTGACCGTACAGGGCGTCGACGTCCCGGCGCTCGGCCTCGGAACGTGGCGGCTCACGAGCGAGTCCTGCGAGCGCGCGGTGCGCGAGGCCCTCGAACTCGGGTACCGACACCTCGACACCGCGCAGGCCTACGGCAACGAACGCGAGGTCGGCGACGCGCTCGCGGCGAGCGAGGTCGACCGCGAGGACGTGTTCCTCACCACGAAGCTCGGCAACGGCAACCGCGACCACGACGCGGTGCGCCGCTCGACGGAGGAGTCGCTGGCGAAACTCGGCACCTCCTACGTCGACCTCCTGTTGATACACAACCCGATGCAGCGGGTGCCCGTGGCCGAGACGCTCCGAGCGATGGACACGCTCGTCGACGACGGGAAGGTTCGCCACATCGGCGTCTCGAACTTCGACGTGGACCGCCTCCACGCCGCCCGCGAGGCCGCCGACCACGAGCTCCTGACGAACCAGGTGCAGTTCAACCCCTACTGGGACCAGCGTGAACTCCTCGACTACTGCGAGATACACGACCTGCTGCTGACGGCCTACTCGCCGCTCGGCCACGGCGGCGTGCTCGACGACGACGTCCTCGCCGAGGTGGGCGACCGCTACGGGAAGTCCGCCGCGCAGGTGGCCATCCGCTGGTGTCTCCAGCACCCCAACGTCAGCGTCATCCCGAAGGCCACCTCCCGGACGCACATCGCCGCCAACCGCGACGTGTTCGACTTCGAGTTGACGGACGACGAGATGGAGCGCATCCGACGACCCTCGAAGGTCCGTGCGCTGACGGGCGCCGTCCGGTCGCGGTTGGGCGTCTGAACGGGGGACGGACCCACCCGGAGTTGCGACAGTATCTTGACAGGGCGTGGCCTACCCACCCTCATGATTACGGAACTCGGTGACGGTGTCTGGCAGATACCCTGTGGTGCCGGCCCGAGCCGGTGGACCAGGGTGAACGCCTACCTCGTCGACGACGACGGTGACCTGACGCTCGTCGACACGGGCACGCCGCGCGACGGCGGCCGCATCCGCGCGGCGATCCGGGAGACGGGGCACGAGGTCGCCGACCTCGAACGCATCCTCGTGACCCACTACGACGTCGACCACGTCGGGGGACTGGCCAGCCTGCTCGAGAGTTCCGGGGCCACCTGCTACGTCGGTGCCGGCGACGCCGGGTTCCTGATGGGCCGCGAGAAACCGCCCGCGTTCCACCACAAGGGGCTGTTCCAGCGGCTCCTCGGCCCGGTGACGACACAGCCGAACGCCGACCCCGAACTCGTCGCCGACGAGGCCGAGATCGGGTCGTTCACCGCCTACCACACCCCCGGTCACACGCCGGGGCACACCGCGTACGTCTCCGAGGTCCGGAACGTCGCGTTCGTCGGGGACCTCGTCATGGAGAACCACGGCGAGCTCTCGCCGTCGCCGTGGGCGCTCTCGTACGACACGGAGGCCGTCACCGAGAGCATCCACGAACTGGCCGAGCGCGAACCCGCCGTCGAGATACTGGCCATGGGCCACGGGACCCCGTTCGTCCGTGCAGGGGCCGTTCGGCTGGCGGAGTTGGGAGAGAGAATCGAGGAGTAGGTCGTTCCCGTTACGGCAGGAGGACGCTGTCGCCCTCGATGACGTGGACGATACCGTTCGAGGCTGGGATGTCGGTGGCGATGATGCTCGCCTGCCCGTCGTTGAGGGTCGTTCCGTCCACCTCGACACGAGCCCCGAACAGCGTCGGCACGCCCGACACCGGCAGGATGGACTGTGCCTTACGTCGGCCGGGGAGCACGTGGTAGAGGAGGACGTCCGCGAGCGTGAGCCCCGCGTCGGCGAGCAGATCCGCTGTCGCCGGGGCCACCTGGAGAACACCGTCCTGGTCGACCGTGAGCCCCACCGCAGCGAAGGTGTCGTCCGTCGGCGCGAAGACCGTCAGCTGGCGGTTCCCACTCAGGGGGCCGTCCAGTTCGGCCGCGAGTACGGCCGCGATGAGCGTGTCGAGCTCGCCGGCGAACGGACCCTCCGTGTTCGCTGCGATGGCCACGTCGACGATGGTGTCACCATCGCGCGGCGGTCGTGCTGCCGTGACACCCACACCGAGGGTACCAACTGCGCCCACAACACCGACAGTCTGCAAGAACGTACGTCGTGATTGCACGGCAAGTATTCGTATCGAGAGTATTTAGATACAGATTGTCACGTGCCAGCAGAGTCTCCGAATATCCCGAATCCGAGAGAGTCTACCCGGGACGTGTCCCGATCCGATATCGACGGGGAGTGCGAAGCGAGCCAGGCGCGTCGGCTTAGAGCAACTCCTCGGCCACCGTCTCCGCGTCCAGCAACCGCGGGTCGACGATGTGGCCCGCCTGCCCCCGAGCGAACTCGGGCACCGTGTCCCGGGCGTAGACCACCACCCTGACGTCCGGGTTGAGGTCTTTCGCCACCGGGATCGAGGTGGCGAGGCGCGCGTCCGTCAACACGAACAGGTCCGCGTCGACGATGCCGGCCTCCTCGAGTTGCGGGCGTGCCGCCGTCCCCCCCGCGCGGTTCACCGTCGCCCCGCCGACTTCGAGTGCGTCCCCCAGACCGTCCTCGTCCGGACCGGCAACTACTGCCATGGTCATCGGAGACTCCCCACCCCACCCACATAAATCGGGGCCACGCCTGTATCACGCGACGGACACGAGCGCCGACTCATTCGTACTCGATGGTCGCGGGCGGTTTGTGGGTCACGTCGTAGACGACACGCGAGACGTTCTCGCTCGTGCCGGTGATGCGTGACTGGATGCGCTGGAGGACGTCCCACGGGAGTTCCTGTGCCCGGGCGGTCATCCCGTCGCGCGACTCGACCGAACGGACGGCGACGACCCAGCCGTGGACCCGGTTGTCACCCTTCACGCCCGTCGCCTTCCCGAGGACCGCGGCGAACGCCTGCCACGGGTCGTGTTCCTCGAGTTCGTCCTCGACGACGTGGGTCGCCTCGCGGACGACCTCGACCTTCTCCTCGGTCACCTCGCCCACGATACGCACCGCGAGGCCGGGACCGGGGAACGGCATCCGCTCGGAGATGACGGACTCGAGGCCGAGGTGGCGGGCCACCTCGCGCACCTCGTCCTTGTAGAGGTCGCGCATCGGCTCGACGATACCCTCGAAGTCCACGACCTCCGGGAGGCCGCCGACGTTGTGGTGGGACTTGATGGTCCCCTCGCTCTCGATGCGGTCCGGGTAGATGGTCCCCTGGACGAGGTAGTCCGCGTCCTCCTCGCGGGCGACCGTCTCGAACTCGCGGATGAACTGCTCGCCGATGGCGTGACGCTTCTCCTCGGGGTCGGTGATCCCGGCGAGTTCGTCGAGGAACCGTTCGCGCGCGTCGACGATGCGGAGCGACTCCATGTAGTCGAACGTCTCGCGGATCTCCTCGGTCTCGCCCTTGCGCATCAGGCCGGTGTCGACGTAGACGGGTGTGAGTTCCTCGCCGAGCGCCTCGTAGGCGAGCGCGGCGGCGGTGGACGAGTCCACCCCGCCGGAGAGCGCGATGATGGCGTGTCCGTCGCCGACGGCCTCGCGTATCTCGGTGACCTTCTCCTCGACGAACGCCTCGGCGTCGACCATCAGAGCGTCACCTCCTCGTCCGCGGCAGCCTCACGTTGTTCGGTCATGGCGGCGTCGAGCAGGCCGACGAACGGCGGACTCGCGCGGCCCGGCCGCGAGCGGAACTCGGGGTGGAACTGCGTCCCGACGAAGTACGGGTGCTCGTCGGCCGGGAGTTCCAGTATCTCCATCCGGTTGTTCGCCTTCCCGGAGAAGACGAGGCCGGCGTCCTCCAGTCGCTCGATGTACTCCGGATTCACCTCGTAGCGGTGGCGGTGTCGCTCCGTGCAGGAGTCGGCACCGTAGAGCGAGTGGGCGATGGTACCCGGCGAGATGTCCGTCTCGTGGGCACCCAGACGCATCGTCCCACCCATGTCCTCCACCTCGTACTGTTCGGGGAGGATGTCGATGACCGGGTGGGGTGTGTCCGGGTCCATCTCGGCGCTGTTCGCCCCCTCCAGTCCGAGGACGTTCCGGGCGTACTCGATGACGGCCATCTGGAAGCCGAGACAGAGTCCGAGGAAGGGGACGCTGTGCTCGCGGGCGTAGTTGATGGCATCTACCTTCCCGTCGGTGCCGCGGGCCCCGAACCCGCCGGGGACGACGATGGCCTCGGCGCGCTCGAGTCGGTCCTCGTGGGCCGCGTTCATCTCGTCGGCGTCGACCCAGAGGACGTTCACGTTGACGTTGCGCTCGAAGCCGGCGTGTTTCAGCGCCTCGTGGATGGACATGTAGGCGTCCTCCAGCGCGTACTTCCCGACGAGTGCCACGTCCACCTCGCCGGTCTGTTCCTGCGTGACGATGTCCCGCCAGCGGTTGTCCCGCTCGCTGTGGGGCAGCGCGTCGGCGGCGAGGTTCAGCCGCTCCATCACGTACTCGTCGAGGCCCTCCTCCTCGACCATCAGCGGGACGTGGTAGATGTCCTCGACGTCCGGGTTCGAGAACACGGCGTCGGTCGGCACGTCGCAGAACAGGGCGATCTTCTCTCGCGTCTCGGGGTCGAGGCGGTCCTCCGAACGGCCGACGAGGACGTCCGGCTGGAGGCCGATGGAGCGAAGTTCCTTCACGGAGTGCTGGGTCGGCTTGGTCTTCTGTTCACCGTTCTTCGAGTACGGGACGAGCGTGACGTGGACGAACAGGATGTCCTCCTCGTCTTCCTCGTGGGCGAACTGGCGCAGTGCCTCGAGGTACGGCATCCCCTCGATGTCGCCCACGGTGCCGCCGACCTCGATGAGACAGACGTCGGAACCCTCGGCGGCCTCCCGGATGCGCCGCTTGATGTCGTCGGTGATGTGCGGGATGATCTGGACGGTCTTCCCGAGATAGTCACCGGCCCGTTCGTTCTCGATGACCTCCTTGTAGACCTTCCCGGTGGTGACGTTGTGGTCGAACGTCATGTCCACATCGAGGAACCGTTCGTAGTTCCCGAGGTCGAGGTCGACCTCGCCCCCGTCTTTCAGCACGTAGACCTCACCGTGCTGGTACGGGTTCATGGTCCCGGCGTCCACGTTCAGGTACGGGTCGATCTTGACGGCGGTCACGTCGAAGCCTGCGTTGGCGAGCAGCCGGCCGGTGCTCGCGGCCGTGATGCCCTTTCCCAGGCCCGACATGACGCCGCCGGTGACGAAAACGAACTTGTTCCCCAGTGTCGGGTCGTACTCCGCGACACCCTCTGTCGGCATACTGACCGTGTGCGGACTTCGGACTAAACCGTTTCGGAGCGGGGGTCGTTTGCGCCGCGCTCGCACCCACCGGCCGGTCCTGTAATCGGTTCTACAACGGCCCGACGGGGGGCTGGCGGACGCCGGGGGGGAGACCGGCCTGCGGTCTGCTCAGAGCCGGTCGCGGAGGAACGCCGCGGCGGCCTCGCCCACCTTCCGGTCCTGGCCGACGAAGTGGTGGTCCGCCGGGAGCGCCGTCACCTCGGCACCGTGCTCGTGGGCCGCCTCGACGACCGGCCCCGAATCGACCGTCGTGTCGCGCTCGCCGTACAGCACCTGCAGGTCGCACGCGATATCGGGGACAGCCCCCACTGCGTCGAGGTCGTTCAGTCGGTCCGGCGGGGCGAGGACGGAGACGGCCGCCGGGCACGTCCCGTCGGCGGACTCACGGGCCGCGGCGACCAGCGCCACGCCGGCACCGAACGAGTAGCCGAACAGCCCCACCCGCTCGCCGCTCTCATCGCCGTACGCCTCCCGCGCCCACGCGAGTGCGTTCCGGCAGTCGGTCACCTCCCCGTGGCCCTCCGTCCACGGGCCGTAGTCGAAGCGGAGACAGGCCACGCCGGGTGCGAGGGCATCGGCGACGGCACGGAGTCGGCGGTCGGTACGCGTGCCGCCCATCTGCGGGTGTGGCGGGCAGGCGACGACGCAGGCGTCGGCGTCGGGCGAGTCAACCGTGGCCCGCACGTCGCGGGCGCCGGGGACGAGGACGGTCTCGGACACGGTCGGCGGTTCGCCCCCCACCCGCTTGAACGCCCCCATCGCGCGTGTAGGGCACCGTCGCCGTTCCGTACCGTTTATACCCACATGGCCGGAAGGCCGGGTATGGCGAGAGAGCAGACCGAGGTTCGTGAACTCCAGGAGGGCAACTACGTCATGATAAACGACGTGCCCTCGAAGATCACCTCCTACTCCACCTCGAAGCCGGGCAAGCACGGCAGCGCGAAGGCTCGTGTCGAGGGGACGGGCGTCTTCGACAACCAGAAACGCAACTTCACCCAGCCGGTCGACGCGAAGGTCTGGGTCCCCATCATCACCCGGAAGCAGGGGCAGGTCCTCTCGACCTCCGGCGGCGAGATGCAGGTGATGGACCTCGAGACCTACGAGACGTTCACGATGCGCGTCCCGGACGACCTCAGCCCCTCGTCGGACGACGAGATTGAGTTCCTCGAGTACGAGAGCCAGCGGAAGATCGTCTGAACGGGCACTACCCACCATGTTTCCCGGGGCGATAGCCGACCGAGAGACCGCCGACTACGCAGTCCTCGGGGCGCCGCTCGACGTCTCGACGACGTTCCAGCCCGGCACCCGCTTCGGGCCGGAGCGCGTCCGCCGGTTCGCCCACACCTTCGACGACTACGACCACCACACCGACCAGTTCTTCACCGAGCTCGCGGTCCACGACGCCGGCGACGAGCGCGCGTGGGACGACGCCGAGGAGTACCTCACTTTCCTCGAGGGGACGCTCTCGGACCTCCACGCCGCGGGGACCGTCCCGCTCCTCGTCGGCGGCGAGCACACCGTCTCGGTCGCCGGCGTGCGCGCGGCGGACCCCGACGTGTTCGTCTGTCTCGACGCCCACCTCGACCTCCGGGCAGAGTACGACGGGAACCCCCTCTCTCACGCCACCGCGACCCGCCACGCGCTCGAGGTGGCCGACGAGGCCATCGTCCTCGGCGCGCGCACCGGGTCGCCCGAGGAGTGGGAGCGCGCCAGCGAGGCCGACGTGACCGTCGTCGCACCCGAGGACGTGGCAGCGTGGGCCCCCGACTTCGACTCGGACCGCGAGGTGTACCTCTCGGTCGACATCGACGGCGCTGACCCCGGCTTCGCCCCGGGGACGGGGACGATGGAGCCGTTCGGCCTCACCCCCCGCGAGATGCGTGACGTGGTCCGGGCCGTCGCCCCGCGAGCCACGGCGTTCGACGTCGTCGAGGTCAACGACCGGGACGACGGTCAGGCCGCGTCGCTGGCGGGCAAACTCCTCCGGGAGTTCGTTTATCACCACGCCGCCAGTCGGTGAGGGTATGGAACTCGCTACCTTCGCCGACCGACTGGACGAGCTGCTGGACGTCGAGGAACTGGACGGCCTCGACTACGCCGTCAACGGCCTGCAGGTCGGCCCGGAGGATGCCGACGTGTCGACGGCCGCGTTCGCCGTCGACGGCGTGGAACTCACGTTCGAGGAGGCCGCCGCCCGCGACGCGGACGTGCTCGTCGTCCACCACGGCATCTCGTGGGGCGGCATCGACCGCGTCACCGGCAAGGAGTACGACCGGCTCGACGCGCTGCTGGCGAACGACCTCGCGTTGTACGCGGTCCACCTGCCGCTCGACGCCCACCGCGAACTCGGCAACGCCGCCCGACTCGCCGAGTTCCTCGAACTGGAGGTGGTCGACGGGTTCGGTCGCGATGGCCCGGCCACCGTCGGGGTCCGGGCCCGGGCGGACGAGCCGCACACCGTCGACTCGCTGACCGAGCGACTTGAGCCCCTCGAGAACGACGGTGTGCAGGTCCTCGAGTTCGGCCCGGACCGTATCGAGGACGTGGCCGTCCTCACCGGCGCCGGCACCGACTGGCTGGACGAGGCCCGCGAACTCGGCGTCGACGCGCTCGTCACCGGCGAGGGGAAACAGCCGGCGTACCACGAGGCCCGCGAGGCCGGCATCCACGTCTTCCTCGCCGGCCACTACGCCACCGAGACGTTCGGCGTCAGAGCGCTGCAGGACGTGGTGACGGGGTGGGACGAGGGCCTCGAGACGACGTACATCGAGCACCCGACGGGACTCTGAGTCGTCGCGGTCGAATCAGCCGTCCTGGACGTTCAGCGTGAAGCCCCACGAGAACTCGGTGGCGTCGTCGTCGTTCCCGGGGAGACCGGGCGGGTCCTCGGCGGCCCGGCCGCCGACGCCGACGCGGTGGTCGCCCGCCGCCAGACAGTCGCTCTCGGCATCCACGTGGCCGTAGGGGAACGACTCACTCGCGATGGACTCACCCGCGGGCCCCTCGACGGTGCCGTACTCGGTGGTGACGGCGACGTGCTCGGTGAGCGCCCAGCACCCCGGCTCGACGAGGTCCGTGGGTTTCCCGTCGTGGACCGGCATCAGGTAGAGCGCGCCGTCCTGGCTGGTGACGTGGGGACCCTGTACGGCCGGTCGTTCCCCGAGGACGTAGTCGGTCACGGTGGTGGTCGTCGTCTCGACACGCAACTTGGCCGGGTGCTCGTCGGTGGCGAGCGGGTCGGCCATCGACACGTCGTCCGTGACCGGGACGGATTCACCCAGACAGCCAGCCAGTCCGACAGGGAGGGCGAGCGCACCGGTACAGAGGAGGTCGCGGCGTCGCACGGGCTCGAGTGGGTAGGGGACCGGCAACTGTCTCGTGGCGTCTCGAACGCGCGGTCGACTCTCCACGAAAGAACCAACGGTGTGGGGTCCGTCACGCGGGACGTGAACGTCACCGTCCGTCCAGCCGACCCCGACGACGCGGAGGCGATACACGCACTCGGCCGTGCCGCGTGGCACGCCGCCTACGACGACGTGTTCGGCCCGGACCGGGTCGACCGTGTCGTCGACCAGTGGTGGGGCGTCGAGTCGCTCCGCGGGGCTGCGGTGGCCGAGGAACGGGCGTTCCTCGTGGCGACGGACGCGGGTGCCGTCGTGGGCGTCGCCGACGCGGGCCCGGAGCCTGGCGAACGGGGCACCTACCACCTCGGACGCCTCTACGTCCACCCCGGCCGGTGGGGCGAGGGGGTGGGTGGCCGCCTCGTCGACCACCTCCGCGGCCGACTGCCCGTGCGGGCCGAGCGCCTCCGACTCGTCGTCCTCGCGGAGAACCCGGTGGGCGTCTCGTTCTACGAGTCGTACGGCTTCGAGCGGGTGGACGAACGGGCGGGGGAGACGGACGGCGTCGAACACCGGGAGTACGTCTACGAGCTGTCGCTCGGCCCACAAGACTGATACGCGGCGCTCGGGAACCCGCGGGTATGGTCCCCAACACGAGCGACGAGCGCGGCTGTCCGAAGTGCGGTCACGACGGCACCGACGTGGGCAAGATCTCGACCACCGGCGACGGCCTCTCGAAGTTCTTCGACATCCAGACGAACACGTTCAAGGTCGTCTCCTGTACGAACTGCGGGTACTCGGAACTCTACCGGGACAGCACGCCGGGGTCGAACGACATCGTGGACGTGTTCCTCGGCTGATGGCCGCCGTCGAGGCGGCGTTCGTCCTCGTCGTCCTCCTGTTCGCGCTGGCCGCACCACTCGCGCTGTACGCGCTGGTACGGTCCGAACACGACGAGCGCGAGGAGATGCGGCGCGAGGACGCAGAGCGCGCCGCTCGCCGTGACACCGACGAGCGTGGTTAAGCGCCGACGGCGAGCCACGCGACGAAGACGGCGGCTGCCCCTAGCGACGTGCTGAGGACGGCGTGGGTCCGGAGTCGGTCGAGCAGTGCGTGCGCGTCGTCGGAGAGCGCCGCAACCTCGCCCACCTCGCTCCCCTGCTCGCATCGCGGGAGGAAGTCCATCGCGACGTGGAGGAAGACGCCCGCGGCGAACCCGAAGATGGCCGCGTTGACGGCGGCGGTACTCGGTGGTGTGAGGAACGCGATCGGGATGGCCGTCAGGCCGACGCCGGCGGCCGGGAAGAGCAACACGGCGGGGGACTTCCCCCGACCAGCGAGCCGGCGCGCCGCCGCGTAGCCCGCCGGCCCCTTGTGCGAGACGATGGCCAGGCCGAGCAGTAGTCCCAGTCCCGGCATCGCGGCGTAGACCAGCCCGATGATGAGTCCTGCGGAGAGCGCGTGGGCGCTGATCTCGACGGTCGTCTTGTCGAACGGCGTCTCGAGGTGTGCGAGGCGGTGCCCCAGCGTGTGTGAGCCGTACCCGACGAGCAGTCCGGCGGCGACGCCGAAACCGCCGATGCGGGTGTCCAGTCCGATGGCTTGCGGGAGCAGGAACACCGCGGCCGAGGTGACCATCGCCCCTGCAGCGAGCCCGTAGCCCCAGACGAGTCGGCGGGCGTCGTTCGTCCCGGCGGCGCGGGCCCCGAAGGGGGCGAACCCCGCCATCGCGACGAACGCGACCCACGCGATGACCAGCACCTTCCACAGGCCCACGGCGTAGCCCACCGCGGTCAGCGCCACGAGCACCACGACGGACCCGGCACCGACCAGCGACGGCCTGCCGAACGCCGGCGACGTCGTGGCCTCCCGCTCGGTCTCGACCTCCATGTTCACAACTCGAGTTCTCTCGTTAATAAGCCCTCTGCTCGACCGATTGTGCGGGTCACGAAACCCGTCGTGCGCACTCAGCGTGTCGCCGACTTCCACGCCCGCAGGTCGAGGACCCCGCCGTCGAGTTCCTCGGCATCGGCCGCCGTCGCGGCCCAGACGAACATCCCGGCCACGTCCGCGGGGGCACGGCCCGGCCCGTTGCCGGTGAGGTCGGTCGACACCTGACCGGGGTCGACGACGCCGACCGCCTGCTCGAGTTCGGCGGCGAACTGCCGGACGAGCGCCTCGGCCCCCGCCTTGGAGACGGCGTAGGAGCCGAGGCCCGACTTGGCCTCACGGGCGATCTGTCCGGACGGGACGAGGACGCGAGCCTCGGGGGCGAGGTGGGGGACGGCCTCCCGGATCGTCGCGTAGACGCCCCGGACGTTGGTGCGGAGGTGGTCGTCGAACGCGCTGTAGGACTCGTCGGCGAGGCGGGTCTGCCCCACGTCGCCGTGGTAGACCCCGGCGTTCGCGACGAGGACGTCGATACCCCCGTCGCTCTCTCGGGCGGCCTCCTCGCAGAACCGCTCGACGTCGAACTCGTCGCGCACGTCGGCTCGTACCGTCGAGACGCTCCCGCCGGCCTCCAACACGTCCGCGGCGACCATGTCCAGCGCATCGGTGTCGCGGGCGGAGAGGACGAGGTGTGCGCCCTCGGCGCCGAACGCGCGGGCGACGGCCGCGCCCAGTCCTCGGCTCGCTCCGGTGATGGCTACCGTCTTGTCCATAGGGTGAGGAGTCCCGGACGCCGTATCCGTGTTTCCCAAGCGGCCAGTCTGGAGGGTGGTGCTGGGCGGTAGCGGTGCGGGGCAGAGCGGGGCGGTGCTGGAACGTCCACAGCGCTCACCCGGCGCGAGCGGAGCGAGCGCCGCCTTCTGCATCCAGAGTTTTCGAGTAGCGTGGTGGCTCCGCCACCACGCACCATGCGAGCGGGCGCGCAGCGCCCGCGAGCAGAGAGCGCTTCGCGCCGAAGGCGCACCCGACGAGAAAAGGTTGGTCGCCTAGTAGTGCCAGGGGAACCGCTGGAACTCCGGCTCCCGCCCCTCCACGAACGCGTCTCTGCCCTCCTTCGCCTCGTCGGTCATGTAGCCGAGTCGGGTCGCCTCGCCCGCGAACACCTGCTGGCCCATCATCCCGTCGTCGACGGCGTTGAACGCGTACTTGAGCATCCGGATGGCCATCGGTGACTTGGACGTGATGCGCTCGGCCCAGTCGAGTGCGACTGTCTCCAGTTCCTCGTGGGGGACGGCCTCGTTGGCCATCCCCATCTCGACGGCCTCATCGGCGGAGTAGGTCTTACCGAGGAAGAACACCTCGCGGGCCTTCTTCTGACCGATCTGCCGGGCGAGGTAGGCGCTCCCGTAGCCGGCGTCGTAGCTGGCGACGTCGGGGTCCGTCTGGAGGAACTTCGCGTGCTCCTCGCTCGCGAGCGTCATGTCGCAGACGACGTGGAGCGAGTGACCGCCGCCGACGGCCCAGCCGGGCGCGACGCAGACGACGGGCTTCGGGATGGTCCGGATGAGCCGCTGGACCTCGAGGATGTGGAGTCGCGGGGCCTGTCGGGCACGCTTCTCTCGTTCGGTCTCGTCCTCGCTCGGCTCCGCGCTGTCCTCGTACTCGTAGCCCGCGTCGCCACGAACGCGCTGGTCGCCGCCGGAACAGAACGCCCACCCGCCGTCCTTGGGCGAGGGGCCGTTGCCGGTGAGGAGGACACACCCCACGTCCGTCTGTCGCTTCGCGTGGTCGAGCGCGACGTAGAGTTCGTCGACCGTCTCGGGCCGGAAGGCGTTGCGGACCTCGGGCCGGTCGAAGGCGATTCGGACGGCACCCACGTCGGTCGCGCGGTGGTAGGTCAGGTCGCGGAAGTCGAACGCGTCGACCGCCTCCCAGCGGTCCGGGTCGAACAGTTCGGATACCATGCCTGAGCGACGCCCGGCGGCGACAAAAGCGTTCTCGGCGGCGGAGGTGATCACTCCGCGGGTGGCTACTGTCGCGCGACGCCAGCCCGTTGTGTCGAGCGACCGAAGGCCAAGCGTTTTGCACCGACGGAACTCACCCCCGGCGATGGCAGACGAGGGTGGGGACTTCTACGGCGTGCTGGGGCTGGAGCGGACCGCCAGCGCCGACGCCATCCGGGAGGCCTACCGCGAACGGGTGAAGGAGACGCACCCCGACGTGGCCGAGGGCGCCGACGCGGCCGACCGGTTCCGCCGTGTCAAGCGTGCCCACGAGGTGCTCGGAGACCCCGCGGAGCGCCGCCGGTACGACCGACTGGGCCACGAGGGCTACCTCGCGGCCGAACGGGTCGACGCCGACGACGGCCGGGAACCGGACTCTACCGCGCCGGGGGCCCGAGCGCGGAACGAGACGGGGACAGCGCCGGGCGCCACCGCGGCGAGTGCCACCGATGCCGGGGGAACCACGCGGGCCAGTGAGACCCGTGGTACCCGATGGACGCGACACGGCCGCCCCGGCTACGGGGCGACCACGGCGAGCGAGCGGACGCGGACCGACCGGGACCGTGCCGAGGACTACGGGACGGTACAGCGGGGCGCCGCCCGGTGGGTCCGGCTCACCACGGCGCTGCTGGAGGCGTGGCAGTCCCGGCTGACGCCCGCGAGCGGGCCGCTCGCGCTCGCCGTCTTCGTCGCCTACCCCGTCTTCCTCGGGAGCACCGTCGCACCGTGGTTCCCGCTGCCGGTCAACGCCATCGTCGGCGTCTGCACCCTGTTCGTCGTCGCCTACCTCGTGCTGAAGCCGGAGCTCGGCATCCCCGTCTTCGGGGGGTGGCTGGCGCTCCTGCCGGTGGCGCTCTCGGTCGCCGGGCTGGGCGTGCTGTCGCTCTCGGGCGCGCTCGCGTTCCTACTCACGGCGGTGCCGCTCGCACTCTGCGTGAGCGCGCTCGTCGGCGGCGCGACGCTCTAGTCCTCGTGCCCGGCGAGCGAGTCGTCCGCGAGCGACTCGGTGGCCCGGGCGATCCGCTCCGTCGCCGTCACCAGTCGCCAGAACAGCCAGAGGACGACGAGCGAGATGGCGATGGAGACGGCTGCCGAGAGCGCACCGAAGACGTTCGTGAACCCGAAGACGAAGCTCACGACGAGGACGACGGCGAGGGCAGCGAGCGTGTACAGCAGTTCGCTGGGGAGGACACGGAGGGCGGTGGACATACGCAGCCGGCTACTCGGACGCCCGGGTTAGTCGTTGTGGCCGGCGTCGCGGCCGTCACGACTCCGGACCCACTCGTGGACCGACTGCTGGAGCGTCTCCCGCCCCCGGTGGCTCGCCTCCCCGTCGAAGACGACCTCTATCACCTGCGTTCCGTCGGTGGCGACGCTCTCGGCGAACAGGTCGCGGAAGGTCTCACGGTCGTCGGTGCGGGCGAACTCGAGTCCGTAGAGGTCGGCGGTCGGCTCGAAGTCCAGCCCGTGCGGGGTGGTGAACTGTTCGGTGAACGGCGGGTCGAACGACTCGACCGGGAGGAGGTGGAAGATGCCGCCGCCGTCGTTGTTCACGAGGACGACGGTGGCGTCGACGCCGCTCCGTGCGACGGCGAGGAGCCCGTTCGAGTCGTGGTAGTACGCGAGATCGCCGGTGACGAGGACGAGCGGCCCCTCGCTCGCGCTCCCGGCGCCCAGCCCCGTCGACGCGATGCCGTCGATGCCCGACGCCCCGCGGTTCCCGAGGACGGTCAGGTCGGCGTCGTGCGGCCGGCCGAATCGGTCGAGGTCACGGACCGGCATCGAGTTCGAGACGAACACCGTCGACGGGTCGGGAGCGAGCGCCGCCACGTCGCCGAGCACGTCGCCCTCGAGGAACCGCGACTCGTCGGCCACCCGGTCCCAGTAGGCCGTCTCCAGGTCCGCGAGCCGCACCTCGAACCCACCAGCCTCGCGCTCGACGCGACCCGAGAGTGCCGCGGCCAGCGGCGTCGGTGCGGCCACGACGAGGTCCGTCGCGGTGAACGCCGCCTCACGCCACCCGCCAGCCGGGTCGACGACGAACTGCCGGGCGCCACGACGGCCCGCCTCGGCGAGGTACCGTCGCAGGGGCTTCGAGGTGGGCGAGGCGCCGAACCGCAGCACGACGTCCGGGTACGTCTCGAGCGCCCCGAGATACGCGTCGTAGCCCCCGCAGACCGTCACCCCGTCGGCGTCGACGTGTTGGCCCCAGCGTAGCCCCGAGAGCGGGTCGGCGAGCACCGGGAACCCGGTCGAGAGCGCGAGCCCCCGCATCGCGTCGCGGGAAGGGGTCGGCGCGTCGGCCGGCCCGCAGACGAGGACCCCCGCGTCGGCCCCCTCGACGGCCTCGACGAGGCGCGCGCGGTCGGCCGACGCGAGTTCCGTCCGCCCCTCGGTGACGGCCACGAACGGGGTCCCGTCCGGACGGCCACGCGCCCCGAGCGGCGACGCCTCGGCCCACCCCTCGGGCGGGTCCGTCGGCGTCGGCTCCAGCGGCTTGCGGAACGGACAGTTCAGGTGGACCGGTCCGGGGTTCGCGCCGTCGCTCGCGGTGTGGACCGCGCGCGAGACGGCCGTCCGGACCGCACGGAGTTTCCGGCCGTCGAACGCCGGGTCGGGGAGGCTCCGGTAGTGTCGGACGGCGTCGCCGTAGAGCTTCTCCTGGTCGACGGTCTGGTTCGCCCCGGAGTGCTGGAGTTCGCGCGGCCGGTCGGCCGTCAGCAGCAGCATCGGGACGCGTGCCTGGTTCGCCTCGATCACCGCGGGGTGGAGGTTGGCCGTCGCCGTCCCGGAGGTGGTGACGACGGGGGTCGGTCGCCCCGTCCGCTTCGCCCGGCCGAGCGCGAAGAACGCCGCCGAGCGCTCGTCGAGGTGCGAGAAGACGCGGACGCCCGGGTGGTCGGCGAACGCCATCGTCAGCGGCGTCGAGCGCGAACCGGGTGCGAGACAGGCCGCGTCGACGCCAGCGCGGTAGAGTTCGTCGACGACGACGCGTCCCCAGAGCGTGCTCTCGTTCGGCGAGTCGGCCACCGCATCGGGCCAGTCGGCGGAGTCCGCTACCGGCGGGCGACGCTCACCGCTCATTCCAGTTCGTCCAGCATCGGACGGTACTTCAGGTCCACCTCGTCCCACTCGCGGTCCGGGTCCGAGTCACCGACGATACCGACGCCCGCGAAGAGGGTGGCCGTGGCGTCCCTGACGACGGCCGACCGGAGCGCCACCGCGAACGAGCCGTACCCGGCGGCGTCGAACCACCCGACAGGGGCGGCGTACCAGCCCCGGTCGAACCGCTCGGTCTCCCGGATGGTCTCCAGCGCCCGGTCCGGCGGCAGGCCGCCCACCGCGGGCGTCGGGTGGAGCGCCTTCACCAGCGTCAGGACGTGTTCGTCACGCTCCAGCTCTGCCGTGATGGGCGTCTCGAGGTGCTGGACGGTCGCCAGACGTCGAACGCGTCGTTCACCGGCCGCGACGCTCGCCGCGAACGGGTCGAGTTGCTCGCGGATGGCGTCCGCGACGAGTTCGTGTTCGTGGCGGTTCTTCTCGTCGTCCATCAGTTCGCGTGCGAGCCACTCGTCCTCCTCGGGGGTGTCGCCCCGGCCCGTCGTCCCCGCGAGCGCGCCCGTCTCCACGGTCCGCCCCCGGAGCGCGACGAGTCGCTCGGGCGTCGCACCGAGGAACCCGCCCGCCGTGTCCGTCTCTCCGTCGCCGGCCGTGGGCTCGACGAGGAAGCGATAGCAGTCTGGGTACGTCTCGCCGAGCCGGGCCAGCACGTCCGGGACGGAGACCGGCGAGTCGAGGTCCGTCCGGAGCGCCTGTGCGAGCACCACCTTCCGGAGTTCGCCCGCGTGGATGCGCGAGGTCGCGGCGGTCACGGACTCGCGCCACGCCTCGCGTGAGGTGGTTCGCTCCCGACTCGTGACGCCGGGTGGTGGGCCGATCGGGCCGGGGTCCGGCAGGTCGGCGAGTCGCTCGCGTTCCTCCTCGACGCGGCGTTCGACCGTCTCGGCGTCGGCGTCCGGTCCAGCGGCGTTCACGGTGAGCCACGCCGCGTCGTCGGTGTAGGTCACCTGCGTCTCGGGCAGGACGAACCCCGCGGCCGGGAAGCCGACCCACGGGGGCGCGCCAGCGTGGTCGTCGTGGAAGGCGAACCCCCCGAACAGGCGGGGACGAGCGGCGAGCGTCCCCGCGTGGACGTCGCCAGTGGCGAACAGGTCGTCCGCGGCCGCACGGACCGACTCGAACCGGTCGTCACCCGTGGCGGTGACCGTCGTGGCGGCGCCGCCCCCCACCACCGTCGCTTCGGCTGGGGCGGCCCAGTACAGCCGCGGCGCCTCGGCCCCGCCGAGCACCGCGCGGGCCGGCGGCGCCGACGAGAGTTCGACGGCTCGGCTCACGACCGGCCCACGGGCCGACGTGCGTGAGGCGGCCTCCTCGCCGCGGAGTGGTTCCATCACCCGTAGTTCGGACTCCAGCGTTTTGATGGTAACTATCCCGGTGGTTCACCGAGGACGGAAGGTCCCGGCCGGTGGGGCGCCGCCACGACGCTGACCGACCAGCCGCACGCGGGCCGTCGGGGATGGGTTCTTCCCCATCGCCCCCCTCGGTCGTGGTATGTGCGGCCGATACAGCCTGTTCACCCCGCCGGCCGAGCTGGCCGACCGGTTCGGCGTCGTCGTCCCGGAGACGTTCCCCCAGCGGTACAACGCCGCGCCCGGTCAGTCGCTCCCGGTCGTCACGGCCGAGGCCCCCGACCGCCTGAGCCACCTGACGTGGGGGCTCGTCCCCTCGTGGAGCGACGACGACTCGGGGGGCCTTATCAACGCACGGAGCGAGACCGTCCACGAGAAGCCCGCGTTCCGCGAGGCCTACCGCGCCCGGCGCTGTCTGGTACCGGCCGACGGCTTCTACGAGTGGGTGTCGACGGAGGACGGCAAGCGACCCTACCGGGTCGCACTCGAGGGCGACGAACCGTTCGCGATGGCGGGGCTCTGGGAGCGCTGGACGCCTCCGCAGAAACAGACTGGCCTCGGGGACTTCGGGGGTGACGGGCCGGACCGCTCCGTCGACCCGCTCGAGACGTTCACGATACTGACGACGGAGCCGAACGAGGTGGTGGCCGACCTCCACCACCGGATGGCCGTGGTGCTCGCCCCCGACGAGGAGGAGCGCTGGCTGACCGAGGACGACCCCCGAGACCTGCTCGACCCGTACCCCGCCGATCGGATGCGGGCCTACCCCGTCTCGCGACTGGTGAACGACCCGTCGAACGACTCCCCGGCGCTCGTCGAGCCGGTGGAGCCCTGAGCCGCAGGCGACCGCGATGGTCTGCCTTCGGTCGGTTCTACTGCCGAAAGGGACTCGCCCTTTAAGTTCCGGTACCGCCGAGAGTCCACAATGCGTGAGGGTCTCCGACTCGGGAGTGCGGTGGGCTACCTCACGGCGGGAGCCGTCGTGCTCGTGGTCGCTATCGGTGGGCTCGGGCCGACTCCCTCACCCTTCGCCCTGGTGTTCGGGGGGCTGTTGCCGATCGGCCTCGTCCTCGCACTCGTCGTCTCGGGGCTCTGGCTCGCGTTCCGGAGCGACCTGACCGCCCCCGAGTTCCGGCGTATCGCCGGCTGGAGTCTCGCCGGGAGCCTCACCGTCGGCGGCTTCGCGGCCATGATCGTCGTCGCCTTGGCCGGAGAGTACGAACTCCTCCGGGGGGAGCTGCTCGTCGCCGAGACGGTGGTCGGCGGGGCGCTCGCCGGACTCGGCATCGGGCTGTACGACGTGCTCTCCCAGCGCCAGCGGGCGCGGCTCGAGGCCGAACGCGAGCGACTCGACGTGCTCAACCGGATGCTCAGACACCACCTCCTCAACGGGATGAACATCATCCTCGCCAGCGCCGAGGAACTCGAACGCCGCACCGAGGAGCCGGGCCACGAACTCCGGACCATCCGCCGGCGCGGTGACGAGGTGGTGGGCCTCGTCGAACGGGTGAGCGAGCTCACGGACCGCATCAACGAGCAACCCGAGCCGAAGCCGCGTCGGCTCCGGACCATCGTCGAGGAGTCGGTGGGGCGGGCGCAGGGCGTGTACGGGACCGCGAACGTCGCCGTCGAGGAACCCGTGCCCGACCTGTCGGTGCTCGGTGACGAGACGCTCACCGAGGCCGTCGAGACGGTGGTGCTCGAGCGCGCGGGGGTGAGCGACGGCGTGGTCGTCGGGGCCCACGTCACCCCCGAAGACGTCGTCGTCAGGGTTCGGGACGACGAGGGAGGGTCGTCGACGGCGGCAGACGGTGGGGGGGCTTCGGGGTGGGGTCGGCGTCTCTCGTCCGGTGTGGCCGACGACACCGACGCCGACGCCGGCGGGAGCGAACGGTACGCCGCCAGCCTCCACCAGGGTGTCGACATCTACATGGCCGAACTCCTGCTCTCGCGGTCCGGCGGCCGACTCGAGGTGATCCCGGGCGAGTCGACCGCCGTCGAACTTCACCTGCCCCGGGCGTAACCCCGCCGACACGTTTTCGACGCTCGACGGTCTCCTCCCGGTATGACGGAGAAGAATGCACCCTTCCTCGAGACGGCCGCTCGATGGGCCACGGGCCTGCACTTCCACGACCTGCCGCCCGACGTGCGGCGGGCCGCGGGCGCGCAGCGGCTGAGCGCGATCGGTGCCGCCGCGTGGACCTGTTCGCTCCCGGTCGGTGAGCGCATCCACCGAACCGTCCGGGCCGAGTTCGACACCGCGGGGGAGGCGACGCTCCTCGGTGGCGGCCGCGTCGCACCTCGTGCCGCCGCGTACGGCCACGCCGCGCTCGGGATGGCACTCGACTTCGACGACACCGTCCTCGGCGGGCACACCGGTCACTCGGCCGTGTTCGTCCCCCTCGCGTACGCCGAGGTGGCCGGGGCCGACTGGCGTCGAGCGGTCCTCGCCCACGTCGCCGCCAACGAGGTGGCCGCCCGCGTCGCCAGTGCCGCCGCCGTCGGTCCCTTCCGCGGCCAGCAGACGGCGTACGTCCACGCGCTCTGTGCGGCCGTCGGTCGGGCCGTGGTCGAGGGCGACGACGCCGATACGCTCGCCGACGCGATGGCCATCGCCCTCTCGCAGCCACCGTGGCCGCTCGACGCGGGGTTCCTCGGCTCCGACGCGAAGGTACTGACCGCAGCCGAGCCCGTCCTCGCGGGGCTGAACGCCGTCGGTGCGGCCCGCGAGGGGCTCGCCGGGAACCGCGAGGTGGTGACGGCCGAGGGTGGCTTCCTCGACTCGTTCGCGGACTACCCGCTCCCGGAGTTCCTCGGGGGCCTTCCGGAGCGCGAGGCGGGTGACCGGTTCGGCCCGGTCGAGGGACGCTGGCACACCCGTGCGGTGACGGTGAAGGCGCACCCCGGCTGTGCGTACGTCTCGGCACCCGTCGAGGCCGCCCTCGACGCCCGGCGCGAACTCGACCGGCGGTTCGACGGGACCGTCCCCGTCAGCCACGTCACCGTCGAGACGTCACTGTTCACCACGCAGGTCGACGAACGTGCGAGTCGGTACGTCCGGGGCCCGGACTCGACGCTCGCGGCGCTCAACTTCTCGGTGCCGTACAACGTCGCCGTCGCCCTCCTCGACGGGGAGCACACGCCCCGGCAGTTCGCCGACGCTCGCCGTGGGAAGCGCGACGTCTGGGAGCTCGCCGACCGGGTCGAACTGGAACACGACGCCGAGTTCACGACGGACGCCCTCCGGTCGGAGGTGCCGCTCGGGGCGATGCTCCGTCGGGTCGGCCCGCTCGTCCTCCCGTACTCCGCGAAGACCGTCGGCGGGGGGGCGACGGTGGCGAACCTGCCCACGCTGCTCCGGTTCGTCCGCAAGCGCCCACTCCCGACGGACCTCTCGGCCGCGGAGAAACGCCTCGGCGCCCGAGTGACGGTCCACCTCAGCGACGGGCAGTCCGTCACCGCCGAGTGCCCACACCCGATGGGGTTCGCGGGGCGGCCGCTCTCGGAGACGCGTGCCGTCGCCCGCCGCAAGTGCGAGGGGGCGCTCGTGGAACTCGCCGGGGCCGACGCCCCCGTGCGGCCCGCGGTCGAGGCGCTCCGTGACCCCGATGGGCCGGTGTCACTCGAGGAGGTGGCCGCCCTCGTCTCCCGCGGCACGGCCGCCGCGCCCGAGGTGCCACACCGGTGACGGAGCGGCGCGCGGGCGCCGTCGTCAACCCCGTCTCCGGCGACGGGCGTGGGGTTACGATGCTGGAGACGCTCCGTGCCGCGCTCGGTGACGGGTGGCGTGTCGACGCGACGGTGCTCTCCGGGCCGGGGGAGGCTGACGACGCGGGCCGGTCGTTCGCCGACCGGGAACTCCTCGCCGTCGTCGGTGGCGACGGCACCGTCCGCGAGGTGGCGAGCGCGTACCTCGCCGAGGGGCGCGAGCCGCCGCCACTGTACGTCGTCCCCGGCGGTCGGGGGAACTCGCTCTACCGGCACTGCTACGGCGAGCACGACTGGCGGGCCGTCGCGCGCCGAGTCGGTCGCGCTTTCGAGGTCCGACCCGTCGACGCCGGCCGGTACAAGGCCGACGGCGAGACGGGCTACTTCCTGCTCGGGTTCACCGGGGGGCTGTTCCGCGCCGCGGTCGAGGCCAGCGAGGCGTTCGGGTGGCTCCCCGGCCCCCTCGCGTACCTGCTCGGGATGGGCCGCTCAGTGCTCCGCGAGGACCCGGTCGAGGTCCGGCTCGAAGCGGACGAGGAGCCGCTGTTCGAGGGGCCGGCCCACCTCGTCGCCGTCGGCGGCGGGCGGTACCGTGGCTCGCGCTTCGACCTCCTCCCCGGGTCACGGCCGGCAGACGGCGACCTCCACGCGCTGGTCGTCGAGGCCACGGACCTCCGGGACGTCCTCGCCATCACGCGGGCCGGCCCCGCCGGTCGCCAGGTCGAGCACCCCGCCGTCCACTACCACCGTTCGCCGGCGTTCGACCTCTCGTCGCCGTCGGGGCTCCCGGTCGAGGTGGACGGTACCGTCGTCGACGACCCCGTGTGCGAGGCCCACCTCGCCGTGGTCCCGGGTGCGCTCCGGTTCGCGTACCCGGCCGGGTTCTGACGCGCTCTGGCTGGACTGCGGGGACCGCCGGACTCAAGCGCCACGGACCACAATCCCGGGTCGTGCAGGGGCGACGGGACGACCGAGACGGCCCGGACGCGGAGACGCTGGAGCGGGCGCTCCTCGAGGCGGACACGGAACTGCTCGACGACCCCGACGGCGTCGTCGACGCACTGTTCACCGAGACCTTCGTCCGTGAACACACCGACTTCCCGGACTTCGATTCGTTCCTCGAGCACGCCGGCGTGGAGGACGTGTGGGCGTTCGACCGCTGGCTGGACTGGGTGCTCGACTGGCACGTCCTCGGGAACACGCGGTTCTGGTCGTGGGAGTGGATGGTCCACGCGGCGGTGGCGCTGTGGGTGGACGCCGAACGCGTCGGCACGCTCCGGTGTGCCGCCTGCGACGAGCCCGTCGAGGCCGCCACCGGCTCCGCCATCGAGGAGCCCGGCCGGACCGACGCCGCGTGGGTCGAGTACCGCTGTGCCTGCGGGGCGAGGGGGCGCGCGGAGATACGCGAACCCGACGGCGGGGTCCGACTCTCGGGCGACGTGGCGTGGTCCGACGAGGGGCTCCCCGCCGTCCGTGCCGACAGCGACCCCTCGACGGAGCGCGGGACCGAGCGGGAGGGCTAAGGGGCACCGCACCGCGCGGTGAGTCGTGTCCCTCCACGACTCGCCGGCGGTTGCGGTCCTCCTCGGCCTCCTCGTGTTCGGTGTCGTCGCCGAACTCCTCGATCGGAGCGAGCGCCTCCCTCCCGGCGTCTCGGCCACCGGCCCGTTCCTCACGCTCTCCTCGACCCGCGGGCGGACGCTGCTCGACCGGGTCGCTCGACCCCGCTGGCTCTGGCGGCTCCTCGGGACGGCCGGTCTCGCCATCGTCGCTGGACTGGTCGTCCTCGCCGCCGTCGGCGTCGTCCTCGCGGGCGTCGCGGCCGTCCTCGACCCCGCCAGCAGCCCCATCGAGTCACCGGGGAGCGTGCTGGTCGTCCCCGGCGTCAACCCGTTCCTGCCGCTGGCGGCAGCGCCGGAACTCCTGTTCGGCGTCCTGCTCGGCCTGGTGGTCCACGAGGGCGCCCACGGCGTCCTCGCGCGTGCCGGCGACATCGAGGTGGAGTCCGTCGGCCTGTTCCTCCTCGCGGTAGTCCCCGCCGGCGCGTACGTCCTGCCGGCAGGTCTGGACGGCGGTGACGAGGCCGACAGTGACCACGAGCGCGGCCACCGCCTCGGCTGGGCGCGGCTCTACGCCGCCGGCCCCGCGGCGAACCTCGTCGGTGCCGGCGTCTGCTTCCTCGCACTCCTCGTGGTGCTCGGGAGCGTCGCGCCCGTCGCGGGTGTCGCTGTCGGTGGCGTGTTCGCCGACTCTCCGGCAGCCGACGCCGGCCTCGAGCGCGGCGACGTGCTGACGAGCCTCGGTGGACGGGCAGTCGGAGACGACGACTCGCTGCACGCGGCGCTGGCGAACGCCTCCGGGACCGTCCGCGTCGGACGGCGCGACGCCCCGGCAGTCACCGTCGAGCGGAGCGTCACGGTCGTCGCGACGAGCGAGGCGAGCGACCTCGAACCGGGCGTCCGTATCCTCGCCGTCGACGGCCGGAACGTCTCGACGGTGGCGGCGTTCCGCGAGGCGCTCGCGGACGACCGCCGAGCGGAACTGACCCTCGAGGCGCCCGACGGCAGTCCGGGCGGCTACGCACTGAAGCCGGGGCTGGCGGGTCGAGTCGCGCCCGACGGCCCACTCGACGAGGCGGGTGCCGCGCCGGACGGGCGAGTCGTCCTCGTCCGCGTCGCCGGCGAGCGCGTGCTGGACCGTGCGGACCTCGGGCGGGCGCTCGCCGACCGCCAGCCCGGTGAGACGGTCACCGTCGAGGCGTTCGAGGAGGGCGACCTCGACACGTTCGAGCTGACGCTCGGTGGGGAGGGCGACCGAAGGGAGCCCTCGGAAGCGAGCGGTGAGTCCGACCCGATACTCGGTATCTTCCCCGAACCCGGCGTCTCGGGACTCGTCCTGACCGACTTCGGGGTCGAACCGTACCCAGCAGACACCTATCACGGCGCGCTCAGGGGGGCGGGCCTGCCGGGGGCGGCCGACGGCCCCCTCCAGCGCGGGTTCGCGTTCCTCCTCCTGCCGCTCGCGGGCGTGGTGGGTCTCGCCCCGTTCGGGTTCGCCGGGTTCGTCGGCACGGCACGCGAGGCGTTCGTCGTCTCGGGGGTGCTCGCACCGCTCGGCGACGGCGCGTTCGTCCTCGCCAACGCGCTGTTCTGGTCGGCGTGGCTCCAGATCCAGCTCGCGGCGTTCAACTGCATCCCCGCCTACCCGCTCGACGGTGGGCGGCTGGTCCGGTCGGGCGTCGCGGCGCTCGGCGAGCGACAGGGGTGGCCCGACCCAGCCGAGCGGGCGGAGTGGGTCGCTATCGGCCTGACCATGGCGATGCTGGGTGTGCTCGTGGTGATATTGGCCGTCTCGCTACTGCTCTGAGTCCCGTACCTCGTACGAGCGCGACTCGCTCCCGGCCTGCGTGCGGAGGTAGAACGACGGGTGTGTCGCACCCTCGGGCACCGAGTCGCTGTGCGTGACCGTCGCCGTCTCGTCCGGGGCAGCGGATTCGGCGAACGGGTAGGGGTAGTACGCGTACCGGAGTTCGGCGACGTTCAGCGCACCGCAGAACGTTCCGGGGACGGTGCTGGTGTTCCGGGCGGTGACCGTCACCTCGAAGCGCTCGCCGGTGACGAGACGGTCGGGGAAGGATACGTCGAGCGACCACCTCGGCGTCGGCTCGTTCAGCCGCGAGACCACGCTGTCCGGAAGCGGCCAGCGGTGGGGTCCGACTCGGACCTCGGCCGTCGAGACACCGGCCTCGGCGGACACCTCGAACGCGACCCAGCCGTCGGGGTCGTCGCGCCGGTACGGGGTGCCGAACCCGTCGACGCGGTAGCGCGTCAGCGTCCGGGGGTCGACCGCCGAGACCGGCCGGTCGTCGAGGGCGAGGGAGAACGCCCCGGCGCGCTGTGGCTGGTCGTCCGACTCGTTCGCACGGACCGACGCGAGGACGAACCACCCCTCGGGGTCGCGAGCGGTCATCGAATCCGGTGAGTCGTGGCCGACGACGGCGTCTCGGACGCGAGGCGTGGACACGTCGACCGGCGAATCGGTGGCAGTCGGCGGCGGTGTAGGTGAGACCGTATCAGACTCGGCGCCGCCGGTCGGTCCCTCCACACAGCCACCGAGACCGGCGAGCGCGAGACCGCAGGTCGACAGCACCGAACGTCTGGAGGGCATCGACCAGTACCTGTCCGCATGCCGGTAAGTGTCTTCTCCCGCTACGGCAACACCCGCTCGGGCAGTCGGGCCGTCACCGTCCAGTTCGGCGCGTTCACGACCTGACTCACCTGCAGGTCGCAGGCGACCGAGCAGAGCACGTAGGCGTCCGGCCGGTCGAACCCACGTTCCTCCAGCCTGTCGAGCATCCCCGAGAGCGCCTGCTCCGCACCCGCGTGGAGGTCCGGGCCGATGCCGGTCGTGCAGAGCGCGGGGCCCTCGCGCCAGTCCTGCCCTCCGCCGGGCGTCTCGAACCACGGCACCTCGGGGGCGTCGTCCACGACCTCGAACCGCACGTCCACCGTCGTCGGGCACTCGATGGCGGTGATACAGACCTCGCCGTCGCCCTGTGCGCCGTGGCCGTCGCCGATGGAGAACCGGCCGCCAGCGACCGCCACGGGGAGGTGGAGCCGGGACCCGGCGACGAGGTGGCGGACGTCGAGGTTCCCGCCGACGTTCCGCGGCGGGACGGTGGAGGAGGGGCCGTCAGCGGGCGCGAGCCCGAGGTTCCCGGGGAACGGCGCGAGCGGTATCTCGCAGCCGCGGAACTCGGCGGTGTCCCCCGTGAGGTCCCAGTGGTGGACCACGCCGTCGGGCGCGGTGTCGGGCAGGAGACCGGACCCGCCGTCGTCGCCCGGATAGGTGTAGGTCACGCCCCAGTCGCCCGTCTCGACCGAGAGGAGTTCCACCACGAGCCCGTCACCCGGTTCGGCACCCTCGACGGCGACCGGACCGGTGAGTGGGTGACCCAGGAACTCCGCGTTCCGGAGTTCCTCGACGCCGGTGCCGGGCGAGAGGCGGCCCCCACTGGCGTCCAGACAGTCGAAGCGGACCACCTCGCCCGGCGAGACGGTGAGTGCGGGGTCGCGGGTCGGGTCCCAGTCGTGGTGGAGGGCATCCTCGTGCGAGAGATGGTGGTCTGGTGTCGGCATACCGGCCCCTCACGGGGCGAAGACAAAAGTGAGTCCACCGGGCATGGCGGACGGTTCGACTGCTGCGGCCGCCTACTCCATCGACTCGGCGTCGGGCCCACCGTCGTCGCCGGCCCCACCGCCGCTGCCGCGCTGGCCGAGTTCCTGACTGACCATCAGCAGGCCCGGTCCGTCCTGGCCCACGAGTTCGAGTTTGTCGAGGATGTCGCGTGCCGTGGCCTCCTCCTCGACCTGCTCTGCGACGAACCACTGGAGCATGTTCTCGGTCGCGTTGTCGTTCTCCTCACGGGCGAGGGCGACGAGGTCGTCGATCATCCCCGATATCTTCACTTCGTGCTCGTAGGCGTCCTGGAAGGCGGCCTTCGGGCTCGCCCACTCACGCTGCGGGGCGTCGATAGCGTCGAGCGTCACCCGCCCGTCCCGCTCGTGGACGTAGTCGTAGAGCCGCATCGCGTGGGCGTGCTCCTCCGCTGCCTGCGCCCGCATCCACGATGCGAACCCGGGGACGCCGCTGTCCTCGAAGTAGGCCGCCATGGAGAGGTACACGTACTCCGAGGAGAGTTCGGCGTTGATCTGGTCGTTCAGCGCGGCCTCGATGGGCTCTTTGAGCATGACCCGTCCCGGTACGTTCGGCTGGGCTATCACTATTTGGGTCGGGCTGCCAGCCTCGACGACACCGGACGCTCAGTCGTCCGCCGGAGCAGGCTCTCGCTCGGCGAGCGAGTCGACCGGTTCGCCGAAGCAGTACATCGGCTGGGCGCCCGTGACCTCCACCGTCAGGAAGTCGCCCGGTTCGACGCCGTGCTCGCTCGCGTCCTGCACGATCACCTGACGGTAGGCCGAGTCGCGGCACTTCACGCTGTCCCCGTGCCCCTGCTCCACGACCAGCACCTCTCGCCGGGAACCGACCATCTCGCGGTGGACCTCGCTCACGACCTCGCGCTTGAGTTCGCTCATCGCCTTCGAGCGCTCCTTCTTCAGCGTCCCGCCGAGACCCTTCATGTCGGCGGCGTCGGTGCCGGGACGCTTCGAGAAGCGCGTGACGTTCACCTTCTCCGGGCGCACCTCGGCGAGGAGGTCCATCGACTGCTGGTGATCCGCGTCCGTCTCGGTGGGGAACCCGACGATGAAGTCCGTCGAGAGCGTCCAGTGGTCCAGTCGCTCGTCGAACGTCTCGACGATGTCGCGGAACTTGTCGACGCGGTGCTGGCGACGCATCGTTTCGAGCACCTCGTCGCTCCCGGACTGCACGGGCAGGTGGATGAAGTCGTAGAGCTTCTCGTTCCGGGCGAAGACGTCGGCCAGTTCCTCGCGGATGCCGTGGACGCCGCCGGGATTCGCCATCCCCACGCGGACGCGGAACTCCCCGTCGATGTCGCAGATGCGGTCGAGCAGTTCGGGGAGCTTCCGGTCGCCCGTGTCCCAGCCGTAGACACCGGTGTCCTGCCCGGTGACGCGGATCTCCTTCGCGCCGGCGTGGACGAGCGCCTCGGCCTTGCGGACGTTCTCCTCGACGGGCGGGGAGTCGATGCGTCCGGTGGCGAACTTCGTGATGCAGTACGAGCAGTTGCTCATGCAGCCGCGAGCGATGGGGAGGATGCCGACGACGCCGTCGAGGATGGGTTCGGCGTCGGGCGTCGTGGTCGGGCACTCGCCGTTGGTGACGGCCTCGGGCACCTCGTCCCAGCCCATGACCTGCGCGTCGACGCCGGCGTCGGCGAACTCGTCGCCCTGCGCCAGCGCCATGCAGCCCGTGACGTAGAGGTCCGCGACCTCCGCTTCGAGTTCCTCGGCCCGTCGGAGCATGTTGCGCTCCGTTTTCTCGACGACGGTACAGGTGTTGAGGATGGCGACGTCCGCCTCCTCGAGCGGTGTCCGGTGGTGGCCGGCGTCGCGCAGGCGGCGCTCTATCTCCCGGCTCTCACCCCGGTTGGAGGTACACCCGTACGTCTCGATGTGGTACCGGGCCATCTGTGTTCGAGTGCGGGGTGGGAGGGCAAGAGGGTGACGGATGCGTGTTCCGAGCGAACGGAGTGAGCGCGTACCACGGCGGATCGAGCGGGAGCGGCCGACGAGGTCCGGTCGCCGCGAGGTGCGGCGCCCGTGGGCGACACGGGGCGACGCTCACCCTACCGTCCCCGCACCACCCGCCGTGACTCGCTCTCCGTCGGCGACTGCCGGCTCGCGTTCACCGCCTCCCGGACCCACGCCGGTTCGGCCACCGGTCCCGCCCGCTCGAACGTTCGCTCGCGAACCACCCGTACCCGCTGGCCCTCGTAGGTCGTCGTGTAGGTGAGTCGGTGGCCCCTGACGAGGCCGTCCTCGGCGACGACCATCGAGAGGGTGGCGTTCCGCGGCGCGGCGAGGAACGGCGGGACCCGCAGTACCGACAGCGTGGCGAACTGTTGGCCGGCGACGCGGTAGTCCCCGTCGACCCCCCGGCCGACGAGTCGGAGGTCAGCGTTCGAGACGAGCCCGACGAGTCTGTCGTGACCCGTGAGGTCCGTCACGGGTCCGGTCCCGGTCGCGGGGACACGTTCGTACTCCACGCCGTCGGGCCGCTCGATGCGGAACGTCGCCACCGCACCGTCGTACCAGAGGTCGAGCCGTGACGCGAACGCCGTGACCGGGTACGACTCGTCCGTGCCGGTCCGACTGGTGTAGACGTAGCGCTCGCCGTCGGCCCCCACGTGGAGACGGGTCCGCTGGACGTAGAGTGTCGTCCCGTCAGCGTCGACGAGCGTGACGTTGGTCCGGACGCGGTACGGGCCGTCGCCGATGGCATCGCGGTGGCCGTCGGCGAACCTGAACGGGTCGGCGACCCCACCGGCGGTCAGGCCGGGGACCACGAGGGCACCACCGGGGGTCGACGGGGACCGGGTCGGCATCGGCGTGGCAGTCGCCGTCGCCGTCCGGTCCGGCGTCTCCGTGGGGACGGGGACGGGCGTCAGCGTGGCCGTGGAGGTCGACCGGGTCCCGTCTGCCCCCTCCGGACCCCCTGCGTCGACGCCACCGCCACAGCCAGCCAGGAGCACGAGGACCACGAGGGCGAGAGCTCCCACTCCGGGGCCGCGCGACGCTCGGTTCACGGTCGCACCATCGACGCGCTCGGCGTCTCGGTCCCCAGTGCACGCCCGAGCCACGGCGGTTCGGGGACGGTCGTGGACCCGACGGCCGTGTACCGTCGCTCGACGCGGACGGTGACGCGCCGCCCGTTCAGCGTTGCCTCGTACGTCAGGTCGAGCGACGAGACCCGACCGGTCGGGGAGACACGTATCCGAACCGAGGCGACGTCTGCGGCCCCGAGCCGGCGGTCCACCTCGAGCGCCTCGGGGTCGACGAGGGTAGACCCGCGCAGCAGCGTCGCGTCGCCGACCGGCGCGGCCGTCCACGTCCCGAACGCGGGGAGGAGGTCGGCCAGGAACGCCTGTCCAGTCTGGTCTCCGTCCGGCCCGAATCGGAAGGGCCCGTCGACGACGCCGTAGCGGACGCCGCCGTCGTCCTCGTCGCGGAACGCGGTCCGATTCCCGGCGTGGTAGAGCGAGAGCGTGTCGATGCCCTGGGGTCCCGGATAGGAGGGGTCGGCGATGCGGGTGCGTTCGTAGCGGTAGCGCCCGCCGTCCACGCGGAGGCGCGTCGTGACGTCGTACAGCGCACCGCCCCCCTCGAGGACGACGCGGCGCTCTACGGCGGTGAACGAGCGGTTCGAGAGCGCGGCGGCGTGCGTTGTGGGCAGGTCGCGCAGTGACGCGACGGCCACGGGCGACCCCGCTGGCGGCGTCGGGGTGGCCTCGGACGGGGTCTCGGAGGGGAGCGGGGCCGGCGTGACCGTCGGCGTCGCTTCGGCCCCGCCGCCGTCGGCGCCCCCGGGACCGTCCGTGACCGACCCACACCCCGCCAGGAGCAGGCAGACCACGAAGAGGAGGGGTCGAACGGCCATCTCAACGACTCCCGACGACGCTCTCGTTGGCGGCGGGCAGCCACGACGGTCGGGCGGTGTCGACGTCGCCGACCTGTCGCAACCGGTGGGTCTGTCGAACCCGGAGTCGCGACCCGTCGGCGGCGAACGTCGCGTCGTAGGCCAGCGTGTACGAGACGACGAGCCCCCGTTCGTCGACAACCCCGACGAACGTCACGTTCCGGGGGTCCCGCGCCAGCGGCGGGGTGGAGAGGTTCGCAGCGTCCGCGCGGGACGACCCCCGGAGTCGGAACCGGGTCACGTCGTCGACCGTCTCCTGGCCGGTGACGCGGGTCTCGACAGCGGCGAGGTCGGCCGCGACGAGACGGTGACTCGACGGGTCGGCCAGTGGCCCGCCGGACCGTTCGTCGTCGAACCCCCAGTAGCGTGCGGTGCCGCCGGCGTCGACGAACCGGTTGCGGACCACGGGTTCGTGGAACCAGACGTCGACACGGGCGTAGGATGCGGCGGCCGTCCACGCCCGGCGCGAGGTCTCCAGTTTGGTGAACGTGTAGGCGTCCGCCGCGGGGACGACCACGCTCTCCTCGTGGACGAAGTCGAGCGACTCACGCGGCCGGAGAGCGGCCCGGGAGTCGTTCGCGTAGCGAACCGTACGGTTCCGGACGAGGTGGTAGGTCGTCGTGGCCAGCCGGTCGCGGTGGGCGCTCGCGAGCGCCTCGGGGTCGAAGACGCCGTTCGCGCTCACGCCGGCGGCCAGCAATCGTCCGCCGTCGAGGTCGGGCGCCCGTGGTACCTCCACGGGCGTCGCCGTCGGCGACGTCGGCTCGGGCGAGGCGGCCGGTGCGAACCCGCTACACCCGGCCACGAGCAGACAGACGACCGTCGCCAGCGCGAGGGGCACACGCCGGTCCGACATTCACTCGGCCCAGTCCGGGTCCGGTCGCGGCGGCGAGAAGATGTCGACCCCCTCGACGGGCTCCTCGCCGCGGTTCTCGGCGCCGTGGACCTCCTCGCCTGCGATGTCGTAGGCGTCACCCGCACCGACCACCACCTCCTCACCGTCGGCGAGGGAGAACGTGAGTTCGCCACGGTAGACGAACCCCGCCTGCTCGTGGTGGTGGCTGTGCTCCGGCACGGTGGCACCGGGGTCGATACGGAAGTGCTGGACGCTCATCCTCTCGCCGGCGGCCAGCTGCGCGAGGTGGACGTCCGGGACGGCCTCGACCGTGTCGCTCTCCGCGAGCGGAACGCGTTCCATGACGACACCACGGCGCCCGTCGGCAAAACCGTACCCCCGTGACCACGGACCACCCTCAGATCGGCTCTCTCCGAAGACTTTCCCACCTCGTGGGACTCACTCCCCCCGTATATCGGTCTTCTCTGCCATCTCTCACTCGTTATGGCAACGAAAAACCGTCAACTGCTGCAGACCGAGATGCTGGGCCGTGATGTATCGTTCGAGTACTCCGAGCACTGGATCGGTTACGCGATGGTGTTCATGCGGGTGACGATGGGTTGGGTCCTCCTCCAGGGTGGCCTGACCAAGCTCGTCACCTACCTGAACGCGGACGCCAGCGACAACTGGACCGCCTCCGGCTTCCTCATGCACGCTATCCCCGAGGGGAACCCCCTGATGGGCCTCTGGGGGGCGTTCGCCGGAAGCCCGATCATCGACATGCTCGTCATGTGGGGCCTGACCCTCACCGGCTTCGGTCTCATCATCGGGGCCGCCGTGCGCTGGAACGCGTTCTGGGGAGCAGTCATGATGCTGTTCTTCTGGCTCGCGAGCCTGACGGGCGGCCTCCTGCAGGGCCTGCCGGTGGCCCACGGCTGGGTCGTCGACGACCACCTCATCTACGCCATCCTGCTGTTCGGCCTCGGTGCGATGGGTGCCGGCCGCATCCTCGGCGTCGACGCCTACCTCGAGAAGATGGACTTCGTCGAGCGGATTCCGGCGCTCCGGTACCTCCTCGGCTGAGCAGTCGGCCGAGCGTCTTCCTCTCCCGGTTCTCTCGGCGGCTTCTTCGACGGCTCGACCATCGTAGCGACGCCGTCGGTGAGTCCGGATCGGCGTACAGTCCGACTCGGGGGTACTTCTAAGTCATGCAGGCAACGATTGCCTCTTACCATGTCGACAGGTACCACACGGATGGAAGCGGAGATGTTCGGACGACAGGTGTCGTTCGAGTACTCCGAGCACTGGGTCGGGTACGCGATGGTGTTCATGCGGGTGACGATGGGCTGGGTCCTGTTGCAGGGCGGGCTGACCAAGCTCGTCACCTACCTGAACGCGGACGCCAGCGACAACTGGACCGCCGCCGGCTATCTCGCCAACGCCATCCCGGAGGGGAACCCGCTGGCTGGGTTCTTCGCCAGCATGGCCGGGAGCGCGACCATCGACATGCTCGTCATGTGGGGGCTGACCCTCACCGGGCTCGGCCTCATCAGCGGGGCCGCCGTGCGCTGGAACGCGTTCTGGGGTGCCGTGATGATGCTGTTCTTCTGGCTCGCCAGTCTGACGGGTGGCCTCCTGCAGGGTCTCCCCGTCGCGCACGGGTGGGTCGTCGACGACCACCTCGTCTACGCGTTCCTGCTGTTCGGTCTCGGTGCGATGGGAGCCGGTCGCATCCTCGGCGTCGACGCCTATCTGGAGCAACTGGAGTTCGTGAAGAACAACCGGTGGCTGAAGCTCCTCCTGGGCTGACTCCAGCCGTGACACTCCTCTCGGCCGCCGTGTCATCCACAGGTTCAACTGCCAGTGAGCGGTAGCCGTGGCCATGTACGCGGTCGTCGGCTGCAGCAACTGTGACGCCCTCTGGGTGGTGGAGGGACGGCCCGACTCGACCTCCTGTCCGCGCTGTGAGAAGCGCCACCGCTTCGGGAAGTTGAAGAAGTTCCACGAGACGCCCGACGCCACCGAGGCCCGCGAGGCTCGCTCCCGACTCTTCGCGACCCGGAGCGGCCACGCCGACTCGCTGGAGGACCTCGATGACTTCGAGACACTCGGCCGCGAGGCGGAGCGCGCGGGTGTCGACGAGGACGAGTACCTCGAGGCGAGCGGCGTCGACACCTCGGAGGTGGCCGCCGCGGGCGAACGTGCGGAGCGTGGACAGAATCGCTCGCGCTCCCGTCGCGAGGTGGTGCTCGACGCCCTCCGGGAACAGGACCGACCCACGGCGGCGGAGGTCCGCGAGTACGCCACCGACGCGGGAGTCCCCGCCGAGTACGTCGACCGCGCGCTGCAGAAGCTCTCGCGGGCTGGCGAGGTCAGCGAGTCCGGGGGCCGCTACCGACTGCTCTGACCGGCGTGTGGCAGCATCCGGGCTGCCGCGGGCGGGACTCCTTTGAAGACCTGGCCCCAACCGTGTGTATGGAGCGGACGAACGGACACGGCGGCTCGAGGCCCGCACCGTGACGGGCGACGACCCGGACCCACGGGCGAGTGCCGGCCCCGACCTCGGATCGGAGGAGGTGACGCTCCGTGACCTCGACGCCGGCCCCCTCGTCGTCGGCACCTTCGTCGGCCTCGCGGGCCTGTTCTTCCTCGTCGAGCCGGTCGTCGACCCCGTCGCCGTCGGCGGTCTCGAGGTCCGGATGGTCGGCCTCTCGGCGCTCAGCCTCGTCGTCGGGCTGAACCTCGGCGCGGCGGTGTTCCTCTCCCGCGGCGAGCGGCTCGTGGGGCTGGCCCACGGCGTCGCCGGGGTCGGGTTCGGCGCGTTCTTGCTGGGGCTCGCCGTGGGGTCGGGGACGCTGTTGCTCGCGGGCGTGCTGGTCGTCGTGGGCGGGATGCTGGCGCTCGCGGCGCAGTCGCGGAATCTCGTCTAACGGGGGGTGTGGTGCGGACCGGGCAGAACGACCGTCGACTCGCTACCGGCCCAGTTCCTCGTGGGCGCTCGCGAGGTGCGACGCCGAGAGCGCCCCGACGAGCGAGAGTTCGCCGCCGAGCGCCGCCACCGCGATGACCTCGGCGAGCGCGTCGGCGTTCGACCCGGCCGGGTCGCCGCCGCCGCGGACCCCGACCACGTCGAGCGCCTCGGCCTGCGTCGGGAGCTTGGTGCCGCCCCCGACGGTCCCGACCTCGAGTGAGGCGAGGGTGACGCTCGCGTAGAGCGACCCGTCACGCACGTCCATCGTCGTGATAGCGTTGCTCCCCTCGACCACCTGCGCGATGTCCTGTCCGAGCGCGAGGAACGCCGCGGCGACCACGTTCGCGGCCTGCGCGTTGAATCCGAGCGACCCCGCCTTCGCACTCCCGACGAGGTTCTTCCGCGTGTTCGCCTCGGCCATCGCCTCGGGCGTGGTCTTGAACACCGACTCGACCACCTCGCGTGGGATCTCCACGTCCGCCGAGACGGTCCGCCCCCGCCCCTCGACGGCGTTGATGGCGGCGGGCTTCTTGTCGGTACAGAGGTTCCCCGAGAGCGCGACGAGGTCGGCGGGCGTCTCGGCTTCGACCACCTCGCAGGCCTCCTGCGTGGCGATGGTGGCCATGTTCATCCCCATCGCGTCCTTCGTGTCGTAGCCGAACCGCAGGAAGACGTTGTCACCGACGACGTACGGGGTGACCTCGAGGAGCTCGCCGTGGCTCGTGGTCGACTCGGCCGCCTCGCGGAGGTGGGCCTCGTTCTCGCGGACCCACGAGACGACCTCGCCGGCCTCGGCCACGTCGCGGACCTTGAACACGGGCGCGCGGGTCATCTTCGACTTCAGGACGCGCGCCGTCGCACCGCCGGCCTTCCGCGTCGCCGAGACGCCTCGGTTGACCGAGGCGAGGAGCGCCCCCTCGGTCGTGGCGAGCGGGAGCCACTTCGTGTCCGTCACGGCGCCCCCGTCAACCTCGATGGGGCCGACGATTCCGAGGGGAACCTGCGTGGCGCCGACCATGTTCTCGATGGCCGAGTCGGCCACCGCGGCGTCGAACGCGTACGCCCCACTCGTCGAGAGGTCGGCGCCCGTCTCCGTCTCGAGCAGGCGACGACGGGCCGCCGCGGCCGTGTCGGCGTCCGCGTGTGCTTCCAGTTCGTGCAGTCGCAGGTCGCCGTCGCGGACTCGCTCGGCGAGTTCGGCCGCGTCGGCGTCCGTATCGGTCATACCCCGCCCTGCGGCCCCTCGTGCCTAATCAGTTCCGTCACCGTCTCGCACCGGGCCCCACAACCATTTTGCCAGCCGGCGCCGGCCCTCTCTCCATGACGCGACCCGCCGACCTGGTCCTCACGAACGCGGAAGTGCACACGCTCGCGGCGCCACCGGACGGACACGCTGGCCTCGTCGCGGACGCCGAGGCACACGACGGGGTGTTCGAGGACGGCGCCGTCGCCGTGCGGGACGGCCGTATCGTCCGCGTCGGGACGGCCTACGAGGTCGAGTTCCTCGAAGGGGCGGGCACCACCGTCGTCGACTGCGGCGGGCGGGTCCTCCTGCCCGGGTTCGTCGACGCCCACACGCACATGGAGGTGGTGGGTCGTCGACTAGTCCACGCCGACCTCGGCGGCGCGGACTCGCGGGCCGACGCCGTCGCCCGACTCAGGGTCGAGGCCCGCGAGAGCGATGGGTGGGTGCAGGGGTACGGCTACGACGAGTCCGAGTGGGGCGAGACGGCGTACCTGCGCCGGGAGGAACTCGACGAGGTCAGCGAGACGCGCCCGGTGGTCGCCTTCCGCGAGGACCTCCACACCGCGTCGGTCAACGGCATCGCGCTGGACATCCTCGGACTCTCGGCCGACCACCCGAACGTCCAGACCGAGGACGGCCGCCCGACCGGCGTGTTGACCGAGAGCGCCGTCGAGGTGCTGAACGAGGCCATCGCACCGGACGTGGCGACGACCCGCCGTCGCGTCGTGGCGGCACGCGACCACGCCCACGAGCTCGGGGTGACGGCCGTCCACGACATGGTCCGCGGTGGACACGTCGCGCGTGTCTACCGCGAACTCGACACGGCGGGTTCGCTCGTCCTGCGAGTCCGCATCAACTACTGGACCGACCACCTCGACGCCGTCAGCGAGGCTGGGCTGGTGACGAACGCCGGGAGCGAGTTCGTCCGCACGGGCGCCATCAAGACGTTCACCGACGGCTCCATCGGTGGGCGGACGGCGAAGGTGTCGAAACCCTACGCCGACGCCGAGGAGGAGGGCGACGAGGACGGGCACGGCGAGTGGGTCGTCACCCCCGAGGAACTCCGCGAGTGGGTCGACCGGGCCGAGGAGGCCGGGTTCCAGTTCACCGCCCACGCCATCGGCGACGTGGCCGTCCGCGAGACGCTCGCCGCCTACCGCGACACGGCGGCACCGGACGAAGCCCGCCACAGGGTCGAACACGCGGAGATACTCGACGAGGCACACGTTCGGGAGTTCGCGGAGAGCGACGTCGTCGCCAGCGTCCAGCCGAACTTCCACCGGTGGGCGCGCGAGGGCGGGCTGTACGAGTCACGACTCGGTGCGCGGCGCACGAGCGGCACGAACCCGCTGGGCGCACTCGCCGAGGCGGGCGTCCCCCTCGCGTTCGGGAGCGACAGCATGCCGCTCGGGCCGCTCTACGGGGTGGGGCAGGCCGTGACCGCACCGGCGGCCGGCCAGCGCCTCTCGGTCACCGAGTCGCTCGCCGCCTACACCCGCGGCGCCGCCTACGCGGGCTTCGACGAGGGACGGATGGGGACCGTCGAGGCGGGTACCCTCGCGGACCTCGTAGTGCTGGAGGAGTCGCCGTGGTCGGTGGCCGACGAGGCGATCGGCGACGTCGAGGTCTGGCGGACTGTGGTCGACGGCCGCGTCGTCTACCGAGCCTGAACTCGCGGGTCAGTCGAGCAGCGAGGTGCCGGTCATCTCGGCCGGCTGGCCCAGTCCCATCAGCTCGAGGAGGGTCGGGGCCACGTCGGCGAGGACGCCGCCGTCGCGGACCGACCGGTCACTGGCGCCCTCGGGCGGCAGGTGGACGAACGGGACCGGGTTGGTCGTGTGGGCCGTGTGCGGGTCCGACACGCTACCCATATCGTCGGCGTTGCCGTGGTCCGCAGTGAGGAGGACGTGCGCACCGGCGTCCCGCAGCGCCGGGACGAGTCGCGAGAGACAGTCGTCGACGGCCTCGCAGGCCGCGACCGCGGCGTCGAACGCGCCCGTATGGCCCACCATGTCCGGGTTCGCGTAGTTCAACACGAGCAGGTCGGGGTCCTCGAGCCCCACGAGGTCGACCGTCTGGTCGGTCACCGCCGGCGCCGCCATCTCCGGCTGCAGGTCGTAGGTGGGCACGTCCGGCGAGGGGACGATCTCGCGCAGTTCGCCGTCGAACTCGACCTCGCGGCCGCCGTTGAGGAAGTAGGTGACGTGGGCGTACTTCTCGGTCTCGGCGACGCGGAGCTGGGTGAGGCCCGCCGCCGAGACCACCTCGCCGAGGACCTGTTCTGGCTGGTTCGGCTCGAACGCGACCGGGAGGCCGAAGGTGGCGTCGTACTCGGTCATCGTGACCAGTCGCGTCTCCGGGGGCGTGGTGTCGAACGCCCACTCCGGGCGCAGGTCGGCGAGCATCCGGGTGAGCTGGCGCGCCCGGTCGGCGCGGAAGTTGAAGAGGACGACCGCGTCCCCAGCCGCGAGCGCCGGACCGCCCGCGACGAGCGTGGGTTCGACGAACTCGTCCGTGTCGCCGCGCTCGTAGGAGCGCTCGCAGGCGGTGACAGGGTCGGAGGCCTCGTGTGGGGCCTCGCGGTTGACGATGGCGTCGTAGGCCCGCTTCGTGCGCTCCCAGTTCTCGTCCCGGTCCATCGCGTAGTACCGGCCGGTGACGGAGGCGACGTGGCCGGTGCCGGCGTCCTCGACGACGGACTGGAGGTCCGCGAGGTAACCCGCGCCCGACTTCGGCGCGGTGTCCCGGCCGTCGGTGAACGCGTGGGTGACGGCGTCGGTGTCGCGCGCCGCGGCGGCCCGGAGCAGGGCGTGGAGGTGTTCCTGCGAGGAGTGGACGCCGCCGTCGCTGACGAGGCCCAGGAGGTGGACACGGCCGTCGTTCGCGTCGGCGTGGTCGAACGCACTCGCGATGGCGTCGTTCTCGCCGAGGGTGCCCTCCGCGACGGCGTCGCTCACCCGCGTGGAGTCCTGGACGACGACGCGGCCGGCCCCGATGTTGAGGTGTCCGACCTCGCTGTTGCCGAACTGGCCCTCGGGGAGGCCGACGTTCCGCCCGTCGGTGCGGAGGGTGCCGAAGGCGCCCTCCTCCGTGTAGCCGTCGAACGCGGGAGTCTCGGCCGTCGTCACGGCGTCACGGTGGTCGCCCGTCGCCTCACCGGAGCCGATGCCCCACCCGTCGAGTATCACGAGCGCCGCTCTCATGTCCCGGGGGAGTCCCGGTGAGCGTAACACGGTTTCGGTATCGGGGGTCGGTCGCTCCTGGCCGACCGGAGCCGGCCCGGCCGGACCAGTCGCGCCGCGCACTCCGAGGGTTTTTGCCCGACGGCGAGTCAGTCGCGGACATGACGCTGGACCCGGTGCACTTCAAGGCCATCACCCGACTGGCCGGGAGCATCAGTCACGAGGTGGACGAACGCGAGCACCGGGAGTTCGCGGAGGTGGTCTGGGAGGAGTTCCTCGACCCGCTCGTCGCGGACGGACGGACCCTGCTGGAGCCGATGGGTGAGTTGCGCCGCCGGAAGGTGGACGTCGAGGACGCCGCCCTCGGCGAGGACTACTTCCCCACCCAGCACGGGCTCGACTCGGGCACCATCAACCCGACGACGTTCAAGAACGGCCTCACGGTCGACGTGGCCGTCGCCGCGATGTCGGCCGTCCCCTCGGACCTCGACCTGCACCGCTGTCGGACCATCGTGAAGGCCGTCCACTCCAACGAGGCGACGGTCCACTTCGGCCAGGACTGGCAGGTGGACGACGAGGGCTACGTCAAGAGTCGCGTGTTGCACGTCCCCCGCGCGGACCGCTCGGTCACGCCCGTGGTCCACGAACTCGCCCTCTACCTCGCGGAGGTCGAACACGCCCGCGGGCAGGCCGAACTCGTCGACGACCTGCTCGTGATGGACGGCCCCATCTACCCGAAGGGGCTGCTGACGTGGGAGAACCGCAACCGCGAACTCGCCGACCTGCTGGCTGGCGAGCGGACCCCCCGCGAGGTCATCGGCGAGTACGTCCAGCTCGTCGAGTCGTTCATGCGCCGTGACGTGCCCGTCCTCGGGTTCGTCAAGACGCCGATGACGGGGCTGGTCACGCGCACCATCCGCGAGAAGCAGGGGTCGGCGCCGTGGGTCAACGATGCCGCGTTCTTCTCGCAGGTGCTCGAACGCGGGGCGTGGGACGCCGAGGGCCACTACGAACGCCACGAGGACGCCCTGACGTTCACCAACTGGTTCGTCTCCCGCGGCCCGGCCGACCGGGCGATGGCCGAGGGGCGGTACGACCTCACGCTCGCTTTCGAACCCGAGCGGTACGAGGTCACCTTCTGCATGGTGTACGACCCCCGGACCGACACTGTCTACCGGGTCGAGGCACCGCGCGCGTTCACCGAGGACGAGGACCGGCGCGAGGAGCTGACGATGCAGGTGCTGAAGGACGTGGCGACGGCCCGCGGGCCGCCCGCGGCGGTGGCGAAGGCCGACTCGCTGGCCTCGATATCGCGGAAGGAGACGGTGGCGCTCCGGCGGGCGCTGGAGGACGCGCTCGACGCCGACATGGACACGACGTACGACGACGAGCGGTGGGGCGTGGGTGCCGGCTTCGACCTCTGAACTTTTCGCGTCGGGTTCGCTCGCTCCGCTCGCGAACCGCTCCGGCACAACTTTAGTATCAAAACGCGCCGCTCGCTCCGCTCGCGGCGGGTGAGTGCACCGGCACGTCGCGACGCTTTACCCCTGTTCCACGCCCGGTTCTCGTTTGATGACCTCTATCTCCACCTCGCTCTCCGCGACGCCCACGCGGGCGAACTGGGTGCGAAGGTGTTCCTTGGCCGCCTCGACGGCAGCGTCGCGGGTGTCGAACCCACGGGGCATCGGCGTCTCGAACGCCACGTTGAGTTCGCGGTCGCCGATGGTCTGGGGCTGGCCGCCGCTCTCGACCTCGTAGAAGGCGTCGCAGACCCAGACGTACGGCGCGCCCTCGTCGGGCGCCCCCTTGAACGCCGGTGGCTCCTCGCCACGTTCGTACAGCGTCCCCGTCAGCGCCGTCCCACCGGCGTGACCGCGGATGAGCATCATGCACATTTCTACGCGGTCCCACCGGATAAGGAGCGTGCAGTGCGGTGGTCGACCCGCCCGCCGGTGGACCGCCATCAGTTCCGGTCCGCGGCGAACCCCTTTTGCCGAAGGGGCGGGAGGCTCTCGTATGACCGACCTCGGCGACTTCGAGGACTTCGACGGCGACGGCGGCGCGGACGACCCTCCGGACGCCGAACCGACCGGGCAGGGTGCCGAGGCGACCGACTCGACTGCCGGTGTCGACCGTGCCGACGCGAACGGTGAGGCCGACGCTGAGGCAGACGAACCGTTCGAGCCGGTGGACGTCTCGCCCGTCGGGAGCGACACCGGCATCGGCACGCTCTCGGCCGCCGAGGGACTCGTCGTCAGCGAGGACCCGCAGGACACCCGCCTGCGCGCCTACATCACCGTCGGCAACCGGGCGCTCGTGCGCATCGGCTCGTACCTCGTCGCCTCCTACCCCGACGGCGAGAAACTGTTCTGTCGAATCGTCGCGCTGGAGTACGCACAGGAGTTCCAGTCCGACGACGCCACGGAGATCCACGCCCGCCGCGCGATGCGGAGCGACGGCGTGGACGAGCAGGACTACAAGTTCATGGCGTCGCTCGAGCCGCTCGCGGTCCTCTACGACGACGGCGGCGAGATGAGACGCCGGATGGCCGACCGCGTCCCCAAACCGGAGACGGTGGTGGGGCAGGCCACCGACCCGGCCGAGATAAAGACCGGTCTGAAGATACCCGACGACGGCGTCTTCCTCGGCCACCTCGCCGTCGGGGGCGAGAAGGTCCGGACCGCCGCCTCGCCGCCGACCATCGACTACCGCCTGAAGGACGACTACGACTCTGGCGACCCGCTCGTCTTCCGGCACACGCTCGTCGCGGGGGGCACGGGGTCGGGCAAGACCCACGGCGCGAAGAACGTCCTCCGACAGTACCTCGCGGCGGACCGGACCTACCCGGTCGAGGACCGCTCGGTCCGGCCGGCCGTCGTGATGTTCGACCCGCAGGACGAGTACGCCCAGATGCACGACGACAACCCGGCGATGACCGACGAGTTCGCCCGCCAGTGCGAGCGCGAGGGCGTGGCCCACGGCGGTGTGGCCGACACCGTCGCGTTCGTCCCGAAGGTCGGTGACGCCACCTACGCGGCCGACCACCACCGAGCCGAGCAGGTGGCGTTCACGCTCCCGTTCTCGATGGTCCGCTCGCGCCCGTGGCTGGTCGCCGCCGGCGGACTCAACGACAACCAGTACCCCGCACTCCAGCAACTCCTGAAGCGGTTCTTCTCGAAACACGGGAACGCGGGGACCTACGGACAGTTCCGCTCGTTCCTCGACGACCCGACGCTCCGCGAGGAACTCCACGAGTCCGGCCAGATACACGAGGCCACGTTCGACGCCGTGAAGCGCCGGACGTACGGTTTCGGCGACGTGTTCGACACGGACGCCCGGCCCATCACCGAGATGGTCGACGAGTTCGTCCGTCCCGGAGGGCTGACCGTCGTGCCCACCTACCACGTCAACGACTCCCGGAAGACGACGACGGTGGTGCTCGCGGTGGCCTCCCTGCTCGTCGACGAGAAACTGTCGAACGACCCGCGCTACGACCGTATCAAGGAGACGCCCGTCGTCCTCGGGATGGACGAGGCGCACAACTTCCTCACCGACGCCGACAGCGTGCAGGCCCGGAAGGTCATCGGGAAGTTCTCCGAGGCAGCCAAGCAGGGCCGCAAGGAGCGACTCGGCCTGTTCCTCGTCACGCAGGACCCGCAGGACGTGGCAGACCCCGTGTTCAAGCAGGTGAACACCACCGTCGTCCTCAACCTCGGGGACGAGGACGCCATCAAGGCCGTGAACATCCCCAGCAACCTCGAGGGGAAGGTCCCCTACATGGAGAAGGGGCAGATGGTTGTCTACTCGCCGGACAACTCCGAACCGGTCGAGATCATGGGGTTGTCGACCTGTCTGACCCGGCACGGCCGCGAGTAGCGACGCTCGTGGGGTGCCGACCGACGCCACCAGCGTTTTGTCCCCCTGCGTGATAGCGGGAGGCATGTCCCGACATCTCCTCGTCCCGCTGGACGGCTCCGATCCCTCGTGGGACGCCCTCGACCACGTCGTCGAGACGGAGCCGGACGCCACCGTGACGGTGCTGCACGTCATCGACCCGGCCCGTGCCACCTACGGCGCGAGCGTCGGCATCCCCACCTCCTCGGAGGAGTGGTTCAAGGCCGAGGAGGCGGCCGCCGAGGAACTGTTCGAGACGGTACGGGAGCGGGTCGCCGGGACCGACATCGAGTTGCGCGAAGAGACGGCGGTCGGCCAGCCCTCGCGTGTCATCGTCGAGTACCCCGAGAGTATCGAGGACGGCCCGGCCGTCGACGCCATCGTCATCGGGAGCCACGGTCGCAGTGGTGTCGCTCGCGTGTTGCTCGGGAGCGTCGCCGAGGTGGTGGTCCGGCGCTCACCCGTCCCGGTGACGGTCGTCCGTTGACACGTCGGTGGCCCCCGCGTAACCCGGTGACGGCTGCGGGACGACACCACACTGGAATCGGTGGTCGGTTCCGGCACGGACGGGGTGATGACCTCCCCGCGCGAATCGTCAGTCGATGGAAGCCGACGAACTCATCCGGAGCCGCCGCTCGGTCCACGAGTACAGCGACGAACCGATAGCCGAGGAGACGCTGGCGGAGATATTCGACCGTGTCAGGTTCACGCCCTCTGGCTACAACCTCCAGCCGTGGGAGTTCGTCGTCCTGCAGGCACCCGAGAACAGGGCGGCGCTGGCCGAGGCCGCGTACGGGCAGGAGCACGTCGAAGAGGCAGCTGCGGCCGTCGTCGTCCTCGGGAACACGGACCCGGCCGCCCACGCAGAGCGCGTGTTCGACGACTGGCTCGACAAGGGGTACCTCCCCAGTGAGGCGGTCCGCGACGACCTGCTCGGACAGGTCGAGGGGATGGGCGACCAGCCGGACGCCGAGAACCGGCTCTGGACGACGCGGTCCACCTCGCTCGCGGCGATGACGCTGATGTACGCCGCGTGGGACCTCGGCGTCGGCTCCTGTCCGATGGAGGGGTTCGATCCCGAGGGCGTCCTCGACGTCGTCGACGCACCGGCGGGGTACGAACCCGTCATGCTGGTCACGCTCGGCTACCCCGCCGAGGGGACCGCGGACATCGAGAACGAGCGGAAGAGCCGTCGGTCGGTGGCAGAGATCGTCCACCACGAGACGTTCGCGGCGGGCGACGGGACCGCCGACGAGGGAGACCACGCCGCTGGCGCCGTCGAAGCGGACGACTGACCAGAGAGCGGAGGGGTCGGTCCAGCCACCGGATTTATACGTGGGGATTCCTGACCCCCAGCCATGCGAGCGAGTTGCGACCCACGACGACTGGAGGCAGTGTGACCGACAGCCGTGCGGACCTGTCGGTGACGACGGCGTTCTCGTTGTTGAGCGAGGAGCGGCGGTGGGCGGTCGCGGCGGCCGTGGGCGAGGCCGACCACCCGTTGAGTACCGGCGCACTGAGCACGATGCTGGCCGCGCGCGAACAGCGCATCCCGCCCGAGCGTGTCGACGGCGGGACGCGAGAGTCCATCCAGCGCGACCTCGAGTCGGTCCACCTCCCGCAACTCGACTCGAGTGGCGTGATCGTCCGAGAGGGCGGCGACCAGTACGCCCCCGGTCGGAACCTGGAGGGATTGCTGGAGGCGGCAGAGGCCGCCTGCGGCTACCTCGGGGACGTGCGGAGCAACTGACCGACGCGACGGGCGAACGGGCGGCCCGTCGCCGTCAGGTGACGGCTGACGGGGAGCTCACTGGAAGGCGATGTAGCCCGCGGCGAGCGCGCCGGCGACGACGGCGAGCACCGCCAGCACCGCGTCCGTCCCGCCGGGGCCGAGGACGGCCGCCAGCGCGAACACGACGGCGACCGCGCTCAGGACGACCGCCGGGAGTGCCGAGAGGAGTGCCGACCGGTCGAGCGGGGTGCCGCCGTCGCCGGCCGAGGCCGGCTTGGCCTGCGGCTTCGAGAGTTCGGGGTCCACCTCCACGGGTTGTTTCCTGGTCGGGGTGAGCGTCACGTCGACCCAGTGGGTGTTCGACCCGTAGGCGGTGACGACCTTCAGTTTCCCCCGGACCGTCTCCTCACGGTCACCGTCGCGGACCGAGACCCGAACGGGGCGGGTGGCGTCGGCCTCGACGTAGTGGTTCCCCGCATCGAGCTCAGCGACCGAGGAGAGAGCGTCGTCGAGGTGCAGGTGGACGTGGGTCGCCTCACCGTGGTTACGGAGTTCGACGGTGAACGACCCGTCCGTCTCGAACGCGTCCGGGACCGAGAGGGTCTGGATGCCCGTCCGGTTCACGTCCGCGGCGAGGGTGTCCATGTCACACGGGGTCGCTCGGACCGCTCAAAAATGGTTCGGGTGGGTGAGTGCCCGTGTCTACGCCGAAGCCTCCTCGCGCATGTCTGGCGGGAGGAGGTTCGGAATGCCGTCCTCGATGGGATACTCCTCGCCACACTCCGTACAGATCAGCCGTCCCTCCATCACCTCGTCGTCCTCGCGGTGGATGGCCTCGAGTTCGAGGTCGTGCTTGTCGAGCGGACAGCAGATGATGTCCAGCAAGGACTCCTTCATATCCCAGTCGACGCCCGTCCGAGTCAAAAACGTGCCGGGTGGGCGTCAGACGTTCCCACCGAGTGCGCGGGTCATGCAGGCGGCGTGCTCGTCGCAGACCGTGGCGAACTCCGGGCTGTCGCGGACCGCCGCTGGCGCCGCCTCGCGGGGGACCGTCTCGAAGCCCAGACCGGCGAAGAACGACTCGGCCGTCTCGGTCAGGAGCCAGACCGACCCGGCGCCCGTCGCCCCTGCCACGTCCAGGAGGCGGGTGACGAGTGTCGCGCCGACACCCTCGCCCCGTCGATCGGGGCGGACGACGACCGACCGGAGCAGTGCGGCGTCACCGTACGGTTCGACGCCGCCACCCGCGATGGCCTCGTCGTCCGCGACGGCGAGATAGAAGCGTCCGGGCCCGTCCCGGACCCCGGTGGTCGGCAGGTCGGCCTCGCGGAGGAACCCGAGGAGCGTCGTGCGCGCCGGGCCGTCGGCGGGGACGAGTTCGAGCGTCACGCTCGCCGTGTCGGTGGCCAGCTCGAAAAGTGCGGGGGTGAGAGCGTCTACGCCCAGGGCGACTCGACGACGACCGTCTCGTCGCGGCCGGGGCCGACGCCGACACAGTAGACGGGCGCGTCGAGTTCGGCCTCGAGGTACTCGAGGTAGGTGCGGGCGTTCTCCGGGAGCGCCTCGTACCCCTCGGCGGCGACGGCGGCCCAGTCGGCCTCCGGCCAGCCCTCGAAGGTCCGGTAGTTCGCCTCGCACCGCGCCCACTGCTCGGTGGTCGCCGGCATCGTGGGCGTCTCCTCCCCGTCGAGCGTGTAGGAGTGCCCGACCTGCACCTCGTCGAGGCCCGCGAGGGTGTCGACGTGGTTCACGGCGAGGCCGGTGAACCCGTTGGCACGTGCGGCGTGCCGGAGCATCGGGAGGTCGAGCCACCCGACCCGGCGCGGCCGGCCGGTGACGGTACCGTACTCGCCACCCGCGTCCCGGATGTACGTCGCGAGCTCCTCCGCCTCTGCGGAGGTGTCCCCGCCGTCGCTGGGGGTCTGCCCCTCGACGAAGCCGAGTTCGGTGGGGAGCGGACCGGTCCCGACGCGCGAGGTGTAGGCCTTCACGATGCCGACGACCTCGCCCTGACCCACGACCGTCGGACCGAGGCCGGAGCCGACCGCGGCGCCGCCGGCGGACGGGTTCGAGGAGGTGACGTACGGGTACGAGCCGTGGTCGATGTCGAGCAGGGTGCCCTGCGCGCCCTCGAACATGATGCGGTCGCCCGCGTCGCGTCGCTCGGCGAGGAACGCGCCGCAGTTGACCGGCATCCCCTCCTCTGCCAGTCGCTCGCCGTAGGCACGGTACTCCTCGTAGAGCGCCTCGAGGTCGAAGGCGTCGTCGTAGCGGCCGGCGTCCGGGTCGAAGCCGAACGACTCGACGAGCCGTCGCTTCTGCGGGACGGCGTACTCGAGTCGCGTGCGCAGGGTCTCGGGGTCGAGCAGGTCGCCGATGCGGACGCCGCGGCGGCCGACCTTGTCCTCGTAGGTGGGACCGATGCCGCGGCCGGTGGTGCCGGCGGCGAGGTCGTCACCCTTGGCCTCCTCCTCGAGACCGTCGAGGACGCGATGGTAGGGCAGGATGGCGTGGGCACGCTCTGCGACCCGGACGTCCGGGTCGAGGCCACGCTCCTGTAGCGTGTCGAGTTCGTCGAAGAGGGTGGCGGGGTTCACGACGCAGCCGTTGCCGAGGACGCCCGTCTTCCCCCGGACGATGCCGGAGGGGACGAGCGAGAGGGCGTACTCCTCGTCGCCGTGGACCACGGTGTGGCCGGCGTTGTCCCCACCCTGGTACCGGACGACGACATCGGCGGCCTCGCCGAACACGTCGACGATCCCGCCTTTGCCCTCGTCGCCCAGCTGGGAACCGACGATGGTTACGGTCATCGGGCCGAGGTTTCGAGGGCCGTCCTAAACCGATTTCGGATTGGTCCACCTCGGACGGATGGGCGAAACCGCGTCACGTCGGAACAGTTACCACGGACCACGGGCGTAGCACCACCATCATCGCGGGGGGGCGCCGGTTTCGGCGTCTGACAGAGGACAACTTTTAAACCACGCTAACACGAGTTAACAAGTGCCATGATAGACCGACTTGAGAAAGAGGTCGATATGCTCGAACGTCACCTCCAGGTTCTGCGGATGGTCATCGAGAACGAGCCTATCGGTATCGTCAAGATGTCGAACGAGACCGGCTACCCACACCACAAGGTGCGCTACTCCCTGCGCGTCCTCGAGGAGGAGAACCTCATCGAACCGTCCAGCCAGGGTGCCATCACCACCGAGGACACCGCCGAGTTCGTCGGCGACCTCGACGGCAAACTCGACGAGATCGTCGAGAAACTCGACGGCATGAAGATCGACGACGTCCCGGAGATCGAGGGCTGACGCGACCGCCCGTTCAGAGCTCGGGTACCGAGAGATAGAACGACTCGTCTCTGTCCTCGACGAGACAGAGGTGGAACCCCTGGTTCCGCGAGAGTTTCACGAACGACTTTCGCTTGCTCCGTGAGAGGAGACTCCCGCTGGTGGCCTCGTTTGCCGTCTCGAGCGCCGCCGGCTCGAAGTAGGCGCTGGTGACGCCGAACGACCCCGCAAGCGTCTCGTGTCGCTCGGCGACGGCCGTCGCGTCGTTGACCAGCGTCCCCAGCGTGTGCTCGTCGGTGGGGTTCCGGACGTCCTCGAGGTTCGCCACGAACAGCGGCTGGCCCATCCGGTCGCGCCCGACGAGGTCGAACGTGACTGTCGCCTCACCCGCGTCCACCTCGCCGTCGAACTCGATGCGGTCGAGTCCCGGCAGCGACTCGTAGAGCGCCCCCAGCGAGTCGGCGTTCCCCGTATCGCGGATCTCGTACGGCAGCGCCGTCACCAGCCACTCGACGAAGGCGTACCCCTGCGTCGAGGTGAGGAACGGGTCGAACGCCCGGCCGTCGACGGAGACCGCCGCGGCGTCGAACTGCGTGTGGTGTTCGAGTCTGAGGTTCTCGGCCACCGCGTCGGGGTCTGCACCATCGAGGACGTCGTCGAGCGTCGGGTCGCGTTTCGACCGGTACCGGACGAAGAGGCTCGTCCCAGCCAGCGCCTCGGCCGGCGAGAGGGTCTCGCTGGCCGAGTCGGGGGCCGCGCCGGCCGCCTCCAGACGTCGTTCGAGCGCCGCGACCTGCTCGCGGAGGTCCTCGTTCTCCGTCTCCACCGCAGCGAGTCGCTCGCGGAGGTCCTCGACGGTGGACTCCCGGGCCGCCAGCTCCGACCGCAGACCGGCCACGGTGTCCCCGTCGATGACCGTGTCGACGGAGCGTTCGACCGTCTCGTCCGTCGCCTCGGCGGTCCCGGAGGCGTCGGCGTTCGCCACCGAGGTGTCGGCCGCGCCCGAGCCGTTCTCGGTGGGGTCCGCCTGCGGTGAGGCGGTCCGGTCGGGGTCGACCGACGGGACGACGTGGTCCGGGTCGACCGAATCCCCGTCGGGGGTGTCGGCCGCTTCGTCCGCCCCGGACGCCCGCTCCTCCTCGACGTCGACGGCGGCTGTCGCCGCCGCCACGTCCTCCTGACTGGCCTCACCCTCGGTCTCCTCGGAGGAGTCGTCGGACTCGGCCACGCGGACGATGGCCGGCGCGGCGTCGGCGGGGTCCGCCTCGCTGTCCGCCGCCGCCGTCGCCGTGTCCGGCGCCGTCGGCGCAGCGTCGTCGTTCACCTCTTCGGCAACGTCGCCGGAGGCACTGGCGGCCTCGCCGTCGTCCGGGTCGGCGGTGTCCGTCTCCTCCGCCCCCGCGGACGCCCTGACGGGGGCGTCGTCGGGGATGTTCAGGTCGGCGTCGTCCGTCGTGTCGGTCCGGCCCCCCTCGGCGGGACCGCCCTCGGCCGTCGTGTCGGACGCGGGGCGATCGGCGCTCTCAGCCGCGGCCGACGCCGTCCGTGTCTCGTCGGCCGCCGCCTCCGCTTCTTCAGCCTGCCGGCGACTCCGTGGCGTGATGTCGATGTCGATGTCGCTCGTGCCGCTCGTGGCGGACGACTCGGCGGTCGACGCCCCGGCGGCCTCTGGCGTCGGCTCGTCGGGCGTCGACTCCTCTGCGGTGACCTCGGTCGGGTCGGCGTCGATAGCGGCTTCGCCAGGTGCCGGCGTGTCGGTCGCGGCCGAGGTGTCGTCGGCAGCCGAGGTGTCGTCGGCAGCCGAGGTGTCGTCAGTGTCGGTCGCGCCCACCGCACCCGCGGCGGCCCCGGCGCCGACCCCGCCCGCTCCCGCGGCGGCGGCACTGGACGACGCCACGTCGTCCGGGAACGAGAGCCTCGGGAGCGAGGCACGTTCCACGGTGTAGATGCCGACTTCGTCGCACGCGAGGTCGAACGCCTCGTCGTCGGTCTTCAGCCGCCGTGACTGGCCCACGAACGCCACCGCACGGCGGGTGCCGCCATGATAGACGAGGTAGTAGTCGCCCGAGAGCACGTTCTCCGAGAGTTCGACGTAGCCGGTGAACCCACCGTCCTTGAGGGTGCGGTCCACCTCGGCTAGCGGGGTGTCGTTGCTGTAGTAGCGACCGCGGGTCTCTCCCCCGGTCGCCTGCATCGCGTACAGCAGGGGGAGCGCGTCGTGCGGGGCGACGAAGGCCTCCTCGGGGGTCGCGACCGCGTCCACGTCGGTCGATGTGACGGTCGGGTCGCCGGCTGGGTCCTCGCGGTAGTCAAAGACGCCGACCGGACGGCCGGCGACGACGAACGCGTAACTGTCGCCGGCCTTGAGGGCGCCCGAGAACCCTCGGTCGACGACGGACCCGAGGTCACCGCCGGCGGGGCGGCGCTCCCAGGATTCGACGTCCGCGACCGTACGGGTGTTCATGCCACGAGGTGGCGGGGGCGACGGAAAATAGTTTCCGGCGGCCTCGGCAGGAGACACGACTGCGGGGAGCGAGTGGGAACCCATTTGACCACCCGCCCGGAACGTCGCGGCGTGAGTATCGCGGCCGAGCGCATCGAGCGGTTGCACGAACTGGCCCGGCGAGCGGCCACCGAGGGGGAGGACGACCGCTCGCGGTCGTACGTCCGTCGAGCGCGACGGGTAGCAGAGCGCAACCGCCTGTCGCTGCCACGGCAGTTCGACCGGTTCACCTGCGACCGGTGTGACGTCTACCTCCGTCCCGGCCGTAACGCCCGCGTCCGGACCCGGTCGGGCCACGTCGTCGTGACGTGTGACTGTGGCTCGCAGACGCGCTACCCCTATGATACGGAGTGAGAGGCGGCGAACGCACCGTGGAAGTCTAAACGTTGAAAGGGGGCCCGCCCGAACCCCTCGCCACATGAACGAGCAGGAACGCCGTCGTCGCGCCCACGACATGGACGCCACGCTACGGGTCGGAAAGGCCGGCGTCGACGCGGTGGCCGACGAACTGCGGACACAGCTGGGTGACCGGGAGATGGTGAAGGTGAAGTTCCTCCGCTCGGCCCGGGGCGGGACCACCAGCGAGGAACTGGCCGAGCGGCTGGCCGACCTCGCCGGCGCGGAGGTGTTCCAGACCCGCGGTCACACGGCGGTGTTCACGCGATGAACCCGCCCACGCCCGTCCCGTTACAGAACGCCATCACGCTGGTGGACACCGTCGCGGAGTTCCTGAACGGCATCGGGGTACCTCCGGGCATCGCCGACGCCATCGCCGCCGCCGTGGTCTTCCTCGTCGCGTTCGTCGTCATCTACGCGGCCGGGAAGGCGCTGATCTCCCCGCTCTTCGATCGAGTCCTCGAACGTCGTGACCTCGACGAACACGCCCGGCGCCCGCTCCGACGCATCGTCAGCATCATCGTGGTCTTCGTCGCCATCTCCGCGGCGTTCGGCCTCGCCGGCTTCGGGAACTTCCTCCAGTCGCTCGCCACCGTCGCCGCCGCGGCCACCCTCGCCATCGGCTTCGCGATGCAGGACGTCCTCAAGAACTTCGTCGCGGGCGTGTTCATCTACACCGACAAACCGTTCCGCATCGGCGACTGGATCGAGTGGGACGGCAACGCCGGCATCGTCGAGGACATCTCCCTGCGCGTCTCCCGCGTGCGGACGTTCGACAACGAACTGCTCACCGTCCCGAACAGCCAGCTCACCGACGGCGTCATCAAGAACCCCGTCGCGAAGGACAAGCTCCGGCTGAAGTTCGTCTTCGGCATCGGCTACGACGACGATATCGACACGGCCACGGACATCATCGTGGAGGAGGCGGAGCAGCACGACGAGATACTCGACGACCCGGCACCCAGCGTGCGCCTGACCGAACTCGCCGACTCCTACGTCGGCCTCCAGTCGCGCATCTGGATCGCCAACCCCTCGCGGGCCGACTGGGTCCGCACCCGCGCGGAGTACGTCAAGAACGTGAAACAGCGGTTCGACGCCGAGGGCATCGAGATCCCCTTCCCGCAGCGGGACCTCTCGGGCGACGTCTCCATCGCCGCGCCGGCCGAACTGGTCGGGGTCAGAGCCGACGACGACTAGCCACCAGTTCTCCTTCCTCGGGTGCCCGCGGAGCGGGCACCCCTCGTCACGGAAACTGAACCACGACTGCGCCACTCGCGTCTGCGGCGCTCGTAGCGGGTGAGAGCACTGGACCGCACAGCACCGCCCGCACTCCATCTCCAGTCGCCCGCATTGTCGGTGGCTTTTCACTCCCCCACACTCCCATCCCGGTATGGTCCTCGCACGCAACACGTACCGGTTCGGCCTCCTCGTCGTCGCGTACGCCATCGCGAGCGGTATCGACACGATGGGTGGCTACGGGGTGGAGGGAATCGCAGCGCTCGGCCTGGGCATCGGCAGCCTCGGCCTGTTCGGTGGCACGCTCGCACACCTCGCCCGCGGGCCGGACGACGGCGGAGGTGACGGAGCCACTGGCGGGGGGAGCGACGACGCCGGAGTCGAGGACTCGAGCGGTGAAGCGGACGCGAACGACACGGACGACGCCGTCCGAACGGGCGCACTCGGGCACGGCTGGTACTGACCGACGCGCCGCTCGGCGGTCGATGACTGGATGAATGGTGGACGTCGAGATTGCCCGAGCGTTCCGGCACGGGGAATCCCGCTCGCTTCCTCCACCCCGCGACCCCACGGGCGACAGGTGTCCACGGTACCACTGCTCGCTTCCGCGCCTGGTGGATTTCCCGCGGTCAACCGCGTCGTACCATCCCTGCAGATGGCAGAGCACGGACCGCTGCCCTCGTGGGACGAGGCTTCGACGTCCGCTCGCGGGGCCCGAACCGGTCGGCTCGGACGCCCTCGGTGGTCGGCCCCCTTGAAGACCGTTTGGGCGGGAGAGCAGTGGCCTAACTGCCCGGCCTAGTCCGGTCCGATGGTAGTCCGGTGGCACTTATGGGCTTTTCGACACCGCCGTCGCCGCGTGGTTCTCCCGCACGGACGGACGATGCCCGCCACGTCAGAACAGTCGCAGCACCCGCGCGTACCACACCGACGTCAGCGGCACCAGCAGGGCCGCGCCGGCCAGTACCCAGCGCTGGTACGAGAGCAACGCGCTCGACCCGCCGATGACGTCGATGCGCGCGGAGAACGCGAACGAGAGGCCGATACCGGCGATGAACAGCCCGAAGACGAGGCCGGCCCCGGCGACCAGTTCGGGGTCCGAGCGGCCCTGCCGACCGGCGGCGAAGACGATGACGGCGACGAGTGCGAGGAGCCCGGCGGCCAGCGGCGTGATGGCCGCGGTGGCGTAGTACGCCGACACGGCCGCGACGGGTTCCGAGAGGTAGGGCCACGCCAGCGTCGCCAGCACGAGCAGACACGCGACGATACCCACCGTCGGCGGGCGTTCCACGGGGTCCATACTCGGAGTGCGCCCGGCCAGTCCTTGAACCCGACGGACCCAGTCGGCGTGTTCCGTGGCGTGCGAGCCACAACAGTCACCTACGCGGGGGCGCTCGGGGGAGGTATGGGACTCGGAAGCGCTACGAAGAAGATTCAGCAGGTGGCCGACACCGCGGAGAAACTCTACGAGCGGCTGAACGAGGTCCGCGCACAGGTCAACGCGATGCGCGACGACGTCGCCGAGACGCGGACGCGGGTCGACGCGATGGAACACCGCGTGGACCGACAGGCCGTCCTGCTGGAGGCGCTCGCGGAGAAGGAGGGTATCGACGTCGACCAGCTCTACGCCGAGGCGGCCATCGAGGAGGCCGAACCCGTTCCCGACGCGGAGGAGGCGATCGTCGAGGAGGCGGAGACGGACGGCGGCGAGCAGTAATCAGGGGAGCGAGACACCGAGCGTCGTCACGAGGAGTCGGAGACAGAGCCACCCACCGACCAGCGACGCACCCCCCAGGGCGGCCGCGAGCGCGGCGAGGCGCCGCCGAAGCCCCGAGGCGGTACCGCTGGCGACGAGGAGTGACTCGTCGCTCGCGCCGAACGCACCGTCGGTGAGGCGTCCGACCACCGTCGCCCTCGAGCCAGGGCGGAGCACGCGCTCCGTGAACCGGAACCGCTCACCCCCCATGCCGAGGTCCGTCACCGTCCCGGCACGGCCGGGGACGTCGCCCGGCGAGCGGTCCTCGGTTCGCTCGTCGGCGAGTTCGAGGCGTGCCTCGGTCGGGTCCACCCGGACCGGCCCAGAGCCGTCGTCCAGCGTGAACGGGACGCCGCCCACGCCGGTGCGTTCGACGGCCCACGCGCGCCGTCCCTCGTAGTTCGTCCCGTGGCGGTTCTTCACCGCCACCGCCCACGACCACGCTGCCGCCGGTCGCTCGAAGAACGGCGTCTCCGACGGGTCCACACACTCGACGGTGCCCGTGACGGCGACGCGGCCGGCCCCCACGCCACCCGTCGCGGTGCGGTCGGCTCGGACCAGCCACGAGAGCCGTCGCGCGTAGCCGAGCGCGACCACTAGCCCAACGGCGGAGAGGTAGAGGCCCACGGCAGGCGACGCGAAGCCACCGCCGTCCTCGGGGCTGCCCACCCAGAGCAATCCCGCCAGGAGTACCGTAACGGCGACCACGGCCACAGCCACCTCGCCCACGGAGGTGCCGTGGGAGGCGAGGCGGTCCCGTGCGCTGTCGTCCGTCGCCAGTACCCCGAGTAACGTCGGGACGAACACGAGCGCGAACGCGACGAAGAGGACGACGCCGTACGAGTCCTGCACAGGCCGACTGGTCGGCCCACCCCCCTCAGTGTTGCCCCCGTGGTGACGGGCCGGGCCTCCCGCCCGCCGGTCGTGTTTCTCCTCGGCGCCGACGGCGTGGCCCGGTACCGGTGGTCGCCCGAACGCTGGCCCGACCCGGCGCGAGACGTCCCACCGGTCACGGAGAGACAGACGCCGTACGGCGGCCGCTCGGTGAGGACGTCTCGATACAGGTGGCGACGGAGGGTCCGGACGCGAATCCAGCGGACACGCCTCTGAACTCGGGGACGCTCAGCCCATCAGCCGCTGGTGTTCGACCTTGATGCACTTGTCCTGGACGAACAGTTTGCCGGCCGCCTCCGCCCGCTCGCCGGCCTCGTCGTTGCGGATACCGAGCTGGAGCCAGACGGCCGCCACGTCGTCGCGCTCGATGGCCGCGTCGACGATTGGACCGGTCTCCTCGCTGGGGCGGAACACGTCCACCACGTCTATCTCCGTCTCGACGTCCTCCAGCGAGTCGTACGCCTCCAGGCCGAACACCTCGTCGGCGAAGGGGTTGACGGGGATCACGGTGTAGCCGTGGTCGATGAGGTACTGCGGGACGCCGTGGGCGGCCTTCCCCGGCGTGGTCGAGGCGCCGACGACGGCGATGGTGTCGTACTCGAGTATCTCGCGCAACTGGTCGACCGCGTGGACGGGCATGTCACCAGATAGGGGACGCTCTGGATATAAGAACGGTGAGGGTGTGCGCGGAGCGTGAGAGCCCGGTGGACCCGACGTCAGTCCAGCTCGGCGCGCAGGGCCGCCAGCCGGTCGTGTGCCTCCTCGCGGATGTACGCGATGGCCATCCCGGTGAGGTGTGTCTCGGCCGCCGCGGCCGCGGCGTCGAGGTAGCGGTCGACCAGCCGCCCCACGTCGTCCAGTCCCGCCGTCCCCTTCAGCGCGAGTTCGGCCGTGACGGGGGTGAGTTGCTCGCCGCGGTCCTCCGGGAAGTCGTCGATGTCGTCGAGGCCGATCTGTGCGGCGACGACCATCAGCACGATGGCGCGGCAGAACGACTCGCCCAGCTCCACCCCGAGTGCCGCCTCGTACATCTTCAGCATGTCCTCGTAGAGGATGCCCACGCGCTCGTACTGGGTGGTGAAGTACGGGACGTACTGCTCCTCCTCGAACAGCGGCGACGACTCCTGTGGCGGGGCGTACTTGTAGCGAGCTTCGATCTCGTCGGCGAGGCGCCCGCGCTCGTCGCCCTCGGCGTTCGCGTGCCGTTCGAGCAGGTCCCGGAACGCCTCGTCGGTGTCCTGGTGGCCCTCCGAGAGCGAGACGGCGTGGCGGTAGGCGCTGGCGACACCGTCGGGCGTCTCGGGGGCAGCGAGCCACGACTCCACGCCCTCCTCGAGGGTGGCCTGAGCCACCTCGGCCGCCCGTGCGCGGGGTCGGACCGTCGTCTCGAAGTCCTCGTACTCGTCGTCGTTGATGGCGTCGCGCATGTCGCCGTCCAGTAACGCCCGGATGATCTCGTAGGTGACGCGCTCGCCCTCGCGGGCGAGGTCGGTGTCGACGCGCCGGACCTGCCGGAGGTAGGGCACGTCGCCTGCGAGTTCGCGGACCCGGCCGAGCGTCAGCATCGCGGGGAGGACGAGCCGCGTGTCGTAGTCGAAGCGGACCGCGTCGGCACCATCCACCAGTTCGAGGTCACCGGCCTCCAGTTCGTGTTCGAGCGCACGCTCCACCTCGGCGAACAGGTCGGCGGTGACGCTGTCGACCGTATCGTCGACGGACTCTCGGAGGGCGAGGACGGCGAGGAGGTACGGGTCCCTGTGCTGTGAGACGTAGCGGCCGAACGCGCGGGCCAGTGGCGGCACCCGCCGGGAGAGGCGGTCACGGAGGCGGAGCATCGGCGGGAGTGCCCACGCCACGTCCAAAGGGGTTGCTATCGCCAGCGGGACCGGGCGTCCGGGCACCTGCCGTTTCCGCTTCGGGACGTTTATGAGCGTGACCGCCGCTCGTTCGGTCGATGAACGCCGACGAGTTCGCGGTCCGTGTCGGGCGTGCGGTGGAGACCGCGCGTCTCGGCGTCCGGGCGTTCCTCCCGGTGGACACGAACCGCGTGCCGGCCGCGTGGACCCACGTGACGAAGGTCGACCCCGAGGAGGCCAAGCGCCTGCCGCTGGCGTACCCGTTCTATCTCGGCCACACGAGCGCCGTCTCCGTCGGTGGGTCGGCCGACGTGACGGGCGAGAACACCGAGGAGACGTTCCGACTGCTGGAGTACGGCCCCGTCCCGGCCATCCACGAGCCGTCCGGCCCGCGCCACGTCACCGACGCGACGCGCGACGCCTGTCACTTCCTCGCGGTCCCAGAGGTGCTCAACGGCGACAGCGAGGCCCTCATCGGGACGCTGGGTGCCGGTGCCGAGTACATCCGCGACGAGCTGGCGCCCAGCGAGATCCGCGAGAAACTCCCGTGGCTTCCCGGCTTCCTCCGGGACAGGCTGGCCGAGTTCGCCACCGGGTGGCTGCTGGCCGACGCCGTCTTCGAGGCCTACATCATCCAGAACCCGGACTCGGCCGCCGCGCGCGAGGGCGGGGTCGACCCGGAGGACGTCCTCGAGGCCGACGAGGCGGGGCGTCGCGCGCTGGCCGCCGAGATGCACCTCGAGTCCGACCTGATATATCTGGAGTACTCGGGGACGTTCGGTGGTGCGGACGCGGCGGCGGAACTTGAGGCCATAGACGCCAACACGAACTGGTCGCGGGTGTGGTACGGGGGCGGCCTCGACTCGTTCGACCGGGTCGAACGGGTGCGCGAGGCCGGCGCGGACGCCGTCGTCGTCGGCGACGTGTTCCACGACGTGGCCGAAGCGGAACTCGAACTCCGCGAGGCCGCCCGCGAGGGACTCGACGCCGACGCGGGCCGTGCCGACGTCGAGGCCTTCGTCGACGAGCGGTTCGACCCCGAAGGGGCGCCCGTGCGCTACCTCGACACCTGCGGGGTGCGGGAGCCCGAACGCGTCGCGAAGGAGTACCTCGTCCTCGGCGTCGAGATCTCACGGGCGCTGGAGACGGGCGACGTGGAGGTTGTCGCCGGGACCTACGACGGAGTACTCGACTCGTCGGCCGCCCGCCGACTCGCGAAGGAACTGGAACGGACCGTCGACGGGGAGGCGGCGGCCGACGACGCGTTCGGCCACCTCGGTCTATAGGAGGAACTGGGGGAGCGCGAGGAGGAGGGGGGCGAGACTCGAGGAGACGAGCGACGCCAGGAGTCGGCTGTCGACGGGCCACACCGGGGCCGGGGCGCGACGCTCCTGCCAGTCGGCCGCGTCCTCCACGGCGCCGAGGGGCGTGTCCCGCGGCAGGTCGTCGGACTCGTCGTCGCGCCGGCGGCGCGTCCACTGCACGTACGCCCGCTCGCGTTCGTGTGCCATCTTGACGTGGAGCGTCCAGAACGAGTAGTAGAGCCACGCGAACGCGACGACGATGAGGACGACGACGGGCCCCACGTAACTGACCACCCACACGAACACGTCGAGGCTCAGTGCGGTGTCGAGCGCCACCTCGGCGGCCGGGAGGTCACGCGCACCCTGGACGTAGAGACGGTAGGTGACGTAGAGACCACCGAGGATGAGCAGGACGTTCACCCGGGTGGCGAACTTCCCGAAGTCGCGGAAGCCACCCCGTCCGTCGGGGTGGAACGGGCGATACGAGAGCAGGTCCACCTCCTCGGCGGTCCGGTCGCCGGCGTCGCTCTGCTCGTGGTGGTAGCCCTCCTCGTCGCGGTACAGTGTCACCGTCCCGGTGACGAGGTCGTGGAAGGACTTGATGAGGACGAACAGCTGGAAGTAGATGACCGCGAGCACGAGGTCCAGCAGGACGTTCACGCCGAACGTCACCGAGAAGGAGAGGTTCTGCGGGCCGTCGCCGGCGAGCGCCCAGACGGCCGCGAACTGCGCGACGAGCAGCGGCGCGAACAGGAGGTAGGTCGGCACCTCGTAGCCGCCGGGGAACGTGGTCCGGTGGGACAGTTGGTCCGCCACCTTCCGACGGTAGGCGGGGTACGCCGTCTCGTCCGGCCCCTCGACGACGAGTTTGTCGCCGAGGTGCTCGAACAGGTGCTCCGTCCGCAGCATCGCGTCGTAGGTGAGTACCCCCCCGACGAGTATGAGCATGAGGTACCCCGACGTGTAGACGATGTTCGGTTCGAGGGTCCGGGGGTCCTCGGCAGTGAGCACGAAGAAGATCGAGGCGGCCGTCCCCAGCGCCAGTACGGCCGCGAGCCCGTAGACGGCCACGGCCTTCGCGAGTTCGCGCCCTTCGACCAGTCCCGCACCGACGACGAGGTACGCGAGGAGGCCCCAGAGCACCGCCCCACCCGCCCCCGCGGGGACGAGGACGAGCGGGAGCGACGAGAGGTAGACGCTCAACCCCTGCACGTGGGGGACCAGTTCGGCGCTCACGACGAACAGGAGCGCGATACACGTCACCATCAGCGGTGTGTACTGCAGCGCCGTCCGGACGAGGCCAGTCAGCGGGAGGCGCTCGGCCTCCCGCTCCTCTTCCGTCGTCTCGGGTTCCCTCCTGTCACGACTCGGCAGGTAGTGGATGGTCCGGTCGGCCTCGTCTACCCCGTCGGGTGTCGGGAAGAACTCCACGCCGTCGGGGAGCGAGCTGAGTCGACCCCAGAACCCCGCGTCGTCGGTCCGTGCCTCCTCGGTCAGCCGGACCGGCACGAGGTCACAGTAGCGGTGGAAGTGGAGGTCGTCGAACGGTACCACGCCGGCGTCCGCCTTGTGGTTACGGTTCGGCCGGTCCCCCCGTGCCCACACGTCCGCGGGGGACTCGTGGTCGTCACTCGTACCGTCAGCCCCAGTCGACCCCTCGTCTTCGGTCGTCGACGTCCCCGGCATCGTCAGAGTGGTTTCCCCGTCTCGGCCTGGTGGGCGAGCACGTACCCGCCGAGGAACAGCGCACCCCCAACGTTGGTCAGCAGGTGGTTCCCCTGTCGGATGTAGACGAACCCGACGACGATACCCCCGACGAGCGCCGCCAGCCCGAACAGCATCCCCGCTTGCCGGGTGCGCGTCGGCGGGGTCATCCCACGCAGCGCCGCACGAGTGCGGGCGACGGGCGACTCGGTCGACGGCGGACCCACTTCGGTGGCTCCCTCGCCAGCCCCGTGGCTCGCGCTGTCGACGAATCGCCCCGTGACGGCACGGTGGGCCAGCAGGTACCCCCACCACGCGAGGAAGGCGGCGAGGAACGCCAGCGGCACGCGTCGCCCTGCCGTCCAGACCACCGGGTCGGTCACACAGGGAGCGCCGCAGACCCAGATGAAGCCGCTCGAGAGCGACACCGAACACAGCCCCATCCCTCCCGTGAACCACACCACACGGGCGGGCGAGCCGTACCACGACACCTCGTCGGTCATAGCAAGTTCCCGTTGATCCCCAGGTGCGTGAACATGTAGCCACCGATGCACGAGATGCCGGCGAGCGCCGCCCGAGCGGCGCTCGCGTCCACGATGGTGTCTGCGAACGTCGTCACGCCGAACGCCGCGGCCAAACCACCGACACCCACGAGGCTGAACCGGCCGGCGAGCGTCGCCGACGGTTCCGGGAGCGACCGTCCACCGCTGGCGTGGCCGCCCTGCGAGATCGTGTAGCCGGCGAAGAACACGAAGAAGCCCACCAGCGTCGGTCCGATACCACCGTCGAACGCCGAGACCCCGACCAGTCCGAGGCCAGCGGCGACGACGAGGCTGCCCACCACAACCCGACACACGTCTCCCGTCCCCGACTGCATACGGGATGACCTGTCGGTGAGTCGTACTTAATCCTTCGGGGGGCCACCGAACCGCGGAATTTAAACGACCCTTGCGCATATCGGGAGACGAGGGCCCTTAGCTCAGCCTGGACAGAGTGCTTGGCTTCGGACCAAGTTGCCGGGGGTTCAAATCCCTCAGGGCTCGCTTCTCGTGCGTCACAGGTCGACCAGAGTGAAACGTATCCACGGGACGTCGTGCCGACCCCGAAGACTCAATTCGCCAGCGGCGGACCGAGGTACCGTGCCCACGCTGCCAGTCGACGCCGACCCGACCACGCCCGACCAACTCCTGTCGTGGGCCGAATCCTACGCAGCGCGGGTCGTCGACGCCTGCGACCTCTCGGTCGACCTCTCCCTCGTCGAGTGGGACGTCTCGAAACGGGCCAAGCGGCGCGCGGGGGCCGTGCTGTCCACACCGCCGCCTGGCGCCGAGGTGGGGGTCCCGGTCGACTGGACCGAGACACCCGAGCGACACCGGCGCTGTACGGTACGACTGACGTGGGCGGCACACGAGACACACGGCGTCGAGTCGACGGCCGCGGTCCTGCGACACGAACTCGTCCACGTCGAACAGGTCCAGCGGTTCGGCACGGCCGACCACGGGCCCGCGTTCCGCGAGCGAGCGGCCGACCTCGACGCCCCGCGTCACTGCGAGCCGTTCACGCCCGCCCGGTACCTGCTCCACTGTCGGGAGTGTGGAGACGTGACCGCGCGTCGCCACCGCCGCTCGAAGCCAGTTCGACGGCCCGAACGCTATCGGTCGGGGTGCTGTTCGGCGCCGCTCGCGGTGGAGGAACGCGACCTCGACGGCTGAGTCAGTCCTCGCCGTGACCGTGCTCGCCGTCGGGATGTCCCCGAGCACTGTCCCCGTCGTCGCTGCCGGGGACACCGAAGTCGTCGACCGGGATGACGGAGTAATCGATGTTTAGAGTCCCCTGCGTCGCCCGGATCTTGCCGACGAACACGGAGATGTCCTCGAGTGACCCCTCCAGGACGAACAGTTCCATACAGCGGTGCCCCCCGACGTGCGAGTGGAAGTTCGAGGCGACCAGGGACTCGTGTTCGTGGCGGAGTTGCATCATCCGCTCCTCCACGTTGGTCGTGTCGTAATCGAACAAGACTGTCACGATACCCATCAACTCACGACCTTCGAGTTGCTTGTCCTGGAACTCGCCGAGGAGGTTCCGGCTGGCCTCGCGGACGACCTCCGAACGGCCCGTGTAGCCGTGTTCGTCCGCAAACTCGTCTATCCGCTCGAGGAGGGATTCTGGCATCGAGACGCTCACCACGACCATGTAATAACTCGAACGCGCACCATTATTAAACTTCAGGTATCCGATCGTGAATGACCCACCCAATCGAACGTCGTCTCGGGGTTACACCAGATATAACGAAGTCGTTGGCCCCCCGTATTTATATCACATGAGTGGCACCCCCGACCGGCCGTCACACGAGTCCGCCGAGGACGGGAGCGGGGTCTCCGCGCTGGGGCACGGATCACACCGACCACACGAGCTGGCGAACGCTATCGAGTGGAACGACGTGGGCGAGGGGCTCTGTTACATCTATCCGGCGGACGCCGACGACAGCGAACTGAAGGCACAGTGGCTCGCGGTCCCCGCGTGTCTCCTCCTCGACCTCGAAGACGCACGCTGAGAGCCGCCTGCACGCACACCGGAGTGCGCGACCGCTGGCAGACCGACGAGACGACCCGAGACCGGAGAGCAGAGACCGGCATCCGGACTGACCGACGACCACGGGGTGCGGACTGGACCGCCCCCGGACCGGCCGCTCGGGCTGGGGGCGTCTGGAACGGAGTCATCAGGCTCGTAGCAGGCTTATAACCGGGTTTATCGGGGTGTTAACGATAGTCTCGGGGGTATAGAGGTCGGAGTATGAGACTGTTCAGCCTCACCGGGTTCCAGCGCGACCTCCTCTACGTCGTCTCGGGGATGGACCACGCGTCTGGGCGCGCCATCATGGAAGAGCTCGAAGCCGACACCGGGCAGGAGATAACCCGCGGGCGGCTCTACCCGAACCTCGACGCCCTCGTCACCGAGGGGCTGATCAGGAAGGGACAGGTCGACCGTCGGACGAACTACTACAGTCTCTCGGAAGCCGGCTGGGAGGCACTCCGAGACCGCCGCGCGTGGGAGAACAGACGACTCCCAGAGGGGCAGGAGTCCCTGGAGGGCGACACCCCACCGGAGTGAGGGGCGGGCCGGTAGGGCCGACGGGCCGTCCGGTCGGCCAGAATCCGCTAGCGGGCACCGGGACGCGAGGCCGAGGCTGCCACGTAAGGTTCGGGTCTGTCTCACCCGAACGAAACAGAAACTCACGATATCCTGAGCGAATAATCCAGCAAACGTTTAATCAAGGACCGTTCCTCGGTTGGCCTGCATGGCAGACCACATGGCACACGAACGGGTCGTCTCCGTGACGGCCTGGAACGCGGTCCGGACCCGCGAGAACGGCCGGACCGGAGGGATGGATGCATAGCGACCCGACGTACGACCGGGTCCGCTGTGCCGTCTCGGACCTCGGTCTCGACCCGACCGGCGCCGACCCCGTGGACGACGCCCTCGCGGCGGCGACCGAAACCGGCACCCGCATCGAGTTCCCACCCGGCGAGTACCTCCTCGCGCGACCACACACGCTGGCGGACGTCGAGCGACACGCGTGGGTCGGCACGGGCGAGGACCGCGAGGCGGTTCGACTGCTCGTCGCCGAAGAGGCGCTCCCGACGCCCCTCACGGTCACCGGTAGCCGCGACCTCCTGTTCGACGGGTTCACGTTCGTGACCGAGCGGTCCAGACCGGTGGAGTGGGGACTCGACGTCGACGGGAGCGTCACCGTCGCGGACGTGGGCGTCACGGACCGTGGCGACGAGACCACACACGACGAGCCGTCGATCGACCGCTACCGACGCGGGGGTATCAGGACCCTCTCCGTGGTCGGCCGCGGCGCCGTCGCCTCCTACGAGGTGACCGTCTCGGGGCGCATCTGCCCGGACGCCTCCGGCCCGTCGCACACGCCGGCGGCGAACGTCTCCGGCCCGACGGCCGAGGGGTCGCTGCGCGACGAGATCGACCAGTACCGCTTCACGGGTGAGGTGACCGCCTTCTCGCTCACCGGTCCCGCCGACGTGCGCGTCGACGGCCGGCCGGTCTCGCCCACCAGGCTCCCCGCGACGGACGGCGACGTCGTCCGCGTCGAGTCACGCCACGGCGACCCCGTCGACTACCGACTCGACGCCGACGCCCCCGTCGGGCAGGTGGGGGGCGGTGCCGTCGCCGCCGACCACACCATCGAAGGCCGGACCAGCGCGGCGGACGGTTGGGTGACCAGCGGCCACTTCGACCAGTTCGAGACCGAGGCCGGGAGTGCCCGCCTGTTCCAGGAGCGCGTCCTCGTCTCGCCGGCGGCACTCTCGGCACCCCGCAACGACTTCCTCGTCGCCGGCGACGTGGAGTACACGCTGCGCACCGAGGGCCGACTCCACGAGGACGCGGACCCGACGCTCGGAGGCGGCACGCGGGTCTCCGAGACCGCGGGCGTGACCGACGAGTCCGTCCACCACCGGTTCGACGGCGGCGTCAGCCGCCTCACCCTCGAGGGCGAGGGAGCCGCGACGCTCGCCTTCGAGTGAGCGGTCGACCGAAGAAGCCCGCCGGGCGCACGACACGTTCTTGGCACACGAACTGGTCGGCCGGCGGGCGCCTCTAGTTACCAGTTGACAACGATAAGCGTTCCCCGTCCGCGGACCGTCCCGCCGCCCCGACTGCCCCCAGACTGCGGTGAGGACGCCCTCAGTCCGCCTGCGTCTCGGTCTCGCGCTCGGGCCGGTCGAGGAGGGCCGCCACGTCGACCCGTGCGCGGAACGCACGGACGCCACCGACGAGGCCGACGCCCGCGAGGAGTCCCACTGCGGCGGGGCCGACCACACCGGTGCCGAGGAGGGGCAGGAGCGCGAGGAGGGCGAGCAGGCCGATACCCGCGGCGACGACCCCCGTCAGCCGGAGGTCGTCTGTCGGCGCGGCGGCCGGCTCTGGCGCGGCCGGCGTGGCCGGTTCGCTCGCCGTCCGGCACTCGGGCTGGAGGTACGGGACGAGCTGGTCGGCCACCGTCTCGCGCAGGACGACGGTCCCGCGGTTCTTGTCGAAGTCGATCACTCCCGCCTTGTCGAGTTTGGGGAGGTGACACTGGTAGAGCCCGATGTAGACCCGCTTTCGCTGGTCCGAGGAGAGTTCGACCACCTCGATACCGTTCTCGAGCGCGGCGATGTGTTCCGCGAGGTCACTCAGGGTACTCGTCCCGTCGTGCTCGAGCAGGTACGAGATGGTCTCACGCCGACGTCTGTTCTTCAGCAACTCGAAGGTGGTACTCAACGAGAGCTCGTCGCTGTCGACGTCCGGGGCTGGCACGTCTTGTTGCTGGGGTTCGGGTTGTGTCATGTGGCGTCACCTCGCGGGAGTCCTCCCCCGCGACTCCGGGGGCCGACTGCGAGTCGCAGGCGTTCGGAAGACGGTACAGGGTCGCTAACACACAGATGCGGTCGAAGAATATAACGTATGGGGGAATGTCGCACCCTCTGAGAAAATCTCGGCGCCGCGGACACTAAATCGCACGGGCGTCGTGTCACTGCGGCACCCCCAGGAGTGGTCGGATACCGTCGGCCAGCGCCACCGTCGGCTCGTAGCCGAGCAGGTCTCGCGCCTTCGCGATGTCGGCACGGCTGTGGTCGATGTCGCCCGGCCGTGGGTCGGTGTGGACGACGCCGGCCGACGAGCCCGCCGCCTCCAGGACCGTCTCGGCGAGTTCGTTGACCGACACCGCTCGGCCGGACCCGACGTTGAACGCCTCGCCGACGTGGTCCGTGGTGGCCGCGAGCAGACAGGCCCGGACCACGTCGTCGACGTGGACGAAGTCGCGCGTCTGCTGGCCGTCGCCGTGGACCGTCAGGGGCTGTCCGGCGGCCGCGTTCTCGACGAACGCGGTGATGACGCCGGCGTACTCGCTCGACTGGCCCGGCCCGAACACGTTGAAGAAGCGGAGCACCACCCCGTCCACGTCGTAGAGGTCCGCGTACCGACGGACGTAGCCGTCACCGGCGGACTTCTCGATACCGTAGGGCGAGAGCGGGTCCATCGGGTCGGCCTCGGCGACGGGGAGGGCCGCGGGGTCACCGTAGACGGCCGCGCTGGAGGCGAACACGACGCGCGCACCCTGCTCGCGCGCGAACTCGAGGACGGCCAGCGTCCCACCGACGTTGACCGAGTTGCTCCAGACGGGCTCTCGAACCGAGCGCTCCACGCTCACGTTGGCCGCGAGGTGGTAGATCAGGTCGACGCCCTCGCCGGCGCGGGCGAGCGCCGCCGAGTCACGGACGTCTCCCTCGACGAACGTCACCCGGTCGGGGAGCCGACTCGGGTCGCCGGTCGAACAGTCGTCGAGGACCCTGACCTCGTTCTCGGGGACCAGTGCGCGGACGAGGTGGCTTCCGATGAACCCGGCTCCCCCCGTGACGAGCACGTTTCGACCCGAGAGTGTGGGTTGTCCCATAGCTCTCACCGATGCGACCTGACGGTTTGGTTATAGCCGATGTAACGGACTGTCCCCCGCGAACAGGTGATGTCGGGCGCATTAGGTGGCGATTAACGGCCGGTTCGCCGCTACGAACGTTCCAACCCACGGTCGAACGACATTAGTCCGTTCGTACCCTACACGGCGTATGGCAGCACAGGCGACGGTCGGCGGTGGCTGTTTCTGGTGTATCGAGGCGCCGATGCAGGAACTGCGCGGCGTCGAGCGCGTGGTGTCGGGCTACGCCGGCGGCCACGTCGAGGACCCGACCTACGAGCAGGTCTGCAACGGGACCACCGGGCACGCAGAGGTCGTGCAGGTCACGTACGACCCGGAGACGATCTCCTACCGCGAACTGCTCGAAGTGTTCTTCGCGCTCCACGACCCGACGACGAAGGACCGACAGGGACCGGACGTCGGGAGTCAGTACCGCTCGGCCATCTTCTACCACGACGACGAGCAGCGCGCGACGGCCGAGGCGCTCGTCGAGGAACTGGAGGGCGAGGCGTACGACGGCATCGTCACCGAGATCGCGCCGCTGGAGACGTTCTACCGCGCCGAGGAGTACCACCAGGACTACTACGAGAAGAACCCGAACCAGCCCTACTGCGCGGTCCAGATCCCCCCGAAACTGGAGAAGGTGCGCGAGAAGTTCGCGGACAAGGTCGTCCCGCACGAGGCCTGAGTCTCGCCCTACGGATATTTCTCACCCGGCAGGGTAATCGCCGCCATGGCAGACATGACCGTCGAAGAGGTGATGGATCGCTACGGGCCGTCGGAAGTGAGGGTAGAGGACATCCTCCGACCCACGGATCCGAACTTCGAGCCGGAGACCGTCGCGCTCGTGACCGGCGCGGCCAGCGGCATCGGGTGGGCCACCGCCCTCGCGCTGGCGGCGAACGGGCTGAGCGTCGTGGGGATGGACCTCGACACCGAGGGCGTCGAGTCCGTCCGTGAGCGTGCCGAGGCGCTCGACGCCGAGGGGCGCATCGTCCCGTTCGAGGGCGACCTCCTCTCCGAATCCGACTGTGCGGCGGCCGTAGAGCGGGCGGGAGAGGCGGGCGAACTCCGTTACCTCGCCAACGTCGCGGGGCTCCAGCACATCGACGACATCCGCGAGTATCCCACCGAGCAGTGGGACCACATCCACGGCGTGATGCTCCGGGCACCGCTCCTGTTGACGAAACACGCCTGGCCCCACTTCGAGGCCGCGGGCGGGGGCGTCGTCGGGAACATGTGCTCGGTCCACGGTCACATCGTCACCGGCGGGAAGGTGGCGTACAACACCGCGAAGTTCGGCCTCCGGGGGCTGACGGCCTCCGTCGCAGCCGAGGGCGCGGGCCGGATACGCTCGTTCTCCGTCTCGACGGGCTGGGTCAAGACCGCACTCGTGGCGAAACAGCTCCCCGAAACCGCCGCCCGCCGCGGGACGAGCGTCGAGGAGGTCGTCCGAAACGTCTCGCTGGGACACACCCGGCTGAAGGAGCTGCTAGAGCCCATCGAGGTGGGGAATCTCTTCGTATTCGGCTTCTCCGAACACGCCCGCCACCTCAACGGCGGTGACTTGCTCTGGGACGGCGGCATGAAACACACCTACGCCTGACCGACCGCGGACCGCCCGCCGAACCGCATCGAGGGACACGCCCTCTCCGTCACCGAGGCGAGCGCACCGAGACGGGAGGTCCTCGGGTTCTTGTGGCCCCCACGATACGGAACGGTATGAACTTCGAGAACACCATCGTCGGGATGGTCCACCTGCCGGCGCTCCCCGGCGCACCGGGCCACGAGGGGTCGCTGACGGCGGTTCGTGAGCGGGCGCTCGCCGACGCGCGGGCGCTGGAGGCGGGCGGCGTCGACGCCGTCCTCGTCGAGAACTTCGGGGACGCCCCGTTCTACCCGGACCGGGTTCCCCGTCACGTCGTGGCCTCGACGACCCACCTCGTCGACGCCGTCACGCGCACCGTCGAGTGCCCCGTCGGGGTGAACGTGCTCCGCAACGACGTGCAGTCTGCGCTGGCCGTGGCCGCCGCGACGGGTGCCACGTTCGTCCGCGTCAACGTCCACGTCGGCGCGCGCGTCACCGATCAGGGGGTCATCGAGGGCCGGGCCCACGAGACGATGCGCCTGCGCGAGACGCTCGACGCCGACGTGTCTGTGTTCGCCGACGTGGGGGTGAAACACTCGGTACCGCTCGGTGCGGGTGGGGAGGGCGCGGAGGCCGTCGCGCGCGAGGCACGGGAGGCCGTCGAGCGCGGACTGGCGGACGGCGTCGTCGTCTCCGGGCCCGGGACGGGCGAGGTGACGGCCGCGAGTGACCTCGAACGGGTCGCGACGGTGACCGGAGACCTCGGCGTCCCCCTGCTCGTCGGGAGCGGTGTCACGGCCGAGACGGTGGGGACGACCCTCGAGACCGCCGACGGCGCCATCGTCGGGACCGCGCTCAAGGAGGGCGGGGAGACGACGGCCCCCGTCGACCCGGAGCGCGTCGCGTCGCTGGTGGCCGCCGCGCGCGATAGCTGACCCCGGTCACGGCCGGTTCGCTCGCGCCGCGCTCAGAACCGCCAGCGGGCCGAACGCGCCAGCAGCCACCCACCGATCAGGAGGCCGAGTATCGTCAACGCCGCTGCGCCGTAGACGGAGGCTTCCAGACCCATACGACACCTGTGAACGAGGCACACATAACAGTAGGTTCACACATGGCCGGTAGTTTGAGTGTGGCGGGCCGAGTGTCGGCGCCATGGCAGTCCTCGACAACGTCGTCGTCTTCGTCGCCAGCCTCCTCATCGGTGGCCTCGGCATCCACGTCGGTGCGATGGTCATCGCGTCGTCGAAGGACTACGGCCACGCCGTCGTCACGGCGGCGCTGGGCGCCATCGTCTGGGCCGTCGTCAACACCGTCGTCGGTGGTATCCCACTGCTCGGGCCGGTGCTGGTGCTCCTCGCCTACCTGCTCGTCATCCGCTTACGGTACGGCGTCGGGTGGCTGGCGGCCGGCGGTATCGCGCTGGTCGCGTGGGTGGCCGTCCTCGTCGTCCTGTACCTCCTCGCGACGGTCGGCGTGACCTCGTTCGAGGCGACGGGCGTCCCGGGCGTCTGACCGGCGCCGGAACCGCGGGCCTGAACCGACTTCCCCGCGGCCGCCGCGTTCCCGACCGAGATGTCCCCGCCACTCCTCACGCGCCGGTCGGTCACGAACGTCCTCCTGCTCGTCCTCGTGGTGGTCGTCGCCGCGAGCGGCCTCCACGACGGCGGTGGGGGCGCCGACGGCACCGTCCTCGAACTGGCGCTACTCGGTGGGCTCCTCGCGCTCGGCACTGTCGCACTCGTCGTCGCGATGAAGAGCACCGAACCCGACGACGTCTCGACCGACGAATCAGACGAGGCCGGCGACTGAGTCGACTCAGTCGTCCGCGCCGAGACCGAGTTCCTCGCGGACGAGGTCCGAGGCGTTCGAGACCGCCCCGAGCGACCCGAGGTATCCGGCGCCGACGGTGGCCTTTGCCGCACGGGCGGCCTGTCCCCGGAGGATGGTCGGCCCCACCTGCGCGACGGCGCCGTCGCCGACGCTGACGACCCACCCCGGTACGTTCGTGTCGTAACGGTCCAGTCGTGGCGGGAAGCCACCGGCCCCGCTCGCCTCGTGGCGTGCCAGTCGCGTCACGTTGGTCGCCGCCACCGGCGCCGACCTGATGGCCGCGGCCGCGCTCGCCGGCACCGCCTCGCCGTCCGCGTCGACGACACGGACGGCGTCACCCACGCCGAACGTGCGCTCACCGAGTCGCAGGTCCGCGCGGACGACGGGTCGGTCCGGGGCCGGGTCCGAACCACGCAGGCCGCCGGCCCAGACGAACGTGTCGAAGGGCAGGTCGGTCCCGTCCGCGAGCTCGACGGTGTCTTCGGTGGCGCGCTCGACGGCCACGCCGGTCCGGACCTGCACGTCTCGCGCCTCCAGTTCCTCGCGGACGGCCGTCTGGAACGCGGCGTCGAAGTTCGGCGCCACCTCGTCGAACTGCTCGACGAGCGTCACCGTCGCGTCCAGCCCCTCCTCCTCGGCCAGCGCGGCGAGTTCGCCAGCCACCTGCACGCCTGAGAGCCCCGCGCCACCGACGACGGCGTGCCGGTCGCCGTCGGACCGGCCGGTCTCGCCCTGCCGACCGTCCCCCGACAGGAACTGGTCGCGGATCTCGCGGGCGTGTTCGAGCCGCTTCAGGGGGACGGCGTGCTCCTCGAGGCCGGGGAGGTCGTAGTACGCCGTCTGCGCCCCCAGCGCGAAGACGCCGTAGTCGTACTCGAGCGTCCCGTCGTCGAGTTCCACCATACCGGCGTCGGCGTCGACCTCCGCTACCCGGGCCTGCCGCACCTCGGCCCGCGCGAGGACGGCGTCCAGTGGGACGGTGATCTCCTCGGCCAGCGACGGGCGGCGGACGACCCGGTGGAGCTCGTGCTGGACGAGGTGGTCCGGCGACTGGTCGACGACGACCACCTCCGCGTCGGGGAGGGAACGTTCGAGACGGCGAGCGGCGGTCAGACCGGCGTATCCGGCTCCGAGGACGACGACGCGCATACTCGAACTTGGGCCGTCGAGCGTTTGAGACTGCCGACTCGGGAGTACTTATACGGGTGGCGTGATACGCCGCGACATGGCAATGGAGGAACTCCGGTCCGGGACGGTTCGGAACTTCGTCGGAGGCGAGTGGACGACGGGCGCAGGCGACCCGATACCCGTGACAGACCCCGGCTCCGGCGAATCGATGGGTGCGGTGACGGTCAGCACCGAGGCGGACGTGGACGCCGCGGTCGCGGCCGCGACAGAGGCGTACGCGGAGTGGTCGCGCCGGCCGGTCGAGGAGCGCGTCCAGCCGCTGTTCCGGCTGAAGGCGCTGCTGGAGGACCACCAGGACGAACTGGCGACGTTGCTCGCGACGGAGCACGGCAAGACGTTCTCCGAGGCGAAGGGCGAACTCCGCCGGGGAATCGAGAACGTCGAGGTCGCGTGTGGGATGCCGACCCTCCTGAAGCAGGGCTCCGGCATCGTCGAGCGGGCGGCGCCCGGCATCGACGAGAGCGGCATCCGCCAGCCGCTGGGCGTGTTCGCCGCCATCACGCCGTTCAACTTCCCCGGGATGATCCCCCTCTGGTTCCTGCCCCACGCGGTGGCGACGGGGAACGCACTCCTGTTGAAGCCGAGCGAGCGCGACCCGCACACGCCGCGGCGCATCGTCGAACTCTGTGAGGAGGCCGGCATCCCCGACGGCGTGGTGAACCTCGTCAACGGCCAGGCGGACACCGTGAACGCCATCCTCGACCACCCGGGTGTCGCGGGCGTCTCGTTCGTCGGGTCGACGCCCGTGGCCGAACACGTCTACGAGCGTGCCGCCGCGACGGGGAAACGCGTACAGGCACAGGGCGGCGCGAAGAACCACGTCCTCGTGAGCGACTCCGCCGACCTCGCGTTCGCCGCGGAGCAGACCGTCTCCTCGGCCTGTGCCTGCGCGGGCGAGCGATGTCTCGCCAACGACGTGATCTGCGTCTTCGAGGACGTCTACGACGACTTCTGCGAGCAGGTGGCAGCGGCGGCCGAGGCCCAGACGGTGGGGTACGGTCCGGACGACCCGGACGTGGGCGCACTCATCACGGAGGAACACCGCGAGCGGGTCGAGGGGTTCGTCGAGGAGAGCGTCGACGCGGGCGCCCGCCTGCTCGTCGACGGGCGAGACGTGGTGGTGTCGGGCCACGAGGACGGCGTCTACATGGGTCCGACCGTCCTCGCCGACGTGGACCCCGCGATGCGGGTGGCCCGCGAGGAGGTGTTCGGCCCCGTCGTGGCCCTCACGTCGGTGTCGGGGATGGACGAGGCGCTCTCGGTGCTGAACGGGAGCGAGTTCGGCAACGCCGCCAGTCTGTTCACCGGCCGCGGTGGGGAGGCCCAGCGGTTCCGACGAGAGGCCGACGCCGGCAACCTCGCGGTCAACGCGGGCACCGCGGCCCCGATGGCGTTCTTCCACTTCGGCGGCGAGAAGGCGTCGTTCTTCGGTGACCTGCACGCGCAGGCCGACGACGCGGTGCGGTTCTACACGGACCAGACGGTGTACATCGAACGCTGGCCGGACGCCTGAGTCGGCGCTGCCGACCTCAGAGCGCGAGGTACGACAGTGTCAGCAACGTCGCGTTGTAGAACCCGTGGACGAGCGCGGGGACGACGACGTTCCGGGTGCGCTCGTAGACGTACCCCAGCACGAGCGAGACGACGGTGATGAGGCCGACGGAGACCAGCGACTCGCCGAGCGTCCCGACGACGGCGACGAGGTGGATGCTCCCGAACAGGATGCTCGCGCCGAGGATGGCGCCGACCGGGCCGAACGACTCGCGGAGTCGTCCCTGGATGGCCCCGCGGAAGAGGAGTTCCTCGGCGGGACCGACGAGCAGGATGGAGAGGACGGCGACGGCGAGGAGGAAGACGGGTGCCTCCTGTCCGGCGACGCCGACGCTGTTCGGGGCGCCCTGCAGGCCGAGGCTGAACGCGGCGAGCCCGAGGATGGTGATGGCAGCGAGCGTGCCGAACAGGCCCGCGACGGTCCAGAGGAGGTCACGTCTCGTCGGGACGCGGACCTCGACACGGAGGTAGCGGCGGGCGTACAGCCCGCCCACGAGCGCGTAGCCGAGCATCGTGAACACGAGGCTGGTCACGAGGAGGCCCACGCCGAACTCTGCGGTACCGGAACGGACCACCTCGACGACCACCGGGACGGCACCCAGCAGGGTACCGGCGCCGAGACCGACGGCGGTCAGGAGGACGGCCACGAAGAGGGCGCGGACGCGGCCGCGGCCGGTCCGGGCCCGTCCCGCGTCGTCACCGGGCAGTTCGGGGCCGTATCGGGTGTCTGAGACGGAACTCACGATAGTGGCGACATCTACGTCACGTGCGGCTATGGCGGCTCACTTGGCGTGCGCTCGAACGAGCGCTGCACCTCAGAACAGTGCCTCGGACTCGTCGAGGACGCGGGCCGGGCCGCCCAATCTCCAGACGCGCGTCTCGATGCCGAGGTCCTCGATGGCCGCCTGGACCTCGTCGACGGCGTCGCGCGTGGTGTTGAGGTAGACGCTCGCGCCGGTGTCGACGGAGAAGTAGACCGGGACGTCCGCCTCGCGGCGGAGTTCGCGGACCGTCTCGAACACCTCCAGCGTCTCGGGCTTCCAGTAGACCCACGCGGCGGGGCCGGTCATCGTCGTCGCGGCCAGCGAGAGCGAGTCCTCCTCGGCGAGCCCGTACACGTCGTCGAAGTCCGCACGGCGGAGGCCGTCGCGCATCTCGGCGATCTGGCCGTGGATGTGTGCCAGCCGTGCCTCGAACATGTGGCTCTCCGCGGCCTCCTTGTGGGCCTCCTCGGTGTGTTTGAACGCGGGGATCTCGCAGGCGACGATGCGGAGGTCCTCCTCGAACTCGTCGGGGACGGGGATGCGCTCGGAGCGACAGTCCTCGTCGTTGAGCCCGGTCCGGAGGTGGGAGAACGCGCCCGTCACGGCACGGGCGGCCGAGGAGGAGCCACGGCGGGCGATGGCCGACATCTCCTCGTGGGTCAGGTCGAGGCCGGCGGCCTCGCAGGCGGCGACGGCGGCCGCGGCGAACCCGGAGGACGAGGAGCCGAAGCCGATGTTGGTCGGGAAGTTCGACTCGCTCTCGAACCTGACGGCGTCGTCGATGCCCGCGAGGTCGCGGACGTGGTCGACGACGTGGAGGACGCGCTCGAGGCCCCGGCCGTCGACCGTCTCGCCGTCGATGACGACGACGTCCTCGTCCACCGCGCCGAACTCGACGGTGGTGGTCGAGGCGGACGGCGCGGTACAGAGGCTGATGGAGTCGTGGTACGGCAGTCGGAGTTCCTCGTCACGCATCCCGTGGTACTTGACGAGTCCCTGGATGGGGTGGGCGCGAGCGGTGGCCTTCATGGCCGAGGAGGCGTGCGTGAGTCGCTTAAGGGGTTCGGGTCCCGACGCGCCAACCGGGGAGGGCGTCCGTAAGGTGGTGTTAACGAGGCTTCGGCACCGATTACCCGGTGTCTACTTACTATCGGGTACGCAGTACGTGCAAGGTATGGCTGACAGGTCGTTCACTCCACAGGGGTTCGTCGGTCCCGGGGCGGGACCGGTCTCCGCCGGGCAACGGCGCGGGGCGAAAGCCCTCGTCCGCACCGGCGACCGGGTCCTGCTCGTCCGGGAGCGCCACGCCGACGGCTCCCCGTTCTGGACGCTCCCCGGCGGTGGTGTCGAGCCGAGCGAGTCGTTGCGCGGCGGACTCCAGCGTGAACTCGTCGAGGAACTCGGCTGTGACTCCGTCGTCGCCGACGCGTGGGGGAGCTTCCAGTACGCCCACCGGTCGAAGCCGGGCGTCGTCTCCACCTACACCATCTACGAGACGTGGCTGCTAGACGAGCCCACGCCGAACGGCCGGGAGGGCGTGACGGGGTACGACTGGGTGGACCCGGCGACACCACCGGCAGAGACGCTCCCGCAGGTGGTGGGCGTGCTAGCGGACGTGGTGAACGACCAGAACTGAGCGCAGCGGCGGTGCGGAGCGGTGCGGTCAGCACACCCACCCGCGCCGAGCGGAGCGAGGAGCGCCTCCTTCGTGAATGTTCGGGAGAGCGGAGCTCTCCTGCAGTATGGAAGACGCGAAGAGTCTTCCATGCACACCGGAACGGTTCCGCCGTTCCGGGGACGGTCCATCAGAAATCTTCGATTTCTGGGGACGGTTTTGCGCGAGCGGTTCCCGTCTCCGGCGCGAACCCGAGCTGAAAAACGTTCAGGGCCAGGTCCCGCCCTCCCGGTACGCCTTCACCACCCGCTCTATCGCCACCACGTACGCGGCCATCCGGAAGTTCGGCAGGTTGTGGTTCTCGTAGGCCCGGACGAGGCCGTCGAACGCGTCGACGATGTGCCGCTCGAGTTCCTCGTTCACGCGGGACTCGGGCCAGTAGAACCGCTGTCGGTTCTGGACCCACTCGAAGTACGAGACGGTGACGCCGCCGGCGTTGGCGAGGATGTCGGGGAAGACCTGCACGTCGCGTTCGGTCAGCACGTCGTCGGCGTCGGGGGTGAGTGGCCCGTTGGCGGCCTCGACGACGATGTCGGCCTGCACGTCACGGGCGAGTTCGCCGTCGATGGCGTTCTCCAGCGCCGCGGGGATGAGGAGGTCCACGTCGAGCGTGAGCAGTTCCTCGTTCGTGAGTTCCCTCTTCGCGCCGCTGTAGCCGGTTACGGAGCCGGTCTCGTCCTTGTAACTGCGGACGGCGGCGGCGTCCAGCCCACCGGGGTGGTAGATGGCTCCCGAGGAGTCCGACACGGCGACGACGTTCGCACCGAGCTGTGACTCGAGCAGGCGGGCGGCGACGCTGCCGGCGTTGCCGTAGCCCTGGACGGCGACGCTGGCTCCCTCGATGCGCTTGCCGAGGTAGTCGAACGCCTCGCGGGCGGTGAGCATCGTCGAGCGGCCCGTGGCCTCGACGCGGCCCTCGCTGCCGCCCGACTCGAGCGCCTTCCCGGTGATGACGCCGGGGGCGGTGGTGTTCTCGAGCTTCTCGTAGGTGTCCTTGATCCAGTTCATCTCGCGCTGGCCGGTGTTCACGTCGGGGGCGGGGATGTCCTTGTCCTCGCCGATGATGGGTCGGAGTTCCTTCGCGAACGCGCGAGTGAGTCGCTCCAGTTCGCCGTCGGAGAGCTCGCGGGGGTCGACGGCGATACCGCCCTTGCCACCGCCGTAGGGGATGTCTACGACGGCGCACTTGTAGACCATCCATCCCGAGAGCGCCTTCACCTCGTCACGGGTGACACCGGGGTGATAGCGGATACCGCCCTTGTACGGGCCGCGGTCGCCGTTGAACTGCGAGCGGAAGGCGCGGAACGTCCGGAGGTTCCCGTCGTCCATCTCGATGGAGAGGTTGGTCTCGAGCACGCGTTCGGGGTTCTTCAGTCGCTCCAGCACGTCCGGGGATACGTCGACGTACGCCGCAGCGTCGTCGAGTTGCTCCTGCAGGGACTCGAAGGGGTTCGCTTCGTCTGTCATAGCCCACCCCTCGCGGACTCGCCGCTTAAGGGTGACGGACTACATATCATATCGCAGAATTAAAGGAATATTAATGCCACGGCGGCCCGACGCCCGTCAGTCCCAGACCCCCGCCGCCGCCGCCCGCTCACGAACCCGTTCGGCTTGTGCGACCAGGGGGGCGTCTATCATCTCCCCGTCGACCTGGAACACGCCCCGACCCTCGGCTTCGGCCTCGGCGTTCGCCTCGAGGACGCGGCGGGCCCACGCGACCCGTTCGGCGTCGGGCGTGAAGGCCTCGTTGACGACGGACACCTGCGCGGGGTGGATGCACATCTTCCCGTCGTAGCCCAGCTGGAGGCCGAACCGGGTGTCCTCGCGGAGGTGATCGGTGGCCTCGAAGTCGGTGACGAGCGTGTCGATGGCGTCCACACCGGCGGCTGCGGCGGCGGTGACGACCTTCTCACGGGCGTAGAGCACCTCGGTCCCCTCGCGCGTCCGCGTCGCGCCGACGTCGGCCGAGAGGTCCTCCGCGCCGAACAGGAGGCAGTCGACCGGGTCGGCGGCGGCTATCTCCTCGGCGTGCAGGACGCCGGCGGCGGACTCGCAGATGGCGAGGAGTGGCAGGTCGACGTCCCAGCGGGCGATTGCCTCGGCGAGCGCCTCGATCGCCGCGGCGGACTCGGCCTTCGGGACCATCAGCGAGTCCAGGCGGAGGTCGGCGTCGGCGCCGAGCAGGGCTTCGAGGTCGGCCTCGGCCGACTCCCGGTCACTGTTGATGCGGACGCAGACCTCGCAGTCGGGGTCGAACGACGGGTCGGAGAGCAGGTCGACCAGCCCCTCGCGGGCCGCCGGCTTGCGCTCGGGGGCGACAGCGTCCTCGAGGTCGGAACAGACCACGTCGGCACCGGAGTCGGGTCCCTTGCGCAGGAGTTCCGGGCGGTCCGCGGGGGAGAACAGCAGGCTTCGTCGTGCCATGGGTTCGCCTCGCCCGCACGAGACTTGGGTGTTCTGTCGCTCGAGTCCCCGGTACGCTTTTCTCGCCCTCCGTCGACCCGACGGGCGTGACTGGGCTCTACTACGAGGAGTTCGAGGTCGGCGAGACCATCGAACACGAGAAGCGCCGGACGGTCAGCGAGTCGGACAACCAGACGTTCTGCGACACGACCATGAACCAGCAGCCGTTGCACCTCGACGCGGAGTTCGCCAGCGAGACGCAGTTCGGCGAGCGACTCGTCAACGGGCTCTACACGATGGCGCTCGCGGTCGGGCTCACCATCCCGGACACCACCGACGGCACCATCGTCGCCAACCTCTCGTACGACGAGGTAGAACATCCGAACCCGACGTTCCACGGCGACACCATCCGGGCGCAGTCGACGGTGACCGATAAACGCGAGACGAGCGACGGGGAACGCGGCATCGTGACGATGCACGTCGAGGCGTTCGCCGTGAACCGCGGTGACGGCGAGACCGACGAGACGCTCGTCTGTGAGTTCGACCGGACCGCGCTCTCACTCAAACGCGACGCGTGACACGCGGCTGTGGCTCGTCTGGTGGGTGGAGGGCGGCCGACGCGGGGAAGGGTTTTGCCGCCCGGCGCTGAGGAGTCGAACATGACACCCTCCACGGAGACGGTCGGCGGTGCCGTCGACGAGACCGACCCCGCGTCGTTCGACTGGCTCACCCTCGACGAGGACGAGGAGGTCGTGTGGGCTGATACGCCCCACGAGCTCTCGCTCGTCCCCGCGTTCGTCGTCGGCATCCCCCTCGCGTTCGTGCTGGTGGGCATCCCCATCCTCGTCGGCTCCTACCTCTCGTACAAGAACACGAACTACGTCGTGACGACCACAGCGCTCTACCGGAAGACGGGCATCCTCTCGCGGAACGTCCAGCGCATCGAGTTCGACAAGGTGCAGGACACCTCCTACCGCCAGTCGTTCTTCGGGGCCCAGTTCGGCTACGGCACCGTCGACGTGAGCACCGCGGGCGGCACCGGCATCGAGATGAGTTTCGCCAACGTCGAGGACCCGCAGGCGCTCCAGCGGCGCATCAACGAGCGCATCCGCTCGGGACGGGACACTGGTGAGGGGACAGACCGGGACAAGGCGGCCGTCCTCGACGACATCGTGACCGAACTCCGGGCCATCCGCGCCGCCGTGGAGGGTGAGTCGACCGAGACGGGGCCACCTGCCGAGGACGAACCGTGAGCGACACCGAGGACCTCCTGCTGGAGGCGAGCGAGGAGCTGCTCTGGAGCGGCAGCCCACGGCTGTCGGCGGCGATTCCGGCGTTTGTCGGCGGCTTCGCGCTCGTCGTCACCGGCGGCGCGATGCTCGGCGGTGTCCAAGACGTCGGGTCGGTCGGCCGCGCGGTGGGCGCGTTGCTCGTCCTCGCCGGTGTCCTGACGCCGGTCTACGGCGTCCTCGACGTCCGCCGGACCACCTACGCGGTCAGCGACCGGGCGCTCTACGCCCGGTCGGGCATCCTCTCCCGACGGGTCCGCCGGATGGGGCTCGACCGAGTGCAGAACTCGGCTTACAGCCAGAGCGTGACCGGCGGCATCTTCGGGTACGGGACGGCCTCGTTCGAGTCAGCAGGGGGTGAGGCCGCGGTCCAGTTCGTCCGCATCGAGGACCCCCGCGAGGTCCGGGCACTGGTGGACCGGCGCGTCGCGCTCGCGGCCGACCCCGTCCCGGGCACGGTCGAGCAGTGGGAGGCCGTCCTCGACGAGGTGCGGGCACTCCGTCGGGTCGTCGACACTCACGTTGGACGCCTGCGGACCTGAGTCCCGACCGGACGCTTCTTGCGCGACTCCTCCGTACACCACGCATGGAACAGCGACTCCGTCGTGTCACTCGCCCGGCGGTGGCGCGGGTCCCGGACGCCGCCACCATCGCACGCGTCGGCCTCGGCGCGATGGTGCTCGTCGCTGGCGTCCACAAACTGCTCGACCCGGCCGCGTGGGCGCTCTATGTCGTCCCGTGGCTGGAGCCGTTCATCCTGCTCTCGCCCGTCGACTTCATGCTGCTCAACGGCTGGCTCGAACTCGCGTTCGGCCTCGCGCTCCTCGTCGACCGCTACACGGCGTTCGCGTCCCTCGTGGCCGCGGCGTCGCTGACGGCCACCATCGGCTACCTCACCGTCGTCTGGGTCACGACCGGCCAGTTCGGGGACGTGCTAAGCCCGCGACGTCGGCCTCGCGATGCTCGCGTGGGCGGTGTTCGTGGAGGCGGTGCGGCGGTAGAAGGTGCGGTCTGGTCAGCGGACCGCCCAGGCCCGAGCGGAGCGAGGGCCGCTTTTTTTGGATCCAAAGTTCTGCGCGAGCGGTCGGCGAAGCCGACCCGAGCGGAACAGTTTGGTCTCAGAGGATCGTGCCGTGCTTCTTGCTCGGCCGCTGTTTCTCCACGCCCTCGTAGAACGTGAAGCGGTTGTTCAGCTCGTCGCGCAGTTCCGAGGGTGGCACGATCTCGTCGATGACCACCTCGCTCGCCATCCGTTTGACGTCGATGTCCTCGCGGTACTCCTCGCGGAGGCGCTGTTCCATCTCCGCGCGTTCCTCGGGGTCGTCGACCGCGGCGAGCTTGTTCGCGTAGACGGCGTTGATGGCCGCTTCGGGACCCATGATACCGATCTCACCGGACGGGAGTGCGATGGTCGAGTCCGGGTCGTAGGCCGGCCCGGACATCGCGTAGATACCGGCGCCGTACGCCTTGCGGACGACGACGCACTGTTTCGGGACGGTGGCCTCGCTCGTGGCGTAGATCATCTTCTTCCCCTTCTCCAGGATGGCCTCCTTCTCGACCTGCGAGCCGGCCATGAAGCCGGGCGTGTCACAGAGGTAGAGCAGTGGGACGTCGAACGCGTCACACTTCCACGCGAACTGGGCGGCCTTCTCCGCGCTGTCGGGGAAGATGGCGCCGGCCCGCTCGTCGGGCTGGTTGGCGATGATACCGACGGGGCGGCCGTCGATACGGGCGAACAGGGTGAGTATCTCCTTGCCGTACTCGGGCTGGAGTTCGAACATCGAGTCGTGGTCGACCACGCGCTCGATCAGGTCGCGCATGTCGTAGCCACGGTTCGGCTCCTGCGGGACGACCGAGTCGATACCCTCCGGCGAGCGCGTTGGCGGCTTCGGGTCCGAGCGCGGCGGCTTCTCGTCGGCGTTGTCCGGGAGGTACGTCATCAGGTCCGCGACGAGTTCGCGGGCGTGCTCCTCGTCGTCGGCTACGAGGTCGGCACTCCCCGACTCGCGAGCGTGCATGTCCGGCCCGCCGAGGTCCTGCATGTCGATCTGCTCGCCCGTGACCATCTCAACCATCCTTGGAGAGGCGATGGCCATCGCGCTCATGTCCCGGACCATGATGGTGAAGTCCGCGAAGACGGGGGTGTAGGCTGCCCCCGCGATACAGGGGCCGTAGAGGACACAGACCTGCGGCACCCGCCCCGAGAGCATCGAGTGGTTGTAGTAGTACTTCCCGATACCCTCGCGGTTGGCGAAGAACTCGGTCTGCTTGTCGATGCGGCCGCCCGAGGAGTCCATCAGGTAGAGCACTGGCTTGCCCGACTTCAGGGCGCGCTGTTGCATCCGCAGGAACTTCTCGGTGCCCCGCTTGGCCATCGACCCGGCCTTCACGGAGAAGTCGTTGGCCATGAAGTGGACGTCGCGGCCCTCGAACGTCGCCGCGCCGGTGATCATCCCGTCGGCGGGGAGTCGGTCGTCGGGGGCCGAATCGGGAGCGTCCTCGTGCCACGCGTCGAAGTTGGCGAACTTGCCGTCCTCGAACCTGAGGCCGTCCTCGCCGAACCACAACTCGAGGCGGTCGCGGACGAACAGTTTGTTCTGCTCGGGGAGTCGCTCGACGTACTTCTCCGGGCCGCCTCGGAGGATGTCGTCGATCTCCTCGCGCAGGGTGGCCTCCCGGTCGGTCGGCCCGAGGTCGTCAGAGAGCGGGAGTTCCAGTTCCGCCTCCTCCACCGCCGCGGGTTCCTCCGCGTCGCCGATGTACACCTTCACGTCCCGGCCCGCCTGCGTGGCGAGGGCCTCCGCGATGGCCGACGCCTCCTCGACGCTGGCGTCGCCGTCGATACGGATTCGCATACCGAGGGGTCAAGCGTTGCCGGTAAACCGTTTTCTATGAGTGGGGCAGGGACGGCGCGTCGGGAGGTTCCGCCCGGCTCAGTTGCCGAGCGTCGCTTCCAGACGGTCGATCAGTCTGGTGTTGCCGACGTGGACGGGCACGCGCTGGTGGATGCGCTCGGGCGTCACGTCCAGCAGGGACCGCTCGCCGTCCGAGGAGCGCCCGCCAGCCGTCTCGACTATGTGTGCGACGGGATTCCCCTCGAACTGGAGGCGGAGTTTCCCCTCGGGGCGCGACTCCAGCCCGGGGTACGCGAACACGCCGCCGTAGGTGAGCACCTGGTTCACGTCGGCGATCATCGCGCCGCCGTAGCGGAGTTTGAGCTCGGTCTCTATCTCACGAGCGTAGTTCTCGAAGCCGGCGGGCCAGTCCGGGACCCGGCCGCCGAAGCCGTACACCGTCGGCTCGTCGGGGAGCGTGAGCTCCTCCGTGACGGTGCGCATCTCCACGCTCTTGCCGTCGCGTTCGAGGACGTACTCGGTGACCGATCCGTCGACGGCGACGACCATCGTCGTCAGCGGGCCGAACAGGACGTACGCGCTGGCGACGAGGTCACGACCGCGCGCGGGGAGTGGCGAGTCGTAGACGCCGAGCAGGACGCCCATCGCGTTGTTCGTCCGGAGGTTCGAGGAGCCGTCGAGCGGGTCCACGGCGACGTGGTAGCGGCCGTCGCCGTTGGAGGTGCGCTCGGCCTCCACCACGCCCGAGCGCTCCTCGCTTGCGTAGGCGGCGACGGACTCGATGTCGAGCAGTCGTTCCTCGAACAACTCGTCCGCCCAGAGGTCCGCCGCGAGCTGCTTCTCGCCTGACGGGTTCTCCTCGTCCTCGTAGCCGCGTCGACCGGCCAGCCCCTCGCGGACCTCCAGACTCGTCTCGGCGACGGTCCGGACGATGCGCTCGACGGTCATCTCACTCGGCCGCCGCGAGCGCCTCGTCGACGCTCGCCTCCTCGAAGATGACCTGTTCGAGCGCGTCGAGGATGCGCGTCGGGTCCTCGCGCTGCCAGACGTTCCGGCCCACGGCGAGCCCCTTGCCGCCGGCGTCGATGGTCTCCTTCACGTCCTCGAGGAACGCGCGGTCGCTCGTCTTCGAGCCACCGGACATGACCACCTTCGTCGGGCCGGCCATCCGCACCGCCTGCTCCATCGCCGACTGACTACCGGGGAACTTCACCTTCGCCACGTCCGCGCCGAGTTCGAGCGCGAGCCGGGCCGCGTAGGCGATGGTGCCCGGCGCGGTGTCGTTCTTGAGCCCCTGACCGCGCGGGTAGGACCACATGACGACCGGGAGTTCGTAGTCGCGGGCGTCCTTCTGCGCGGTGGCGAACTCCTCGGCCATCTCGATCTCGTTGTTCGAGCCACCGTAGAGGGTAAAACCGACCGACGACGCGCCGATGTCGTAGGCCTGTTCGACCGTGCAGTTGACGGCCGAGTCCGGCTCGCCCATCCAGAGGTTCGACGTGCCGTTGAGCTTCATCAGGAGGTCGAGGTCGTCCTCGTAGGAGGGGTAGTAGGCCTCCGCGATACCCTTCTGGACCGCGATGGAGGTGACCGCGGGGTGGGTCGCCGCCTCGAACGTCCGCTCCGGGTCCGCGCTCTCAGGCACCTCGTCGAAGTCGACCGGGCCGTGTTCCAACCCGTGGTCGTACGCGAGGATGAGCACCTTGCCGTCCCGGCACAGCGGGGTGTCGTCGATGGGAATCATACGGGCGGGGGTGCGTCTGACGGCGACTAAGTTCTACCGACCCTAAACGCCGAAACGGTCCCGTAACACACTACCTCCCCTCGGTCGCACGGTGGGTATGGACGCGAGCGAGGAGGCGGGTGCTACGGAGACGGTGGCCCGCGACGTGCCGGCACCGGACGGGACGCGACTACGGCTCTGGGCCCGCGAGGCGGGGGGCGGCGAGACGGACCCGGACGATGCGGTGCTGTTCGTCCACGGCGCGACCTACCCCGGCCGAGCCGTGTTCGACCCCGACCCGGCGTTCTCGTGGCTGGCCGACACCGCGGCGCGCGGGCGGGCGGCCTACGCCGTCGACCTGCGCGGGTACGGTGCCAGTGAAGCGCCGGTGGCGGTGGACGCCGACGCGGGCGACGTGACCCCACCCTGCCGGGCCGCGACGGTGGCCGACGACGTGGCCGCCGCGGTGGCGGCCATCCCGGAGTCACGAGTCCACCTCGTCGGCTACTCGTGGGGGACGGTCGTCTGTGGCCACCTGCTGGCGGAGACGAGTACGCGCGCCGCCTCGTTCACGGCGTTCGCGCCGGTGTTCCGGCCGGCGCCGTCGCTCGTCGAGGGGTTCGACCTCGGCGACCCGCCCGCCCCCGCACGCGAGGTGACGAGACAGGACGCGCTCGACCGATGGACGGCCCAGTTCCCCGGGCACGTCGAGCCGTTCACCTACCGGGACCCGGCCGCGTTCGAGCACTTCTGGGACGCGCTCCACGAGTCGGGGCAGTCCGTCCCCGCGAACGTCCCGACCGTGCGGGCGCCGAACGGCGTCCTCGTGGACCTCGCGGCGGCCGTCGACGAGCGACCCTACGACCCGTCTCGGGTGACCGTCCCGTCGTTCGTCGTCCGCGGGTCGTTCGACCCCACCGCCACGCGGGAGGACGCACTCGGGCTCTACGACGCGCTCCCCGCGGCCCGTGGCTACCACGAGGTGGCGGGGGGGACCCACTTCCTGCCGCTCGAGAAGCGCCACGATGAACTGTTCCGCGCGGTGGCCTCGTTCCACGACGGGCGCTGACCTGCCGGCTGGACTGGTCGGTAGGCTTAGGCCCGGGGGCGTCACACCCTCGGACATGCGAGGACTCTCAGACATCGAGACGGTCGGCGTCGTCGGCGCCGGCACGATGGGCAACGGCATCGCACAGGTCGCCGCACAGCAGGGCTACGAGGTGGTGATGCGCGACATCGAGCAGTCGTTCGTCGACCGCGGGATGGACGCCATCGACGACTCGCTCGCGCAGTTCGTCCGCAAGGACGAGCTGTCCGAGGACGACGCCGACGCCGTGCGAGCGCGCATCTCCGGCACCACCGACCTCGAGGACCTCGCGGCCGCCGACCTCGTGGTCGAGGCGGCCGTCGAGGAGATGGACGTCAAGCGGGACATCTTCGCGGACCTGGACGAGGTGTGCGAGTCAGACGTGGTGCTCGCGACGAACACCTCGACGCTCTCCATCACGACCATCGCGGCCGCGACCGAGCGACCCGAACTGGTCGTCGGCCTCCACTTCATGAACCCGGTCCCCATCATGAAGGGCGTGGAGATCGTCGTCGGCGAGCGGACCGACCCGGCCGTGGCGAACCTCTCACACGAGTTCGCCGAGGACCTCGGCAAGGAGACGTGGGAGTCCGACGACAAGCCGGGGTTCGTCACGAACCGCATCCTGATGCCGTGGATCAACGAGGGGGTCCGCGCGTACGACGAGGGTGTCGCCACCAAGGAGGACATCGACCGCGGGATGACGCTGGGGACGAACGTCCCGATGGGCCCGCTCCAGCTCGCGGACCACATCGGCCTCGACGTCTGTCTCCACGCGACGAAGACGCTCCACGAGGAGCTCGGCGACCGCTACACGCCGGCCTACCTGCTCAAGCGGAAGGTGGAGGCGGGGGACCTCGGGAAGAAGACGGGGCGCGGGTTCTACGAGTACGACTAGAGGACCCGCGACAGCGCGAGGTCGAGCAGGAGGAAGAACAGTGGGAGGAGCACCGAGCCGACCAGTTGCGCGAGGATGGAGACGGACATCGGGTAGAGCTTGACGTCGGCGTACTCCCTGTACTCCCGTCGGAGTCGCTGAATCTCGAGCTGGACGGCCAGCTCGCGGTTGTCGACCGCCGCGGTGTCTCCGTCGCCGGCGGCGGATAGCTGGCCGGGGAGCCCCCGTATCTCCGCTCGTAACCGGTTCAGTTCTGCCTCTCGGAGCCGGTCGGCTACCTTGTGGACCCGGAAGGTCGGGTAGGCGAACGTCCCGGCGATGAAGACAGTGTACAGGAGGATGGCCGACCCGACGAGCCATTCGAGCCGCTGGCCGGCCGCCATCTCGAACCCCATCGGGAGCAGGAGGGCGCCGAGCGACGTCAGCAGCGTGGTCCGGATGGCGAGGAAGCCGAAGGCGCCCAGTCCGCCGAGACCGTCGGGATGCAAGGGGTCGATCCGGAGGTCGACGGCGTCGGTGAACTCGCGGATGCACCGGACGGTCGTCAGCATCCCGTGGAACCCGACGCCCGTGAGGAGGCCCCCCCAGAGGTAGTACGCGAGGTAGATGGGGTAGACGGGGTCCCCGGCGCCCGCGACACCCAGCGCGCGCTGGAAGTCTGTCGCCAGCACCGCGGTGGTCAGTATCAGGACGGTCCACGGGACGGCCGTGTACGCCCACCGGCGCGCGAAGAACCGCTGGTGCCGCGCCGCGAGTCGCTCGACGTCCGCCATCGATTCCTCGACGACCAGTTCCCGCACCTCGTCGAAGAACCCCGGGAGGACCGTCGTGTCGTAGTACCACACCAGCACCGAGGCGACGACGTTGAAGAGGAGGCCGAACCCCATCGCGACCCAGAGCGTCGACGACCACGGCGACGGCGCCGTCGCCCACAGCGTCACCGTGATGCCCACCGGCAGGACGCTGTACCCCACCAGCGCCAGGAGCCACGGCGGGGCCACACCGCCTGCCACTCGTTCGGGAAGTCGACTCACCCAGAGCCGGTCGCCACCGTACTCGTGTTCCCCCACTGTGTCGGTCGTTCGAAGGGGCGTTCACTTATAATGAACCGTCCTGGACCGGGTCTCGTGGCGGTTCCTGCTGCCGTTCGCCGGGACACTGCGGGCGTGGCCCGCCGTGTCGGGTCGCTCGCTCGCAACAGTCAAGTGAAAACAGCCGAAGGCTGAGGTATGGACTTCAGCCTCACGGCCGAGCAGAAGCAGATCAAGGAGATGGTCGCCGAGTTCGTGGACGAGGAGGTCGTCCCCGTGGCCTCGGAGATCGACCACGACGACGAGTTCCCGTGGGACCTCGTGGAGGAACTCGGTGAACTCGGCCTGATGGGGATGCCGTTCCCGGAGGAGTACGGTGGTGCGGACCTCGACTACCACGCCTACCCGATGGCGCTGGAGGAGATCTCCCGTGGCTCCGGCGGCCTCGGCACCATCGTCGCCGCGCACATCTCGCTGGCCGGCAACATGGTCTACGAGTTCGGCAGCCACGAGCAGAAGGAGGAGTACCTCACCCCCCTGGCGCAGGGTGAGGACATCGGCGCGTTCGCGCTCTCGGAGCCGGGTGCCGGCTCGGACGTCCCGGCGATGGAGACGACGGCCGAGAAGAACGGCGACGGCTACTACATCAACGGCGGCAAGCTCTGGATCTCGAACGGCTCGGTTGCCGACACGGTCACTGTCTTCGCCAAGACCGACCCCGACGCGGGCAACAAGGGCATCTCGACGTTCGTCGTGCGCCCCGAGGAGGACGACGGCTTCATCGTCGAGGGCACGGAGGACAAGCTCGGCGACAAGGGCTGTCCCACCGCTGAACTCCGCTTCGACGACCTCTACGTCCCCGAGGACCGCTTGCTGGGCGAGGAGGGTGACGGCTTCGTCCAGGCGCTCAAGACGCTCAACGGCGGCCGCATCACCATCGCCGCCCGTTCGGTCGGCATCGCGCAGGCCGCGCTCGACGCCGCCACGGAGTACAGCCAGCAGCGCGAGCAGTTCGACCAGCCCATCTCGAACTTCCAGGCCATCCAGCACAAGCTCGCGGACATGGACACGAAGACCCGTGCCGCGCGCCTGCTGATGCACGACGCCGCCGACAAGAAGATCCGCGGCGAGAAGTTCATCAAGGAGGCCGCACAGGCGAAGCTCTACGCCAGCGAGGTCTCCCGCGAGGTGGCCAACGAGGGCATCCAGATCCACGGTGGCTACGGCTACACGAAGGACTTCCCGGCCGAGCGGTTCTACCGAGACGCGAAGCTCAACGAGATCTACGAGGGGACTAGCGAGGTCCTGCGCAACACCATCGCGAACGACCTGCTGAACTGAATCGGTCCCGACACGCAGAAGACACTTACCCCGGCCGCCGGCAGTTCGGTCGTGAAGCGCAGAGCCCTCCTCTCCGCGTGCGCAGCGACGAGTGCCAGCGTCGGTCTCGCCGGCTGTAACTCCGCCACGAGCTACCTGTTCGGCTGTCGCGGGGTCGAGCTCGCGCTCGCACTGACACCCATCACCGAGGACGAGGCGCTCCAGCTGGGCGTGGTCCGCGCCCAGCAGTTCGCGGACGTCGTCGAGGACGCCCTCGACGGCCCGGTCCGCGCCGACGACGACCTGGCCGAGCGCCTCGGGACGCGGACGGTCGTCTGGTCGCAGGAGACGGCCGACCACTACCGCGTCCACTACGAAGAAGACGGGCCGGAAACCGAGTACACGGCCGAGCGACTCGTCGGTGCCGACGCGGCCCGCGTGGCAGCCAGCGCGGACCTCGACGCCGCGGCCGACACCGAGACGGCCCGAGATCTCGTCGCTCGTGCTACCGACGAGGAGGTCGAGTGGTGTACCCGCGACGAGAGAGCCGACGCCTACGAGCCGGTGGTCGAGGCCGTCGCCCGGCAGTCCGGCTCTGGCAGACAGGTCTACTACCTCAACGACGACACCGTGACCGCCCCGGCCCGCTTGGACGGCCGGTACTACCGGGCGGCCCTGTGGGCCGACACGGCCGAGTGAGACCCCGCAGTTCCACTTTCACTCCGCTCGGCTGGCTCGCGTTCATCTCCTGCCGAGTCCTCCCTCCGGACGAGATGTTGACCGACATCACACACGTGACGATACTCGTCGAGGACCAGGACGAGGCGCTCGAATTCTACACGGAGACGCTCGGCCTCGTCGTCCGCGACGACGACGAGTTCGAGATGGAGGGGGAGGCCGGCCGGTGGCTCACCGTCTCGCCGCCGGGCGAGGAGTTCCCGCAGCTAGCACTCGTCGAGGCCGACAACGAGGCAAAGCGCGAGCGGGTCGGGTCGCAGGTGGGCGGCCACGTCAACCTCGTCTTCCAGACGGACGACTTCGACGCCGAGTACGAACGGCTGCTGGACGCCGGGGTGACGTTCCACGGCGAACCGATGGAGAACCCCTGGGGAACCGAGATAACCTTCGAGGACCCGTACGGCAACGTCCACGACCTGATGGAAGCGGCCTGACGGCGCGGCGGGGGCGCCCCGGCCGGGACAGGCGGTCCGACCCGCCGGAACCGATGGGTTGGGGTACCCCCCGGCCCTACCCCGTGGCATGAGTGAGTCCGACGAGGCCGAGACGACGGCGGCGGCCGACGGCATCACCGCCCGCTACCGGGAGACCGCCGAGGAGCGACTGCTGGAGTTCGACCGCGACGGCCGGACCGCCGCCGTCGCCCAGAACCTCGAGGGGTACGCGATGCTGAAGGTGCGACCGACCGCCGACGACGACGAGCTGGAGCGGTACTACGGGTTCGACATGGCGCTCGACCACGCGGCGGAGCTGCTCGGTGTCGGCGTCACCGACCTCCCCATCCCCGAGGCGGCACGCGACATGGGGATGTAACCGCAGGGGGGCTGACGCGTGTTGTGGGTGTCACGACTCCCGGCTGCTTGGTGGCACTCCCGTGTCTCGTTCTCGCAGGGCCAAAATTTCTTTCCGAGGAACGAAGCAGAACGGACGAACCCGAAACCATTAACCCCTCTTCGCCCTAGGTTTCGGCTGACCTAACACCATGGCAACGCTCGAAATCAAGAACCTCCACGCGGAAGTCGCCGAGGAGGGTGGCGAGACCATCCTCCGTGGCGTCGACCTCGAGGTGAAGTCCGGTGAGATTCACGCGCTGATGGGCCCGAACGGGTCTGGCAAGTCCACGATGGCGAAGATCATCGCCGGACACCCCGCCTACGAAGTGACCGACGGCGAGGTACTCCTCCACCTGGAAGAGGGTGACTTCGGCGACGACTTCGAGATCCCCGAGGACAAGCGTACGTGGAACCTGCTGGACCTCGAGCCCAACGAGCGCGCGGCGCTCGGCATCTTCCTGGGTTTCCAGTACCCCGCGGAGATCGAGGGAGTCACGATGGTCAACTTCCTCCGCACGGCGCTCAACGCCAAGCTCGAGGAACGCGAGGAGCTCTTCGAGGACGACGACGAGACCGACGACGAGGAAGAAGAGGAGGTCGGCTACGACACCTCCCCGATGGAGGGCAACCCCGACGACGGCGAGGTCGGCGTCGCGGAGTTCCAGCAGCTCCTCCAGGAGAAGATGGCGCAGCTGGACATGGACGAAAAGTTCGCCCACCGCTACCTGAACGCCGGCTTCTCCGGTGGCGAGAAGAAGCAGAACGAGGTGCTCCAGGCCGCCATCCTCGAACCGAGCATCGCGGTGCTCGACGAGATCGACTCCGGGCTGGACATCGACCGCCTGCAGGACGTCTCGCAGGGCATCAACGCACTGCGCGACGAGCAGGGGACCGGCATCCTCCAGATCACCCACTACCAGCGCATCCTCGACTACGTCGAACCCGACCACGTCCACGTGATGCTCGACGGCAAGGTCGCCAAGTCCGGCGACGCCTCGCTCGCCGAGGACCTCGAGGACAAGGGGTACGACTGGGTCCGCGAGGAAGTGTACGAGACCGCGTGAACGTCCACACACCCACACACCACACCAACACGAAATCATGAGTTCAGATCAAGACCACCTCAAAGAGACCGACACCGAGGCTCGCTTCGAGTTCAAGAAGGAGGAGAAGTCCGCCTTCAAGTCCGAGAAGGGCCTCACCGAGGAGACCATCCGCGTCATCTCGGAGGACAAGGACGAACCCGAGTGGATGCTCCAGCGTCGCCTGCGCGCGCTGAAGCAGTTCCAGCAGATGCCGATGCCGACAGACTGGCCCGGCCAGCCGGACCTCTCAGAGGTCGACATCGACGAGATCGTCCCGTACATCCGCCCGGACATCGAGACCCGTGGCGGCGCGGAGAAGTGGGAGGACCTCCCGGACGAGATCCGTGACACGTTCGACAAACTGGGCATCCCGGAAGCCGAGCGCAACGCGCTCTCGGGCGTCGGCGCCCAGTACGAGTCGGAGATCGTCTACCAGAACATGCAGGAGCAGTGGGAGGAGAAGGGCGTCATCTTCATGGACATGGACAAGGCTGTGCGTGAGCACCCCGACATCGTCCAGGAGTACTTCATGACGAAGTGCGTCCCGCCGAGCGACAACAAGTTCGCCGCGCTCCACGGTGCCATCTGGTCGGGCGGCTCGTTCGTCTACGTCCCCGAGGACGTGACCGTCGAGATGCCCATCCAGGCGTACTTCCGGATGAACTCCGAGGGGATGGGCCAGTTCGAGCACACGCTCATCATCGCCGAGGAGAACAGCGAGGTCCACTACATCGAGGGCTGTTCGGCCCCGAAGTACAGCCACTTCAACCTCCACAGCGGGGGCGTCGAGGTGTTCGTCAAGGAGGGTGCCCACGTCCAGTACTCCACGGTGCAGAACTGGTCGAAGAACACCTACAACCTGAACACCAAGCGCGCCATCGTCGAGAAGGACGGCACGATGGAGTGGGTCTCGGGCAGCATGGGCTCGAAGGCCACGATGCTCTACCCGGCGTCCATCCTGAAGGGCCCGGGGGCGACGGACAATCACATCACCATCGCGTTCGCGGGCGAGGGCCAGAACATCGACACCGGCGCGAAGGTCTACCACAACGCGCCGAACACGAAGTCGACCATCGAGTCCAAGTCCATCTCGAAGGACGGCGGCCGCACGAACTACCGTGGCCTCGTCCACATCGCCAACGGGGCGGAGAACTCCAGCACGTCGGTCGAGTGTGACGCGCTGATGTTCGACAACGAGTCCACCTCGGACACCATGCCCTACATGGAGATCCAGGAGTCGAAGGTGGACGTGGCCCACGAGGCGACCGTCGGCAAGATCGGCGACGAGGACGTCTTCTACCTCCAGTCTCGCGGACTGGACGACGACGACGCCAAGCAGATGATCGTCGCCGGGTTCATCGAGCCCATCACGGAGGAACTGCCCATCGAGTACGCGGTCGAACTCAACCGCCTCATCGAACTCGAGATGGAGGGCTCGCTCGGATAGATGAGCACGGGACTCCAGTCCGTCCTGTCCGAAGGGACGGTACGAGAGATCAGCGAGGGGCGCGACGAGCCCGAGTGGCTGCTCCAGCAGCGGCTGGACGCCCTCGAGGCGCTCGACGACCTCGCGTTCCCGGCGGTCATCAAGACGCCGGGGCGCAAGTGGACGGACCTCGCGGACCTAGACTTCGAGTCGTTTGTCGACCCGCTCACGCAGTCCGACGAGAAGGACCAGGTCGGTCCCTCGGGCGTCGAGGTGCTCCCGTTCGCGGAGGCCGTCGACGCGCACCCCGAACTCGTCGAGTCCGCGTTCGGGAACGTCGTCGACCCGCAGACGAACTACCTCACGGCACTCTCGACGGCGCTGTTCACGTCGGGGACGGTCATCTACGTCCCGGAGGGCGTGAACGCCGAGGACGTGAAGGTGCGGACGACGATGAACTCCCGGTCGCTGTTCAACTACACGCTCGTGGTCGCCGAGGAGTCCTCCTCGGTCACCATCCTGGAGCGCCAGCAGACCGGCGACGAGGTCGACGGCGCGCGCTACTACTCCGGCATCACGGAGATCGCCACGGGTGAGAACGCGTACGTCCAGTACGGGTCGATGCAGGACCTCGACCAGGAGACGTACAACTACCAGCTCAAGCGCGGCGTAACCGACACCTACGGCACCTGCAACATCGTCGACGCGAACGTCGGCTCCCGGCTGACGAAGACGAGCGTCGAGGTGGAGCTGGAGGGCGACTCCTCGGAGACGAAGATCGTCGGGGCGTTCTACGGCCACGACGACCAGCACTTCGACATCGACTCGCGCGTCTGGCACGAGGGCGAACACACGACCGCGGACCTCGTCACCCGCGGCGTCATCGACGACGACTCGCGCTCGGTCTACGAAGGTGTCCAGAACGTCGGCCGCGAGGCCTGGGACACCTCGTCGTACCAGCGCGAGAACACGCTGATGCTGAGTGACGAGAGCGAGGCCGACGCCTCCCCGAAGCTCATCATCAACAACCACGACACGGAAGCGAGCCACTCGGCGACCGTGGGGCAGGTGGACCAGCAGGAGCTGTTCTACATGAAGTCCCGCGGCGTCCCCGAGCAGCTGGCGAAGAACATGCTCGTCGAGGGGTTCTACGTCCCCGTGCTCGACGAGATCGAGGTCGAGGAGCTGCGCGAGGACCTGCTGGAGGTCATCCGCGCGCGTCTCGCGTCCCGCACCGCGTGAGTGGCGCGAGCCTCGGTGGACGTGTCCACCGACATCTCGCCTCGCGGACGGTCTGAACGGCCCGGCACGCACCGATTCAGGCACCCACCGCGGTGCTCCCGTTCTCACCCCGCCTACTGGTCGGTGTCGCGGTCCGTCTCCCGGAGGATGAACGGCCCGATGGAGAGCGTCCGCCCAGTCACCGTGGCGATACGGAGGACGTACGACAGCAGGACGGCGAAGGGAGCGACCGCGACGGCGGACGCGGCAGCCACCAGCAGGACACCTTGGTCGACGCCGAGCAGCGTCCCGGTGTAGTCGCCGATGTCGACGAACAGCAGCACGGAGACGGTGATGACGAGTGACGGGATGGCGGCGTAGAGGACCGTCCGCGAGAGGTCGATGAGTTCGGACTGGAAGTAGAGCGTCTTGAAGTGCTCGCGGGCGGGACCGAACAGCGAGAGGGCGTCGGCGAGTGACTCGAGTGCGTCGGTCGTCTCGTCGTCGCAGTCCCCCTCGTCGAGTTGCCGGCGGGCGGTGTAGAGCTTCCACGAGTAGTTGAAGTCGAGCGCGGTCCGGACCACGTCGAACTCGCCGAATGTCGTACCTTCCAGCCGGTCGGTCACGGTGTCGGCGTTCTCCTCCGTCGAGTCGAGCAGTCGCGCCAGTTCGTCGCTCGGGTCCGTCACCGTGTCCCGGACCGCCCGTGCTCGGTCGGCCGTGGCGTCGACCATCGCTCGGAGGAAGGCGGAGGGTTCGGCGGGCGGGGTCTCACCCAGCAGGTCGCGCACGTCGTCGCGGAACGCCATCGCGCCCTCCATCCGTTCGCGCTGGTCGCCGACCGCACCGAGCTCCTGCGAGAGGACGAGCTGGTTCAGCGTGAGGACGATAGTGACGCCGGTGACGGTGGCCCCGATGAACGCCTGGAACGACGTCTCGAGCGGGTCGCCGGTCCGGAGCGCCGCGGCCGCGTCCGGGAAGCCGAGCGAGCACACGACGACGCCGGCGAAGACGAACCCGAGGATGGCGGCCGCGAGCAGTCGACGGTCCGCGTCGAGCAGGAGGTAGAGCGCGGCGCTGCTGCGCTGTGAGCGCTCGCGCATCTCGTCGGCCGGTTCCTCGGACATACCGGGCCTTCTCGGGCACGGCTGAAAAAGTCGTGGCGACCCGGCCAAGGGAACCCCTTAAGTCGCCGCGAACCCCAGCCGTGGACATGAGTGTCGCACCGCCCGACGACCGGACGGCGAGAGGCCGCGAGGTGAGCGCGTGAGCCTCTCGTACCCCGTCGCGTCGGACCACCAGCTCGCACGGCTCCTCCAGATCGGGATGGTGCTGGAGGAGGTGGTCGAGGCCCGCGCCCACCAGCACCACGAGCGACTGGACGACGAGCTGGACGAGCCGACCATCGAACTGCTGAAGGAGGCCGCCGAGGAGTCGGCCGGGCACCGAGCCCAGCTGGAACGACTGGTCGACGAACTCGACGCCGACCCGGTCGCCTACGAGGAGATCGAGCAGCTGGTGGCCGCACGCTACGAGCCCGACACGAACACCGACGGGGTGCTGTACGACCAGCTCGCCAACGAGGAGACGGCCTACAAGTTCTACGACGACCTCATCGGAGCCATCGAGAGCTCCGACGTCAGGTTCGGCGTGGACCGCGAGCACCTGCTCGAGGTGCTCCGGGGTATCCGCGAGGACGAGGCCGACGGCGTCGAACGAGTCACGAAACTGATGGAGGCACGCGAATGAACACGAACGACAGCGACAGGTGGTCGGCGTGAACACGCAGAACCAGTACCTGAAGGCGATTTACCTCGTCCAGCGACAGGAGGACGGCCCCGCCTCGACCGGGAAGGTGGCCGACCGGCTCGGCGTCTCACCCGCGAGTGCGAACGAGATGATCGGGAAGCTCGAGGAGCGCGGTCTCGCCGACCACGAGAAGTACAAGGGCGTCTCGCTGACCGACGACGGCATCCGGATGGCCCGCTCGGCGCTGGAGACCTACTGCATCATCGAGCGGTTCCTCGTCGAGGTGCTGGAGGTCGAGGACGACTTCCGGATGGAGGCCCGCCAGCTCGAGAGCGTCATCGACGAGCGGGTCGGCGAGCGACTGGACACCATCATCGACCGGTCGCCGAACTGCCCGGACTGCTTCGACGCCGAGGCGGACGTCTGCTCGCTGCTCTGTGAGGACCTCGGGCTGGAGGTGAGCGAACCGGCCGACTGAACCGAGACCCGGTCACCGTCCGGTCGCCCCCGCCCGTCCCGACGGCGTCGAGCGGCGACCGGGGGAAGACGGGTCGACGACAGGACGGCCCAAGTAATCGTAATATTACATTACTGGCTGTGTGCCTCGAGTCGACTCCTCCCCGTGAGCGGATGGCCCCGATTCAGTCTGCTATGTGTTTCAGCGTGCGGATTACACCCACAGTGTCGCCAGGATTCGAGCTTCTCTCGAGAGTAGGAGTCCCCTTACATCTCATCGGCGTTTCATAACTATAATCGGCTGTCGCCAAGGCATGCTGTCGGCGCTGACGCCTGCTCGACGCCGGGGAGCCTCGAGACTCGGTCCGAGCGGTTCGGTGCCGAGCGGGGCCGACTCGGCTCGGCCGAACGCGCCGTGACATAGACGTATGCCAGAACGAGAATTTCACGGCCACATCGGCCGTACGTACGACGAATCGGAACCGTGGTGGCCCGAGGAGACTCGCGCCCCCGAGGACGCCCCGAACGTCCTGCTGATTACCCTCGACGACGTCGGCTTCGGCCAGCTGGGCTGTTACGGCGGCCTCATCGACACGCCGAACATCGACCGCCTCGCCGAGAACGGGCTGCGGTACAACAACTTCCACACGACGGCGCTCTGCTCGCCGACGCGCTCGTGCCTGATGACCGGCCGGAACCACCACTCGAACGGGATGGCCGCCATCACCGAGGTTTCAACGGGCTTCCCCGGCTACAACGGGCACATCCCCCACGAGAACGGGATGGTCTCGGAGGCCCTCGTCGAAGAGGGCTACAGCACCTACGCGCTCGGCAAGTGGCACCTCACCCCCGCCGAATCGACGAGCGCCGCCGGCCCCTACGACCAGTGGCCGCTCAACCGCGGCTACGAGCGGTTCTACGGCTTCCTCGGCGGCGACACCGACCAGTACACGCCGGCGCTGATCCACGACAATCACCAGACCGAGCCCCCAGCACGACCGGAGGAGGGCTACCACCTCACGGAGGACCTCGCCCAGCGCGCCATCGAGTTCATCGGCGACGCCAAGCAGGTCGACCCCGACAAACCCTTCTTCACGTACTTCTGTCCGGGCGCCTGTCACGCCCCCCACCAGGTCCCCGAGGAGTACATCGAGAAGTACGAGGGCGAGTTCGACATGGGCTGGGACCAGGCTCGCGAGCAGATCCTCGAACAGCAGAAGAAGGCCGGCGTCGTCCCCGAGGACACCGAACTCTCGCCGCAGAACGAGGACGTCCAGCGCTGGGACTCGCTCTCCGAGGACGAACAGCGCCTCTACAGTCGGATGATGGAGGTGTTCGCCGGGTTCCTCGAACACGCCGACGCGCAGATCGGGAAGGTACTCGACTACCTCGAGGAACTCGGCGAACTGGACAACACGCTCGTGATGCTGGTCTCGGACAACGGTGCCAGCGCAGAGGGCGGCCCGACCGGCTCCGTCGACGAGAACCGCTTCTTCAACAACGTCCCCGAGGACCTCGAGGAGAACCTCGAAGCGATGGACGACCTCGGCGGCCCCGAGTACTTCAACCACTACCCGTGGGGGTGGACGTGGGCCGGGAACACGCCGTTCCGTCGCTGGAAGCGAGAGACCTACCGCGGCGGCGCGAGCGACCCGCTCGTCGTCTCGTGGCCCGAGGGAATCGACGCCCGTGGCGAGGTGCGCGAGCAGTTCGTCCACGCCATCGACGTCGCCCCGACCATCTACGAGGCGGTCGGCATCGACCCGCCGGAGGAGGTCAAGGGCTACTCTCAGTCGCCCATCGAGGGGACGAGTTTCGCCTACACCTTCGACGAACCCGACGCCCCCGAACAGCACGTCACCCAGTACTTCGAGATGCTCGGCACCCGAGCGATCTACCACGACGGCTGGCGCGCCGTCCGCCCGTGGCCGTTCGGCGAGCCGATGACCACCGAGGCCCTCTCGGCGACCACCATAGAGGACTCGGGCTGGGAGCTCTACCACGTCGAGGAGGACTTCGCGGAGGCGAACGACGTGGCGAGCGAACACCCGGAGAAGGTGCTCGAACTCGCCCAGCTCTGGTGGACCGAAGCCGGCAAGCACGACGTGCTGCCGCTCGACGGCCGCAGCGTCCAGCGCTTCGCCGAGGCCCGCCCCCAACCCGGGAAACCGCGCGAGCAGTACGTCTACCACCCCGGCGGCCAATACATCCCCGAGAACGCCGCGGTCAAGGTGTTCAACCGCGACCACAGCATCACCGCCGACCTGACGATTCCGGTCGGTGGTGCGGAAGGCGCCCTGCTCGCGCACGGGAGCCGGTCGGGCGGCTACAGTCTGTACGTGACGGACAACCGCCTCGTGTACGTCCACAACTACGTCGGCGTCGACGAGTACGAGGTGGTCGCCGACGAGCCGCTTCCGGAGGGCGACGTGTCGGTCCGCATGGAGTTCGAGGCGACCGGTGAACCGGATCTCTCGACCGGCAAGGGCGTCCCCGGGACCGTCCGGTTGTTCTACGACGACCGGCAGGTCGGCGAAGGCGAGGTGCCCGTCACGACCCCCATCACGACCGGCCTCACCGCCGGGTTGAGCTGTGGGAAGGACAGCGTGAACGCCGTCACCGATGTCTACCGCGAGCAGACGCCGTTCGCGTTCACGGGCGATATCGCGCGCGTCACGGTGGACGTCAGCGGTGAGCCGTTCGTCCACGAGGAGGCCGAACTGGACCGTATCATGGCGAGAGAGTGAGGACGGTGGCCCTCGCCGTGGCCCGCTGACGGTTCCGGGGCGGGGCCACACTGTCCCGACCCGCTCATCCTTGCTCGGCGGTCGGTCCGACGCGCTCGGCGAGTGGGCTCCGCCGCCAGAACCAGACGACGAGCAGTGACACGACCAGCATGACCACGGCGAACGCGACGATGCTGGCGTCCGCCTCCGAGGCGGGGAACGCACCCGTCGCGATGAACAGCGCGACGTTGACGTTCCGCCCCGCCGTCCCGAGTGCGAGTATCCGTCGGTTCTGGCGAGTCGGCCCGCCCACGACCCACCCGACGAGGATCGTCAGCAGCACGAACACCGCCATCACGAGCAGCGCCCCCGTCCCGAGCAGCGTGGCGAACACGCGGAGCGTCGCTCCGGGGTCCAAGAGCGGCACGACGACGAGCGCCGCGAGCAGCGTCAGGTTGGAGAGTGCCGTGAGTCGGGGAGCGAGTGCCGATGCGAACGCCGGCCTCCGGTCTCGAAGGTACCCACCGACGAACAGCGGGACCACGAGTACCACCAGCAGCGGGAGGAGGAACCGCCAGGGTGCGAAGCGGGTATCGACGTCGAGCAGCGCCAGCGTGAACGCGACCAACAGCGGCACGGTCATCGTGGCGACGATGGTGAGGGCGGCGGTCAGCCGGGTCGCCTCGTGGGAGTTCGCGCCGGTCATCGCGACGAGCTGCGGGATGAACGGCGCACCGGGCGCGACGGCGACGAGCAACAGGCCGACGAGGATGGGTTCTGGGAGGCCGAACACGACGCCGAGGACGAGCGCGAACAGGGGGACCGCGAGCAGGTTCGCGACCAGCCAGCGCGTGACGAGGGCGTACTCCCGGATGGTTCGAAGGACGTCGCCGCGGGTCAACTGGGTCCCCATCGCGGCCATGATGCACACGATGGAGATCACGACGAGGAGCCCCTGGAGACGGCCCAGCACGAGGAACAGCGCGTCGACGACTGGACCGAGGGCCGACAGCACGACCGCTCACCCTCCGATGCGAGTCCGGTGACGACACCGACCGACCGTGACGGGGGGAACGGTGGCCGGGTCAGTCCTCATAGGTCGCCTCCTCTGTGATTGGCAACGGCTGCTGTCGCCCGGTGCGTCGTCCCAGTTCGCCCGCGAGGACGATGAGCAGGCCCATCAGCGTCGCCCCGACGACGAGCATCACGACGACGTTCGGGTCGTCGAAGTTCGCCGCCCCGACCACGAGCGCGGCGGCGACGTTCCGCTGTGCCGTGCCGAGTCCGAGTACCGGCCTGGTCTCCGCCGCCGGTCCACCCAGCAGCCAGCCCACGGCGAGCGAGACGGCGATGAGTATCGCGAACGCGACGAGGACCCCGGTCCCGACGACGCTGAGTAGCGTCTCGAAGTTGAGGACCAGCATCAGCACCACCAGAAACACGAGCGCGGTGGTGGACACCTGGTTCACGGTCGGCTGGAGGCGCTCGGCCGTGTCGCCGTAGCGGGCGTTCACGAACAGGCCGGCGGCCAGCGGCAGGAGCATCAGGACGACGAGCGAACTGGCGATCTCCAGTGGGTTCACCTGCACGCCGGGCAGGAGGAACGGGAGCACGATGGGGACGTACGCGACCGTCACCACCATCAGGAGCACCATCAGGCCGACGCCGAAGGCCACGTCGGCCTTCGCCACCTCAACGAGTTTCGGGAGGAACGGTGCGCCCGCGGCCGTCGCCAGCAGTATCAGCCCGACCGACTGTGCCTCCGTGAGTGGAATCATGAGGAGTATCAGGTACGCGACGATGGGGACGAGGACGAAGTTGGCGACCAGCGCCTTCGCCACGAGCCGCAGGTCACCGAGCGGGTCGAGTATCTGGCCGACGGTGAGGCTGAGCCCCATCGCCAGCATGCTGGTGACGACGAACACGAGCACCGACAGCGTCGCGAGCGATTCCAGGACGACGGCCATCGTCGGTCACTCCGCCTCGGGGACCACCGGGGGCATCTCGTACGACCCGTCGATCAGCGACCAGCGCGGGCCGTAGAACCGGGCCGTGAAGCGGAAGCCCTCTTCGGGCGCCGGGAGCCAGTTCTCCGCCGCATCGGGGTCGCTCGGTCTCTCGTGCTGGACGTAGACGACGAGTTCGCCGCCGTCGACGTGGAGCCTCCCCTCGTCGAGCATGAACGAGTTGACGCTGTAGCGGTCGAGTTCGTTGTCGACGAAGTAGCCCTGCTCGTCGTAGATGGGTATCGACCAGAACTGGGTCGCTGGCGGGAGGTCGTCCAGGTCGAACGTGATGGTGTAGCGCTTCGACCCGTCCAGCGGGTCGCCGTTCGCGTCGGTGAAACCCCAGAACGCGGTGTGCGAGCCGATCCAGTCCGGCCCGCCCCAGCCGAAGTCGGCGAGGACCGCGCGGGTCAGCCAGTCGGTCCGGAAGGCCCCCCGTCGAACGGCTCCGAACGACATCCAGCCGTTCACCTCCTGGAGCCGCTCTCGGCCCGTCCGCTTGACCGTCTCGAAGCCGTTCTGGACCCCGGTGGTCAACGCCTCTTGCGTGGGGCCGTCGAGTGCCGACCACTCGAAGTCCATCCCCGGCCCGATGCCGACCGCTGCCAGCCGGTCGAGCATCTCTCGCTCCGCCAGCGAATCGTCGACGAGCGACATGCTCGGGTCGTTCAGGACGAGGTCGAGGAGGGTGAAGAAGTCCTCCGCGGTCTGTTTCTCGACCTGCCGGGTCGTGAGGTCGTCCATCCGCGGGACCGTCGCGTAGTCCCCTGGGACGACCGACCGTTCCGCCTGTGGCACGCCCGCGTGGTCGTTCTCGAGCCACTCGCCCAGCGGGGTGATGGTCGACCGCTCCTGGAGGTCGTTGACGTGGGCGACTTCGGCGTCGTCGGTCGGATCGTGGAGCGCGTAGCGGACGATGGCGAAGACGGTCTTCGTCGGTGCGTCGACGACGTCGGTCGTGGGGAACTCGCCCGGAACCAGCCCCTCGTACCTGTCCGGCAGTATAAGGTACGACCGGGCGTCGGTGCCGTCGAACTGGTTACCAGCGAAGTGGAAGTACTGCCCGTACTGGTCCATCATCTGGAGCGAGAAGTACCGGTCCGTGACCTCGGGCATCTCGACGACGACCGGCTCCTCCTGGAGGTCGAGGAACGCCATCGCGTAGAGCGTGGTCGCGTTCGGTGTGACGATCTCCTCGAAGTCGGCCGTTATCGGCTGGCCGTCGTTGGGCCGGTCCCACCGGTTGATACCGACGTAGACGTCGCTGTCCTCCTTCTGGGTGTAATTGTAGCGTGTCTCGTAGAAGATGACCTGTTGGAGGCCGTACAGGTACGCGTCTTCGGCGAGCGATTCGATCTTGGGGTCGATAGCAGTTGCCATGGGTTGGGTGTGTCAGTCGTCGTCCGCGTGCTCGTCCGGTCCGTCTTCGAGGAGCGGTTCGGCCAACTGCTCGCCCATCTTCCCCATCCAGTGGAAGGTGCCGTGTCTGGCGAAGCCGACCTGTTCGTAGGAGCGGCGCACGTGCTCGCGGTCCTCCTCGGTTATCTCGACGAGGTGGACGAGCGGGTGTCCCGGGAGGACCCGGGGGTTCGCCAGGATACCGGCGAGGAAGCCGTCGAACGGGGCGGTGACCACGTGCTCCTCGGTCCTGAAGTGGTCGGAGACGACGCAGATGGTCTCGCCCTCGTCGACGATGGGCAGCGGTCCCCACTTCATCTCCACGAGCCCGCCGTGGTCGGCCCGGATCCACTTCTTCTGGTCGTCGCTCGTGAGGACCTTCTGGAACTCGGGTCGCCGTGGTGTCGCCTCGGGGTACATCTCGTAGGCCGCCAGCACGTTCTCGACGGCCTGCACGCCGAGGTCAATGAGCATCGGCTGGAAGCGGTTCGCCTCGCCCATCTCGACGGTGACGATTGGCGTGCCGTTCTCCGTCGCCACCCGACGGAGCATCCCGGAACTCCCCTGGCCGGACATGACGAGCGGGATGCCCGCCGCCTCGACGAGTCGCTGGATGCCCTCGTCCTCCATGTCCGCCCGGCCGTGGAAGACGGTCATCCGGTTGCGTGTCGAGGTGTGGAAGTCCAGCCCAATGTCGCACTTGCTGACGAACCGGTCCCAGATGACCCGGGCCATCCGCGAGGCGGTCGAGCCGCCCTCAGTCCCCGGGAACGACCGGTTGAGGTCCTGGTCGTAGATGGGGAGGTAGCGCTGCTGGGCGATGTAGCCGGGCACGTTCACGACGTGCAGGCAGACGATGGTACCGTGGAGGTCGGCCGGGTCGTACCGGTCGGCGACCTCCTGGAGCACCTTGACGCCGTTGACCTCGTCGCCGTGGATGGCCGCCGAGAGGCACAGCCGGGGGCCGGCGTGTTCGCCGTTGATGATGGTCACCGGGAGCTCGACCGGACGGCCGAGGTACGTCTCACCCACTTCGTACTGGATGTGCCGAACCTCGCCGGGGTCGACCTCCGCGTCGTAACGGAACGGCCGTGGCGTGTCGTGTATGGAACTCATCTCGTGTCCTCCTGAGCCGCGACGGACGCTCCGGGCGCCGACGTGGACGGCCGACTCGCCGGGAGCGACCGGAGTCGTCCACAGAAGGTGCCCTGTAACGGAGCGTCCACGGCAGACCCGAGCGCCCCGGCGCTATTAGTAAGTATCCTGATAACTGCGTACAGGAACTGTATAACGGTCCTCGGTGTCGTTCTGTCCGTATCGTGAGACAGAACAGGTACTCGAACTGTCACTCGCGGTCGGAGCACCTCGGAGCCGACGTTCGTCCCGGGGGCCGGACCGGTACGCCCCCCGAGGGACGGGTCGAGTCGGGTCAGGGCGAGAGCGTCGCCACGGGGACCCTACCCTCGGTCGATGGCGGAACCGGTCACGCGGCCGTCGGGTGGACGTGGGCCCGGTCCCCACCAGCGAGGTTCGGCCATCCGAGCGGCGGGTCCCGGGGTTCGCTCTCCGAGACCTGTGCCTCGACGAACCCCACCCTGACGACGACGTCCCGCCCCAGCGTCTCGGTCAGTTCGTCGTCCCACCGCTGCGCGAGGTCGGGTGGGGCATCGAGGTCCCTCGGGATGCCGACGAGCACGTTCACCTGCGGTTGCTCCCCGACGAGCATGTCGGCTGGCTCGTAGTCGACCGTCACCGAGACGAGTTCGACCCCCTCGATGTCCGCCTCCGCGAACCGCTGTTCCATGTCGACCTGCACCTGCCGCTCGAGTGACTGCGTCTGGAAGGTCGTCCACGTGACCGCTCCGAGGGCGATGGAGAGCACGGCGATGCCGATGGCGATGACGACGACGCGAGAGAACACCGAGGCCCTGACACCCTCGAACTTGCCCGCTTCGAGCGGCTTGAACCCCGCGACCCAGAAGAGGAGGAGCGCGGAGAGGTTGATGGCGAGCAGGTTCACGAGGACGAGGACGGCAGCCGCGAGAGCGACACCCCACAGTCCGAACGCGATGCCGAGGCCGGAGGTCGCCGCCGGGGGGATGAGGGCCACCGCGATGGCCACGCCGACCAGCGTCGACCCGGAGCCCCGCATGATGCTCAGGCTGCCGGCGATGCCGGACCCGAGCGCGAGGAACAGCGACAGGAAGTTCGGACTCGTCCGCTCGGCGACCTGCGGGATGGTCCGGATGTCGAGTTCGGGCGGGATGAGGATGGTCTGCTGGAGGAGCCAGCCCATGACGGCCCCGGTGAGGATGGCGGCGAGGAGACCGGTCACCTGGAGGAGGACGCCCCGTCGGGTCATGTTCACGTCGTCGAGGATGGTCCCGACGCTGGCCGAGATGGCCGGCCCCATCAGCGGGGCCACGACCATCGCGCCGATGATGGTCGCCGCCGAGTCCAGCAACAGCCCAGTCGTCGCGATGATCGTGCTCAGGAGGATGAACGCGAAGAACGTCGAGTTCGCCGGCGCGAGGTCCTGCGCCCGAGCGTACAGCTCCTCCCGGGAGATACGGAGTCCTGGGAACCGTTCGACCAGAGCGGAGAGCCGCTGGGAGACCACCGTCTCCGTCGGCAACACGACGGTGTAGGCGTCCTCCCGGACCCCCGCGTCGGTCAGTCGGTCCATCACCGTCTCGACCCCGCTGGGTGGAACCGGGAACTGGACCATGGCCTCGAAGTCACCGCGACCGACCTCGTCGAACACGGCGTAGTCGATACCCTCCTCGTCGAGTGCCTCGAGGACCGTCTCGCGCGTCCCCTCCGGGATGAGGACCTGTATCAGTCGCATGCTAGTTCGAGTAGTGGTCGTTCACGAGGCCAGCCCGCCTCGTCGATTCCCCGACGCTGACTCCGTCGAGCGACCCCCCTGTCGCCATCAGCCGGCCACTTCCTCGGCCGCGAACGTCTCGCGCAGTTGCGTCTCGTCGTCCGGCGAGAGGTTCGTCTCGATTATCTCGAACTCCACGTCCGAGAGTTCCTCCCGGATGCGCTCGAGCTGTGCGTCGCGGCTCAGCAGGAACAGCGCCGACTCCCCTGGCTGGACGGTCTCGCTGACCTGCTCGATGAACGAGTCGTCGATACCGATGTCGCCCAGTTTCCCGGCGAGCGCACCGGCCGCCGCGCCAGTGACGAGTCCCAGCCACGGCGCCATGAACAGCAGGCCGATGAGCGTCCCCCAGAACGCCCCGCCGAGGGCACCGGACCCCACGAGGCTGTGGGCCTGCTTGACCTTCGTGTGCCCGTTCGGTTTGCGGACGACGACCGCCGCGTCCTCGAGTGTGATCAGCTCTCGCCGCTGGAAGTCGTACATCCGTTCGCGCATCGACTCCGCACCGTCCATGTCGTCGAACGCGAGTACCACAAGTGAACTCATACGGGCCGCGGAATGTCTCGCTGCCGGCTTTGTAATACATCTCCTGCCGCCCGGTAGGAGCTGGCATACCGCGCTGGGCCCCCCGGCGTGGGCGGAACACACCGTTCGTCGCAGACTCCGGACTGTCTGTGGTATGATATTCCTACCGACGGCCGTAGCGGTGGGAGTCCGCACCGACGCTCCACGTCGACGACCCGGACCCGTTCGGGCGACCCGATTCTGGTGTTCGAAAGTAACGCTATTGTACGCCGGGCCAGTATCCGGTGACGAAGCTCCGTGGTGTAGTGGCCAATCATATGGGCCTTTGGACGGGACGTACTCACGGGTAGTGCCGGAAGACAGCCCATGACAGCGGTTCGAATCCGCTCGGAGCTACTGAGTCTCCCCCTCGCCGCCGCACCAACGCTTATCACCGCTACCGACACCGCTACTGACATGAGTGACCCGAACGCGCCGGTGCTGGACTGGCCGCTGGCGACGGGGGAGCGCGGCCGGGAGGTGTGGTACGGGCTCGTCGGCCCGCGAGACGGCTCGCGGGCGTTCTGGTACCGCTACACGCTGCTCTCGACGGCCGGGGGCCGACGCGAGGGACGCGTGTGGGCCGCCCTGACCGACGGCGAGAACTCGAGGTTCGTCTCCCGCTCGTTCCCCCTCGGCGTCGTCCACCGACGGGACGACCCGTTCGCGCTCGAGGTCGGCGACGCGGACACGGGCGGCGAACTCACGTCCTCGTCCGCGTGGGGGGCACTCCCGGAGGAGGGGGTGTCGTGGGACCTCGAACACGACCCGGACGAGTACGTCTTCACACCGTTGCGGAGCCAGACGCTGACGGCACTGCTCGGGGCACTCGTCGACGCCGGGAGCCACTGGTCGCGGAACGAGTCGGTGCTGACCTCCGGCACCGTCACGGTCGGCGACCACACCGTCGCGTTCGACGAGGCGCCGGGGCACCAGGGCCACACCGTCGGGACCTACCCACCCGAGCGGTGGCGCTGGGTGCAGTGCAACGGGTTCGAGGACCCCGCCCTGTCGCTGGAGGCGCTGGACCTCGACGGGACGCTCTCGGTCCTGTTCCGCCGTGGTGACGAGGTCTACCCGCTCAACCGACTCGTGCACGTGCTGCGGAACAACCGAACCCTGCGCGACGACGTGGGCCACTGGCGGTTCCGCGCGAGCGGTGAGGGCGTCGAGCTGACCGCGACGGTGCGTGCGGACCCGGCGCACTGGCAGCCGGTCGCCTACTGCGCGCCGGACGAGACGTTGCGGTACAACGCCCACTGCTCGGTGTCGGACGTGACGCTGACCTACGAGGTGGCGGACGAGGGGCCCGTGACCGTGGAGTCACCCGCCGGCCGGGCCGAGTGGGTGGGGAGCGAGCCACCCATCTCGGGGGAGTACCGCCCCGCGTGGGACTGAGGCAGGCGCGAGCCAACAGGGCTATAGCCGGCCCCCGAATCGCATCGGGTGACGAATGCGCGTGCTGAACTACCTCGAACTGGCCGACCGACTGGAACGGTCGGGGATCGGGACGGCGACGATGCACCAGCGCAAGGCGCTCGCCGACACCGAGGTGGACCTGCTGACCTCGCCGTGGAACGGCGGGACCCTCCCGGATGCGGCGCTCCGACGGGCCGTCGGGGACCCGTTCTTCGAGGCCTACGACGTGGCTCACTGCAACGTCATCGGGCCGGGGTCGGTGGCCGTCGCCCGGCACGCGAAGCGCAACGACGTACCGCTCGTCCTCCACAGCCACGTCACGGCCGAGGACTTCGGCGAGTCGTTCCGGTTCTCCTCCGAGGTGGCACCCGTGCTCGAACCGTACCTGCGGTGGTTCTACTCGCAGGCCGACCTCGTGCTGTGCCCCTCCGAGTACACGAAGTCGAACCTCGAGTCCTACCCGGTCGACGCGCCCATCCGTCCCGTCTCGAACGGGGTCGACGCCGGACGGCTCGAGGGCCACGAAGAACTCCGCGAGGCGTACCGCGACCGCTACGACCTCGACGGGATGGTCGTCTTCGCCGTCGGCAACGTCTTCGAACGCAAGGGACTGACGCGCTTCTGCGAACTCGCCCAGGAGACCGACCACGCGTTCGCGTGGTTCGGCCACTACGACGAGGGACCGCAGGCCTCGCCGACGGTCCGAAAGTGGACCCAGAACCCCCCCGAGAACGTGACGTTCACGGGGTGGGTCGACGACATCCGCGGCGGGTTCGGGGCGGGCGACGTCTACCTGTTCCCGACGAAGGACGAGAATCAGGGTATCGCCGTGCTGGAGGCGATGGCCTGCGGGAAGGCCGTCGTCCTCTCGGACCTCCCCGTCTTCCGCGAGTACTACACCGACGGCGAGGACTGCCTGCTGTGTTCGACCCACGAGGAGTACCGCGAGGCACTCGAACGACTCGCCGCGGACCCCGACCTCCGCGAGCGACTCGGTGAGAACGCGAGGGAGACGGCCGCCAAGCACTCGCTGGACCGGCTGGGCGAGGAGCTCGTGACGGCGTACGAGGACGTCGTGGCGGGCGACCCAGTCGCCTGACCGAAGTCGAAACCCCTTAGCGGCGAACCGTGGAACCACCGGCAGATGAGCCTCCCGACCGTCGCCGCGTTCACCGACACCTACCTCCCGACGGTCAACGGCGTCACCTACACGGTGCGCACGTGGCGCGAGCGCTGGGCCGAGCGTGGCGGTCGGATGGACGTGGTCTACCCGGCGTCCCCCGCGTACGACCCGGCTCCCGGCGAGTACCCGGTGCGCGGGTTCGACTTCCCGTTCTACGACGGCTTCCGCGTCGGGATTCCAGGCGTGCCCGACCCCGCGAAAGACGCCGACCTCGTCCACGCCCACACGCCGTTCCTGATGGGTCTCACCGGACGCTACCTCTCGTGGCGCGAGGACACGCCCCTCGTGGCGTCGTACCACACGCCGACCGCCGAGTACGTCGACTACCTCACCTCCAGCCGCGTCGCCTCGTCGCTCGAGCGGACCGCGCTCGCCTACGAGACGTGGTACATGAACCGGGTTGACGCCGTGGTCGTCCCCTCGGCCCCCGCCCGCGAGCACCTGCGCGAGTCCGGCGTCGACGCGCCGGTCCAAGTGGTGCCGAACGGCGTCGACGTGGAGTTCTTCCGTCCCGTCGAGACCAACGGCTTCCGCGAGCGTCACGGCCTCCCCGACGGGCCGCTCGTGGGCTACACCGGCCGTCACGGCTTCGAGAAGGACCTCGGGGCCATCCTGGAGGCGGTGGACGGCATCGACGCCACCGTCGTCTTCGGCGGTGACGGCCCCGCCCGCGACACGCTGGAGGAGCGCGCGGCCGACGTGGACGCCGACGTGCGCTTCCTCGGCTTCCTCGACAGGGAGGAGCTCCCGGCGTTCTACTCCGCGCTCTCGGCGTTCGCGTTCCCCAGTCCCGTCGAGACGCAGGGCCTGGTGGCACTGGAGGCGAACGCGTGTGGCACACCGGTCGTCGGCGTCGACAGCGGTGCCCTCTCCGACACCGTCGACGACGGCGAGACGGGCTACCACTTCCAGCCCGGCGACACCCGTGGCTTCCGCGACGGCATCGAGCGCGTGCTCCGGGACGGGGAGGGACTCCGCGAGCGGTGTCTCGACCGACGGGAGGAGATGAGCGTCGAACACGCCGTCGACCGGCTCGCCGAGGTCTACGACGACGTCCTGTAGCCGCGGCTCGCCGGCCGGCGCCAGCAGAGAAACCGTGGGTGGAGCGACCGCTCAGTCCTCGAGCGCTTCCGCGATGCGCTCCATCTCGCGACGGATGTCGTGCAGCTCGTCGCGGACCTTGCGGACCTCGCGGACGAGTTCCTCGTCGGCCTTGCTGCTCCCCTCACCGCGGCCCTCGGGGGAGCCACCGAGCGCCGCGCCGGGGCCGCCGCCCATCATGCCGCCCATCATCTGCGCGAACGGGTTGCCGCCGCCACCCATGCCGCCCGGGCCACCGCCGCCCATACCGGGTCCGCCCGGACCGCCGCCCATCATCTCCTCCATGCGTTCGCGGGGGTCCTCGGGCGCCTCGCCCTCTTCTCGCTCCTCCGCGCGCTGCTGTCGGATCTCCTCGACGCGCTCGCGGAACGACTTCTCCTCGCCCGACTCCTCACTCTCGTCGCCTTCTGCGCCAGCGTCTTCGGGTTCGTCGTCTGCCATGAGACGGGATTCGGGGTCACGGTGGAAAAAGCCACGGGAACGGAACCGGGTCGGGACCGGCCCCGGGACCGGACCTGTCAGTCGGCCCGACGGACCAGCAGACCGATTCCCCCGAGCGCGGCGAGCAACAGCGCGAGGTTGAACACCGCGCGGAACACGGGCTGGTAGGGGTCAGAGACCCACACTCGGATGGTGCCGGTGACGCCGTTGTAGAAGCCCGCGAGCGCCACCGCGGCCGTCAGACCGAGCAGGACGACGCCGGCCCAGACGAGGAGCTTGGTGGCCCGGTCGGTGTCGAGACCGCCCACAGCGTCGTCGGTAGGCGACTCGGCGCTGGTGGCCGCCGCCTCGCCGTCGGTCACGCCGACCACCTCCGGGTCAGCAGGAGCCCACCGCCGAGCGCCACCAGCGCGAGCAGCGGTCCGAAGCCGGGCTGCCCACCGCTCGCGGTGGCGGTCCGCCGAGGTCGCTCCGTTGGCCGGGAGCCGTCGTCGTCGAAGTCACCGACCCGGAGCCCCGAGTCGCGTGTCGTCGTGTTCGTCGGCACCGTCTCGGTGGGGTCCAGACTCGCCGGGGCACGGGCGGTGCCGACCACGACCCCGTCGCGCCAGAGCGTCGCGTCGAGGTAGTAGTTGTAGCGGCTGGGGACCGTCAGCGAGACGCTCGGGGTGGCTGTCCGACCGGGCCTGATCTCGGCCACCTGCGTCGTCGCTCGGTCGGCGACGATGTTCGAGTCGACCTGCCGCGCCTGCACGACCAGTCGGACGTCACCCTCGAGGTCGTCGCCCTCGTTCGTGAGGTACGCGGAGACGTTCAGCGTCGTCCGGTTGCGGGTCTCGTCGACACTCGCGATGCGGTACTCCACCGCGGGGAACTCGGCGGCAGCGCCGTCGAACGACTCGAACTGGATGTCGGCCGTGGCGTAGTCGGGCCGGAGGGTGCCGACGCCACGCACCTCCGTCGACTCCTCCATCACGCGGCGGCCGTCCTCGTAGACGATGGTGGTGAGGCGGTAGCCACCTTGTCGCTCGACGGTGACGTTCGCCGGGACTGACACCTCCCGCTCGTCCTCGACGGTGCCCACGTCGACCACCTCTGTCGTGGCGACGAGGCCGGTGTCGAGGTCGACCGCCCGGTAGTGGACGGTGAGGTTCTCGGCCGGGCCGCCGCGGTGGTAGAGGCGGGAGTCGACCTGGAGGGTGGCCGTCGACCCGCCCATCTCGCCGGCCGCGACCGTCGTCTCCACGACACCCACTCTGGAGGGCCGGACGTCCTCCTCGGGCGTCGCGACGATACCGGGGACCAGTCCCGCGAGGAGGACGGCGACCGCCACGACGACGGCCGCGCCCCCCGCGAGGTAACGCTCGGGACGCATGGACGGCGGTTCCCCCACTCCGGGTAAATGTCTTGTGTGGCGATAGGTCGGCGAGGACCGACTCAGCCCCACGCCCCGAGACTCGACTGCAACTCCCGGTCCTCCTCCCCGTCGGTGAGTTCGTAGCCGAGGAGGTCACGCAGGTCGACCGCGTAGACGGTGCCGGCCCGCTCGAGGACGAGCACGCGACCCTGCACGCCGCTGACGGTCCCGGTGAGGAGCGTCTCTGGCACGGGCTGGTCGGTCAGCGAGAGCCCGTAGTCGAACCCGAACGACTCGTGGACGGTGAAGTCGTCGAGGAGCGCCGTCCACGCACGTTCGTCGACGGTTCGGTGGAGGCCCGGCACCTTCTGACTCACCTGCACCCACTGGGTCAGTCGTGGGTCCGCGTAGACGTCGTCCTCCACCTGCAGGGCCACCTCGCCGTCCGTGACGGTGTAGACGTGCGCACCCCGGTCGGCCCCCTGCTCGCGGAGACGGGTCTCCAGCCGTCGGGTCTTCGTGATACCCACCTTGAACAGGTGGGGCGCGAACGCGGCGAGGTAGACGGCGTGTTCCTCGTCGGAGGTCGCCGGGTCGTAGTGCGGGCGCTCGTGGACCGAACAGTAGGGCGCCGTCGACCGCTCGCAGGCGACGTGGTGCTCGCCCTGGACCGTCCCCGCGCAGTGGCGCTCGCCCAGCGTGTACGCGAGCGTCGTCCCCGGGGCGAGCCCGACCCGTTCGAGTCGCCCCCCGTCGGCCAGGACGACGGCCGCATCGGGCGACGGTTCGTAGCCGACGACCTGCACGCCACTCACTAGCCCCCAGCGGCCTATAGGGGTGCCGTTCGTCCCCCGTCCCCGTCGCCCCGGCGGATTGGACGGTGTTGTCAGAATCCCTTACGTACCGACGTAGGTCTCGTGGACCGATGCCGCCGAACGCCAGTCGTCGACGGGTGCTGGGTGCCCTGGGGGCCGGTCTACTGGGGGCCGGAGTCACCGGTGCCGCCGAGGCCGAGGTGACGGGAGACGCCACCGAGACGGTGCAGGTGAACGTCGGGTACTCCGACCGGTCGGTGCTCACACGACTCCGGCGGGCGGGCGACGTGGTCCGCGAGTTCGCGTTCGACGTTGTCACGCTCCGGACCCCGACGGCCGTCGCCGCGGAGCTGGCCGGCCGCTCCGGGGTGCGCTTCGTCGAACCGGACGTGGAGTTGACGGCGACGGCGCAGACGCTCCCGTGGGGCGTCGACCGGGTGGACGCCGAGGTGGCCCACGCACGGGGCGCGACGGGGGCCGACGCGACGGTCGTCGTCGTGGATACGGGGATCGACCTCGCGCACCCCGACCTCCCGGTGAACGCGCTAGCGAGTCGGGCGTTCGTCGGCGGCGTGACGGGCGTCCCCGGTGGACAGGACGACAACGGTCACGGCACGCACTGCGCGGGTATCGTCGGCGCGCGTGACGACGACGCGGGCGTCGTCGGCGTCGCGCCCGACGTGGAACTCCACGCCTACAAGACGCTGAACGCGGTGGGCGTCGGGCTCACCTCGGACATCGCTGCGGCCGTCCAGTACGCCGGCGACGCGGGCGTCGACGTGGCCTCGCTCAGCCTCGGCGGCGGCGACACGACCACGCTCCGGGAGGACTGTGCCTACGCCCACGACCGGGGCGTCCTCCTCGTCGCCGCGGCGGGGAACGGTGGCCCCTGCACCGGCTGTCTCGACGCCCCCGCGTGGTACGACGAGACGGTGGCGGTGAGCGCGACCCGGCGCGACGACTCGCTCGCGTCGTTCTCGTCGGCCGGCCGGGGCGTCGACCTCGCCGCCCCCGGCGATGGCGTCTACTCGACCGACGTGGGCGGGGCCTGCACGACGCGCTCGGGCACCTCCATGGCGTGCCCACACGTCTCCGGAGCCGCCGCACAGTTGCTGGCGCGCGGCCTGACCAACGACGAGGCACGCCAACGGCTGCAGGCGACCGCGGAGGACGTCGGCCTCGGACGCGACGAGTCCGGCGCCGGGCTGCTCGACGTGGCGGCCGCGCTCGGCGTCGACTCGCGCGACGACCGGTAGCGCCCCCGACCCCCTCGTCCGACGTAGACATTTGTACGAGGACAGCCAACGGTGGGTATGCTCGAGAGTTCGCTGGAGGTGACCGTCGGCGCGGAGGTGCGGCTCCGATTCAACGTCGTGAACGCTTCCGGCGAGACCGTCGAGCTCACCTTCCGTGACTCCGGCCGGGCGGACTTCGCCGTCTACACCGACGACGGCGAGGAGGTGTGGCGCTGGTCGGACGGCCGGATGTTCATGCAGGCCCTCCAGTACTCCGACCTGCAGCCGGGTCAGGCGGCGACGTTCACGGAGTCGTGGCCCGACCCGACCCCCGGCGACTACACCGCCGAGGCGGAGTTACGGGCGGTGGACCAGGACGTGGGGTCGCGGACGCCCTTCTCGGTCTAGACCAAACGTTTCCACGCTCGTGCGGCGCGGCAGAGCCGCGCCGGACTCGCGGCAAAACTTTGGATCCAAAAGGGCGCGCCATCGGGGGCTTCGCCCCCTCCGGCGCGGGTGGGTACGCCGGTGTACCGCAGTCCGCACCGCGCTACCGCAGTCTCCAGCCTCTTCTCAGTCCTCACTCGCGTCGAACACACCCTCGTCGAGGAGTTCGCGCACGCACTGACGGACCGCGTCGTCGCTGGACTGCTCCGGTTCGTACCCCAGCGCGCTCAGTTTCTCGATGGAGAGCCGCATCCGGGGGACGTCGCCCGTCCAGCCACGGTCACCACCGGTGAACTCGTAGTCGGGCGAGAGGCCCAGCTCGTCGCTCACGATGTCGGCGATGGTGGTCACCGAGGTGGTCGTCCGGGTGCCGAGGTTGTACGTGTTCACCGGTGCGTCGGCGTGTTCGACGACGTGACACATCGCCTCGACGCACTCCTCGACGTGCATGTAGGACTTCTCCTGCCGGCCGTCCCCGAGGATCTCCAGCGTCTCCGGGTCGGTACGGAGTTTCTCGATGAAGTCCGGGACCACGGCGCCCTTCTGCAGTCGCGGGCCGACGATGTTCGCGAACCGGAAGTTCCAGACCCGGAACCCGTGGCTGTGCGCGTAGACCGAGAGCAGCGACTCCTCGGCCAGTTTCGAGGCGCCGTAGATGGAGATGGGTTCGAGCGGCGCGTAGTCCTCCGGGGTCGGACGAGGAGCCTCGCCGTAGACCACCGACGAGGACGTGAACGCGACGTCCGTCACGCCCACCTCGTCCATCCGTGCGACGACGGCCTCGGTCAGCGCGTTGTTACCGCGGAACTGCTCGATGTCGTCGCGGGCCGCGGACTTGTCCGCCGCGAAGTGGAAGACCACGTCCACGTCCTCGGTCAGCGCCTCGTCCAGCACCGCGGGGTCGGTCACGTCCCCCTCGTACAGGTCGGCACCGTCGGGGACCCACTCGCGCCGGGCGTTGTGCAGGTCGTCCACCACGCGGACCTCGTTGTCGGGGAGGAGGTGGTCGACGAGGTGCGAACCCACGAACCCCGCGCCGCCGGTGACGAGGACCGTCGCGTCGGAGAGTTCCATGCCCAATCGGCGTCTCCGCGTGGCAAGTGCGTTCTGGTCCCGTGACGCACCGACACCGCGCCGCTTTTCCACGCCCACGCGAGAGAGACAGGACATGCAAGGCTCCCCGGAGGTGTGCGTGCTCCGTCTCGGTCACCGACCGGGGCGGGACAACCGGATGACCACCCACGTCGGCCTGACCGCGCGGGCACTCGGTGCGGACCGCGTCGTCATCGCCGGGAACGCCTCGAAGTCGAAGGGTACCATTGAGGACATCACCGCCCGCTTCGGCGGCCCGTTCGAGGTGGAACTCTCCGACTCGTGGCGGCCCCTCCTGCGGGACTGGTCGGGCGTCGTCGTCCACCTGACGATGTACGGCGAACGGGTGCAGGACGTGGAGGAGGAGATCCGAGCGGCCCACCGGGCCGACCCGGTCCTCGTCGTCGTCGGGTCGCAGAAGGTGCCGTTCGACGTCTACGACGCCGCGGACTACAACGTCGGCGTGACGAACCAGCCGCACTCCGAGGTGGCGGGACTCGCCGTCTTCCTCGACCACCTGTTCGACGGCCGGGAACTCGACCGCGAGTGGGAGGGCGGGGAGAGCCGCGTCCTCCCGATGGAGACGGGGAAGCGGGTGGTGCCGGTCGAGGACCTCGACGGCGAGGAGTGAACGAGGACCGACGGCAGGCCGAAAGGGCCTTCCGGCACCCCGGACGAGTTCGGGTATGGTCGAGAACGTCATCTACCCCGCCTACTTCGACGCGGCGCTCTCGCGGAACGACGGGCGACGGGTGCCGCTGGACCTCGCGGTGGAGGACCCCGGGGTGGAGGAGATCGCGAAGGCCGTCCAGCAGGTCGGGTACGACGCCGTCATCGAACGTGACGTGACCTACTCCCGCGAGTACGAGCCACGCGGTCGCGTGCTGGTGCAGAACGCCGACGACGCCGGGAAGGCCGACCTCCTGCAGGCCGTCGCCGCGTACATCGGTATCCTCCGAGGCTGATGGCGATGCAGCGCGCGGGCGAGGTCGTCCGGACCGCGCAGGGGCTCGCCATCGTCCGCTGTCCGGGCGAGGACCACGTCGACATCGGCGCGCAGGTGGTCGACGAGTCACTGGACACGGTGGGCCGCGTGGTCGACGTGTTCGGCCCCGTCTCCCGCCCGTACCTCGCGGTGTCGACGGCGCCCGACGTGCCGCTCGCGGGACTGCTCGGGACGAAGCTCTACGCCCGCTGAGTGACACAGCGCGGAGAACACAAACCCCAAACCCCGCCCACTCCTCGACCCTGCATGGACCGTCGGGCCCTCCTCGCCGTGGTCGCCATCGTCGCCATCTTCGCCACCGTCCAGCTGGGCGCGCTCGCGCTGGTCGCCCCGTTCGACAGCGCCGGGCTACAGGCCACCGAGGACCCCTCGGACCCGACCAACTCCTTCGTCTACGTCGGCGCCATCCTCGTCGCCACCGCGGTGATGCTCGCGGCGTTCAGGTTCGGCGTCGACGGCCTCATCCGCCTGCTCGTCACCGTCTCCGCAACCTACCTCGCGTTCTACGTCTTCAGCGTGCTCGTCCCGCCACTCGTGACGCTGGCGGGGGTGAACGTCCTCGCGGTGGTGCCGTCGCTCGCGCTCGCCGCCGGACTCCTGTTCTACCCCGAGTGGTACGTCATCGACGGCGCGGGCATCGTGATGGGTATCGGGGCCGCCGCGCTGTTCGGTATCAGTTTCGGCGTCCTCCCGGCGGTCATCCTGCTCACGGTGCTGGCCGTCTACGACGCCATCAGCGTCTACGGCACCGAACACATGCTCACGCTGGCTTCCGGCGTGATGGACCTCAAACTCCCCGTGGTGCTGGTCGTCCCGCTCACGCTCTCGTACTCGTTCCTCGAGAGCGATGGGGACGCCGAGGGCAGGCAGGGAGCGGACACTGCCGCGGCTGACGGCGGTGAGGCCGCAACGGCCACCGAGAGCGACCCCGACGGTGGTCCCGAACCCGCCGAGGCGCCCGACCCACTGGACCGGGACGCCTTCTTCATCGGACTCGGCGACGCGGTCATGCCCGCCGTCCTCGTCGCCTCCGCGGGCTTCTTCGCCCCCGGTGGCGTCGACTACCTCGTCTCTGGCCTCGCACTCACGCTCCCGGCGCTCACGGCGATGGTCGGGACGCTGCTGGGACTCGTCGTCCTGATGTACCAGGTGGCGAAGGGGCAGGCGCACGCCGGTCTCCCCCTGCTCAACGGCGGAGCCATCGGTGGCTACCTGCTCGGGTCGCTCGCGGCGGGCGTCTCGCTCGTGCAGGCGCTCGGACTGGGACCGTACCTCTGAACGGGCACTGAAACGGATTTCAGTAGGAAGACCTACAGAAGTATATTCCAGATTACACTTATCCCCGGACCGGCCCTGTGACTGGACGTGGGGCACCCGCCCCGCAGAGCCACCATGACCACCCGTACCCTCTCTCCCATCGCGTTCGCGGAAGCCGCTGTCGTCGCCATCGTCGCCCTGTGGCTGACCAGTGGGCTGCTGTCGGCCCCCGCCGTGCTCGGTGTCGTCACCGTCGTCGTCGCCCTTCCCCTGCTGATCGTCGTCGTCCCGGCGCTCGTCGTCCGGGCGGCCGGCGACGGTGGGGTCGTCCGCGTACGACTCCGCCTGCCCGTCGTCGTGAGCCCCGAGGAGCGGACCACCGCGACGGACGGTGGCCGGCCGATGTCGGAGTGCCGCGACTGACTACCGGCCCGTGAGCGCCTCGCTCGCCGGCGAGAGCGAGATGGTCTGTCCCAGTCCCGCGTCCACGGCCTTCTCGTAGAGCATCTTCGCCGCGGCCACCGTCTCGATGCCCGTCCCGCCCGAGTCGAAGACGGTGACGTCCTCGGCGGATTCACGGCCCGACTCGACGCCGGCGACCACCTCGCCGAGTTCGGCGTGGACGTGGTCCTCGTCGACGACACCCGCTTCGAGGGCGTAGAGGAACGCCCCGGCGTCCTCGAACGCCCGTGCCCGGAGGTCCGGGACGTACGTCGCCCGCTCGATGGTCGTCGTGTCGAGTTCGCGTTTCCCCTCGTCGTACTGCCCCATCGCGGTGACGTGGGCACCGGGTTCCAGCAGGTCGCCGTCGAACACCGGCTCGCTCGCGTTCGTCGCCGTCACGACGATGTCGGCACCCTCGACGGCCGCGTCCGAGGAGGACACGGCGGCGACGGCCGCGTCGAGTTCGTCGTTGAACTCCGCCGCGAACGCCTCGCGGTTCTCCTTGGTCGGCGAGTAGACGTTCACCGTCTCGAGGTCCCTGACCTCGCTCACCCCCCGGAGCTGACCGGCCGCCTGCGCCCCGCTGCCGACGAGTGCGAGCGTCGAGGCGTCCGGCCGGGCGAGCGTGTCCACCCCGACCGCCCCCGCCGCGCCCGTCTTGAAGGGGTTGAGCGAGGCTCCGTCGAGGAGTGCGAGCGGCTGGCCCGACTCGCTGTCGAACAACTGCAGGAAGAAGTGTGCGTCGACGTCGCCGAACCCGGCGCTGTACGTGTACCCTCCCATCACCCCGAGCGAGGGGAGGACGGCCATGTAGCCGGTGAGCATCCCCGGCGGGTCGGCGTTCACGAGTTTCGTCCGCGGCTCGGCGGGCGCGCCGTTCCCGCGGTCACGGTACCCCTCGCGGACCGCGTCCACGTACTCGGCGGGCGTGGCGAGGCCGCTGATCTCGTCGCTGGTGAGGAAACGCACGTCGGTCATACCCGGTCGTTCGCCGGGGCTGGTCAAAGGTCTGCGGGCCGTCGGGCGACGCCTCGGCTGGGCGGCGTGGTGGAGAACGGTGGAGGAGAGACAGCGCGGGGACGGGAGAGAGAGACGGGGAGACCGTGACCGCGTTCAGTCGGCCTGCGGGACGGCGCCGTCGGCCGTGGCGGGGGCCGGGGCCGGCCCCTCGGCGACGGGCTCGGGTGCCGGGTCGACGGGCGCCCGGACGAACATCGCGTGGCCGATGAGACCGGCGGCGAACACCGACGCGATGGCGACGGCACCGGTCACGGCGACGCCGGAGACGACCAGCGTCGACGCGATGGAAGCGAGTCCGAACGGAATCAGGCCGAGAACGAGGTCATAGTAGTTCATAGTAACCTGTTACAAACTATGAGGGTATCTGACTTAAAGTTTCCCCATAGATTGCAGGTAGTAGACTGAGTACACATACGTCGCTAACAGATAACCCTTCGATTGCATCTGCATAAGTTACAGAGAACTACAATAGACAGAAATCGCACGACAGCGGCCAGATTCGGCAACGGTTGCTGAAGCCAAAAATCGTCCTACCACCGACGTGAGAGAGTGTTGTGAACAGTCGACACGGGATGGAGTGGGAGTGCTGGACCGACGTACTCAAACCGCTCGCCTCCGGAATCCGGGTGTGAATCGGAACGACCGGGCCATCACGGGGCTGGTGATGCTGGCACACGCGATGGTCCACACCTACGAACTCTCGCTCCCCTTGCTGTTGCTCGTCTGGGCGACCGAGTTCCCGACGGTGAGCGTCCCGCTCGTGGGGTCGTTCGAGACGACCGCGTTCGTCCTCGGTGCGGTACTCACCGCGGGCTACGCGCCGTTCGGCCTCGGGGCGCTCCCCGGCGGTGTGCTCGCGGACGCCTACGGGTCGAAACGCCTCATCGTCGCCTGTCTCGTCGGGATGGGCGTCTCGTTCGTCGGCCTCGCGCTCTCGCCGAACCTGCTCGGCGTCGCGTTCGCCCTTCTCGTCTGGGGCGTCGCGGCCAGCGTCTACCACCCCTCCGGCCTCGCGCTCATCTCGAAGGGCGTCGACGAGCGTGGCTCGGCGTTCGCCTACCACGGGATGGCCGGCAACCTCGGCATCGCACTCGGCCCGCTGTTCACCGCCATCCTCCTGTTCCTCACCGGTGACTGGCGCGTGGTCGTGGCCGTCCTCGGCGTCCCGGCGCTCGTCGGGGCGCTCGCCGCCTCCCGCATCAGCGTGGACGAGACGGCGGCTGTCGCGGCGGCCGACGGGGGGACGGAGGACGCGGACGCCGGCAAGTCCGCCAAGGCCGACGGCTCCATCACCTCGCTCTCGCAGTTCCTCGCCGACTCGCGGACGATGTTCGCCTCGCTGTTCGTCTTCGCGTTCGGGGTGGCGATGTTCTCCGGCCTCTACTACCGCGGTGTCCTCACCTTCCTGCCGGACCTCCTCTCCTCGTTCGACCAGCTCCAGCCCATCCAGGTCGCGGGCTACCCGCGCGAACTCCAGCCCGACCAGTACTTCTACTCCGGTCTGCTCATGGTCGGCGTCCTCGGACAGTACGTCGGTGGGAAGCTCACCGACCGCATCCCTGTCTCGCTCGGCCTCGTCGGGGGCTACGGGACGCTCGCCGTCCTCGCGCTCGTCTTCCTCCCCGTCGCCACCAGCGGCCTCGTGGGCCTGCTCGTCATCGGCGCGCTGCTCGGGTTCTTCCTGTTCATGGTCCAGCCGTTCTACCAGGCGACCATCGCCGAGTCCACGCCGCCCGAGGCCCGGGGGCTCTCGTACGGCTACACCTACCTCGGCGTGTTCGGCATCGGCGCGCTCGGCGGGACCGTCGCCGGGGGCGTCCTCACCTACGCGAACGAGACGGCGCTGTTCCTCGTGCTCGCGGGGTTCGGTGCGGCGGCGTCACTGCTGGGTGTGGTGCTCTACAAGAGGCGCTGAGTCCGTTCCGGGCCACCCTGGAGACCCGGGTTCGTCCTCCGACGTTCGGCAGTCGTCGACCGGGGGTACCGTCCTGCTGAACCGAACCCCAGGGCCGAGTTCGTCCCACTCGGCCTCGCCGGCGGGGCGGTGACGCCGACCACCTCGTTCTCGCGGACCACCTCGTCGAGGGACAGCGTGGTCCACCCGTCGACGCCGTCGTAGGTCACGCGGAGCGAGTAGGGTCCGACCGGATGGCGCCACACGCAGGCTAGTCGCGTGGAGTAGTCGTCACGGTAGTCACCGCTTCGGGCGTCGAGTTCGACACGCCACTCGTGCTCGAACGAGTCGCCGGCAGCCAGGTCGAGGTCGACCGGACGTGCGACCGTGGCGCGGTTCCGGACCGTCACCTACGTGAGGCCGGCGTGACGCTCCGGGCCGACCAGTCCCGACACGCCTGAACACCCGGCGACGGCGCTCGACCGAGCAGTGCGAGGAGGGCACGGCGGTTCACGAGCGAACGTGAGATATCGAAGACGAGAATCCACCGGCCTACAGGATCGTCCGCTGCGCGATACCGGCTCGCCAGATCACCAGCAACAGCCCACCGACGACCAGCGAGACGACCAGGAACGCCACGTCGAACCCACCGCCGAAGATGGGGGTGGCACGAAGCCCCTGTCCGATGAGGTCGGCGACGATCCAGGCCACTACCGTCCGGAGCGCCGTCTCTCGGGTGTTCCGGAGCACCGCGGGTGCGTAGAGACCCATGAAGAACGCGGCCGGGAGCCACCCGATGAGGAACGGGAGGGCGGTGTCGAGCAGTTCGACGAGGTTCGCGGGGTCGCCCCCGTGTTGCAGCATCCCGGCGACGACGAACGCGAGGATGGCGACGACGTCGCCGACCGCCAGTATCGCCGTCGTCTGTGACAGTTCGAGGCGGTTGCCCACGACGATGGGTTCCGACATACCCGGTGGTCGCTCGCCGGCGGACTTGACTGGCCCGATTTTAGGTGCGCGGGAGCGAACGGGGAGTATGGACTGTCGTCTCCTCGGCTGGCCGCCCGGTCCCCGGCTGCGGCTGGACCACGAGCAGTTCGCCTACGCCGGGAAGTTCGTCCTCCCGTCCGGGAAGGCCGTCGTCGCCGACGGTCCGGTGACGGTGCGGGACCCGAGGGAGGGCTACACCGAGGGCATCCTCGCCGTCGTGTCGTTCAGCGAGGACCGGACCGACGGCGCGCTCTGGCTCCGCTACGTCTCGGTACGGGCCGACCGACGCGGCGAGGGACTGGGGTCGCGGCTCTGCGCGTTCGTCCGTGACCGGGCGACCGACCGCGGCTACGAGACGCTCCGCATCGCGGTCAACAACCCGTACGCCTACGAGGCGCTCTACAAGGCCGGGTTCGGGTTCACCGGGCGGGAGACGGGGCTCGCCGAACTCGTCCTCGAGTACCCCGCACCCGACGGCCGGTCGCTGGCCCGCTACCGCGAGGGCCTCGACAGGTACGCCGCGCGCGACCTCTCGGCGGCCGAGCGGGAGTTCGTCGACGGCCGACAGGGCGTCCCGAAACCACACGATTCGAGAGTGTCTGACGCGTAGTGAGGCGTCACACTATTGACCCCGGAGCGCGTGGCACCGCTTAACATGATTCCTTGGTTCCCTGTCGGCACGCTGGTCTCGACGGAGCCCGCCGTCAACCACGGGTGGTGTACCCCAGTGGGCTGTGTCTCGGAGGCGGTCCTGGCGCAGGCGTTCCTCGCCGTCGGCGTACTCGCGCTCGTCTGTTTCGCGCTCGCGGCGCTGTCGTTCGTCCCCGAAGCGCGGGCGGTGGTCCGCGAGGAGCACTCGCGTGCGGCCGCCGAGCGGGACGCGTTCGAGCGGTTCCGGCGCCGGGTGGAGTCCGTCGACGCGACACCCACCAGCCTCCCCGACGGCGGCCAACTGCTGGGCGGCGGGACGCTGACGCGTTCGAGGCCACCCGACGACAGGCTCGACACCGTACGAGACGCCTACCGCGAGACTGTGATGGCCGTCGACCACTACGAGGCGGAGTACGACGAGTCGCTGCCGACGAACCTCGGCGCCGAGTTCGGCGACGGCGTCGCCGACGCCCTCGAGGGGGGTCAGACGTTCAGTCCCGCACTGCGCCAGACGCTGCTCGAGGGGGCGACGGAGGCGAGCGAGCGGCGGGCACGCCTGTGTCGGGCGCTCGACTCCGAGAGCGTCACGCTCCGGGAGGCCGCCAGCACCCTGCGCGAGGTGGAGGACCTGCTGGACGAGACGGAGGGCCCGACCCTGAGCGAGTCCTACGAGACGCTCCGACGGCGCTGGGACCGACTCGACGCCGCCGAGACCACACTCGAGCGCGTCGTCGACGAGAATCAGGGCGACATCCACCGCGGCTACGGGGTCGCCCCACGGATGGGTGGCCCGGTCGCGCTCCACGAGTACCTCTACGACAGCCAGCCGTACACCCACCCGGTGCTGGCGGAGTCGACGCAGTTGCTGGACGCCGTCCACGCGGCACAGGACCGGACGGCGACGGCGATGTCGCGCCGGGTCTGACCGGCGGCGGGCCCGCCGTCCCCGGACGGATGGTTTCTTGCGCGTCGGTCGCCAACGACCACCGATGGGTAACTCGGACCTCCGCCAACTCGCACACATCGAGGCCGTCCCGTTCGACGACCTCTCGGGCAGCGTCGTCGCCGTGGACGCGCACAACTGGCTCTACCGATACCTGACGACGACGGTGAAGTTCACCCGCACGAGCGCCTACACCACGAGCGACGGCGAGGAGGTGGCCAACCTCGTCGGCATCGTCACGGGGCTCCGGAAGTTCCTCGAACACGACATCACCCCGGTGTTCGTCTTCGACGGCGGTACGACGAGCCTGAAGGACGCGGAGGTGGCAGAGCGGCGCGAACAGCGCGAGCGCTACGAGGACCAGCTCGACGAGGCACGGGAGTCCGGAGCCGACGCCGCCGAGATCGCCACCCTCGAGTCACGCACCCAGCGACTCACGGACGTCATCCAGGAGACCTCGCGCGGCCTGCTCGAACGGCTCGACGTCCCGGTGATCGAAGCCCCCGCCGAGGGCGAGGCGCAGGCCGCACACATGGCCCGCCGTGGCGCCGTCGACTACGTCGGCACGGAGGACTACGACGCGCTCCTGCTCGGTGCGCCCCTGACGCTCCGACAACTCACGTCCAGCGGGGACCCGGAGTTGATGGACTTCGAGAAGACGCTGGCGGACCACGACCTCACGTGGGAGCAACTGGTGGACGTGGGCATCCTGATGGGGACGGATTTCAACGAGGGGATATCGGGCGTCGGGCCGAAGACGGCGGTGAAACTGGTCCGCGAACACGGCGACCTCTGGGGGGCGCTGGAGGCCCGCGGCGAGCACGTCGAGGGGGCCGACCGCATCCGAGACCTGTTCTTGAACCCCGACGTGACCGACGAGTACGAGTTCGACACGGACATCGCCCCCGACCTCGCGGCGGCCCGCGCGTACGTCTGCGAGGAGTGGGAGGTGGCCGAGGACGAGGTCGCCTCCGGGTTCGACCGCATCGAGGAGGCGGTGACGCAGACCGGCCTCGACAGGTGGACCTGACGGCGAGGCCGGACCCCCACCGTCGAGAGTGGCCACGTTCTTGACGGAGCGGTTCCTCCGGTCGGGCATGACCCCCGAGGAAGTCGAGCGACTCATCGAGGAGCACCTCGACGGTGCCGAAGCCACGGTCACGCGGGCCCGCGGGAGCCACGACGACGACCACCTCGCGGCCACCGTCGTCAGCGACACGTTCGAGGGACTCTCGCTCGTCCAGCAACACCAGACCGTCTACGACGCGCTCGGCGAGCACATGACCACGGACGTCCACGCGCTGGAACTGAAGACGTACACGCCGGCAGAGTACGAGGAACACGCCGACGGCGAGTAGGTCGCCGCCCGACTGGCGCGCCCACCGAGAAAAGACTACCACCCCACGCGGTGAGGGGAGGGTGTGCGCAACGCGAAGATCGTCTGTACGCTCGGTCCGGCCTCTCGCGACCCGAGGACCGTCGGTGACCTGATCGCGGCCGGGATGGACGTGGCACGGCTCAACGCGAGTCACGGGACCACCGCCGAGCGGCGCGAGACCGTCGAGACGGTCCGGTCGGTCGCCCGCGAGGCGGGCCGACACGTCGCGGTCCTGCTGGACCTGCAGGGGCCGGAGGTCCGGACCGCGGACGCCGACCCGGTCGACCTCGCTGCCGGGAGCCACGTCGACCTCGTCCCCGGCGACGACGCCTCGGCCGACAGCGTGGGCGTCTCGTCGTCGCTGGCGGCCGTGTGCCGTGGCGACCGGGTCCTGCTCGACGACGGCCGTATCGAGACGACCGTCGAGGGCGTCAACGGCGAGACCGTCACCGTGCGGGTCGACTCCGGCGGGACGCTCGAGTCGCGGTCCGGCGTCAACGTCCCCGGCGTGGACCTCGGACTGGACTCGGTGACGGATGCCGACCGCGAGGAACTGGCGCTCGCGGCGGAACTGGACCTCGACTTCGTCGCGGCGAGTTTCGTCCGCGACGGCGAGGACGTCTACGCCGTCGACGCGGTGCTGGAGGACCACGGGAGCGACGTGCCGGTGATCGCGAAGGTGGAGCGTGCCGACGCCGTGGAGAACGCCGAGAGCATCGTCGCCGCCGCCGACGGGGTGATGGTCGCTCGCGGCGACCTCGGGGTGGAGTGCCCGCTCGAACAGGTGCCGCTCATCCAGAAGCGGCTGGTCCGCCGGTGCCGGGAGGCGGGCGTCCCGGTCATCACGGCGACGGAGATGCTGGACTCGATGGTCCACGCCCGGCGCCCGACCCGCGCGGAGGCGAGCGACGTGGCCAACGCCGTCCTCGACGGCACCGACGCGGTGATGCTCTCGGCGGAGACCGCCGTCGGTGACCACCCGGCCCGTGTCGTCGAGGTGATGACCGACATCGTGCGTGACGTCGAGGCGAGCGACGAGTACGCGGAGCTCCGCGAACAGCGCGTCCCGGCCGCGGCCGACACACAGACGGACGCGCTGGCCCGGTCGGCCCGCTACCTGGCGCGTGACGTGGACGCCAGCGCCGTCGTCACCGTCTCCGAGTCGGGGTACACCGCAGGGAAGGTAGCGAAGTACCGACCCGCGGTACCCGTGGTCGTCGTGACGTCGACCGAACGGGTGGCGTGCCGACTCGCGCTGACGTGGGGCGTCCAGCCACGGCGTGCCGACCTCGACTCCACGAGCGTCGACGACGTGGTCCGCACGGCGACGACGGCCGCCGTCGACAGTGGGGCCGTGGCCCACGGCGAGACGCTCGTGGTCCTCTCTGGGATGGTGGCGGGCCCGGACGGCCCGGACGCGACGAACACGCTGAAGGTCCACCGCGCGGCGGCGGTGCTCGCCACGGGCCGGGCCGTGGCAGGGGGTCGGACGACGGGGCCGCTGTTCCCCGTCCCCGGCGACGGCGACCTGTCGGCGGCCCCCGCGGGCGCCGTGCTCAGACTGGACGCCTCGTTCGACGGGGAGTTCGAGGGTGACCTCTCGTCGGTGGCCGGTATCGTCCACGCGAGTCCGGCGACGACGAGCTATCCGGCCGTCGTCGCCCGCGAACTCGGCGTGCCGATGGTCGCCGGTGCGGACCTCTCGGCCGCCGAGGCAGGGACCCGCGTCGTCGTCGACGGCGACCGGGGCGTGGTGTACGACGACGCGACGGGCGCGTGAGGCGACGCGCCCCGACACCGACAGCTATTCCGCCCCGCGCCGCGCGACGGAGAGCGTGACCGACGCACGCTACGCCGGCATCGACGTCGGCGCGACGAACACGCGGGCCGTGGTGGCCGACGCCAGCGGGTCGCTCGTCGGTCGGGCACGACGGCGCACCCCGCAGGCCGACGGTCCCACCATCACCGAGGCCATCGTCTGGACGCTCCGCGAGGCGTGCGATGACGCGGCCCTCGACCCCCACGCGCTCACCGCGGTGGGCGTCGGGACGCTCGGGCCGCTCGACACCGACGCCGGCGCCGTGGTCGGCCCGCCGAACCTCCCGGCCGACCGGTTCGAACTGGTCGACCCGCTCGTCGAGGCGACCGGGGCCGAGGTCCGACTCCGCAACGACGCCGTCGCCGGCGTCGTCGGCGAGCGCCGGTTCACCGACGCCCCCGAGAACACGGTCTACCTCACGCTCTCCTCGGGCGTCGGCGCGGGTGCCTGCGTCGACGGGAACGTCCTCTCGGGGTGGCAGGGCAACGCAGCCGAGATGGGCCACGTCGTCGTCGACAGCGAGGGGACGCTCACCTGCGGGTGCGGCGGCGCCGGCCACTGGGAGGCATACGCCGGCGGCGAGAACATCCCGACCTACGCCCGGCACCTCCACGCGACCGAGGGCCTCGACACCGACCTCGACCTCGACTCGCTGGACGCGGCGGGCGTGTTCGCCGCCGACGAACGCGGGGACCCGCTCGGCGAGGCCGTCGTCGACCGACTCGTGCGGTGGAACACGCACGGGGTGGCGACGCTCGTCCACGCGTTCGCGCCGGAGGTCGTCTCTCTCGGTGGGGCGGTCGCGCTGGAGAACAGCGAGCGGGTGGTCGACCCGGTCCGCGAGCGCCTGCCGGACCTGCTGGCGACGGCGCCGCCGACCGTCCGCGTGACCACGCTCGGCGAGGACGTGGTGGTCAGGGGCGCGCTCGCGCTGGTGTTGCCGGGCTCCGACGAGACGCGGTAGCGGTCGGTTCCGGAGGATTTTACGTGGCGCGTGGTGTCGCTTCGCGCATGAGCGAGGACTACCGGACGGAGCGGGACAGTCTCGGTGAGATGCAGGTGCCGGCCGACGCGTACTGGGGCGCACAGACCCAGCGCGCGGTCGAGAACTTCCCCATCTCGGGCATCACGTTCGGCCGTCGGTTCGTCCGGGCGCTCGGCATCGTCAAGAAGTCCGCGGCGCGGGCGAACCTCGACCTCGACCTGCTCCCCGAGGAGAAGGCAGCGGCCATCGTGCAGGCCGCCGACGAGGTCATCGCCGGCGAACACGACGACCAGTTCCCGGTCGACGTGTTCCAGACCGGCTCGGGCACCTCCTCGAACATGAACGCCAACGAGGTCATCGCCAACCGTGCCACGGAGCTATTCGGGGCGGAGATGGGGACCCGCGAGATCCACCCGAACGACCACGTGAACTTCGGGCAGTCGAGCAACGACGTCGTCCCGACCGCGATGCACGTCGCGGCGCTCGAGGCCGTCGAGCGTGACCTCGTCCCGGCGCTGGAGACACTCGCCGGCGCGCTGGCCGCGAAGGAGGCGGAGTTCGACGACGTCGTCAAGACCGGCCGCACACACCTGCAGGACGCCACGCCGGTCCGTCTCGGGCAGGAGTTCGGTGGCTACCGGACGCAGGTCGAGAAGGGTATCGTGCGCGTCGCGAACACGCGCGACCACCTCGGCGAACTCGCCCTCGGCGGCACGGCGGTCGGGACGGGACTGAACACGCACCCCGAGTTCCCGGCCAAGGCCGCGGAGTACATCGCCGAGGAGACGGGGCTCGCGTTCCGCGAGGCCGACAACCACTTCGAGGCGCAGGCCGCCCACGACGCGATGGGCGAGGCACACGGGGCGCTCCGGACCGTCGCCGGGAGCCTGAACAAGATCGCCAACGACCTCCGCCTGCTCGCCAGCGGCCCCCGCAACGGACTGGGCGAGCTCGAACAGCCGGAGAACCAGCCGGGGTCGTCCATCATGCCCGGCAAGATCAACCCGGTCGTCGCCGAGGCCGTCAACCAGGTCCACAAGCAGGTCGTGGGGAACGACGCCGCCGTCGCCGCCGGCGCGGCCGAGGGGCAGATCGACCTGAACCTCTACAAGCCCGTGCTCGCGCACAACTTCCTCGAGAGCGCACGCCTCCTGACCAACGCCAGTGAGGTGTTCGCCGAGAAGTTCGTCGCGAAACTGGAGGCCGACCGCGAGACCTGCACGACGCAGGTCGAGCAGTCGATGGCGCTCGCCACCGCCCTCAATCCGAGCATCGGCTACGACAAGGCCGCGAAGGTGGCGAAGCAGGCGCTCGACGAGGGCAAGACCGTGATGGAGGTCGTCGTCGCCGAGGGCTACCTCACCGAGGAGGAGGCCGCCGAGGTGCTCGACCCGGCGAAGATGACGGAACCCGGTATCCTCGGAGACGACTAGGGGCCACTGGCCCGATAGACCGCGCGGCCTGTGGCGGCGCCGTCACCCCGCACACCGTCCCTGTCCCACCGCCTCGCCGCCGGGGAACGTCTCGCAGTCGAGGCCGCCACAGTCCAGGGCCGGTATCGGTGTCCCGGTGCCGCGTACGTCCGTCTCGCCGGCGCCGTGGGTCGGCGTCTCCGTCGGCGTACCCACCGGCACCGTCGCCGGGAGGTCGAGTCCCGCCGTCACCGCCTGCGCCTGCGGGGCCCAGCGCGGTGGCGTCACCGTCGTCGTGTCCACGCCGGCGTACGCGAACCCGGCCGTGACCGTCGCCGTCCCGTGCTGCGTCTCGGGGTCGTAGGTCGCCTCCACCTCGCGGACGACGCCCTCCGGGGTGACCAGCGCCTCCACGCGGTAGTTCCGGACGCCCGACAGCGACGGGTGGGTCGCCTCGTGATCGACGATTCGGTACCGCGGGCCGGTCCGGGTCGACTCGAACGTGACGGACGCGTTCCGCACCGCGAGGTACCGGACGATGACTGACTCGGCCGCGTCGAGCGGTGGTCCCTCGCCGCCCGCGCAGACGGCGACCCGGCGAGCCTCGTACCGGACCGTGTCGAGGCGGCGGTTGCGGACGCGCGTGTAGGCCGTCTCCCCGTCGGCGTACGTCTCCGTGCGGGTGATGCGAACGCCGACGCCCGACTGGAGGACGGTCTCCGAGCGCTGACTCCGGTACCGGGTGGGACCGGCCACGCTCACTGTCAGGGCGTCGACGACCCGGCGCCCGGATGCCACCTCCCCGGTCGGCCGGTCGACGAAGACCCGCCAGCGGTAGGGACGGCCGGCGAGCGCCGCCGCGTGCCCCCGTGCGAGCGCTCGCACGTCCAGTCCCTCCCGGAGTGCAGCGGGTGCGTCCGAGGGTGCGTCGGCAGGTACCTCGACGGGCGTCACCGTCGGTGACGGCGTGTCCGGGTCGGCCGGCGCCAGCGCTCCACCACAGCCGGCGAGGACGAGACAGAGCGCGAGGAGCACGGCACGCACGCTCGCGGTTCGCTACCGAGCGACAAAAGCAGTGCGTGCGTCGACAGTGGGCCCACTCAGACGACGTGTTCCTCGACGAGGGTGGCGTAGGCCCGGCGCAATCGCTCGGAGACCGCCTGTCGTGAGACGCCGAGTTCCTCCGCGAGTTCGGCGGCGGTCGCTCGCCGGGGGATGTCGAAGAAGCCCCGCTCGTAGGCGAGCAACAGCGTCTCGCGCTGGCTCTCGGTGAGCCCGTCCGGCGGGTCCTCGCCGGTGACGTCCTCGCTGGCGTCGTAGACCCGGTGCAGTTCGAAGTGCAGGTCGTTCGCCGTGACGTACGCCTCGTACTCGCGGAGAGCGCCACGGTCCGGGAACCGTATTTTGGAGTACCAGCGGCCGTCGCGGAACTCCGCCTCGACACCCTCGCCGCCAAGTTCGACCCAGACCGTGTAGAGAATCGTCTCGACCGCCTCGGTCAGCCTGACCCGATAGAGCCGTCGCCCATCGACCTCGCTCAGGCGGTGGACGTTGGTCACCGTCGGGTCCTCGTCCATCGCCGCCTCCAGCGCGTCCGGGTCGTCACACGTCGCCCAGAAGAACAGGATGGGGTGGTCCGGGTCGGTCGCGTACGCCTGCTCGACCTCGAGTCGGGCGTCGACCCGCTGGAGCGCCTGTTCGAGGACCAGGCCCTCCATCCCCGTGCTGAAGTCGGCGATGACACTCACGGTCGCTCACTCCCCCGACCACGTCCGACGGGGGACCCGTCCAGTCGCTCGCTTGTCGCTCGCACTCTGCCAGACGTACCTCTTCAGCACTAAATAATCTTGGCGGAAGGACAGGTCTCTGCCTAGACCGATCGTTCAGGCCTCGTTGGCGCCGCGGACCGTCTCGCGGAGCGCCTCGACCCCCTCGTCGTGGACGAGATCGCCCACCACGACCACGTCCGCGTACGCTGCCATGGTGTGAGCGGAGTCGTAGTCGTGGATGCCGCCGCCGTAGAAGACGCTGGCCGACTCGACGGCGTCGGCGGCCGCCTCGACGACGGCTGGGTCGCCGAGGGTACCAGAGTACTCCACGTAGAGGATGGGCTGGGCGAACATCCGCTCGGCGACGGTCGCGTAGGCCGCCACCTCGTCGGGGTCGAGGTTGCAGTTCGCCTGCGTGTACTCGGCCACCGAGGAGTCCTCGTTGAGGACGACGTACGCCTCGGGGTAGGTGCGCGACCAGTCGATCTCCCCGTCGAGTCTAGCCCACTCCTTGTGCGCGCCCGTTATCCACGTGGGGTCGCCGGCGTTGAACACGACGGGGACGAGGTAGCCGTCGTGTGCCTCGGAGTGGTAGACCGCTCCGAGGTGGCTCGGTTCGATGTAGACGGGCACGTCGTACCGTCCACAGGCCTCGACGACGCGGGCCATCTTCTCCTCGGTCATCCCCGTCGTCCCACCGATGGCGATGGCGTCCGTCCCGGAGGACGCGACGGCCTCGAAGCTCTCGCCGTCGACGAGCGTCTTGTCCGGGTCCAGTTTGACGACGTGGTTCCACTCCGCCCACGGGTGCATACCACACCGACCGCAGGGGTCGACAAAACGGCTTCGTCTTTATCGAGCGCACGCACCCGACACCGCGCGACGGCGAACGCACATCCTTTTACCGGCGAGTGGCCTACGTCGAGCCATGACGTTACTCTCGTTCGACGAGGACGGGGTCGAGGTGGTCTACGAGGGGACGGAGTTCCGTCTCGAACGTGACCTCGTCGAGGAGGCCATCGGCAAGTCCTACTTCGACGTGACCGACCACGAGGTGCTCAAGATCGTCGAGGAGGAGCCCTCCCTGACGGGCGAGCCCAAGCGTATCGCCGACATCCTCGCCTGAAGGGACCGCTCACACGCGGCCGAATCTTCTTCGCGAACCGGTGCGGGCCTGCGGTATGCGCGCCGCACGATTCCACCTCGGCGAGGGGCTCCGTCTCGAGTGGGTCGCCCGCCTGGCGCGGCCGTAGGGCGCGAACCGTCCGACGGTGACCGTGAAGGCCGGAAGGTTGACGTGGCACGGGAATCACCCCTCGGTAGATGGCGACCGAGGCACGGGAGCGCGACGGCGTCCTCGACGGGATCCGGGTGGACGTGGTCCGACTCCACGAGACGTGGATGGAACTGGTGTTCCCCCGCCAGCGCGGCAAGCAACACTCCGTCCTTGGCAAGTGGAAGCCACGCACCTCCGCGGACAAGGTCAAGTACCGGGTCTGGGGTGCCCTCGGCGCGCTCGTCGTGGCGGTACTCTACCCGCTGATGCTGGTCGGACTGGCGACGCGGTTCTACGCCCGCCGGTTCGACTCGGCGGCGACCCGTCTCGGCCTCGTCGGCGTCGTCCTCGGCTTCGTCGTGCTCTGGGGCGCCCTGACGGCACTCGCCCGCGTCCAGTTCGACCCGCGAGGGTTCTACGCCGTGGCGGCGGCCAGCATCGTCGCGGTGCTGTCGAGCATCGTCGCCGTGACCAGCGCCACCCGCGGCGGCCGGGCGAGCACGGTGCTCGTCGCCTACCCTGCAGGGATGACGGCGCTGTTCCTCCCGCCCGTCGTCGCCGCGCTGTTCTCCGAGATGCTCGGGACGCTCATCTTCCCCCGTAGTGTCACCATCGCCGAGGTGTTGCTCAACACGGTTGCGCGGTCCCTGGGCGTCGAGCAGTTCTTCCGCCAGCGCTTCGAACTCGAGGGGCTGGGGTACGTCCTGCTCTGGTTCGGCATCGCGGTGCCGCTCGGCTGGGTGCTCGGCCTGCTCGTCTCGCTGGCCGACCTCGCGCGTCCGAAGGGCGACGACGAGTCGTCCGGCGGTAGCGGGACGGAGACCGGCGACGCCTGAACGGCCCGAGCGACTTCCGGGAACGACACGCCCTTCTTCCGGACGGTCCTACGTAGCCCATGGAGTTCGACCGCAACACCACGTTAGGCATCTTCCTCCTCCTGGTCGTCGTCGGCGTCGGCGGCCTCGTCGGGTCGAGCGTGATGGCCACGAGTACAGTGCTGATGATGGTCCTGCCGAGCGTCCTCGTCTTCGGTGGGGTGTGTCTGTTCCTCGGGATGCGTTACGGCGAGTACCGCGCGACGAACTGACACGGAGACGGCCGTTCCGCAGGCGAGTCCGGGGGAACCGGCCCCACGAAGGGGTGTTTTTTAATATCGTCCGCGCGACTTTGCTGACATGCCAGCGGAAACGGACGAGCGTCTCGCGACCGGCACGTCGGTCGGGAGCCGTGCCGTCTCTCTCGGACCAGAGGCCGACACGGGACGTACCGGAACCCGTACGGAGCTGGGGTGTCCCCCGTGACAGACCACTACGACGTGGTCGTCGCCGGGGCCGGTCCCGCCGGGGCGCAGTGTGCCCGCGACGCTGCCAGCCGCGGCTACGACGTCCTCCTCCTCGAGACAGAGGCCGAGGACGGATTCCCACGTGCGAGCAACAAGTCCACCGGCGGTACGTTCCCCACCATGCTCGCCTCGTTCAACGTCCCCGACGACGTGGTCATGCACTTCACCGACAACGTCGTCCTCGAGTCGCCCAACGAGCAGTTCGTCCGCCGCCATCCCGGTGCTGTCCTCGAATTCGCCGAGTTCAAGCGCTTCCTCGTCGACGACGCCCGCGAGAAGGGCGCCGAGGTGCGCTTCGACAGCCGCGTCTCACAGCCGGTGATGGAGGGCGGCGAGGTGGTCGGGGTCAAGTACGACGGAGACAGCGAGGTCCGCGCCGAGGTGGTGGTCGACGCAACAGGCCCGGCAGCCCCGCTCGCGAAGCAGCTCGGCGTCACTGACCTCGAGCGTGACCACCAGGCCATCGGCATCGAACACGAGTTCGAGGGCGTCCAGCTGGACCACCCGGACTACGCCGACCTCACCGACGGGATGATGCTCCGACTCGACCACGAGTACGCCCCCGGTGGCTACTCGTGGATCTTCCACACCGGCGAGGACACCGCCAAGGTCGGCGTCTGTTTCATCCAGAACGAGGCGTACAAGCAGTACGCCGGGCAAGAACGGACCGTCGACGGCTACCTCGAACACTGGCTCGAGACCGACCCACGCTTCGAGAACGCCGAGCGACTGCCGGGCAAGACCCACCGGGGCTCCGCGCACATCCAGCCGCCGGGGACGATGACGACGGACAACTTCATCGCCGTCGGCGACACCGTCCCGACCATCGACCCGCTCTGGGGCGAGGGGATCCACGTGGGGATGGAGTCCGGACGGGCCGCAGCCATCACCATCGACGCCTGTCTCACCCACCGCGACCGCGACACCTCACAGGAGTACATCGACCTCTACAACGACCTCTGGCACGACGACGTCGCGCCGAAGGCCGTCCCGCGGCTGCTGATGACGGAACTGCTCTACTTCACCTCCAACGAGCGCTACGACCGCCTGATGCGCGACCTGAAGCGACTCGACGACGACACCCTGTCGAAGGCCAACGCCGGGAGCCTGCGTGCCATCTCGAGACTCGTCCACCTCGACGACATCGGACTGCTGACCCAGTTCGCGAAGCACAGGCTCTCGGACGACTCGTGGAACATCCGCTGAGCCGGGGGCCGGCTCAGCGAAGGAGCGACAGCATCTCGCAGGAGATGACCGTCACGTCGGACTGGTTCTTGATCTCCACGTCGTAGCGGACCGTCCCCGAACCGGGGCCGTCCGGTTTCTCCGTCTTCTCCGTGACGGTGGTCTCCAGGTGGATGGTGTCGCCGATGTAGGCCGGCGCGCGGAAGCGGAGTTCGTCCATCCCGTAGAACGCCACCACGGAGGCCCGTTCCTCAGGCGAGCGGTGCTGCCAGAGCAGGCCCGTCGCCGCCGAGAGGACGAGCGTCCCGTGGACGATGCGCTCGCCGAACATCGAGTCCTCCATCCGCTCGGCGTCGGTGTGCAGGTGGTTGAAGTCACCCGAGACGCCGGCGAAGTTCATCACGTCCGCCTCGGTGAGGGTGCGGCCGCCCGTGACGTCCGTCTCCCCCTCCTCGATGTCGTAGAAGACCGAGGCCTCGCTGTCCGGGTCATCGAGCGTCCACTCGTCGTCGCTCATGCCTCACCCCGGAACAGGCGGTAGGTCGTGCCGCCGGTCGCGGCCACCTTCGTCTCACCCTCGTGCTCGACGGTGGCCTCACACTCCGTGACGCCCATCGTCGTCCCCGAGCGGACCACCTCGGCCTCGACGGTGAGGTCCGAGCGGACCGGCCGGACGTACCGGACGTTGAGGTCCGTCGTCGTGAGGTTGGCGTCGCTCGGGTCGGCCAGCGTGGAGCGGAGCGCGAACCCCGAGGCGGTGTCGACGACCGTCGCGGTCACGCCGCCGTGCATCGTCCCGCTGGCGAGGTTGGCGAACTTCTCGTCGAACGGCACCCGCAGCACCGCACGGCCCGCCGAGAGTTCCTCGATGGACACGTCGAGCCACTCGAACAGCCCGTGGTCGTGGAGCGTCTCGCGGAGCATCGCCACGTTCCGCTCGGGGACGCTCTCGGACTCGCTCATTTGCCCTCGAACTCGGGGTCGCGCTTCTCCATGAACGCGCTGGCCCCCTCCATCATGTCGTCGGTCGTCAGCAGCAGCCCGAACGCCTGACTCTCCATCACGAGGCCGGCGCCGATGTCCTGGTCGCGGCCCTCGTTCATGACCTCCTTGGCCTTGCGCAGCGCGATGGGCGCGCCGTGGACGAGGTCCTCGAGGAATTCGTCGACCGTGTCCTCGAACTCCTCGTCGGTGACACAGCGGTTGACGAGGCCCCAGTTCTCGGCACGCTCGGCCGAGATGTGCTCGCCGCGGAAGACGAGCTCCTTCGCGCGGGCCTCGGTCAGCATCCGCATCGCTCGCTGGGTACCGCCGCCCCCGGGGATGAGCCCGAGGTTGATCTCGGGGAAGCCGAACTCCGAGTCCTCGGTGGCGATGCGCAGGTCGCAGGCGAGCGCCAGCTCCAGCCCACCACCCAGACAGAACCCCTGGATCTTCGCGAGCGTGGGACGAGGGAAGTCGTTGACCGTCTGGAACACAGGGGTCACGTCCACGTCGGCGGGGTCCATGCCGGCGAAACCGGTGATGTCCGCGCCGGCACAGAACGCCCGGTCGCCCGTCCCCTCGAACGAGACCGCCCGGACCGCGTCCATGTCGGCGTGGTCGAGGACGTGGACGATCTCGTCCATCAGGTCGGCGTTGAGCGCGTTCAGCCGCTCCGGCCGGTCGAGCTCGATCTCGAGCAGGCCGTCCTCGGTGAGGGTGGTGTTGAGCGTCTGGTAGTCGCGCTCGCCGTCGTCGCCGCCGTACTCGTAGAACCCCTCGCCGGCATCCTCGCCGGTCTTGCCCGCCTCGACGAGGTCGACGAGATAGTCGGCCGGCTCGTAGCGCTCCTCGCCCGTCGCCTCGTGCTGCTCCTGCAACTTCTCGAGGACGGTGTCGAGGCCGAGCTTGTCCGCACGGCGGCACGGCCCCTCGGGGAAGCCGGCACCGAGTCGGAGGCCCGTGTCGATGGCCTCCGGGGTGGCGACGTCGTTCCCGATGAGTTTCGCCGCCTCGTTGATGATGCGAGCCTCGATGCGGAGCCAGTCGAACTCCCCGGAGACGTCGTCGGGACCGTAGTCGGCGCCGTCGCCGTCCTCGTAATCGTAGTAGCCCTTCCCGGTCTTCTGACCGAGTTCCTCTGCCTCCACCTTCTCCTCGACGATGGGTGGGACGTCCTTGCCGGCCTCCTTGCGGACGTGGTAGCCGATGTCGATGCCGGTCAGGTCACCGAGTTCGAACGGTCCCATCGGGTAGCCGCGCTCGTGGACCATCGTGGCGTCCACCTCTCGGATGGTCGCCTCGCCGGCGCTGACGATCCAGCCCGCCTCGTCGCCGAACGGGCCGAGGACGGAGTTGACGACGAAGCCGTTCACGTCCTTGCGGACGTAGATGGGCGTCTTGCCGATGGCCTCGGTGAACTCGTAGACGGTCTCGGCCGTCTCGTCGCTGGTCTCCTCGCCGTAGATGACCTCGACGAGGTCCATCTTCACCGGCGGGTTGAAGAAGTGCATCCCGCAGACCTTCTCGGGGCGCGAGGTGGCGGTCGCGATCTCCGTGATGGAGAGCGAGGAGGTGTTCGACGCGAGGATGCAGTCCTCGTGGGTGAACTCGTCGAGGTCGCCGAAGATGTCCTTCTTGAGGCTCATCTGCTCGGGCGCCGCCTCGATGACGAGGTCGGCGTCCTCGACGGCGGTCTCGAGGTCGACCTCCGTGGAGACGCGCGACATCACGTCCTCGGGGTCCTCGTCGATCAGTCCCTTCTCGGAGAGTTTCTCCAGCGACCACTGGATGGACTCGTAACCGTCGTCGACCAGATCCTGTTCGATGTCGCGCATCGTGACCTCGTAGCCGGCGATGGCGACGACCTCCGTGATACCGTGTCCCATGTTGCCCGCGCCGAGAACGGTGACGCGGTCGATGTCGTCCAGGCTCATACGGCACAGGGTGACAGGGGAACCCGCATAAGTCCACCGGGGTCGGTTACCGGTGTTAGCCTCGGAGGCGGTTTCGGTGAACGGTGGTAAACTCAGTCGGAGTGGTCGGCCGGCGGGCGGGACGGCGTCGACCGCGTTACAGGACGAACGCGAACAGTAGGTACGGCAGGACGAACAGGACGACGAACATCAGGACGAGGATGACGGTGTAGGAGGCGACGGTGCCGGCGGCGGTCACGAAGGAGTCGCTCGTCAACTTCTCGCGGAACTCGGAGACGCTCATGCCAACCTTTGACGCGGGTACCGGCTTAGGCGTTCCGTCTCCGACCGGACCCTGCTCGCCCGCACAGAGCCTGTTCGTCCGCTCAGTTCCAGGCGTCGGGCCCGAAGTCCGGGTTGACGCGCCGGTCGGTCGTCTCGATGGCGTCGATGGCCGCCACGTCCTCCTCGTCGAGGTCGAGCGAGAGCGACCCGAAGTTGTCCTCGATGTGGTCGGTGCTCGTGGCCTTCGGGATGGCCGTGATGTCCTTCGCACGGAGCCACGCCAGCGAGACCTGTGCGGGGCTCACATCGTGTTTCTCCGCGACGTCCACGACCTCGGGCACGTCGAACACCTTCCCGCGGGCGAGCGGGGAGTACGCCACGAGTTCGTAGTCGTGCTCCTCGGCGTGGGCCCGGAGTTCCTCCTGCTGGAGCAGGGGGTGGATCTCGACCTGGTTGGCGAACGGGTACTCGCCGAGGACCTCGGCGGCCTCGTCGACGTGGTGGGGCTCGAAGTTCGAGACGCCGATCCGCTCTATCTTCCCGTCGTCGACGAGGTCGGAGAACGCCGCCATCGTCCCCTCGGGGTCGTACGCCTTCGCCGGCCAGTGGACGTACAGCAGGTCGAGGTACTCCGTGCCGAGCTTCTCGAGGCTCTCGTCGGTGGAGCGTTTCACGTCCTCGGGAGCGAGCTGGTCGATCCAGACCTTCGTCGCGAGGAAGACGTCCTCGCGGTCCACGTCGGCCGCGGCGATGCCCTCGCCGACACCCTTCTCGTTGCGGTAGATCTGTGCGGTGTCGACGTGACGGTAGCCCAAGTCCAGGGCCGCCTCCACGGAGTCCGCACACTGGTCGAGGTCCTTGTTCTGCCACGTGCCCAGTCCGAGCATCGGCATCCCCTTCGTCTCCGGCGTCAGGTGCTCCTGCTGACTCATGTCGAATCGACCAACGGTGGCCAACGGAAAAGCGGTTTTGGAACAGGCTCACGCGGCCGGCACTACATGTAGCCGAGGTCACGGAGTCGCTCCATCAGCCCCTCCTTGTCCTGTGCCCGCCCCTCTCGCTCCGTGGTTCCCTCGAGGTCCTGCAGCCACGCGGGGGCGTCGCTGGACTTCGCCGAGCCCGCCTCGGTCCCGAGCGAGCGGAACCCCTCGAAGTACTTCGGGGAGACGGGGAGGTCCTCGGCCGAGAAGCCGGCGAGGTCCTCGGCCGACTCGGGGATGTGGCCCTCGGGCCACCCCTCGACGGCGTCGGGGACGACGAACCCCCACATCGCGTCCCAGAGCGCCCGCTCGTCGAACTGGAGGATGGGATGGACCCGGTCGTGCGGTGGGTACTTCTCGGTGTCGTGGCGTGGCGAGAAGAACGTCTCGTTCGCGCGGGCCTCCTGTTCGTCCCACCGGACGCCGGAGAAGATGCCGTCGAACTCGTGCTCGGTGATGGCGTCGTTCAGCGCGACGGTCTTGAGGAGGTGGTTCCCGCCGAGCGAGTCCGCGGTGAAGCGGAAGGTGTCGCCCTCGAACTCGGTGCGGGCGAGTTCGCGCTGGTTGCGCGCAGTCAGTTCCGCGACGGGGATGTCGTCACCCGGTTCGTACTGGTCGAACGCGGGGTCGGCGTTCCGCGCGTAGACGAGGTCGAGGGGCCAGCGGTCGGCCCACCGCTCGACGAACGCGAGCACCTCTGGGAAGTGCTGGTGGTGGTCGATGAACACGACCGGCGGCACCTCGTGGTCGTCCTCCGCGCACACCTGCTGGACGAGGTAGAGGACGAGCGAGGAGTCCTTCCCACCGGTCCACATCACCGCCGGGCGCTCGTACTGCGAGAGGGCCCTGCGGACGACTTCGACACCGCGTTCGAGCTTGGCTTCGAGGGCCGGGTAGTCGGCGGCGGACTCGCCACGCCCGAGGCCGTAGTCGACGGTGACGTACTCGGGGAAGGGACGGTGGGTACTCATGGACCCGAGAAGGTGGGCCGGGGACAACTCGGTGCGGTTGGCGCTCGCTCAGTCGTGCGCCGGGGCTGCAGTATCGCCCTGCCCCCCGCCGAACCGGCGGAGTCCTCGCACGAGCAACCGCCCCGCTTCACGGAGGGCGACGACGGTGACACCGGGGACCAGCACGAACCAGACGAAGGGCCGCAGGACACCGGCTCCGAAGAGGTCGGGGTCGAGGAGCCACCCCGTCCCCTGCGTGACGCCCGCGACGAGTGCCACGCGTGCGAGGTCTGCCCCGACCCGTGCCGACCGGCCGTCGTGGCCGAGCCAGCGGCGCGGTGCGGCGCCCAGCCGCGCGCCCCCGAGTGCGGCCAGCATGCACGAGGCGTAGCCCACGACGATGGGATTCGGCCCGTCGACCACGTCCGGTCGTGTGAAGACGACGACGGAGATGGCGAGTGACCCGGCGACGAGGAGTCGTCCCGAGACGAGTCGGCAAGGGAGACGCGTGGGCTGTCGCTGTGCAGTTCAGCACGTACCGTGACTCGCGCGTCTGCTGGCTGCCGCTGCAACACGCACGTCGGCCGAAGAAAGTGGAACGTGGGGCGGAGGTGGTTTCGCCTGTCCTCACATGTAGCCGAGGTCCCGAAGGCGCTCCATCAGGTCCTCCTTGTCCTGCGCACGGCCCGCGCGCTCGGTCGTGTTCTCGAGGTCCTGCAGCCACGCCGGCTTCTGCTCGGACTTCTCGGTGGAGATCTCGCTCCCGAGCGAGCGGAACCCCTCGAAGTACTTCGGCGAGACCGGGATGTCCTCGTGGGTCAGGCCGTTCGGCAGGTCGTCGTAGTCCTGCGGGACGTAGCCCTCGTCCGGGTACGCCTCGACGGTCTCCGGGACCACGAAGTACCAGAACGCCTCCCAGACGTCGGCCTCGTCGAACTGCAGGATGGGCTGGACGCGGTCGTGCGGGGGGTAGATGTCCGGGTCGTGACGCGGGCTGAAGAACGTCTCGTCGGCGCGGGCCTCCTGCTCGTCCCAGCGGATGCCCGAGATGATGCCGTCGATGTCGTGGCTCTCCAGCGTGTTGTTCAGCGCCACCGTCTTCAGCAGGTGGTTCCCGACGTAGGTGTCGAGCAGGAACGGGAAACTGTCCTCCTCGTACTCGAGGATGTTCCGGACGTGGTGCTGGTTGTGCTCGGAGAGGTCCTCGATGGGGATGTCGTCACCCGGCGTGAGGTCGTTGGCCTCGACGTACTCGCCCACGTCCTCGTTGCGGGCGAACACCACGTCGAGGTCCCACTCCTCGGCCCAGTGGTCGACGAAGTCGAGGAGTTCGTCGAAGTGCTGGTAGTGGTCGATGAACACCGCGGGCGGCAGGTCGAGGTCGAACCGCTCGGCGACCTCCTTCACGAAGTACAGCGTCAGGGTGGAGTCCTTCCCACCCGTCCACATGATGGCGGGGTTCTCGTACTGCTCGAGGCCCGTCTTGGTGACCTCGATGGCCTTCTCGATCTTGTGTTCGACGCTCGGGTAGTCCGCCGCGGACTCACCCTCACCGTCGGTGTAGTCGACGTCGAGGTAGTCGGGAAACTCGCTCATCTTCGTAATTATATCTAATTAGGAGGTGTAAGTGTCTTTCCCTCTATCCCGGTCCCTGGGCGTCCTGAGGCGGGGGTAGAGTGCGCGCATTCGCGTGCGGGCGCACGCGCGAAGCGGGACTCCTCTGGGAGGTGCTGGTCGAAAGAAGCGGTGGAGCTCAGCTGGAGATGAACTTGTTGTCCCGCCAGTTGACCGTACAGTTGTCCTTCTCGGTCGGGTCCTCGACGACCTTGATCTGGGCCGTGCGCTCCTCGCCGTCCACGATGCGGACGGCCTTCAGTTCGTCGTCGACCGCCGCGATGGCGGTCAGCGACCCCTTGTCGGCCGTCTTCGCGAGGCCACAGAGGACCTCGAACATCGGGTACTGGAGCGCGGTGTTCTGCAGGACGGTCTCGCGGTCGCCCTTGAAGCAGGCGTACTCGACGAGTTTGGAGTTCGGGGGCTCCTCTTCCTCTTCCTGTTCACCGAACGCCCCCCACTGGGGGCCGGACCCGGAGCCGGAGCCCGAGGAGCTGGAGCCTCCTCCGAACCCGGGTTCGGTCTCCGGCGGCTCCTCGTGCCAGGTGCCGTCGTCGTGTTCGTACACGCGGTTCTCGGTGACGCTGGCCTTCAGCTGGGCCGTCGGGGTGTACTTCGAGATGTTGTCTTCGGCGGCGACAGCGCTGACGATGAGGGTATTGTTCCGTCGGGTTATCTCTACGTCGGCGATGTCTACCGGCAGGTCTGGGTCCTCGAAGTACTCGTGTACGTCTTCCAGTAGCAGTTCAAGTGTCGAGTGGAGTCTGAATACGCGGCTTGTCATAGTTTCCCTGTCCCAGGGGTTCGAGGCACCTCCCTGACTGCGGGTGCTCATCGATTCTAGGGGTTCCTCACATATATCACCTACCCTTAGGGACGTGAAGAGATGACACACCACGGGGCGGTCCCACCGGGTACCGTCTCTCGCCCCCGTGACGGCCGTCTCCGGGCGTCTCCGCTACGCCTCGAGCGTCGTCGCGAGCTCGTCGCGCTCGTGAAGTTCCATCAGGATATCACTCCCCCCCACGAACTCCCCGTTCACGAACGTCTGGGGAGTGGTCGTCCACCCGGAGTGGCGCTCCAGAGCGACGCGGAACTCGTCCAGCGACTGGAGTACGTCGACCGTCTCGAACTCCTCGCGGTACTCCTGTAGCAGGCGCAGCGCCCGGTCCGAGTAGCCACACTGCGGCATCATCGGCGTCCCCTTCATGAACAGCACCACGTCGTTCGATTCGATGGCCTCGTCGACGATGTCGTCGACCTCCTCCTGCGGGAGGCTCTGGTTGGGGTCGAACGTCATGATAGGTCGGTAGTCTCGGGCGCGCTTATGGATTGTGCCTGTCGGACCGGCTCGAGTGGGGTCTGCGGGGGTGCCTGACCCCACCGTCCCGCGCCAGCCTCCCGACCTCGCATGCAAACATCTTTGCCCGATACCGAACGACTCCCGGTAAGTGCCCCCCATCCACCCGACCCAGCGCGTCGCCGTGCTGGCCGACTCGCAGAACCTCTATCACACCGCTCACAGCCTCTACTCGCGGAACGTCGACTACACCGCGCTCCTCGACTCGGCCGTCCAGGACCGCGAACTCGTCCGGGCCATCGCGTACGTCATCCGTGCGGACTCACCCAACGAGGAGGACTTCTTCGACGCCCTCCGCGACATCGGCTTCGAGGCGAAGATCAAGGACATCAAGACGTTCGGCGACGGCTCGAAGAAGGCCGACTGGGACGTCGGTATCTCGCTGGACGCCGTCACGCTCGCCACCCACGTCGACGCGCTCGTCCTCTGCTCGGGCGACGGCGACTTCTCGCGGCTCTGTTCGCACCTGCGCCACGAAGGCGTCCGCGTCGAGGTGTTCGGCTTCGGCTCCTCCACCGCCGAGGAACTCCGCGAGGCTGCCGACTCCTTCGTCGACATGAGCGAGAACGAGGACCGGTACCTGTTATAGGTCGACGCCGTCGAGCCCGGCCAGTAGGTCAGACGGCCCGATGGCCGCGCTGACGACGACCACGCGACCCCCCTGTGCGAGGCCCACGCTGACCCGCGCACCGTCGTCGCCGACGTCGTCGCCGTCGGCGACCTCCTCGACCACCGTGCGGACGGTGTCCAGCGACGCGAACTCACCCGGGTCGTACACCAGCGCCAGCGTCGTGGACGGCTCCTCGCCCGCGCGCGTCCCGAGGCCGATGGCCCGCAGGCCGTCGAGCACCTCCCGGAGGAGTGGCTGGTCCGCCGGCACCTCGGCGGCCAGCGCCTCGACGACAGCCTCGTTCACCCCGAGGACGAACGGCTCGTCCTCGAGCGTGTCGCTCACGTCGCGGGCTGGTCGGTCGACAGTCACGTAGCGTGCGGCGGGGTCCGCCGCCGCGTCGAGGGCCGCGTACATCGCGGCGCGGCCCCGGAGGTCCGTCGCGAGCGTCGCGCCGACGACGACGCTCTCCTCGGCGAGTGCCACCCCCGCCGTCACCGAGGGGGCGCGCTCCTGGTCCGGTCCGCGGTACTCCGGGAGGGACGCGAGGAACGGCGCCTCGTACGCCCAGCAGTCGTGGTCGCCCCGGGGGTCGAGGCGTGTCCACTCGTCGTCGCGCCGCATCCGGTACTCCTCGCGCAGCGCGCCGGGGTCGAACGACCCCTCGGCCACGAGGGTCAATCCCGCCCGCCCGGCCTCGAGGGACCCGAAGCCCACCGCGGTCAGCCGGGTGAGGTCGCCGAGGTCGACGCTCCCCACCTGCCGGTCGAACCGGTCGAGGAGGCCGGTCACCGACTCCGGGAGGCCGTCGCGGGCCGCCGCGAACCGCTCGACGTCGAGCGAGGCGTACCCCACCCGCTCGGCGCCGAACCGCTCGGTCGGGTCGTACACCCACCGACTGTACGGCGGCGGGCCACGTGTGACGTCGGAGAGGTCGGCACATCCGGCGAGCGTGGCGGTACCGAGCAGGCCACAACACCCCAGCACCGACCGACGTGAGGGCACAGCCACGGGTATCGCGTCGGCGTGTAAGACCCTTCGGGTGACGAGTCGGGGACGGCGCTTACGCATCGTGATAACGACCCACAGAGATTTATACATCGGCGGCAAGCCAGAAGACATGGCGAGCGAGGTCGGAATCGCGGACGTAGAGGAGGTTCTCGAGGGGCTCGACTACCCCCTCAGCCGCGAGGAGGCAGCCGCGGCCCTGGACGGCGTCGCCGTCCAGCGTGGGGGTGGCGAGACGGATCTCGGGGAACTCGTGTCGATGGTCGGCGCCGAATCGTTCGACGACCGGGAGGAACTCCGCGAGGAGATACACAGTTACGTCCCGCCGGACGAGGAGTGAGTCACGGCGGGAGCGCGACGAGCAGGCCGGCGTGGAAACGGTGCGTTTAGAAACGCCGCTCCACAAGGGGGCCACCATGGAGTTCTGTGACGAGTGCGGTTCGATGATGCACACGGAGGGCGACCACTGGGTCTGCCGTTCGTGCGGGTTCGAGAAGCTACGCGACGCCGCGAAGGAGGAGGCCATGACGACCACCGAGGGGCAGAGCGACGGTGGCGTCGTGGACATGTCCGAGGTGGACGACGCCGAGATCGGTCCGACCACGGAGGTCGTCTGCCCGAACCCCGACTGTGACTCCGACCGGGCGCGTTACCAGATGAAACAGCTCCGGTCGGCCGACGAGTCCGAGACGCGCTTCTTCACCTGCGTCAAGTGCGGGAAGAACTGGCGCGAAGACGACCACTAGACGCCGGGACGCGGAGCCAGCCCGTGGGTTACGTCAACCTTACCCGCCTTTGATAGGGGTCCCGTTCCTACCGTGGGTCGATGAGTGACCAGCCGAAGGAGTACGAGGTGACGGTCGTCGGTGGCGGACCCGCCGGATTGACGGCGGCGCTGTACACGACACGACTCGGCCACGACACCGCGGTCATCAACCGCGGCGGGGGTCGAGCCGCGATGATGCTCGACACGCACAACGTCGTCGGCGTGACGGAGGACATCTCGGGCAACGAGTTCCTCGCCACCGGCGTCGAACAGGTGCAGTCCTACGGGGCCGACTACCACCAGGACTTCGTGACCGAGGTGGAGCGCCTCGACGACGGCCGGTTCCACCTCACTGCCGGCAACGTCGAGGTGGTCTCGGAGTTCGTCGTCTTCGCCACCGGCTTCTCCGACGCCCGGCCGGACCCGCCGCTCCCGCGCACGGGCAAGGGACTCCACTACTGTCTCCACTGCGACGCCTACATGTTCGTCGACGAGTCGGTGTACGTGATGGGCCACGGCGAGGCCGCCGCCCACGTCGCCATGATCATGCTCAACTTCACGCCGGAGGTCGACCTCCTCCTGCGGGGCGACGAGCCGACGTGGAGCGACGAGACCGACGAACAACTCCGGGCGCACCCGGTCGACATCGTCGAGGAGGAGATCGAGTCGATGGAGAAGGACGACGACGGCTGGCTCGAGGCCTTCGTCTTCGAGGACGGCACCCGCCGCGAGTACAAGGGTGGGTTCCCGATGTACGGCTCGAACTACAACACCGACCTCGCGGCCTCGCTCGGCGCCGACGTCAACGACGACGGCACCATCGCCGTCGACGACCACGGCCGGACGAGTGTGGAAAACGTGTTCGCCGTCGGCGACGTGGTCCCCGGCCACAACCAGATTCCGGTCGCGCTCGGGATGGGCGCGAAAGCCGGCATCGGCATCCACTACGACGCCCGCACGTTCCCGATGAGCCTCGAGGACATCGAGGCCCGGGGCGGCCTGTCGGCCGACGACGTCCCGGCCGTCTCGGAGCGCCTGCAGGACATCGCGGTCCACCACGAGGGCCACGCCGGCGGGCCGCGGGCCGACGCCGAGGAGAGCGAGGACGAGACGGCGACCGCCGACGACTGACCACGAAACGTTCCTCGTCGGGTTCGCGCCTGCGGCGCAAGCCGCTCGCATGGTACGTGGTGGCTCCGCCACCACGCTACCTCGAAGACGTTCGATTCAAACGGCGGCCCTCGCTTCGTCGACGGCGGCGCAGCCGCCGTCTGCCGGCGGGACCGAAGGTCCCGCTCTGCTCGGGCCGGGTGAGCGTTCCGGGAGTGACCGCACCGCGACCGCACCGTGTCTCTCGACGCTGGTCCCTCGTCCACGCCACTCCGAGAGGCTAAACCGTATCGCGCCCAAGAGCGAGGTGATGACAGGTGGTCCGATGGACATCGCCGCCGCGCCGGGTCCGGAAGTCTGCCCGACGGTCCCCACACAGCGGGCGGCGTATACCGACTTCGAGCGCGCGGACGAGGCCGACGAATCGGCCGCAGCGCCCTGGCCCGGCCGGCTCACGGCCACGGCAGTGACGCTCGAAGGCGTCCCCGTCCGCCTCGCGGAACTCGACCGCCGCAGCACCGTCCCGGCCCGCGAGTTCGTCGCCGCCGTGGACCGCTGGCGCGCGGTCGACGACCACGACCACGTCCTCCCCATCGTGGCGTCTGGGAAACAGCCACGGCCGTGGGTCGCCACCCCCGCCGGCGGGTCCTACGCCGACCGTGAGGCACTGCCCCTCGCCGAGGCGCTCTGGGTCGGGGTCTGTCTCGCCGACGCGCTGGTGTACGCCCACGAGCACGGCACGGTCCACGGCGCGCTCTCACCCGCGTGGGTCCACCACCAGCCGACCGCCGAGTGGGGGTTCCCGCGGCTGGGCGGCCTCGGTATCGCGGGGCCGCTCGCGGCCGACGGCACGGCGACGCCGTACCGCGCCCCCGAACAGGTCGCGCCGGAGCGATACGACCCGGCGGGACCGCTCGTCGACGTCCACGGGCTCGGCGTGACGCTCTACGAACTCCTGACCGGCGAGGCACCGTTCGAGGGCCCGACCGCCCGACGCGACGTGGTCGAGTCCAGACCGATCCCCCCGAGCACGGTCAGGCCGTCGCTGCCGGACAGCGTGGACGAACTGCTGGGACCGGCGCTCGCGAAGCGTCCCGTCGACCGCTACGACTCGGTGGCCGCGTTCCGGAGCCAGCTCGCCGCGCTGCTCGAGTCCGAACACGTCTCCGGCGGTGGGCGCGAGCAGAGTCCCGTCGCCTTCCCGCTGTTCGACGGCGACCGGGCGGAGTGGACCGCCCCCTGCCCGGCCTGCGGGCGCTCGGTGACGAACACGTTCGAGTCGTTCCGCGACCACTGGCGCGACGCCGACCGGTGTGACGGCCCGAGTGAGACGGTGCCCGACCGGGCGACCTGTTCGGCCGACGACTGGGCCATCGTCGTCCAGCGGACCGAGCGCGCCATCGCCGAGGCACCCGAGCACCGGCGCGAGGACCGCTCTGACCACCCACTCTGGGCCGCCCTCGCCTCCGAGTCGGTGACCGCCGTCAACGGCGTCCCCGTCGCCTCGGGAGACGGGTCCTACCCGTGGCTCTCGTACCCCAAGCGCGGCTGGCGCGTCCCCTGTCCGGGCTGTGGCTCGACGGTCTACAACACCCGCTCGGCGATGAAGGCCCACTGGTCCGACGCGCCGGCCTGCGGGCCACCGGACGCGTTCTCGACGCGCTGAGCGGTGCTGTGCGGCCGAGGCACCCACCGGTGCGCCAACAGTTATCAGTCAGCCACGAGTCGGCCCGGACATGCCCATCGACCTCCACCGGAGTGCGACGGACCTCGCGACCGCGGTACGGGCCGGCGACGTGTCGCCGGTCGACCTCGTCGAGGCCAGCCTCGACCGCATCGAGGCACTGAACGACCGTACCAACGCGTTCGTGAACGTGCTGCACGAGGCGGCGCGTGAGCGGGCCGCCGCCGCCGAGCGCGCCGTCGACGCGGGCGAGGACCTCGGGGCGCTCCACGGGGTCCCGGTCGCCATCAAGGACCTCTCGTACACGAAGGCGGGCGTCCCCAACACGGCCGGCATCGCCGCCCTCGAGGACAACGTCGCCGCGGAGACGAGCGTCGCCGTGCAGCGACTCGAGGACGCCGGCGCCATCGTCGTCGGGACGACGAACACGCCCGAACTCGGACACACCCCGCGGACGTACAACGAACTGCAGGGGCCGACCGGCACGCCGTTCGACCCCGAGCGCAACGCGGGGGGCTCCTCGGGCGGGTCGGCGGCCGCGCTCGGAGAGGGCCTCGTCCCTCTCGCCACGGGGTCGGACGTCGGCGGGTCGTTGCGGACGCCGGCCTCGTGTTGCGGGGTCGCCTCGGTCAAGCCCACCCACGGGCTGATCCCGCGCGAGGCGCGACCCAATGCGTTCGGCTCCCACACCCCGTTCGGCGTGCTGGGCCCGATGGCCCGCTGGGTCGAGGACCTCGGTCTCCTGCTCGAGGTGATGGCTGGCCGTGACGACCGCGACCCGTTCAGCGTCCCGAAGCCCGACCGCTACGACGACGTCTCGCCGGCCGACCCCGAGGGACTCCGACTGGCCCACTCGCCGACGCTGGAGACGTTCGCCGTCGACGAGGCCGTCCGCGAGGTCGTCGCGGACGCGCTCGGCACCGTCGAGGACGCGGGTGCGACGGTCGACCCCGCCGAACTCGACGGGCCGGACCGTGGCGACCTGACCTACGCCTACGGCGTCGCCGCCACCGTCCACTTCGCCGTCGTCGCGGACGCCGTCCAGCACGAACACGGCCTCGACTTCACGGGCGACGACGCCGACGACGTCTCGGACACCTTCGTCCAGACGCTCGCCATGGGTCGTGGCTACGACGCGACGACGTACCGCGAGACTGACGAGGTCCGCACGGCGCTGTACGACGCCGTCGAGTCGGCGCTCTCGGGGTACGACGCGCTCGTCTGTCCCACGCTCGCCACGCCGACGCTCTCGCACGACGAACCGTTCCCGACCGAGATAGACGGCCAGAACGTCTCCGGCCTCCCGATGGACTGGATGCTCTCGTGGGTGTTCAACATGACCGGCCACCCCGTCGTCAACGTGCCGGCCGGACTGGTCGACGGGCTGCCCGTGGGGATGCAGCTGGTCGGGCCACGCTACTCGGAGTCGCGCCTGCTCGACGTCGCGGCGCTGTTCGAGCGGGAGAACCCGTGGGCAGGGGCGTACCCACGGGTCGAATCGTAGGTCGGTGCACGAGGAACGTCGCGGTCAGGACGCGTCCTCGACAGGGGTATCGTCGCCTCCGTCCCCCTCGTCGTCGGTGTCGGTGGTCGACTCGGCGGCCCCCGGTTCGCCGTCGGCGAACGGTGCGGGCGCCTCGTAGACGTAGTCCTGTTGGCCGAACACGTAGTACCGTTCACGCTCGGGAGCCTCGAGGACGCGCTCGCCCGTGTCGATGGCGAGGTCGACGAGTCCCTCGAGTGTGTGGACCCGGACGGGGTCCGTCGGGGGGTCGACGTCTGCCGGAGTGATCCACTCGTCGAACTCCTCGCGAGCGCGCTCGAACGCCGAACGCGAGCGTTCGGCCTCGGTGACCTCGAGCCGATCAGTGGAGCGCGCCGCGACGAGGCCGACCAGCCCGAGCAGAGAGAGTGCGAGCAGCGCCGGTGCCCCCGCGCGGCGGAGAGGCCCGTACTCGTCTCGGACCACGACGCGCTCCGTGCTGTTGGTGGTGCGCGTGATCTCCTCGTCACCGAGTACCCGGTAGGTCCCCCCCTCGTCGAGGGTGAGCGTCATCGTGAACTCGCGCGAGCGACTCACCTGTTCGCCGTTGACCGTCCCGCTGACCCGGACACGGGTCAGGACACTGGCCTCCGGCGTGCCGGGCGAGCCTCCGAGCTCCGTCTCGATACGGGCGACTCGCTCCTTGAGCGCGCTCACGTTCGTGCCGAACGGGGCGGTGAATGTCTCGCCCGGGGCGATGGTCGACGACGACGGGCGACCGAGCGGCTCGCTCACGCGCCAGTAGACCACCTCCCGGTCGTCGCGCTCGCCGACCGCCCGGACGACGAGGGTGCTCGAGGAACGGACGGTGAGTTCGCCCTCGCCGGTGGCCTCGTAGCCGTACCGGAGTTCTCCGTCGAGCGTCGGCGTGATGGCGTCGAAGTAGAGCGCCCGGTCCGAGAGGGTCCGCCCCACGCCGAACACGCCGTTCTCGCTGGTGACCGTCGCGGAGTGGGCGTAACCGGCGGTGGACTCCCACGAGGAGACGGTCCGTTCCTCGACGTGCGTCCCGGGTTCGACGTGGGTCGTGTAGGTGAACGCACCGCCGACGAGTGCGAGGACGAGCAGGAGTCCCACGAGCGCGCCGAAGCGGTCACCGACGGCCCGTCGCAGGCGGACGCTCTCACGCCCGCTCATCCCAACCGCCTCCGGACAGTCCCAAGCCACGAATCACGAGCGGCGCCGCGCGAGCGACGGCGGAGGCGGACCGAGCCCCCGCCGACGAGGACCGTCCCGAGCAGGTAGAAACCGCCACCGACGACGGCATCGATGGCGACGATGGGGGCCCACGGGTGGACGCGGTAGAGGGAATCGAGGACAGCGAGTGGCAGGACGGCGACGTACCGGTGCTCGACGAGACTGCGGACGTAGTAGCCCGTCTCCGGCGGTGCCGAGACGGCGAGCGTGGCGTCCCGCTCGGCGGCCCCGTCGAGGACGGTCCGTTCCGGCGACACCACCAGCCCCTCGCTGGCCGGTTCGAGGTAGACGACGGTCGGGAGCAGCCCCGCGTTCGACAGTTGGTAGGTCCGCTCCTCGGTCGTCCCCGCCTCGACGACGTGGCCGGCAGGCGAGTCGCTCTCCGCGCTGACGATGCCGAGGTCCTGTGGGCCACCGGGGAGTACCATCGACCCCGTGAGCGGGACGACGACGACGAGCGTCAGGACGAGGACGAGGACCCGCGCGTCCGTGCCGCCGGCTCCGCGATCGCGGGTCGGGCGCTCGCGGCCCGTCCCGTCGTCGAGTCCGTAGAGCGCGACGCCACCGCCGAGGAGCAACAGCCCGACGGCAGTGGTCGGGACGTCCGTGCCGACGAGTCCCGAGAGCGTGCGCTGGAGGCCGCCGAACGCGCCCTGGAGACCTGTCGCGAGCGTCCCCAGCGCAGGGACGGTCACGACGCTCCCGCCGACCTGCAGCGCGACGGCACGTATCTGGCCGTCGGTGACGGGCGGTTCGCTCCCGTCCTGGTCGGTGAACGGGTTCGCGTCGCCCCGGGTGACGTAGCCATTGGTCGTCTCCTCGACGACGCGGTGCGTGGTGAGGCCGCCGCCGTTCAACTGCTTGGCCTCGTAGACCACCACGTCGTCCGGTCCGACGTCGCCGGCCAGCGCCGGCGGGAGTGCGACGAACCCGTCGCCCGGTTCCATCGTCGGCGCCATGCTCCCCGTCTCGACGTAACTGAGGAGCAACGGCTGGCCGAGCAGACTGCCGGCCACGACGACGAGGACGACGAGCACGGCTGCCGACTGTACGAGACCCCCCACGGACCAGCGCTCACTCACGTCGTCCCACCTGAACGGGCGAACGTTCGTGCGGATGGACAAGTAGGTGACGTTACGCGAGGAGTCCCGCGGCGTCCGCGGCGTAGAGCACCGTGAACGCGAGCGCGTACCCGAGGAAGTGGACGTACAGCCCCAGACCTGCGCTCACGCTCGTGGGCTGGGAGAACGCCACGACCGGCAGGACACAGAACAGCACCCCCGCGACGGCCGCCAGTTCTGCGTCGCCGCCCCGACCCGACCGGGACCCGAGCGTCGGCCCCTCGGCGGAGCGACGGCGGTGCCGACTCACGACGGACGCCAGGGAGAGACAGGCCGCCGCGCCCGCGACCGAGAGCGAGACGGCCGTCGTCGGCAGCGACTGGAGCACCACGAGGACGATACCGGCACCGAACAGGACGAGGCCCCGCCGGTCGACGCCCACGCCGAGTCGTCGCGCGAGGAACCGGCCGAGGAACATCGTCAGAAGTCCGAACAGCGCCATGTTCAGCCCGGAGAACCCGTAGCCGAGCGCCGGACGCCCGAGCGCGACGCTCAGGCCCGAGAGCGCCGGCGGGAAGACGAGGAGGACGGTGAGGAACCCCCGGCGGAACGCCCGCAGGTCGTCCGTCCGACGGGCCAGCAGGTACGCCATCGGGACGACCAGCCCGTAGATTATCAGGTTGGAGAGCAGGTGCCCGGCCGAGAGGTGGACGAAGTGTGCCGTGAACAGTGTCGAGAGCGTGGGGTCGCCGAACGCGAGCGCCAGCGACTGGCGCGTTCCGACCGGCAGCGAGTGGACCCAGAGCAACGCGAGCGGGACGGCAACGGTGGCGAGCGGACCGACCGGCACCGAGTCCCCCGTCCCGAATCGGTTCGGTCGCTCGGAAGACGTCGCCATGTCCCGGCGTTCGGAGACCCCGGCGAAAACGGTACCGCGCCGATTCTCAGTGGCGAGAACCGGGCTGCGCCGGCCCTCGTCAGACTGTCGTGGGCAGGTATCGACCTCCAGCACTCTCGCGGGCGACGCCGTGCCTCGGGTGCCGGCACGCGACTCGACGACCCGGAGGGGTCAGCCCCCCGAGTCAGCCGAGGTAGCCCGCACGGTAGAGGTACACCGCACCACCGCCGAGCACCACCGCCCCGCCGGTGGCCGCCACGAGCTCCAGCGGGAAGCCGAACGCCGTCGGCGGCCCCTGCGGCGTGCGGTCGTCCGGCGGCCCGCCGGGTCCGTCGTCGGGCGTCGCCGTCGGCGGCTCGACGGTGCCGGTCGGGGTCCGCTCGTCCGGCGTCGCCGTCGCGACCTCCGGCGTGGCCGTCGGGGTCGGCGTCGGCGTGGCCGTCGGGGTCGGCGTCGGCGAGGGCGTGGGTGTGGCCGTCACCGGGTCCGTCGGCGGGACCGTCGTGGTGGGCGTGGCCGTCGGCGTCGCGCTCGGAGTCACCGTCGGTGTCGTCGACGGTGTGGGCACCGGCGTCGCCGTCGGCGTCGTCACCACGGGCGGCGCGGGCGGGAGGCCACCACCGCCTCCACCGCCACCGCCGCCACCGCCGCCACCGCCGCCACCGCCACCGCCACCGCCGTTGCCCCCTTGAGTCGGCGGGGCGGTCGGTGGCACCTCCGTCGGTGGCGGTCCGGACGGCTCGGTCGGGGCCGGTGTCTGGATGCCCGAGACGATGGTGATCTGCTCGAGGACGATGGTCTCGCTGGCGACGTCGGTGGCGTCGACGACCATCCCGACAGAGAGCTCTTCGCCCGGGCCGAGCGTGGCGCGGTCCTCCGCACTCGAGACGAACTCGCGGTCGGCCGAGTCGTAGAACCGCACCTCCTCGGCGCCGTCCTCGACGTGGAACCGAGTGGTCGTTTCGCGACCGTTCGTGACCACGAACACGTCGTCTATGTAGGTCGTGGCGTCCGGGCTGACCCCCTGGTCCGTGATGGCGATGCGGAGCTCGCCCGACTCCGAGATGCTCGCGTACTCCCCGTTTGGCCCCGGCGCGGGCTCGACGGTGACGCCGTCCGCGACGGGGTCCGGGGTGAACGCTCCGGTGCCGATGGCCGCGGCTAGGACGAGGGCGACCAAGGCGGCGACGTGGAGCGTTCGGGTTTGCATTACCGAATCTTAGCGATTGTCAACAATATTGGCGGTGCTGTCCTCGATCGTGTTGTCGGCTTTCAAATCAGAGACCCTGTTCGTTGCGTCCCCGGCCAGGAAGAAGTCAGCATCACGTGACTGAATGCTGTCTACGACGTTACCGGTCACCACGACATCGGCACCTGATATCTCTATTCCACGGTTGTTGTCGAATGACTGGGCGTCCGAAAGTCCAGTAGAGTCAATTTCAACATCGTTGTTCCGAATCTCTGTCTCACCGGTATACGTAGCGGCGATGCCTTGGAGCTCAGCAGCCGTCACTGTATTCCCGACGATGGTATCACCGCTGAAATTGCTATTCGAGTATGAAGAGTCTCCCTGCACAGCGATGGCGAATCCGGTGTTGTCGATCGTGTTGGCCTTCACGGTCGCACGGACCGTGTTCGATAGGGATTGAACTCCTCCGTAGAATCCGCTAATGGAGTTGTCTTCAACGGTCACGTCGTCACCCTGGATCGAGAAGGCAAGGTTACCAGAACTTCCATCAAAGCCCTGACCACTACGGGTACCTTCCACCGTGAATCCACTGACGGTTACTGCCTCCATCAGCTCAAAGGTACTGCCTGCGGTCAGATCAAGCGTCGGAGATGCTCCAGATGCCGCTTTGATTGTCACGCCGTACACGCCGACCGTAACGTTGGTAGAGTAAGAATACGTGCCATCCTCAACCAAGATTGTCGCACCTGCTAGCACGTTGTCGAGCGCTTCCCCTATCGAGGCATAGTCTGCCTCTGAGGATGATCCGACACGAACAGTTGCTGGGAACACACGCTCATTCCGGAAGGGTGCGAAATTAATCGGGCCAGCGGCAACATCACCGATGCTCACGCCGTCACCATTAGCCTTGACTGAGGAGTCAGCATCAGTGATTACCGGGTCACTATCCGGACCGCTGGCATCCCCGTAGAAGTTGTTGCGGGCATCGAGTACGTCGCCACTGTAGTTATTGACCGCGTTTTTGCAGTTGGAGAGGAAGTCGTTCTGGCTGACAGTCATCGAACCGGCTGCGCCGCCAGCGTCAACGGCTCCGAACACACCTTCGAGACCACACGCGTCAAAGATATTGCGAACGACCTCGACTGAACCCCCTTCCGTGCCGCCGATGGCGGCACCGCAGTTGCGGAACGTGTTCCCTTCGAAGGTAATCTGGTCACCACCTGCCCAGGAGCCGCTGTAAAGGTCGACGAACTCGTTGTTAGCGACAGTAGCGCCCACACCGAGGTCGAAGCTCGACGTAGTGTCGTCGAACGAGATGGCCGTCGAACCATCGGTGTTCGATTTCCCAGCCCCGAGTACGGTGTTTGCCGTGACAATCACGTCGCTCGCATGACCGATGTTGATAGCGGCACCGTTAGGTCGGAATGCAGACGCTCCGCCGAGGGAGCTCGGTTCGTCTACGCCGGTCGAGGGGTCGGTGATATCAAACGTGAAGCCGGTCACCGTGTGTCCCCGCGTATTTGGTCCGAAGGCAATACCGCCGACGAGCGTCGGCGAGGCACTATCAGAAGCCGGGCGGAAGGCGACGCGGTCCACATCTACCAGAACGTTCTCTTCGAAGGTCTGGTCGTCGACCAGAATAGTCTCACCCGTGGAGACTGCGTTCGCCGCAGCCGCAATCGAGCGGAAGTCGGCGTCGTCAGCTGTCTTGGAGACGTAAAGCACGCCGTCCTGACCGGGTGCAGTCTGCGACTGCGCATAGTCCGCATAGAACGTCACGGTTGACAGAATCTGCGTGTCACTCAGGTCTGGCTCCCCTTCGGTATCGACCTCGATATCGAGGACGAGCGACTCACCAACCTCAAGCACGACGGCGTTGCCGCTCCCCTCGACAGAGTCTCCATTCGCCTCAAACGTGACCACGTCGGAGTTCGAACCATTACCGTCCGTGTCCTCCACGTAGAACCCGACGGGCTGGGTTCCCTGGTTCATCACGCGCAGGACCTCGTCAATCTGCGTGACGGCATTGGGGTTCACGCCGGACCCGCTGTCCGTCGAGAGGTCAAGGCCGACCTCGCCGTTGGAGTTGGTCGAGACGTACGCGTCCCCGTTCGGGCTGTCCGCAGCCTGAATGGAGAGCAGCGCGCCCGCGTCGCCAGCCACGTTGACGACCGCGTCACGCGTCGCCGTCACACTCGTGAACGCGCCCGTCCCCGCGAGGGTGCCGGCGCCCGCCGCGATACTACCGAGACCGATCAGCACGTTGCGTCGGTTGAATTTCATGGTTGGTTGAACGTGCCCCGCCACACCCCGCCCGACTGCCCGGTCGGTCGGCCGTGGTTCCGGTGGACACTTGGTGCGACCATCCCACTATACGGACTTTGTATTGGGGCGACAGAAGAACGGATGGCACCGCCTGAAGGTGCCTGGGTCGCCGTTTAACCGGTGGTTCAACCGGCGATGAGAGGCCATTGAAATCCCCCCTCTTGTCGTATGCGTAACACTCTTCAACGCCTGAATTATCATGTGACTCAGTAGGGGGATTCAGTCAGTGGGAACGAGTCAGTCGGATCCGAGTCGGACGTTCGAGTTGTTGAGCAACCACAGACGGCGGTACACGTGGCATCACTGCAAGCGGGTGGAGGATGCGGTCCCGCTCGGCGACCTGGCCGAGCAGGTGGCCGCGTGGGAGAACGGCAAGTCGGTGGCCGAGATCACGTCAGCCGAGCGAAAGCGCGTGTACACGTCGCTCCAGCAGACGCACCTCCCGAAGCTCGACGACGCGGACGTCGTCCAGTTCGAGGACGGCGTCGTGGAACTCGGCGAGCGCGCGGACGAACTCGAGGTGTACGTCGACGTGGTCGACGGTGACGACATCCCGTGGAGCGAGTACTACCTCGGGCTGACCGCCGTCTCGAGCGCGCTCCTCGCGGGCGTCTGGCTGACGGGGGCGACCGAGGGCCTCGTCTCCGGCCTCGGGTGGGCGGCCATCGTCGTCCTCGCGTTCGCGTTCTCGGCCCTCGCCCACCTCCTGACCGACCGAGAGCGTCGTCTCGGAACCGACGCGCTGCCGCCGGAACTCGAAGAGTGATGCGGTCGACAGCTACCTCCACCATCCGATGAAGGACCTCCAACGCCGTGCGGGCCTGGTGCTCGCAGCCGTCGGTGTACTGCTCCTGGCTTCTGCGACCTACGGGGTGACCTCGCTGGCCGCCGACAGGGCCGTCGACATCGGGACCGCCAGCGACGACAGCGCGCTGCTCTCTATCGACGACGTGGGGACGGGCACGGTAGCGAACGGGGCGACCGAGGACGACGCCGTGACCGTGCTGAAGCTCACGAACACGTTCGAGAGTCCGCTCGACACGCTGGGGGTCACCATCGACAGCGTCGGCGACACGAACGTCGATAGGAGTGACCTCTCCGTCACGCATCCGACGAGCCTCGGGACTGGGTCGACGGAGTCCGTCGGCCTCTACTGTTCGGGCTCGAACGACGTGCAGAGCGACGGGACGACCACCGTGACCTTCGACATCGTGGGGAGCGGCGAGGGCGTCTCTATCGAGACGAGCGAGGAGGTCTCTGGCGTCGAAGTCGACTGTCCGTCGTCCAGCACGACGTAGAGGAGACGCGGCTCCGATTCAGTCGTCGTCGAACGCCGCACCGGCCTCGGGGCCGTCTGCCGCGTCGTCCTCGATGCTCGGCGGATACTTCCCCCGGTCCAGTTTCAGATCCGAGGCGGGTCGTGCCATGCACGTCAGCGCGTAGCGCTCGGCCTCCTCCTCGGTCAGTCCGCGCGCGACGGCGACCGCCTGTTCGACCTCGCCCTCGACGATCTCCGCCGAGCACGCCAGACACATCCCCACCCGGCAGGAGTACTCCTGCGCGATGCCCTCCTCGATGCAGCGGCTGAGGATGGTCTGCTTGTCGGAGACGGTGATTGTCTCGCCCGTCCCGACGAACTCCACCTCGTAGTCGGTCATGTTCGCGCTTGGTCGAACCCGCACAAAACTCTTGTCAGAGTCCGTCGCCACCCGGCGGCTACTCGGCTATAAAGAGTTTTGCCGGTCGGGTCACGAGAGTGACCAATGACCACCTACACGCCCGACGTCGCCGTCGTGGGCGCCGGGACGGTCGGCTGTTACGCCAGCGCGAAACTGGCCGACGAGGGGGTAGACGTCGTCGTCGTCGAACGGAAGGACGAGGACGAGGCGGGCCACATCGCCTGCGGTGACGCCCTGAAGGGGGCGGATAACTTCCCCGAAACCATCCCGAAGTCGCAACTGGAGCCGGCCATCACGAACTCGGTGGTCGACCACGGCCGCTTCGAGATCCCCTCCGAGGACGCCGTCCTCGACATCCCCGTACCGGGCGAACTCGGCGTCATCGACCGCTACAAGTACGGCCGACTCATCATCGAGGGCGCGAAGAAGAGGGGCGCCGAGTTCCACTACGATACCGTCGTCAACGACGTCGTGCAGGACGACGACGGCCGCGTGACCGGGCTGAAGGCCATGCAGAAGGGCGACCCGGTCACCTACGAGACCGACTTCGTCATCGACGGGACCGGTGCGCTCTCACTCCTGCAGGACAAGGTCGACCTCTCGCACGCCACGTTCGACACCAACGTCCGGTTCTCGCAGTTCTCCTCCGCGTACCGCGAGGTCCTCACGGTGGACGAGCCGGTCGACTACCACGACGCGCTCGTGTTCAAGCCGACCGAGCGTGCGGCGGGCTACCTCTGGTACTTCCCGCGCACGCCCACGGAGATCAACGTCGGCCTCGGCTTCCAGATGAACGAGGAGCCGATGAAGCTCGTCGAGGCGCTCAAGCGCGACGTCCGCCAGCGGCCCGAGTTCAAGAATGCCACGGTGAAGGACAAACTGGGCGCGTCGCTCCCGACCCGCCGCCCGTACGACTCGGCCACGGCGCCCGGGTTCATCGCCGCCGGTGACGCCGCCGCCCACGTCAACCCCACCACGGGCGGGGGCATCGCCGGCGCCGCGTACTCCGCGACCTACGCGGCCGAGCAGGTCCTCGAGGCGCTCGCCGAGGAGGACTACTCGGAGGACCGCCTCTGGAACTACAACGAGCGCGTGATGGAGCACTTCGGCGGGCGGTACGCCGCCCTCGACGTCTACAACATCTTCTCGACGGCGTACGACCTCGACGACTTGATGAGCATGCTCGCGGCACTCCCCGGCGAGCAGCTCTCCGAGGCGCTCTACTCCGGGTCGACGGGTATTGGCCCGCTGCTCGCGCTCAAGACGCTCTGGAAGTCCCGCGGCCACTGGGGGACGATGTTCGACCTCTACAAGGCCAAGCAGAAGGCCGACGAACTGCTCGCACACTACGAGACGTACCCGTCCACGCCAGCCGGGTTCGACACGTGGCGCGCGCAGCGTGACACGCTGATGGACGAGGTGTACGGCACGCTGGGCGCGGAGCCCAAGTACTAGGGCCCGCTTCTCGAACCGCTCTCGGCGCCGCTTCGCATCGCCATGCGTAGCCTGCGGTCTCCAGTCGTCACGCCGTGTCCTGCTGTCCGTCGTACCACCGGACCAGTTCCCCGACGAACCAGAGCTTCAGCACCATCGTGGCCGCGGTGCCGACGACGGTGCCCTTCGGGTCGCGGGTGAGGGCGGCGTAGAGGGCGTAGACGGAAGCGAAGACGTTCAGCCCGTTCAGCAGTTGCGGGTACTCGAGCCCGAACAGCGGACGGCCGGAGTCGGTCCACGCCTCCTCGGCGCGCACGACGCGGTACATGAACTCGTCCTGCTGGTCCTCGGTCGGTTCGGGGAACAGGACGGGGTTGACGACGAGGAACGCGAGCGTGGCGAGGAGGAGACGCGGCTTGCGCAGGTAGATGGCCGCCATCAGGACGGGCGTCGTGAGCAGTCGCGACCACCCGCTCTTGGGGTTGGCGTGGCGGTTCCAGACGGATCCGGGGAGGAGGGAGCGGTCTGACACAGCGGGAGTGGTGGCGCGGCGTGGCAAAAGCGTGTCCGGTACTGCCGGCCCGCACACTAAACTTGATACGCGAGGTCTCCGAAGTGCCGCGCATGTTCGACGAGGACGACCTGACAGAGATACGGGCCGAGCGCGAGGAGTGGGAGGAGGAGACCCTCGGCCCGGTCCTCGACGCGCACGGCGAGCGCAAGGAGCGGTTCGCCACCGTCTCGAACCACGAGGTGGACCGCGTCTACACACCCGACGACATCGCCGACCTCGACTACAGCGAGGATCTCGGGATGCCCGGTGAGCCGCCGTTCACGCGGGGCGCGTACCCGACGATGTACCGCGGCCGGACGTGGACGATGCGGCAGTTCGCCGGCTTCGGCACCGCCGAGGAGACGAACGAGCGGTTCCACTACCTCGTCGACGAGGGGCAGACCGGTCTCTCGACGGCGTTCGACATGCCCTCGCTGATGGGAATCGACTCGGACCACCCGATGAGCGAGGGCGAGGTCGGCAAGGAGGGCGTGGCCGTGGACACGCTCCGTGACATGGAGGTGCTGTTCGACGGCATCGACGTCGGCGAGGTGAGCACGTCGTTCACAATCAACCCGAGCGCGGCCGTCATCTACGCGATGTACATCGCGCTGGCCGACCAGCAGGGCGTCCCCCGCGAGGAGATCCGCGGCACCCTCCAGAACGACATGCTGAAGGAGTTCATCGCGCAGAAGGAGTGGGTCATCCCGCCCGAACCCTCGCTGGACGTGGTGACCGACACCGTGGAGTTCGCCGTGGAGAACACCCCGAAGTTCTACCCCATCTCGGTCTCGGGCTACCACATCCGCGAGGCCGGTAGCACCGCGGCACAGGAGGCCGCGTTCACGCTCGCGGACGGCTTCGCCTACCTCGAGGACGCGATGGAGCGTGGACTCGACGCGAACGAGGTGGCCCCCCTCCTGTCGTTCTTCTTCAACTCGCACAACTCCGTCTTCGAGGAGGTGGCGAAGTTCCGTGCCGCCCGGCGCATCTGGGCCGAGAAGACGAAGGAGTGGTACGACGCGGAGGCCGACGCCGCCCGGCGCCTGAAGTTCCACACCCAGACCGCTGGCCAGTCGCTCACCGCCCAGCAGCCGCTGAACAACATCATCCGGGTGACCCTGCAGGCACTCGCTGGCGTCCTCGGCGGGACCCAGTCGCTCCACACCAACAGCTACGACGAGGCACTCGCACTGCCGAGCGAGGACGCGGTCCGGGTGGCGCTCCGGACCCAGCAGATCATCGCCGAGGAGTCCGGCGTCGCGGACATCGTCGACCCGATGGCGGGCAGTTTCGCCATCGAGAAGCTCACGTTCGAGATGGAGGCCGAGATCCTGGCGTACATCGAGGAGATACGCGAACTCGGCGACGGGTCGGTCCGCGACGGCGTCCTCGCCGGTATCGAGGAGGGCTACTTCCACCGCGAAATCCAGGAGGCCTCCTACGAGTACCAGAAGCGCGTCGACAGCGAGGAGGAGGTGATGGTGGGGGTCAACAGGTACGTGAGTGACGAGGACACCTCCCCCGAGATCCTGAAGGTGGACGACGAGATCTCCGAGAAACAGCTCGCCCGGCTGGAGGCGGTCAAGGAGGAGCGCGACGACGACGAGGTCGAGCGGACGCTCGGCGCGCTCGACGAGGCCATCGAGCGCGACGAGAACGTGATGCCGGCCATCATCGACGCGGTGAAGGCCTACGCCACGATGGGCGAGATCATGCAGGTGTTCCAGGAACACCACGGCGCGTACCAGGAGCGCATCGGACTGGCCTGAGTCGGTCCTGCGGCCCCCTTCTAGAGCACGTCACGCTGTCGCCAGTAGAGGTAGCCACCGACCGGCGCGAGCAGCGCCCACCCCAGGAGGACCGCCGCGCCGAACCACGGTTCGACGACGACGCTGTCCACGTTCGGCCCGGGGCGTGTCAACAGCGGGTGGAACTCCACGTTCGTCGGAGCCGCCGTCACCGCGACGTAGGCGTTGATGGGGTTGATCCGCCCGAGTTCGAAGTACCACTCCGGGCGCGGGTACTGGTCGTCAAGTCGGGAGAGCAGGACGAACTGGAGGGCGGGCCAGCCGACACGGAACAGGATGAACGCGCCGATGGCCGCGGCCACCGCACGGGTGTCCGAGTCCGCGATGGCCGAGCAGGTCAGTCCGACCCCGACGAACACCAGCGCGAAGGGGATGCCTGCGAGTCCGAGGACCATCGTGTCGAGGAACGACCCGTCACGGTAGCCGAACGCGACGACGGCCGCGGCGGCGAGCGTCCCCACGAGCAGCGGGACCAGCACCACCAGCGACCGGGCGACGTACTTCCCGAGGTAGGCGTCGGCGCGTGAGTTCGGGAGGCCGAGGAGGAACCGCACGCTCCCCGTGGTTCGTTCGCCGACGATGGCGCCGTAGGTACCGACGAGGGCGACGACGGGGACGACGAACGAGAGGACGGACCCGAGCACCACGCTCCCCGCTGAGTTGTCGGGTCGCGTCGCCGAGATGACGACGATGCCGACGGCGACGCCGACGCTCGCCAGGAGGAGCAACACCGCCACCGTGGGGGCCGCTCGCGACCGGTAGGCGCTCCGCATGTCCCGGCGGACCACGTCGCTCCAGGTCACGCGTCACCCGCCTCCGTGTAGGCCGAGAAGACGTCACCGAGCGACGCCTCGCGCAGTCCGAAGTCCTCGTAGACACCCGCCGCGTCGACGCGCGAGAGCACGTCGAGTTTCGTCCGGCCGTCCTCGCACGCCACCTCGAGGTGGCCATCCTCGCGGACGGCGTCGGTCACCCCCGGTGTGGAGCGCAGGTCCACCAGCAGCCCGTCCGGGACGTCCGAGACCCGGACTCGGAGGGTAGTGCCGGCGCCGAGTTCCCGGCGCAGGTCGTCCACGTCGCCGACGGTGGCGAGGCGGCCGTCCAGCAGGATGCCGACGCGGTCGGCGACGGCCTCGACCTGTTCGAGGATGTGCGAGGAGAAGAACACGGTCGCGCCGCGGTCGGCCTCCTCGTGGACGATGGTCTGGAGACGGCGCGCGCCGTTCGGGTCGAGCCCGGTCGAGGGTTCGTCGAGTATCAGCAGGTCGGGGGCGTCGACGAGGGCGACGGCGATGGCGAGGCGCTGGGACATCCCCTTCGAGAAGTCGCCGGCCCGGCGGTCGGCCGCAGCCAAGAGGCCGACCCGTTCGAGCAGTTCGTCCGGGTCGTCGCTCGCATCGCGGACGGCGACCGCGTGTTCGACGTGTTCGCGCGCGGTCAGCGACGGGTAGACGCCGTATCCTTCGAGGAGCGACCCGGTTCGTTCGCGGACCGCGACGCTGTCGCCGACCGCGTCGAGCCCGAACAGGGAGACCGAGCCGCTCGTGGGGCGCGTGAAGTCGAGCAGGCAGTTGATGGTCGTCGACTTGCCGGCGCCGTTGGGACCGAGGAAACCGAACACCTCGCCGCGTTCGACCTCGAACGAGAGGTCGTCGACGGCGTGGACGTCGCCGAACCGTTTGGTGAGCGAGTCGACGCTGATGGCTGGCTGGGAGGGCACGTGTCGGACGCCCGTCGAGTCGGAGCATAGGTCTTGTCCTCGCCGGCCGGTTCGAAGCCGTGGTTTGACAGAACTTTTATCGGACAGATTTCCGAATCGGGAGGCGTGACAGGGAGGACCGACGGCCGCGAGCGACCACGACGTGTCGAGCCCCCGGCCTCGTTCGTCGAGACGGCGAACGTGACCAGCGAGGTCAGGGAGGCCTTCGAACGCGAGGGCCACGAGGCGTGGCGACGGGCGGCCGACCTCCTCGAGTGGTCGAGCCCCCACGAGACGGTGCTGGACAGGGAGGCGGAGTCGCTGACGTGGTTCGCTGGCGGCCAGCTGAACGCCGCGTACAACTGCGTCGACCGCCACCTCGCCGAGCGGAAGAACTCCGTCGCCATCCGGTGGGAGGGGGCCGACGGCGAGACGCGGGTCTACACCTACCTCGACCTCTACAACGAGGTGAACGCGGCAGCTGCGGCGCTCCGTGGCCTCGGCGTCGGCGAGGACGACGTCGTGACGCTGTTCATGCCCGGTATCCCGGAGCTACCCATCACGATGCTCGCCTGCGCGCGACTGGGTGCCCTCCACAACGTCGTCTTCGCGGGCTACTCGGCCGACGAACTCCGCGCGCGACTGGAACGGACGGGTTCGGGCTACCTCGTCACCTGCGACGGCTACTACCGGCGCGGGAGCGCGGTCAACCAGAAGAACAAGGCCGACAACGCCCGTACCAGCGTCGAGCACCCCGTCGAGACAGTGGTGGTGCCGCGGCTCGACGACCCGTACCTCTCCGAGGGGCAGCACGACTACGAGGACCTCGTCGACGCCCACGCTGGCGACCGGGTCGACCCGGTCGAACGCGCCGCCGAGGACCCGCTGTTCGTCACCTACACCTCGGGGACGACCGGCGAGCCCGACCGTGTCACGCACACGACTGGAGGGTACCTCTCGCACGTAGCGTGGACGAGCCACGCCGTCCTGGACATCGAGCCGCGTGACACCTACTGGTGTGCCGCGGACGTGGCGTGGATCACGGGGCACTCCTACATCGTCTACGGCCCGCTCGCGCTCGGCGCGACCACGATGCTCTACGAGGGCGCGCCGGACGACCCGGAGCGCGACCGGGTGTGGGAGCTCGTCGACCGCAACCGCGTCGACGTGTTCTACACCGCCTCGACGGCCGTCCGCTCGTTCATGAAACACGGCGCGGAACACCCGTCGGCACACGACCTCTCGTCGCTCCGGTTGCTCGGCTCGGTCGGCGAGCCGATGGACGCCCGCGCGTGGGAGTGGTACTACGAGTCGGTCGGCGGTGAGGAGTGTGCCGTCGTGGATACGTGGTGGCAGACCGAGACCGGGGGTATCCTCGTCTCGACGCTCCCGGGCGTCGACCGGGCGAAACCGGGGAGTGCCGGGCCCGCCATCCCCGGCGTCGAGGTCGACGTGGTCGACGCGGGCGGCGAGTCCGTGGCGCGCGGGGAACCCGGCCACCTCGCGGTGACGGCACCCTGGCCGGGGATGCACCGCGGGCTGACCGAGGCGGCCGCCGCCGAGGGCGAGGACTGGGCGTACGTCACGAGCGACCGGGCCATCCTCGACCACGAGGGGTACGTCACCTTCCTCGGACGCGAGGACGACACCGTCACCGTCGGCGACACCGACTACGGTCCGGCGACCATCGAACGCGTCGTCCTCGAGGTCGAGGGAGTCGCCGAGGCGGCCGTCGTCGAGTCCCACCAGGAGGGTGGTCGTGCCGTGGTCTACGTCTGCACCGAGCGCGGTGTGGAGGGTGACGCGGCGCTCACAGAGCGCATCGACCACCACGTCGCGGAGCGACTGGGCGAGGACACCCAGTTCGCGCGCATCGTCGTCGCCCCGGACCTCCCCAAGACTCACTCGGGCAAGATCATGCGGCGGCTGCTGTCGGCCGTCGCCGACGGCGAGTCCTACGGCGACACGAGTGCGCTGCGCAACCCGGAGGCCGTCGGGGAACTGGAGACGGTGTCGGGCGACGGCGACTGATTTCGCGTCGCCGTTGGACGGCGAAACCGTTCGTGCGAGTAGCCCCGTCGGGTCGGCGTCTCTGCCCTGCTGTGACCCAGAGTCGAGAGCTCGAACCGGCGAGGGGACGGACCTGCCATCGCCGAGCAGGTGTCTCGGACCCCCCTGAACGTGTCGGCGGCAGTACACGGTGGTTTTATTTCGTCTCACCAGTAAGGCCCGAAGCATGTCGGAGACGGAGTCGGACGTCGGCCGGTCGCCGCTCGAGGGCCGGTACAGCCGACTCCTCCGCGCGACCCGAACCTACCGGGAGCGGTTGGTGGTCCGCCTCGCGGGTGAGGCGGGGTTGCGCCCCGCCGAGATGAGTAGTCTCATGCCCGCCGATGTCACCGCTCGAATCGCCGAGGGACGGGTCCACTACCTGCTGACGGTCCGCGACGAGTCGGGCGACACCGTCCGGACGGCCTACCTCCCGCCGGACCTGGAGCGTGAACTCTCGCGCTACGCGGCCAGCAACGGCGTCGACGAGTCGGAGCCCCTGTTCGACGTGACCCCGCGACGCCTCCAGATGCTCGTCGGCGAGGTGGCCGACAGCGCGGCCGACGCGGGCGACGAGTGCCTGCGATCGGTCTCCAGCGCGGACCTGCGCCGGCGATACGGCCGGTGGCTGCTGGAACGCGGCGTCGACCCCGCCGTGGTGATGGCCGTCGGTGGGTGGCGTCGACTCGACGCGCTCGCACCCGACGGCGACCCCGACGGTGCGGCCGTCGCGGCGGCGTTCGCGCGTGCCACGGAGGGCGGCGACGACCGCTTCCGTGCCGCGTTCGACCGCCTCGAACACCCGGTCGCGTTGCTGGACGGCGGGGGGGCCGTGGTGCACGCCAATCCCCGGTTCGAGGCACTCGTGGGCGACCGAGAGTCCACCGGGCTCGACGTCCGGCGGCTCGTCTGGCCGGCGGACGCGACGTGGGCCGACCTCTGGGAGACGGCACTCGCCAGCGAGACGTGGGTCGGCGAGGCGACGGTCGGCGAGGAGACGGAGTCGACCGCCGGTCGCCTGACGCTCACGGCACTCGCGGAGCGAGACGGCGCGAGTGACGGCTTCCTGCTGACGGTGCACCCGGAGACGAGTACGGGCGACGGCGCCGAACTGGCCCGGTTGCGCGCGGTCCAGGATGCGGCCGCGGGAGTCCACGAGGCGCTGGACGACGTCTCGACGGAGTCGGCCATCTTCCGCGTGACGTGTGAGACGCTCGCGGCGGCCGGACCCATCGAGTTCGCGTGGGTGAGCCGTTCCGAAACCGACGGCCCTGGAGAACTGGTCGCGTCGAGCGGAATCGGGACGGAGGCGGCCCAGCGGCTCCGCCACCACCCCGAAACGACCGACGCCGACGCGCCGGCAGTCCCGGACGCGGTTCGGTGTTCGGCGGTCGACCGGGACGGCGAGAGTCGGTGCTGGCTCGTCCGGGTGCCCCTGCACCACGAGGGCGGCTCGACGGGGGTGCTCGTCGTCGGGACGCCCGTCTCCCCCTCGCCGGCCGAGCGGGCCGCCCTCGAGAACCTCGGCGGCCGGGTGTCGAGCGCCGTCGCGGCCGTCGAGTGGAAACGCCTGTTGCTGGCGGACGAACTGCTCGAGCTCGAGTTCCGATCCGACGACCACGACTCGCTGTTCGTCGCCGGGTCTGCCGAACTCGACTGCTCGTTCACCGTCGCCGGGCTCGTCCCGCTGGACGAGGACTCGCTGTTGTTCTACGTCACCGTCAGCGGGGCACCGCCGGACGAGGTGCTGGCGTTCACCCGCGAGGCGGCGGCCGGGGCGCGGCTGGTGGCCGACCACCGCGAGGAGAGCGTCCTCGAGGTGACGGTCGACGAGGCGTCGCTCGCCGGGAACGTCGTCGAGTACGGCGCGAACGTCCGCGAACTCGTCGCGGAGGACGGACACGCCCGGATGCGTTGCGAGGTGGCCCCCTGCGCCGACGTCCGAGCCATCGCGGAACACGTCGCCGACGGGTCGCCGTCGGCAAATCTCGTCGCCAAGCGTGAGGCGGAACCCTCGGTGCGGACGCCGACGGAGTTCCAGCGCTCGCTCGACGGCAAGCTCACGGACCGCCAGCGCTCCGTGTTGCAGGCGGCGTACCACGCGGGCTACTTCGACTGGCCTCGTGGGTCGACGGCCGAGGACCTCGCGGACTCCATCGGCGTCTCCTCGCCCACGCTCCACAACCACCTCCGTCGCGGACAGCGGAAACTGCTGGCCACGTTCTTCGACGACGCGGAGTGAGACCGTGCGAGGTGGTTACATTAGTTAGACCCCCCCTTCATTAGCCAGATGGACCGTAGCTGATACGTCATGTCCGACTCAGAGGATCCCGAGGCGTCTGCCACCATCGAGGCACGGCTCAGGGAACAGGAGTACTTCCGGCCACCCACGAAGTTCGTCGGTCAGGCCAACGCGACGGACCCGGCCATCCACGACGAGCTGGACGAGTTCCCCGACGGATTCGAGCGCTACGCCGAACTGCTCGACTGGGACGAGTCGTGGGACCAGACGTTCGACGGCTCGAACCCGCCGTTCTTCGAGTGGTTCGTCGGTGGTAAGCTCAACGCGTCGTACAACTGCGTCGACCGGCACCTGGAGGAGCGCAAGAACCAGACGGCGCTGCTCTGGGAGGGGACCGACGGTGAGCAGGAGAACATCACCTATCAGGACCTCTACCGCCGGGTCAACGAGATGGCCGCCGCACTCCGCGCGCAGGGTGTCGAGGAGGACGACGTGGTCACCGTCCACCTCCCGATGGTGCCCGCGCTGCCCATCACGATGCTCGCGTGTGCCCGCATCGGTGCGCCCCATTCGGTCGTCTTCGCCGGGTTCTCCGCGCAGGCGCTCGCCGAGCGCGTCGACTCGGCGCAGTCCGACTACATCGTCACCATCGACGGCTACTACCGCCGCGGCGACTTCCTCGAACACATCGAGAAGACCGACGACGCGCTGAAACAGACCGACCGCGACCCGACGGTCCTCCAGTGGAACCGGCACGACGAAGCGAAGGCCGACGTCGACGACGACTACGTCGAGGTCGACTCGCTGCTGGAGGAGCACGCCCTCGAGACGGTCGAACCAGTCTCGCGCGACGCCGAGGACCCGCTGTTCCTGATGTACACCTCGGGGACCACGGGCAAGCCGAAGGGGTGCCAGCACCGGACCGGTGGCTACCTCGCGTACGCGGCCGCGACGTCGAAGAACGTGCTCGACATCAAGCCCGAGGACACATACTGGTGTGCCGCGGACATCGGCTGGATCACGGGGCACTCCTACATCGTCTACGGCCCGCTCGCGCTCGGTACCACCTCGGTGATGTACGAGGACACGCCGGACCACCCGCACAAGGGCCGCATCTGGGAGATCGCCGAGAAGTACGACGTGGACATCTTCCACACCTCCCCCACCGCGGTGCGGATGTTCATGAAGTGGGGCGAGGAGTACCCCGAGAGCTACGACTTCGACTTCCGGCACATGACGACGGTGGGCGAACCCATCCAGCCGGAGGCGTGGCTCTGGTACTACAAGCACATCGGGGACGAGGACGCCGTCATCGTCGACACCTGGTGGCAGACCGAGACCGGGGGCCACCTCATCACGAACCTGCCCGCGCTGGACGACATGAAGCCCGGTAGCGCCGGCAAGCCCGCCCCCGGCATCAAGCCCGCGCTCGTCGACGACCAGGGCGAGAAGCTCCCCGAGGCCAGCGGGCAGGCGGGGAACCTCATCATCGAGCGGCCGTGGCCGTCGATGCTCCAGACGGTGTACGGCAACGACGAGCGGTTCATCTCCACGTACTGGGAGGACTTCTCCGACACCGACTCGGACGACTGGACCGACTGGAACTACAAGGCCGGCGACGGTGCCGTCCAGGCCCAGGACGGCTACTGGCGCATCCTCGGGCGGCTCGACGACGTGATGAACGTCGCCGGACACCGCCTCGGGACGATGGAACTCGAGTCCGCCGTGAGCGAGGTGGAGGCTGTCGCGGAGGCGGCCGTCGCGCCCCGCAAGGATGCCGAGAAGGGCGAGGTGCCGGACGTCTACGTCATCCTCCGCGAGGGTGTCGAGCGGAGCGACGCCGTGAAGGCGGACATCGTCGGCGCCGTCGAGGAGGAGATCGGGAAGTTCGCGCGGCCCGCGAACGTCATCTTCGTCGACGAACTCCCGAAGACGCGCTCGGGGAAGATCATGCGCCGCCTGCTCGAGGAGATATCCAACGGCGAGGAACTCGGGGACACGACGACGCTGCGGGACCCCTCCGTGCCCGAGCAGATTCGCGAGCAGATCCACGGCGACTGACGGAGGACGCCGAGACTCACCATCCTCGTCGACTGAGTCGGCACCGCGTGGCCGACTGAGTCGGCACCGCGCAGACTGACGGCGGGCGCCGCGCGCCCCCGCGACACCACTTTCGACCCTGTCACCGCCCCCGACCACCTCCAGCCGCCGTCAGGACGGGGTGCCGAGGGAGCCGTCGTAGAACGGGTTGTAATCTTTAGGGAGGGCATTTATGTTGGGATATGCCATGGCAACGGGTGTCGCTATGGAAGACAGTCGACCTACACGGCGCGATGTGGTGAAGGGTTCGGCGGCCGCGGGGGCCGTCGGTCTCGCCGGACTGGCGGGATGTACCCAGGGCGGACAGAACGACGGCGGGGGCGGTGACGATGGCAACGGCGGTGGCGGCGACGACGACGGCAACGGCGGTGGCGGCGACGACGGGGGCTCGACCGAGTACCCGTCGCTCGGCAACTTCCCCGTCGAGGGAGACACGGTCACCTTCGGGTTCAACGTCCCGCAATCGGGGTCGTACTCCCAGGAGGGCGAGGACGAGCTTCGGGGCTACGACCTCGCGAAGCAGCACCTGAACAACGGTGGCGGCTGGGTCGACCAGTGGGACGACCTCTCGGGCGACGGCGTGCTCGGGAAGACCGTCGAGTCGGTGAACGGTGACACCGCGACGGACCCCGACACGGCTCGCCAGTCCGCCTCGCGGATGATCAGCCGTGACGACGCCATCATGATCACCGGAGGGTCCTCCTCCGGTGTGGCCATCGCAGTCCAGGAGCTATGTCAGGAGGAGAAGGTCCAGTTCCAGTGCTGTCTCACGCACTCGAACGACACCACCGGCAGCGCGTGTGTCCGGTACTCGTTCCGTGAGATGTTCAACGCGTACATGACCGGACAGGCGCTCGCCCCCGTGGTTCGTGACGCCTACGGCGAGGACCTGAACTTCTACCAGCTGTACGCCGACTACACCTGGGGCCAGACCCAGCAGGCGTCGATGGAGCAGTTCTTCACCGACGTGGCGGGCTGGAGTCAGATCGACTCCGTCCCGACGCCGCTCGGGACGTCGGACTACTCCTCGTACCTGTCGGACGTCCCGGACGACGCCGACGTGCTGGTGCTGAACCACTACGGGCTGGACGCGGCGAACTCGCTCCCGCAGGCCATCGAGGCTGGGCTGGACGAGCGTCTCGAGATCATCGTCCCGCTGTACAACCGCCTGATGGCGCAGGCGGCGAGCGACTCCATCGAGGGCATCTTCGGGACGGCCGACTGGAACTGGAAGCTCGACGAGGAGTACACGCAGAGCTTCGTCGAGTCGTTCCAGGAGGAGTACGACCAGCCGCCGTCCTACGCGGCCCGGCTGGCGTACACCCAGACGATGCAGTACGCGGCGGCGGTCGAGCGTGCGGGGACGTTCTACCCGCCGGAGGTCATCCGCGAGATGGAGGACTACGAGTTCGACAACGCCGGGCTGGGTGGCGAGCTGATGCGTGGCTCGGACCACCAGGCGTTCCGTGACGTGCTGGTCGTGCAGGGGAAGGCCCCGGGCGACCGTGACTCCGAGTTCGACCTGCTGAACGTGGTCAACCAGACACCGCGCGACGACCTCGGCTACGGTCCGGACGAGGGACCGGCCGCCGAGTGTGAGCTGGGCGAGTACGGCGACGAGTAGACGCACCGTTCGGCCCGCACCCCGTTCTTTGCCGGGCGCAGACACCAACTACGAACCTATGATACACTTACGACATACGACTCGAACGCGCGCGGGATTCACTCTGGAGGTGGTCGCGCGATGGTACTAGAGACGGCAGTGGAAGTCGTCCTCAACGGCCTGCAGCAGGGGGCCATCTTCGCCCTGCTCGGTATCGGACTGACCATCATCCTGGGGACGATGAAGTTCCTCAACCTCGCCCACGGGGCGCTCTACCTCATCGGCGGCTACGCAGGGATGTACGTCATCCGGGAGACGACACTCTCGACAGGCTATCTGGAGAGCATCGGCGTGACCACCGTGGGACTGGGACTGGGCTTCGCGGCGGCGATGGTGCTCGTCCCCATCTTCGGCTTCGTCGTCGGGCTCCTGATGGAGCGCTACGTCGCCGAACCGTTCTACGACCGCCCGGAGACGGACCAGTTGTTGGTCACCTTCGGCCTGGCGCTCATCGTTCAGGAGGTTGTCAAGTTCCTGATGGGCGGGAGCACGTTCCAGCCCGCGACGCCGGAACAGGTGCTCGGCATCAGCGTCGGCGGACCCATCGAACTGCCTATCGTCGGTAACTACCCGCAGTGGCGACTCTACATCGTCCTCATCGCGCTGGTGGTCATCGGCCTGACCTACCTCGTCATCGAGAAGACGGACTTCGGGCTGGTGGTGCAGGCCGGCACACAGGACTCCGAGATGGTCCGTCTGCTCGGCATCAAGATCAACCGCTCGTACAGCCTCGTGTTCGCCATGGGGGCAGCACTCGCCGCGTTCGCGGGCCTCATCGGCGTCTCGTTCCAGACGGTCAGTCCCCAGATAGGGACGGAACAGGCGCTGATTCCGGCGTTCCTCGTCCTCGTCGTCGGGGGCGCGGGGAGCGTCGTGGGCGCCATCTTCGGCGGCTTCGTCCTCGGCATCACCATCGCGGCGATGACGGTGCTCGCCTCGCAGTGGGCACAGATCGTCCTCTACGCGGTGGCCGCGGGCGTCCTCCTGTTCCGCCCCGAGGGCCTGTTCGGGAGCGCGGAGGTGGGCGAATGAGCCGGGACGGCGACACGCCGGTGGAGACGGACGGCGGGACGGTCGTCGACGACGCCGACTCCGGTTCGGGGTCGATCGGCGGCCCCATCGGCGAGGCCTACCGCTCGCTCCGTGAGAACGAGTTCTCCGTCGTCATCGGGAGTGCGCTGTTCCTCGTCGTCTTCCCGTACCTCCTCATCGAGGGGATGGGGATGCTCAACGAGTCGCTGGGTGACCCCGGTATCGGCGGGTACGAGGGCCTCGCGTCGCTCGTGCTCATCTACGGCATCATCGTCATCGGCTTCAACCTCCTGCTGGGGTACACGGAGTTGCTCTCGTTCGGGCACGCGGCGTTCTTCGGCACCGCCGCCTACAGCGCCGCGCTGCTCTCCTCGACGGCCGAGATATCCTTCGCCGGCTTCTCGGCGACGATGCCCGGCATCACCTCGCCCATCGCGATGCTGGTGTTCGGGACGGCGCTGGCGACGCTGCTGGCGTGGCCCATCGGGTTCATGTCCATCCGGCGGTCCGGCGTCTACTTCGCGGTGTTGACCCTGACGTTCGGGCAGATGCTCTACTTCTTCGCTCTCGGGCCGGGGTCGGGCATCACCAACGGTGACAACGGGTTCAGCGACGTGAACGTCGGGAGCCTGCTCGGGATGGTCGACTTCGGCGAACCGGTCTCCCAGTTCGGCGCGCTCTACCTGCCCGTGATCGGGAACTTCGAGATTCCGTTCCTCGTCTCGCTCGACTACGTCCCCATCGAGTACGTGTTCGTCGCGGTGCTGTTCCTGCTCGCGCTGACCGTCGCGAACCGCATCGTCAACTCCCCGTACGGCCTCATCTTCGAGGCGCTCGGAGAGAACGAGCAGCGCGTCGAGTTCGTCGGCCTGAACGTGTTCCGCTACAAGTTGATGGCCTTCATCATCAGTGGCGCGTTCGCCGGTATGGGCGGGGCGCTGTTCGTGATGCACGAGTCGTTCATCCACCCGGCGACGGCACTCTACTGGATCCAGTCGGGGGACTTCGTCATCATGACCGTCCTCGGCGGTACGGGGTCGCTCATCGGCCCGGTGTTCGGGGCGTTCATCTTCGAGTACATCGCGAACGTCATCTCGGGGGCGACGATACCCGTGATCGGCGAGATCGGGTCGCTCTGGCGGCTCATCCTGGGCGCCGTCTTCGTCTTCATCGTGTGGGTGTTCCCACGCGGTGCCTACGGCGCACTGGTGGACCTGAAGAAGTTCCTGGTTCGCGCGGTGGAGTCGCTCGTCTGGGCGGTCCGGAACCCGAGTGAGGCGCCGGGCGCGTTCACCGACTGGCTCCGCGGTGTCGGGCGCGGCATCGCCACATGGCTCCGCGGTGTCGGTCGTGGGGTAACGAGCCGGGTCCGTGGGATGCTCTCGCTCGTCGGTGTCGGAGGTGGGAGCTGATGGGGCTCCTCGAGATGGAAGGGCTCACGAAGCGCTTCTCCGGGCTGACGGCCGTCGACGACGTCGACCTGACGGTCGAACGCGGCGAGACGAAGGCCATCATCGGCCCGAACGGCGCCGGCAAGTCGACGACCATCAACCTCGTCACCGGCCTCCTCGAACCGACCGAGGGGCACGTCTACTACGACCTGTCCGACGAGGACGCCGCGGACCTCCACGAGATCCGCGAGGTCCCCGACGACGAACGTGACCAGCAGCAACGACAGCGCATCGAGCAACTCCGCAAGGAGTACGGCATCACGGGCTCCGAGCCGCACGAGGTGGTCCAGAAGGGCATCAGCAAGTCGTTCCAGACCGCCTCCATCTTCCCAGGGATGACCGCCCGCGAGAACGTCCAGATGGCGGCGCTGGCGAACGAGCACGGCTCGTTCCAGCTCAACTTCCTCCGGAAGCGTGACTCGTTCACGGAGGTGGACGAGACGGCCACGGAGATGCTGGAGGCCGTCGAACTACACGGCTCGGACGACGTGGAGGCCGGCAGCCTCCCGTACGGCGACAAGCGCCGGCTGGAGATCGCCATCGCCCTCGCCTCGGAGCCGGACCTGCTGTTCATGGACGAGCCGACCGCCGGGATGAGCCCCGAGGAGACGCAGTCGACGGTCGACCTCGTCGAGCGGCTGCAGGAGGAACTCGGCCTGACCATCGTCCTCGTCGAACACGACATGGAGATCATCTTCCGCATCGCCGACAGCATCGCCGTCCTCAATCGCGGGGCCATCATCGCCGACGGCACCCCGGAGGAGGTACAGGACAACACCGACGTCCAGGAGGCGTACCTCGGAGGTGTCGAACTGTGAGCCTGCTGGAGGTCGACTCCATCGACGCCTACTACGGCCAGAGTCACATCCTCAGGGACCTCTCGATGGAGATCGCCGACGGCGAGGTCTGCGCCCTGCTGGGTCGGAACGGCGCGGGCAAGACCACGACGCTGCGCTCCATCGCGGGGGCGGCGCCGCCGGACGTCCGCGACGGCGAGATACGGTTCGAGGGTAAGACCATCGCCGGCCGCCCGACAGAGGACGTCTCGATGTCCGGCATCGGCCTCGTCCCGGAGGAACGGCGCATCTTCCCGAACCTCACCGTGGAGGAGAACCTCCACCTCGCGGAGGTGTCGCGCAACCGTTCGAACCTCGTCGGCCGCGCGCTGGGACAGGTGAACGAGGCTCGTCCCCTGCAGGAGATGTACGACGCGTTCCCGCGGCTGGACGAACGGCAGAACCAGATGGCAGGCACGCTCTCGGGTGGTGAACAGCAGATGCTCGCCATCGCACGGGCGCTCCGACAGAACCCGAAACTGCTGATGCTCGACGAACCCTACGAGGGACTCGCGCCGAAGATCATCGAGGACGTGGAGGACGCCATCCGGCGCATCAGCGAGGAGGGCACCACGGTCCTGCTCGTCGAGCAGAACGCCGCGGCGGCCATCAAGATCGCCGAGCGGTGTTACATCGTCGACCAGGGGAGCATCGTCTACGAGGGCCACTCGGAGGACCTGCGAGAAGACGAGGAGACGAGACAGCGGTACCTAGGCGTATGAACGAGGAACGGACCACAGCACAACGGTACGAGTTCCTCCTCGACTGCGGCGTGCTGGTCGAGGAGCGCGACGACCCCGACCGCCTCGCGGCGAGCGAGGCCTACGACGCCGAGCGTGGCGTCTACCACGACACCTACGGCGACGCGAGCGACGAGGTGTTCCACGGGACGCTCGCCGACCTGTTCGACATGAGCGACGAGGAGGCCGCCGAGACGGCCACTGAGCTCGGCATCACGCGCGCGGAGCTGGTGGCGTTCCTCTCGCTGCGAGGCTACTTCAAGCGTCAGGCGCCCGACGTGGAGGTGTCGCGCGACGAACTGCTGCACCTCGCCACGCTGGTGGCGGGCGTCTCCGCCACCTCACCGGTGCCAGAGGCGATGCCCGAGGTCGACGACGAGGACTACGAGGCGTTCCTCGAGGCGAACGAGGACGCCGTCGTCTTCGTCTGGAGACTCCACTGCGAGCCGTGCGACCGGATGAAGGACGACCTCGACGCCATCCTCTCGGCCGTCCCCAACGGCGTCGCGGTGGCCGGCGTCGACGGCGAGTCGGTGAGCGACTTCCGGCGCGCGTTCGACGTGGACGCCGCGCCCGCCACGCTCACCTTCGCCGACGGAGCACTCCTCGACGCGGTGAGCGGGCGGCGCACGCCCGAACAACTCGAGGAACTGTTCACCTCGGCGTTCGGCGAAGCGGCGACGAACTGAGCGTCGGCCCGACCGACCGACTCGCTCGGCCACACCCCGTGGCCGACTGTCTTCCTCCGCTCCCCGCTACTCCGAGAGCGCCCGGTCCACCCACGGCGGACGGGTCACGTCCGTCGCGCCGACCCGGTCGTAGCGGAGCCGGCGGGTCACCTCGACGGTTCGGCCGTCCACGGTGCCGACGTAGGTGAGCGTCAGCGAGCGGACGAGTCCGTCGGCGGTCACCTCCGCACGGAGGTCGACCTCGCGTGGGTCCTCGACGCCGAGTTCGATGGGTGCTGTGGCGCGCGTCCCGACGACGGTGTAGGTGGTCGGTCCACTGTCGACGGCACGGCCGGTGGTCCGGGTGGGGATGGCGGTGAACGTTCGGGTGAGGAACTCGCGAGGGTTCCCGCCTCGGCCGCCGAACGGGACGGTTCGGGCCCAGTACTGCCACGTCCCGGCCCCGTTCGTCGGCTGGAACGTGGTGTAGGTGGTGCTCCCGGCGTGGGTCAGCCGTCGGGTGTACACCGAGCCGTTGGACCAGAACGCCGCCGACGCGGGGGGCCGCCCGAGGAACACCGGTGCGCGCGGGCCGGCCGTCTCGGCGTGCGCGAGGTACGACCGGTCGGCGCCGAGCGAGAGGTTCAACTCGAGTCGCTCCCGGAGCGTCCCGTTCGGGTACCGCGTGGTGCGTGTCGCGGTCAGGGTGTAGGACCGGTCGGCGAGTCTGGCGACGTGGGCCACCGCGAGCGTCCGGGCGTCGACCACCCCCTCGCGGGTCAGGCCGGGCGCGAGGGTGCCGTCCGGTCCGGCCGTCGGGACGGGGGCGGGCGTGGCCGTCGTCGTCCCCGGCCGTGGCTCGGGGTTCGGCGACAGCGTGCTGCACCCGGAGAGGAGCAGACAGAGTGCGAGGGCGGCTACCGACACGCGTCCCATGGGTGGGTGGTCGGCGGCCGCCGATATACGCGTACCCCCTAGAGGCCGGTTTTATTATTTGGGGACCGGTGGCTAGGGACAGTCATGCGAAAACCACTCCTGGTGACCGAGTTCCTGGACCGGGCGCGGGACAACTACCCCGAGGCCGAGGCGGTCGTCGCAACGACCGGTGAACGGTACAGTTACGCGGAGCTGGGCGCACGCTCGGACGCGTTCTCCGAGGTGCTGCAGGACCACGGGATCGAGAAGGGTGACCGAGTCGCGGTCCTGGACCCGAACACACACTACCACCTCGAGGCCGCGTACGGTATCTTCCAGGCTGGCGGCGTCCACACCCCGCTCAACTACCGGCTGACGCCGAAGGACTACACGTACATCCTGAACGACGCCGGGGTGGACGCCATCTACGCCGACTGGGACTACGCCGACAAGATCGAGGAGATACGCGACGAGGTGCCGACGGAGACCTTCATCACGAACGACACGGAGAAGGTGGACGGCGACTGGCAGTCGTTCGACGACCTCGTCGAAGCGGCCGACGGGGACTACGACCGCCCCGAGATGTCCGAGGACGAGATCTGTACCATCAACTACACCTCGGGCACCACGGGCGACCCGAAGGGGGTCTGTCGGACCCACCGGACCGAGACCATCCACGCGTACCTCATCTCCAGCCACCAGGACATCTCGGACGACGACGTCTACCTCTGGACGCTGCCGATGTTCCACGCCAACGGCTGGGGCCACATCTTCGCCATCACCGGCAACGCCGCGAAACACGTCTGCACCCGCGGTATCGACGCCGGGTGGATATTCGAGACGGTCCGGGACGAGGACGTCTCGTACATGTGTGCCGCGCCGACGGTGCTGAACATGCTCCTCGAGTACCACGGGGCCAACGAGGACGTCGTCACGGAGGGTGCGGCCGACGTCCGCGTCGCCACGGCGGGGTCGGCCCCGCCGGAGGCCACCATCCGCACCATCGAGGACGAGTTCGGCTGGTACATGATCCACGTCTACGGGCTGACCGAGACGGGGCCGCTCATCACCACCAGCAACGCTCGTCGCCTGTTCGACGACGACGACGCCGCTCGCTTCGACGTCAAGAAGCGGCAGGGGATGGCCTACCTCGGGACCGAGATCCGCGTGGTCGACGAGGACGGCGAGCAGGTGCCACGCGACGACAAGCACATCGGCGAGGTGGTCGTCCGTGGCAACCAGGTGATGGAGAAGTACTGGAACAAGCCCGAGGAGACCCACGAGGCGTTCAACGACCGTATCGAGGGCTGGTTCCACACCGGTGACCTCGCCACGATGAACGAGAACGGGATGATCTCCATCCAGGACCGCAAGAAGGACCTCATCATCTCCGGCGGGGAGAACATCTCCTCCATCGAGGTGGAGGACGCGCTGTACGACCACCCGGCGGTCGGTGCCGCGGCGGTCATCCCCGCCCCCTCGGACAAGTACGGCGAGACGGTCAAGGCGTTCGTCGTCCCGGCGAACGGCGACCCGGAGAACCCCGGCGTCACGGAGGAGGAACTCAAGCAGTTCACGCGGGAGGAACTGGCCTCCTACAAGCGCGTGCGGCGCGTCGAGTTCGTGAAGGAGCTCCCCACGACGGCCACGGGGAAGGTCCAGAAGTACGAGCTCCGCAAGCGCGAGTGGGACGAGGAAGAGCGGATGATCGGCCAGGGATAGTCGTCGACCGGCGACGGCCTACGATCGCGGCGTCTCGTTCTCCGGCAGGTCACCGACGACGAGGACCGGCTGGTCCGCGGTGACGACGATGCGCTGCGCACCCGGCCTGAGCCCCCGTTTCCCGGCCGGCGTCCGGCGCCGGGCACCGACACAGATGCAGTCGGCGTCTTCCTCGGTGGCCACGTCGAGGACGGCCCGTGGCGGGTCGCCGGGCCGTGTGACCGCCCTCGCGTCCACCCCTGCCGTCCCCAGCGTGTCGAGCGCCCGGGCGACGCTCGGGACGGACTCGATGTCGTCCGGGTCGTCGGTGACGTGGACGACGCTCACGCGCACCTCACCGGGGAGGTCCAGCACCGCCTCGAGTTTCTCCCCGAGCGTGTCGTCCTCCGGGGCGACCCCCATCACCACGTGGTACATGGTCTCAGATTCGAGAGCGTCGGTCATCCGTCTTGTGATTCACCCGACGGAATCGGCAATTCGACGGGCGAGCCGCTACGTGTGTCTACGTCTCACGCAATACACAGCCCGTCCGTGGAGGATCAGTCGACGTACCGACTCGAGACGAACATCACGCCGACGAGGAGGACACCGAGCACCGTCGCCAGCGTGATGCCCCCGTAGGCCGCCATCCCGAGCGGCGTCGGCGGCATGTCGACGAAGCCGAACAGTTGCGGGTCGAGGTCGCGGGGGCCGATGACCCCGAGGACGAACCCCGTGAACGTCGCGATGCCGACCACGATAACGTAGAGCGTGGCCACGAGCCGGCGGCCCGACAGGCCGACAGTCGGCTCGTCCACGCCCGTGAACCCCTCCTCCGTACTGGTCGAATCGCTCACATCACGACTACGGAGCCGCCGAGGATTAGCCTTTTGACCTCGCTCCACCAACACGGGGTATGGAGGAGAAGGACCTGCTCGTCGGCGTCCTCGGCGGGGTAGCCATCATGATGTTCGTGACCGGAATCGTCCTCGTCCTGACGTCGGTCTGAGGGCGAGCGTAGCGTCCCCGAGCGGTCTCGTTCGTACGGTCGTCTCGTCGGGAGCGCTGGCGCTCTGCAGGAGGCGAAGCGAGTGGAGAACAGCGAACGGTGGGCGGGTTACTCGTCGTCGTCAGCGACGCGGCGGACCGCAGCGGTGAGGTTCTCGTTCACGATGCGGCCGCCGTCGGTGACGAGTTCCTCGTCCTCGACCTCGCCACCGTCAGCGCGGGCGAGCTGTGCCTCGAACCACTGGAACTCGCGGCCGAACATGCCGTCTTCCTTGAGGTTCCACGGGTCGCCGTCCTCGACCGTCGGCCCCTCGTAGTACGAGGAGACGAGGTTCCAGAGCCAGATGAGCTGGCCGATCATGAGGATGAACGCGCCCACGGTCGCGATCTGGTGGAGGCTCGTGACCTCGGCCAGCGGCGCGATAGCGGCGTCGAAGTTGTACGTCGCGTAGCGCCGGGGCATCCCGAGGTAGCCCAGCAGGAGGAACGCGAAGAACGTGATGTTCGTCCCGACCATCGAGAGCCAGAAGTGCCACTTCGCCAGCGTCCGCTGGTACATCTTGCCGGTGACGATGGGGTACCAGTAGTAGATGGCACCGAAGCCGGCGAAGGCGATCATCCCCATCACGACGTAGTGGAAGTGCCCGACGACGTAGTAGGTGTCGTGGAGCACGAGGTCCACCGGGATGGCCGCGAGGAACACGCCGGTGATGCCACCGATGACGAAGTTACTGATGAACCCGATACAGAACAGCATCGGGGCGGTCAGTCGGATCTTCCCGTTCCAGAGCGTCGTGATCCAGTTGAACGTCTTGACTGCGGATGGTATCGCGATGGCCAACGAGACGGCCATGAAGCTCGCACGGATGCGCGGGTCGATGCCCGTGCTGAACATGTGGTGCGCCCAGACACCGAACGAGAGGACGCCGATGGCCAGCGTGGAGTAGACGACGAACTTGAAGCCGAAGAGCTTGCGGCCCGCGAACTTGGGGAGGATCCACGACACCAGCCCCATCGGCGGCAACACGAGGATGTAGACCTCGGGGTGGCCGAAGAACCAGAACAGGTGCTGCCAGAGGATGGGCGAACCACCGTCGACGGCGAAGAACGCCGTCCCGAAGTTCCGGTCGAGCAGCAGCATCACCAGCGCGCTCCCGAGCAGCGGGAACGCGAACAGGATGAGCGCGCTCTGGGTGAGGATGGTCCAGCTGAAGATGTCGAGGTTGGCCCAGTTGACCTTCTCCGAGCGCTCGGTGAAGATGGTCGCGATGAAGTTGATCGCACCCATCGTCGCCGAGACACCGGACAGGTGTAGACCCAGCAGCATCAGGTCGACGCCGGGGTTGACCTGCTCGGCCGACAGCGGTGTGTACATCGTCCAGCTCGTCTGGGCGGGCGCGATCTCGTTGCCCGTCAGGGGCGCGGTGAAGAACCCGGCCCAGATGAGGACTGCCGCCGGGGGCAGCAGCCAGAACGCGATGGCGTTGATGCGCGGGAACGCCATGTCGTCCGCGCCGATGAGGAGCGGGACGAAGTAGTTCGAGAACGCCGCGATGATGGGCGTCCCGAACAGGAACAGCATCGTGATGCCGTGGGACGTGAGCAGGCTGTTGTAGAACTGCGCCTGCATGACGTCGAACCCCGGTGCGGCCAGTTCCACACGCATCAGCATGACGGCGGCACCGCCCCAGAGGAAGGCGATGGTGCCGTAGAGGCCGTACAGGATGCCGATGTCCTTGTGGTCGACTGTGGTGAACCAGCGGATGAGACCGGCTGGCTTCTCCGAGTGCCCGTGGCTGGTCTCGCCGCCGTAACCGGCGCCACCAGCGAGGGGCGTGTACGAGCGCAGGTCCCCGTAGCGGCTCACCAGGGCGACGATGCCCACCAGTAGAACCCCCATGAGGACAGTCAACGCTAGCTGCTCTCCTGCCATACACCACGGTGAGGACTGAGGGGTTAGAAAGGTTGCGAACGCCGTGCGGGTGGCCGATTCCTCTGGGGCGAGAAAGCGGCAAGAATGAGCACCGGCCGCCGCCAGCCGAGGGGGCGGCCGCAGGTGCGCTGTTCAGCGACGAGCGGCGGTCGAGGAACGGACTACTCTTCGGTCTCCTCGGCGCCCGCCTCAGCCTCCTCGACCTCGTCGTCCGCCTCGGCCTCGGTCTCCTCGGCGGCCTCGACCTCCTCGGCCCCGACACTCTCCGAGACGGCCTCCAGTCCCTGCATCGCCTCCAGTTCCTTCTCGGACTCCGAGATGGCCTTCCCGGAGACGTAGGTGAGGATGAACAGCGCGACGAACGTCACGATGACGATGGTCATCTGGATAGCCTGCGCGGCGAGGTCCGTCCCGAACGGGTTGACGACGAGGAAGAGGACGACGAAGAACAACATGATGCCGAGCGGGATGGCGTTGACCGTCAGGTCGAGGAGCGTCTCGCGGTCGAAGGTGCGGGACTCTTGTGGCATTACCGGACCGTTTGGAGAGGGGAAGTAAGACGTTACTGTTTGCGGACGACGCTGGGGGGGCTGGTCACTCCGGGACGCTCGGGTCCGCGTCGACGACGAAACGGCCGGCGAAGCCGCCGAAGACGGCGATGACACCCGCGCCGAGGATGGCGTAGCCACGCACCACGACCACGCTGTCGCTCGCGAGTGCGCTCAGTAGGTCCGTACCCACCTGTGAGTAGAGCACGCCCACGCCCGCGAGGACGAGGAGTGCCCCGAGCGCCCCGAGCAGTTTCCACGGCCGCGCGACGTAGCCGGCCTCGTGGACGATGCCGGCCACGCTCCCGACGAACAGCAACAGGCCGGCGACGGCCACGGGGTACAACCCTTCCATGACGATACCCACCTCGGCCACGGCGAGGCCGACGGCGACGAACAGGGGCCACGGACTCATCTTCTTGGGCGTCTCGACGCCGCCCCCGGTGTCGGTGTCCGCACGCTGCTCCATACCCGCGTGTAGGGTCACGCGCTCAAAGGCGCGTCGGTCCCGGACAGGGAGGGCCGGTCAGCGCCGGTACTCGACCAGCTCCATCTCGAGGAGCACCTCCCCGTCGTCCTGGTACACGACGTAGTACAGCGGCATCCCGACGTCCGTGGCGACACAGGTGTTCGAGAACAGCGTCGACTCCTCGCCCTCGAAGCGGTAGGTGTCGACCACGAAGCAGGACTGCCCGGCGTACTGGCGCTGCTCGGTCACCTCGAAGGTGAACCCGCTCGGTGGCTCGTCGGACTCCCGGTCGGGGCTCTCGTAGCGCCACGTGTCGCCCACGGAGAGTTCGGAGATGCGCGGGTCGACGTTCGTCACCACGTTGTACCGGTAGAGCCAGATCCACCCTCGACCGTTCTGCGTGAGCGCCAGCTCCGGGCTCAGGAGGATGCGACCGATGGACCCGTCCGCCGAACTGTAGGTTTCCGTCTCCTCGCCCCGCGTGAGCGTCACCTCGAGGTCCGCGTCCAGCCACTCGCCACCCTCGACGCTCTGAATCTCCATCCGGACCGGGATCCCCGTGTCGTCCTCGGACTGGAACCCGTTGGTCCCCTCGTAGACGAAGTACTCGCCGGGGCGGAAGACGGGGAACGGCGAGCGGTCGATGTAGTCCGCCATCTGGGCCTCGGTCTGCACGTCGTCGAAGTCGTCGACTGGCTGGAAGCCGGCCACCGGGTCGCCGCCGCGCCCCCCGTCGGAGCCACCGCCGGACGAGCCACCGGGACTACCGGAGCCACTCCCGGACGAGCCACCCGAACCGCCCGAGCCACCCGAGGCACTGGCCGACGGGGTCGCGGCCGGGGCGTCACCGCCACCGCCGAGCCCGACACAGCCACTGGTCACGACGAGCAACGCCACCACGACGAGCAGTCCACGCCCTGTCATGGACAGTCACGGTTCCCAGCGGGTTTCCCCGTTGCTTGGCGGGTGCCAAGGCGTGGGCCTCGCTACAGCGAGAACGCGTACAGGATGAGGAAGCCGAAGTAGACGAGCACGAGCGCCGCCAGCGCCTTCAGCCGGAACAGCCTGAGGTCCTCGCGCTCGGCGTCCTCGGCGGCCTCGTAGGCCTCCCGTTCGGCGTGAGTCAGCGCCTCGTCGTGGGCCTGTCCGACGTGCAGGTCGCGGTGTCGCTCGCGGGCGAACGCCGCCTCGCAGTACGGACACTCGACCCGGTCGGCGCTCGGCTCCTCCCCCGTCATCAGACGAACGGTGGGGCCGCGTACGGTCGGGAGACGATCCAGAGCGAGGTCATCGTGTAGAACACCATCACGGCGGTGAGCGCGTACTGGCTGCGGATGGCCTGCATCCGCGAGGGGAACAGGTCGTACGCGACGGCGTGGGCCACCCAGATGGCGACGAGGTGGCCGAGCAGGACGAACGCGAGTTCGAACCCGTCGAACCACACCGGGAGGACGATGGCCCGCGGCGCCGGGGGGGAGAGCGGGGCCGTCAGCACCCCGAGCAGCGTCGGGAGGAGTTCGACGAAGTACCCGAGGTAGTGCGCGAGGTGGTAGCCGGCGGCGATGGCCAGGAGCGAGGGGGCGAACCGGCGCGCCAGCAGGTCGACGTCGAGGTACGACTCGGCCGACTCTCGGCCCCGTCGGACCGCCACCCGGAACAGGACGAGGAACAGGGCGAACCCGGCCACGAGCGCGAGCGGGTAGAGCAGGGCCGCGGGGGCCCCGAGCCCCACGAGCGGCCGGAGTACGTCTCCCCACGGCGGCGTCGCCACGAGGCCGTCGTAGCTCGTCACCCAGAGCAACGCGACGACGAACGCCACCTCCGAGCGGGAGTCGACGAGCGTCTCGCTCTCGAGGCCCGTTCCGGGGATGCGGAACCGGAGTCGACCGTCGTCGTCCCGGTAGAGCGGCGCCACCGCGCCGTAGTAGCGGAACACACGTGAGACGGGGTCGACGCGCTCGAAGTAGCGGTCGGTCCCGAGGTAGACGGCGCCCGCCAGCGTGACGACGGTGTAGGCGACGACCACGCCGGCCAGCAGTCGTGGGGCGTCGGCGAGCGGACTCACCACCTCCAGCCAGATGAGTCCCAGCAGGCCGGCGACGGCGGGCCACGCCCCGACCCGCTCGGGATAGGGCCGGTCGAGCGACGGGAGCACCGAGGCGATGGTCCGCCACGGGTTCAGGACCGGCCACGTGTTCCCGAGCGTGTAGGTCGTCATCGTGAACCCGGCCCACCACGCCACCCAGACGACGAGCACGGCGAGGTTCGCCAGCGGTTCGCGCGGGCCGAACAGGCCGACGCCGACGACGGCGACGAGGCCGAGGACGCCCACCGCACGGCCGACCACTACGAGTCCGCGGACCACGGTCTCGGAGAGGCTCACCGACCGCCGGTACTCCTCCACGGAGCGGATGAACGCCCGGTCGGTGACGAACGAGGCCAGCAGGAAGGAGGCGCCGACGACGCCGCCGCCAGTCGCGAGGAAGAGCCAGAGTGGGATGGACAGCGAGCGGGCGGGGGACGAGCGCAGACTCCCGCCGTGCGCCAGCGCTGTCCCCGAGAGTGCCACGGCTCCCACGAGCGAGACGAGGAGCACGACGGTGCGAGTGCGGGGACGGGAACGCATCTGGCTGGAGTAGTGCCGGCGAGGAACTGTATCTTGCGAACGACGGCCGTGCGGTGCGGGTGCGGGTCGAACCGTTCAGCCGAGGACGGCCCCGACGTACAGGACGACGACGAGGAACACCCAGACGACGTCGACGAAGTGCCAGTACATCGACACCGTCGAGACGGAGGTGTGGCGCTCGGGGGAGTACTGCCCGTACAGGCTCCGGATGAAGACGATGAGCAGGAGCACTGCCCCGAGCGAGACGTGGAGGCCGTGGAGGCCGGTCAGGCCGTAGAACGCCGAGGCGTAGGCACCCTCGGTGATGGTGAAGCCCTCGTGCACGATGAACTCGTAGTACTCGTACACCTGCCCGCCGAGGAAGACGATGCCCAGCAGGAGCGTCACGCCGAGCAGGCCCACGAAGCGCTGGCGGTCACCGCGGATGAGCGCGACGTGCGAGTAGTGCAGCGTCACGCTCGAGATGATGAGCAGGATGGTGTTGGCGATGACGAGGTTGCCGAAGATGTTGCCCGAGACGACGAGTTCGGGGAGATTCGTCCACGCGTCCGCGCGGATGAAGAAGTAGTAGACGAACCCGGCACCGAAGGTGGCTATCTCACTCCCGAGGAACAGGAGCATCGCGAACTTCAGGCCGCTCCCGTGGCCGGCACCGTCCCAGTAGGCCTTCACGAAGGCGTGGTAGACCCAGCCGTAGAGGCCGATCAGGAACACGGCGACGCCCGCGACGGCCGCCGCGGGACCGTATATCTCCGGGACGAACGGGTTCTCACCCTGCGCGAGGACGAACAGCCCGATGCCGACGTAGATGACCGAGGCGCCGATGGCGGTGATGAACGGCCACCATGATGCCTCACCGAACCCACGGGGCCAGTCCTCGACCGCCGGGAGGTGGTGGGCGTGGCCACCCTCTTCCGATTCGTGACTCATGGTCCGCGGTTACGAGTCGGCGGGCAAAAACCCTCCTACTCGCGGGCGGGGATCGCGGCAAGAAGCGTCGCTGTCGGACGGGGACGAACGCGAGAAGCGAGAGTGGTCGAGACCGCCGGAGCGTCAGTTCACTCCTCGGACTGCTTCGAGTCGAGGTACTCCTCGTACTCCTCGGAGGAGACCACATCGACCTGTCCGAGCATCCCGGAGTGACCGACACCACAGTACTCCGCACAGTAGAGCTGGTAGGAGCCCTCCTCATAGGCGACGGTCTTGATGGTGTTGTACTGGCCGGGGAACGCGTCCTGCTTCAGCCCGAGGTCGGGGACGTGGAACGCGTGGAGCCAGTCGGTCGACGTGATGTGGAGGTAGACCGGGCGGTCGGTGGGGATCTTCAACGCCTCACCCGCGGTCGAGGTCCCGGAGACCGTGCCGTTCTCCGTCTCGTAGTTGTACTCCCAGAAGTACTTCGCGGCGACGACGTCGATCTGGACGGCGTTCGTCTCCTCGGGGTTCGGGCCGATGGCGCCGTCGAAGTCCTCGGTGACGGCGGCCGGCTGAGCGTTCGGATTGGTGGAAGCGGTCACGCCGCCGACGGCGGCGACGCCGAGCACCTGGTAGGCGGCGAAGCCGACGAACAGCAGGATGACGGCGGTTGCGACGGTCCACGTGATCTCGAGACGGCGGTTCTCCTGCGTGGGTTTCGCCTCGTCGACCTTGTCTGCCCGGTACCGGATGACCGTGTAGATGAGGATACCCTCTACCAGGATGGTGATGGGGATGGCGACGTACAGCAGGTCGAGGTTCAGGCCCGAGATGAGCTCCGAGTTGATGGACGTCTGTGCGGCGACGGGCTCGGCGAGGAGCGCGAGGAGCCCGACCCCGAGGAGCGCCCGTAGTGCAGCGCGCCGGTGTCTCATGGTTCCGCGTTAGGAATTGTGTCCTAAGTAGTTGCCGAAAGCGACGTGGGCGGCCGGGTTCGGGGACCGGCGGCGGTGGCGTCCCGTCGGTCGAAACGCGGCCTCTAAGTAGCGTGGTTCCCAAGAGTCGCTCGAATGTCCACCACCCGCTTCACCCGGTCGCTCGCAGCCACCGCGGTTGGTGTCTACGCGCTGCTCGTCGTGGGGGCCACGGCTGCACTGGCCGACGCCGCGGCCGCCTGCGGCGGGTGGCCCCTCTGTGCCCCCGGCGAGGGGGCGGCGCTCACCCCGGCGTTCCTCGTGGCGGCTGGCCACCGTGTCGTCGCCGCCGTCGTCGGCGTCCTCGTCGTCGCGACGGCCGTCCTCGGCTACCGTGCGGACACCCCACGTCGCGTCGGGGGGGCGCTCCTCGTGGCCGTCGCGCTCTACCCGATGCAGGTCCTGTTCGGCGCGTTCGTCGCCCTGACCGGTGCACCGGCGCTGCTCTCCGGCGGCCACCTCCTCCTCGCGGTCGCCATCTTCGGCTCGCTCCTGCTGGCGCTCGCGTGGCAACTGGAGCGCGAGACGGGAGACGTGAACGAGTCGCCGGTGAGCGTCCCCGAACCCGACCTGCCCAGCGAGGTGCCGCCAGCCCCGACGCCGACCTACGACTCGTTGGGCGAGCGGGCGCGCGCCACCCTCTGGGCGTACTTCCAGCTCACCAAGCCACGGCTGATGTGGCTGCTCGCGCTCGTCGCATCAGCCGGGATGGTGCTGGCCGCCGGCGCGGACGGACTCGGGCTGCGGACGGTCCTCTACACGCTCGGCGGCGGTGTCCTCGCCATCGGGGCGAGCGGCACGTTCAACCACGTCCTCGAGCGCGACGTAGACCGGAAGATGGACCGCACGAGCGACCGACCGCTGGCCACCCACGAGGTGCCGGTGCCGAACGCACTCGTGTTCGGCCTGACACTCGCGGCACTCTCGCTGGTCGCGTTCTGGCAGGTCAACCTGCTCGCCGCGGTCCTCGGGCTGACCGCCATCGTGTTCTACTCCGTCGTCTACACCCTGCTCCTGAAGCCCAACACCGTCCAGAACACGGTCATCGGCGGAGCCGCCGGCGCACTCCCCGCGCTCATCGGCTGGGTGGCCGTCACCGGTGAGGTGGGCCTCGCCGGCGTCGCGCTCGCCGGCGTCGTGTTCCTCTGGACGCCCGCGCACTTCTACAACCTCGCGCTGGCGTACAAGGACGACTACGAGAAGGGCGGGTTCCCGATGATGCCCGTCGTCCGCGGCGAGACGGTGACCCGCAAGCACATCCTCTACTACCTCGGCGCGACGCTCGTCGGCGCCGCCGCCCTCGCCGCGATGACCGGGCTCGGCTGGCTCTACGCCGCGACGACCGTGGTCTTCGGCGCCGTCTTCCTCTGGACCGTCGTCCGCCTCCACTGGGAGCAGACCGAACGGGCGGCGTTCCGCGCGTTCCACGCCTCGAACGCCTACCTCGGGACGCTGCTGGTCGCCATCGTCGTCGACGTCCTCCTGTTCTGAGCGGACGTCGTCGGGCCGTGCCGGGACACCGTCGTGGAGCGGCCCCCGCTTTCGCGAGTTTCAAGCGCCCGCACCACCAACTAGGGGACGAATGAGTACCATCCAGCGACGGCTGGACGGCCTCCCGCTGCGCCGCGAGACCCTCCTCTACGGCGCGGCGCTGGTCAACCTCGAACTGCTCGTCGTGTTCGCCTACCTCGCCGTCGTCCAGCCGACGATAACCCGGCCGCTGTTCTACGTCTACCCGTTCGTCTGGATCAACGTCGGACTCTGGGCCGTCTGGCGGACCCGGCTCCCCGACGCGAGTGGGCTCCGACTGTGGGCCGCACGCGTGCTCGGTGCGGGCTACTTCCTCTTGCTGGGCTACGTCGGCGGGCTGTACGGCGTCTCGGGCGGTGTCCCGGTCGGTCTCCGGTTCGAGTTCACCGCGCTCCCACCGGGGTGGGCGCCCGCCCTCATCTACGGCGGCGAACTGTTCCAGTTCGCCCTCCTCCCGTTCAAGATGGTCGGCTACCTCGCGCTGGCGTACCTCGTCTACGCGACGGTGCTCGACGCCACCGGGGGCGCACTCGGGGGACTGCTGGGACTGTTCTCCTGTGTCTCCTGCACCCTCCCGGTCGTCGCGGGCGTGCTCTCCGGGTTCGTCGGCGGCGCCGGCGCCGTGGCGACGGCCGCGTACGCCCAGTCGTACCTCCTCTCGACGGCCGTCTTCGTCCTCACCGTCGGGTTGCTGGTCTGGCGCCCGACCGTGGCCGACCTGCGGGCGCTGACGGCGCGGCTGGACTGACGCGAGCGCCGGCTTTACGCTCGTGGCGCGGCTCGTCCCGGTATGGACGTCGAGATAGAGTACTGCGTGCCGTGTGGCTTCCTCGACCGGGCGGTCGTCCTCCAGCGGCACTTTCTGGAGACGTTCGGCGAGGACCTCGACCGCGTCGCGCTCGTGACGGGCGACCACGGCGTGTTCCGGGTCGAGGCCGACGGTGAGACGCTCTACGACAAACACGAGGACGGTGACTACGACCCGGACGAACTGGCGCGGGCCCTCCGCGCGCGGCTCTGAGGGCAGTTCGAGCGGCTCGGGCGACTCAGGCGGCCAGTTCGACGGTGAGCGAGTCACGCGCGACGGCCAGCCGGTAGGTCGGCACGGTCCGCTTGACCGTCTCGAGTGCGCCCTTGTTCGCGAGACTCCGTAGCGCCGCGCGGACGTCGTCGACCTCGGGGTCGAGGTCTGTCTCCTCGCGGAGTCGCTGGAGCGTGGCGACGACGCTGATGGAGTCCTCGCCACTGTCGGGCACCACGGCGAGGACGTGGTACTGGAGGTCGGGGACGCGAAGGACGCTCGGGGCCCCGCCCTCACCGTCGTCCTCGATGCCGGGTTCGACGTCGACCAGTTCGGCCGCCTCAGCCGTGGCCCGGATGAGGCTGTTCTCGTCGCGATAGTAGTACTCCTTCAGTTCGTTCTCGAGGTACCGGTGGACCTCGCTGCCGCTCTCCATCCCCCAGCGCTCCTGCAATTCCGCGTTCTTGGTCGGCTGGAGGGTGACGACGTCGGCGAGCCGCGATTTCGCCTCCTCGGAGAGTTCCATATCTGGCCCGAGGTGCCGGGGGGTATTTTCCGTTGTGGAGGCGGGCGCGCGTGACAGCCGTTATCACCTCCCCCTTCGAGTGACCGGATATGTCCGATACCGTACGACTGGACTGGGACGGCGACGTGGCGACACTGACGGTCGACCGACCGGACGCGATGAACGCGCTGAACGTCGAGACCCTCGAGGGCATCGGCGACGCGCTCGCGGAGGCGGCCGACCGCGCCCGCGCGCTCGTGCTGACGGGCGCCGGCGAGAAGGCGTTCGTCGCGGGCGCCGACATCGCCCACATGCAGGACCTCGACACCGAGGCGGCACAGGCCTACGCGGAACTCGGGCACGACGTGATGGACGCCGTCGAGGCGTTCCCGGCGCCCGTCGTCGCCGCGGTGAACGGCTACGCCTTCGGCGGTGGCTGTGAACTCGCGCTCGCGGCCGACATCCGCGTCGCAGCCGAGAACGCGCTCGTGGGCCAGACCGAGATAACGCTCGGTATCGTCCCCGGCTGGGGCGGGACCCAGCGCCTCTCGCGTATCGTCGGTGACGAGCACGCCCGACGGATGGTGTTCCTCGGTGAGCGGGTCGGCGCCGAGAAGGCCCAGGACATCGGCCTCGTCGGCGAGGTCGTCCCCGAGGGGGAGGCGCTCGCTCGCGCGACGGAGCTGGCCGAGGAGATAGCCGCGATGCCCGCGTTCGCGATGCGGACGGCGAAGGAGGCGCTCAACCGGGTCCACGAGGGCGACCTCGACTCGGGGCTGGCGTTCGAACGGCGCGCGTGGTCGGGGCTGTTCGGCACGCCCGACCAGCGAGAGGGGATGCAGGCGTTCCTCGAGAAGCGGGACGCGGAGTTCCAGTAGCGGGCGGCGTCAGGCTCCCCGTCGACGCCACAGGAGGAGGCCAACGCGCCCGACGAGGAAGCCGACCACCCCGCCGACGAGGCCGAAGGCGAGGAACGTCCCCGCGATGGCCCACAGCGGCGAGTCCGGAATCGGGAGGCCGTAGCCGAGCGCCCGCCGAAGCGCGTACCCGGCGGGCACCGTCACGGTCCACGCGAGCGACGGGAGCACCGCGAGGCCGAGTGCACGGAGGAGGCCACCGTCGAGTGCACCCGTCGCCAGCGCGGCGAGTGCAGGCAGGCCGAACACGACCGTCACGAGGAGTGACTCGTAGATGCGGCCCGGCGCGGCGGCCCGGCTCTCTGGAGTCGCGAGCGTGACGAGCATCGAGACGACGAGTGCGCCGACGGCCAGGAGTTCGAGCGCCAGCATCGACTGCCAGTGTCGGGGCGTGTCCCGGAGCGGGACCCGCTGGTCGAGGGAGGGCATCGTCCGTGGTGGGCGACGCAGGGAGTTAGTCGCGTCGGCCACGTGACGAGTCCGCGGACGAAGGGGTGGGCTTTTGGCCGCGCACGGGTATCTCCCGGTAATGCCGTTCGTCACCCGACTCACACTCCAGTCCGGCGACCGCGAGAGTCTCGAGCGCGTCGTCACGGACATCAAGCAGCGTGCGAGCCGGAAGGGGGTAGAGATGCGTGGGCCGAACCCCGAACCCCTGCAGGAGCGCCGCGTCCCGATGCAGAAACGCCTGGACGACGAGGCCGACGCGTTCGACCCGTGGCACTACACGGTGTACGTCCGGACCATCGCCATCGTGGGCCACGACGAGTTCGCTCGGTCGGTAGCCGGCGACGAGTACCCGAACGGGATCCACCTCGAGGCGGACGTCGAGCGCGTCCAGAACGCCGGCTGAGGACTCACTCGATACGGAGCGACCCGTCGCCGCCCGCCCCGACCGCGTCCTCGTCCCACTCCAGTTCGAACTCGATGCTGAGTTCGCCCGGCTTCCCCTCCTTCCCCTCGCGTTCGACCTCCACCTCGAACTCGACGGTGTCCGGGACGGTGACGGTGATCGACTCGCCGGCGGCGCTGAGCGTCACGTCGCCCCCGGACTCCAGTTTCTCCGCGAACGCACGGAAGTAGGCGGCCACGTCGGCACGGCGCTGGTCGGCCTCGGACTCGAACAGTGTCTCTTCGGGCATATCTCCCGGTATCCGGCCGACCGGGATAAGATGGTCGGTGACCCCGGCCGGGACCGCGCGTGAACGCGCCAGTTCTATCACCGCGCCGCCCGTTGCGCACCCATGAGCCAGCAGGCGTCCCGACGCGACCGACTCGTCGCGTTCCGTCGCGAACTGCACCGAAAGCCAGAGACGGCGTGGACCGAGTTCTGGACCACGGCCCGTATCGTCGAGGAACTCCGCGAGGTGGGCGTCGACCACCTGTACGTCGGCCGTGAGGCGATGGACCCGGACCTGCGGATGAGCGTCCCGGCCGGCGAGGAGCTAGACGTCGCGTGGGACCGCGCGCGCAATGCGGGTGCCGACCCCGAACTGCTGGAGGCGATGCGTGGCGGCTACACCGGCTGTCTCGCGGTCCTCGAACGCGGCGAGGGGCCGACCGTCGCGCTGCGGGTGGACATCGACGGCCTGCCACAGCGCGAGGCCGAGGAGGGTGACCACGCCCCCGCGGGCGAGGGGTTCCGCTCGGAGCACGAGGGGCAGATGCACGCCTGCGGCCACGACGCGCACGCCACGTTCGGTCTCGGCGTCGTCGAGGCCGTGAAGGAGAGCGGGTTCTCCGGAACGCTGAAGGTGTTCTTCCAGCCGGCCGAGGAGGTCGTGGGAGGGGGCCGCGCGATGGCCGAGTCGGGCCACCTCGACGACGTCGACTACCTCCTGGCGGCCCACGTCGGCCTCGACTTCCCGAGCGGGGAGGTCGTCGCCGGCATGGACGGGTTCCTCGCGGTGACGCAGTTACGTGTCGACTTCGACGGCCACCCCGCGCATGCCGGCAAACACCCGGAGGAGGGGTACAACGCGGTCCAGGCGATGGCGACGGCCGTGCAGAACCTCTACGGCATCCCGCGGCACCTGGACGGGGCGACGCGGATCAACGCGGGGCGCGTGGGCGGCGGGACGGCGAGCAACATCGTCCCGGAACACGCGTTCATCGAGATGGAGGCGCGTGGCGAGACGACCGAACTCCGCGACTACGTCCTCGAACGGGCGGAGTCCGTGCTGGAGGGGGCCGCGACGTCGCACGGCTGCGAGGCGTCGTGGGAGGTGGTCGGCGAGGCGCCGTCGGCCACCAGCGACGAGGAACTGGTCGACGTGGTCGCCGAGGTCGCCGGTGGGGTCCGTGGCGTCGACAGCGTCCGGCGGCGTGGCGACCTCGGCGGGAGCGAGGACGCCACCTACCTGATGCAGTACGTGCAGGACAACGGGGGGGCGGCGACCTACGTCGGCATCGGCACGGACCACCCCGGTGGGCACCACACGGCGACGTTCGACGTCGACGAGGACTCACTCGAGGTCGGCGTCGACACGCTGACCGGGACGATACTGCGGTTGAGCGAGCGAGCCTGAGCCACGGAACTGGCACAGGGCGGGCGAACGCTTTTGTCGGCAGGCGTCCCTCGGACCGCTCATGGAGGAGACGGCAGTCACGAGTCGACGTGGGTTGATGCGCGGCGTGGCAGGGGCGGTTGGAGCCGGTGCCGCGGCTGGCACGGGCACGGCCGTCGGGGCTGGAGAGGCACGTGGACAGGCGACCCGGACCATCGACATGACCGACGCGCTGGTGTTCGACCCCGCGGCGGCGACCATCCCGCCGGGGACCACCATCGTCTGGGACAACGTTGGGAGCATCGGCCACTCCGTGACGGCCTACGAGGACGACATCCCCGAGGAGGCCGAGTTCTTCGCCAGCGGTGGCTTCGCCGAGGAGAGCGCGGCCCGGTCGTCGTACTCGGCGGGCGACCCCGACAGCGGCGATGTCGCCGGTGGCGAGACGTACGAACACACATTCGAGGTCGTCGGTCAGTACGACTACTTCTGCATCCCCCACGAGTCCGCGGGGATGGTCGCGTCCATCACCGTGGAGGAGGGCGCCCCCGTCGAACCGACCCCGGAACCGGGCCCCTCGCTCCCGGAGGTCCCCGACAGCGCGCGCACGCTCACCATCGCCGTGTTGACGGCGATGCTCTCCACCCTCGGGCTCGCGTACTTCTTCATGAAGTACGGCGGCGACTACGACGTCGAGGAGGAGTGACCGAGCGGGACCCGACCACGGACTCGGCGTGTCTGGTCGGCGACTGCGCGTACTACCGTCCCCCGTGTTTCCCCCTCGTCGGTCCCAAAACCATGAGAGAGCCTCGCTACACCCCGTTCATCGAACGGTATATGTTGGCAGGGCACGTAACCGGACGGCACAGAGATGGGAACCGAGTCGAGCGTCGAGCCCGACGGCGGCCTGCCGTCGGTGGTCCCTCCCGACGACGAGCTGCCGTCGTGGCGTGACCGCAAGGCTCGTACACAGGGACTGGCACGGCTGACCTACGAGTACTTCGAGCGGGCGCGCTACGAGGACCAGGTCCTCAGGAACGAGTCCGACTACGTCGAACGCGACGTGCTCGCGTTCCCGGCGTGGCCCCACGAGATGGTCCGGAACTTCGCCATCACGAGCTTCTTTGTGGGGATGATCATCCTCCTGTCGGCGGCGCTCCCGCCCCACATCGGGGCGCCCGCGAACCCCGCGCAGACCCCGGCAATCATCCTGCCGGACTGGTACCTCTACTGGTCGTTCGGCCTGCTGAAGCTCGGGCCGCTCAACCCCGACCTCGCCCTGCTGGGCGGGGAGAAACTGCTGGCCGACCGGACGTACGGGGTGCTGGCGAACCTCGTCGTCGTCGGCTTCATCGCCATCGTCCCCTTCCTCAACAAGGGGTCGGCTCGACGGCCCGTCGAGGAACCGTTCTGGGCCGCGGTGGGTGTCGGCGGCGTGGTGTTCGCCCTCACCATCAGCGTCCTCTCCGTCCAGAACCTGGTGCCGATACCCATCCGGCTCCTGTTCGACCTGACGTTCCTCCTGCCGTTCGTGGCGGGATTCATAACGTACGCCGTCCTCCGGACGATGCGCGAGGGATACATGTTCGAGCTGAACCGGCGGTACTACCGCCTGCGGCCGCCGCGCTGAGGCTGCCACCCCACGTTCTCGTCCGTTCAAACCGTTCGTCGGCCGTTCGAAGCGTTCGAACGCCTGAATCCGACCGAACGCATTCACCCCTTCGAGTGGGACGCATCCGCCACGTCGAGACGCGATGAACGTGACCAAGCTCAGCGCGGCCTTGCTGGCCGTCCTGGTCGTGACGACCGGGGTCGGCGCGGTCGCCGCGACGCCGGGTAACGGAAACGTGCCCGACGACGCGGGCTCGAACGCGGCGGACGCACCGACAGACGACGGGGACGTCGACGCGAACACCACGGACGCACGCGACGACGGGATGAGCCGTGACGAGGTCGAGGCCCGCGCGGTCGACGAGTCCGACGCGGCCGACGACAGCGAAGCGATGGCAGACCCCCGCGACGCCTCGGACGCCGAGACGCCGCGTAGCGAGGCGGCCCCCGTCGGGGCCGCTGACGCACAGGAGCGACGAGGGCCGCCGGCCGACCTCCCCGAGCAGGTGCCGGCCCACGTCTCCGAGATCAACCAGCGAATCGTCTCCTTCCTCGACGGTGAACTGGACGACTTTGGTACCGCGGTCAGCGACGTGACGCCGGACGACGGCGCGGACGCGGAGGCGACCAGCACCGACGAACCGGAGACGGAGGAACCGGAGACCGATGAGGACGGCGACTCGACCGAGACCGCGACGGCCACGCCGACCACGGAGGTGTGAGGCGATGACGACGACCTCCACCCCTGCTCGGCGCGACGACGAGCGACGGCCGCTGGAGCGTACCGTCATCGAGCACCCGTCCGGTGGGTCGGGCGTCGTCTTCTACGAGCCGTCGGACGACCTCGCGATGACGGCGTTCGTCGCCGTCGACGCGGACGCGGTGTTCGACCTCGCGACGATGCGGTGACGAGGCGACGACTCTGTGGCCGACTTCCTGCGACGTTTCGACCGTCGGTGGAGCTTGCTCCGCCGGAGCGAACTGCGAGACGCGGCTAGTACTTCCCGAGTTTCCCGTCCGCTCGCGCCTTCCGACTCAGCAGTCCGAACAGCGCGTAGCCGACGACCAGGTACCCCGCCGCCGTGCCGACCAGCAGGGCGAGGTCGCCCGTCGGCAGGCCCCAGAGCGGGGTCCCCTGTCCCATGCCCTCACGCAGGAGGTCGGCACCGAGCGCGAGCGGCAGGAGTTTGAGTAGCGGGAACTGGTCCACGGGCGCGGCGACGAGGCCGAGGAAGGAGAACTGGACGATCTGGAACACGTTCTCGATGCGCTTGAACACGAGCGCCAGCCCACCGAGCACGTAGCCGACGCCGACGGCCGTACAGACCGAGAGGAGCCCGACGGGGACGACCACGAGCGGGTCCAGGACCAGTCGTTCGCCGGTCGTCACCAGCATCGCGCCCAGCAGGACGCCGCCGAAGCCGAACGCGAACAGCAGGTTTACGGCCGTCTTGACGGTGACGACGCGGCCGAACCCGAGCGGCGACATGTAGAGCTGTTCGAGGGTCCCCCACTGGGCCTCGCGGATGAGCTCCCACGAGAGGTCGGCGTACGCCACCGTCGCGGTCAGGATGAGGAAGAAGCCGACGATGATACCGGTCAGCGAGTCGTCGATGGCCTGCGGCGCGATGGCGCGTCCCCCGAAGAACAGGAGCGCGAAGAAGATGTAGAGGGTCAGGAGACTCGTCAGCGTGTTGAACGCGTAGCGGACCCGCAGGATGAGCGACTTGTACGCGACGGCGCGGGCGAGGACCACCGTCTCGGCCACGCTCGTCCGGACGCTCATCGCTCGCCCTCCGGCCCCGGCGTGGGGGCGACTCGCTCGGCCGTGCGCGGCGTCTCGCCGCCGCGCTCGGTCAGCCTGAGGAACGCCTCCTCGAGGTCCGGTTCGACGGCCGACATCGACGACACCTGCAGGCCGGCCCCCCGGAGCGCGTCGGTCAGGTCGTAGAACCGATCGTCCGGGACCGTCACCTCGAACGCCGTCCGCTCGGCTAGCTCCCGGAACGCCGTCGGCTCGAACGCCCCGTCGAGCGCGGCTCGGACCGTGTCGGCCGATCCGTCGACGGTGACGGCGTACTCGCGGGTGCGGAACAGCCCCACCAGGGAGTCCACCTCGTCGTCCGCGACGACGCGCCCCTCGTTCATGATGACGACGCGGTCGCAGACCGCCTGGACCACGTCCATGTCGTGACTGGAGAGGACCACCGTGCGGCCCTCCTCGTCGGCGAGCGCGCGCACTCGCTCGCGGAGGTTCCGCGTCGCCTCGACGTCGAGGCCGAGCGTCGGTTCGTCGAGGAAGACGACGGGCGTCTCGCGTGCCAGCGTGCAGGCGAGCGCCACCTTCTGTTTCATCCCCTGTGAGAAGTCGTTGAGCGAGTCACCGGCGCGGTCCGCGAGGTCCACCGTCTCCAGCAGCTGGTCGTGGTAGGCTGCTCGAGCCTCGGTCTGCGGGAGCCCCTGCAGCGAGGCGAAGAAGCGCAGGTTCTCGCGGGGAGTGAGCCGCCAGTAGACGTTGCGTGCGCCCTCGAGCATCGCGCCGACGTGTCGGTAGGCCCGCTTCGGGTCGCTGGCGACGTCGACACCCATCACCGAGACCGTACCGGCGTCCGGGAGGAGGAGGCCGAGCGCGGACTTCAGCGCCGTCGTCTTGCCGGCCCCGTTCGGCCCGAGCAGTCCGACGACCGACCCGCGAGCCACCTCGAACGAGACGCCGTCGAGTGCCGTCACCGCACCGTCACCGCGTCCGTAGCGTTTCTCGAGGTCCCGGACGACCAGTGCGGGCGCCGAGGTGGCGGCCGCGTCGACCGCGGCGGGGACCTGCCCGTTCGCGTTCACTGTCGTACAGTCGGGCGGTGCGTGTGAAAGGTTGCCGGTGGGAGAGGCGTGGGGCGAACGCTCATGCGGTCGGGGGCCGTCTCGCGCTCGTGGTCACGCTCGACACGACGCGCCTGTGGGCCGGGCACGCGACACCCGCGACGGTCTACGCCTACCCCGCAGCCTACGTGACGCTCGTCCTCGCCGTCTACCGGCGCGACCCGCGCGTGCTGTGTTCGGTGCTCGCCCTCGTCGGCGTGGGACCGCTGCTGGCCGACCCACCGGCCGACGACGGCGCGTGGGGGACGCGGGTCGTCCTCGGCGAGCGGGTCCTGCTGGCACGGGGCGGGAACTCGCCGGTCGGCCTCCTGCTGGTCGCCTGCTTCGCACCGGTCCCGTTCCTCACGCTCCGGGCGGCGCTGGCGCGACGGCCCGTGCGGACGGCGCTCCTGACACTCTGGATGCTCTTCGGCATGGCACTGTTCTTCGAGCGGATGACCCGGCTCTACGAGACGGCGGGGGCGGCAGAACGAGCGGCCGCGAGGGCGGGTGTGGTCGTCGACTGAGGGGCCGACCGGGCGTTACTCGCGGTCCTGCAGTCGCTTGGTCGTCTCCACGAGCGGGTGGTGGGCGTAGTCGACCTCCTCGATGTCCGAGATGGTCTCCAGGTTCTCCTTGCGTGCCGTCTCGGCCATCCCGAGGTCGACCGGTTCGTCGAGGACGATGACGTAGGCGTCCATCTCCTCGATGCCGAGGCGCTGAGCCGCCTTCACGCGGTGGTGGCCGTCGGCGAGCAGGAGGTGACTCTTCCCCCCGCGCGAGCGCGGGTTGTCGATGACGACGAGGGGTTCGGCCAGCCCGTTCTCCAGTTCGTACGTGCGCCCCTCCAACTCGTCCGAGTAGACCTTCGTCTGTGTCGGGGTGAGTTGGTCGAGCCGGACGGTACGCCGTTCCTCGCGCGCGCCGACACCGTGGATGTTCTGGAGGGTCTGTTTCAGTTTCCCCACCTTCTCCGGGGTGGCCCGCTCGATCTGCGAGCGGATGACGTCGGCGTTCGAGATGATGCCGACGAGGTTGCCCGCGTCGTCGACCACGGGGAGCTTCTGGATGCCCGACCGGAGGATGACGCGCGCGGCGTCGTTGATGCGCATCTCGGGGTGAGCCACCACGAGGTCGCGGGTCATGACCTTGAATATCGGGTCGTTGTCGTCGGCCAGCAGGAGGTCGCGAGCCGAGACGAACCCCTCGACCTTGCGTCCGTTCGTGACCGGGAACCCCCCGTGGCCGTCCGATTCGGCGATACGGAGCGCGACGTCCGCGACGTTGTCGTCGCCCGAGACGGTCTGGACGTCCCGGGTCATGTAGTCCCTGACTCGCGGCTTCGCGTCACGGTCCATCGAGTGAGCGTCGGAGAGCCGTGGACAAAAACCCCGCGTCGGCGTCGTCACGAGAGGCCCGGTGCCGACCGGCCGCGGACTACCTCCCGTCGGTCCCGAGGTGGCCTTCCGGTCTGGGGCCGCTCTCGGGGCCCGCGTAGCGCCCGTCGTCGAACGCGTCCGGCGAGCGCCGTGTCGGGCGGAGCTCCAGTGTCTCGAAGAACCGCTCTGCGACCACCTCGCGGACCGCCTCGAACGGCTCCTCGTCCTCCGGGTCGACCAGCATCCCGATGGGGAGTTGCGCGCCCGCCATGTCCGCGTGACCGCCGGCGCTCCCCACCTGGTCGAACGCCTCGCGGAGCGTCTCCCCGAGGTCGATGTCCGTCCCGCGGGCGCGCGCGGAAGCGTACACCATCTCGTCGGTGTAGCCGAAGACGAACGTGGTGGTCACGTCCTCCAGGTCGAGTAGCTTGTCGGCGGCCTGCGCGAGCGCGTCGCGGTCCGGCGCCGACCCCACGCAGGAGACCAGCACGTCCGCCTCCACGACGCGGTTGTCGATGGCCGACCCGATGGTGTCGAGCGTCTCGGGTGACATCGAGGGACTCTCCACCTTCGCCAGCGTGTCGACGTTGGCGAACTCGAGCAGGTACGACGCCGCCTCGAAGTCCTCGACACACACCTCGCGGGCGAAGTCGTTCGTGTCGACGCGGATGCCGAACAGCAGGCCCGTGGCGAGTTCCTCGTTCGGTTCGAGTTCCAGCCGTCGGAGGTAGTCCGTCAGCAGCGTCGAGGTAGCCCCGACGTTCGAGCGCAGGTCGACGAACCGCGCCTCGACGGGCTCGCGCGGCGGGTGGTGGTCGAGGACGAGCGCCACGTCCGTCTCCGGCGGGAGGCCGTCGTTGACGCCGGGCCGCGAGTGGTCGACGAGCGCGACCGACCCGAACCGCGAGAGGTCGGCGTCCGGGTCGAGGTTCGTCAGCCGGAAGTCGAGCAGGTTCACGAACGCGCGGTTCTCCTGGTGGCTGATGGCCCCGTAGTAACACACCTCGCTCTCGACGCCGGCCCGTTCGGCGAGGCGTTCGAGCGCCACCGCCGAGGCGATGGCGTCTGGGTCCGGGTTGTCGTGCGTGACGACGGCGAGCGGCCCGTCGAGTCGCCGCAGGACACGCTGGAGCCGACGGGTCCGGTAGCCCGACTCGTCGATACTCCCCGCCAGCGAGTCTGACACCGATTTCCCGAGGTCCACCGTCCGGTCGACGAGTCCGTCGAGCGCCGCACGGTCCGCTGGTGCCGCGTGGTCGCCCACGTAGCCGAGTACGAAGGCGTCGGGGTACGCCTCGCTGGCGACGGCCGCCAGGCGACGGTTGCGCTCCGGGTCGTCGCCGGCCACGACGACGGTGTCCACCTCGCCGGCCCGAGCACGGACGGCCTCGGGGTCTTCGACGGCCATCGCCTCCGCGTGGATCCCGTCCTCACGGAGCGACGTCACCCGGCTGTCCTCGTCGGTCAGGACCAGCAGACTGCCCGGTCGCTCCTCGAGGCCTTCGACGAGACGGCGCCCGAACGCGCCACAGCCGAGGAACAACCGGGTCGTCATGCCCCGACGTAGCGGCCTCCGCGTCTAAAACCCACCGTCGTCACCACGAGGAGGGTTAAAGAGCCGTCTCACTCTCCCGAACCGAGAGGGGCCCACCCGTCGAATCGTCGTCGATGGTCCCCTCCGACAGCCCCACCGGGCAGAGTGCCCCGGTGCCACGCCCGGTCCGGCGGCGCTTCCCCGACGCCCTCCCCACCCACACCGCGTTCCTCGCACTGTTGCTCGCCGCGGGCCTGTTCGGCGGCCTGCGTCGGCTCGCACGCCTCTCGACCGGCGAGGTGTCGCTCCACCCCGACCTGCGACTGGTCTGGTCCGACCTCGCCGCCGCCGTCGCGTCCGGGACGCCGCTCTACACCGGCGTCGCGGTCGACAACAAGCCGCCGCTGTTCGAACTGCTCAACGTCGGCGCGTACCTCACCGGCGAGTACGTCCTCGCGCTCGTCCTGCTCGTGGCGCTCGCCAACGGACTCGCCGCGGCGTTCCTCTGGCAGGCTGCCGCCGTCCGTGGGCACTCCCGGACGGGAGCGCTGGCGGCACTCCTCTTCCTCCTCGCCCTCCCGCTCGTGGACGGCACCGTCGTCAACGTCCGGTCGCTCGCGGTCGCGGGCACCCTGTTCGCGCTCGCCACCCGGTCGCCGACCAGCCGTGGGGTCGGCGTCGCTTGCGCAGTGCTCTGCTCGCAACACGCCGTCTTCGCTCTCCCCGTGGTCGCGTACGACGGCTACGTCGAGGCCGGTCGGTCGCGACGGTGGCTCGGCCGGTTCCTCGTCACCGGCGCACTGGTCACCACGCTCGTCTACGGCGCCGTCCTCACGGTGTGGGGCTGGCCGTCGCTCATCGGGGCGGTCCGTGCGACGGTCGGGTCCGCGGCCCCGTACCTCCTCTCGTACGGCCCCTCCGTCTTCGTCTCGACGGGGACGTGGTGGCGCTACACGCTCCGGATGCACCTCCAGCTGTGGGTGGTGCTCGCGCTCTCGCTGTGGGGACTGGGTCGCGCCATCGTCGCGATGCGCGACCGACCACTGACTGCCTGGGGGACCCCACACCTCCTGGTCGCGCTGCTGGTGGCATCGAGTCTGCCGCTCGTGGTCCGCCCGTTCGTCACCTACTGGCTCTACCCGCTCCCCGCCATCGCGCTGCTGGGGGCGTTCGGCGCGGACGCGGTGCTGACGGGTGCGAGCGGACTGTGAGAAGGTTGGTCGGCCGGGTTACAGCAGCGCGGCGGCAGCGTCGAACGCCGTCCCCGAGAAGAGCCCGATGGCGGGCAGCAGGAGGACGGTGACGACGCCCGCGACGATCACGGCGGCGTAGAGGCCCGAGGGGTATCCACGCCGGTCGATGGCTTCGAGATTGCCGTTCGGCTCCTCGATCCACATCGCCTTCACCACGCGGCTGTAGTAGAACAGCGACAGGGCGCTGTTGATGGCCAGCACCGCGCCGAGCCACCAGACCCCCGCGCTGACCGTCCCGAGCAGCAGGAAGTACTTCGAGAGGAACCCGCCGCCGATGGGCAGGCCCGCGAGCGAGAACATGAACACGGTCATCGCGACGCAGGCGACGGGCGCCTTCTTCGCGAGGCCATTGTAGTCCTCGAACCGGCGGCCGAGCCCCCAGTACTCGCCCATGGCGATGAACAGGAACGCGCCCGTGTTCATGAAGCCGTAGACGAGCATGTGGAGCATCCCGGCGCCGAACGCGAGTGACTGGTCACCCACGCCGGTCAGGGCGGCCACGCCGATGAGGACGTAGCCGGCCTGGCCGATGGAGGAGTACGCCAGCATCCGCTTCACGTTCTCCTGCGTGGCCGCGGCGAAGTTCCCGACAGTCATCGTCACGATTGCCAGCACCTGGAACAGCAGGACCCAGTCGATGGCCGACGCGACCGCCGAGATGGGGAACGCGACGACGAACACGCGGTAGAGCACGACGAACCCGGCGGCCTTCGAGGCCGACGAGATGAACGCGCTGATGGGTGCGGGCGCACCCTCGTAGGCCTCCGGCGCCCAGAAGTGAACCGGGACGCTGGCCGTCTTGAACGCGAACCCCATCGTGATCATGAGGATGCCGACGCCGAGGATGCCGACCAGTTCCGTGCCGGCCACGGCGGTGGCGATGGCCTCGAGGTTCAGCGCACCCGCCACGCCGTACACCAGCGAGATGCCGTAGGCGAAGATGGCCGACGCGAGCGCACCGATGAGGAAGTACTTCAGGCCGGCCTCGACGCTCCCGCGGTTGTTCTTGAGGAACGCCACGAGTGCGTAGGACGGGAGCGAGGCGAGTTCGAGCGAGACGAACACCGTCGCGAGCGACCCCGCGGTCGCCATCAGGCTCATCCCCAGGGTGGCCAGGGTGACGAGCATGTAGTACTCGGCCTGGTACTCCAGGTCCGCGAGGTAGTCGATGGAGCCGACGTGGACGAGCGTGGCGACGCTCGTGAAGATGACGATGAACAGGAGCGACATCCCGTCGACGACGAGCTGTCCGCCGTACAGCGAGATGGCACCGTCCGTCTGGCCGACCCCGCTCAGGAGGTAGACGAGGGCGACGATCATCGCCGTCCCACTCCCGAGCGCCGCGATACCCGCCAGCAGCGGGTTGTTCGTCGAGTCCGGGTCGATGCTGTCCACGACGAACAGCAGCAGCGCGAACACGGCGAGCACCAGCACCGGCGCCATCGCGGCCCAGTCGGGGGTTATCGCCATCTATGCACCACCTCCGTAGTCCAGCACCACGCCACCCATGTCGATGACGGGGTTGATCGCATCCTGAATCATGTCGAAGAAGATGTCGTTCGGGAACGTGCCCAGCGCGACGATGAGCACGATGAGCGTCAGCAGCGGCACCACGTCGTGGCGCGCTGCCTCGCGGATCTCGTAGTCACCGTCGTAACTGAACGGGCCGAACAGCGTCCGCTGCATCGCCCAGAGCAGGTAGCCCGCCACGATGACGATGCCGAACATCGCCACTCCCGTCATGATAGCCATCCCGTCGTTCGGGATGACGGTCGACTGGAACGCGCCGACGAAGATGAAGAACTCCGCGGCGAACCCGGCCATCAGCGGGAGTCCGGCGTAGCCGAACGCCCCCGCGACGAACGCGCCGGTCGTGATGGGCATCCGATCCGCGAGTCCGGACATGTCCCCGACCATGCGCGTGTGCGTGACGTTGTAGATGACGCCGACGCAGGCGAACATCAGCCCCGAGATGAGGCCGTGGGCGACCATCTGGAACGTGGCGCCACCGAAGCCGTACGTGGTGTACGCGACCAGTCCGAGGATGACGTACCCCATCGACGAGACGGAGGAGTACGCGACGATGCGCTTGAGGTCCTGCTGTGCCAGCGCGAGCATCGCGCCGTAGATGACCGAGATCACGGCGACCGCGGCGATGACCACCGCGTAGTCCTGGGCGACGCCGGGCAGCATCGTGAAGTTGAACCGGAGCAGCGCGTACGTCCCCATCTTCAGGAGTACCCCCGCCAGCAGCACGGAGATAGGCGTCGGGGCTTCGACGTGAGCGTCCGGCAGCCACGTGTGGAACGGGACGATGGGCACCTTCACGCCGAAGCCGACGAACATCGCGAAGAACGCGAGCACCGCCAGCAGCTCCGGCCCGATGGGCCCGAGCGCGGCGAGTTCGCCCGCGCGGAGCGCCCCGGCGATGGCCGGCATGTCGAGCGTCGTGATGCTGTCACCCAGCCCGAACACGAGCCCGAAGAACCCGATGAACATCACCAGCGACGCGACGTTCGTGTAGACGAAGAACTTGATCGCCGCGTACTTCCGGCGCGGGCCGCCCCAGACGCCGATGAGGAAGTACATCGGGATGAGGACGCCCTCCCAGAAGACGAACCAGACGAAGAAGTCCAGCGCGGCGAACACACCGATGAGGGCCGCCTCCATGAAGAGGACGAGCCCGTAGAACTGGCTCTCGCGGTCGTCGATGGGGGTCCACGAGGCGAGGATGGCCAGCGGGACCAGCACCGTCGAGAGCAGGACGAGTGGCATCGAGACGCCGTCGAGCCCGACGTGCCAGTTCAGCGCGTAGGGGCCGACGGCGATCCACTCGGCCATCGACTCGAAGGCGATGGAGCCAGAGCCGTCGATGAGCGCGTTGCCCGTGCCGTCGTAGACGGCGTACATGTACAGCGAGACGGCGAGCGGCGCGAGCGAGATGCCGAGCGACGCCTTCGGCGCGAACCGGTCGGGGAGGAAGAAGACGACCCCCGCCCCGAGCAGGCAGAGCGCCAGCAGCAGTTCGATCAGCATCTAGAACCACCCCCCGGTGACGCCGAACGCCACCAGCAGCAGTACGAGCCCCAGGGTGACGAGGGCCGCGTAGTTGGACACGATGCCGGTCTGGATGCGCCGCAGGCGGTCACCGGAGAACAGGGAGACGGAGGAGACGAAGTTCACCGCCCCGTCGACGACCCCCTGGTCGAACCGGTCGGCGACGCGGGCGATGCCCACGCCGACGTCCTGTGCCAGCCAGACCTGATACTCGTCCTGGTAGTAGTTGTTGAAGAGCAAGTCTCTGACCGAACCGAGTTTCTCCGTGTGACGCTCGGGCTCGGGACCGCGGTAGAGCGCGAACGCGAGGCCCGCACCCGCGAGCGCCAGACCGAGCGAGAGCGCGGCCGACGCGAGCAGCGTGGTTATCTCCCCACCGATGTAGGACGGTGCGATGCCGGCCTGTTCCTCCAGCAGGACCTCGTAGTGGTGGAAGCCGACGAACGCCGCGTTCGCCGAGTCCGCGTTCAGGAAGTCGTGCAGGAAGTCGATGTTCGCCCCCGTCAACTTCTCGACGGGCACGAGGTTGATGACGCCGACGACCGCGGCGAGGGTCCCGAGCACCGCGAGCGGCCCCTTCACGTTCCAGCGGACGCCGTGCGGGTCACGCGCGGTGTCCGACCGGGGTTCACCGTGGAAGGTGAGCAGCACCATCCGGAAGGTGTAGAAGCCGGTGAAGAAGACAGCGAGCAGGCCCATCGCCCACGCGCCGAGCAGGAGCGGGCTGCCGAGGCCGTGGATGAGCGCCTCGAACAGCACCTCGTCCTTCGACCAGAAGCCGGAGAACGGGATGATGCCCGCGAGCGCCAGCGACCCGGAGAGGAACGCGTAGTAGGTCACCGGCATCTTGTCCTTCAGCCCACCCATGTCCCACATGTCCTCGTTGTGGTGCATCGCGATGATGACCGAGCCAGCCCCGAGGAACAGGAGTGCCTTGAAGATGGCGTGCGTGGTGAGGTGGAAGACGCCCGCGATGTAGCCACCCGTCCCCAGCGCGAGCATGATGTAGCCGTACTGGCTGATGGTGGAGTACGCGAGCACCTGCTTGATCTCCTCCTTGACGACGCCCATCGTCGCCGCGAACAGGGCGGTGAACCCACCCACGAACGCGATGACGGCGAGTGCCGTCGGGGAGACCGCGTAGAAGCCGTACATCCGGGCGACGAGGTAGACGCCGGCGGCGACCATCGTCGCGGCGTGGATGAGCGCCGAGACGGGGGTCGGACCCTCCATCGCGTCCGGGAGCCACGTGTGGAACGGGAACTGCGCGGACTTGCCCATCACGCCACCGAGGACGAGCAGGCCCACGACGGTGAACCACGCCTGTTCACCGAGGCCGAAGAACGTGGTCACCGAGTGCTCGCCGTTCAGCGCCTGTTCGGCGAGGTGGGGGAACCCCTCGCTGCCGGCGAACCCGGCGGTGCCGAACGTGGCGAAGACGGCGATCACGCCGATGAGGAAGAAGTAGTCACCGAAGCGGGTGACGAGGAACGCCTTCTTCGCGGCCGACGGCGGCGACGGCCCGCGGAACCAGAAGCCGATGAGCAGGTACGACGCCAGCCCGACGAGTTCGAAGAACATGAACGCCATCAGGAGGTTGTCGGCCATCACGAACGCCAGCATCGACCCCGAGAAGAAGCCGAGTTCGGCGTAGTACCGCGGGAGGCCGGTCTCGCCCTCGTCGTTCATGTAGCCCAGAGAGAACACGTGGACCAGCAGCGAGACGAGCGAGACGATGACCAGCATCAGCGCCGAGAGCTGGTCGACGAGGATGCCGAAGTGGAGGTCGAACGTCCCCTGTCCGATCGTCCACTGGTAGAGCACCTCCTGACTGATGCCCGGTTCACCGATGATACCGGCCACCGAGAGGAGTGCGAGCACCGAGATGATGAGTGACCCCGTCATCGCCGCGATGCCGGCGATGGCACCGCGCTTGGGGAGGTACTTGCCCGCGACGAGCGCGAGCAGGAACGAGACGAACGGCAACGCGGCGATAGCCGGGACGAACGCGAAGATTCCTTCTGCCATAGTTTACCACCTCAGAGTCGTCGCCTTGGTCACGTCGACGTCCTCGAAGTTGCGGTAGAGCACGAGGATGATGCCGATGCCGACGGCCACCTCGGCCGCCGCCAGCGCCATCGTGAACAGGCTGAACACCTGTCCCGTGAGGTTCCCGTGCATGAACGAGAACGCGACGAGGTTGATGTTCGCGGCGTTCAACATCAGCTCCACGCTCATCAGGAACATCAGCGCGTTCCGTCGCGTGAGGATGCCGAACAGGCCGATACAGAACACGGCCGCCGAGAGGACGAGGTAGTACTCGGTCGGGACCGCCATCAGCGGTCACCCCCCTTCCGTTCGTCGTCCTTGCCGCCGTCGGTCAGGGGGAGGAACCCTCCCTCCTCCGTCTCGCGGCTGCCGAGCATCACAGCGGCGTCGAGCGCCGCGTCCAGTACCAGCGCGATGACCAGGAAGACGATGAGGAACCCCTCGGCGTCGAACGCGCCGCCTGCGAGGTTGAACATCGCGTACCCGATGGAGGCGGTGATGGAACCCTCGCCGGGGAAGCCGGCCGGGGTTCCGAACTCGGCGGCGAGGAACACCGCCGAGAGGACGCCGAACAGGACAAACGCGAGCAGGCCGACGGCCTGTCGCTTGTTCCGTTCGAGTCGGGGGCGCGTCGTCACGCGCGGGTCACCTCCGTCTCGGGGCCCTGCTCACGGACGAGCATCACGGCGAACGTGATGAGGATGAGTACCCCACCCACGTACACCAGTATCTGCATCGCCGCGAGGAACTCCGCGCGGAGCATCACGTAGTGGACGGCGACGCTGGTCAGCGCCACGCCCAACAACAGGGCCGCGTGCCAGACGTCCCGGACCAACACGACGCCCAGGCTGCTGCCGGCCGTCACCAGCGCGAACAGCGCGAACGTCAGTGTCTCCAGTAGAGCCATTACGTACCACCTTACGGAGAATCGGTTTCAAGCTTGCTGTTTCCCGCGTGCGTGCGGGCGGCCGAAAACAGCCTCACTCTCCCCGTCGTGGGCCCGTCCACACCGTCCCAGCGCACGTATCGACCCACAGGACTTTCACGAACCGGAGGGTGTCCACCGCATGGACCGTCGCGCCCTCCTCGCCGCCGGGTCCGCAGCCCTCGCCGGCTGTCTACCCCTCCGTGGCAGTCCACGGACTCCCGGCGCGAACGCCAACGAACCACAGCTCCGAGCCGAGTACGAGTATCTCCCCGGGGACTCGGCCTACCGCGTTCGACACGCCGCCGGTAACGAGTTCACCGCCGAGAACACCGGCGCCCTCGTGGTCAGAGTCGACCCGCGAGACGAGCGCGCGAACTCGCGCCTCTGGGCCGGGACCGACGTCCGAGCGGACGACTCCGACGACGGGGGGGCCACCCAGTCGTTCCCGGTCGGCGTCGGCGACGAGATCCGCGTCCCCGCCCCGTCCCGTGGCGACGTCCGGGTCGTCTGGACCGGCCCCGACGGCGAGAACTCCGTCTCGCTCGACGTCTACCGGGCCGAGGAGCAGCCCACACCCACCCCGACACCTCGGCCGACGGCCGACGGGACGGCGACGGAGGACGGATGAACCGCCCAACCTCGCGGCAGGTCGTCGCCGTCCTGCTCGTCTGCCTCGCGCTCGGTGGTATCACCGCGGGCGTCCGCATCGCCGACGTCGGGGCCCCGTATCCGGCGGGGGAGACCACCGTCGACACGGACCAGCCGCCGCGCGAGGTGGTCCAGCAGTCCGGGCGTCTGCTGAACGTCCTCGACCACCGCCTCGTCACGCGCGTGTACGTCGTCGACGACACGGGTGACCGCGACCTCCACGCCGAGTACACGCACCTGCGTGAGTTCTCCGAGAAACAGCACCTCGCGGTCTACGACACCTACGCGACGCCGGGCAGGAGCGACCCCGTGAACCGCTCGACGCAGTTCCACTCGTTCGGGGCGTTCCTCCACGCAGGCATCCTCGAACGGCCGGGACGGACCGTGATATACCACACGGACGGGGGTTTCGTCAGCGAGGTGGGGGTCGGTGCGGACGCGAACGCGACGGTGTACGGACCCGACTCGAACGCTCCGCCGCGGTTCGTCGACCCGAACCGGGCCGCGGACGTAGCGCGCGAGAACGTCCGCGAACTCTACGGCGACGTGTTCGTCCCCCACGACGCCTCGTGGCGGGTCGCCGACCGGTCGAACGGCACCCGCACCTACGTCATCGACGAGGCCGACCAGCACTTCGAGACGCGGCCCATACCGTTCGGCGCCGAACTGCTCGACGGCAGTCGCATCAGCGTCACCGTCGACGCGGAGACGGGCCGGCTCCGGACCATCCGCGAACGGCGCGTCCTCCGCTACGACGTGCCCCCGCGTGAGGCGGGCGAGACCTTCGGGCAGGAGACCGTCGAGTACGAGGTGGAGACGCGCGTGGACCAGTACGGCACCGCGGAGGTACGCCAGCCCGCAGGCGCGTCACCGACGCTGCAGCAGTTGCTCGCTGACCTCCTGCACTACTGAGCCTCGGGCGCCGTCGACGGCGCCGACGCCGTCTCTCTGTCGTCCTCGGCACGGTGGGCCCGGATCGTCTCGAACAGCGTGAAGTGGTACCCGAGCGCCACCGGCCAGACGGCCGTCGTGACCAGCACGTCGACGAGCACGAGGCCGGCCAGCAGTTCGGGGGCGAGTGATGGGTCGGGCGCCGAGGCGTACGACGGGGCGTCGGGCGGGACGATGGCCAGCCGTGGACTCTGGAACGCTCGCTCGACGAACCGGTACGTGTCGACGTTCGTGGCGACGAAGAAGTAGAAGACGAGCGGGACCCCGACGCGGTAGACGGCGAGGCCAGCCGTGGCGGCCACGACGCGACCCGGTGCGCGCAGGACCGCCGAGAGTGCCTCGTCCAGCACCCCGCGGATGGTCCCTCGCTCGAGCGCGGCCGCGTCGAGGAAACCGAACAGCACACGAGCGACGCTCAGACCGACAAGTACCAGCGCGGCAGCGACGAGGGCGGCCGTCCCCGTCGCCGCGCGCTCACCCAGCGTCGTCGCGCCGCCGCCGAGCAGGTAGTTCCCGGCGGACGCGAGCGTCGCCAGCACGCCTGCGAGCGACACGAGCGCGAGGGCGGCCGCGAGCAACAGGAGCGTGTAGGCCACGCGGGCACCGAGCAGGCGGGGGTACCGCTGGAGCGAGTCGCGCACGAGGGTCCGGAGCGATCCGGGCGGCTCACCCCGCGCGTACGGCCAGAGCGCCGCGCCGAACAGTGGAGCGACGAGCAGGACGAACGCGGCGTAGCCGACGGCGTTCGTGACGGGCGAGTCGACGACGAACAGCAGGGCGTAGCCCGCGCCGAGGACGAGACCGAACGCGAGGCCGACGAGCCACACGGCTGGCTGGCCGTCGTACCGGTCGTCCAGGAGGCGGAGGGCAACACGGAGGGGCATACTCTCGGATGCTGCGCTCTCCTTGATAAATCTCCGGTGCGGTAGCGGTGCTGGGGCAGTCGAGTGTAGCTACCCGCGGCGAGCGCCAGCGAGCCGCGCGTTCTGAATCCAAGGTTTTCGAGGAGCGTGGTGGCGGAGCCACCACGTACCATGCGAGCGGGCGCTGCGCGCCCGCGAGCAGAGAGCGGTTCGCGCTTCGCGCGAACCCGACGAGAAAAGTTTGGTCGTCTACTGGTAGTCCACTTCCCCCTCACCCTCCCCGATCCACGCACCGCGGTCGGGCTCGCGGGAGGCGAGCGGGTCGATGTCCTTGTACCAGGGGACGTTCTTCAGCTGCTCCATGTTGTAGGCGAACTCGTCCTTGGTGTCCGCCGTGAACTCGAAGTTCTGCGTGAGCAGGATGGCGTCGACGGGGCAGACCTCCTCGCACAGCCGGCAGTAGATACACTGGCCGATGTGGAGGTTGTACTGCTCGCCGTTGCGCTGGTCGTCCGTGACGATCTGGATGGTGTCGTTCGGACAGACGTTCTCGCACTGGCGACACCAGATGCAGCGCTCCTGGGAGAACTTGTGGACACCGCGGAACCGGGGACTGACCTCGGGGGCCGTCTCCGGGTACTCCACGGTGAACGTGTTCCCGTCGAGCGCGTGTTTCATCGTCGTTGCCATCGATTTGAGTAGTCCGATCATACTATCAGCCCCACGATGACCGCCGTGAGCACGAGGTTCGCGAACGAGAGCACCAGCATCCCCTTCCAGCCGATCTCGATGAGCTGGTCGATGCGGACACGCGGGATGGCCGAGCGCATCCACTGGGTGAACAGGTACACCGCCAGGATCTTGATGACGAACCAGACGAAGCCGGGCAGGATCTCGAGGCCGACGATGGGACTCGTCGGGCCGCCGAGGAAGATGGTCGTGATGATGGCCCCGCCGAGGAAGATGTGGATGAACTCGGAGAGGTACGCCAGCACGAAGTAGACCGAGGAGTACTCGGTCTGCCACCCGGCGACGATCTCGGTCGGTGCCTCCGGGATGTCGAACGGGTTCCGGCCGACCTCAGCGAGGTTCGCCGCCATGAACAGCAGGAACGCGAACGGGTTCACGAACGCGTACCAGGACTTGATGCCGAAACCGCCGAGGTCGACGAGCGCCACGTTCTGCGCCTCGACGATGCCGCTCATCTGGAGCGTGCCGGCGAAGATGACTACCGACGCAGCCGTGAGGATGAGCGGAATCTCGTAGGCGAGGTTCTGTGCGACGGCGCGCAGGCCGCCGAGCAGCGAGTACTTGTTGTTCGAGGAGTAGCCGGCCATGACGAGCCCGACGGACGCGATGGACGCCACCGCGAAGACGTAGGCCAGTCCCACCTCGGGGTCGGCCAGCTGGATGCCGCTCCCCATCGGGATGACGGCGAAGCCGAGCAGCGCGCTCGACACCATCACGAACGGGGCGATGTCCCACGCGGGACGGTCGACGCCCTCGGGGACGATGAGCTCCTTCGAGAGGAGTCGCACCGCGTCGGCCACGATGATGAGGAGGCCGAACGGTCCGATGCGGTTGACCGCGATGCGGTCGGTGAACGCCGCCGTGATCTTCCGCTTGCCCCAGATGCCGGAGACCGCCACGAGCGTGAGCAGGAACGTGACGATTCCACCGGCCACGACGAACGAGAGCAGGAAGTCCTCGAGCGGGCTGAGTTCGCCCAGTCCGAGCAGGCTCCCGAGCGTGTCGACGGTGGTCTGTGCGACCACGGGGTCGACCGGCATCACCGGTCCACCTCCCCGAGCACGATGTCGAGGCTGCCGAGCGAGGCGATGAGGTCGGGCACGTATTCACCCTCGGACATCTCCGGGAGCGTCTGCAGGTTCGAGAAGCACGGCGACCGGATCTTGAACCGCGCCGGCTTGTCCGTGCCGTCCGAGCGCATGTAGATGCCGAGTTCACCCTTCGCGGCCTCGACCGCCCGGTAGATCTCGGTGTCCGGGTCGGGCTTGAGGGTGCGCGGGACGTTGGCCTGGATGGTCCGCTCCTCCTCGGGCCAGTCCTCGAGCAGGTTCACGCACTGCTCGATGATCTTCGCGCTCTCCTCGACCTCGCGCATCCGGACGAGGACCCGGCTGTAGTTGTCACAGCCGTCCTCTGTGACGACGTCCCAGTCGAGTTCGTCGTAGTACCCGTACGGGTCGTCGCGGCGGAGGTCGTAGTCGATGCCCGAGCCACGGGCGACCGGTCCGGTCGCGCCGTACGACTTGGCCTTCTCGGGCGAGAGGACGCCGGTGTTGACACACCGCATCTGGAAGATCTCGTTCGAGGTGATCATGTCGTGGTACTCCTCCAGCCGACCGGGGAGCTCGTCGAGGAAGTCGCGCGTCTTCTCGAAGAACTCCTCGCGGGGCTCGGGGAGGTCCCACGCCACGCCACCGAGACGGAGGTAGTTGAACATCAGCCGCTGACCCGTGAGGTCCTCGAGGATGTTCTGGACGACCTCGCGGTCCCGGGTGGAGTACATGAAGATGGCCGTGAAGTCGCCGTAGACGTCGAGCGCGAACGTGCCGACCGCGAGCAGGTGCGCCGCGATGCGGCAGAGTTCGGCGGACATCGTCCGGATGACCTGCGCGTACTCCGGGACCTCGATGTCGGCCATGTCCTCGGCGGCGCGGGCGTACGCCCACTCGTTGAGGATGCCGGCCGAGATGTAGTCCCAGCGGTCCGGGTACGGCATGATCTGGTGACGGTACGTCGACTGCTGGCACATCTGCTCCTCACAGCGGTGGAGGTAGCCGATGTCCGGTTCCACGTCCGCGACCTGCTCGCCGTCGAGCGTCGTCTTCAGGTGCAGAACACCGTGCGTGGCGGGGTGGTGCGGCCCGATGTTGACGAACATCGTGTCGCTGTTCTCGCCCGAACGGTGGTCCTCCTCCAGCGGGTTCGCGTGCTCGCGGAGCGTGACGATCTGGGGCTTCTCGGGGTTGTAATCCAGCCCGAGCGGGTGGCCCTGCCACGTCTCCGGCAACAGGATGCGCCGGAGGTCCGGGTGGTCGTCGTACTGGATGCCGACGAGGTCGTAGGCCTCGCGCTCGTGCCAGTCGGCGGTGCGGAACACCGAGTTGCCGGACTGGCTGCGCGGGTCGTCCTTCGCGGTCGGCACGACGAGACCGACCTCGTGGGTCGGCTCGTCGAACTTCCGGAGGTGGTAGATGGACTCGAAGCGGTCCTCGTACTCCTGTGCGGTGACACAGGAGAGGTGGTCGAAGCCCGCCTCGTTCCGGAGCGTGCCGAGCGCGGTGGCGACCTCGTCCGGTCGGACGACGAACGCCTCCGCGTTGACGTGGCTCTCGCGACCGATGACGAGGTCGCCGAGCAGTTCCTCGAGCGCCTCGTAGTCGATGCCGTCCTCCGTCACGCCGACGAGGTCGCCGCTGTCGGGTCGCTCTGGTCGTTCCAGACTCATGGCGAATCGGCCCAGTTGTAGCGCATGACGAGGTCCTCCTCGTCGATCTCGCTGGCGAGGTGCTGGACGAGTTCGTCGCGGTCGAGGTCACCGAACTGCTCGAGTTCGTACGGCTTGACCGTGACCGGCGACGTCTCGCCGTTGGCGATACGTTCCTGGAGTTTCGCGATGCCGTAGACCAGCGCCTCGGGGCGGGGCGGGCAGCCGGGGACGTGGATGTCCACCGGGATGACCTCCTCGGCACCCTTGATGACGTTGTAGCCCTCCTGGAAGGGGCCACCGGAGATGGTACAGGAGCCCATCCCGACGACGAACTTCGGCTCGGGCATCTGGTCGTAGACGCGCTTCATCCGCGGGGCGAACTTCGAGACGATGGTCCCCGGAACGATGATGACGTCCGCCTGGCGCGGCGACGCGCGGGGGACACCGGCACCGAAGCGGTCGAGGTCGTGCTTGACCGCGTAGGTGTGCATCATCTCGATGCTGCAGCAGGCGATGCCGAACTGCAGCATGAACATCGAGGAGCCCCGCACCCAGTTCATGAACTTGTCGAACTTCGTGAGGATGAACGGCGAGGAGCCGAACGCCTCACGCAGTTTCGAGTTGAATCGGTTGTCGACGCCCTCGCCCATGCGGGCTTCCTGCGTCGTCTGTATGTCTTCGGAACTCATTGTTACTCTGCGGTCTCTCTGCGGTCCGCCCGCGGGCTCTTGACCCAGCGGACGGCGCCGTTACGCCACGCCCACGCCAGACCGACGACGAGGACGCCGATGAACACGAGCATCGGTACCAGTACCGGCACGATGCCGGCCGAGGACACGGCGTCCCGGTAGATGACCGTCCACGGGAAGATGAGGACGGTCTCGATGTCGAAGATGACGAACAACAGCGCCACCATGTAGTACTGGATGTTGAAGCGGATGCGCGTGTTGCCCGTCGGGACTTCGCCGGACTCGTAGACGGCGCGTTTACCTTGCTCCGGAACACTCGGGCGGAGGAGACTCGACGCACCCACCATGACGAGGGGTACGAGGAGTCCCACCAGCGCGAGCGCACCGATAGCGATCCATGGATTGCTCACGGCTCTATCGTAGCGACGTTAGTAGCACCCGTACATAAGAGTTGATAACGCCGCGTGCGCGCGGTTTCGCGGAACCGGTCCGCTCCCGACAGACGGTCACTTCCGCGAGGCTCGGAACGTCGCGGTGCCACGCTCGTGGAGTTCCCGGGAGACCGTCCCGACGCCGTCCTGCAGGGCCTCGTGGTACGCTTCCAGCCGCGTCTCCAGTTCTGGGTGCGCGCGGGCGAGCACCTGCACGGCGGACAGCGCGGCGTTGAACGACTTGCCCGCGTCCACCGCCACCAGCGGCGCGCCCGTCGGCATCCCGATGACCGACGAGACGCTCTTCTCCTGGACCGGGACCCCGATGACGGGCAGCGGGTACGCGATGCTCGCCGTCATGTTCGGCAGGTCCGCGCTCTTGCCCCCGGCGCCGGCGATGAGCACGTCGAGGCCCCGTTCCCGAGCGGTCTCCGCGTAGGCGTACATCAGGTTGGGCGTGCGATGCGCGCTCACGACGTAGGTCTCGAACGTGAATCGCGCCTCGGGCGGGTCGTCGTCGTCGGTGACCTCCTCGAACCCGAGTTCGGTCAGGGCGTCGTACGCCCCGTCCATCACGGGCAGGTCCGAGTCCGACCCCATCACGATACCGACCTCGGGGGTCTCCTCGGTCGGGCGGTCGCGCTCGGCTTCGGCACGCAGGTCGTCGACCAGAGACTGCACGGCGTCGCTCATACGAGGGGGCGCGAGCGGGGAGGTAATCGTGGTTGTGGTCCGGTTCGCCAGGATTTTGTCCGTCCCCGCGCCAGTCCGCTCCGTGCGCCCTCCACTCAGAGCCGTCCTCGCCGTGCTCGTCGCGCTCCCGACCGCGTTCGGCCTCGGACTCTCGCTCGGTCCGGACCCGACCGGGTTCGTGCCCGTCGTCGTCGGCACCGTCCTGACACTCGTCTTCGCCACGGGACTCTACCGCCTGTTGCCGGACGCGACGCCGGACTCGTCGGCCGACTGAGTCGGCCGCGGTCGGTCGACACCGTGCTCTCGCTACTCCTCGACGGGGAGCCTCGCGAGGCCGAGCAGGAGCGCGCTCAGCCCACCGACGAAGCCGACGAACGACGCGAGCAGTCGCACCGGGTCGGGGACGGGCGACCCGATGGACTCGCTTCCGGTGACGAACGCAGCGTAGTAGTCGCCGCCGAGCGCGTAGACCTGTCCGACAGCCACGTCGCTCGGGTTCTGGGGGCTCTCGACCGGTTCACCGGACACCACGGCCCGCAGAGCCACACGAGAGCGCTGGACCCGGTCTGCCGCCACATCCGAGACGCCGTCACCGCTCACGTTCGCCAGTACCTGCTCGGCCGGGAGGGGTTCGAGTGTCAGCGTGGCCGTCCCGTTCCCCCCGCCGAGCGTCCGATGGTAGTAGCCGTCGTCGAGTTCGACGTAGCCGACACGGATACCGACTCTGTCGTACCCGGCGACGGTCACGGGGCCGTCGTCGGCGACGGACTGTTCGAACGCGCAGACCCGCTCGCTCAGGTCACGGTCTGTCCGCTGTCCGAACACCGACTCGCAACCGACCCCCGAGAGGTCGTTGGAGTAGCCACCGTGATTCGGGTCGACGACCGGGTCGTACTCGACGTCGTCGCCCTGCGGGACGAGTTCGCTCCGCTCGTACGTGTAGCGCGTCTCGCCTTCGTTCGGGAACAGCCACACCGGGTTCGCGAACAGGGCGACGGAGACGAGGAGGACCAGCAGCAGGCGGCGGGTGGAGGGCGCCATCGTGGGGAGGTGCAGGTCGCCCGGCAAGAATCTTGTCGCTCGCCGGGACTCAGCGGAACGTCAGACCGTCGCGGACCGTGCGCACCGCGTCGAGTAGTTCGTCCACGTCCTCGTCTCCCTCGCCGGACAACGTGACGTGGCCCATCTTCCGCAGCGGCCGCACGTCGCGCTTGCCGTACCAGTGCATCGCCAGCCGCGGGACCGAGAGCGCCTCGTCCGCCCCGGCGAGTCGTGCGGGGCGTGTCTCGTCCACGTCCCCGAGGATGTTCGCCGACACCGTGGGCGCGCGTCGGCGCGTGCTCCCGAGCGGCAGGCCGACCACCGCGCGGACGTGCTGTTCGAACTGCGAGACGTCACACCCCTCGATGGTCCAGTGGCCGGAGTTGTGTGGGCGGGGGGCGACCTCGTTGACGAGGATGTCACCCGCTCGCGGGTCGCTCCGCTCAATGCTCGCATCCGCGTCGCGTGGCGACGCGCACTCGAACAGTTCGATGCCGTAGACGCCCCGACCGTCGAGCGTCCCCAGTACCTCACGCGCCACCTCCTCGGCGCGTTCCAGCGTCGCCTCGTCGGTCCGCGCCGGCGAGACGCTCTCACGGAGTATCTCCTCCCGGTGGACGGTCTCGGTCACGGGGAACGTGTCGATACCGTCCGGGCCGCGGCAGCCGATGACCGCGAGTTCACGCTCGAACGGGACCATCGCCTCGGCCACGGCGTTCTCCCCGCCGACCTCGGCGAGCGCGGCGTCGGCGTCCTCGGGGCCCTCGCAGGGGAGGTTCCCGCGCCCGTCGTACCCGCCTTCGCGGGCCTTCAGCATCACCGGCCAGCCGAGCTCCTCGCCCGCGGCACGGAGGTCCGCGACGTCGTCGACGCGACGGAACTCCGGGGTGGGGATCCCCGCCGCGGCGTAGGACTCGTTCTGTCGGAGTTTGTCCTGTATCGTCCGCAGGGTGTCCGGGTCCGGGTGGACCGGTGTCCCCGTCTCCTCGCTCACCCGCGCGAGCGTGTCCGGGTCCGCGAGTTCGATCTCGTAGGTCAGCACGTCCGCGCGCTCGGCGAGTTCGCGGAGCGTCTCGTAGTCGTCGAACGCGCCGACGACCTGGTCGCGGACGACGGGACTCGCGGGGCAGTCGGGAGTCGGGTCGGAGACGACGAGTTCGACGCCGAGCGGTCCGGCCGCCTCGCCGAGCATCCGGCCGAGTTGCCCGCCTCCGACCACGCCGAGGGTCGGACCGGGCGACGTGAGTTCCATAGGCGGGGCGTCCGTGCGGGCCGGCCTATCGGTTTCGTTTCTCGACGGGGCGCGTCGGTCAGGAGGGGGTGGCCCCGGCGTCGGTCCCCGCTCCGGACGACCCGTCGAGCGGGTCCTCCAGGTCGCCCACGACGGCCTCCAGCGCGTCGGTGGCCGTGAGCAGACCGACCACCTCACCCTCCGAGAGCACCAGCGCGAGTTCCTGACTCTCGGCCTGGAACTGGTCGATGGCGTCGCTGATGGAGGTGTTCGCCGAGATGGTCATCGGCGGGGCCGCGATGTCGGCGAACGACAGCTCGCCGTCTTTCAGGGCGTCGACGTGCTCGACCACGCTCGGGACGTAGACGATACCGACGAAGTCGTCGGCGTCGTCGCCGACGAGTGGAAATCGGGTGTGGGGTGTGCCGGACATCCGTTCGAGGTTCTCCTCGACCGACACGGCCGTCGAGAGCGCGACCACGTCCTCCTCGGCCACCATCACCTCGCGGACCTCGGTCGTCCCGGCCTCCAGCGCGGCCAGCACCTCGTCGTGCCGCTCCCCGGAGAGTTCACCGCGCTCGAGCAGCGAACTGACGCGGTTGCGGAGCTGGGCGCGCGACTCGATGGCGTCCTCCTCGGCCTCGAGCCACGCGCCGGTCATCTCGACGCCGAACAGGCGAAGGGTCCCTTTCGCCACCCAGTCACCCAGCGTGATGATGGGCGAGATGATCACGTAGAAGTAGTAGAGCGGCGCGGCTCCGTAGCGACAGACCCACCGCGAGCGCTCGACCCCGAGGTACGTGGGGGTCTGCTCGCCGTGGGTCAGGTGGACGAGGTTGATGATGAAGTACGCGATGAGCGCGCCGGCCCCGATGGTCGCCAGCGGCGTGCCGCCGAACAGCGGTTCGAACAGCGCCGCCAGTGCGGGTTCCGCGACGATACCGACCGCGATACTCGACGCGGTGATGCCGACCTGACAGGTCGTCAGGTAGAGTTCGAGGTCCTGGGTCATCTCCCAGGCTCGCTCGAGTCGAGCGTCGCCGTCCACGAACTCCTCCTCCGTGAACTGGCGCGCACGCGTCAACGCGAACTCGATGGCGACGAAGAAGCCGTTGGCGAGGATGAGCAGTACGCCGGCGGTCAGGCGGAGCCCGATCTCGACTGCGTTCATCGGCTATCAGTGCTCGGTGTGAGTCGCCGGCGACGTTAGAAACTGTTGTCTCGTCCCCGACAGGGTCACTCCTCGGCCCGGACGTACAGTAGTGTCTCCTTCCGGTCGCCCGCGGCGGTCCGGAGGTAGAACGTCGACTTCTCGTAGCCCTCGAGTCGCTCGTCGAGGAACGACTCGTGGACGACGGGCGCGAGGACGACCGGTGGTTCACCGGCGTAGGCCTCGTCGAACTGTGTGCTGTTGCTCGCACACACCGTACCGATGTCGTCCTTGTAGTGGTACCACGGGAGCGAGAGCGACGGGAAGAACTTCATACACTGTGGGTGCAGCGGGACCCTGATGTCGTCGTTCCCGAGCCCGACGAAGTCGTCCTCGTTGTCGACGTAGAGGTCACCGTAGACGAGCACGGCGGGGTCGGCGCCGCTCCGCTCGGCCTCGCGCATCGCCTCGGTCGCCTGCCGCATCGAGTCGCTCGGCTGGGCGTACTGGACCATCCCGTCGGCCGTGTCGTCGTTCAGGTAGACGCCGTTGGCAGTGGCGACGGCCAGTTGCCCGCCGACCAGCAGGAAGAGGACGGCGACCAGACCGACCGAGACCCGGTCGTCGTCGGCGAACGACTCCCAGCCGACGCGGTAGAGTGCGGCCAGCGTCACCGCAGCCGGGATGGCGAGCGGGACGAGGACGTTCACCGTGATCCACGCGCCGTAGATGTCCGTCCCGATGGGATAGCCGATGGCCGACGCGAACGCCCAGTAGGACGCGAACATCACGAACGGCCGGGGGCGCGCGGCGCCGTACCGCTCGTACAGGAACCCGAGGACGCCGAACGTCCCGAGCGCGGCCGCGTAGTAGGCGTACGTCTCGAGGGTCTGCCCGCCGAAGTTGACGAACTTGTCGACGAGTCCACTGACGGTCAGCGCCTCGCCGCCCTCGCTCCCCGACTGCTCGAACCAGTAGGCGATCTTCTCGATGTCGCCGATGGTGGCGTCCAGCACCCCCCCGAACGCACCGGGATTCGAGAGCAGGCCGTACAGGCCGACGGGCTGGCCGCCCACCTCGACCGGCGACCCGGCCCCACGGGGGGCGTAGAAGAACAGGACGACGACGAGGAGCAGGACGCTCGCGAGGATGGCGTGCGAGGCCACGCGGACGACCGTCTCGCCGTCGCCCCGGTCACGTGTTCGGGCGTAGAGCGCCCGGACGCGGTCGCTCCCCCCGTCGTAGTCGCGGGGGCCGAACAGCGCGCGGTCGGCGACGAGCGCACCGGCGCCGAGCCAACAGAGCACGTAGAGGATGGCGTTCTCCTTCGAGGCGAAGCCGAAGCCCACCAGGAGCGTCCCGAGGTAGAACGGGCGCACGTCGCGGGTGTCGTAGGCGTAGACGAACAGCGCGAACGCGCCGAACATGAACCCGGCGACGAGGATGGACGACCGCGAGAACCGCGAGTAGTAGAGCAGGACGGGGTTGAGTGCGAGGAACAGCGCGAGCGCGACGGTCTCCGTGTCGCGCAGGCGGTGTCGCAGGAGGAGGGCGGTGGCGGGGAGGGCCGCGCCGACGAGGGCGACGACGAGCCGTGACGCGAAGTCCGTGGGACCGAGGACGGGGAACAGCGCGGCGTTGACGTGCTGGATGAACGGGCCGTGGATGATGGAGCGGTACTCGAACGCACCGGTGCGCACGAAGTACTCGGTGAAGTACGCGACCCGTCCCTCGTCGAAGTGGGCCGGGCGCGCACCCAGCGCGACCAGTCGGAGGAGGAGTCCGGCGACGACGGTGAGGACGACACCGCGGGTGGCGTCGTCCGCGTCGCCGAGGTAGGGTACGCGGTCGAGGACCGAGAGCGAGTGGAGGTAGTCGCTGTCGTCGGTTCGGGCGGCCATCTGGTCCCTGTTGGTGGTCGCCGGGGTTAGAACGTTTCTGGTTGGGACCGGGGGTAGAACCCCCGACAGCCGGCGAGCGAACCCCTCGCACGGCTCGGGAACCCGCGACCGTTCGGAGACCCGAGAGGTCGTGGTTCTCGCCGAGCAGTACGAGAGCTGACAGGTCGAGGGACCTGTCCGAACCAGCAGCACAGCTGACCGGAGCCGTGTCGGGCGGTTCCGTGCCGTCGGCCACGCTGGCACGGTCGCCGACGAGCCACGAGCGGACTGCAGGAAACGGCACGACTTTCACCCCTGCTTTCGACCCGTGGCACATGGTCAGACTCGGACTCGTCGTCTCCCAGTACAACAAGGAGGCGCCGGTCACGCATCGGATGGCCGACGCCGCCCGCGAGGCGGCCGCCGCACGCGACGCCGAGATCGTCGACACCATCGAGGTGCCGGGGGTCTACGAGACGCCGCTCGCGGCCGACCGCCTCGCACGGCGCGAGGACGTGCAGGCCGTCGCGGTGCTCGGTGCGATAATCACCGGCGACACGGACCACGACCAGGCAATCGGGCACGCCGCGGCCCAGCAGATCAGTCGGGTCTCGCTCGACCGGGACACCCCCGTCACGCTCGGCATCACCGGGCCGGGGCAGTCCGCGGCCGAAGCGGTAGAGCGAACCGACAAGGGGGCGGAAGCGGTAGACAGCGCCATCGACATGGTGGAGGCACTCGCATGACAATGGAATTCGACTTCGCAGCACGCGTCGGCAGAGTAGAACCGTCCGCGACCATCGCCATCTCCAACCTCGCCGGGGAACTGGAGGCCGACGGGGTGGACGTGGTGGACCTCTCGGTGGGAGAACCTGACTTCCCCACTCCGGAGAACGTCGTCGAGGCCGGGAAGGCCGCGATGGACGCCGGGCACACGGGCTACACGTCCTCGAACGGCATCCCCGCGCTCCGCGAGGCCATCAGCGAGAAGCTCGCGGCCGACGGCCTCGACTACGGCACCGACGAGATCATCGTCACGCCCGGCGGCAAACAGGCACTCTACGAGGTGTTCCAGACGCTCATCGACGACGGGGACGAGGTCGTCCTGCTCGACCCCGCGTGGGTCAGCTACGAGGCGATGGCGAAGCTCGCGGGCGGCTCGCTCTCGCGCGTGGACCTCGCGCCCCACGACTTCCAGCTGGAGCCCGCACTCGACGACCTCGCCGAGACGGTCTCCGACGACACGGAGCTCCTCGTCGTCAACTCCCCGTCGAACCCGACGGGTGCCGTCTTCTCCGACGCCGCGCTGGAGGGCGTCCGTGACCTCGCCGTCGAACACGACGTCACCGTCATCTCCGACGAGATATACAAGGAGATCACCTACGGCGTCGAGGCCACCTCGCTCGGGAGCCTCGACGGGATGGGTGACCGGACGGTCACGCTCAACGGCTTCTCGAAGGCCTACTCGATGACCGGGTGGCGCCTGGGCTACTTCGCCGCACCGAAGCCCATCGTCGAGCAGGCCAGCAAACTCCACAGCCACTCGGTGACCTGCGCAGTGAACTTCGTGCAGCACGCGGGCGTGGAGGCGCTCACGAACACCGACGACGCGGTCACGGAGATGCGTGACGCGTTCGACGAGCGCCGCGAGATGCTCGTCGACCGCCTCGACGAGGCGGGCGTCGACGTCGCCGTCCCCGACGGCGCGTTCTACATGATGCTCCCCGTCGACGGCTCGAGGGCCGGCAGCGACCCCGACGACGACCACGCGTGGTGCGAGGCCGCCATCGAGGAGGCCCACGTAGCCACGGTGCCGGGGAGCGCGTTCAACGCGCCGGGGCACGCCCGTATCTCCTACGCCGCGAGCGAGGAGCGGCTCCGCGAGGCCGTCGAGCGGCTCGTCGACGCGGACCTGTTCTGAGGGACGGTCCCCGCGCTCTCCCACGCGGTCCGTACCCAGCTCTCACTCGAAGCCCGCCGCGTGCTGGAGGTACTCCTCCACCACCGGGTGGCCGTAGTACCGGACGTCGCCCCCGCGCTCGTCGTAGTCGACGATGCGGTGGTCCGCGAGCATCGGGAGGTGCACCCGCTCGAGTTCGGCGCGCACCACCTCGCGGTCGGGGTCGCCGTCACCGAGCTGTCGCTCGCGGGTCGTCACCCACTCGACGAGGTCGTCGATACTGCAGGCGTCGGCGTCGGCCAGCACTCGGAGGAGGACCCGTCGGCGTCGAGTGGCGAGGACGGTGAACACCGCGTCGAGCGACAGTTCCATCACCGCCCGGCCACAGCGCAGGGCGTGGACGTCGGCACTCGCCTCGGCGGGGCGGCCGCTCTCGTTGTGCTCGACCATGAGGCCTCCTCGGGCTCCTCCCGGCTAAACGGCTAGCCTGAATCGTAAAGCCGGACGAGAATCCAGTTAGAAAACCAACACGAAGGCGCCGTTCAGTCGTCGTCCCGGACGAGCGTCGAACGGAGCTCCTCGTCGAGTTCCGCCTCGCCCATCTTCTCCACCAGCGCGTCCAGCACCGTCTCGCGGGTGCCGGAGACGAACTTGATGGAGCCGACGACGAGGTGCCCCCCACCAGAGACGCCGGCGCCGGGCAGTTCCTCGGAGAGTTCCGTCACCATCTGCGGGATGTCGAGGCGGACGCCGTCGGAACGGAGCACCGCGAAGTCCGGCCCGTAGCCGATGGTGATGACCGGGTCCCCCGTCTCCAGCACCTTCTCGTCGTGGATCCGACCGGTCGTCTTACCGGGCGCCGGGTAGGTGAACCGGTGGGCGTGCTCGTCCACGTCGAGGCGGTAGAGGTGCGCGCCGTTGGGCAGGTCCTCGTGTTCGACGTGGGGCATCGCGTCGCCGAGTTGTCGCTGTACGTCGCGCTCGGCACGCGAGGAGAGGAACTCGACGAGTTCGCGGTGGCGCTCCTCGTCGTCGCACGCCACGTTCAGCACGTCGTTGATGAACGAGCGGCCGTCGTTGTACCGGAGGAAGTGTGCGGCGTAGTCGAGCGCCTCGCCGACCCGTTCGAGGTCGTCCTCGGAGTAGCCGGCCTCGTCGGCCAGCGCGAGGAACTCGTCCATCGTCTCGGCGCGCGAGCGGTCCGAGAGGCCCGCGACGGCCGGGATGTGCCGCAGGTCCTCGGTCAGGTCGGGGTCGATGAGCCGCGCGAGTTCGACACACATCATCCCCGTCGTGATGCGGTAGTCCTCGTCGTGGAGGTAGGGGTTGACGTGCTCCTCGACGAGCGGCGCCACCGCGTCCGGGTCGGGGTGGTGGTGGTCGACGACGAGGACCGGGATGTCGTACTGCTTGACCGCGCGGTACGCCGGCGTGTCCTCCTCCGTCGAGCCGTTGTCGAGCATCAGGAGGAGCGGGAGGCGCTGGCCGTGGCGCTCCTCGTCCTCCAGCGCGAAGTTCAGGTCGCGCGTCACGTCCTCCATCTCGTAGAACGGCGCCTTCGAGGGGAGCCGCTTCAGCAGGTGTCGCGGCGCGTCGGGGTCCTCGTGGACCGAGGCGACGAAGTTCTCGAGTGCCGCCTGCAGCGGGATGGAGGCGCACATCCCGTCGCCGTCCGCGTGGTGTCGCATCCGGATGGGGCGGCCGCCGAGCACCGCACGGCGGAGCCGGCTGGCGATGGCCTCCAGCCCGGGGCGGAGTTTCTCGAACGCCTCCCACTCCACGAGCGGGTCGACCTCGGCGGGTTCGGCCCGCTCTTCCAGCCGGGCCTCCAGTCGGTCGGTCACCTCGGCCTCGGCCTCACCACGGAGGCGCGAGAGGGACTCGACCTCCAGCTGGAGTGCGCCGTCGCGGGTCTCGACCTCGCCCACGACGCGGACGACGTCCTCGCGGCCGACCTCGGGGTGCGCACGGACGCCGGCCTCCTCGAACGCCGCGCCCGGGACGATACCGGTGCCGTCGGCGACGTGGAAGATGGTCGGTCCGCCGGTCTGCTTGACCTGCACGACACGGCCCTCGATGGTGACGGTCCGTCCCACGGAGTCCCGGAGGTCGGCCACGTCGACGTCGCCGCCGGCGTCCACGGACTCGGTCACGTAGTCGTCCAGGTCCCGTTCGGCGAACGAGAGGTCGCCGTTCTCGCGGACCTCGAGCAGTTCCACGATTAGTTCGTCGCCGACGTCGTAGGTCCCGTCGAGTTCCGAGACGTGGACGAGCCCGGAGAGGCTCGCCGAGAGGTCGACGAAGACACCGTACTCGACGACACCGTTGACGGTCGCGTGGTAGTGATTTCCGGCCGACACGTCCTCCAAGGTGCAACCGGGAGCGAGGTCGTAGACAGTGGTCCCCCGGTCAGGGACCGTCTCGCCGGCGCCGCCGGCGTCGGAAGAGTGCGTCATTACCCGATAGCGGGCATCTCCGAGTTTAAGCGTTGTCACTCGGAGCGAGGACGAGGAACCGAACGAGCGAGGCGAGTGAGATTCCTCGGACCGGCGAGCGGGGAGCGCAGCGACCCGCGAGCACGTCTGTGCCTCGGCAGCCGAAGCGAGTGAGGGTCCACGAGCCACCACTAGCGACCGAACGGAACGCTTAGTTGGCGGCCGGCCGACCTTCAGATATGCGCCTGTTCCGGTCGTCGGGTGTCATCGGTATCGCCGCCGACGCCCTCGAGTTCGCCATCGAGGCGAGCGAGGACGCCCACCCCGACGAGTACATGGGCTTCCTCCGTGGCGAGGACGCCCGCAAACTCGGTCTCGACCGGGACGGTACCGTCCTCACCGACGTCCTCGTCATCCCCGGGACGGAGTCCAACCCCGTCAGTGCGACCGTCGACACCAACATGATCCCCAACGACGTGCGCGCCGCCGGCTCCGTCCACTCGCACCCGAACGGCGTCCTCCGCCCGAGCGACGCCGACCTGATGACCTTCGGCAAGGGACAGGTCCACATCATCGTCGGCTACCCCTACACCCGCGACTCGTGGCAGGCGTTCGACCGCGACGGCGAACCGGTCGACCTGCCCGTCCTCGACGTGGACGTGCGCGACGAGGCGTTCTTCGACTTCTCGCAGGCGGACATCGACGCGGAACTGGACGAGGAGAGACGATGAGCGGGGACGAGGACCGTGACGGCGGGCCGGCCTACGGTCGGGTCGTCGCCCAGGGCACCTTCGACATCCTCCACCCCGGCCACGTCCACTACCTCCACGAGGCCAAGTCGATGGGCGAGGAACTCCACGTCATCCTCGCACGCGCGGCCAACGTGACCCACAAGGAGCCACCCGTGCTCTCGGACGAACAGCGCCGGGAGATGGTCGCGGCACTGGACCCCGTCGACGAGGCCCACCTCGGCCACCTCGAGGACTTCTTCGTCCCCATCGAACGCATCGACCCCGACTGTATCGTCCTCGGACACGACCAGTACCACGACGAGGAGGACGTGGCCGGCGCGCTCGCGGCCCGCGGACTGGAGTGTGACGTCCGGCGCGCCTCACCGCGCGAGACCGTCCGCGACGACGAACTCCTCTCGACGGGTCGTATCGTCGACCGCATCTGCGAGACGCGCTGTCCGTAGCCCGGTTCAGAACCCCCGCCCACCGCCGAACTCCAGCCGACTCGCCACGAGGAGCGCCACGAGCGCCCCGACGGCGACGGCACCCAGCAGTCCGACCGGGAACCGTTGTGCCGGTCCCGTGTCGCGGGGGGCTCCCGCCGCGGCCCAGTCCTCGTCGAACACCCCAGCGAAGTAGCGGGCGGCCCCCGCACTCTCCAGCGCGACGACCACCTCGCGGTTCTCGCGGGCCGACGTCGGGTTCCAGTTCAGCGACCCGAGCAGGACCGTGTCGTCGACGACGGCGCCCTTCGCGTGGACCTTCTCGAACCGGCCGGCGGGGCGTGCCAGTCGCACCGTGAGCGGCAGGTCCTCCCGGTCGGCGCGCGTGTTCAGCCGGTCGGCCAGCGCACGGTTCTCCTCGCGCACGTACCAGGCTCCCGAGAGCAGGAGCCGAACCTCGACGCCGCGCCCTGCGGCCCGAACCGCCGCCCGGAGGAATCGCTGGTCGGGACCGTCGACCGACACCTGCAGGACCCGGACCGACTCCTCGGCCGCGTCGAGTCGGGAGACGACGGCGTCGCCGGCGTTCTCCGGTGCGACGAGGACGCTCGCCCCCGACACCGAGACCGTCGTGGGGGCGACACGAGACGGGAACGTACCGTTGGCCGGCGGACGGTGGTCGAAGTACCGGCCCGCGCGGAACTCGTGCCACGGCACCGCCGCGCGCCACCCGGCGTCCGCCCGGAACGTCGCCGCCAGCGCGGCCGCCGCCTCGGGGTCACGCAGTCGGACCCCCCAGCCGCGAGACCCGTTCCCGCCGGTCCCGGCGGGCTTCCAGTTCTCGGTCAGGACGAGCGCGCGGTCGTCCACCACGGCGTACTTGGCGTGGTGGAACCGGTAGCGCGTTGCCCGTCCCGCGAGGACCCGCACCTCCACGCCCGCGGCGGCCAACCGGTCCAGCAGTCGGGCCGACCGCCGCGAGATGCCGCCGACCGGCCCCCCGTCGAGCAGGACGCGGACGGCCACACCACGACGGTGGGCCTCGAGGAGCGCCCGCGTCGCCCGCTCGGAGGCGAACGTGTACCCGGCGAGCAGGACGCGCTCGTCGGCCCGTCGCAGCGTCTCGACGGGCGGGCCAGGTGCGTCGGGGAGGACGAACGCCGTCGCCGACCCGCCCTCGGTGTCGACGACCGGGCGGTCCGTCCGTCCGAGCGGCACCCACCCGTCCCGACCGTCCCCGTCGTACCGCCAGCGACGGACCGACCCCTCCCTCGCGGTGTCGTACTCGACGCGGGCGAGGCGCTCGCCGTCGCGCGTGAGCGTCAGCACCTCGCCACCGTTCGCGAGACTCGGCAGGTCCACGCCCACGACCCGGTGGTCGGTCAGGTTCCGCGTCCGGTTCGGCGCGGCCGAGAGGGCGACCGTGCCGTCGGCGGGGACGCGAACCGACCCCTCGCCGTCGGAGAGGGTGGTGTTGCGCGCGTGACTGACGACGACGAACTCGCCGACGTCGGCATCGGCGAGTGGGTCGGGGTAGGCAGCCGTGATGCGCGGCCCGTCGTCGATCCGCTCGGTCGGTCCGAGAGCGACGGCCGGTGCCACGGCTCCGAGAGCGAGGAGTCCGGCGAACGCGAGCGCTACGACGGGCGTCGGCGTGGGAGACGACACGGGACGTCTGGTCCCGCTATCCGACAAGAAGGTTCGGCCGGGGGGTCAGTCGGACTCGGCCGTGCCGTTTCAGGCCGCGGCTTCGGGTTCCGGCTCGCCGTCGTCGCCGAGCGCCTCGTGGGCGGCCTCGGCCTCGGTCTGGACGATGTACGAGCGGTCGTCGGCGTACTCGGCGGCCGCCTCGAGGGCGCGTTCGGTACCGATGGCGTTCAGCCCCCACGCCGCGGCCGCGCGGACCGAGTCGTTCTCGTCGTCGGCCAGCACGTCGGCGAGCGGGTCGATGGCGCGCGTGTCTCCGATGCGACCGAGCGCACGGGCTGCCTGCGACCGGACCTCCGGGTCCTCCGCGACGAGGCGGTCGGCGACCGGCTGTGTGGACTCCTCGTTCCCGAGTTCGCCGAGCGCGCGGAGGACGACCTTCTGGAGCGGCGGGTTCGCCTCCCCGTCGATGTAGTCGTGGAGCGTCTCGGTCGCCTCGTCGGCCTCCGGCCCGATCTTGCCGATGGCCTCGATGGCGTCGAAGTCACGCTTCTGGACCTTCGCCATCAGGTCGTCGTAGGCCTCCGGGGAGCCCATCCGCTTGAGCGCCTCGAGACAGTTCTCCTGCATGAACTTCGACGTCAAGCGGTCCATCGCCATCAGGACCCGCTCGGGGTCGTTCTCCTTCTCGGCGATGCGGACGACCGACAGCTCCGGCGGGTAGTCCTTCCGGTTGCGCGAGTTCAGCCGGTCGTAGAACCCGTTCGCGCGCATCTGCTGGACCACCGTGAGGTCCTCCCACTCCTGTGCCTCGTCGAGGCCGGTCTCGAGGGCGTCCGTCGCGTCGAGGAGGTCGGCGATGGTGTCGGCGTCCTCGTCGGCGTCGAGCCCGGCTTCGGAGACGTCCTCCGCGACCACGCCCAGGACCTCGACGTGCTCGTCGAGCCCGGCACCCACGTCGTACTCGGCGTCGAGCGGCTCTGCGACCGACTCGAGGAACGCGTCGACGGCCTCGGCGACCTCGTCCTCGCCCTGCTCGGTCCACTCGCCGCTCTCGATGGTCTCCTGCGCGGACTCGATGTCCGCGACCACGTCCTCTGCGTAGGGACCGCGCGCTTCCTCGAGTTCCTCGCGGACCGCCTCGAGTCGGGCCTCGACGGCCTCGGTCGGGTCCTCCTCGTCCTCGTCCTCCGGTTCGGGGAGGCTGGCCGCTTCGAGGTCGGCCGCGATGGCGTCGATGTCCGACTCGACCTCGTCGAGGTCTGCCTCGGTCTCGGCGGCCTCGATGGCCTCGCTCGCGGCGTCGAGTCGCTCGTCCAGTTCCTCCCGGTCGACGTCGACGGCCACCTCGTCGGTGGACTCGTCCGGCGCGTCGGCATCGTCGGGAGCGTCCTCGTCGTCCCCGTTGCTCATGTCCCCGAGTGCGGCAGGTCGGGGCAAAGGGATTGCGGTCTCAGCCGCGAGGTCGACCAGCGGGAGGCCTCGCACTAGGCGAGCGGCAGGGTGCGCGAGCGACCGACACGCGAGCCGCGAGGATTACGGGTCCGCAGACCCCGTGGAGCGCCAGTAGAACCGGGGCGCGAGCACGAGGTACGCCAGCGCGAACAGGAGGAGGGCACGCGGGAACACCCGCCCCGCGAACGCCGGGAACAGCAGTGCGAGCGCCTGTAACCCCCCGAGGAGGAGCGCGTCGCGCGCGAACAGCTCCGGGTAGGTGATCGGCGCGACCATCAGGTAGACCGAGAGGCCGGCCACCGCGAGGAGGAGCACGCCCTCGCTCACGCCGACGAGCCCCGCGACGTCGGCGAGGTGGAGGGTCGCGAGCAGCGTCGCCGCGAGCGTCGTCTGGACGCCCTCCGTGTACGAATCGCCGAGGTCGTACGCGGTGTAGAGGCCGAGTCGGACGACGGCCATCGCGACGAACGCCGCGGGCACCGCGAGCGCGAGGAGGACGGAGGCGTCGGCGAGGGCACCGCCCGCGACGAACTCCCCGCGAGCGAGCGCGAAGACGAACACGGCGGGCGCGACGGCGAACGAGGCCACGTCCGCGAGCGAGTCGAGGTACTCGCCGGCGGGGGTCCCCCCGCGCTTGCGGGCGACGACGCCGTCGAGACCGTCGGCGATGGCGGCCAACAGGATGAGGCGAGCCGCGATCGTCGGGTGCACGGTGGCGACGGCCGCCGCCACGAACCCGAGCGCGGCGTTCGCCACGGTTATCGCGTCGGCCACCCCGAGGCGGCCGACAAACCGTGGACTGACACGCATGGCCGTCCCGTCGGCAGGCCGTTTCTTAGTACGTTCGTTTCGGGTGCCGGTTCTACGGGGTTCGACACTCGAACCACGCCGCCTATACCCGGTCGACCCCTACGCCCGACCATGCAACGACGGGCGTTCCTCGCGGCGATCGGGACGGGCGCACTGGCCTCCCTGGCCGGGTGCTCGCTCGCCGGGGGCGGCACCCAGGGCGACGTCGAGATGGCGAAGAACGCGTACATCCCACAGCGCGTCGAGGTCGCCGTCGGCGACACCCTGACGTGGGTGAACAACGGGTCGCGCGGGCACTCCATCACCGCCTACGAGGAGGCGCTCCCCGAGCGAGCGACCTACTGGGCCTCGGGTGGCTTCGAGAGCGAGCAGGCCGCCCGGAGTGCGTTCGCCAGCGCCGACCCGTGGGGGAACGTCCCGCCCGGTGAGTCCTGGTCGTACACGTTCGAGACGCCCGGTGAACACCCCTACTTCTGTATCCCACACGAGCGCGCCGGGATGGTCGGGACCGTCGTCGTCACCGAGTAGTAGCACGCGACCCGGGAGAGCGCAGTCGCTCGGCGGCGGGTGAAGAAACGAGATCGGGGTTCGGTTACTCCTCGTCGACAGCGACGTCCTCGGTGTCGACGGCGACGCTGGCCTCTTCCTCGGCCTCGATCTCCTCGGGGCTGGCCTCGAGGGTCGTCTTCATGATCTCCGCGCGGCGCAGCGGGTAGATCTCCTTCGCCTCGGCGTAGATGGCCGAGGAGAGCCGTCCCTCGACGACGCTCGCGACGAGCTCCTCGAAGGTGCGTTCCTCGGCGGCCTCGCGGACCATGTCGATCATGAGCCGGCGGATGGCGCGCTCCTGGGAGTGGTCGGCCTTCTTCGTCGTGAACGCGACGGGCTGGAGCTGGACGCGGTAGTCGTCCGTCGTCCGGACCGTCTCGTAGGCGGCGATCTTCGAGGAGCCGCGGCGGACGAGCGAGCGCTGGTAGTCCCGTGTGAGTTCGTGGCGGACGAACTCCGTGTACGCGGAGTCCGAGCCGACGTCCACGATGCGGAACGTGAGCTTCGTGTTGTTCTCGCCGGCGTCGTTGTTCAGTTCGCCGAGCGTGGTCTCGATGGTTCGGTCGTAGAGCTGTTCGGGGTCGTCTGCGGGGGTCGTGCCGAGTTCGGCCCGGTCGAACTGCTCCGGGGCGAGCACGGTGTACCACCGCTTCTCCTGCTTTCGCTTGGAGACGCTTCGTTCACTCATTGGTGTCTGTGTTGGTGTCGGTGTGTGTACGTTCTTCGGTCTGTGCGTCCGTGTGGAGTTCGTCGGCCACCTGCATGTTCGTCACGTAGTCGTCGACGGTCGAGCGCAGTCCACCGGTCGTCTCGCGTGCCACCGTCGTCACGACGGTGGAACCCTCGACGCGGGTGTGCATCTCGGCGGTGTTGTCCGGTGCGAGCGCGCGGGCGACGGCCGTCGCGTCGGCGTGCGTCGTCCGCAGCGTCGCCCGGCGGGTCGCTCGCTCCGGTCGCTCCGACCGCTCGTCGGCGTCGGCCCCGGTCATACTGCCTCCCTGACCGCGGTCACGAGGTCGGTCGTCGAGACGGTGTCGGCGTCGAAGCGGGCGTGTGCGAGGCCACCCCGGCCGACGACGGCTCCGTCCGGGCCGAGCGCCGAGCACGCGCGGTCGAGCGACTCGCACACGCCGGGAGCACCGGCGAGCGCGGCCGCGCCCCGCGTCTCGTCGACGACGAGGACGGCCGGTTCGGGCGAGCGGAAGTCGCGCGCCAGCCGCGCAACCGTCCCGAGCGGCGTCTCGTCGTCCGCGCGGACGACGAACAGGCCGTCGTACCGGCCCGTGTCGGCCGACTCGAGCGTCGCGTGGGCGAGCGTCCCGTGCCCGCGCCACGCCGAGAGCGCCGCCTCGCGGGCGTCGTGGCCCAGCGCCAGCGCGACGCCGGTGCCGGGGCGCTCCCGAGCGACAGCGTCGAGGACGTCCGCGAAGCCAGCGAGCGTCGCGAACGGACACGCCTCGCCCACGTAGGGGTGGAGCGCGCGTTCGACCACGTCGGCCGTCCGCACCGGCGTCCCACGCACTGCCGTCAGCGCGAGGAACGAGGCCAGTCTGCGGTGGGTCGTCTCGTCCGGGTCCTCGAGCGTGCCGACCGCGTCGGTCAGCGTCACCCGTGTCTCGTCCACGTCGCCCGAGGTGGGCAGGTGGACGAGCGTCGAGTGCGCCAGTCCGTCGGCCGGGTCTGCGACTGGAATCCCGAGTCCGGGTCGTCGGTCGAGACTCGCCGCGTCGAGCAGATCACCGCCGGTCTCGCCCGGTACCGCGCCCGAGGCGACCACGCCGGCCAGCGCCAACACGGGGTCGGCGTCCGCACCGGCGAGTTCGCGGGCCGCGGCGTAGGCGGGTGCGCTCGTCGTGACTGCCGTGAACGACAGGTCGCCGCTGTCCGTCCCGACCGTCACCGTCAGGTCCGCGTCGGTCTCGCCCGGGTCCGGGACGGGCGCGACGCTCGCCTGGAAGGGAACGTCGACCGCGCGCAGGGCACGGGCGAGGACGCCCACCGCGGCGAGGGCGTCGCCGTCGGCGGTACCCACGAGGCGGACGAGGCCGGCCTCGCGGCACGCCGCGGCCACGTCGCTGGCGGCGGGGGCGGACGCTGGACGGTCGGCGGCGGACATCGACGATCAGCCTTCGAGCAGGTCGACGGCCACGTCGAAGGAGTAGGTGAACTCCTCGTCGAGTTCGTCGCCGCGGTAGTACGAGACGAGGCGTCGGATCTTCGACTCCGTGTTCTGGAGCGCGCGCTTGTTCTGCGCGTCGTTGTTGTTCTCCTCCATGTGACGGCGCAGGCGGATGGCCCGCTCCATCAGGTTCCGGAGGTCCTCCGGCAGGTCGGGCTTGGCGTCGTTGTCCTCGAGGATCGCGGTGACCTTCTTCCCGGTCGCCAGTTTGACGTTCGGGACGGGCGTGCCCTTCACGCCCTCGTCACGCAGTTTCATCCCGATCTGGGACGGGTCGTGCCCCTGCTCTGCCAGTTCGACGACGCGGGCCTCGATGTCCTCGCTGTCGACGTCGCTCCACTCCGGCGGTTCGTCTGCCACGGGGCGGTCCGAACCGGACGAGCCCCGACGGCGGGTGTGCATTCGTGCCATAGTGCTGGTTGGAAGGCACAGACCGCTGGCGGACCGGCACGTGCCGGTATGCGTAGTCGCACTTCCGCAATCCCAAGTCGCCAGAAAGACGACGAGTCAGATTTGCGGCCGTGCTCTTCCCACCGGTACCGAACCGGAGCGCGCACTAATGGCTTTCTCTTCGACGCTACTGGACCAGGTCCGCGCCACACGCCCCGCAGCGGTAGGCCCGCCGCCGCGGGAGCGACGCCTCACACCGGGGGCAGCGCGGCCCGACCGGCTCGACGCGGCTCGCGTCCGTGTCGAGTTCCGCCTCGCCGTCGACGTCGAGGACGACGCGCGTGGCATCGCCGGCCCGTCGAACTTCGAGAACCTCGCCCTCGACAGCCCCGCCACGGTAACGAGCCCGTACGCGCTGGCCCTCGTGCAGTCGTCCGTCGCCGTCGGTGGTGGTGTCCCGTCTGGTGCTCATGGGTGGGACCTCGGGGCTCCATACGAGCGTCCACGGCAAGTAGGCGGGCCTAGTGGAGCGAAAGTGAAACCGTGTCACGGTACCGGTGTGCGTGGCCGTTCACGTTCCGGTAGGTTTATTCACGAACCTCGGCTACCGTGGAGGTACGGGCTCGTAGATCAGCGGTAGATCACTCCCTTGGCATGGGAGAGGCCCCGGGTTCAAATCCCGGCGAGTCCATCGATATAAAACCCCCATAGCGGCCGCCTTCTTGCGGTTTTGGGGTGATGTTTATGTCTGAGGCACAGCGCCGGCTGCGCCTCGACGTCGAAGACCTCGAAAATCCGGTCTGTGACTACTGTGGCGTCGAAATCGAGGAAGACGAGCAGCGCTGCGAGGCCCTCGACGATGGGAGGTGTTCGCCGTGAACCTCGGCGTCCGCTCTCTTCACGAACGCCTCGACGACCTCTGGTGGTCGCTGATGCGCTCACGCCACGGCTGGGACGCCGACTTCGAGCGCCGTTGGCGGGCCGCCACGGCCATCGCTGACGGCCCGGCGACCACCGTTCACGTCGCCGCCGCCCTCGCTGGCGGTCGCCACAACCACGCGCTCGCAGAGGGGGTGAGCCTGTGACCTGCGACGCCTGCGGCGGTCACACCCCGCGACGCGGGCTCTGTCGGGAGTGCGCCCGGATGGAGCGCGCCGAGGAGGCTGCTCGGTACGGTGCCGACCCCGAGTGGGCCGACTGCCCGGAGTGTGGCGGCATCACGTCCGGCGAGGGTATCGTCTGCGCCGACTGCCGCAAGTCCGGTTCGGAGGGACCCTGATGTCGCGCGCAGACGCATCCTCGACGTCGACGTCCACCACCCTTCCGCCGGCCATCCGGACGGTCACCGACGACGAGTGCTGTCCCATCTGCGGGTTCCCACTCATAGGGCAAGGTACCGCAGTGGTCGACCTGCCAGTCGACCGGCTCGTCCCCGACAGCGTCCGCAGCGCCTTCGCGAAGGGCACCGACACCCTCCGCTCGCGCGGCTGGAACTGCCCCAACCACAGCAACCAGCTCTGGTTCGTCCATGTCGTCGACGACGCCGGCGCCGCTGGATGGACCGACTACGTCGGTGTTCCGGCGCGGCTCGAGGACACCCCGAAGGCGTGGATCCCCGTCCGCATCGACGACGTCCCCGACCCCATACTGCGGGTCATTCGCGAGGTGAGAGACGATGTCTGATGGGCGGGACACGTTCATCGACTACACCAACGACCCGGCCGAGACGTCCATCCAGAGTCAGCGGCACGAACTCGAGGACACCCCTAGCGACGACGACGAACGGACCGACCTCCAGCCGTCCAGTACACTCCCGCTCGGGCAGCTGGATGCTCTCGACCCCGAGGAGCGTCGGCGCGCCGCCCGGAAGCGGGGACTCTCATGGCCGTCCACCGACGTCGCTCGCGACCATCTCTTCGACACCATCGCGACGGTGATGCGCAACGAAGACGACCGTGTCGTCGACGCACCCACCGCCCTCGGCAAGAGCGGCACTATCGCTCGAACCCGCTGGGGCGCACGGGACGACATCACCGGCGGGAAGCCGGTCGTCCACCTCTCGGCCACACGCGACGCGAGAGACGAGGCGGCTGAGGCCGCCCGCGAGTATGGTGGTGAGCATATCGTCCTCCAGAGTAGGCACGAAGCGTGCCCGGTCGCTGCGGGCGACTTTGACCCGCCCGACGAGGACGAGGGCTGCGCGGACCTCGACCACGACCCCATCACGATCAACGGGCAGGCCGCGTCCCACTGGATCAGCGCGATGTGCGATGGGCGTGGACTCGCGTTCTCTGCCGTCCACCGCTACCTCGAGGAACACATGGACCAGTCCGGCGCCCTCCCCTGCGAGGAGGAGGGCGTTTGCCCCGCCATCCAGCAATGGGAAGACCTTCGCGAAGGCGACCACCCGCTCGTCATCGGCACTCATCAGTTCGCGCACGTACCCTCGATGCGGATGGGGACGAACGTCGTCATCGACGAGCGCCCCGACTATTGTGAAGACCTCACCACGGGCGAGGTTCGGAACATCGTCGCGAGCTACCTGCAGGAGATCGACGCGCCCGTGACCAGCTGGGAGTCCTTCATCGGTCTCTCGCGACATGAGGACTACCGCGGCGACGCGGCCGCCGAACGTGACCGCCTCCAGGAGCTCCTCGCGGAGGAGCCCGAGCGGGAGTGGTACTTCGAAGCCAACCACGCTCACACGCTCGCGCCGGGGCTAACGCGGGCCATTTTCAACGCGGAGCAGCGGGCCAACGGCCGGCGTGTCGGTAAGACACCTATCGAGCCCCCACGCCTCGACGCCGGCGCCGTCGACGACGACAGCTGGAACCGCGAGTGGCTGACCGTCGTCCTCGACGAACAGAACGACGTTCGCACCGTCCGAGTGACGCCCGACTTCTCGCTCGCACGGAGCCTGCTCGGGCTCGACGCTCACCCTGCGAGGCCCGTCTGGCAGGCGAATACCCTGCCGTACATCCAGCCGAAGCAGGTCCTCGCCCCCGACGAGCGGCGGCTCTGGCGCCGCTATGAGCGCGGGCTCCGTGTCGTCCAGGTGGGCGACGCCACTCGCCCGCTCGCCTCCGGTCGCTACTTCGACGAGCGTGGCACCGGCGCGCTCGTCGAACATCTCCGCGCCAAGTACGGCGCCGGGCTCGCGACGGCCATCACCACGATGTCCGTCGAGCAGCGCGTCGGGTCGCTTCTCGAGGACGTTGGCGTCGACGACCCCGAGACGATGCACTACGGCGAGGAGAAGAGCCGAAACGACTTCGCCGACGAGTCCATCGGCCTCGTGCTCGGTTGTCTGGACCCCGGCGACGGGTACGTTCTCGATCTGGTCGCCGAACTCGACTGTGACGCCACCGTCGAACGGTCTGAGACCCCCTGCGATTCGTGTGACGGCGAGGGCTGCTCGTCCTGCGACGGCGTCGGTCACAAGCGGGCCCGCGGCCGCGGCTTCGTCGGCGAAGACGCCGAGACGGCGCAGGCCGTCCTCGCGTCCGTTCGAGAGAGCCACACCGCGCAGGCGGCCGGACGGTACGCTAGGCGTCCGGAGGACCCGGAGTCCAGCGCCACGGTGTTCGTGAGGACCGACGCGATTCCTCCCGGTTTCGCGGACGTCCAAGTCCCCGGCGTGTCGTGGCTCGCGACCGACAAACAGCGGGCCGTCCTCGAGGAGCTCCGTGCGAGCTCGGAGAAGGTATCGGCACAAGAGCTCGCCGACGCGAGTGGTGTTTCGAAGCGCCACGCCACGCGGACGTTGAAGCGACTCGCCGAGGAGAACCTCATCGACCTATACGAGGGCGAAGGACGCTACGGAGCGACGCTCTACGCTGCCGATGAGACCATCCCGGACAGCACGGTCGACTACGACCTCAAACACGACCGCGACCCTCACCCCGCGCCGGATGTCGTAGGAGGACCCTATACCTACGCCGTCTCGATTCTAGACCCCAACATCGTCCACGCTACCGTCGACGACACGCCAGAGGCTCAGAGTGGGTCGGCGGGGTCCGTCTGGGACTGGCGAGGTGCTGCTAATCCACCACCGGCCGAGGAGTAGCAGCGAGAAAACGGTCGGTCACGCGGCGGTCCGACAGCCCCGGCTTCGTCACTCGTCGACGACAGGTAAGCCGCTCTTCGTACCGACTTCGACGATGTCGTCGGGGTCGGCGGTAATCCACGCCGAGGAGTTCGACGGGTCGACCAACGTGATGTCGCCAGCCATCCGCATCACCTTCAGCTGCGCTCCGTGCGGACCGGGGAGGGCTGGGCGTTCGCGAGCACCGCGAGGGAGATCGTGGAGGTCACTCACTCTGACCACCCATCCGGTCCTCGACGACCGACCACACCGTCGTCGACCACTGCGACGGTCGTGTGAGCAGGGCGAGCAGGAACGCCCACCACGGTACCCGCTGCTCGAGCAGCCATCCGTACTCGATCACGACCCACCACCGTCCTCCCGGCCGTCGCGAACGATGGTCGCACGGACCGCCTTCACCTCGGACTCGTCGACATCGAGTTCGTCCTGGAGCCGGTCCGCGTCGACGCGCAGGTGTTCACGCGCGAGTGCGACCACCGCCGCCGCGAGTTTCCGCGTCCGCGGTCGGAGCTCGTAGACGAACATCGTCACCACGACGACGAACGTCCCGACATCGACGGGCGAGCCGAGCCACCCCACGTCGACAAACGCGAGGACCATCGTCAGCCGGTCACCCCGCCGACGTCGACAGTGCCGTTCGTCGCCGCCGCGAACGCTAGCACGAGCAGCAGGCCGACGACGAACTCTTGATTGTTCAGCGTCCAGTCGAGCCACCCCGGCGTAGCCGCCTCGGCCGCGTTCTGGAAATCCTCGACCGTCTGGTCGACGTTCCCCTCCGTTGGCGTCCACATCTCCGACTGGCCCGAGCCGGCGGTGTTGCCGGACTCATCATCTACGAGGGAGTAGAGCCCGCCGAACCCCTCATCGAAGCCAAGGGCTGCAGCGTCGGCGGCACCAGCTACCGTGTCGTAAGGGTTTGTCGCCCTGTCGATGGGGTTCTGTGCGGTCTCGACGAGCCCGCTCCACCAGTCGTTGGACCCGTCCCAGGTGTCGCCGTCATCGAACTCCTGGTACCCCGCGTCGGCCGGATCGATGCCGTTCGCCTCGAGGTCTTCCTCGATACTGCTCGCGATACCCATCAGCCACCGCCCCCGCTGAGTAGGAGGGCCCCGAGGAGGCCAGCCCCCACGAGCAGTCCCGGCGACATCGATCCTGTATCGGGTGCGATGGGGACGAAGAACGGCTGGGCGCTCTCGCCCGGCGTGGACCCGTCTTGTGTCGCTCCGCCTGTCCCCTCGTTTGCCGAGACGTTCAACTCGTCCCACGCGCTGGCCTGCTCCTGAACGTCACCGTCCTCATCGTCGATGCCATCGTTGTCGCCCGTCGACGGGTCACCGTCCCAGTTGTCCGGGTCCTGACGCGCGTCGTTGTACTGGCTGTATGACGAACTGCTACCGCTATCCGACCCGCTGCTCGAACCCCCATTGTCGATACCAGAGGTCTCGCCGTAGCCGAGGTCTTCGAACGTCACGCTGTCGTCGCTTCCACCGTCGTCCGAATCGCCATCCCAGTTGTCGGCATTCGTTCGCGGGTCATCCGTGTACGCGTCGGTGCTCGACCCGCCCGAGTCAGCGAGCCCGTCACCATAGTCGTCCCAGCTGACCGTACTCCCGCTGTCGGAGCTCGTACTCCCGCCTCCGTCGTCGGAAGAGGATGACCCACCACCGCCTAGATTCCAGTTGAGCTGGGCCATCAGTCGATCACCTTCACGGCGGGCTGGCCGCCGACCTGTGCCTCTGTCGTTGCGCCGGCAGAGCCCGAGGCGGCCAGCAGCGCCACCAGTCCGACCCCGCCGAGCGCGGATTTTCCGTTGTTCATGGTTCAGTGCCGAGTTGCCGGCCTCGGCAGGCCGTACTTTTATTCGCCTCTTCGGATTCGCTCGTCGAGTCCAACGACCATGTCGCGGAGCCACCGATTCCACAGCTGGTCGATCGGTGTCGCCACCCCGAACGCGTGCTCGACAGCGTCGTCGAGCGCCACGAGCAGGCCCACCAGTGTCCCGACTGCGCCGACCGCCGGATAGGCCGGCCACACCGACCAGAACGAGAACACCGCCGCCGCCACCCCTATCCAGAAGTGGTGCGGCAGGCTCACGTCCCCGTCCGGCTCGGTGTCGTGGGGGAACTCCTTGTCTATCATTCCAAGCGGCTCCTGACCGCCAGCGTCGTGTTCTCTGTCATTGGTTGGTATCGGAGGGTTGCCGGCCCCTCCGGGCCGTAGTTAGAGCGGCTCTCTCGGGGCGAGTGAAGTCACGTATAGCGTTGTGGAACTGTTCGTGCCCGCCCGGAACCCCTTGAACGACACCGGAGAGCCAAGCGTCACCTCTGTCGACCCACCCACCGCGTTGGACAGTTCGGCCGAGTCGAAGGTGTAGACGATGCTACCGTCAGCGTCCAACACCTCCAAGTCGGCCACGTCAACGGATGAGGATGGGTCGAGTTCGAGTCTGAAACCGGTGGCCCCGTAGAAGGGATGTGTCACTTCGTTGGTGACGGTGTCGTTGCTCCCGATGTAGGCGTTCGTCCCGTCGCTCCCGTCCCACCAGTCGGCGCTTCGCTGGCCGGTGACATACCGGAACGACGGCCCGGTGTCTACGTCACCAGTCTGCCCGTCCACCGACTGCACCGGCGCCGCGTTGCTCGCCTCGCCGTCCGTGTATCGAGAGTGGTGAGCGTCGCTCGGCGTGTCTGCTTCGGTCCCGTGGCGGACAGCACCCGCCTGTATCTGGCTCGATCCGACCGCGTCGGCCGCGATGAGTGCGTTCGTGATGCCCTCCGGCGCCACTCGAACGTTCCCGCCACCGTCGATAGTGAGGCCGGTCGAGAGCGCCGCCACGAGTGCCCCACCCGAGAGCGTCACCCCATCACCGATAGAGAGCCCGAGCCCCTGCGTGCCGTTCTCCGTGAGTGGGTCGCTCACCGTCACCGGCGAGTGGTGGTCATCCGCCCCGATGTCCATCAGGTCAGTGTGCGAGGCGTAGCCCGTCACCACCCAGCCGGTCGAGTCGAACACCTTCGCCTCGCCGCTCCCGTCGCTCCCGGCGTCCGTGTCGAACCAGAGATCGCCGAGTTGCGGGTTGTTCGGCTCACCCGGCTGGACGTAGTCGAACCCACCGCCGCCCGGAGAGGCGTAGCCCGCCATCTCACTTCACCCCCTTGCCGGCGCCGCGACCGTTGCCGCGACCTCGACCACGGCCGCGGCCGGGGTTCTCCTTCCGAGCCCGGAGCCCGAACGGGAGCGTCGCCTCGGTGGGTTCGGCGTGCCAGTCCTGCCCGTCGTAGACCTTCAAAACCGGCGTGTCGCCCGACGTGTCGAGCCACACCGCTGCGAACGCGGGGGCGGTGGGTTCGGCGTCACCCTCGTGGTCGGGCATCCGACCGAGACCGCCATCAGGGCCACGCACTCCACTCGGTCCGCGGCCGCCAGCAGCGTATCCCGCCATCAGGCCACCTCCCCGACCACGTAAACGGTGTCGCCAGCCTGCGACGCCCGCACCCGGATACTGTTCGTATCCTTCACTCGCTGGGTGGTCGCTCCACCAGCCGGGAGCGGCACCACAACGCCGCCCTGCGGCCCGAAGTAGATCGGGCCGGCGTTATTCGGGTCCGCGACGATGGCCACCTCACAGCCGTCCTTCACGCTGTTGCTCGGCAGGTCCTCGCCCGCCGCGTCCGTCGTCGGGTCGACCGCGTCGGCGAAGATGCCGTCAGCATTCGAGAGCCGGTCACGTATCGCCTGCTGCAGGTCCTCGTTTGCTGGAGCCGTGACGGTTCCCTCGGAATCCTGAACGCGTTTGAGCTGCTCAACCTCTGTGGCAGTATCAAGCGCCATTGGATTCACCTCCAGTAGGTTCCCAGCCGACCGGCTGAATGAAGTACGTCTGAGTTCCGGCAGCAGCCGAGACTCGCGTAATCTCCACCTCCAGCGACTGACTGAACGAGAGTGCCGGGAGGAACGTCACTCCCATATCGTCGATGTCAGTCGGCGGCGCTGGCGCCGGTCCGAACCGAATCGTGTCGTCGATACGAGCCTGGTACAGCGTGTTTCGGGCCTTTGAGATGGCGAGGATTGGAAGCGTGAACTCCGTCACCCGCTGTTCTGGTGTGAACCTGACCGTCGCTTTCTGGCCAGGGTCAAGCGTCACGCTCGCGGGCTCGTTGAACGGCCGGGCATCTGGTTCCGGCGACGGGACGACGTCAACCATTGTGGCCTCCTTGTCCGTCCATTCCGGCGCGCTCGCGGAGCGTTCGCTCTTCTTCTTCGGTGACGTCCTCGATCTCGATCTCAATTGTAGTCTTTCGGTCGGACATCAGGAACTCACCTTCCAGTAAGTCGCGACCAACACTGCAACGACCGAGAGGCCATTCAACACTAACTCGACGTCCTCGCGTTTCCAGCTAGTCTGCTCGAAGAACGCGTCAACGGGCGACTGTGGGACCGACTCGACGTTGACAGTCGTGCCAAGCTGTCCGCCCATCGTCGGTGCTGGTGTAGCAGTCGTCGTCATCGACGACGCCAGCGTTGAGGTCGATGCTGCCGATGATGCACCCACCATCTCGAACGGTCCACGGTACTCAGCGGTCATCATAGGTCACCTCACCGCATGTGCGCCTTGATCTCGGGGGCGAGCCCGTCGATGACACCCTCGCCACGCTGAACCGGGATGGACAGTAGCGCGTTCGTCGGCTCGGTCCCGTCGCCGTCCGGGTCCGTGTACCGGACGGTGTAGGGGGCGTTGACGACGACCTCGAGGCTCATGTCCGCCGCGACGAACGGCTGGGCCTGCGACTCGTCGAGCGTGAGGAACTCGGGCTGTTCGGCCTGGTTCGTCTGGTGGACCAGCGCCGGGTTCACCGTGAAGAGGTCCTCGCGAGTGTTCCCGTCGGCCGCCACCTTCCGGAGGTTCAGCGTGGCGGCCTTCCCCGAGACGTAGTAGACGTGAACAGTGGAGTTCGTCCCCGAGTCGGTCACGTCGATGTCGCCGGTCGAGTAGTCGATGCTGTCCGGCGTACCGTAGTAGGTCCCGTCGAGCCACACGACCGCGTCGAGCGTGTCGGGCGAGTCGACGATGTCGTGGGTGAGGGTGAACGTCTCCGTGTTGTCGGCCGTCCCGTCGGTCGTGAACGACTCGTAGGCCGGCACGGCGAGCTTCAGCGGGTGAGCCCGGCCACTCATCAGCGCGAGCACGGCGTCGGCCTGGAGCGTCGCGACGACCGAGTCCTTCCCCTGCGAGTTCACCGCCGTCTCGAAGTCGTCGGGGCTGAGTTCGTCTCGCCGGCGCCCGAGGTCACTCAGACGCCGGCGCACACCGTTGCTGAACATCTACCGCTCACCCTGTCGAACGGCCTGGTTGTCGACCTGCCACTCGGACTGGGACCAGTCGACGGCGGCGCTCGCCTCGAGCTGGAAGTACATCGCGTCGATGTCCCGGACGTTGATCGCCTGGATCGGCTCGTCCGTCGCGGACGTCTCCGGGCGCTGGAGGACGATCTTCGCGTTGTCGATGTTGTCCTCGTCGCGCTGGGTCGTGATGTCGTTCGCGACGTAGAACGAGAGGTTGGACTTCTTCGCGCTGACCTTCACCGGTTGCTCCATCCCCTGCACCTCGAGGGCGAAGAACACCGCCGAGTTCGGCGGAATCGGGTCGCCGTTCGAGTCGTACAGGTCCATGTAGACCGGGACGCCGACGTTGCTCCCCTTCGCCACCTGGTTGGCGATACGGAGGAACAGCCCTCGCGAGGGAGAGATCTTCACGATGGGCGTCGCGCCCGGAGCCGAGGGGGTGTTCGTGAGCTTCTCGACCGCCTCACCGGTCGCACCGTTGTTGATGAAGAGGTTGGTCTCGTTCGCCATGCTCAGTTACCTCCGATGCGGGCCAGCACACCCGTCCGCCGGGCGAGGTCCTCACCGAGGGCGACGCCGCCGCCGACCTGGACGTGGCGCTTCATCCGGCCCGAGAGCGCGAGCTCGGCGCCGACCACGACACCGGCGTCGTACACCTCGGGCGGCACCGTGTAGCCCATCGCCACGTTGGGACCGTACTGCTGGGCGAGGTTCGCGCTCATGTAGCCGCCGAGCGCCGCGCCGGCGTCCATGAGGAACTGTTCGTCTGCGAGTTTACCGAAGGCATCTCCAAACTCCATGCTACATCGGGTCGTAGCGGGTCGCTCCGGTTGAAGAACCGACAAACTGAGAGTTGGGAAGACGGCGCGAGACGCGGCGACCGCGGGGACCACGCGGGTCCCGCGGGCTACCGATGACGTGGCCCTTCCTGTCTGAGGAGGTATCGGACTACGCCCGCGTTCGTCTCGATCCCGAGTTCCTCCTCGAGGCGCTCGGCCAGGTCGTCGAACTCGCTCGCCGCGTCGCCGTAGAGGGTCACGTGTGTCTCGCTCATCTCAGAGTCCTACGTCGATACCGACCCCGGAGGCGCCGACGTGGTCGCACTTCGGGTTCCAGTCTTCGGCAGACTGGAGCCGGGCGAGCTCCCCGTCGTCGTCGGAGTAGATCCACTCGCTGTTCGTCGTCACCTTCGACCCGTCGGGCAGTTCCTTCGACCACTTCCGGACGCTCACCGCGCCCGCATCCGGGGCGTGGAGTTCCTCCGGCAGCGACGGGACCCGCGACCCACCGGGCTGGTGGACCTCCTTGGGGTACTCGGTGATGGCGTCGATGGCGTTCAGGTCGTTCTTGTCTTTGAACCCGCCGAAGAACCGGGCATCGAAGTTCCCGAACACGTCCTTGTCGACCGAGGCCGGCCGCTGAGACACCCACGCCGCCGACTTCTGCTCACCACGCCCGGTCGTCGCGAGCCCGCCGATCACCTCTGGATAGCTCCCCGACTGCGGGGCGACCCGGTGGGCTTCGTCGATTAGGAACAGGAGGCGATGGTCGCGCATCTGTCGACGCCCAACCCGAACGATGTTCGCGACGACCTCCCTCCACCCTTCGTTGTCCAAATGCCGCGAGTTCCGAGCCACCACGACGTGCCCGTTCTCGAGAAGGTCGCGATACTGGTCGTCGGTCCAGAGCTCACGCTCGACCTTGCCGGCCTGCCAGTGGACGAACGGCGCCGGCCCGTGCTCCTTCGAGCAGAGTCCCCGGTACTCGTCCTTGTAGTCCAGGACGACGACGCCGTCGTACTTGCTCGTGTTCCGCTCGGCGAGCGCACTCGCTCCGAACGACTTGCCCCACCCCGAGCCCGCGAACATCCCGAGGTTCACTCGCTCTCACCGGCCGCGTGGTCGACGGCCCGTTCGTACGCCTCCTGCGTCCGCTGGGAGGGCCCGGTTGCGCCCTCCTGCAGGACCCGCTGGGGCGTGACGTTCACCACCAGCTCCTCGAACTCCTCGAGGGGCACGTCCCACGTCCGCCGGATGTGCGCGTCAGCGATCTCCGTCGTGCCCCCGTCGACCCCTTGCTCGCGGTAGTTCTCGGCCCACTCTCGACACGTCGCGTTCCACTCGGCGGCGTCCATCCCGACGTAGCGGACGGTCTCGGCGTCGTCGGCCTCGCTGACGTGGTCGGGGACGTGGTGCTCCAGCCAGTACGACTGGAGGTTCCCCGACACTCGTGCCGAGAGGAGGTCACAGAGCTGGTCGACCCGCGCGTCCTCGTCGATGAGTGCCGGCGCCTCGCCGGGGACGTCGAGGACGTCGTGGAGTTCGCGAGCGGTCCGGCGCTGCTCGGCCTCGATGTGAGCGATGACGCCCGCCGCCTCCCGGAGGTGCTCGGACTGCCGTGGGTTCTGCGCGATCTGCCGGAGCTCCTGGAGCCGGTCGAGGCCGAGACTCACAGGTCACCACCTCCAGCGGGGCCGGCACCGTCACGGATGCTCTCGAGGGCCGACCCGAGCACGGCCGAGTCCTTCGCGAGGACCGACACCGCGACCACACCGGACCCGACCGCGATGGCCTGCCCTGGTGGGAGGTCCTCGGTCCCACCCATCTCCGCGACGAGCCGGTCGACGTCCTCGTTCAGCCGGATGGGTGGCTGGGTCGCGAGGGACTCGACCTCGGCGCGGACCTCGGCCGGGTCACCCTCTCCGTGCTCGTCGACGACGGCGCCGAGCAACACCGCGAGGAGCGAGACGTACTGGTCGCCCCACGTCGACGTCTTCGAAGACCCGTCAGCCCCCGTCGAACCCCCACCCTCGACCCCCGAATAGGGGGTGTCCGACCCCCCTTCAGAGGGGTCTTCGGGAGGTTCGTCGTCCCCATCGCCGTCCCCCGGTTCGCCCCCATCCGAGGGGGGTTCGTCGGTAGGTCCGGAGACGGCGGCCTCGATGTCGGCGGGGTCGACCCCACTCAGGTCTATCTCGGCCCGCTCGTCGTCCTCGATCTCCGGGCGTTCGTCCCTCGACGAACCCCCATCGACCCCCGCTTCAGAGGGGTCGTCGAGAGGTTCGTCGTCGGCGTCCTCAGGGTCACTCAAAGGTGGGCACCCCCGTCGATGCCGTAGCGGTGTCGTCGTCCGTCACGTCACCTGATTCCGAGGGCTCCGGTGTGGGGGTCGACTCCCCACCGCCACCCTCGCTCGACCCCCTGTTGGACCCCCCAGCGAGGAGGGCCACGAGGGCACCGAGCGGAACGACTATCCAGAGAAGGTCGGACCAACCCCCACTGGACCCTGACGAACCCTCGTCGCTACCCCCATCGGACCCCCCTCCAGCGGGGTCGTCGTGAGGGTCTCCGTCCCCATCGCCGTCCCCCGATTCGCCCCCTTCGGTGGGAGGTTCGTACTGGGCGGCGTACTCGTCGTCCCCCTCCTCGGGGGTCGAACCCCCTCCCTCGGACCCCTCGTCGGTGGGGTCCGACCCCCCTTCGGTGGGGGGTTCGGGAGGTTCGTCGAGCCCGAACGCCTCGGGATACCACTCGGTCCACGCCTGGTCCTCGGCGGCCTCGCGATGGTCCTCGTCGGTCTTCCCGGTCACGTGCGACCGGAGCGAGGCGGGGCTGGATCCCTCGAACCCACAGGTGTCGATACGGCACGGTAGCTCGTTGTCGGTCATACTTCGAGGTCCTCCTTCGTGATGGTCGCACCGCCCAGCTGTTCGAACGCGAGCGGGTCCTGGTCCACCTGCCCGCGTATCTCGTTGATACCCGCTGCCGCCTCACGGGCCCGCGCGAGCCCGGTCCGATACGACGTCCACAGTCGGTCGAGCGCTCCCAGCTGCCGACCGGAGAGGTCGGTGTCCGGTTGGGCCGCTGCGTCGGCGTCCATGATCGCCTCGATCTCCTCCTCGGGGAGCCCGCACGCTTCGCCGAGGAACTCGCAGGCTTCGGAGTCGCCGTAGCGACACTCGTCGCGGGCGTGGTTGCACTGCTGGGACTGCCCACGCTCGGCCTGTCGCGCCATGCGGGCGGCGGTGACGTCCTCGTCCTCCTCGGCGTCGAGGCGTTCGCTCCCACGCTGGTCGGCCTTCCACTCCTCGGCACGGCCGGCGTGCTCGTCGACGGTGAGTTCCGGGTCGTAGTAGGCAGTCCAGTCCTTCACCCCCGCAGCGCGGAGGGTCCCCTTCACCCACTGGGCCTTGAGGACGCTCGACCCGTCCTTCGAGAAGTCGAGTCGGCGCTTCTCCTCGGCCGTGAGGCTGGCCTGTTCCTTCACACTCTGCTGGTCGCCACGGTCCTGCGCGGCGCTCTGCCGGGCCTCCTGGACGACCCGCTCGGGGGCATCGTCCGCGAAGGTGACCGTCTTGAGCCGCCGGTCGTCACCCTCGGCGAGCGCTTCGGGGTGGTCCTCGCGGATGGACTCGGCTACGTCCCGACGGCCGAACTCGATCTCCGTCGTCACGCGCCGGCACCCCCGTCGGCCTGCCGGGAGAGCGTCGGCGCGCAGACGACGAGTGCCCGCGTCCCCGGCCCGAAGGGGTCACCGTCCGCCCGTCGACGGGCGAGGGCCCCGTCCAGGTCGTCGTAGTCCCCGACGTCGAACGTCCACCAGCAGCGGGTCGGCTCGACGAGCGAGAACACGCGGTCGAGGATGCGTTCCTCGCGACGGTCCTCCGGCTGGAGTACGACGCGGTCCTCGCCGTTCCCGTCGGCGTGCATCACTCCCCGTCCTCCCCATCGTCCCCCTGCTCGTGGACGTCCTCGAGTGCGGCCACCGGTTCGGGCCCGTCGATCACCTCCGCGTCGACGAGGTCCATCCGGAGCTCGCGAACGTTTCGGTTGGTCCGCCGGCTCTCGTGGTAGCTGTCGTACGCCAGCGCTGCGCCGAGCAGCCCGACGAGTAGCAGCACTTCCTCCATCGGAATTCGTATCACTCGCATCACGCCTCGCCTGCGGGGACGGGCGCCAATCAGTCGGCCCGCTGGAGGGTATTCGAGTTGTAACTGGATGGGCAATTTAAGTACGAACAATCCCGAAAGAGAGACAGAATGAGCCAGACACAGGCCGCCAGTCGGGCGATGCAGGCGGTGATGGAGGACGGACCACTAACTCCGTTCGGAGACGTCGGCGTCCAAGAGTCTGGGAACAGCCCCACCCGCTACGTCGCCCTGCCGCTCGACCCGGCCATCGCGCTGGACCTCGACCAGGGCTCGACCGTCTACCGCGCCTACCACGCCGAGACGAACACGTTCATCTTCTCGACCACCCCGCTGTTTGACCTCGCGTGACCATGTCCGGGAACTGGGGGAGTCTCGGACAGAAACCACCCCTTCCACCCCGCTCGACCCCCACTCCTACCCCTCGAACCCACGGGAAAACGTCCGCGAAGCCGGGGGTCCGGACACGATGAACCTTCGCGAGCACGACGACCGCGACGACATGAAGGTCTGGCTCTCGCAGCGGGAGGTCGACCAGCTCCTCGATGTCGTCGACGGGACCGAGCAACGCATCGCGACCGCCCTCGGCGTCCGGTGTGGCCTCCGGTCGGCGGAGGTCCTCGACGTCGCTCCCGAGCACGTCGTCGACACCGACGCGGGGACGATGCTCCGCGTCTATCACGGGAAGGGCGACAAGTATCGGGAGACACCCGTCCCGGCCGACCTCGCGACCACCATCCGCACCGTCGACGACGTTCGCGACCAGGACTCCGACGACCCGCTCGTCGACGTGACCACCCGGACGCTGCGGCGGTGGATGGACCGCGCCGGCCTCGAGCTCCAGGAGGCGACCGGCGACGGCGGGTGGCGGTGGCTGTCGTTCCACGATCTCCGCCGGACATGGGCGACCGCGCTCGCGAGCGAGGACGTCGACCCGCTGCTGGTCTGTGACTGGGGCGGCTGGTCGGACTTAGAGACGTTCCTCGAGCACTATCGGGGGACGTTCAGTCCGGAGGCGCAGCGGCGGGAGCGTGGGAAGGTGGAGTGGCTGTAGTATTCTGCACGTCCACACTCATCCACTGGAGCTGGGTTTCTGTAACATCACAACCCACTCATGTTCGATAACCCCGCTACGATGGTTTCGGTGCTCGAATAAGTCACGGGTGCTGATTTCGTCAATAGCGATACCCACGACCCGAAATCCCTCAGGATTATCCAACTCAGCGCCGCTGATATCCGAGTCAAACCGGCCCAGATTTTTAGCAATATCTGCTACGAACTTATGGCTCTGGATATGTCGTCCGCCGATTGTGTTCTCACCAATTATTAGGAAAAAGTATGCTCCAGGTTTGAGGTGCTCGTAGGTTCGGCAGATTGATTGCAGCATATCCTCCGCAAAGAATCTCCAAGTAGTGAAAGCACGGCGCTTAGCCTCACTCAAAGCCCCTTCGTGAATCGCTCTGATATCCTCGTCGAGAGTGGTTAGAGAGGTTTTCTCATATTCTTCAGTTGTCCCAGTCCAGATGTCACGGATTGAAGCTGGCAATTCCCGATTTGTGTTACTTATTTGGGCGGAGTTCGTGCCTACCATCGATTGACGCAGCTGAGTAGCATCAAAGTAATCCTCCAAGAGGTCAGATATCCAGAAAAGCCGGAGTTTAGTACCCCGATAGTAATTTATTGCGTTAATATAGGGGGGAGACGTGAGTGCCAAATCTGCCAGTCGTTTCTCATCACGGACATCAAAGGTACGCGCATCCCCCAACCGGATGTCTACCTCTGCCTTATGAGCACGATTTTCCCGTAAGATGGATTGAGACACTGCCCCGTCTGTAGAGTCGGCGTATTCCCGTTTGTCATAGATTTTTTCCCAGAGATCAAGTAGCTTCTCGCGACTTTGGTGAAGGTGGGTCGCATACAGTTGAAGAATTCTTTTTTCGGGGTGCTCCCCTGCGTCGATTTTTTCTCGCATTGTTGACGACTTGTGAGCTTTCGATACCTTTGGGTCCGCATTGGACACGCCGAAAACAGTATTTGCTATCATCAGTACCAACCAACGATTCACCATCCCAGCGAGGTCCGCCTCCTTAGTCGCGAGATCTCTAAGGATAGAATCCTCTGTCTCAGTAAGGGAGTCAAAGTGTATTCGGTCCTCGTCAATGTATTCACTAACGACCTTCCGTATCCGTGTTAGGTCCCTTACAGCCCGTTGTTCGAACCAATGTTCCTTCTGGGTTCGACCTGGGAACGTGACATCGTATTCGGTATAGACTCGATCCTCTGTCTTCGCGAGACGGTCCACAATTTCATATTCAACGTCTCGAAGGACACTTGGAGGAATAGGGGTGGTAGAGACTTCACTTACAAGTTTGGAGAGAGGGTTGATTTCAATACCCAGATAATCTCGACCCGCCACTTTCGATTCGATTCCACTCGTTCCACTCCCGTTGAATGGGTCGAGGACGAGTGGCCGGTTACCATCGCGATTTTGCTCAGAGGTAAATGTGTTAATCAGATAGTCCGGTATCTGTGGTATGAAGACGGCAGGGTGTTTATGGATTCCGTGGGTGATGTATGTCGTGCTGCTAATATTTGAGAGCTTGCGAAAATCCATCTCGGGGATAAGAACTTTCTCTTTGTCTCCCCCGAATATATCAAATTCTTTTATTGCATATCCTGGGGACTCTTGCTCAATATTTGATGCAGGGTTCGTTGAAAGTTGGAAATCTGGATACAGCTTACCGTCTTCAATCCGCATACCGTGAGTCCCAGAACGCTGAAGATACAGATCATCCGCAGAGCCGTTCCTGTCGTCGCTACTCATCAAGCTAATGTGTTAAGGGCGGTTATAAAAAGTGTTGCACGACGGAGGCCCGGGCTTGAGTAGGTATTCAGTTTATTTGTTTGAAGTCATATCCCAGAATTTCGACCGCTTCTTGTGCGTCTTCTTCTTCAATCAGAGTCTTGTCGAAGGCGGTGAAGTACATCTCATTGATGATTTCACCCAGCCGTCTGGTGAGCCCGTCAGAGCCATCGTATGCGGTTTCTATCGCTTCCACAGTGTATGGATAGTATTCATCCTCTGAGTCGACAGTCCGCCGGTAGTCAATGCAATTGATAGCGATCTTCTTTGCTTCGTCCTCGCTTATTTTACCTAGTCTGAACCCTCGAGTCATTCGAGACTGAAGTGCAGTTAGCCAACCCTGCAGTTGGCTGGAAGATGCAGACGGATCTATTTTGTTAGCAGCTTCGGTAGTTGCGCTCAGTATTATCTCAACGTTCGGAATATCATCCTTATTCTCCTCAATGACGTCGTAGAACCGCCTCAACCCATCACTAAAGTCAGTCATTTTGCTTGAGCTAAGCCGCGTGACCGTTGTTTCGAATTCGTCAACGAGTATTAGAAGATTATCAACCCCGATCTCCTTCAGTTTCTTCAGCCAGAGAATCAGGAATTGGACTTGTGTCTCTCGTTTGGTCCACTTAGGTTTCTGGTCAATCCCGTCGATATTGGGGAACCTCCCCCGATCACCGGTAAACACTGACCAGCTGGATTGGTTGGTGAGTGCGTGGTTAAGAATTCCTTCTCTGCCTTGGCCACTGATGTGGTCGAAGCCCTGGTCCAAGTTTTCCGCAGCCTCCTCTCGGAGGTAATCAGTAGATTGGAAGACCGACTCGTACAGGTCACGAATTTGCCCACTTCCTAGGCCAGGAACGAGAGCAGCCTCCCATCGCTCGTCGGTCCCCATATTCTGCTCCACAGCTTGGCGAGCCGTCCAGCAGAGTGTCCACGTCCTACCGATTCCGACGGGACCCGATAGAGCCCAAATACAGGTACCTCGTCGACGGTTTTTGATTACCTCGTCTCGGAATTTCTCATGCATCTCCAGTGGAGTGAACAACTCCCTGCCGGTCTCACGATTGAGTCCTCCGCCAATCTCGAACGGTGTTTGTGGAAAGAGATCTCGGACCTTCGGGTCACTCATGAATTCTGCCCCACTTTTTCGATACCGTCGTAGGGAGTTCCAGCTCTCATAAGTCTAATATCACTCAATGTGGACCCCTCGTACAAGTCAATTACTGCCTCATCACCGTTCCACTCTCTCCAGACAACCTCGTCAACGAACCACGTGGAGACATTCATTCCATCTTCTTGCATTTGTTTAATTATTCTCCACCGAGCGTAGTCATATTGTAACTGCTGGTTGTCCGGTAGAGCTTCATCTAGCAACTCTTTCCGCATACTTCCGTCGGTTAGATAGGCGGCTTCCTCTTGATTATAGATCGCCAGTATAAGATCGCCACCCTTGTCGTCTTCTTGAGGCAGCTCAACCTCGAAATAGTCTAGATACTGTCTTTGGAGACGTTTGAAGTTCTTCTTAAGTTCAGGGTAGGTATCAGAGGAAAACGCGTCAGTCTGCTGGAATATGTAATTTAATGCATTGCTCGTTAACCCTAGCCCCAAGACCGCATAATCAGTGACGACCCGATTTAGAGCCGCTTCTGGGCTTGAACTCTGCGCAATCAGCTTTCCATTTGGTGATAGCGCAATCTTCTGGCCCTCCGAACCTACGCGAATCAATTGTAGCCGGCGGTTGGTTGGGACTGCCATGCCACGGAATACGCTCTTTTCTTCTTTTCCTGGGAAGAGTTCCATAACCTCGTTAACCACGTCTTCACGATTGGGCTCCCCATTAGCCACTGCTTTGACCACGGGTAAGATGTGGTTCCCGCTGAGTTTCAGATTCGAAACATCATTATAGATCTCTTCAACAAGCTCATGATATTTCCCAGACTTGTGGCAGTTGCCAAGATATAGGCAGTCGCTGCAAACTCTCGAATATTTTGGCTCTTCAGGCTCCACAAGTCGGTTTTTTACTGGAATCGAGTCGTCCCACTCCCCCTCCGCTTTGCTGATGAATACTAGGCTCGAGAAAATTTCCACATTCTCCTTTATTTTGCCTCTGAATACGTCGTCAATGTGGAATGAATCCAGTACAGGATGGTCTAAATCCTCGTCCAGCCTTAGATAGACCCCATAATCTACAGGAATGTTTTCCGCGCGTTCAAGATACGCCGCATATCCGGCCAGTTCGTATTTGTCTACAGGCGTCGGTGGAAGGCTCAGCTTTGACTCAAACACTCCCCCAGATATGCTGGTCGGGAGCCAAACACCGTCTGGCTCGGCAGGGTGAAAGTATCGACTGGAGATATCGTGCTGAACATCCATTTTCAACTCAGAGGACTCGATATCAGTTTCAGAGACTTTGTCACTAATCTCAGAAAGGCGATTAAGATAGAATTCTTTCAGTCTCTCAGGTGCGTCAACAGACTCAATTACGGAGTCATCTCGAGTATCTAGCCACTCATTCACAGCCTGATTAAGGTCGTCAACCCACTGCTCAAACAGTTGTCCGAGATCTCGACGATCGGTATCTACTTTTTCACCTAAGGCCGTGGGTATGTATTCAGAACTCCCCGGAATCATGGGGGCTGCAGTCAGCTTATAATAGACTCGGGCATTTCCTGGGCATGGTCCTGTTCTCAGTAGTTTGGATTTGATTTTGTTTTGGCTGTCAATGCTGATCTCTTCATCGTCCTTCCCCATCTCTCGAAAGAGTAAATCAATATCTCTAAAGAATTCAGATTCGAAACCCCTCTTAGTGATGGGTGGACGGATTGCTGCCTCCTCTTGCCGTGAGAGGAACTCCAGCGTAGGCATATAACCGCAAGAAGGCGCAGTGTATGATTAAATTGTTGATGGGAGACAAAACACAGTATAGAGGTCAGTAAGTCAAGAGGTTGAATTAATTGCTTATCCCCGAATCCCCCTCGTAGCCCTACCCACGTCGAACGGGTGCGGATAGAGCTCCTGCCGCCGCTCGCCCCGCAAATAGAGCTGCCCACCGGAGCTGATGTGGACCCACTGGTACCGCGTGGAGTCAAACGCGACGAGATCGGCGTCCGCGAGCATCCGTAATCGCTCGTCGACGAACAGGGGATGCCGGTCGACCTGCCCGGCGACCCACTCGACCGGATTCCAGCCGCCGTCCTCGTCGAGGGTCTCCAAGAGGCGCTCGTCGACGGGCTGCATGAAATCGGCGTGGCGACGGACTGGCATGGTATTCGGGTTAGGTTTGTATCGTGTTTTGTCTCAGTTCCAGGTCTCTCACGCGCCGTTCGCCTCCTCGGTCCCTGCATCTGGCCCTGTTGGACCATCTTCGGCCTGATTTTGGTCGAGCCATATCCCCTGATCGACATCGTACTCACCTTCGAGATAGCCACGTCCCTCGTCGGTGATGACGTAGACCCCTTCCGCCACTCTCCGGAACAGGCCGTGCTCGGCGAGCTTCTTGCATCTTCGAGAAACCGTCGAACGGGAAGTCCGGATTAAATCGTGGTTAGACAGGTCACCAACGGAGACTACACCGTCGTCGTCCAGAGAAGCGATCTCCAAGATGCGGTCATCCCACAGATTCTGCCAGCTGGCAGAGTGTCTCATTGAGTTCAAATTTGCAATACAACCCTCTAACACCGCCTAATTTCACAATTATGATTATAACAACCACCAGAGGTTATGCGTTGCATTTTTGAACACAGCGTTCTAGGGTGAATTCACGAGCCCGTTCCGAAGGACCACAGGCTATGTGACGATTGGATGCCCCGGCCCGCGTTCCAGCGCGAACCGGGGAAAACGGGTCCGTGAGGTTCCGAGATGTCCGAACCCAACGCGGGTGCTTCGAACACCCGCACCGACCAAGACGTATCGACTACTGAAAACCCCGACGACACGGCCGGTGGGATGCCTCGCGTGGAGGCGTCCGTCCCGCAGGTCATCGTCGACGCGCTCGACCAGCTCGTCGAAGACGGCATCTACAACTCCCGGTCGGCGGCGATTCGATCAGCGCTGCGCCGCGAGTACCTCGACGTCGCCGCCGACGGTGGCGAGCTGGTGCGAAAGTCACCTGACGCGTTCAAAGCCGACCTCCACATCGACTACGCACTTAGCGAAGTCAAAGAGGCGAAGGATCTCGAACCAGACGGAGAGCTTCTCGGTCTGATGCGTGCCGTCGAGGAGCAGCTCGACCACATCCGGTCGCTCCAAGACGAGCGTGCCCTGCGTGGGGAGACGGAGGAACGAGAGTGCGAGAGTTGTGGCGACTCGTTCACCGTGCCGACGGTCGACGATGACGTCCTCTGCCCGAGCTGCTTCTTCGACCGACCCGAGACGGAGGAGCCGGCGTGAGCGACGTCCCACTCTCCCCCGAACCGGAGTGGTACGACTGCGGACTCTGCGGCGCACGTTACCGCTCTCGTGGCCCCGCGATGGAGTGCTGCGCGAGCCACTTCGACGATCCGGACCCGAACGCCGGCGCGCCGCTCGCGATGACCGACGGCGGTGTCGACACGGCGCCGGTCCACGAGGTCGACCAGCACTGGTGCGGGCGCTGTGGTGCCGGCCCGATGTCCGAGCGCGGGGTGAAAATCCACGACTCACGCGTCCACGACCTCGAGGCAGACCCGGTCGTCTGGGACTGCCCACCGAAGGAGGAGGACCTCGTCGATGAGTGAGCTCGACTGGCCCGAGGGCTTCGAGCGAACACCGGACGGGGACCGCCGAAGCTACCCCCACGGCTTTCGCGTCGACATGCGCCGCGCGTTCCGGAACATCAAGACGCAGCTGGAGCGCATGGACGTCGACGACTTTCGCGTCGAGTCGGGGACCGACCACCTCCAAGACCGGCCCTGGCTTCCCTACAAGAACGCGCCGAACCAGCCCGCCGACCCCGGTGTGGTCGTCCGCTGGACCGTCGACGGCGAGTCCTTCGCGGCGCCGTGTGACCGCTGGAACAACGTCCGCGACAACGCGCAGGCCATCGCGAAGTACCTCGACGCCAAGCGTGCGCTCGACCGCTACGGCGTCTCCACCATCTCCTCGGAGTTCGCCACGCAGGCGCTCCCGAGCGGTGAGGACGCCCTGGAAGCCGAGCCACCCGCCCACATCGTCCTCGGGGTCGACCCCGACGCCGGCGAGCGCGAGGTGATCGAGGCGTTCCGCGAGCGAGCGAAGGAGACCCACGCGGACACCGGCGGGTCGAGTGAGGAGTTCAAGCGCGTGAAGCGAGCGCGCGAGCGGATGCTGGAGGGCGACCGATGAGCGGACCGCCCGACGACCTCTCGCCCCGCGACGTGGCCGAGCGCTGGCTCGCCAAGCAGCGTGTCGAGAAGACCGACTCGACCCTCTCGACCTACTGGTACCGCATCAAGCGCGTGGTCAACTTCTGCGAGGAGAACGGCATCGACCGGATGCAGGACCTCTCGGCGTGGGAGCTCGACGAACTCGACGCGCAGTTCCGCGGCCGAGGGCCGAAGAAGATCTCCATCTCGAAGGAGTACCGGACCATCAACAACTGGCTCGAGTGGGCGGTCAACATTGGTGTCGCTCAGGAGGGTCTCGACAAGGTCCTCGAGCCGCCGAAGACCACCAAGAAGGAGGAGGTCAGTACCGAGCGGCTGGAACCGGGCCTCGCAGAGAGCATCATCCGAGACTATCGGTCCCAGCCGGTCGGAGCGCACCGGGCGACCCTGATACACACGCTCCTGGAGTTGATGTGGTGGTCCGGCGCCCGAATCGGCGCTATCCGTGGCCTCGACCGTGGCGACGTCGACCTCGAGGAGGAGACTCTCGAGTTCCACCACCGTCCCGACACTGGCACGCCCATCAAGCAGGCGTACAACCCGGAGCGGAAAATCGGGATGCCCAGCGAGGTGATGGACGTCCTCGCGGACTACATCCGCGAGATTCGCGAGCCGCAGATCGTCGACGAGTACGGTCGCGAACCGCTGTTGACGACACCACACGGACGACTCGCGGAGTCCACCGCGCGACGGTACTCGAACTTCGCGACCGTGCCCTGCCGTGCGGGGCCGTGCCCCCACGAGTTCGAGCAGGACAGCTGTGAGTTCTTCTCGCTGCGGGAAGCGCGCGGGTGCCCGTCCTCACGGTCACCACACGCGGTGCGGACCGGCGCGATCAGCAACCTCCGGAACAAGGGCTGGCCGCTCGACGAAGTCGCCGAGCGGGTCAACACCTCACCGGAGCGCATCAAGCGACACTACGACTTCCCGACGCTCGACGAGCAGTATCGCGAGCGCCGGGCGGACTGGGTCGACCGACTTCGACTCGACGAAACGGAGGATTTCGACGATGCAGAATAATCGACAGACGGCGGCAGGTATCGTGCGTGGAAGCGAGTCCCGGCGAGTCCACTCGTCTCACTTCGTTCGACTCGTTCCCTCACCGAACCTCGCGAGCCCTCGGTTCGCTCAGTCCCGACGAGTCCCGGAAACAGTTCGACTCGGGTGAGCACCGACGAGACGGCTGTCGACCCGCTGGCTCCCGGCCGCGGCGCGAGAGACGGACGAACCGGCCGGGAACGCTACACCGGCAGGCCGGGGTGGTCCTCGCGACCGACGTCGTCGTGGCATCCTTCGGCTCCCCCGTCGTGCTGTTCGCTTCGATGATGCTCGTGTTCCTCCGGTAGCCGAGCATCCCGTTACAGTTCGCTGGATACGTCGTGCTCGGTCCACGTCCACGACGACGGACGAATCCGGCCCCACGGGTCCCGGCCCGAGGCCGACGTCGCCCAGCCACCCGGTGGGAGGGTCGTGGTCCCGACGGCAGTACCGGGCGGCGTGACCGGGCGGCCTGCGAGGATATCGACCCTCACTCGGACGTCGAGTGCGACGGGCACCGGGTCGGCGTCACCGAGCAGGTCTCCGGGTCGTACGCGACGAACCCAGCCTCTGCGAGCCGTGGGAGGTGGACCGCGTTCGGGACGGTCCCCCCACGACGACGTTCTCTCGGGGCAGATGTGGGGCAACGTATCGGTAATCGTGATGCACACGCATTCGGTCCCATGGAGCCGAGACGCGCTGGCCGCTCGAAGCGTCGAACATCACTGACTGTTCTCGTCGCCGTCCTGATGGTGGTGCTCGCCGGTTGTTCTGGGTTCGAGGACCTGCCCGGTGGCGGAAACGGCGGCGCCCCGCCACAGGTCACCGAGGCCCCGACGACGCCGGAGCCGACCGAGGCACCCGCTGAGACCGAGCCACCAGCCACAGAAGCACCTGCGAAGACCGAGCCACCAGCGACCGATCCGCCCGCAGAGACCGACCCTCCGGCGACCGAGGCTGGTGACGGCAACGAGAGCGCCGGGGGCGGTGCCGGAGAGTCGAACAGCCTGCTCCCGTGGCTTGGGCTGCTGCTCGTCTTCGTCGTGGGGTTCGCGGCGGCGGGCATCCTCCGCGGGCGGAACCGGCCCGACCCGGTACCGGCGGAGGTGCACGACTCAGCGCCGGCAGAGGTGCCGCGGAGCGACGCCGAGGAGGTCGTCTCCCTCCTCCACCGGAACAACGGGCGCGTGTTCGAGGACGTGCTCGAGGAGGAGCTGGACTGGTCGCCGGCTCACACGCGGCGGGTGCTCGACGGACTCGTCGCCACGGGCGACATCGAACGGACACAGACCCAGCGTGGCGTGCTGGTCACGTTCACCGACCCCGACCGACGGCTCGAGGACGAGAGCGTGGGCGAGAGCGACGACGGAGACGAAGACGAGTCGTAATCGGGCGGAGACGACCGTCGGCGGCGGTGCTGACGACACTCGAGCGGACCGGTGCAGCCGCTCGGGGAGAGATCGCGTCGGGTAGGAGACGGTTCACTCCTCGGTCGTGGCTTCGCGGCCGCGCTCCCAGACCCCGGAGACCGGTTCGCCGCTCGGCGGTGTGTGGCTGACGTCTTTCATCGTTCGCGACGGGTTTGCGCTCATCGTGATACTGTGTACCACCGAACAGGGCCTTAACGATTGTTTATAACAGCATTCCAGACCTATAACCGTATTAATTATCTACGGACGTCACACTGTGGCGGCGACGCTGGCCGCGATCTGCAGTTCCAGCGGCGATACGAGGATACTCGCATGGGGACGACTCGGTCGCGTGGACATCCCGCCACCCCACCCGTCCCGTCGGGCGGTCGAGGCTCACGCTCGGATACCGGACAGTCGTTTATGTGTACCAGTGACTCACTGCACGCAGATGCGTCTCCCCCGCCCCGCCAGCGGTCAGGCCGAGGTCCTCGGCCTCGCGCTGTTGCTCGGACTGCTCGTCCTCGGCACCACCGCCGTCCTCGCACTGGGCGGGACGGCGCTCGACCAGACCCAGAGCAGTTCGCGCCTCGAGAACGCCGAACACAGCATGACGCTGTTCGACTCGCGGGCCGCGATGGTCGCGCTGGGCGGCTCGGGGACCCAGACCGTCTCGTTCGGCCGCGGCGGCGGGGACTTCAGGGTCGACGAGGGGTCGGGCGAACTCCGGGTGATCCACGTCGACTACGACGGCAACGTGAGTCCGAACGACGACAGCAACGACGAGACCCTCTACTCGGGGACGCTCGGTCAGGTGGTCTACACCAGTGGCGACACGGAGGTCGCCTACCAGGCCGGGGGCGTCTGGCGAAAGGGCGAGGGAGCGGCCCGGATGGTCTCGCCGCCGGAGTTCCACTACCGCTCGGCCACGCTCACGCTCCCCGTCGTCGTCGCCCGCGGGAGTGGCGGGGCGGGTGGCGGAGGTGCCTCCAGGGTCACCCTGCGCGAGGTGCCGAACTCCTTCGAGCGCGAGTACCCCGACGAGGGCCAGACCTACTCGACCGCACCCTCGCGTGTCTACGACAACCCGGTCCAGCAGGGGTTCATCCGCATCGAGGTCGAGAGCGAGTACTACGAGGGGTGGGCCGAGTACTTCCGGAGTCGCACCGACGGGAAGGTGAGCTCGTTCGACACCAACGAGACCGCTCGACTCGACCTCATCACCATCGGGACCATCGGGGACTTCACGATGCAGAGCGTCGGGGACACCATCCCGGTCCGCGGCTTCCCGACCGACGGGCACTCGCTGAACGACTTCCAGATCAGGCTCCGACCCGACTCCGGCCAGTCCTCGAACTTCAACAACCTGATGTGGTCGATGTCGGCGACGAGCGACGACGGCCAGCGACACCTCGAACTCGCCGTCAACGGCAACGGCGCGAAGTGCGGTGAGACCGTCACCGCCGCCGTCTACTACTCCGACGACGGGACCGCCACCTACGAGGGCTGGACCGCCCCCTACACGGTCCAGTGTAGCGGCGACGACATCTGGGTCGACGTCGACTTCACCGACAGCGGGACCACCGCCACCTACGAGTCGCTCTCCGGTCGCGACGGGAAACTCTACTCCTCGGAGACCGAGAACGACGAGGGGACGTTCCTCGGCTCCAGCGGCGTCCTCCCCAGCGACGACGACCACGGCGACATCGACCTCTCACCCGGGGAGACCCGGTCGATGGCGTTCGTCGTGCCCCACTACTTCTCCGAGTTCGGGACCGACCTCCCGCTGACCATCAACGAGGGGAACAACGCGGGGCAGTGTTACGCGACCGGTAACAAGAACCCGGACTGCGAGGCCTCCGCCGGGTACATCGACTATCCGGGCAGCGGGAAGGTCGTCACCTACCTCCACGTCACGGAGAACGGCCTCGAAGTCGAGTTCGACTGAGACACCCGCCCACGACCCACGGTGTCCAGTGACCCGCCCCACCGAGTGGTGGGGCTGCCTCCAGCCCGACCACCCTCACTCGAACGTGACCTCGATGACCGTCTCCGAGAGGTACAGCTCGTCCGGCGAGGACCCGGCGGGGACTTCGCAGGTGACGCGCCCCCCGTCGCGCGTGCAGGCGTCGCTCACCCACGAGAACTCGGCCTCGAGGAACGTCTCCCACGCCGGGGCGCGCTCGGGCGCCGTCTCGAGCTGGAAGACGAACCGCGAGTTCGGGGTCGCCGCCGTCTCCGTCCCGGCGGGGTGCAGCACGGCCGTGGTGGTCTCGTCGGTCCGGACGAGTACGGTCGTGGACCCGCCGACCGCACCCTCGCCGCCCGTGACGACGAGCGAGGCCGTGCTCCGGTCCTCGTCGAACCGGAGCGGCGGCTCGCGGAGCATCACGGCGTTGCCGTCGTCGACGCGGATGACCGCCCCGGCCTCGTAGACGATACTCGAGTTGCGCCCCTGCGGCTCGAAGACGATGGGCCGCAGGCTCGTGTCGAACGGGCCGAGCGAGTCGTCCGGGAAGTCCACCTTCACGGTCGTCGCACTGCCCGTCTCGAGCGCCGCATCGTCGAGTTTTATCTCGGTCGCCCGACTCGGTGCCCCGTCGCGGTAGACGTCCTCGACGTTGTCCGCGAGGACGTCGAACGCACGCTCGGCGTTGTCGACCCGTTCGGCGTCCCGTCTGTCCGAGAGGCCGTCGAACCCGACGACCGACACCACACCGACGGTCGTCGCGACCAGCGAGAAGACGAGGACGAAACTCACGACCTGACTCACGGCCCGCCGGGTGGAGGTGTCTCGGAACATGGTCAGAAGGCAGACGGTCCAGTGCCGCTCGGGTCGGCGGGGGGCGACGACGCCCGTATCAGGACGATCTTGTCGACCTGCGTCCCGTCCTCGCGCATGTAGAGCCGCAGGGTGTGAACGCCCGGCGAGTCCGGTGAGAGAGTCACGTAGTCGCCGCCGTCACCGTCGTTGGCGAGGCCGTGGACCCACGACCACGAGGAGCCCGCGCCCTCACTCAGACCGAACGCTGGAGACCCGTCGTCGTCGTAGGTGACCGGCGCGTCGTCGTTCAGGGCGACGTGCACCGAGTCGCTCTCACCGTCGGGTGCCTTCATCCTGACGAACACGTAGTAGGTCCCGGCACTGTCGAACTCGACGTCGTAGGTGAGCGCGGGACCGGTCGTGGTCTCACCCGCGTTCCCGGGGTCGCCGGGGTTCACGCTCACGTTCGGCCGCGTGACGACGGCCGTCCCGCCCGAGGCGTCGGCGTCGTCGAACGGTTCCCAGTAGTGGTCCGCCTCGTCGCTCGACCCCGCGAGCGTCCCGGTCGGCCCCTCGGCCTCCAGCGCCACCACGCCGTCCGCCTCGACGAAGACGGGGGCGGCGTCGGGGGCGGTCAGGAACAACTTGGGGACGAGTGCGTCGTTCGACTGGACGACGACCTCCCCGCCGTCCACGTCTCGCGGGGCGTAGACCGCGGCGCCGGAGAACGCCCGGACACGCGTGGAGATGTCGGGGTCGAACGAGCGCAGCGTGAGTTCGTAGACCGGCCGCACGTCGTCGGCGCCCAGTCGGGACAGCGAGAGGCGGTAGCCCGCCCCCGCCACGTCGTCCGGGAGTGACCGTCGCAACTCGACGGCCCCACCCTCCCGCGTGGTGGCCGCCAGCCGGTCGGCGGACCCGACGCCGTCGGCCACCTGCTGGCCGACGACGCGGAGTTCCGAGCGGACCGCCCGGTCGCGCTGGTCCTCGACGAACGTCCCGCCCGTGAACAGCAGGCCGGTGACGAGCAGCGAGGTGATGCCGAGGCTGAGTGCGTACCCGAGCGTCGTCGCGGCGCCGCGTTCGTCGCGGCGCCGGAGGTCGGGACTCAGCACGACGCGGACACCCGTTCGGTGCGGGAGTCGGTCTGTCCGTCCCCATCCTCGACGGTGACGACGACGTCGTACGGGTCGCCACAGCCGCCCCTGAGGGTACCACCGACGTTGAGCGCGCTAGCCGCGCTCCCGCCGGAGATAGACGCCGAGTCGGTATCGAGCGTCCCCGCCGCACCGTCGGGGTCCTCGACGAGTTCGACCCGTACCTGGAGCAGGTTGTCGTCGGCGTCGGAGACAGTCCAGTCGGCCGTGAACGAGACGTCGTCGGGCGAGTTCCCCGGCCCAGCGGTACTCCCGTCGGTGACCGAGAGCGAGTCGATGGTCGGCGCGTCGGCTGACGAGGAGACCACCTCGACGGTCCGGGTCCGACTGTCAGTGGCCCCGTCGTCGTCGGTGACGGTCAGCGTCACGTCGTACGACCCGGTCGAGCCGAACGCGTGACTCGGCGTGGTGCCGGTGTCGACGTTCCCGTCGCCGAAGGCCCACTCGTAGCTGTCGACCGAGCCGTCCGAGTCGCTGCTGGCCGAGGCGTCGAAACTGACCGCGTTCCCGACGGTCACGCTGGTGTCCGAGACGGAGAACTGGGCGTCCGGTGCCGTGTTCGAGTCGCTCCCGCTGTCGCCACCGCCAGCCCCGCCGGCCGGTACCGTCGGTTCGCCGGGTTCACCCGGCGCCACGCGAACCGAGGACTCGTAGACGAGCCCACCGGTCCGGTACTCGACGGTCACGTCGGTGGCGTAGATGGCAGGCGTCGTGTACACCGTCGAGCCGTCGCTGGTGGCGTAGGTCTCGTCGTCGACGGGGTCCGTCTTCGTCACCGACATCATCCCGAGCAGGTCCACGAGGTCGTCGTAGAGGCCCTGGTTCTGGTCTTCGACGGCCTCCCGGAACTCAACCTCCGGGCGGTCGGTGACGAACGAGTAGGTGCCCTCCACGCTGTTCCCGTTCAGGTGATAGAGGTCGTACGGCCCGTCGGTGTCCTGCCAGAACGAGAGGGCCTCGCAGGACTCGGTGCCGGCACTCCCGGTGAGCGTCCCGCCGGTCACGTCGATGTCGACGGTGTCACCCGGCACCCGACAGGCCTCACCCACGAGGTCGGTCGCCTGTTCGTCGTAGACGGCGACCGACACCTCGTTCGGGGAGACGGTGGTGTTCTCGTAGACGTAGATCCGGTAGTCGTCACCGTTCGAATCCTCGACGTACAGGGCGTACACCTCGTTACCGGTCAGGATGGTGTCGATGCCCTCGGCGAGCAGGCTCTGGCTCGTCTCGTAGAGCCGGTCGTTCCGCTCAACGCTCAGTCGGAGCCGTCTGACGGAGGTGGCGTTCGCAGCCACCCACGTCTCGGCCTCGCCCAGCCCGAGCAGGTCCAGCGTGTTACTGTCGTACACGACGTTCGAATCCGCCGGGACGAACGGTCCCACGGTGTCCTGACTCACCCGTGTCCCCTCGACGAACGAGGCGGCGCTCGTCGCGACCTCGAGACCCTGACTGGCGAAGTACCGACTGCTGTCGGTCTGCCAGCTCGCCAGCGTGTCGCGGAGGGCCGCCTTGCGCTGCAGGTACGTGGCGTCGGCCGGCTCGAAGTTCGCCGTCTCCAGCCCCCGGAGGGCGCCGTCGTGGGTCGCCTCGCGGAAGTTCAGCGCCTGCCCGGTGTCGGCGTCGCGCCGCGTCGCCAGGTTCTCCGTGTAGATGACGGAGTTGACCACCAGCGAGAGCGCCACGAGCGTCGTCGCGAGCACGAGTGCACTCACGAGTATCAGCTGTGCGCGGTCGCGCTCGTCGTCGGCGAATGGTCGTCGAGGGAACGGTGTCATGGACCTCGGATACCGGCCGTAGCCGGCTCTTGTACCCGCTTGGCGAACTCGGTAATTAATACTCGAGGCGGAAACGGGCGCTGAGTCGGGCGAGAGTATATATTCGGGGAGTCGTGACCGTCACATCCGCCAGACGGTCAGTTCGACACGCACGGTGTTGTAGGTGCCAGTCGACGGCGAGGCGTCGGGCATGTAGAAGTTCGCGCCCGGGTCGCTCACCGTCAGGGTGTCGTCGCTGCCATCGGCCTCCGCGAGCGGTGTATCGTCGTAGACGGTCAACACGCGCGAGGCGGTGACGGCGTTGTCGCTCGGGACGCCCCGGTAGACCAGACGGCGTTCGCGCTGGGCGCCGTCGGCCGTCCGGTACTGGACGAACACGTTGTACGCGATGCCGCGCTCGGAGAACGACTCGGTCAGCAGGTCACCGAGGACGAACCCGGCCGGATAGTCGCCGTCGTTCGCGTAGCCACCACCCCCGATCCCGTGGAGGGACTCGGTGGTCTCGTCCCAGTAGACCACGGCCGCCAGCAGGTCGCCGTCGTCCTCGGCGATGGAGAGCACTCCGTCGGCCATCGACTGCTCCTGGTTCTCTATGTGCTGACTCGACGTCGAGGCCGACAGCGGCGTCACGGCCGTCGACTGCAATGCGAACACCAGACTGGCCAGCAGGAGGAGCGCGGCGACGACCCCCTCCAGCGTGTGGGCCTGTCCGCGTCCCCGTCGGCCCGCGTCGGCCCCACGCATCACCACACCTCCACCACCACGGTCGCCGTGTACCCATCGACCTCCACGGTCCGCTGTGCGGTCACCACCGCCTGCGTGTCGCTCGGAGTGTCACCTAGCGTGTAGAGCACGTCCGTGTTCGTGGTCCGGTCGTCGGCGACCGCCTCGCCACACTCGCTGTCGGTCACCTCGACGATCTTCTTGTCGTCGTTGTCGAAACACAGCGCGTGGACGTCGCCGTCGCCGTCCACGTCTCCCTCGACAGTGACCTGCAACCGCTGGCGGTCGGTGACCCCGACCCGGTCGGACAGTCTGTCGCCCGCGGTCAGGTCGGCGCTCGTGTCGAACCCACAGGCCACGTCCCCGGCCGCCGTGGCGTTGAAGAAGCCGTTCGTGCACGGCAGGCCGAGGACGTACGGTTCCGCGGGGTCGGCCATCGACGACTGGACGAGTTGCGAGGCCACCCGGTCGGCCACGGCCGTCTCCTCCTGCGGCCCGGCCTCGAACGGTTCGAGGATACCGGGGACGAACGTGAAGACGAACACCACCGCCAGCAGGAACACGCTCATCCCGATGGCGAAGTCCAGGGTCGTCTGTGCCCGCATACTCTCTCCAGAATCTGAGTGATGGGGTGGCTTTCGGCTATCGTCCGACTCAGCATCTGATTCGTCCCGTGCGGGCCACTCCAGTTTTATGTGGATGGGACGATACCGGTAATTAGATGATGCCGCCAGCCGTTCCCGACCGGGGCCAGTCCTCGCCCGTCGGCTACGCACTCGTGCTGGGCGTGGTGGTGGTCGCCGTCGTCACCACCGTCGCGCTCGGGGCGGCGGCGCTGACCGACGCACAAGACCAGTCCGCCGTCGCGCGCGCCGAACAGACCATGACCCTGTTCGACTCGCAGACCTCACAGGTCGCACTGGGCGACTCGGACGTCCACACCGTCGGCCTCGGTGGCACGCAGGGGACCTACTCGGTCGACCCCACCGCCGGGTCGATGTCCATCGTCCAGCTGGACTGTGACGACGACGGGGTCGACGACGACGGCGACGACACCGTGTCGGGGACCCCGACCAACAACCTCACCGTCGAGGACGACGCCTACCTGATGGACCCGGTCCCACTCGGGCGGATGACCTACACCACCGGGTCGACGACGCTCGCCTACGAGGGAGGCGGCGTCTGGCGACAGGACCGTCGGGGTGAGACGCAGATGATCTCCCCGCCGGAGTTCCACTACCGTGGCGCGACGCTGACGCTCCCGATCATCCTGACCCGCGGGAGCGGCGGCGGGTCCGGGGCGGGCACCCGGGCGACGGTCACCGACGCCGGCGAGCCGACGCAGGTCTTCCCCCGCGGCGCGGACTACCCCGACCGGTGCTGGGAGGACGGCATCGCCGAACCGTTCAGCAACCCCGTGGAGGACGGGAGCGTCTACGTCCAGGTCGAGAGTGACTACGCCCAGGCGTGGGGCGAGTACTTCGAGCGGCGCACCGAGGGCGAGGTGACCTACCCCACCGACGACGTGGTCCGCGTCGAGCTCGTCTCGCTGGCGCAGGTGGGCGCGTTCGAGATGCCGGGCGAGGGCGGCGCAGTGCCGGTCTCCGGCGCCTCGGCCGGCCACTCGGTCGAGGAGTTCTCCATCCGCCTCCGCCCCGACGACACCGACTCGGCGAACTTCAACAACCTCCAGTGGTCGATGTACGCCGAGACCGGTGACCAGCGGCTCGAGCTACACCTCCGGAAGTCCGGGAGTGGTGGTTGTCCCACCCCAGGCATCACCGCGGACCTGACCGTCTACTACTCCGAGGACGGCGGGACGACCTACCACGGCTGGAAGGAGGACGACGCCTTCGTGACGAAGTGTGCCGACCTGAACGGCGACGGCGACGACGAGATATACATGGAGGCCACGTTCGTCGACGACGACGACGGCGACGGGAACCCCGAGAACGTCGGCGAGACCGACGTCTCACTCGAGTACGTCTCGCTCAGCCAGAGCGACCTCGTCTACTTCAAACCCAACGGGGGCGTCGTGGACCCGGTCACCCTCGGGGGGCACGGCGCGGCCTGGGAGTCCGAGTCGTACGACCCGGGCAGCGGCGATTCCGAGACAGTCGACCGCCTCGTCAACCACTACTTCGCCGAGTTCCCCGACGAGTTCGACCTCGTCGTCGACGACAAGAGTTCGGACACGATCAACGAAGGCGGGTCGAGCGGCCGGCTGTTCACTGGCGGGAGCGACCGCTACGTCACGTACATCCACGTCACCGAGAACGAGGTCGAGGTCGAGCTGGACTGACCCCGCCGGTCTCGGTGCCGTTCAGTCGTCGATGCTCACGTCGATGCGCGTCACCGAGACGAACAGACGGTCCGTCTCGAAGTCGCAGGTGACCGTCCCGCCCGCCGTCGTACACGGCCGGACGCCGTAGGCCGCCTCGAACTCCCCGTTCAGGTGCTCGGCCCACGTCGAGGTGCGTGCGGGGTCCGTCTCGACGGTCAACAGTACGTCGTAGACGTCGCCAGTCGTGTCCGTGGTGTCCGCGGCCGGGTCGGTGGCCGCCGTGAGCGACTCGGCCAGTACCTCGTCGGCCCGGACGAGCACCGTCGTCGATCCGGAGACGGCCGTGGTCCCCCTCGTGCGCGTCTCGACGAACGGGAAGACGGCACCCCGCTCGCCGTCCGCCTCACGCAACACGAGTGGCGGTTCGTGGAGCATCACCGCCCCGTTCCGGTCGGTGCGCAGGACGGCCCCGCCGACGTACCTGATGGACGTCTCTGACCCCGTCGGGGAGTAGACGACCGGGACCGCGTCGACGGTGACCGTGCTGTTCAGCGGTTCGGCTGTGTCTGGGTCACCGTCGTCGTTCCAGTTCTGGACAGTCACGGTGAACTCGACCGGGTCACCGGTCCGCAGGTCGGCCCGGTAGAGTTTGAACTCCGTCGCGCGGTGGGGAGCGTCCTCGCGCTGGACGTCCTCCACGTTGTCCGCGAGGACGTCGAACGCGCTCTCGACGTTCGAGAGCTGTTCGGCGTCGCGCGTGTCCTGCAGCCCCCCGTACCCGAAGACGTAGACGACGCCGACCGAACTCGCCACGAGCGAGAAGACGAGGACGAACCCGACCACGCTCTCGACGGCGCGACTACGCACGGCGCACCTCCAGTTCGCTCCCGGTCCAGGTCACCACGAGGTCGCCGCCGTCGAACGACGCCGGGGCGACCTCGCTCGCCGTCCGGACCGCCACCTCGACGACCACGTTGGGCTCGCTCGTGCTGAGCCTGAGTGTCGTCGGGCCGGACGGGGTCGGCGCCGGGTCGACCTCGACGCGGTAGCGGATGCCGGTCACCTCGCCCGGGAGCGAACTCCGGACCGTCACCTCACTCCCTCCGACCCGCACGAGGCGGTCGGCCCCGCTCAGGTCGCTCGCGACCTGCTGGCCCACCACGGAGAGTTCCTGTCGCACCGTCGTCTGGCGCTGGTCCTCGACGAACCCGCCCGCGGTCACCAGCAAGCCGACGATGAGCAACGAACTGATGCCGAGGGTCAGCACGTAGCCGACCGTCGTGTTGACCGCGCGGTCGTCCATCACGCCGGACACCCCGACGTGTCGCCGTCCGCGTCGTGAGTCTGGTTCACGACGTGCTCGTCACCCGCGTCGTCCCCCACCGTCACCCGTACGGTGTACGGCCCCTCGTCGTCCTCGTCGTCGGTGAGAGACGGCGAGACGTCGGCCGAGTCACCGTCCAACTCGGGGTCGCTGTCGTCGTAGTCGGCGTCGTCGACCACGTCGCCGTCGTCGTCGATCACCTCGACGGTCAGCGAGTCGAGGTCGCCGTTCGGGTCCGACACGGTCACGTCCACCTCGAACTCGAGGTCGGAACTCGCCCCTGAGGAGTCGGTGACGTCGACGGACTGCACCCGCGGGCTCGTGGGCGCCGGGCCGGGCTCGGCCAGCGCCACGCGCTGCGTCCCGACGAACGTCACGTCGGGCGACTCGTACCGGAACGACAGGTCGGTCGCGTAGTACGCCGGCACGACCCGTGGGTAGTCACCGCTGGTCCCCGCCCAGTAGGTCGGGCCGTCGCAGTGCTCACCGTAGTTCAGGGCGTCGACCCCGTCGGTGAACACGCCCGCCTCGTCGCCCGCCCCGTCGACCGAGAGGTCGGCGAACAGTTCGTACGACCCCTCGATCTCGTCGGCCTCGTAGTACTTCACCGAGTACTTGTCCGGGAGGTCGTCGACGAAACTGAGCGGCGCACACGCCTGCCCGCCGAACCGGGCCCCGGTCAGGTCGAGCGTGAGCGGGTCCGGCACCGACGAGTCGTCGACCGAGCAGGTGCGCGTGATGCCGGACCCCAGTTCGAGGACGCCCACCGTGGGGTCCCCGTCCCCGTCCTCGTAGACGGCGACGCGCCACGTCTCGCCGGCACTCGGGGTCGCCACGTCGTCGGTGAACTCGACGACGAACACGTCGTCCGAGGTGGGGTCCTGCAGCGCGTCCTCGGCGTCGCCCAGACCGAGCTGATCCAGCAGGCCCAGGTCCGAGGGCTCGACGTCGACGCGGAACGAGCGCACCCGGACGGCGTGGGCGACCACCCAGGTGTCGGCGGGGAATTCCGACGGACCGGTCCGCGGCTGGAACGTTCCTCCGCCCGCGTCGACCACCCGCACGCCACGGACCTGGCTGTTGGCGACGTGCCCCACGCGCGTGGCTGCCACGTCGACGGCGGCCCTGTCGTCGACCGTCCCCGCCACACCGTCGAGGCCGCCAGCGTAGGTGTTACCGACGGCGCCGTACCCGTTCACCCCCTCGTTCCGGTTCGCGCTGTCCAGGTACCCACCGGCGCTCGCGCGCACGTCGCGGGTGAACGTCACCACGTCGTCGGAGGGGGTGTCCTGTCGGCTGGCGAGGTTGTGCGTGTAGATGGCGGAGTTCAACACCAGCGCCACCGCGACGAGCGCGATGGCCAGCGAGAGGGCGCCGACCAGCAGCAGCTGCGCTCGGTCCCCGTCCTCGGCCGCGACGAGGCGGTCGCTCACTGCCGCCACGCCACCACCTCCACCTCGAGGACGTTGTAGACGCCACCGGCGTGGGCGTCGGGCGCGTAGAAGTCGGCCGAGGAGAGCGACGTGGTCGTCGGGTCCCCGTCGTCGTTCCTGAGCACGTCGTCGTCGTAGAGCGTGAGCGTCACCGAGGTGGAGACGGCGTTGTCGCTCGGTTCGCCGCGGTAGACCATCCGCTGGGGTTTCCGGCGGCCGTCCTCCTCGTAGTGGACGTAGACGTTGTAGACGATGGCGCGGCTGGCGAACGCCCGATCCAGCAGGGTCCCCAGGCCGTTGGGCGGCGCCCGGTCGACGTAGTAGCGCTGTCCGACCGCGTCGTGGAACCGCTGGGGGTCGCTCCCGTCGTTCCAGTAGAGCACCGCGTCGCGGAGCGTGCCCTCCTCGACGGCAGCCGAGAGCACCCCCGCGGCGGTGGCCTGTTGCTGGTTCTCGATGTGCTGGCTCGACGTCGAGGCCGACAGCGGCGTCACCGCCGTCACCTGCAGGGCGAACACGAGCGCGCCCACGAGCAACAGCGACCCGGCGAGCGCCTCGAGCGTGTGGGCCTGCCCGCGCGCCCGGCGGCTGGAGTCCCCACCCTGCATCACCACACCTCCACCACGAGCGTCGCGTCCGACGCCCCGTTCTCGAAGCCTCCCTCGATGGAGACGACGCGTCGGGCGGTCACCACCGAGCCCGTCCCGGTCGGCGGGGCATCGCCGGTGACGAACGCCACGTCGTGGTCGTCGCCGGTCATGTCACAGCGGGTCCCGCTGTCGTACGGGTCGTCCGTGTCGATTATCGGGTCGTCACGGTCGGGGACGGTGTTCACGCCGTCCTCGTTCGCGTCGACACAGAGGATACCACCGTCCGCGTCGGCGTCTGCCTGCCCGCGGAGGGTCACCCGCACGTCGTAGCCGGCGTCGGCCACCGCCATCCGCTCGAACACCCCATCGTCGACGTCGAAGTTGCACGCGCCGGTGTCGATGTCCGACCCGGTCACGTCGTAGAGGTCGCTCCTGACCACGTCGTCGTTGTCGCGGTAGGCGTCCTCGTCGTCGGCCGGGTCGCCGTCGCTGTTCTCCAGTGCGAAGAACGCGACGACACAGCCGCGGTCGAGGACGTAGGGGGTGTCGGCGTCCGCCACGAGGAGGTCCGTCACCAGCTGGTCCGCCAGCCGGTCCGAAGCGGCCGTCTCCTCCTGGGTTCCCCCGTCGAACGGCTCGAGCATCGTCGGGACGAAGCCCACGACGAACGCCACGACGACGAGGAAGATGCTGACACCGACCGCGAAGTCGAGCGTGGTTTGGCCTCGCATCAAGGGTCGTTGATACGACTCTTTGTGGGCTGGAACATAGGAGTGTCGGCGAGCGTGACGAACGTCAGACGGTTCAGATGAACAGGAACACCACGAGCGCGAACGTCGGCAACACGACGGCGAACTTCACGCCGGCCATGATGGAGACGTCGCGGATGTAGCCCGCGATGAACCCCGAGATGACCGCCTGCAACGTGACGGCGTGGAAGAACAGCAGGGTGAGCAGGTCGGTGTCGACGTTGCCACCGAACTGCCCGCCGCCCGCGCCGCCACCGCCGCCGCTGCCGGAGGCCTGCGAGGCCAGTCCGGCCATCACGTCGAGGAACTTGATCTTGAGGATGGCCATCACGCCCAGCAGCGTCATGTAGGTCATGATGATGATGACCACCTGCATCCGGGTCCGCGACTTGCGGTCCCGGAGGATGTCGTCCTGGTTCTCGGAGGCCTGCGCCGCGGTCGTGAGGACCGACGTGATCTGCGAGGAGGCCTCCTGCGCTTTGGAGATGAGTTTGACCGTGCGGGCGAGCCGTGGGATGTGGTACTTGTTGTTGAACTCCCTGAGCGCCGTCCGCAGCGAGGTACCGTAGTTCACCTTCGCGTACATCGTCTCGAACTCGTCCGCCAGTTTGCCCGAGGAGGTCTCCGAGACGACCTTGATGGACTCGAGCAGCGTCATCCCGGTGTCGTTGGCCGAGGAGAGCTTCCGGAGGTTGTCCGACAGCTTGTTCGTGATGCCGTTGCGCGAGCGGACGTTCCACTCCCGGAAGATCATCAGCGGCAGGAAGTTGACGTACAGCGGGACGTAGAACCAGAAGAACGTCCCGCGCACGGGGTTGGCGATCATCCCGTCGAGCGAGAGGGGCGCGAAGTTCGCGGCCACCGAGAACCCCAGCAGGACGACGGTCGCGGGCACCGTCACGGCCAGCACCGCGAGCGGGTGGTCCCGGAAGAAGAGGTGGGGCTGGCGGAGCAACTCCATCGTCTCGTAGGTCCCCTCGCGGTCCTTGATGCGGTCGAAGATGCTGCCCCGACCGGTGTAGTTCTCGACGAGTCCGAGGTCGAACATCCGGGAGGACTCGGCGGCACTCTGGAGCTCACCGTCGCCGGCCTCGAGGTAGCCGTCACCGACCTCGTCCTGCACGACGGTGGAGACCAGGACCAGGAACCCGGCGCCGATGAGCGGGATGAGCCCGTAGACGGTGCCGTAGAGCAGCATCGTCTGGGCCTCACCCAGCATCGACATGATGACGAGGATGATGATGAGCAACAGCGGGAACAGCGAGAGCGTCATGAACATCTCGCCGAACAGTTCGAGGGTCTCGAGGACCATCTCCTGTTCCTGCTTGGAGGTCCGCATCTGCTTCTCCTTCTGGTCCTCGAGGAACCCCTCCATGTCACCACCGGAGTTGATGATGGAGAGCATGTCGGTGAGGAACTGACTCAGTTCGTCCGAGGGCGTCTGGAGCGCCTGATTCCGGACCGCCGTCCGGTAGTCCGTGTCGAAGTACTGCGTCTCCAGCACGATGGACTGGAACTCGCGGGCAACCTCGCCGTAGGTGTCCTCCGCCTTCGCCATCGCCTCGAGGATCTCGAGCTGGTTCAGTCCGCCCACAGAGAGCGCGTACATGAACGAGACCGAGTCCGACAGCAGGACGTTGATCTCGCGTTTCCGGGCGTCCGCGGTCAGGTACGGCCGGGCCACCATCGACCCGAACCCCATCCCGAAGCCGATGGAGCCGAACACGAGCCCCGTGACGATGACGATGAACGGGATCTTCAGCGTGTTCAGGAGCTGGGCCGTCTGCTCGCCGACCGGGAGGTTCAGGAACAGCGGCGCGCCGTCCGCGAACAGGATCTGGACCAGCAGCCACCCGAGCAGCAGGCCGACCAGCCAGAGCGCCCCGCCGACGAGCACCCCCACCGCGAGCGACCGCGAGAGGTATATCTCGACGGTCTGGGGCATCCGCGCCTCCGCGAGCTTCGTCTCGAGGTTCGCGACGAAGTCCGAGTCGTCGTCGAACAGTCGTCGATAGAGCGGGTAGAAGGTGTCAGAGAGGGAGTCGACGCTCCCGACACCGCTCCCCGACTCGAGGCTCATTCACTCCCTCCCTCGAAGGAGAACCCGCCGAAGTCGAACACGTCCCCACCGTCGGCGGCGGCACCCTGACTCCCCGAGCCGAGCGCTTCGACCATCGCGCTGTCGCTGTCGAGGTACTCACGCAACAGCGCCTCGCCGTCCGAGAGCACCTTCGCGGCCTCGTCGCGGCGCTCCTCCGGCGGGTCCGGGCGGGGCACCATCTCCTCTTTCTTCGGGTCGATGTCGATGGAGACCGACTCCATCTCGCGGAGGTCCTCGAGCGACTGCTCCAGTTCGTCCGCCGCGATGAGCGAGAGGATGGTCTCCGGGTCGTTCATGAACGCCTGCAGCGTCGCCGCCACCTGCGTGTACGTGTTGAGGTGCTGGTCGATGAGGTACGCGAGCACCAGTTTCCGCTCGAACATCTCCCGGTTCAGTTCGTCGACCGACCAGCCACGGTCGAACATGATCTCCTCGAGCGTGTTCGACTCGCCCATCTGCAGGTACTCGTCGGTCTCCGCCTGCCACTGATAGACGTCCTGGACGTTGATCTCGTCGTTCTCCGGGTCGTAGTGGTTGATCTCGGTGAGCGACTTGTTCCGGCGCACCTTCCGGCCCTGCACCCGCGTCTGGGTCTGGATGCTCACGAGGTCCAGCGCCGTGAACATCGTCTTCGAGACGTTGATGGGTTCCGTCGTGAACCGCTTGATGACCTCGCCGACGGAGTCGGCGTGGAACGTCGTGAGCGTGGTGTGCCCGGTCGACATGACCTGGAACAGCGTCCGACCCTCCTCACCACGGATCTCACCCATGACGATGTACTCGGGGCGCTGTCGGAGCGCGGCCTCCAGCAGGTCGAACTCGTCGACGTCACCCTTGTCGTCCTCGGAGAACGACGGGCGCGTGACGGAGGCGATCCAGTTGCGCTGCGGGAGTTCGACCTCCCGCGTGTCCTCGATGGAGACGATCTTCGCCTTCGACGGGATGAACAGCGACACCGCGTTCAGCGAGGTCGTCTTCCCCGACGCCGTGCCGCCCGCGAAGATGAGCGACTTGTGGTTCTCGATACAGAGCCACAGGAACGCCATCTCGTCGAGGCTGAACGTGTTCCAGTTGATGAGGTCGATGGGCGTAAACGGGACGTCCTTGAACTGCCGGATGGTGTAGTTGGTCCCGTGGTCCGACACCTCCTTGCCCAGCGTGAGCTGTGAACGCGACCCGTCGGGCAGGGTGGCGTCGACCTGCGGGTTCCGCTTGGAGATACCCTTGCCCGAGCGCTGGGCCATCTTGACGACGAAGTCGTCGAGTTCCTCCTTCCCGTGGTAGACGTTCGAGATTATCTGCTCGTAGTCGGAGTGGTAGACGAAGACGGGTGAGTTGTACCCGTCACAGGAGATGTCCTCGACGTTGATGTCGTGTTTGATGCCGTCGATGCGCTCGAAGCCGATGAAGTCCCGCTTCAGGAGGTAGAGCAGTTTCTCGATCTGGTAGGAGGAGAGGGTGTCCGCGTCCTCCTCGATCAGGGCGGGTTCGGGACGGGCCGACCGACCGGTGGGGGCGGTCGACTCGCCGGACTCGAGTGCCGGCGCGTCCATCCCGAGCATCCCCTTCAGTCGGTCGACCGTACCCGGTCCGTCGGGGGTCGCGTCGTCCGCGTAGAGGTCGTACCGCTCGAGCAGGTTGTGCGTCTCACGCTCGATGACGCCCGCCCGGGCGTCGTCGTCCCCCTCGACGATGACCTCGTCCGAGGAGTACTTGATGGCGGTCTTGAGTTTCCTGGCGACGAACTCGCGCAGGTCCGCCTCGATGCTCGTGAGGTACGGCTCTATCAGGTAGTACTTCTTCTCGTTCTCCTTCTCGGAGTGGAAGATGATGACGAACGCGAACGGCTTGTTCACCCAGTACCGGTCGACCTCGCGGAAGTGGAGTTTCTTCTCGAGGGGGACCGCCTTCTCGAGGTCGTAGCGGTCCACGACGGTTTCGCTCCCGTCCACGTTGGAGAAGAAGGTGTCCTCGTCCAGCTGTTCGTTGACGTCGACGGTCCGGTCGTCGACGAGGTCCTGCAGCCGGTCGGCCGTGTCACCGTGCGCGGCGAACAGGTGTTCCGTGTGCTTCGGGTCGAAGCCGAGGTACTCCTGCCGGTCGAAGTCGATGACGTTGCCCTCGCTGTCGCGTGGCGGGTCACCGTTCTCGTCGTAGTAGTACTCGTGCTTGAAGTCCTCCCAGTTGTAGTCGCCGACGGTGGCGCCACCGTCGGCCGCCTCGACGCCGTCGGCGGGCGGGTCGGTTGGGGTCGGCGTCGTCGACTCGCCACCCTCCGCGTCGTCGATTGCCATTGTGTGCCCGGTAGCAGGATGTAAGGAAAAAGGTTTAGGTCGACTTACTTTCCGGATGCCGGGAGCAAGACGCCTGTCCGACGATATTCCGGCTTCTCGGCGGCTCAGTCCACGAACCGCTCGATGCGGGCCATCGCCTCGCGGAGTTCACCCAGTCCCGTCGCGTACGACGCGCGGAGGTGGCCCGCCCCACCGGCCCCGAACGCGTCGCCCGGCACCACCGCGACGCCCTCCTCCTGGAGGAGTGCCTCGGCGAACTCGCCGGCGTCGGGCCACGGCGACTCCGGGAAGACGTAGAACGCGCCCGTCGCCTCGAAGCAGTCGATGCCCATCTCCTCGAACCGCGAGAGGACGAAGTTCCGACGCCGGTCGTACTGGCGTCTCATCTCCGCGACCTCGTCGTCACACGAGCGCAGGGCCTCGACGGCCGCGTACTGGGCCGTCGTCGGCGCCGACAGCATCGTGTACTGGTGGACGCGGTTCATCGCCTTGATGACCTCCGCTGGAGCCATCGCGTAGCCGAGTCGCAGACCGGTCATCGCGTAGGCCTTCGAGAAGCCGTTGAACACGACGGTGCGCTCGCGCATCCCGTCGACGGTGGCGATGGAGGCGTGGTCGCCCGAGTAGGTCAGCGCGGCGTAGATCTCGTCGGCGAGGACGCCCACGTCGTTCTCGATGCAGAACTCCGCGACAGCGGTTATCTCCTCGCGGTCCATCGTCGCCCCGGTGGGGTTGTTCGGGTAGCAGTAGACCAGCAGGTCCGCTTCGTCGGCGCCGTGCTCGTACAGCACCTCGGGCGTGAGCACGAACTCGTCCTCGGCGCGGGTGGGCACCGAGAGCGGGTCGCCGCCGGCGAACCGGACGCCCGGTTCGTAGGAGACGTAGGCGGGTTCGGCGATGGCGACGGTGTCCCCGGGGTTCACCAGTGCGCGGAACGCGGCGTCGATGGCCTCGCTCGCGCCCGCCGTGACCAGTATCTCCTCGTCGGGGTCGTACTCCTGCCCGTACTTCGTGACGTGCGCGGCGATCTCCTCGCGCAGCTCACGGGTCCCGCGGTTCGCGGTGTAGGAGGTCCGGCCCTGTTCGAGTGAGGCGATAGCCGCCTCGCGGGCGGCCCACGGCGCCGAGAAGTCGGGTTCGCCGACGCCGAGCGAGATGACGTCGTCCATCTCCTCGGCGAGTTCGAAGAAGCGGCGGATGCCCGACGGTGGGACGCTCGTGACCCGGTCGGACGGCTGGAGGGGCGAGCGCGCCTCGCGTTCGTCCCCGCGTTCCTCGCCGCGCTCCTCACCACGACTCATGGGGTCACCGACAGCCGTTCGTCGTCGTCCTCGTCGTCGAAGACGATGCCGTCGTCCTTGTACGTGTCCATGATGTAGTGGGTCACGGTCTGGGTGATCTCGGGCACCGGCGCGACCTTCTCGGAGACGAACCGGGAGACCTCGCCCATCGTGTCGGCCTCCACCTCGAGCGCGAAGTCGTAGTCGCCGCTCACCAGTCGCAGCGAGCGGACCTCCGAGAACTTCGCGATGCGGTCCGCGATGTCCCGGTAGGAGGTCTCCCGGTCCAGCGTGACGTTCAGTTCGACGTGGGCCTGGACCGGTTCCGCGGTCCACTGGCTCCAGTCGACGACGGCCTGATAGCCGCGGACGACGCCATCGGCCTCCAGTTCCTCGACCGTCGCCGCGGCCTCCTCCTCGTCGAGGCCGGTCATCCGTGCGAGGTCAGCGACCGAGTAGCGCGCGTTCTCACGGAGCAGTTCGAGTATCTCGGCGCGCTCGTCCATACCGAACGCACCCCCGACGCGGGCTAAAGACTTGCGACACCGGTGGAACTCCCCCCACGGGACGACCCCACACACCCCATTGTATAACGATAGTTCACGACCTTCTCCGGCATATTAGGTCATGTGTTGATATATTATCTCACGATATTCTTATTATGCTATGGGTCGCGTGTCGGAGTATGCACCAGCACGCGGTCCGGACGGCGGCGACGCTGTACAGCGAGGGAAGCCTGGCACTGGACGCGGCGGCGAAGCAGGCGGGCGTCACGCCTACGCAGATGGAACGGTTCGTCCAACGGGCCGGCTTGCCCACACCGGCCACCGCGGAGACCCGAGAGACCGTCCGCGTCGCCGCGGACTGATCCACACCCGACCGCCGTCCATCCTGCGTTCGTCTCGTCGCGACGAGCGGCGCTACTCGCCGTTCCCGTTCTCGCGTCCGCTCTCGCCGTCGTCGGCCAGTACGTCGGTCTCGATCACCTCGTTGCTCCCCAGGAAGTCGAACGCCACCCGTTCGCTCCGTCCGCCGGCCTCCACGGTGGCGTGTGCCCGCGTGTCCAGCCGTGACCGCTCGCCGTTCCGGACGTGCGTCGGCCACCACTCGGCCATCTTCGTGTGGTCGAGGACGACCGTGAACTCGAGCGTGCGCGTGGTGCCGGGCGGAATCTCGAACGTCCGGTCCAGTTCCCGGCGGTCGGCCAGTCGGACCTCGTTCAGCGCCACCGTATAGTTCACGTCCCGGATGGTCAGCGACGAGAGCGTCTGCTCGTTGCGCACGGTCACCCGCATCGTGATCTCGCCGCGTTCGGGCGTGGCGCTCGCCCACTCCGCGTCCGTCTCGACGACCGTGGCGACGGTCCGCCCGTCCTGTTCGACGGCCGAGGGCTCGTCGCTCGACAGCTGTGCGGCCACGTCCGTCTCCACCGTGCCGTTCCGGTCCGGGAGGGCCACGGGCAGCGTGGTCAGGCCCACGTCCGCGACGCCCGTGACGGTCGTCCGGACCCGCGAGCGCTCCCCGTTGTTCACGTGGCTCGCCCACCACCGGGGGACGGTCGAGTGCTGCTTCGGGGCCGTGACGGTGACGTTCCCGACACCCGTGGGCAGCTCGTCGACGCGACTCGTGTTCTCGGCGACCACCACCTCGCCGATGCGGGTCCGCTGGTCGACGGTCAGCGTCAGGAGGTCCGTGTACGCCTCGCCGTTCGGGTTGTCGATGCTGACCGTCGTCACCACCTCGGTGGTGTCCTCGCGCACCGCACCCCACCGCGAGTCCGTCCCGAGGACCTCGGGCGTGGCGTACTGCGCGCCCGTCCCGTCGCTCGGCACGGGCGTCGCCGTCGTCTCCCCGTCGCCGAGGATGCGCGTCTCGAACCGGAGCCGCCGGTCGAACACGTTCAACGGCAGCCGCCGACGCTCGCCGTCCTTCTCGACGACGCCGTACACCTCGACGCTCAGGTTCGTCGTCTCGTTCTGCCGGACGTGCGTGACCCACCACGCCTGCATCTTCGGCGTGTCGAGCGCCGCGTCCGCGCGGACGGTGCCCGACTCGCCCGGCGCGAGTTCGATGCCCTCCTCGGTCGTCCCCTCGCCGACCACGACCCCGTTCATCACGACGCGGTACGCCGTGCCGTCGAGGCGGACCGGTCGGTCGTGGACGTTCCGCAGGTCGACGGCGAACGTCACGGGGGTCCGCTCGGCGTCCGCCGTCCCCCACGAGGCCGTGCGGTTCGACACGACCAGGACATCCCGGTCGGCGAGCGTGACGGTGCTCTCGTCGCCCCGTGCGAGTGCGCCCAGCAGGTCCGTCTCGACGACTGTCGTCCGATTCGGGTACTGCCGGTCGACGACGCCCGCGACGCTGACGCGCGGACTGACGACGAGTTCCGAGCGTTCGCCCCCGTTGACGTGCGTGACCCACCACGCAGGCACCTGTCCGTTGTCGAAGGTGCCCTCGACCTCGATGGTACTCCGGCCGGGCGGCACACTCACACCGGACCGACTGCCGGAGGCGACGCGGACGCCGTTCAGGTGCGCCTCGTACCGGACGCTCGCGGCGGCCGGGAGCGGTCGCTCGTTGGGGTTGTCGACGACCACGTCGGTCCGCACGGCCGTCGACTCGGGCGAGGCCTCGCCGAACTCGCTCTCTATCGACTCGACCGTCGGCGTCTGGTAGTCCAGGTCACCACCCGTGAAGAGGAACAGCCCGCCGGCGACGAGGAGGCCGACGACGAGGAGCGCCCCGACTGCCTTCACGCCGAGACTGCGTTCGGTCACGTGTATCGGGCACCCCTACCCACTACGGCGGGTAAAACGTGGTGGCCGTCTCGACCGGAGAACGCCGTCGATATCGGGGTTTTCAAGCGGTCTCCGCCACTCTCGTCGCTCGTGAACCTCGGCTATCTCGCCTACGCCGTCCTCGCGCTCGTCTCGTACACGCTCGTCGCACCGCTGACGAAACTCGCCACGCGCGACCTCTCCAGCGACGTGGTGGCGCTCGTCACCAACGGGATGCTCGTCCTCGCCGCCCTCGGCGTGGTCCTCGCCACCGACCGGTCGCTCACCGAGGCGGTGACCCACCCAGACGCGAAGTACATGCTCGCCGCGGGCGTCTGCCTCGCGGTCGGCATCCTCGCGTACTACCGGGCGCTCGCGCTCGGCCCGGTGAGCGTCGTCGTCCCCGTCTTCGGGATGTTCCTCGTCACCTCCTCGCTCGTCGGGGTGGCGTTCCTCGGCGAGTCGTTCACCGGCCGCAAGGCCGCCGGCATCCTGCTCGCCGTCGTCGCCGTCTACCTCGTCACCGTGGAGTGACGCCGACAGAGACTTTCGGCCGCCGGCCCAACGTCCGGTATGGTCGCAGCCGAATCCACGCAGACACTCGAACGCGGCGACGAGGCACCGGCCTTCTCCCTGCCCGGCACCGACGGCGAGACGTACACACTCGAGCGCTTCGCCGACCACGACGCGCTCCTGCTCGTGTTCACCTGCAACCACTGCCCGTACGCGGAGGCAAAGGAACCCGCACTGAACGCCATCGCCGCCGACTACGACGAGGTGGCCGTCGTCGGCGTCAACCCCAACGACGCCGAACAGTACCCCGACGACTCCTTCGAGAAGATGCGGGAGTACGTCGAGTCGGGGCGCATCCAGTACGACGCCTACCTCCGCGACGAGCGTCAGGACGTGGCCCGCGCGTACGGCGCGGAGTGTACGCCCGACCCGTTCCTGTTCGTGAACCACGCGGGCGCCGAGGGTACCGAGTGGCACCTGAAGTACCACGGCCGACTCGACGACGCGCTGAACCCCGACGCCGAGCCCTCGGGTGAACCGGGCTTCGAGATGCGCGAGGTCATCGACACCGTCCTCGCGGGGGGCAAGGTGGACGAGGAGTTCCGCCCCTCGCGCGGCTGTTCGATCAAGTGGCGGGACTGAGTCTCCACCCCCGGTAGCGTTTTGTCCGCCGGCGTTCGCCGGGCGGTATGGACCTCACGAAGTACTTCGACGAGGTGAGTCCCGGACTGATGATACTGGTCGGTATCGCGCTCGTGGTGTTCCCGGAGCCCGCGACCTCGGCGTTCGGGGCTGGTCTCCTGTTGCTCGGGCTCGCGTGGCTCGCCTACGAGTGGAACCGCTGAGCAGCACCTCCCCCGACTGCTGGCTTGCACGCGCCGGCAGCGAGCCCTTCACCCTGCCGGCGCTGTGGGTGACCGTGTCCCTCACGGACTCAATCGGCGGGGTCAGTCCCGCACTGATCGTCGGCATCGGTATCGTCCTGTTCGTCGTCCCCGAGCCAGTGACCTCCGTACTGGGGGCGCTCGTCCTCGTACTCGGCCTGGTGTGGCTGTTCGCTCGTCGGCTCGGCTGAGGCCGGGTGCGCGAGGGGCGAGCCCGACGCCACTCACGGCCGCGTCGCGATGTCGTCGAGACGGTCGCTCCCCGCCTCGACGTAGCCGCCGTGGAAGCAGAGCGTCGATTCGACACCCAGCGCCGCGAGGGTCGACACCGACTCCAGCGCCCGGTCCAGGTCCTCCGTGAACCCCTCGTTCGGTGGCTGGAGTCCGCGCTCGTCCGCGGTGAGCGCGTCGCCCGCCAGCAGGAACCCCGAGTCCGGGAAGAACACGGAGACGTGGTCGGGCGTGTGGCCGGGCGTCGGGAGTACGCGAGCGGGCCCCGCCTCGGTGGCGAGGGTGACGGACCCCTCGAACGCGAGGTCGACCCGAGCGGGCGGGTAGCGGTCCGGCCCGGAGCGGGGGTCTTCGCGCCCGTCGACGATGCGGGCGGTCGGCTCGTGCGCCACGACGAACACGTCCGTCCGGTCGCGCAACTCGGCGAGGGCCCCGCAGTGGTCGCCGTCCTGGTGGGTCAGGAGGATGGTCTCGACGTCCGCGAGGGCGAAGCCGGCGTCGGCGAGCGCCGACTCGAGCAGGTCGAGGGTGCCGGGTAAGCCCACGTCGAACAGCAGCAGTCCGTCGGCCGTCTCGACGGCCGCGAGCGTGAACGTCTGCTCGGTGTCGCCACGCGGAACCGTGACCGGCAGGGCGTGGACCGCGTCCGGGAGTGCCATGTGCGGTGTTCGGCCGCGGACGGCTTAGCCGTGGGGGCCGGGACACCGCCGGCTGGAGGTGGACGACCGGTGGCCGGAGGTTCATACGTGAAGGGGGGACCAGCCCCCCGTGACCTGACCGAGGCCACGGGGCGTTCGCGGTCGTGCAGCCACTGTCCCGTGGAGCGACTCGCGGGCGCAGAGCCCCCGAGCGGTACACGACGGAACCGCTCGACGCCCGGTTCCGCGCGGGCTGCCTGTCCGCCCACTTCTAAGCCCCAGCGCCGCGTGACGCCCGTATGGCCGACCCCATCCCCGACGCCGTCGAATCGTTCGCCAGCCTCGTCGGTCCCGACCCCGGACCCGTGCTGGCCGAGATGGACGCGAAGGCCGAGCGTGAGGGGTTCCCGACGGTCGGGCCCGCCGTCGGGGGCTGGCTCCGCTTCCTCGCCGGGACCGTCGACGCAGAACGCGTCTTCGAGTTCGGGTCGGGATTCGGCTACTCCGCCGTCTGGTTCGCCGGTGCGCTCCCCGCGGACGGCCTCGTCGTCCTCACCGAAGTCGACGAGGAGGAACTGGACGAGGCCCGCGAGTTCCTCGCCAGCGCCGGCTACGCCGACCGCGCCGCCTTCGAACTCGGGGACGCCATCGAGACCGTCGAGCGCTACGACGGCCCGTTCGACTGCGTGCTGGTGGACAACGAGAAACATCGCTACACGGAGGCGTTCGCGGCGGTTCGCGAGAAGGTCAGCCCCGGCGGGCTCGTGTTCGCCGACAACGCCGTCACTGCCGGTTCCATCGAGTTCGAGGCGCTCGAGCCGCTCCTCCGTGGCGAGGCGCGTGAGACGACGGAGGCGACGAGAGGCATCGCCGAGTACCTCCGGACGGTTCGTGCGGACCCGGCGTTCGAGACGGTTCTCCTCCCGGTGGGCGAGGGGGTCGCGGTGAGCCGGCGCACCCGGTAGCACCGGTCTCGACTGACCCGACAGCTGCTGGCGCCGTACTGACCTCTGTAGGAAGAACCAAGGGAGGCGAAAGCGAACGCTACGAACGCTATGCCAGGCGGCAGTGACATGACCCTTCGACCGTTCCTGTGGCGCGCAGAGAAGCTCTACCCGGACCAGGAGATCGTCTCCCGGAACCACGACGGGATGGAGCGGTACACCTACAGCGAGTACGCCGACCGGACGGCCCAGCTCGCGAACGCGCTGGACGAGTACGGCATCGAGGACGGCGACCGCGTCGCGACGTTCTGCTGGAACCACAGCCGACACTTCGAGACGTACTTCGCAGTCCCGACCATCGGTGCGCAGCTCCACACTATCAACCCCCTCCTGCCGGACGAGCACATCCAGTACATCGTCGGTAACGCGGAGGACGAGATCGTCTTCGTCGACCCGTCGCTCGCACCGAAGCTCGCGGGAGCCGCCGAGGACGCCGTCGAGTTCGACGACGTCGACTTCGTCGTCATGGGGAGCGAGGAGGTAGAGGGCCTCGACGCGACCCCCTACGAGGAGTTCATCGCGGGCCACGACACCGACTACGACTGGCCCGACCTCGACGAGGAGGCCCCCGCCGGGATGTGTTACACCTCGGGCACCACGGGCCGCCCCAAGGGCGTCGAGTACACCCACAAGATGCTCTGGGCACACACGATGGAGTCGCTCACCCCGCAGGGCATCGCGATGGCCGACGACGACGTCGTCATGCCGGTCGTCCCGATGTTCCACGTCAACGCGTGGGGGATGCCGTTCACGGCGACCGCGGCCGGCGCCAAACACGTCTACCCCGGTCCCTCGCCTGACCCGGAGGACATCGCCAACCTCCTCGAGAACGAGGGCGTCACCATCACGGCCGGTGTCCCGACCGTGTGGCTGGGCCTGATGGACTACTGCAAGGACCACGACGTCGACCTCTCGGAACTCGATACGGTCATCGTCGGTGGCTCCGCGGCCCCCGAGTCGATGATCCGCTGGTTCGACGAGCGAGACGTCGAACTGCTCCACGCGTGGGGGATGTCCGAGATGTCCCCGCTGGGTACCGTCTCGCACCTCAAGGCCGACCTCGAGGACGAGGACTACGATACCCAGATCGAACACCGCAAGAAGCAGGGCCTCATCGTCCCCGGCCTCGAGTTCAAGGTCGTCGACGACGACGGTGAGGAGATCGAGTGGGACGGCGAGGCGTTCGGCGAACTCTACGTCCGTGGCCCCTCGGTCACGACGGAGTACTTCCAGCGCCCCGACGCGAACGAGCAGGACTTCGAGGACGGCTGGCTCAAGACCGGTGACATCGTGAGTGTCGACCCCTCGGGCTACATCAAAATCGTCGACCGCGCGAAGGACGTCATCAAGTCCGGCGGCGAGTGGATCTCGTCGGTCGAACTGGAGAACGCCATCATGGCGCACGACGACGTGAACGAGGCGACCGTCATCGGCGTCCCCCACGAGAAGTGGCAGGAGCGGCCGGTCGCGTTCGTCGTCCCGGCGGCCGGTGTCGACGAGGACGCCGTGAGCGAGGAGGTCATGGCCATGCTCGCCGACGAGTACCCCAAGTGGTGGCTCCCGGACGACATCGTCTTCATCGAGGAGGTTCCCAAGACGGCGACCGGGAAGTTCTCGAAGAAGGACCTGCGCGAGCAGTACAGTGACGGGTCGCTCGTCGAAGGGCAGGTCCCGGAGGACGCCGCGCCCGAGAGCGACGACTGAGACGACACCCGAACGGTCTGTAGGGGTCCTATCCGACCCCTGTGAACCGGCAGCCGCCCCCTGATTCCGCCCCCTTTTGACGCTGGAAGCCCTACGTAGAGAGGTATGGAACTGCTAGAGGAGTCGCTGGTCCCCGAGCACGCACGCGATGTCAAGCGACGGACTCGCGAGTTCGCCGACGAGCACATCCGGCCGGTCGCTGCCGAGTACTACCGCACTGGCGAGTACCCGTGGGACGTTCTCGAGGCGGGGATGGACGCGGGCATCGTCGCCCAGGACATCTCCGAGGAGTACGGGGGGTCGGGCTACGACCTCCACGAACTCCTCGCGATGGCGGAGGAGCTCTACCGGGCTGACGCCGGCATTGGTCTCACCATCATGCTCGCCTCCTTCGGCGCGGAGATGCTGGAGGAGCACGGCTCGGAGGAGCAGAAAGAACGGTTCCTCCGGCCCGTCGCCGAGAACGAGCAGATCACCGGCCTCGCCGTCTCCGAACCCGACACCGGCTCTGACCTCGCGGGGATGACCACCACGGCCGAGCGGGCGGGCGACGAGTACGTCCTCGACGGCGAGAAGTACTGGGTCGGCAACGGCGTTGAGGCCGACTGGGTCACGCTGTACGCGAAGACGGGCGACGACCCAGACGACCGTTACGGCAACTACTCGCTGTTCGCCGTCCCCACCGACACGGACGGGTACGACGCCGAGCACATCCCCGAGAAGATGGCGATGCGTGCCTCGAAGCAGGCACACATCCACCTCGACGGAGCGCGCGTTCCGGCCGAGAACCGCATCGGGCCGGAGGGCGCGGGCTTCTACATGCTCGCGGACTTCTTCAACTTCGGCCGCGTCGTCGTCGGTGGTCACGGCATCGGCCTCGCGGCGGCCGCCCTGGAGGAGGCGTGGGAGTTCGTCCACGACCGGGAGGCGTTCGGCCGCGGCATCGCTGACTTCCAGTCGGTCCAGCACCGCCTCGCCGACATGCGACTGGAGTTCGAGTCCGCACGAGGGCTGGTCTGGCGCGCCGCCGACCACGTCGCAGAGCGTGACGAAGCCGGCCTCTGGGCGTCGATGGCGAAGGTCAAAGGCACCGAGGCGGCCACGATGTGTGCCGAGAACGGGATGCAGCTCCACGGCGGACGCTCCATCCTCACCGACAACCGCATCGCTCGCGTCTACCGCGACTGTCGCGTCCCCGTCATCTACGAGGGGGCCAACGAGGTCCAGCGGAACCTCATCTACAGTCAGCAGAACTGACCGACACGCGCGTCGGCTCGGTCACGCTTCGATTCGATCCAGTTCGCTCGGTTCGCTGCTCCGGTCGATTCGGCCGGTCAGGCCTCGCTCTCGCTCATCGCCTTCCGGACCTCACGGAGGCCGGGGATGACGACGACGAACGTGAGGAAGCCGAAGATGGCGAACCAGAACAGCCCGTCCATCGCCACGAGCGCCAGCTGGTCGTAGATGGTCGGGTCGGCGATCTCCGGCGGCGCGATGAGCTGCGTGTCCTCGAACCCCGGCGTGCGGTACCACCCCGCGAGGGTCATCCAGCCCAGGCCGGCCGTGACGAGGATCGCGAACCCCTTCATGAACTCGTCTGCCATTGCTCGTCAGTCAGTCAGCGTCGTCCTTAGACCTTCCCATCTCCGTGGCCCGGAATCGGGTGGAGAAGGCGTACGTGCCCGCCCCGAGCGCGATGGCGAGGAGCCCCGAGACGGTGATGAGGACGTTCACGTCGGAGAGGTCGGCGGTCGCGCGCTGTGTCCCCCAGTCGAGCAGGACGAACCCGAGGACGACCATCCCGACGGCGAACAGCGTCGAGAACACCGTCACGATCTTGTATATCTCGAGCGGTACCTCGACGTCCCGGCCACCGGGACCCTCCCGGTCGGTCGTCTCGGCCTCCGCATCCGTGGCGGTGGCTGCGTCGCCGTCGCTCATTATTGTACCGTACGGCCGCGGCCGACTTGACTCCGCCGCTTGCGGTGCTCCGTGGGACGAGGCGGCGCCTGGCGAGCGTCGAAGACGGGTGAGAAGACGGGAGTTCCGCGGGTCGGGTCGGGCCGCGTTACTTCGGCGGCCGCAGGCGGTAGTACCGCCGGTTCAGCTCGAACATGTACCCCTCGCGCATCGACTTCAGCACGGCGTAGCCGATGAACCCCGCCACGAACGGCAGGAGGAACGTCAGGTCGAACAGCAGGTGCGCGTCCATGGGCAGCAGGTTCTTGACCGAGAGCGCGCTGACGGTGAACGCGAAGACGACGCCGAAGACGCCGACGGCCGCCCAGAACGGCTGCTCGACGGGTCGACGGGCCGCCCCCTTGTTGAGGAAGGGGACGATGGCGATGAAGCCGACGACGACGAGGTTCGCCAGCACACCGTACGTCCGGTCGGCCAGCAGTTTGTCACCGCCCAGCAGGGCGAGGTCGGGGTTGAGCGGCCCGAGCTTCAGCAGGCCGAACGACCAGTAGAGGTACCAGTCCGGCAGGATGACCGCCGGGGTCTGAGACGGGTTCGCGGGCGCCCCGATGTGGGGCGGGAGCGCGGCCGACAGGAAGATGATCATCCCCACGAAGAAGCTCGTGAGCGCGAGGTTACGGACCATCTCGTGGGGCCACGCCGGGAACGCGAGCACGTCGCGTTCCACGTAGTCGGACTCCATCCGCAGGTCCTGGTCCTCGCGGCGAGCCCGCTCGAAGTACTCGTAGGTCAGCCGGGAGAGCCCCTGCGAGCGCTCCTTGCGCTCGCGCCACGTGGGCGTCTCGTCGTCCGGTGCGACGATGCCGGTGCCGCCGCCGTCCGTGGCGACGTCCTCGCCACCATCCGTGACAGCCTCGTTCTCGGTTGTGTTGTTTTCCTCTGTCATGGTATCAGTGCGGCTCCGCGATGCCCTGCATCCACACGATACCGATGTGGATGGCGATGAGCGCGGTCGTGATGAACGGCAGGAAGAACACGTGCAGGATGTACATCCGCTGCAACGTGCTCTGGCTCAGGGTGAACCCGCCGAACAGTAGCTGTGCGACCCACTCCCCTGCGAGTGGGATGGAGAGGCTCATCTCGACGCCGATCTGGCCGGCCCAGAAGGCCAGCTGGTCCCACGGGAGCAGGTAGCCCGTGTACCCGAACACCATCGTCAGCGAGATGAGGACGATGCCGATGATCCAGTTCAGCTCGCGCGGCTCCTTGTACGCGCCCGTGAAGTAGACACGGAGCATGTGCAGGAACACGGCCGCGACCATCACCTGCGCGGACCAGCGGTGTAGGCTCCGCAGGAAGAAGCCGAACCGCAGCTCCGTCATGATGAACGTGATGGAGTTGTAGGCCGTCGACGGGTCACCGGTCGTCGCCGGGCTGTAGTAGAACCCCAGCAACGCGCCCGAGATGGCCGCCACGACGTACGCGATGGTACTGAAACTCCCCAGCGCGTACAGGGGGTACCAGTACCAGAACTTGTTGTCGAGGTTGTACTGTTCCGTGTGGCTCTTCGGCATCTGCATGTTGACCTTGTAGTACAGGTCCTCGAGTATCTCGAGGTAGTCAACGATGCGGAGGCGCTTGTCGAGCCACATCAGGACCGTCAGGTAGGTCGTCTCGACTGGCGTCAGGTCCCGCTCCTGCATCCAGCCCTTGTGGTCGTGTTCGTCCTTTGGTTCCAGACTCATTGTCTGCCTCGTGGGCCGCGTGTCTCGCCTGTGTGTAGGGGTTCGTGCATCTTAGTTACTCCGGGCGCGGCAGCGCCACGAACGACGTCTCGACCGGGCTGAACGGGTCGTACACCGACTGGTGGCACTGACAGTACACCGCGTTCTCCCCGCCGAAGGCGGCCGACCCCGCGAGGTGCTTGAACCCCGGCACGCAGCAGAAGTGGGTGCACTTGTTCAGCCACGCGATGAACCCCTCCTCGGTGGTGGCCGCGCGGAGGAACTCCGCGTCGACTCCCTCCGGTGGGTTCTGTCGGAGCTCCTGGATCTTGGTCGAGCGCATCACCTGGACGACCATCGTCTCCTGCGGGGAGACGTCGACGGAACGCCAGGAGCCGAGCGCGGGCTTGCCGAGACCGCTCCGGCCGATGCCGTTGCCCCACGTCTCGTAGTCGTCGAACATGTCGACGGTGAGCGGGTCGCCCGCGTTCAGGTCGCTCATCCAGGCGTAGGTGTTCCCGGCACCGCTCGCGACCCGGAACGTGTTGTCTTGGTCCGCGTTCGGGTCGACACCGGGGTAGGTCTGGACCCCGCAGTACTGGAACCACGCCGAGGAGTAGTTGACCCCGCCGATCTCCGTCTGGGCGACGCCGTCCTCGACGGTGTCCGGGAAGGAGCCGCTGAGGGTGCCGTCCGAGCCGACCTCGACCGGGATGAGCGGCATCCCGCGCGGGGCCGGGCCGTCGGTGTTCTCGATACCGACGAACTGGGTCAGCCCACCACCGGCCCCGGAGGCCGAGGTGGCGACGCCGACGGAGGCGGCCGCGCCGGTACCGACGGCGGCGAGCGATGCACTGCCGACGACGCCCTTGACGAAGCGTCGGCGGCCCGATTCGGTCGGATACTTGTCGTCGTCTGCTGGCATTATTTCTTGTAGTAGGGGTAGACCGCACGTTTCACGTTCTCCCACGCGTCGCCGCCGAACTGCTCGCCCTCGACGTCCTCCTCGCGGATGTACAGGTCCTCCCACTTGCGCCGGCGCTTCTTGACGATCATCACGTCCGGCAGGAACTCCTTGCGGTAGAGCAGGAGGATGAACGAGAGGGTGATGAAGATGGCCGCCAGCAGCCCGCCGAGGAACATGTTACCGAACTCGGAGAGCCCCCAGCCGGCCACCAGCCCGTAGGTGAACAGGCCGACGAACACCACCTCGACCACCGTCAGGAGGACGATGGCGATGAGCGCCGCCGTGGACTCGCGGGGCGGCTCGTAGCGGTGGATGGCGCCGACGGTGTTGTTGCCCGAGCTCATCAGTCACCACCCTTCGCGTGGGGCGACTCGCCGTACTTCAGCTGGAAGAACGTGAACACCAGCGACATCAGGATGGCGAGGATGGTCGCGATACCGACGAAGTGCGCCTGGATGGGGACCCCCATGTGCTCGGGGTCTGCCTCCTTGGCGCCACCGCCGCCGCCGGGCGCCTCGCCCGACTCGTTCACGATGACGGTCCCGACCATGCCGGAGGACCGGTGCGGGGCGCAGTAGTACTCGTAGGTACCCGTCGTCTCGAAGGTGAACGAGTACTCGTGGCCCGTGTCGTACGTGTCGGCCGCGCCACCCTCGGTACCCTCCCAGTTGGCGCCCTCGGGCTGGCTCTCGACGACGATGTTGTGGAGGTCCGACTCCCACACGAAGTTCACCGTCGTCCCGGGTTTCACGTACAGCTCGGCGGGCTCGAACACGAGGCTGCCACCCGGCCCGACGATCACCTCCTTGCTCGACTGGGCGGCGGCGGTCCCAGCGGTGCTCGCGGCGGCGGCCGTCGCGGCAGTCGCGCCACCCGCCGTCCGCATGAACTCCCGTCTGTTCATAGACAACCGACTGTCGGGACTATATTCGTATAAACCCACCGAACGCCGCGCCGTGCCCCGTGTTTGCCGGGTTTGCGACCGGCGACGAACACCCCCGTCCTCCGCCCCGCCAGCGGGGCGCTCAGACCGACTCCTCGCCGCGCTCTTCGACGCTCTGACTCGCCCCCTCGCTCGCCCCCTCCTCGAGTTCGCCCGCGGGCCACTCCACCTCGGGTGGGAGCCACTCCGGGCGCTCCTCTGAGTCGATGCCGATGGCGCGCAGGCGGTTCCGGTACTCCTCGGCACGGAACCGGTCGGAGAGCCTCGCGTTCGCCACCATCAAGAACAGGAAGAACCCGATGACGAGGAACCCCAGGCCGGCGACGAGGATTATCGGGTCCGCGGTGAACGGGCCGACGCGCAACACCCCCAGCAGCCACGCGCCGAACAGGGCGAGCCCGGCGAGCAACTGCACGCCCGCGACGATCTGGATGAGGAGGTTCCCCTTCTCGCCGCTCCCCTGCGGCACGTCCACTGGGTCCGGCAGGAGGTCCCCCTCCGGCATCGCCGGCGGGTCGTACTCCTCCATCGAGTTCAGCGCCACGAGCGGTTCGACGTCGCGGAGGACGGTCCCGCGGCCCTCGGTGCTCCCGTCCCGGTAGACGACGACGTACCCCTCGTCCGAGTAGGCGACGAGGCGGTCGGGGTTGTCGAGGCGCTCGACGCGGGCGAACACGTCGCGGGTCACCACGCGTGACTTGACGTCGGCCTCCAGCCGGTCGAGTAGCTCCGACCCAGTTATCCACGTCTCCGGGTCGAACACCGCCTCCCACTCCTCGGCGGTCATCTCCGCCATCTGATCGGGCCCGAAGTTCTCGAAGTCGTACTTTGCTTCCACCTGCGCGCGGAGTTCCTCGAGACTCGGTGCCTCGTCGTCGCCCTCGGTGGTGTCCGTCCCGTCGTCCGTCGTCGACGCCGGGCGGTCGTCGGACGGGGAGTGCGAGGACGACGAGGCCGCCCCGGTGGCCGACGCCTCGGGGTCCGTTCCCTCCGCGTCGTGGTCGGCCTCGGTCTCCTCGGTTGCGTCGGCCATCACCACTGAGTACGGTCGCGTCCCCCGTAAACGTCGTGGTAAGGGCGGGTGCTACTGACGACTCCGGTCGCCGCCGAGCGAGGGGGGCCGCGGCAGGCGCCGGTCGGACCACGAGAACTCGAGACCGAGCCACACGAGCGCGAACGCCACCGCCGCCAGCAGGGCGAGCACCTGCCTGATGCCCATCCACCACGGGAGGACGAACAGCACGGCCTGGTAGACGGGGCTGGCGGCGAGGCGCCCGGTCAGTGACTCGGGAGCCGCAGGGCCGCCGTCGCCGTCGACGCGCGACTCGAGACCGAGGCTCGCGGCGCTGTTCCCGGTGGCGCTCTCGTCGCCCGTCTCGAAGCGCTCGGCCTCGTACGGCCGGGTCAGCGACACCTCCCAGACCACGTCGCCCGCGCGGTTCACCTCCACGACTCGGTTCGAGTTCGTGTCCGTCACCAGCGTGTGGCCGTTCGGCAGCCGGTCGGCGTCGCGCGGCCAGTTCACGCCGCTCCCGGTCCAGACCCACGACTGCTCCCACTGGCCGTCGACGCGCTGGTACTCGACGATGCGGTGGTTGTCGGAGTCCGAGACGAGGACCGCCGGCCCGCCGCGCTCGGCCGGGATGTAGTCGGGGTTGTGCTGCTCGTTCAGCACGTCGTAGTCGTCGTTCGACCCGAGCGACCACGATTCGTCGAGACCGGTCTCCGGGTCGACGAACGCGACGGTGTCCTGGTTCCGCAGGCCGACCATCACGCGGCCGTCGTCGAGCAGTTCCACGTCGTTCAGGTGTGTCCAGTCGGTGGGGAACTCCCCGCCCTCGTTCACGTCGTAGTCCGACTGCACCTCCCAGCCCCACTCGACGAGGCCGCTGGTCACGTTGATGACGAACACACGGTCGAGGTGGATGTCGGCCACGAGGAACGTGTCGGGGCCGACGCGGTCGACGTCGTGCCACCGGATGCTCGGTTCGCTCCGGACCGTCTGGGAGTAGAGGGTGGTCCGCTCACCGGTCGAGAGGTTCGCCGTCTCGATGTGGTTGACGAAGCAGGACTTCGCCTCGCCGCAGTGGGGCCGGGTCCGGAACTCGCTGGCGACGTAGAGGACGGTCGCCGAGGTGCCCGGTTCCGGGTCGACGTCCCAGTAGGAGTAGTAGCGGTTGTCGTAGTAGGAGAGCGTCCCGTTCGGGTCGATGGCGAGGAGCTCACCGGGGGAGTCGCCCGAGCGCTGGACGAAGTCGACCTCCTTGCCGACCGTCTGCGTGGTGATGACGGTGGTCCCGTTGGCGGGCGCGGCGATACGGTCCCCGACGCTGGCCGTGACGTCGAATGCGCCCGTGTCACTCCCGCGGGTCACGTAGGCTTCGCCGACGAACGTGGCCGGGACGAGGAGACCGAGGGCGAGACAGAGACGGACGACGAGCCGCCGACGGGGGCCGAGTGAGGTCATGACAAGCATCGTGATGCTCCAGAGGGACAATGTTACGACGGAATTAACAGACCCGTGTGGGAGTGTTAACCCACGCTGGCAGTTGACCGAACCGGCAGCACCGGGTGAGAGTTTATTACCGAACCGACGGACTCCACCGACATGGACGCCGAACGGGCCCTCGCGTGGCTGGTGGCAGTCCTACTGGTGGTCGCCTCGCTCTACACGCTGGCTGTCCAGTCCGCCGGGGTCGCCCTCTTCGGGGTGGGAGAGCGTCCCCCCGACACCTGTGCGCCCAGCGGGACGGCCCTCGCCCCCGAGTGGACCGACTGGAGCGACCCGGAGCCACTGGTCGGTGTCTACGACCCCGTCCTCTTCGTCGAACCCGACCGCGAGTTCCCCTACCGCCTCCTCGTCGACGACGGGGACGGCCGGATGGACCTCTACGAGAGTCGCGACTTCGAGTCGTACCGTCGCGTCGCCGCGGACGTAGAGGGCGCCGAGTTCGCCTCGAACTTCAACTGGGGCCGGGAGGTCGACGGGGTCTACTACCTCTTCCGGACCGTGGGGGAGGAGCGTACCGAACTCTGGACCGGCCGGTCGCTGACCGACCTAACGAACCGCGGCGTCGTCCTGAACGAGAGCGACACGGGGGGGTTCTACGACCCCGAGACGGAGACGTGGCACCTCTACTACGAGCAGAAGTTCGGCACGCCCGGCGAGAACGGCGAGGCGCTGGGGCACGCCGTCTCCACGGACGCGCTCCACTGGGACCGACAGGGCCTCGCACTCGACGTGCGTGGCGAGGGCTGGCAGACCGGCGACCCCGACGTGGTGCGGGTCGACGGCACCTACTACCTGTTCGTCGACGAGACGACCGAACACCCCCGCTACCACGTGCAGGTCGCCACCTCGGAGAACCTGTCGTCGTTCACGCCCCTCGGTCGGGTGACGACGGCCTGCGGCGGCGACCCGGTCGTCCGCTATCTGCCCGACCGCGACGAGTTCGTGATGCTCACCGAGTACAGCGGCCCCGACATCTGGGGCGTGGGCGTCCGCACGTCGACCGGCCCCGGCGCGGGCCCCTACGAACTCGGCGGCCAGCAGGACGTGGTCCGGACCGTCGGGAACGCCACGGCGACACCGACGCCGACCGCCGGGTGAGGCCGACGACGGCGGCGGCCGGGCGCGCCGCTTCCGGCAGTCTCAAACGCGGTCCGGTCCAACCTCCGGGTGATGCTCCCCGACGCGACCGTCGCGGCGCTGACTGCCATCGCCGTCTCGGCCGCCCTCCCCCTGTTCCTCTACGGGGCGTGGATCATGATCGACGCCGAGGCCGTCACGTGGGGCGTGCTGACCTACCACCTGAAGTTCATCCTCACGGGGTTGACGCTGACGACGGTGCCGATGGTGTTCTGGATGGTGCCGCGGCTGTTCGGGCTGGCGGGCCATCCGGGTCAGTTCGGCGGGCTCGCCACCGTCCACGCGTTCCTCGGGCTGACCGCCTACGCCTTCCTCCTGTTCGGGTTCACGGGTATCGTCCGCATCTTCCGGGCGAAGTGGGAGCACGACCTCTACCACGACTACGACGAGGACGTGCTGCTGGAGGAGATCGGGAGCGAGCGGATGAGCCACTGGCGCTCACGGCTCCGCCTCGGCGTGTTCGGCTACACGTTCTTCTGGATTGGCGCGTGGCTCACCGGTCTCGGCCGGTTCGTCGTCATGTACGTGCTCTAGGTGGGCGCGCTACGTGGGCGTCTCGCCGCCCCGCCTGAGCCCCTCCGGACCGGCGACGGCCACGACGGCCCCGACGACGACCAGCAACAGGCCCGCCGAGACGAGGTCCGCCCCGAGCGTCGAGACGAACAGCTCCCCGCTCCCGTTGATGGCCGAGTGGAAGAGGACGGCCGCGAGGATGCTCCGGCCGGTGTGGACGTGGACCCACGTGAACAGCACCGAGTAGGCCAGGACGAAGTACCCGAACAGCCAGAACGCGGCCGTCCCGAGGCCCAGCCCCGCCTAGTAGGTCCCGGCGAGGAAGAACAGCGGCAGGTGCCAGACCGCCCACAGGCCACCGACGCCGAGGCTGGCACGGAGCGCCCCGTACCGGTCGAGCAGCGGGTCGAGGAGGTAGCCACGCCAGCCGAGTTCCTCCGGGAGCGGCCCGAACAGGACCGTCACGACGAGGAAGGCGAGGAACGCCGGGACGGTGTCGGGTGCCGACTCGGCCAGCAGTCCCGACGACCCACCGGCAACTCCCGCGACGACGGCGCCGGCGAGCGTGACGAACAGCGGGAGCGCGAGGACGAAGAGACCCCACGTCAGCCCGACTCTCGACGGGTCGACCAGTCGACGCCAGTACGCTCGCCGGGCCTCGGCTCCGGACGAGACGGTGAGTCCGACGCCGGCCACGGCCGGCCCGAGCCCGCCGACGAAGAACGCGAGGAGCCCCGGGAGCGCGAACGGTCGCAGGTCGGTGACGAGGAGGAGGCCCCACGCGCTCCAGCTGACGCCGTACGTCACCGCCACGTACCGGCCGGCCCGTCCGAGCATGGCCCCACCTCACCGGCGACCGACAAAACTCCCCGTCCCTACCACGCCTCGCCGCTGGCGAGGTCCACGTCCGCGTCGCCCTTCTCAGAGGGGCAGATGTCCGCCAGCACGCAGTCCCCGCAGTCCGGGTTCCGCGCCGAGCAGGTCGCCCGTCCGTGGCTGATGAACAGGTGCGTGAGTTCCTTCCACTCGTCCTCGGGGACGACACCCATCAGGTCCTGCTCGATCTTCGCCGGCGTCTCCTCCTCGGTCAGCCCGAGACGCCGGGAGATGCGCTGGACGTGCGTGTCGACGACGATGCCCTCCACGACCTCGTGGCCGTGCTGCAGGACGACGTTCGCGGTCTTGCGGCCCACGCCGGGGAGGTCGGTGAGCGCACTCATCGTGTCCGGCACCTCGCCGCCGTGTTCGGCGACCAGTATCTCCCCGATGCCCTTCAGGTAGCCGCCCTTGTTGTTGTGGAACGTGATGCCGTAGATGTCCTCGGCGAGTTGCTCCTCGCTCGCGTTCGCGTAGTCCTCGGGCGTGCGGTACTTCTCGAACAGGTCCGTCGTCACCTCGTTGACCCGTGCGTCGGTACACTGCGCCGAGAGGACGACGGCGACGAGCAGTTCGAGGCGGTTCGAGAAGTCGAGCGAGATCTCCGGTTCGGGGTAGCGGTCGTAGAGTCGCGTCAGCACCTCGTCGACCTGTTCCTCGCGGGAGGAGAGCGGCGTGCCCATACATCGCGAGGCGCGTGGGACGGTCTAATCAGTACTGGTGTCGGCCACCCACACATAAATCCAGCACGGGTCCAGAGGCCCCTACCCGAGGACCCGTACCCGTGTGCTCCGGCCCGGCCGGTAAACACCTTCTGGGGGACGCGACACAGTGCTAGCACACCACACACTAGCCACGGACTCTTGGGCGACCGCCGAGAACCGTGGACTATGCCCGACCCTACCTTCCTGCGTGGCGACCGTATCGACCTCTGTCCGGTCGAGGAGGCAGACCTCGCGTTCGTCCAGCGAGCTATCAACGACCCGCGGGTGCGGGCGACGCTGCGCTCGTCGACGCCGAAGAACCGCGAACAGGAGCGCGAGTGGCTGGACTCGCTGCACGACCGGGACGGCGAGACGCTGTTGCTCGTCGCCGGGCGCGGTGACACGAGCGGAGCGAGTGACGCCTCGTCGGAACCACGCTCCGACGGTGAACCCGTGGGGACCGCCGGCCTCGGTGACCTCGACACGACGTGGGGGACCGCCGAGGTCGGCTACAGCGTCGCCTCGGAGCACTGGGGCAACGGCTACGCCACCGAGGCGGTCGCACTCCTGACCCGGTACGCCTTCGAGGAGCGACGACTGGCGAAACTGTACGCGAGCGTCTACGCCCACAACCCCGCCTCGATGCGCGTCCTCGAGAAGGCCGGGTGGCACGAGGAGGCGGTGCTCGAACGCGAGGCGTTCCGCGACGGCGAGCGCGTCGACTGCCACCGGTACGTCGCGTTCGCCGACGAGTGGGAACCGGCCCACGAGCGGGCGAGAGCGGCGCTCGACGCCGGATCCGACGGAGGTGAGCACTGATGCCCGGCCCCGTCTTCCTCCGGGGCGACCGGGTCGAACTCCGCACGTTCGAGGAGGCGGACCTCGGCCTGTTCGACGACGTGTACGCCGACCCGGCGGTCCGACAGCGGATGGACGTCCACACCCCGCACACCCGGCGACAGGAGCGCGAGTGGCTGGAGTCGCTGGACGAGTCGAACGTCCAGCTCCTCGTCTGCCCGGCGGACGACCCGGAACGCGCCGTTGGGCTCGTGAACCTCTTCGACCTCGACGGCCGGGCCGGGACCGCCGAGGTGGGTGCCGCGCTCGTCCCGGACGCTCGCGGGCACGGTTACGCCACAGCCGCGTGTGGACTCGTCGTGGCCTACGCGTTCGACGAGCGGCGACTCCACCGGCTCCGGGCGCAGACCCTCGCCGTCAACGAGTCCGCACGGGCGACGCTGGATCGACTCGGGTTCACCCACGAGGGGACGAGCCGAGAGGCGACGCTCGTCGGTGGGGAACGCGTCGACCGGCTCCACTACGGCCTGCTGGCACGGGAGTGGCGCGAAGGGAGGGCCGGCCGGACCGATGCCACAGCCGAGTGAGCACCCGCCGAACGGGGAGTTATTCCCTTCCTCGACCACTCGGGCGGCATGACCGCACCCGCGTTCCTCCGTGGTGAGCGCGTCCACCTCCGGCCGCTGGAGGCGGACGACCTGCCGTTCGTCCGGCGACTGTCACAGGACCCAGTGGTTCGCGAACCGCTCGGGGCAGTCCTCCCGTACACCGACCGCCAGCAGACCGAGTGGTTCGAGTCGCTCAGTCCCGAGGACTTCACGTTCCTCGTCTACACGCCGGGGACGCCGACGGCACCCGCCAGCGAGCACGAACGGGTCGGCGTCGCCGAACTGGCCGACTACTTCCCGCAGTGGGGCGTCGCGGAGGTGCGGGGGTACGTCGCCCCCGATCACTGGGACCGGGGCTACGCCACGGAGACGCTCGGCCTCCTCTGTGCGTACGCCTTCGACACGCTCGGACTCCACCGGCTCCACGCGACGACGCAGGCGACCAACGAGGCGGCGCGGCGGGCACTGGGACGCAACGGGTTCCTCGAGGAGGGCGTGAGCCGCGAACACGCGTTCGTCCGCGGCGACCGCGTGGACGTGGTCCGGTACGGACTGCTCGCGCCGGAGTGGCGCGAGCAGGCGGCCAGAGACGACGCGTGACCCCGTGTGGCGGTCGCCGCGCCCGTTACGGGAACAGCCCGAGGAAGATGCCCAGGCCGACGAGGACGAAGAAGCCGCCGAACACACGCATCAGCATCACGCGGGCGTCCGACGGCTCGAGGGTCCCCTCCACGTCGCCGTAGCGCCGTCTGAACTGCCAGCTCGCCATCTCACGGGGCTTCCAGAGGTTCAGGGCGCCGACGGCGGCGAACAGGAGCCCGAAAAGACGGAAGAACAGCGGCGGACCGCCGAGCCCGCCGAACTGCAGCGGGAGGAGGGTCTCTACCATCACGACAGGGAGAGTACGCCGCCGGAGAAGAAGGTGACGGCCGACCGTCAGCCGGTGACGGGGCGTCCCGGTGACGCCCTCAGAGTCCGAGTTCGCGCCCGAGCACGAGGTGCTGGATCTCCGACGTGCCCTCGCCGATCTCCATCAACTTCGCGTCGCGGTAGAACCGCTGGGGCGCGAAGTCCTCGGTGTAGCCGTAGCCGCCGAGCACCTGCACGGCGTCCTCGGCGACCTCGCGGGCCGTCTCCGAGGCGTCGAGCTTGGCGAGCGAGGACGAGCGGGTCACGTCCATCCCCTGGTCGTACTCCCACGCGGACTTGTGAGTGAGCAGCCGCGAGCGCTCGATCTTGCGGTCCATGGAGACGAGCTTGTCGCGGATGGCGTCGAACTTCGAGATGGGACGGCCGAACTGCTCGCGCTCCGTGGCGTACTCGCGCGCCGCCTCGAACGCACCCTGTCCGAGCCCCGTCGAGATGGCGGCGATGGAGATACGACCGCCGTTGAGCGTCTTCTTCGTCTGGTCCCAGCCCTCGCCCTCCTCGCCGAGCAGGCGGTCCTCGGGGATGCGGACGTCCTTCAGGGTGAGTTCGCAGGTGGGCGAGGCGTTCAGCCCCATCTTGTCCCAGACCGTGGAGACCTCGAACCCGTCGTCGTTCTGCGGGTCGACGATGAACGTCGAGATGCCGTCGTAGCCCGCACCGGGTTCGGTGACGGCCTTCACCAGCACCGAGTTGGCGACGTTCGCGTTCGTGATGAACTGCTTCGTCCCGTCAAGGACGTACTCGTCGCCGTCCTTCTCGGCGTGGGTGTCCATGTCGCTCGCGTCGGAGCCACTGCCGGGTTCGGTGAGCGCCCACGCGCCGATGCCCTCGCCCGAGGCGAGCGGTCGGAGCCACTCCTCCTTCTGTTCCTCGGTGCCGAACGCCTCGATGGGTTTCGCCCCGAGCGAGGTGTGCGCGACGTACGAGAGCGCGATGCTCCCCGAGACGCGCCCGAGTTCCTCCGCGACGACGGCGTAGAGCAGGGTGTCACCGCCGAGGCCCCCGTACTCCTCGGTGATGGGGACGCCCATCATGTCCAGTTTCCCGAGTTCCTCGAATATCTCCTCGGGGAACCGGTGTTCGTCCTCGATCTCCTGGGCGATTGGTTCGATCTCCTCCTCGCAGAACTCGCGCACCGAATCGCGGGTCATCCGGTGCTCGTCGGGGAGCGTGAAGTCCATGTCCGGGTGTACGGGCACGCGGCGATAAATCCACCGGGGAGCACCCGCCACGCGCCCCTGAGACGGTCAGTCGCGGACCGACGCCCCGACCCGCGACAGGGTCTCGAACGCCGACTCCCCGTAGCCGACGACCGCCACCGACTCGAGGGTGGCCGGCTCGTACGCCGCCAGCTCCTCGAACAGCACCCTCGCCCCGTGCTTGAGATCGAAACCCGCGATGCCACAGCCGAGCGCGGGCAAGACGACCGACGAACAGCCGAGGGCGTCGGCCTCCGCGAGGGCGTTCCGGGTCGCGTCCCGGATGCTCCGTTCGGTCGCCCGCCCACCCGGTTCCATCGTCGCCGCGTGGACGACGTACGCCGCGGGCAGGTCGTAACCGTCGGTGTGGATCGCCTCCCCGAGGCCGATTGGGCCGCGCTCCGTCGCCTCGGTCTGTATCGCGGGGCCGGCGGCCTCGCGGATGGCACCCGCGACCCCACCACCCATCCGGAGGTGGGTGTTGGCCGCGTTCACGATGGCGTCGACGGACTGGGCGGTGATGTCGCCGCGGATCACCTCGAACTCCATGTACGAGCCTGCCCGCTCGGGCGCCATAAGCGGTCGGGCCGGCCGGTTCGGGGGGCGAACCCTAATGTCGCTCGACACCCTCGTCTCTCCGATGGCCGTCCGTCGCATCCTCCGGTCGTCCGTCCCGTGGGCGGACCTCGAGGGACTCGCGCTCGCCCTGTGCGAGCGGTACGGCCGCGACCACCTGCGCGTCGAGTTCCTCGAGGCGGACAACTGGCTCTCGGTGCCGATGGTCGTCGAGGACGAGTGGTTCGTGAAGGTCGTCAGCGAGCAGCACTCGCGGCTCCACGCGCTGTTCACCGCGGGGCGGAACCTCGGCGCGTTCTCGGCGGGCGTCCCCGGCTTCTTCCAGCACTTCGGCACCCCCTACGCGATGGCCCGGCACGAGCTCGAGGCGACACGGCGGATGCGCGACATCGGTGTCGACGCGCCCGCCCCCGTCGAGGTGTTCGAGTACGAGGGCTACGGCGTCGTCGTCCTCGAGTACCTCGACGGGTTCCGGACGCTGGACGAGGTGTCGGCAGCGGAAGCCGAGCGCCTCGCACCGGCCCTGTTCGACGCCCTCTCGCGGATGCACGACGCCGGCCTCGCCCACGGTGACCTGCGCGAGGAGAACGTCCTCGTCGTCGACGACACCCTCTACTTCATCGACGCGACCAGCGTCGACGCGACGCCGGCGAACGTCGAGAGCGCACGGGGCTACGACGTGGCCTGCGCACTCGGGTCGCTCACGCCACACGTGGGCGCGGACGTGGCCGTCGCCGCGGCGCTCGGCGCCTACGACCCGGTCGAGGTGCTGGCGGCCGGAGAGTTCCTCGACTTCGTCAGCCTCCGCCCCGACCTGGAGTTCGACGTGGGTGCCCTCAAAGGCGAGATAGAGAAGGCCGCTTCGGACACCGGGTGAGGCCGGCGCTCAGTACGGGTCGTCACCGCCACCGCTGTCCCCCGACCCACCGTCGGCGTCACCCACCGTGATGGACCCGACCATCCCCGACCCGCGGTGGGGGTTGCAGTAGTAGTCGTAGGTGCCCGTCACCTCGAACGTGTGGGTGTGGGTGTAGCCCGCGTCCTGCGTCTCCTCGCCGGTGCCCGTCCAGTCCGACGCCGAGGGGGCCGACTCGACGGTGACGGTGTGGAAGTTCGACTCCCACGAGAACTGGACGGTGTCGCCGGGGGCGACGGCGAGTTCGGCCGGGTCGAACACGAGGCTCCCGGCCGGGCCGACGACCACGGTGTGGTCGGCGTTCGAGCCACCCGAGTCGGTGGCCGTCGCCGTCGGCTCGTCGCTGGGGGTGGGCCCGTCGTCACCGCCACCGTTCCCGTTCCCACCGCTCGTACACCCGGCCAGCGCCATCACACCGGCCAGTGCGATGGCGCGCCGCGAGAGGAACCGCCGCCGGGACTGGTCGTCTGTCACACCGTCGCGTACACTGGGCCGCCGTATCAAGCGTGGGGTTCCAGCAGTGGCGGCGGACCTACCGGCAGTCGAACTCGATCCGCGCACCGCCGTCCTCGCTCTCGGTGACGGTCACGTCCCAGCCGTGGGCCTCGGCGATGGACCGGACGATGGCGAGGCCGAATCCGGTGCCGTCCGTCGAGGTGCTGAACCCGTACTCGAGGACCTGCCCCCGGGCCTCGGGTGGGATACCGGGGCCGTCGTCCTCGACGTAGAACCCGGTCGGCGAGTGGATGGCCCCGACGTGGACGACCGGTCCCCCGGCGTCCGCAGTCGTCCCGTGTTCCCTCGCGTTCCGGAAGAGGTTCTCGAGGAGGGCGCTCAGCCGCTCCGGGTCGGCCTCGAGCGTGCAGGTACCGTCGACGACGAGCGTTCCCTCGCCGTTCCCGGCGAGCGCCCACGCCTGTCTTGCCGCGGTCTCGAGGTCAGTGGGCGACGTCTCACGGATGGACTGTCCCTGCCGAGCCAGCCCCAGCAGCCCGTCGGTCATCGTCTCCATCCGGTCGAGCGCGTCACGGGCCATCGACACGTACTCCGACGGGACGTCCCCGGACTGCTCGACGAGTTCGAGCGCCCCCGAGAGCACGGTCATCGGGTTCCGGAGGTCGTGGCTCACGATGCTGGCGAACTGCTCCAGTTGCTCGTTCTGTCGTTCGAGGGTCGCGATCTCCCGCTCTTTCTGCTCGCGCAGGTCGAGCGACTGTCGGCGCGCCCGGAGCAGGCTGCTCAGCCGGATGGCGAACTCGGTCGGGTTCGCCGGGATGACCAGCACCTCGTCGGCCACCTCCCGGACCTCGGCGCTCAGCGTCGGTCGGTTGCGCTCCCGGACGACCAGGAGGTACGGGAGGAACTCCGACCCGGCCTCCTCCTTCCGCGCGAGCAGTTCCTCACGGTGGCGTACGAACGCGGCCGTATCGAGGACGCAGACGTCGAACGCCTCCGGGAAGCCCTCGTCAGCCGTGAGCGTGACGACGGCGTCGTTCAGCCAGCGCTCGAGGAGTTCGCGGTTCCGGCGGTGGAGCAGCATCAGCACGCGCGTCTCGCCCGCCCGGACCTGCTTCGGGAGTTCGATACGAGGCATCAGTCGTCACCGGGGACCGGGTCTTCGGCCGTGTTCGGTGCCCCCCAGAGCACCCCGCGCAGGTCGGTGAGTCGCTCCCCGATCACGATGCCGTCGTCACCGATGCCGAACGCGTGGAGCGAACTGTCACACGCCGTCGCACGCTTCTTGAGGACCCCGAGTGCCCGGTGGAGTGCCCCCTCGTACTCGTAGTAGGTGATGTAGACGATGTTGTCCGCGAGGTAGCTCGCCTTGTGTTCCGTGGCCTGGAACTCGCCGGTGATGCTGTGGACCTCGGCGGTGACGAACGGCGTCGCCCCCACGTTCCGGAGGTAGGAGATGAGTGCGTGGAGCCGCCGGATGAGCATCGGCGTCTCGCCGTGGATGGAGGCGAGGTATCCCTCCAGTCCGTCGACGACGACGACGTCGAATCCGTCGCGCTCGACCGCCTGACGGACGATGCGGCTGAACTGCTCGGGGGTGTGCTCGTACGGTTCGACACGCTGGATGCCGACGAGTCCTGCCTCCAGGTACTCGTCGATGGGGACGCCGATGCTCCGCAGGCGGTAGGTGAAGGTGGCCTCCGTCTCCTCGAACAGGTAGACGATGGCCCGGTTCCCGTCCGCGGCGGCGGCGGCGGCGAACTGCGAGACGAGCGTGGTCTTGCCCACACCGGTCGGGCCGCTCACGAGCGTCGAGGTCCCTCGCTCGATGCCGCCGTACAGCATCTCGTCCAGTGCCGTGACCCCGGATTCGAACTGCTCCGGTTCGAAGTCGAGGACGAGCTTGTTGGGGACGACGACGGAGAACACGTCGAGTCCGTCCGCGGTGAACGAGACGAAGTGTGGGCCGCGCTCGAAGTCCGACCCGCGGAACTTCGTCACCTCCAGCTGGTGGAACTCCGGGCCGAACGCGAGGTCGACGTTCCCGTCGCTGATGTACTGGAGGTCCGTGTCCGGTTCCTCCGGGCCGGACTCCGGGGTGAAGACCACCGTGCAGTCGTGTTCCTTGAGATAGAGCAGGAACGACCGGACCTGCTCGCGGAACTGTTGGCGGGTGGGGGTGAGCGCCCGCAGCTCGGTGATGGGGTCCACGACGACCCGGTCCGGTCGGCGTTCCTCGACGGCGGCGACGATGGCGTCCACGAGTTCCTCCCGCTCGACCTCCGGCGCGTCGAAGATGTCGTAGACCTGCTTCTCCATGAAGAACTCCGAGCGCGGACTCAGGTCGAGGAAGTGGAACGCGTCGTGGTCGAGGTCGACCCCGAAGGCCGCCGCGTCCGACCGGAGTTCCTGCTCCCTGACGCCGAGGCTGATGTAGAGCGACGTCTCGCCGTTCTCGACCCCAGCCTGGAGGAACTGGAGTCCCAACAGCGTCTTCCCCACCCCCGGGGACCCCCGGGTGAGGTACGAACGGTTCCGGAGGAATCCCCCTCGGAGCACCTCGTCGAGGCCCCGGATACCAGATGACGCTCTCCCTTGCATGTGTACCGTTAGGTGACAGTGAACTTGACATCCTCCCGCGCCTGAAGACGCGGGAATCCCCACGGCACCGCGCCGCTGAGTTGGGATATTAGGGTTCGCGGTTAGCAACCTGTTCTCGTGGGGCGAAAACGCCCACACTACGGTCGAACAAGTGAACCGCTGGCTGTGCCAACCAGCCGTTATCCCTATCGCCGCGGTCCGTGGCGAGACTCGGGAGTACCTTTTGTCGAATGTTCTCCGCACCGTTCACGTCCGCGTTCGCCACCGTACTGCACTTCTCACACACGTACAAGCCACGTTCAACTCGCTGATCGACGTCTGTGTGGCCACAAGCCGAACACAACTTCGACGTATCACGTTCCGATACCAACTCGACGTCGATACCCTCGATTTCAGCCTTGTAGTCGAGAAGCGTCGTGAAGCGGTCGAACGCCCACCCGTGCAAGTCGAGATTGCCGTGGTCGCCCCAGTTACGAGACTCACCACTCTCGCCGTCTTCTCGGATGCCAGCGAGGTCGCCAACGACAAGCGTGCCAACATCGCGTTCGACACATTCTTCGACAATCGCTTTCGAGAGTGCGTGCAAGAAGTGTGTCCGGCGACCCGTTCGTTTCCGGTCCAGGCGAGTGGACTCTCGGGACGAGGAATCGTCGCACTTGGCTTTCTGCTTCGTGAAGTAGTATTCGTCCTCTTTGAGTGCGCCACCGGGATACAACACCGACTCACCGCCGAACGAGACGGCGGCAAAATTGCACATCCCGAGATCAACACCAGCCACCTCGTCGCCCGGCGGTTCCGGGTCGATGGTGGTGCGACAGACGAATTGTAACCGCCACTCGTCGCGTTTGTAGACGGCTCGAACCTGTTGAATGTCCCACTCGGTCAGGTCAACATCCGGTCGAGTCTGGTACTCACAGAGGATGAAGTCTGAACGGTGTTCTTTGAGGTTTCTGCCTTTCGAGAGGCGAATCCGGGTGAACTGTGCGTCGTGCTTGAAGCCAGCCGTTTTGAACGACACAGTTGAACGTGGGTGGGAGTCTCCATTTTTGCGGTAGCCGGGCGGTCGGGCGCGGTCGTCTCCGTTCCGACGCTTGCCGAACCAGCTGGTGAACGCTTCCGCGAGTTCTTCGAGAACGCGCTGACTGGATTGAGAATGCAAGTCCGTGTAGCGTTCGTGACCTTTGAGTTCGGCTTTGAGTTCCCCGTCATCGGGAATCTCGCCCGTTTCGTCCCGCTGTTTTTGTGCGTAGTAGCGACCGACGTTCCAGAGTTTTGAGGCAGCCCATCCGAGTTGGTCAAGGTCATCACGAACCTGTCGCTGGTTCGTAATCGTAGCCTCGAAGGTTCGGATGGTTCGACTCATTATTTTGCTTCATAACCGGTTATGAATGCTGTTTTGTTAATAACGTCGGTTGGCGTGGAATATCCGGCCTTGCTATCGACGGTGGATTGTGTAGGGTATTGTCGGATTCATCCTGCGCTTAAGCGCGCAGGTATTCTGCTTGAAGTTGTATGACCCTGTTCCGTGGTACCGACGACCAACATACTCCGGCTGTCGTGAGTGGTCCCCCCATCGGACACCGGACGACCCCCCGCCACTTTTGCCGAGGAGACCCGACGAGGATTCCATGTTCGACACCTTCCTCGACGACGTGGCCGCTCGCGACTGGGACACGCACCCGGACGGCACCGTGCGGTTCGCCGTGGTCGGCACCGGCGGGTTCGCCCGACACCTCGCGCTCCCGGCCATCGACTCCGCCGACTACGGCGAGGTGACCACACTCGTCACCGGGTCGCCCGACGCGAGGGCCGACCTCGCGACGGAGTACGACGCCACGGCTATCGACTACGAGGCCTACCGCGACGGCACCCGCGCCGACGCGTACGACGCCGTCTACGTGGTCGTGCCGAACCGCCTCCACCTGCCGAACGTGGCGGCCGCGGCCGACCACGGCAAGCACGTCCTCTGCGAGAAGCCGCTGGACGCGACGCTCGAACGGGCCGAGCGACTGGTCGCCGCCTGCGAGGACGCGGGCGTCACCCTGATGACCGCCTATCGGATGCAGACCGACCCGGTCGTCCGTCGACTGCGTGCGTTCGTGCAGGGCGGGGGACTCGGCGACGTGGTGAAACTGTCCGGTGACTTCACCTTCCCCGTCCTCTCGGGGGGCTACGGTCCGGACCACTGGCGTCTCGCCGCCGACCTCGCCGGGGGTGGCGCGCTCTACGACGTGGGCGTCTACCCGCTCAACACCGCCCGGTTCGTCCTCGACACCGAGCCGACGGCCGTCGAGGGGACGACCGCCACCTCGGGGCCGTACAGCGACGTCGACGAGCGCGTCGCGTTCACCGTCGAGTTCCCCGAGGGCGTGTTCGGGTCGTTCTCCGCGTCGTTCACGGGGGCCGCCGACTCCACCTTCGTCGTCCACGGCACCGACGGGACGGCCCGACTGGAGGACGCGTTCGTCCCGCGGCGCGACCGGACCCTCCGCGTGGAGGCCGGTGGCGCGACGCTGACGCTCGAGGGAGCCGGGACGAACGAGGTGCGCGAGGAGTTCGACTACTTCGCCCACTGCGTGCTGACCGGCGAGCGCCCGGAACCGGACGGCGAGGACGGCCTCGCGGACCTGCGGGTCATGGACGCGGTGTACGAGTCGGCCGCGAGCGGTGAGCGTCGCTCGCTGTAAGGTGGAAGGCGAGAGGGGGTGAGTGGGCCGGTCGATGGTGCGTCGGCCGGGTTCCGGGCGACCCGGCGTCAGCGTGTCGGCGGGCGCGGATTTGAGTTGCCACAGCGACGAGAAAAGCGTCGTCAGTGGCATTCAACGATACTCCGTCACCACTGATAAAACCTCCCTTCCGGCTGGTCGCCGACCGCCCGACGCGACGGGGTCAGGCGACGGTCTCGGGGGGCGGCCTCAGCGCCGGTCGTGCCACGCCGGGAACGACGCCCGGACGGCCTCGACGCGGCCGGGGTCGACCGTCGCCGTGACGAGCGCCGGGTCGTCACCCGTCGACGCCATCGCGTGCCCCTCGGGGTCGTACACGGTCGAGCGTCCGAGCAGTGTCGACCCGTCGAACGTCCCCGCTCCGTTGGCCGTCGCCACGTAGAACTGGTTCTCGACCGCCCGGGCCCGCGGGAGCAGGTTCCAATGCTCCACGCGAGGGTAGGGCCACGCCGACGGGACACAGACGAGGTCACAGCCGGCCTCGGCGAGGTCGCGGTACTGCTCGGGAAAGCGGACGTCGTAGCAGGTGGTCACACCGACGGTCACGTCGTCGCCGCCGAGCGAGAGCGTCGCCACGCCCCGTGACTCACCGGGCGTCAGCAACTCCGGTTCGGCCGAGTCGTAGCCGAATAGGTGCCGCTTGCGGTAGACGGCTCGGCGCTCGCCGGTCGCGTCGAACAGCACCGCGGTGTTCGCGAGCCCCTCGTCGGCGGGCGTCGACACGTCTGTCTCGCGGGCCGTCGCGCCGAGGTCCTCCACGATGCTGCCGGCCAGCAGCGCCACCCCGCGGTCGGCGGCGTGCGCCGAGAGGTCGGACAGCGTCTCGCCGGCGAGCGACTCCGCCCGGCGGGCGTAGGCGTCGAACGCGAAGTAGCCGACGTTGAACAGTTCCGGCAGCACGACGAGGTCAGCCCCCTCGTCGGCCGCCTCGACGATGGCGGTGCGCGCCCGGTCGACGTTGCCGGGCACGTCACCACCCTCCACGAGCTGTTGGGCACAGGTCAGTCGCATCGGATTCAGAAGGGGTTCCAGCGGGACTTCTTCTTCCCGTCGCCGTCGTCCGCGTCGGCTTCGGGCTTCGAGACCCGCTGGATGCGGTCGAGGCCGAACGACTCACGGATGGCGTTCTCGAGGTTCGTCAACTCCGCGTCGAGGTTGTCGGCGAAGTAGTTCTCGACGCCGGGGACGCGTCCCTCGACGGTGAAGCGGTTGGTGAGGCGACTCCCCTGTTCCGTGGACTCGAGTTCGTGCTCTCCCACCACACGCATGGCGCGTGACTTCCCGACGAACTCGACGAACCGGGGTTCGTCCACGCGGACGTCCTCCGTCTCGATGCTGACGGTGGCGTCGAGGTATGGGATGGGGAGACTGACGTGCCAGATGGCGGTGCGCTCGCCCGTGACCTCGTACTCCTCGACGACGCTGATGGGCCGGGCACGCCGTTCGGCGTCGGCGATGAACGACCAGACGTCCTCGGGCGGTACGGGCAGTTCGAACACCCGTTCGACCCTGACGGTCATGTATGGAACTCGGGGGGGGCGTGGGAAGTAGTTACCGTCACTGGGGGGTGACGCGCCAGGTCGTGGACTTCGCGCGGCCCCACTTCTCGATGTCGACGTCGTCCGACTGCTCTGCGAGGCGCGGGAGGCGGGCACCGACCTGTTTCGCGGTGAGGCCGACGCTCTTGGCGATGTTCTTCGCGCGGAAGTATCTGTCACCCGCCGAGACGCTGTCCCGGAGGTACGACAGGATACGTTCGTCTTCCTCGCTCATCTCTGCCATACCCACGGGTACGTGCGCCGGACGCTTAACCGTTCCTCGTTCCGGCAACCGCACCGGCAGTCGGCGGTCCCCCGTCGGTCGAGCGACGGGTGGCGTCAGTAGACGTGGACGGCCGTCACGACGGCCGCAGCCCCGAGCATCGCCACCGCGAACGCCCACCCGGACGAGACGGTGTCGCCGCCCACGGCGAAGATGTACATCCCGAGTGCCCCGGCGAGCGCGAGCGCGACGAACACCGCGCTCAGGCCGATGGACATGTCCGTCGACGCGGACTCAGTCGTCATGACCGGAGTTTCCGTCACCGCCCACTTAATCCTCGCGTTCCCGGCGCGGTCGGTCACTCGATGCCGGCGCGACCCTGAACAGGCGTTCGAGGGCATCGAGAGCGCGTCTCACGCACGGACTCGGCCACGAGATACTTGTCGGGGCAGGACGTTCCCCAGTTCGAGAATGGACACGCGAGAGTCACGTCGTGGACTCGGCACACTTCGAGTGGTGCTGGTCGCCCTCGGTCTCGTCGCCGCGAGCGTCGGTGGGGCGTTCGCGCTCGGCGTCGTCGGCGCACCGTCCGTGCAGGCCGTCGAGAACCGGTTCGGAGACGTCACCGACCAGACCACCGTCGTGGAGACGGACCTCGTCGTGGACAACCCCAACCCGGTCGGCGTCCAGCTCGGCGGGACGACCATCGACTACACGGTCGCCATGAACGACGTGGCGATGGCCGAGGGGACGAAGGAGGGCCTCGACGTGGACCCGGGCAACACCACGCTGGACTTCAGTACCCGGATGCAGAACACGAAGATCCCGGACTGGTGGGTCACCCACCTCCGGAACGGCGAGGTGACGAACGTCACCGTCGACGCTGACGTCCGGACCTCGCTGCTCGGCGACCGCACGTTCGACTTCCAGCAGGGCCAGCAGATCGAGACGGACATCATCGGCGCGTTCGAGTCCGACGAGACCCGGCCGGTCAACGCCTCCCGACCGCTCGTCTCCGATCCCATCCTCTACATCAACCGGACCGATGCGCAGTACGGGACCGTCACCGAGGCACAGACACCCATCGTGACGGACTTCGTCGTCTACAACCCGAAGGCCCAGCCCTACGTCGTGACGGAGGTGGGCTACGAGGTGACGATGAACGACATCCCCGTCGGCGAGGGGCGCACGAACGAGTCCTACGTCGTCCCCGGTGGCACCACGGAGACCATCCGGACGGTCCCGACCATCCGGAACGAGCGGCTCGACGAGTGGTGGGTGAGCCACCTCCAGAACGACCAGGTCACGGACCTCCAGATCGACTTCTACGCGAAGGTAGAGCTGCCCACCGGCGACGAGATCCGTATCCCGCTCGACGCGCTGACCTACGAGCGGACCATCGAGACGGACATCTTCGGCACCAAGGACGAGACGGACGCGTCCGACGCCGGCGCCGGTGACGCGTCGACCGAGGGTGAGGGGCCGGCAGGGACGGCCTCGCCCACGCCGACGCCCACCGACGACGGCGGGCTGCTCGACACGGCGACAGACGCCACGGACACGGCGACAGACGCCACGGACACGCCCACAGACGGCGTCCTCGGCGGGACGCCCACGGCCGCGCCGACGACGGACGCGGCGACGAGCACCCCCGCGCCGACGGCGACGCCGAGCGACTCACCGACCGCAACGCCGACGGACGACGGCGGCATCCTGGGTCTCGACTGACGAAGCGCGGGAAGAACGACGGGAGACCGGACGGGCCGACGGCTCAGCTGATGGTGACGTACTCGCTGTCCTCGTCCAGCGCGAGGTTCGTCGCGATCTCGGCGTTCCGGACGGCGTACTGGGCGGTCTGCTGGAGGCTGACGAGCACCTCGCGGACCCGGAGAAGGTCGGCGTTCGGCATCTCGTCGAGTTCGTTCAGGATCTCGCGCTCGCGGTTCTCTATCTCGCGGAACAGCCGCTTGACCTCGATGGCGATGTCGTAGTCGCGCTCGACGGCCGCCTGCACGCCCTTCTCGGTGATCTCGTTCACGTTGTCCGTGAACTCGCGGATCTTCCGCATCGTCCCGCTGTCGACGTTGAGCGTGTGGCCCTCGGTCTCGAGGACGATCTCGGCGATGTCCTCGGCGTTGTCCGCGGTGAGCTCGAGGTTCTTCGCGATGGAGCGGTAGCCGATGAGCGGGAAGCCGCCGTCCAGCCCCACCGCGCGGGCGAGGTTGGGGTTCTGGTAGGCCGTGAAGATGAGCCGGAGCAGGAGGACGAAGATCTTGTTCGCCTGCCGCTCGCGGTTGAGCGCGCGCTGCGCGAGGTCGGGGTTACCGTGGGCGAGCGCCTTGACCGCCTCGTTACGCATCGTGCTCCCGGTCGACTCCAGACGCATCAGGAGGTTGTCGAGCGTGAAGTCCTCCGGGTCGACGCTACAGCGGATGGCGATGCGTTCGGGCGTCTCCTCGATGACACCCAGCCCCATCAATTGCGTCTCGGCGTTGTAGACGGCGTTGATTGTCGTCGAGGCGAGGGTGCCGCCCTCGTCCGCGCTGACCTCGATGACGCGCCGGCCGAGGACGTACTGGGCGAGGATGGCGCGCTCGACGGCGTCGGCGTCCAGTTCGCCCGCGTGGATGATGGCCTCGCTCTCCTCCTGCTGGACGGACTCGGGCATCACCGTGAGCGTCCCCTTCGACCCGATGCGCAGCGACACCTCGTCGCCCTTCTCGACGTTCTGGGCCTTCGCCCACTCCGCCGGGAGCGTCATCGCCAACGTGGACGGTCCGAGCCGCTGGACCTTGCGTGTCTCCATGCCGGGTGGGTCCGCGCCCAGTGACCTTAGTCTTCACTATACACACCATATGGAGCCGCCAGAAGTAATATGGATGACCATGAGGGATAGGCACACTTCGCCCCGTGCGGTCGCACGGGGACGGCCCGCGTGATCAGACGACCTTCAGGAGTCGGCGCTCGAACTTCCCAACCCGGACCCGTTGCCAGCCCCGGAGTTCGTCGTCGAGTTCCTGCTCGCCGGTGTCGACCCGGAGGACGCCCGTGTCGTCGAGTTTCTGGCGTGAGGCGACCACCTCGACCGCCGAGCGCTCGATGACGGCCGGACTGATCTGTGGGTTCCCCCGCCCGAAGATGAACCCCTGGCCACCGATGGGAGAGACGACGATGACGTTGTTCTCGCCGAGATTGTCGAGGATGTCCGACTCGGTCGTGTCCCGGACGAGCACCTCGCCGTCGCGCCACACGTCCACGCCGAGCGGCGTCCCGTCGAACCCCAGCTCGGTCTTGATGGCGTCGACGGTCGAGCCCGGCCCGAGGACGTACGTGACGCCCGTCTCCTCGCTGATCTCGCTGGCGACGGCCTGCGCGAGTTGCTCGACGGTCCCCCCGCCGACCTGCTTCGAGGACTGCACGTCCTCGCCGACGGGCACCCACGCGAGCGCCTTCAGCTCTGTGTTCACGTCACCGCCGCGGTAGGCGTCCTCGTCGATGTCGTTCACTTCGCGGCGCTCGGTGCGGTCGAACGTCACCGCGATGCGACCCGCCGCCCGCGGGGTCACTGCGAACACCGAGGAGTAGACCTTCACCCCCGCCGGGACCCCGAGCATCGGCGTGTCACCCCCGAGTTCCACGAGCGTCTCCGCCACGTCCACCGCGGTCCCGTCGCCGCCGACGAACAGGACGAGGTCCACGCCCGGGTCGCCCCCCTCCGGCGGCTCGTAGCCGACGAACTCGCGGACCGCCTGCTTCGTGTCCTCGGCGCTCGTGTCCTCGTCGCCTGGAGAGCCGACGACGACGGGGTCGAACCCGGCCGCGCGGCACTCGTCCTCGCCCATCTCGCCGCCGTAGGCGAGCAGTTCGACGTCGACGCCCTGCTGGGCCATGTGCGAGAGCGCCTGTACCGCCCGCTCCGGCGAGCGTGGCTCCGCACCCCGGCGGCGGGCCTCCTCGACCTTGTTGTCGGTGCCCTTCAGCCCGACCCTGCCGCCCATGCCCGCGATGGGGTTGACGACGACGCCGATCCGACGCATGGTTCGGCGTTACGGGGCCGGTGTCAAAAGCGCCGCGGATGCCGGGGCGAGTGCTCGCCCGCGCGGGAGAACGCAATCGGTAAGTCCCCACTCCCAGAACCGAGAGTCATGATACCACTGCAGGAAGGAGTGAACGTCGCTGCCATCGACGGTGCCGGGTGGCTCGTCCTCGTCGCCAGTCTCGCGTTCGTCGTCGCGTGGCTCGTCTACCTCACGCGCTGAGACCTACTCCTCCGGCGCTTCCACCCGGTCGCGGAGCCACGCGGCCGCCCGCTCGACCTCGTCCTCCTCACCCTCCAGTCTGACCCGGACGAACTCGCCCGGGTAGGAGCCGACCTTCACGTCGAACGACTCGCGGAGCGTCTCGATACGGTCGAGCAGCGCGGACTCGGGTTCCGCCGCCGGCACCACGCTGACGTGCTGGATCTCCCCGGAGAACTCCTCGGCGACGCCTTCGAACATCGCCTTCATCTCGTCCGGGACGCCGGGGAAGACGTAGACGTCGTCGACGACACACCCCGGCGCCACCCCGACGGTGTTGTGCAGGACCCGCGCGCCGGCCGGGAGGTCGGCGGTCCCCTTCGCGAGGTCGTCGCTGGCGTAGCCGCCGTGTTCCTCGAGCCACGCGAGCGCCTCCGCACTCTCCTCGACGGGGCGGCCGAGGGCCGCGGCCACCGCCTCCATCGTCAGGTCGTCGTGCGTCGGCCCGAGGCCGCCGGTGACGAGGACGGCGTCGTACTCGGCGCGGTACTCGTTGACGACGCGGGCGATGTCGGCCACCCGGTCGGGGACGGTGGTGGAGCGCTCGACGGTGACGCCGCGTTCGTGCAGTCGCCGGCCGAGCCACGCGGCGTTCGAGTTGAGGGTGTCACCGGAGAGCAGTTCGTCGCCGACGGTCACCAGCGCGACTTCCATGCCCCACGGTTGGGGCGGGGGTGTCAAAACCGGCGCGATGCGTGAGGGGTCGACTGGCCGTCAGCAACGAGGGGCAGGCACGGCGAGCGAAGCGATGACCGCGACCCTCGCCGTCTCAGAAGGGGCCCGGGCCGTCGTCGTCGCCGGTGTCGACGTCGAGGCCGACCTCCTCGCGGCGTCGCACCGTCTCGCGGATGCCGAGGTAGTAGTAGATGCCGCCGGCGACGCCGACGACGAGGCCGATGGCGGCCAGCCCGCCGAACAGGAGCAGGTCACGCTCGAGGTAGTACCGGACCGAGACGCTCGGGGCGTTCTCGACGCTGTCCCAGCGGACGACCACGCGGTCGTCGACCGTCTCGGTCGAGGCGCCACCGGGGGTCACGTCCGAGAGGATTGGCAGGCCGACGCGGGCGCCGTCGGTCAGGCGCATTTCGTAGCTCCCGCGGACGAACTGTGGCGTGGAGACGGACTTGCCGTTCTTCGGCCCGACGAACGCTATCTGGGCGGAGTCGTTCACGGGCAGGAACACCTGCGTCCGGCGACGGGTCTGGTTCACCGTCAGCAGCGAGTCGTCCACGTCGGTCTGGGTGCCGTTCTTCACCATCACGAGGTTCGCCCCGTCGTCACCCTCGACGAACCGGAGTAACGTGCCGTTGTCGTAGCGCAACTGGAACGACTCCGGCGTCAGCGGCTGGTCCGTGCCCAGCGCGTCCCGGTTGTACAGCTCCATCGAGTACGGCTCCTCCAGACTCCCGGTGGTACGGTTGCCGACCGAGTAGACCGCGGTGTAGTTGTTCCGGTAGAGTTCGATGCGGGCGTCGGCGTCGGCGTCCCACTGGTACTCGACGCCGGGGTCGGCGGCGAGCGCGCCCTGATTGACGGATCCGGGACCGAGCAGGGTCGAACAGCCCGAGAGGACGAGCAGGCCGACGAGCATCGCCACTCCGAGGAGTCGCCGGGCGCGGCCCATCTACGGTACCACCGCGAGCAGTTCGGCGGGGAGGTACTGCCCGATGGACGCGACCAGCCCGGGCGGGTCCGTCCCCTCCTTGCAGACGACGCTCTGTTCGAGCAGGCCGAGTCGCTCGACCGTGACGATGTCCTGCGCGTGGCCGGCGCGGTTGACCGTCGCGCGGACCTCCGCACGGGTCGCGGAGTTGACGTTCACGCGCCCCTCACCACGTGTCCAGTCGTACAGGCGGTCACGCTCCGCGTCGGCGAGGCGGGCGGGTTCGCCCGGTTCGCCCTCGACGAACCGCATCGGGAGGTGCTGGACGAGGCCGAACCGCTGGCGGATCTGGGAGGGGGTCCCCTGTCCCAGCCCGAGGCCGTCACTCGGGACGAACACCTCCTCGCCCGCGTCGAGGTAGAACCCCTCGTCGTCCCAGCGTTCGAGCGTGCCGACGTACACCTCGCCGGCCTCCCGGTGTGGCGTCACGGCACCCCACTCCTCTTCGAGGAGGTTCCGGGCGACCGGGGCGTCCTCGCCAGTGACCGTGACCGAGGGGAATCCGTCGTCGCGCAGGCCCACGTCGACGTCGACGTCGAGGCCACCCAGTTCGTCGGCGACCTGCGAGCGGAGCGACTGGAGCGTCCGCTCGCGCGCCTCACCTTCGACGTAGCACTTCGTCGCGAGGACGACCATCTACGCCTCGGCCTCGGAGGGGACGTTCAGCTCCTCCTCGAGGCTCTCGATGCGCGTATCGATGGCGTCGACCAGCCCCTGGTTCCCCATCGAGACGAGTTCGCCACCACACTGCGGGCACTGGAAGCCGAAGTCCATCGCCTCGCCGAACTCGAACCGGATGGAGTCGGTCTCACAGAGGTAGAACTCGTGGTCCTGCTCGTACTCGCGGCGCGCTCGTAGCGCCTCCAGCAGGCGGTGCATCTCGTCCTCCAGCCGTTCGGGGATGTTGTCGTACTCGAACGTCCAGAGGTAGGTGAGCCAGCCGCTGTCCTCGTCGCGCAGCCGGCGGTAGGTGGCCAGGTCGTTCTCGTAGAGGATGAACAACGCGCGGCGCACGTCGTTCAGTTCGAGGCCGATCTCCTCGGCCAGTTCCTCGTCGGTCACTTCTCCGTCCGGTGGGGAGGCGGCCACCGGCATACCCGTCGGTCCGACGAGTTCGTGGAGGTACTTCTGTATCACGGGGTCCTCCAGAAGGTCCTCGTACGCCATTACCTGATACTGGGCCGGTAGGCCGGGTAAAACTTCCGCTCGGGCCCTCGCGTGCCCCGCGTTAGCGCCGCCGTGTGGCCAGCAGCGCGGCCGCCGCGAGCGCGACCAGTGCACTCGCGAGGCCGAAGCCGGCGCCGTCACCCGAGGAGTCGGCCGCGGGCGTCTGCTGGTCGTCGTCCTCGGCCGGGGCTGTCGTCGTGAACGTCGCGTCGGTGGGCGGCGCGGTGGTGGCCGCCACGGTCGTCTGCTCCGGAGTCGGCGTCGACTGCGCGGCCGCCGCGAACGCCTCCTGCATCGTCCGGATGGGCCCGATCACGCGCGGCGCGGGCTGTTGGGCGAGGTTCGTGTCCACGCGGACGATATTCCCCTCCTGGTAGGCCGTCGTGGAGTTCCACGGCTCGCCGGTCGGCACGCTCGAGTCGCTTGGCACCACGACCACCTCGGGGTCCTGCTCGGCGACGATCTCGAGGTTCACCTGCCGGAAGCCCGTCACGCCGGCCTCGGCGGCGACGTTCGTGCCGCCCGCGGTGGTGATGAGTTCGTCCGTGAACGTCCCGCTCCCGGCGGTGAAGTTGAAGAAGTAGTAGAAGACGCGCGGGGAGTCGAACGTCTCGGCGTCGGCGTCGATGGCGTCGATGGAGGCGTCGAACTGCTCGTTGGTCTGCTCGGCCTGGTCGCACGCGCCCGTGAGCGCGCCGTACGTGTCGACGCTTCGTGTGATACCGGCGAGCGTGGACGGGAAGTCCTCCTTGTAGACGGTCAGCCCGGCCGCCCGGAGGCTCTGGGCCGTCTCGTTGGAGTAGATGTTCGCCAGCACGACGAGGTCGGGCTGCAGCGCGACCACCTGTTCCTGGTCCACGGCGCCGTCCTGCGTGACGACGTCGGTCTTGTTCTCGGAGCCGTTCAGGTACGCGGTGTAGGACTGGACCGGCATCCCGACGACGCGGTCCTGGACCCCGAGTTCCCACATGACCTGTGGCGTCGACCCGCCGATAGCGACGATGCGCTCCGGGGGCTCCTCGAGCGTCACCTCGGTCCCGGTCCCGTCGGTCCGCGTGACCGGGAACGCACAGTCCTCCTGCGTGGCGAGCGTGGTGCTCGCCGGCGATACGGCCGTCTCCGTCGCGTCACTCGCGGGCGCACCGACCGCCCCGAACGGGACGACGGCGGCGAACACGAGCGCCGCGACGAGCGCGACTGTCTTCTGATGCACGTCTCGGCCGTTTCGCGTATCCAATAAGTATTTACCTAATCCAAATGTGCTTGATGAACGTGTACCCGAGGGCGAAGGCGGCGGCGTGGAGCGGTGGGCTCGGCTCCGCGCTGTTCGCGACGATGGTGCTCGCGGCCAGCGTGGGTAGCGTCGCCATCGACCCGGTCGTCGTCGCCAAGGCGATGCTCAACACCGTCGTCGTCCCCACGCTCTCCGGGTGGGCCCACCCGTTCGCCTTCGAGGTGGCCCAGTCGAGTCAGGTCATCGTCGGCCGGCTCCGGATGCCACGCATCGCGCTCGGCGCCGGGGTGGGCTTCGCCCTCGGCACCGCTGGGACGGTGATGCAGGGCTTCTTCCGGAACCCGATGGCCGACCCCTCCATCATCGGCGTCTCGACGGGTGCCGCGGTGGGGGCCGTCGCCGTCATCGTCTTTCCCTTCGCCATCCCGTTCTCGCTGCAGTGGGCCGCGTTCCTCGGCGCACTCGTCGCCGGCTTCGGCGTCTACCTCATCGCGAACCAGGGTGGCCGCACCCCCGTCGCCACCCTCCTGCTCGCGGGTGTCGCCGTCCAGACGTTCCTCGGAGCGGCCATCTCCTTCCTGATGCTGTTCGCTGGCGACAGCCTGCAGCGGGCGGTCTACTGGCTGATGGGCCACCTCCACAACGCCAGCTGGGGGAAGGTCGGGGTGGTTCTCACCGTCTCGCTGCCCGCGTTCGTCCTCCTGTTCGCCTACGCGCGCGACCTGAACGTCCTCCTGCTCGGTGAGGAGGACGCCCACGCGCTCGGTATCGAGGTGGAGCGGACGAAGGTCGTGTTGCTCGCGCTGGCGAGTCTTGTCACCGCCGTCGCCGTCAGCGTCGCTGGCGTCATCGGGTTCGTCGGCCTCGTCGTCCCGCACGTCATGCGCCTGCTCGTCGGGCCGGACCACCGCGTGCTGTTGCCGACCGCCGCGCTCGCTGGCGCTGTGTTCCTCGTCGCCACCGACACGGTCGCGCGGATGGGCCCGGCCGAACTCCCGGTCGGCATCGTCACCGCCGCGCTCGGCGCGCCGTTCTTCCTCTACCTGCTCCGTGAACGCGAGGTGCACGAACTGTGATCGAGGTGGACGGCGTCTCCGTCGCCTTCGGCGACTCGACGGTCCTGCGCGACGTGTCGCTCTCGGTCGAGGCGGGCTCGTTCCTCGCGCTGGTCGGGCCGAACGGAGCCGGCAAGACCACGCTGTTGCGGGCGGTCAACGGTCTCGTCGCGCCGACCACGGGGTCCATCACCATCGACGGGGCCGCAGTGGCGTCGCTCTCGGCACGCGAGCTCGCCCGCCGGGTCGCGACGGTCCCGCAGGAGACCCACCTCGGGTTCGACTTCGACGCGCGGAGCATCGTCGAGATGGGTCGGACACCCCACCGCTCGCGGCTCGGCGGGTCGAGTGAGGGCGACCGCGACGCCGTCGAGCGCGCGCTCGAACGGACCGAGACCGCCGCGCTGGCCGACCGGCCCGTGGGCGACCTCTCGGGCGGCGAGCGCCAGCGGGTCCTCCTCGCCCGCGCGCTGGCGCAGGAGACGCCGACGCTGTTGCTCGACGAACCCACGGCCAGTCTCGACATCAACCACCAGCTGGCGACGCTCTCGCTCGTCCGCCACCTCGCCGACGAGGGGCAGACGGCCGTCGCGGCCATCCACGACCTGAACCTCGCCGCCCGCTTCTGCGACCGGATGGCGCTACTGGCCGACGGGGAGCTGCTGGCCGTCGGGGCGCCCGACGCGGTGCTGACGAGCGAGCGGCTGGCCGACGCCTACGGCGTCCCGACGGCGGTGACGGAGAACCCGGTGACCGGGACGCCGACGGTGACGGCGCTGGAACGGGAGCACGCGGTTCCCGCACCGGGGCTCGAGGCCGACGACGACTAGCCACGTCGTGCACTTCGCTCCGGGAGTGGGCCTCGTTCGCGCCTTCGGCGCTCGCTCGGACGGCGTCGAGTTCCACCCCTCCGAACCGCACTGTCTCTACCGGTGGCACCTCACGACCGGTAGCGGGCGTAGGACTCCCCGAGCGCCGCGCCGATCATCAGTGGGAGCATGAGCGAGAGTCCCACGGTCAACAGCAGGGTGAACCACCGCGCACCGCCCGGCGGCCACAGGAGGGGGCCGACGCTACTGAGCGTGGGGCTGAAGAAGACGACGCCCGCGAGGAGCCCGACGAGTCCGCCGGCGAGCCGGTAGCGGGTCCGCCGTTCCCGCTCGCTCGTCGGCTCCGGGTCGTTCCACTCGCGGTCGTCGTCCATCGTTCGTCTGTCGGGCCGTCGTCGCTTAATCAGTGTCGTTCTCCCCCGTAGGTTAATCTACCAGGACGGTATACCACGATTCAATGGTGAACAAGGTGGCGCTCGGTATCCTCGCCGTCATCGTCCTCACGGCGATGACGGTGGGTGGACTGGTCGGGCTCCAGTTGGGTGGCGGCGGTTCTCTGGATGGCGGAGACAGCCCTGATGAGGGGGAAGCCTCTACGACGCCAACAGCCACGCCGACGAACGGCGCTGGAGGTTCAACCATCACACCCACAGCGGCGCCGACCGCCACCCCGACGCCGACACCCACCGCTACACCGACCCCTGTACCGACGCCTACACCGGTCCCGACCGTAGCGCCGGACGAGTTCAATGAATCCGAGATAGAGCGGATAATTCAGGCAGAGTTGAACGAGCGTCGTGTAGACCGGTCGCTCACCTCGCTTCGGTCGTACGGTCCGCTTGTTGAGATGGCGCGGTTCCACAGTGAGAACATGGCTCAGCAAGGATACGTCTCACATGCGGCTGCGGGGGTCACCTCTGCTGAACGCTACGAGCGGTTCGAATTGGATCGGCGGTGCCGAGTCCCCGACGATTCGAATACTGGAATCAGAGACGATCAAGAATTGGAAGTCGTTGGCAAGACCATCGCTGGGCGGCAATTCACAGGACCCGACGGTGAGATGCAGTTTAGTCGAACAGATGAAGAGGTCGCTCAAGCAATTGTAGCGCGGTGGTTTGACCGTACCGAAGAGCGTCAAAAGCTGGTCCTAGAGAACGCGGACGAGGTCGGCATCGGCGTGGTGATGGGCGACTCTGGTGATACGTATGCCACGGTGAACCTCTGTTGAAAGTAGCCCTCACCAGCGCCCCTACCAAGGCATGTTAACTCACCACAAGACATAAGCGCCTCCCCGGCGAATATTGCGCGGACATCATGCAACCGAACGGGCTCCGCAGCGTCGACGTCAGCATCCTCGAGTACCTCGACCGCCACCCGCCGGAGTACATCCCGCTGGTGGCCAATCGGCTCGGCGTCCACCTCGGGTACGCGGAACGTCGGTTCGAGACACTCGTCGACGGCGGGCTCGTCCGTCCGGTCACCAACGAGTCCATCTACACCATCACGGAGCAGGGTCGAGCCGCCCTCACACCGGGCGAGGGGGCGGCCGAGACCGAGAGAGAGTCAGAGGAGCCGGTCCTCGCCGACGACTGAGACCCGCTGACGCCGCTCGGCCGGTCAATCTTTAGGGGTGGGGCCCACTGAGAGGGTGTATGGAGGAGTTCGACACCATCGTCGGGTCCGTGACCCCACGCGAGAAGTCGCCGACGGTCGACATCTACCAGAACACGGTCGGACTGGCCTGTCCCGCCTGTGACGAGCCGTTCGACGACCTCATCGTCTGCAAGGAGTTGACGCGACTGAACCTCTCCGAACGGATGGACATCTGCCCGACGACCCACGAGGGATCGACGGTCATCTTCACGCACAAGGAGGAGTAGCGGCGGCGGAGGGCGGGTCGGGGCAGGACAGCTCGGGACACGGGGGCCTCGCCGCTCAGACCGTGAACGAGGTGCCGCAGTCGAGACACGTCAGCTCGAACCGGCCCTCGTCGGTGAGGTCGAGCCCGTGCGGTGTCTCCTCGCCGCACTCACGACAGTCGACCACGCTCTCGATGTCGTCCCAGTCGTGCTTGCTGTCGGGGGCACCGAGCGCCCACCCGACGAGCGTGTCCTCGCCGTCGTTGTAGCCCGTCTGGAACTCGCCGGGGGCGAACCGGACGAGTTCACCCTCGTCGACGACGATCTCCTCGTGGTCGAGCCCGACCTCGAAGCGTGCGGTGCCGGACTCCACGTAGAACACCTCCTCCTGGTCGTGGTGGGTGTGGAGGCCGCCCGAGAACGACTCCTCGGGCTCGAGTTCGAAGTAGTTCATGGCGAAGTGCTCGGTCCCGAGGACCGAGGAGACCGGCTTGCGGACGCTGTGGACGCCGAGCGGGCTGTTCTGGACCGGAACGTCGTCGATGGAAACCTTCTCCATACGCCGCGGCACGGACCGTGGTCCCTTCAGTCGTCGGGTCTCGGACCCCACCCAGGTGTCACGATTCACCGTGATGGAAGGTGTTAATCACGCATCCACCGATACCCTCGTCAGTACCGACGACCGAACGGTCCCCTCACGAGCATCACGATGCGCTACTTCGACCTGACGCTGACGCCGACCGGTGGCGGCATCCACCCTGCCGACGCGCGGTTAGCCGGGGTGCCCGCAGTCGAGCGGGAGGCGCTGTTGCACGTCGACGCCTTCGCCGACGGGACGGGCGTGTTGCTCTACCGCCTCCACGGTGACCCAGCGGCGGCACGGGACTGCGTCGACGGCCACGAGGACGTCCTCGACTGGGACGTCCTCCCCATCGCCGACGGCGGCGCGTTCCACCTCTACGTCCACGTCGCCGCCGGCGAGCCCGCGGGGACGCTGCTGTCGCTCTCGGACCAGTTCGCGCTCATCGTCGACACCCCCATCGGGTTCACGCAGCGTGGCGGCCTGCTCGTCACACTCGTCGGCACCCACGACACGCTTCGCGGGGCGCTCGAGAGCGTTCCCCACGATGTCCACGTGACCATCCGGCAGGTCGGTCGCTACTCGCCGGGGAACCGCGACATGCTCTCGCTGCTGACGACCCGCCAGCGCGAGGTGTTCGAGCAGGCCGTCGAGAGCGGCTACTACGAGATACCGCGCCGACTGAACCAGAGCGAGCTCGCGGAGAGGCTCGGGTGTGCACCCTCGACCGTCGACGAACACCTCAGGAAGGCCGAGTCGAAGCTCCTCTCCGGACTCGTCGACTCCCCGCAGTCGGACACCCACCGGGGCGACCGCGACTGACCCGTCAGGCGACGGGGCGGTGTTGTTCGGGCTCGGATTCCTCCTCCTCTTCCTCGCGCAGGGCTTCCGGGACGTACTTGAACGCCGCGACGGTGAACAGGAGGAGAGCGAGCACCGTGACGGCCGTCAGGGCGAGTACGACTTGATCGGACATACCTCAGGGTCGCCCGGCATCGAACAAAGAAATTGCCCTTCGTCGTCGTCGTGACCCGAAGCCAGCCGACAGGCCTCAGTGCCGGCGCCGACGTCAGTCTCGCCGTCGCCTCGGGACGACGGTGGCGAACGCTACCAGACCCAGCGCCACTGCCGGCCCGATCCGCAGCCCGACGAGGTTCCGCAGGTCGAGCGCCAGTTTCACTGCAGTGAGTTTCAGGGCGTTGAGGATGCCGACACCGTGGACCGACACGTCGCCGTCCCGGTAGGCCCGGTCGAGTGCCGTGGCAGGCGCGTCTGCCGACGCCACCTCGCTGACGGTCCCTGGGTCGGTCACCACCCGGGTGGTGGGGTTCCCACCACCCGGGCCGTCGACCGCCCGGAGTTCGACCAGTTCGCCGTCGTCCAGCCGGACGAGGTAGTGGTTCGTCGCCCCATCTTCGCTCACCGCGAGGTTGATGCGGTCGCCGACGAGCCACCCCGGAACCGGGAGCGGGCGGTCGCGAACCCGCTGGAGGTTCCGGTGGATCAGTCGGTCGAGGCCGGGGCGCTCCAGGTCGAGGCTGCCATTCACCTCGAGCGTCGGGATGTCGGGGGCGCGAGGGACGCCGAGCCGGGTCCCGCACGTCGCCCGGGAGGCCTCCATGCAGACGACGATGGTCGTCTCGTTGGCGTTGCCAGCGGCGTCACGGGGACGCAGCGTGAGGACGTGTGCACCCGGTCCGGAGCCGTTCAGTTCGAGGGTGTACTGCCGTCGGTCGCTATCGTAGAACCCGGGGCGAGAGGTCTCGACGGTCCGGAACGACCGCTCGGCGGTCCGGGGGCCGAACGCATGACATCCTCCCCGGCGTGAACGCCGGGGGTTCCTCGCGCTGGGAGTATCGCTTACCGACCCACGGAGGCAACTTGTGGGTTCGTATGCTCCTCGTTGGGACGGGGAGAGCGTGATGACTCCAACCATTCGTGGTTGTCCCACTTGAGGCATACAGGCCGTGCCATCGACCGTGGTACCGTCGTCTGCCGTCTCAAGAACGTTTCTGACGCCGTGAGGTCTGCGTGCCCTTCAAATCCACACGGACACGTCAGCGTGTCGCGGTGGCGCGTCGTGTCTTCTGTCGAACCGCAGTTTGGACACTCCTGACTCGTCCACGCCTCTGACCGTACTTCCACCGAGATACCGTATTCCTCGGCGGTACACGACAGTCGGTTCACGAACGCTCTGAACGCCCAGAAATTGTGCGTCTTCGCGTTCGTCTCAACCGACCAGTGCGTGTCCAGCACGTCCGTCAACGCCCCGGCGTACACCGTCGAGACGCTCTCGTCGTAGAGCCGTTCGATGAGGTCACGGGCAAGTGCGTCTCGGGCGTGGTCACGTCGCTTAGTACGCCGGTCGTACAGGCGTCGGATACGGTGACTGCTGTATCGACCATCCTCCAAGAGTGATTGGCGGCGGGCGATTTCTCGCGTCGTCTCGCGGAATCGCTCGAACAGCGAGCGACCTTCGTACAGGTATTGCTCACCGGTTGTGGTCGTACAGGCGACGAGCGTGTTCGCACCGATGTCCAGCGCGGCTTCTTCCGAAGCCAGTGGGTGTGCCAGTCGAGAATCGTCGATGGTGACTGGCTGAAAGGCCCTGAACGTCTGTGCGTGTTCGTCGTAAAACACCTCCAACCGACCCTGCTTGTCGTACTCTCTCCAGTTGAGGTCGCCTCGGACTTCGAGTCGGAGACGTTCCAGTTGGCCGAGTCCGTACTCGTCTTTCAGGTCTTTGCCGACGAGGATTTCGAGCCGGGAATAATCGCCCCACTCGACGGTGTACGACGTGTTCCGGATGAATGTGCGGAGTTCGCGTCCATCGTCTTCGTTGCCCCAGTAGCCGGGTTTGCCGTTGGCTTCGCCCTTCTTCTTGAGGCTAAAGAACGACTTCCACGCTTCGCGGTTCTTGCGTTCGATTTGCTGAACCGTGGATGCGCCGAGAACACCGCCATAGCGACCGCGATACTCGCTGATCTCCCACACGTCTGCGTCTGGGTCGGCGTAGTTCTCGCGACGCTCGTAGGTGATTTCGTTCCAGAGAGCGGCAGAAGCGTCCAACAGCCGGCGAAGCAACTCCTCGTCCTCCGTGGACTGAGGGACTACCTCGAACGCGTTGGTCCGCTTCATCGAACCGACAGAGGGCGTGGCTGTACCTATATATCTGCCATCCGGGGTGAAAGTGAACGCGAAGAGAGACCTCGAACTGAGCGGCGTCGGCGGTTGTTCCGCAGTTGTCGGATTCACGCCCGCCCTGAAGGGCGGGACTCTCTCCTCGAATCAGGTAGTCGTACGTCTCCACGCCCGAGTCCGGGTGGCCCCGGTCCGCCATCGGGTCCCACGCCACGGTCACGCTCGAGCCGTTCGTCCAGTAGTCGAACACGGCGTTACCTCCCTGAGCGGGGCCAATCGCCTCCGGGTCGGCGGGATAGGGGTCGCTCACGTCGACGCGGACGGTGTACCGCGTCACGGGCCCGCGATTGCCGCTGTAGTCGACCGCGGCCACCTGCAGGTACCGCGCCCCCTCGACGACGCGCGGTGGGACGTCCGGCCCCGTGAAGTCGTAGGTCAGGTTCGAGCGCTGGACGCCGTAGAACGTCCCGTTGTGGATGGCGTTCGAGACTCGGAGGTACTGGTCGGCGTACTGCCACGAATGACATCCTCCTCGCCGTGAACGGCGAGGGTTCCCCATCCGCGCTCGGGGTCGGGCTGGCCATCGCACCCCGCTTGGTGCGTGGGGCTCCAGTCCGTCCGACGGGGGTAAATCCACCCGGCAAAGCCGGGGCATCTCGGTTCGTGCGCCGTGCGTGAGTCCCGTGAAGGATGTGGCGGATTCGGCGTCCCGAGGGACGCGGTATCTCCTTGCACAAGGTAGTTCGGTGGTCGCTCGACCCCCGACTGAAGCCGGGGGCATGCGCTTGATTTTATATCACTGGGGACAGCGTGCGACTCAGTCCGCCGTCTCCTCGTCGGCGTCAGGCAGGCCGACCTGGTTCTGCAGGTCGTACGGGTGTTCGTCTGCCACCCACTCGTAGCAGTGCTCGAGCGCCCGTCGCTCGGTCCGGACGCCGTCGTGGTCCGTCTCGAGGACGAGGTTCGTGGCGCCCTCGAGTACGGGACTGTCGTGACAGCCCCAGAACAGCGGGTCGTCCGTCCCGCGGATGGTGTAATAGTCGACGTCACCGGGCGTCTCGTCCTCGTTGAGTCGGGCGAGCGGGTGGCCCTCGATGCGGTCGTAGTCCGCGCGGAGGAAGGTGCTCATCTTGTAGGTGCCGTCGCGCATCCCGGCCTCGTCGGCCCACTTCGTGAGGACGGTGCCGTGATTCGCGCCGGCGAGACCGACGAAACTGTCGACCATCTCGTACCGGTCGTACTCCGACATCCACCAGCGGACGCCCGTCACGCCGAGGCTGTGGGCGACGAGCGACACCGAGTCGGCGCCGGCGTGCTCGCACACCCGGTGGACGAAGTCCTCCAGCGTCGTGGCCATCTCGGGGTGACTCGGGCTGCCGTCGCGGAAGCTCACTGCCCAGAGTTCGTCGCCGAGGTACGACCGCTGGAGGAAGAACTCGGCGTGGGGCGCCCAGTCGCAGGCGTCGCGCTGGTTGCCGTGGACGAACACCACGGGGGTCCGTTCGCTCCCCGGCTCGGTGCCGTGGAACGCGTGCCCACCCCATCCACCGTAGAGGCCACCCGTGTTCCACGGGAGTCGTGACCCGTCGGTCCGACCGTGGTCACAGGCCACTGCACACCCCCCGTTCCGGCGAGCCTCGCGCAGGTGCCGGATGTTCGAACGGAGCGCCGCCCCGAACGGCCACCCCCGAGTCGGATTACCGAGAGACACGTTGCCAATCAACACTCGCGTCCCCCGTAAATAACTATGTGAAACCGACGGCCCAGATACGCTTTCCAGGTGGCAGGAATCGCATCAGGTGGGTGGAGAGTGTCACCCACTGGGAACCGACAGCACGTTGATACACTCGTCGGGCGTATCTCGACCATGACGGTCATCGCCGAGTTCAGTCTCCCTGCCGAGGAGTTCCTCCTCGGCGACCTCCTGCAGACCACGCCCGACGTCCGCATCCGGCTCGAGCGAGTCGTCCCCACGGGTGCCGAGGTGATGCCGTACGTCTGGGTACGGCTCGAGGACGAGCGGCTCGACGCGTTCGAACGGGTGGTGAACGAGGACCCACTCGTGGGGCAGCTAGCCCGTCTCGACAGCGTCGACGACGAGACGCTCTACGCCGTCGAGTGGGAGAGTCCGCCCGAGAGCCTCTTCGAGGGTGTCGTCAGGTCCGAGGGAGCCATCCTGCGCGGCGGCGGGGCACACGGCCGCTGGGAGTTCATCGTCCGATTCCCGGATCACGACCGCTTGCGAGCGTTCCACGAGTACCTCGACGACCACGGCATCACCGTGTCGGTCGACCGGGTGTACACGCTCTCCGAGGACAGCGAGACGCCAGACGGGTTCGACCTGACCGAGACCCAGCGCGAGACGCTCCGGACCGCGGTCAGACGGGGCTACTTCGAGGTGCCGCGGCGCGTGACCGCCACCGACCTCGCCGAGGAACTGGGCGTCACCCCGCAGGCGGTCTCGGAGCGAATCCGACGAGCGACGAACTCCGTCCTCAACAGCGCCCTCTTCACCGGGGAGGAGTCACCGACGGGCGACGATCGGACGCAGTAAGGTTCCGTCGGCTGCGCCCCGGCCGGGCAGGACGGCCGGTTCGACCGCTCCTCACTCCTCGGCGTCCACGTCGGCGGCTTCCTCACCACGGTCGTCGGCGTCCCCACCGCCGACGCGGTCGTCGAACGGCGAGGAGACGCGGTGGGCAACGCGCCTGACGAGGGACTCCTCGACGACCTCCAGTCCGAGTTCGTCCAGTTCGTGGGCGATCCGCGTGATGTCGTCCCGGTCCTCGCCCACCGCCTCAATGAGGACGTTGCGATGGCCAGTCATCAGCTCCCTGACGCCCAGCACGCCCGGGATGTCGAGGACCGCCTCCGCCTGTTGCGACCGCTCCCGTACCGACCCCGTACACGTGAAGTGGTAGTGCAGCGGGTACTGGGCGGCGGGGTAGTCCACGACCGCGGTGTACCCCTCGATGATCCCGGCTCGCTCCATCGCGCGGATGCGGTTCCGGACCGTGCTCGCGGAGACGTCGAGTCCCGCGGCCAGTTCGGTCATCGTCGCCCGGCCGTCGCGCTGCAGGAGCGCGAGGATCTGCTCGTCCACGGCGTCGAGTTCCCCGTCTCTCACGGGCCGTCGTTCGCCAGCCTCAGATTTATGTATTCCGTAACCCCGTACCGGTTTCACTGTGGATTTCGGAGCGTAGCGCGCTCCCAGTGCGGAAGGTGATATCGGGCGTCGGCTTTATACAGAAAGCACACAGACCATACGTGTCGTCCGGCATCTTCGACACGCGGCTCCCCCGGCTCCGATACCCATGACAACTCCCCCCACCCACCTGCCCGGCGCCGCCCCTCCCGACGCCGGTGACGAGACGGAGACGTGCGAGCAGACGCACCGTCGCGCCGAGCGACTCCAGCGGCGAGTCGACCGCCTCACCGAGTGCTCGGAGGTGTTCGTCCACGACATCCGGACGCCCGTGAGCGTCGCGGCCGGCCGCATCGCACTGGCGAGAGAGGCCGACGACGACGATGAGCACCTCGAGGCCGCCGCGGACGCCCTCGCTCGCGTGGGCGGTATGCTGGAGCGCTGGCGGACACTACTTCGCGCCGAGGAGCGGGCGCGCTGGGAGCGACTCGACTTCGAGGCGCTCGTCCGCTCGGTGTGGCGTGACCTGGCCACCCCCCGGGACGACCTCCTCGTCGAAGGGACACTCGAGTTCCGGGGGGACCCGGACGCTGTCGACCGGCTCCTGATGAACCTCGTCTCCAACGCGCTCGACCACGCCGGCCCCGACGTGACGGTGTGGGCCGGCTCCATCGACGAGGATGGCTTCTACGTCGAGGACGACGGCGCGGGCATCCCGCCGAGCGAGCGGGAGGCGGTGTTCGACCCCGGCCACTCCTCGGGCGGCGACGGCCACGGCTTCGGCCTGACGAGTGTCGAACACGTCGCCGACGCCCACGACTGGGCGGTGCTCGTCGACGAGGGGCGCGAGGGGGGCGCCCGCTTCGAAGTGCGGGACGTCGAGGTGGTCTGAGGCCGACGCTCGGTGGCTGTGTCGACTGTGCTACGGCGGGTTGTCTCGGCCTCGCCGTGTTCGCTCAGAAGGTCTACTCGGGTAACGCCCACTGCGTTCGCCCAGAAAGAGCCGGTAGAGGGATTTGAACCCTCGGCCTATTCCTTACGAAGGAATCGCTCTGCCAGCTGAGCTATACCGGCGCTACCACAAGGTCCGTCGGTTTGCAGTATAAGGATTCCGGACTCATCCGTCACCGGTGGACCGCCCACGTCGCGTCACAGACTCAGCGCGTCAGCCGCACGTCCAGACACACGTTCTCCTCGTGTGGTGCGTACGACCGGACCACCCGGCGAGTCAGGACCTCGACCTCGTACGCCTCGCCGGCGGCTTCGCGGATGGCCGCCTCGCCCGGCCCGAACGGGTCCGAGTCGTGCTGGATGTCGTAGTAATGGAGGACACACTCGTCGCCGGCCAGCGCCACCGCGGTGTCGAGGAACTCGCCAGCGGAGTGCGGGAGGTTCATGACGAGACGGTCGGCCCACCCGTCGTACTCCTCGACAGTCCCCCCGACGCCGTCGGACGCTCGCGCGCCCGACGAGCCCGCGACGACGTCGCGGACGTCTCCCTCGATGGCGGTCACGCGGTCGGCCACCCCGTTGCGTTCGGCGTTCTCGCGGAGGTACGCGACAGCGGCCGGGTTGAGGTCCACGCCGACCACCTCGGCGCCACGCTTGGCCGCGGGGACGGCGAACGGCCCAACACCGGCAAACATGTCGAAGAACCGCTCCCCGTCGCGGACCTGCTCGGTGACGCGGTGGCGCTCGGTTGCGAGTCTGGGCGAGAAGTAGACCGTCGCGATGTCGAGCGCGAACGAACAGCCGTACTCCCGGTGGACCGTCTCGGTCCCGTCGCCGGCGAGGACGTCCCACTCGCGCACGCGGAGTTCACCCTCGATGGGTGAGGCACGGTTGACGACGGTCTTCGCCCGGAGGTCCGAGGCCATCACGGCGTCGGCGATGTCGCGTGCGCGGTCCGGGTCGTCCTCGTCGAGGATGACGATGTCCCCCAGTCGCTCGTAGGAGGGTTCGTAGCCGAGCAGGTCGACGGGTCTGGTCTGTCGCTCCCGGGCGGGCGCGTCGAACTCGACCACGTCGTACGTCTCGGGCACCGCCGGCGGGTCCGCGACGGGCACATAGAGCCACCCGTCCTCGACGGTGATGTCGTGGGACTCGTCGAGGACGTCGAGTTCGGCGAGGGCCTGTCTGGTCTCCTCGCCAGCCTCGCGGGCGACACGCACACACGGGACGGTCATCGATGGGGATGGGGTGGCGCCTCGGGTAAGCGTGCCGCTCTGGTGTGGCCACGCACGCGTCCCGCGCCGCTTATGCCTGCCCGCCCGTGATGCCGGGTATGCTCACCTTCGTCGGGCTCGGTCTCTACGACGAACGCTCTATCACTGTCGAGGGCCGCGAGGCTATCGCCGAGGCCGACCGCGTGTTCGCGGAGTTCTACACCAGCCGCCTCGTCGGGACCACGGTGGAGGACGTCGAGGAGTTCCACGACACGACCATCGAGGTCCGCGACCGGGAGGGCGTCGAGCAGGACCCCGAACCCATCCTTGAGGCGGCCGAGACGGGAGAGGCCGTCTTCTGCACCGCCGGGGACACGATGATCTCGACGACGCACGTCGACCTCCGCCTGCGTGCACACGAGCGTGGTATCGAGACGCGAATCGTCCACGGCACCACCGCGGCCGCGGCCGCCGCCTCGTTGACCGGCCTCCAGAACTACCGCTTCGGGAAGGCGACCACGCTCCCGTTTCCCTACGGGTCGATGGGCGTCCCCGGGAGCGTCGTGGAGACCATCGAGGCCAACGCCGAGCGCGGCCTCCATACGCTCGTCTTCCTCGACATCAAGCGGGCCGAGGACCGCTACATGACCGCGAGCACCGCGGCCGGCCTGCTGGCTGAAGAACTGGGTGACCGACTCGGCGTGGCGGTGTGCCGTGCGGGGAGTCCAGAGCCCGTCGTCGTCGCCGACGGGCTGCCCGCGCTGGCCGAGCGGGAGTTCGGCGACCCGCTCCACATGCTCGTTCTGCCGGGCGACCTCCACCACGTCGAGCGCGAGGCGCTGGCGGCACTCGCGGGCGCGCCCGAGCGACTGCTGGGTGACGAAAGGGCCGGCTAGTCGCCCCTACTGTCGGCGTCGGCCCGGACCGGCGGGGCGTCGGCCGCACTGTCGACGTCGAGCGCCGCGCGCAGGTCCCACTCGCTTCCGGTGACCACGAACAGCACGTCCTCGACCACGGCCAGTACCTCCGGTAGCTCACGGACCACGAGGTAGGTGACGACGACGAGCGCCAGCACCGAGCCCGTCTGGGCGAGGATCCGGTCGGCGACGTAGTACGAGACGAGCGCGGGGTCCTGTGCGAGCGAGAAGTCGAACGTGCTCGCGATCAGTTCGGGGGCGACCTGCGCGCGCATCTGTCCGAACGAGAGGCCGATGAACACGTTTCGCCCGAGGTTGAGGACGTAGATGACCGGCAGGGAGACGGCGAGCGCACGGGCCTTCCGGCGGAGCGGTGCGCGCACGGCCGCGACGAGCCCGGCGAAGATGGCCATGCTCCCGATGCCGGTACAGGCGATGAGGATGGTGTAGGTGATGGTGTACGGGTCGCCGGTGGAGGGGTTCGTCGTCTCGAAGAAGAACGTCGAGCGGTAGTCCGGGTAGTGCTCGAGACAGGCGCCGCTCGCGGCGTACTCGCGACAGACCTGCTGGCCGGAGATGACTGCCGGCTCCTGACCGAGCTGTGCCATCAGCACCTCGGTGTGGACCGTCACCGTCTCGACGAGTGCCTGTCGGAGCGGCGCGACCATCTCGAACGGCATGAACACGACACCCATCGCGGCGACGGCCCGCGAGAGGACCAGCAGCGAGTCACGCCCGGCGTACAGGAGGTGGCCGACGTACACCGAGATGGGGATGGCGGCGAGCGCGCCGACCCCCTCGATAGCCGACTTCTGCTCGAAGACGAAGTGTGGCGTCTGGACGAGCCAGAAGACGGCGAACAGCCCCCACGCCCCGACGGTGATGTAACGGGCGAGCGCACGCGAGCGGAGTTCCGCGGCCGCACCCAACAAGAAGGTCCCCACCACGAGCCACGCCAGCGGCTCGGCGAGTGCGTCGTAGACCGAGAGACTCGTCTCGACGGGTCCCATCACTGCTCACCGTCGCGCTCCGCCGGCCGGCCGCCGTCGGTGGCCGGCGGCCCGCCCGGCCGCAGCCCGAGTTCCGCCTGCAGGTCGAGTTCGCGCCGCGTCAGCACGTAGACGGTGTCCTCGAGGACCGTCGTCACCTCGGGGAGTCGCCGGACGACGAAGAACGTGATGGCGAGCAGCGCCACCACCGACGCCGACTGCGCGATGACCTTGTCCGCGAGGTAGAACGAGACGAGGCCCTCGTCACCGGCCGGGACGCCGAAGACGGCGCTGACCGGGTCGACGCCCACCTGCAGCCACTGCTTGCCGAAGGCGATGGCGATCCAGACGTTCCGGGCGATGTTCAGCACCCAGATGACGGGGATGCTGACGAGGAACGCCCCGACCTTGCGGTCGATCGGTGCCTTCACGGCCGCGATGACGCCCGCGAAGATGGCCATGCTCCCCAGCCCCGTACACGCGAGGATGATGTAGGTCTCGAAGGTCCGTCCGCCGGTGGTGAACACGAACGTGTTGCGGACGCCTTCTTCGTTCGCCGTCACCTCCGGCGAGTAGCCGAGCAGGTCGATGCCGAGTGCGACCTGCCGGGTCGTCTCCTCGATGAGGAACTCGTAGGCCGGCTGGATTGTCGTCGCCGGGAGGTAGATGACGCCCATCACCGCGACGGCCCGTGAGAGGACGAACAACGAGTCCCGACCGTTCCAGAGCAGGTAGCCGGTGTAGACGGAGGCGGGGACGGCCGCGAGGCTGGCGATCCCCTCGATGGCGCTCTTCTCGACGAGCAGGAAGTGCGGCACGAGAACGCCCCAGAACACCCCGAAGGTGACCCAGCCGGCCGCGGTGAGCGCACGCCCGACACGGCGGTCGCGACGCTCGAGGAGGACGCCGGCCACGAACAGGCCGATGGAGAGCCACGCCAGGAGGTCGGTCGGTCCTTGCGGCATGTGGTTAGTCCTCCTCCGTCGTTCTCGAAGTTAGATGTGACGGCCCACGGTGGGTCGGCGTCTGGCGTTGAATCAATGTCGCCACCCCACCTCGGTCGCGCGGTGCCGACGGTCGTACGCTTCCAACCCCTCGCCGAGCAGGCCGGTCAGCCGACCGTCTCCGTACAGCGTCGAGTGCATGTAGTCGAGGAACGTCGCGGGGACCACGAGTTCGCCGTCCTCGCGGACCACGCTCGCCGCCATCGTGTAGACGTGCCTGTGACGCGTGTCGTAGACGAGCGCGCCCGCGACGGGCGGGGTCTGGACGCGGGAGTCGGCGGCGTGCAGCGCCTCCACGGACCGCTTGGCGTACTCGTTGCAGAACAGGCCGGTCGGCTCGCCGTCGGTGAGCGATGCCCAGTCCACGTCGTCGGCGAACGGTTCGCGCAGGGCGACCGTGTCCATCGCGAGGTTGAACTGGACCGCGCCGGCGAGATAGCGCGGCACGTCGTAGTCGGTCTTCTCGCGGAACGCCCCCACGAGCCCCCGGATCACCGCTTCGGGCTCTGTGGGGTCCGCCCCGGTGAACTCGCCGACGAGCGAGGCCGCCACGCCGTGTGAGCCACCACGCAACAGCGCCGTCGTGAGCGGTCGTGGCTCGGCCGCGCGCGCCCGCTCGAACGTCTCGGCGAGGTCGCCGAACGCGAACGGCGCGACCCCGCTCTGGAGTTCGCGCAGGTCGCGGACGACCCGCTCCAGCGGCCCGGACGAGAGCCCGAGCTCCGTGTCGAGGTCGGCCGCCTCGGCCGGCGTGGTCTTGGCTACCCGGAACCGTTCGCGTCGTTCCTCGTCCGCCGAGACGGTGATGATACCCTTCACCATCGAGAGCTGGTGACCGTCCACGTCGACGGTCCGCTCGCCGGCAAACAGGCCTTCGCTCGCGACGCTCGCGAGCGACTGCGTGTGGAGGTTCTCGCCCACGAGCGGGCCGTACCCGACGAGGACGTTGTCGACGGCCTTCGCCCCGCCGAGGCCGAGGCCACCGACCGCGGCGGCACGGAGGACACGACGGCGTTCGAGGTCGACGTCCGCATCGCCCGCATCGTCCGTCACTTCGGTCCCCCGAAGCCGGCGAAACCGCGAGACGAGACGGTCGGGCAGTTCCATATCTCGTTTATCGATGCCACCCCGTAAGTGCTTTCTCTCCGGTGTGCGCGGCGCGCACGCTCGCGTCGGTACCGGTCGAGGCACGTGGGGAGCACAGTGTCGCCACTTCGTCGGTGGCGCGTCAAAGAATGGGTATCAGCGTAACCCCGTGAGGGGTGGTTTACTCGCGTGCGTTAGTCGCGGCGGACCGCGATGAGCGCAGCGGCGAGGAACGCGATGAGCGCGACGATGACACCGAAGCCAGCCTGGCCACCCGACGTGGTCGTCGGCGGCTCAGTACCGGGCTCCATCGTCTCGGTCGCCGTGGCCGTAGCCGTGGCGGTCGCCGTGGCCGTAGCCGTCGGAGTCGCCTCCGTCGGGGTCGGCGTCGGCGTCTCGACCGTGTAGTCGGCCGAGTCGATGACGATCTGGTCGTCGGCGTTCAGGTACGGCGCGTCGTCCGCCCCCTCGCTGGAGACGAAGTCGTACTCCTGGTTGCCGTTGGTGTCACGGTGCGGCATCGCGATCGCGGCCTGGGACTCCGTCAGCGGGTCGTCCAGGGCGACCGTGATGTCCTCGGACGTACCCGGCTCGAGGTACTCGGACGTACCGAGGACCGAGCCGACCGGGTCGTCGCTGACCGTGCTGTCGTGGATGGTGACGAAGCCACCGTTCGGCAGGAACGCCGAGGCGACCGAGACGGACGAACCGTCGCCCGACTGGGCCTCGATGGAGACCGTCGCGATCTCCGCGTCCTCAACCGTGTATTCGGCGGAGTCCGTCACGATGCTGCCGTCAGCGTTCGTGTACGGACCGTCGTCGGCACCTTCCGAGGAGACGAAGTCGTACTCCTCGTTTTCGTTGGTGTCGAGGTGCGGCATCGCGATGACAGTGCCACTCTCGTTGAGCGGGCTGTCGAGCGTGACGGAGACGTTCTCCGTCGTGCCGGACTCGAGGTACTCAGACGTCCCACGGACAGACTCAATCGCGCTGTCGCTCAGCGTGCTGTCGTGGATGGTGACGAAGCCACCTTCCGACATGGTGACCGAGTCCACGAGGACCGTGTCACCAGCGCCGGACTGGTTGCTGATCGTGACGTTGGCCGACGGGGCCGCCGCGATGACACCGTCGATCTCCGTGTCACTGACCGAGCTCGGACTTTCAACACTCAGCGTGAAGTCCTGCCCAGCCGAGACGTTCGTGAAGTCGAACGTGCTGTTGAACGTGCCGTTCTGCGTGACGACCGTGTCGTTGCTGAAGAGGAACGGGCTGTCACCGGTCGCGCGAGCGCGAACGGTCATCTCCGTCCCAGGCGCGAGGTTCGTCGTGCCGGAGACCACCTGATCCGCGGCGGCCTCGACTTCGACGATCTCGTCGCCATCTTCGTCCTCAGCGTTCGAGTCGAACTCAGCCTCTGCGTCGGCGAGGTCGACAGTGGTGAACAGCTTGGTGTCCTCCTCAACCAGTTGGCTGTCCTCGAAGATCTCAAGCGTGACGTTCAGGACGTCGCCGTCCTCAAAGCCACCCTCATCCGAGAAGTCGCTGGCCTCCAGCGCGCTGGAGTCAACGTTGACGTAGAGCGTGCCGTTCTCGTCGTCAGTGACGACGTTAACGTCGCTCGCAGTCAGGGGAGACTCCTGAAGCGTCACGTTGATCGCGTCAACGTTCGGGCCAGGGTTGTCCTGAACGAACCGAAGCTCGATTCCCGGGCCGATGTCATCGTCCTCGGGGTTAAGATCGGAGCTCAGAGCTTCGAGTGCGCCGAAGTCGTCGCCGTTGGCTTCGACTGCACCGAAGATGCCGTTTCCGTCGAGTTCGTGGACGACGACGTCACCAAGCGCCACTTCATCGGTGGTGGTGATGAGGCCGTCAGCACGGGCTTCGGAGACCGCTTCGGCGTCGTCGAGGTCGCTGAACTCAGCGGACGGCGCCGTCGCGATGTCGAAGCCAGTGATCGTGGTCTCCGTCAGCGCGAGCGTCGCGACGTCCTTCTCGTCGTCGTTGACCGAGACGCTCAGGTCGTAGTCACCCTCGTCGAGCGGGGAGCGGTCCTCCCGAACGAGGTCCTCACCAGCACCGTTGGTGAACTGCTCGTTCCGGACGACGTCGTCCTCGGAGCTGAACTCGTTCGTGTAGGTGTTCCACTCAACGACGACTTCGCCGTCGTCGTCGTCGTCCTCGATTTCGAACGTCGCAAGGTAGTTCACGTCGTCCGAACCGACGTCAACCGTCGCGACATCCGTCTGGGTCAGGTCGATCGTGAACTCAACGATGTCACCACGGGCTTCACTGTACGCCGAGGTAGCGAAATTGGCGTCAATGTCGCCAGCCTCGTTGTTCGTGATCTGCGCCGTGGCCGAGACACCGGTGTCATTGACTTCGATATCGAAGTCGTAGTCATCGGCGTCGATGTCGGTGAAGTCAGCACCGATGTTCGCGTTGTTGCTGTCAACCGCAAGCGTGTACGTGTCTTCATCATCGCCATCGAACTCGCCGGCCTCTTCACCGAAGATGGTCTCGAGGTCGTCGTAGCTGATGTTGTTTGCGCTGATGTCGACGTTGTACGTCGCGCGGTTGGAGTCGAGCATGAGTTCAGTCGGCTCCTGCTCGACAGTGTCGTCGTCGAACTCCGCGCTCAGCGTCTGCGGAGTGACGGTGAACACGTCTTCCTCGTTCAGTTCAGCGTTACTGGCTGCATCTCTCGCACCGTCAACCATCACGATGGGGTCGCCATTCTGGTAGATGGCGTACTCACCTTCGAGGTTGCTGGTGTCGATGGTCGCCTGACCCTGGTCGTTCGTCGAGATCTCACTGACGATGGTACCACGGATGGGGTCGCCAGCGTCACGAGTCACGGTTCGGAGGACCAGACGCTCGTTAGCGAGGTTAGTCGGATCGTTGATAGCGAGTTCCTGACCCTGCCAGAACAGGTCGTTCTCGTTGCTGTCGACGTTGGCGTCAGCATCCTCGCTCGCGGATGCACGGACCGTCACCGACGCGAAGTTGTCGGCCGTGGCCGTCGGGCCATCGGAGTCAACAACTTCCGCGTCGAGGCTGACCGTCGTGTCATCATCGACACTGGGCGCCTCAACATCGACCTGAATCTGAACAGCCGCGTCGTAGGTTTCGGCGCCTGTATCCGGGCTAACATCGAAAGTCAGCCGATCATTGACACCGTCAGAGTCTCCGCTGACGAGCGACGGGCCACCCTCTATCGAGTAGGTCGTGCCGTCGTTCTTGTCCTCGACGGAGACACTGAGCGAGCCAGTGTCGGCGTTCTGCGCGATGGCGTTCGGCAGGTCGACATTAAACGTGTCTGTGTTGCCATCGTCCGCGATTTCGTCCACGGTAAACGTGAACGTGTGGGTGTTAGTGGTTCCTTCGAGCACCGTCGTCGGCGATGAAGCCGGCGAGTCGGCGAACGATGCGCCGCTGCCTGCGGGTACGCCACCCGAGGCATTAGTCGCAGCTGCTGCAGTCCCAGCGAATGCGATGGTGCCCGCGAAAACGGACGTAACCATCAGCACGGCCAGGAGCAGGCCGCGAAGTTTGTCGTTTGTTCCTGTCATAGTTTGTTTGAGCTGCACCGCATCGGCGACGTCCGTTTCGCGCACCCTGCGTGCGGCCCACGCGGGCCACCGGGAGACGCAGGGACGGTACTCCGTACTGTCACCATGGGTAGGGGTACACCCCAGACAACTTGCGCTCGTTATAAATGTTTTGTGGTAGAACGCGTTGAGTGCCATCACCTAACGTACCGGAAATCACCGGGTAGCGGCCGTATTGGTACAATGTGACACACCATCCGGAAACGTCAGACGAGAGTCGTACGGACGACTGACAGAACGCGCTCGTGATAGGTAACGAGCCATGAGGGTTGGCGCGGGGCAGACCGCGGCAAACCGCCGAAGACATTCCCAGCAACCGTTCTACCAGCGATTACGATTACCTCAGTAGAGATAGACGAGACAAAAAAGAACTGGATAGAGACACTCCAAGCCGAAATCAAGATGCAAGCTGGTCGGAAAACGACACAGCAGGAATTGTTGGACCGACTCGCCTCGCACGCCTTCGAGTCGAAGGCTGCATTCGCCGACTTGTTCCGAGACGAGGGCGTCACACTGGACGAGTTCGAGATGCGTGCGTTACTGAGCGGAGCCTCGGACTGAGGCGTCAATACCACCGACGCGGAAATCAACAACGTACGGTACGTCGAGGAATCGGTAGACGAAGACGGGTGAGCGTCTTCGTCGACACCGGAGTGTTCGAAGCGCTGCAGAACGAACGTCCAACCCGCCACGAGACAGCGAGGAACGCCCTCCGTGCGGTGGCGACGGTCGCTACGGAGCGCAGTACACCAGCGACTACGTTGATGACGAGGTGGTCACGCTCGTCAAGACGTGTACCGGGAGCTTCGAGGAGGCACTGACTGCCGGGCGACACATCGTCTGCCGTGGACCGTTCCCCCGACCTGTTCTCGCTGCTCCACATCACCCAGGGGACGTTCGAATCAGCGGTCGAGATGTTCGAGCAATGTGAGGACCAGTCGGTGAGTCTCACCGACGCGACTGTCGTCGCACTCGCCGAAGAACACGTTGGGGATGCCGTCCCGACCTTCGACGGTCTCGTCGGATGGCTCGACCCAGCAGCGGCCACACCAGACAGAAGAGAGAACGAAGACGCCTTACCGGGTGACGAACTCGACTTCCTGCCCGTCCGGAAGCTTCGTGAACGCGTAGTTGAACCCACAGGACTCGGGGTCGCGGTAGTCCTCGGCCTCGCGGTCCATCAGCGTCGCCCAGTCGCCCTCTAAATCGTCGACCCGGGCGGCGACATGGCCCCACGCGTCGCCCACGTCGTAGGTCCGGTCGTCGTAGTTGACGGTGAGTTCGAGGCTCATCGCCTCGTCCGGGGCGTCCTCTGGCTTCATGAAGTAGAGCGCGAACGTATCAAGTTCGGCACGACGGAACAGGTCGTACTCGAGCTTTCGGGTGAGCCAGCCAATCGTGGCGTCACCGTCCTCGACGCGAATCATCGTGTGGTCGAGACTCCAGCGCGCCCCGTGGTCGCGCTCGACGATCTCGACCTCGTGGCCGTCGGGGTCCTTCACGAACGCGTACTGCCCACCACAGGAGTCCGGGTCGCGGTAGTCCTCGACACCGGCGTCCATCAGTTCCTCGTAGGCCTCGTAGACGTCCTCGACGCGCACGGCGATGTGACCCCACGCGTCCCCGTGCGTGTAGGTGCGCCCGTCGTGGTTGTACGTCAGTTCGAGCAGGCCACCGTCCTCGTGCATGTCCTCGGGGCCCAGAAAGACGTTCGTGAACGTGTCGGCCTCCCAGCGGCCCTTCTCCTCGTAGTCGAGGTACTCGGTGTACCAGTCGAGCGACGCCTCCAGGTCCTCCACGCGCATCATCACGTGGTCGAGCGTGCCGTCCATGACAGGCCGAACGACTCGCGGACGGTCGATAAAGATGGGTGGCTTCACCGTGGCGTTACTTTCAGCCAATTTCTTCCAAACTCCGTCTCAATCCGGGACTACTGTGTCCGAAACCCGTGTTTGGAAAGGTCATTCTGACGCGAAGGCGTCACCAGCGAACCGGAGCGACAGGCCAGCTGAATAGCCGTCTCCAGCGCCATACTGCCCGTCAGTCGGACAATGGGGAATGGTCGTGTTTGGAGCGTCGACCGGAGAGGGATGGGCTATCGACTCGAAAACCGCCATACGGCAAGGGTGTTTGGAACTCAGAGGCTGGTAAATCGGGCCGTGCCACGGGAGGGATGTCGAATCCAGAGGTGGCGTAAACGGCCCTTAGAGAGCGTTGATTGCCCAGAATCTGCTGGCCAGAGACCGACTAACGGTGCATCCTCACTGCCGATATCACGCCTATCCTCCCGGAGCGATTCGGAGTTTGGGATATCCCCTATTCGACTCAGAGGCGCTCTGTGTCCCACAGTCCGGCGTTTAATCGGAGTTTGGAGATCTACACGCCGCACGCCGACAGCATCTGAATCGGTGGACGCTCGTCGGGGAGTTGTCCCGTACGAGGGTGGGTCTGAACGGCCCGATAGAGTGCTAGTCGAGTTGCCGCTCCGGCGAGACGACGAGCGTCCGGAGGTCCTCCCAGTAGTACCACCACGCGGCCGCGAGCAACAACAGCGACCCCACGGGCACGGGCGTCCACTGGAGTCTGTACGCGACGCTGTAGGCGACCCCGACGTGTGTCACGCCGGCGAGCACCAGCAGCCCGGCCGTGAGTCGCTCCGGTTCGAGACCGGACCGGACGACGCCCGCCCCCACGCTCGCGAGCGCGAGCGCGTAGAAGGTGTAACTCAGGGGCAGGAGTTCCGGGTTGCGTGGGAGTCGCCATCCGTACGAGAGCAGCGTGTAGAGGTCGGTGAGTTGTGGAGGATTGGAGTTGAAGGCTCCGAACGGGAACAGCAGGGTCACCTCGTTCCCGATGAAGACGACCGTCCACGGGACGACGGCGACCGCGAGGAGTACCAGCAGTCGGCGGCGGGGCGTCGAGTGGGCCACACCCCGAGTTGGGGCCGCGCTTACTTCCGTGCCACGATGCGGAGGACGTCCTCGTCGGCGAGTTCGTGGTCCCGGCCCACCTGTTGCTCGTCGTGTTTCGCGGACTCGCCGGTGACGCGCGCGAAGCGGAACCGCTCGTCGAAGCTCCCGCCGAGTCGGTCGAGCGCGTCGTCGACGGTGTGTTCACCCTCCATCAGGACCAGCGGCTCCTCGTAGTCGACGCCGCGGCCCGGCTTGTCCATGTAGATGCGGATGAGGCCGAGTTTCTCCCAGATCTTCTCTTTGAGCGCCTCCAGCCCCTTCTCCTCCTCGGCACTGATGAAGACGGCCTCCTCGGGGTCGATGTCGAGCTCGCGCAGCTGTTCGTCGACCGTCTCCTTGTAGTCGGGCTGGATGAGGTCGGCCTTGTTCACCGCGACGGCGCTCGGGAGGTAGACGCGGTTGGCCTGCAGCGCGTCGACCAGTTGATCGATGGTTATCTCCTCGCGGATGGTCACGTCGGCGTTGACGTAGCCGTACTCGCGCAGGATCTCCTTGACCGTCGCCTCCTCCAGCCCGATGTCACGGTTGGTCGTCACCTTCAGCCCGCCCTTGTGGCGCTTGGTGACTGAGACGCTCTTGGGCTCCGTATCCAGTCGGACCTTGTTGTAGTAGAGTTCCTGTCGGAGCTTCGAGTACTGGTCGGGCTCGAAGACCGAGAGGACGAACAGGACGAGGTCGGCGGTCCGGACGACCGAGAGCACCTCGCGCCCACCGCCGCGCCCGCCCGCGGCCCCCTCGATGAGGCCGGGCACGTCCAGCAGCTGGATGTTCGCACCGCGGTACTTCAGCATCCCCGGCTGGACGTTCAGCGTGGTGAACTCGTACTCGCCCACCTCGCTCTCGGCGTTGGTCAGGGCGTTCAGGAGCGTGGACTTGCCGACCGACGGGAAGCCGACGAACGCCACCGTGGCGTCGCCCGTCTTCTCGACGGCGTAGCCACCACCGCCGCCCGAGCCGGACTGCTGGCGCTCTAGCTTCTCCTTCTTCTCGGAGAGCTTGGCCTTCAGCCGGCCGATGTGTCCCTCGGTCGACTTGTTGTAGGGGGTGTTGGCGATCTCTTCTTCGATCGCCTCGATCTCCTCTTCGAGCCCCATTACCCGACCCTGCGCCGTCGGCACCCAAAAGGGTCCCGTCTCGTCCCGGGCCCATCCATCAGAGTCCATCCCAGTGCGACTCGGCTACCCCGGCACGGCGTCGGTGTCCGCGTCGCCGCGAGGCGAACCGCTATTCCGCTCCCAGCCATAGACACGCGTATGCAGAAACGGAAGTTGGCCTACACGCTCATCCTCGTCGGGCTGATGTTCGTGGGCGTGGTCCACTTCGTGCTGGCGACGTTCGCGTTCGACACTGGCCTCGACGACGTGGGCATCCTCATCGCCGGACTCGCGTTCGTCGGCATCTTGCTGGTGAACTTCGGGATGCCCGCACCACCCGAGGACGAGGATGGCGAGACAGACCCCGAGGTCGAGGCCGAACCCACCTCGGACGGGGACTGATTGGCCCACCTGACGGGCAACGCGAGCACCGACCCCCACGGCACCCGACCCCGCGCGAAGATTTCAGTATCTTAATACGATAGCCGGAAGAACTAGCCGGCAATGGCCGACGCCAGCACTTTCCGGGACAGCACGCAGATACTCCTGCACCCGGAGGCCCTCGACGTCGTACGCGAGGACCTGGAGTCGGAGTTCACCGTCACAGTCCTCGACGGCGACCCGGCCCGCATCATCGGCAGCCCGGTCGAGATCAAGTCGGTGAACGAGTTCCTCGTCCGCCACGGCGTCTACACGGCCTGACCGGACTGGCGGAGAGCGGTGTGCCCCACATCCCGAGGTACCCGTCTGCGGTGCCCGCAGACGGCACGTTTTCGAGCGCCCCGGCCGAACGTCGAGTATGGAGATGGACGTCCTCGGTGATCTCGTGGTCCGCGACCGACGCAGCGACGACTCGGCGCTGCGTGCGGCCGACACCGGCCGCGAGTACGACTACCGGCGCTTCTGTACGACGACGTGGAAGGCGGGCAACTACCTCCGCCTGCTCGGGGTCCGGACGGACGCCCGCGTCGCCGTCGCCGACGACCCGACGCCCGAGGCCGTGCTCTCGGCGTACGGTGCTGCCCTGCTCGGTGGCGTCGTCCGCTTCGGCCCGGCGCACGACACCGAACTCGACGCGCGCGTCCTCGTCACGCCCACCGCCGAGCTGGACGACTACACCGTCGGTCCCAGCACGAAGCGCGTGGGCTACGGTACGGAACCCGAGGACCCCGACGTGGGCTACTTCGAGCGGGACGTGTGGTCGGAGAACCCGACCGAGCCCCCGGACCGGGTGGAGCCCGACGGCGGCCTGCTGGACGCCGACCGGACCTACTCGCACGCCGAGGTGCTCGACGCGGCCCGCCGCGTCGCCGCCCGATGGGACCTCGAACCCGGCGACGAGGTGGCCGTCCGGGCGTCGTTCACCCACCCCGGCACGGTGACAGCGGGACTCGTCGCTCCGATACTCGCAGGCGCGGCGATACTCCTCCCCGGCGACGCTGGCGAGGGCGACTACGCCGTCGGCGACGGGGGCCCGGAACGCGAGCGGGTCGACCCGGCCGACGTGTTCTGAGCGGCGACGTTCCGGCTCGCGGATACGTTTATGTCGTGGGAGTCGGTAGCGCACGACACATGCCAGCCAACAGCGTCCACGCGTTCAACACCGCGACGTGGTCCCTCGACAACTCCTTCCTCGTCCAGTTGACGAGCCCCGGTGAGGCGTACGACGCGGTCTGTCCGTTCTACCTGATCGACCACCCCGAGGGGGTCGCGCTGGTCGACACGGGCATCTCCCACGACATGCTCGACGACCCCGAGGAGTACGGCTCGGGCGCGGGATTCATGGAGGCGTTCCTGCCCGCCATCGAGTACGACGCCTCGATGCACCCGCGCGCGCACCTCGCGGACGCGGGCTACTCGCCCGGTGACGTGGACTACGTCGTGATGAGTCACCTCCACTCGGACCACGCGGGCCACCTCGACGTCTTCCCGGACGCCGAGTTCGTCGTCCAGCAGTCGGAACTGCGCTACTGCTGGTGGCCCGCCCCGGTCCAGGAGGTGTTCTACCTCGACGGCGACTTCTCGATGCTCCGCTCGAACCACTACGACGTGACCGTCGTCGAGGGCGAGTACGACGTCTTCGGCGACGGGAGCGTCGTCACGGTCCCGACGCCAGGTCACACCCCCGGCCACCAGTCCGTGCAGGTCGAACTGGGCGACCAGACGGTGATACTGGGGATCGACGTGGCCCACCAGCAGGACGGCCTCGACCGGGAACACACCGCCTCGTTCAACGACGACCTGGGCCAGTCGCTCACGTCCATGCGGGAACTGAAGGCCCGCGCGAAGCGTGAGGACGCCGACCTCTACGTCACGCACGACAACGACCACATCGAGGCGTTCGAGGGGGGCCTGCGCTGACCGGATTGCGTCACTCGCGGTGGGTCTCCACCACCTCGAGTGAGTCGTCCACTACCAGTTCCAGTCTGTCGCCCTCCAGCGCGACGGCGAGCGACACCTCCCACGGGTCGCGCGAGTGGACGGTCACCGTCCGGTCGGTCGCCACGAACTCGAGTTCCCAGTGTGGGACACTCGTCACGTCCAGCCCCCGTTCGTAGCAGAACGCGACCAGCGCCGGATACGAGAGCAGTGCCATCCCCAGCGACACGAAGTGCCGGTTGTCGCAGTGGGGACAGTGATACCGGGCGAACAGCGTCAGGTCTCCGGCGCTCTCGGTCCAGACGTCCTCGGCGTCGACCAGCGAGACGTCGAGTCCGGTCACACAGTGGGGGCACACGCCGCGGGCGTACGCGAGGACCTGATGGCGGGTGTACGAATCCACCCGGTCGAGCAGGTCCTCGGGCGTCGGTACATCCTCGAAGGTGCTCGGCGGCGCCATCGAGTGGGTGTAGAGGTGTCCACAGTCGGGACACTCGAGGTCGAACGTCCCGTCGCCGTACCGTGCCTCGGGGCGCCCGCCACAGAAGTGACAGTCGAAGCCCGCGTCGAACGCAGCCACGTCGGGCGACCGAGTGAACGTCCCCGCCCGGAGTGTCCGATAGAGCGTCGCGCCACGGCTCCGAAGCCGGTAGCCCTCGTCGGTCCGCTCCACGAACACGCCGACGAGCTGCTGGAGGTGGTAGTTGAACTGACCGCTGTCGATGTCCGGGTCGACTGCCGACCGAAGGTCGGAGAACGACGCCGGCTCCCACGGGTCTTCACCGAGCACGCGCAGTATCTCGGCTCGCGTCTCGTTGCCGACCAGCGAGAACGCCGTCTCTGCGGCTTCGCCGCCGTCGGTCCGCAGTGGCTCTTCTCGGGACACGGCGAGGAGTCTGACGCTCTGGGACTGTAAGTGCCACCCCGGCGTGGTGACCGGACCTATCGCGCGTCCTCGAGGTCCTCCAGCGCGTCGGGGTTCTCGATGCTGCTCATGTCCCCGAGGTCCTCACCCGTGTAGGTCGCCTGGATGGCACGGCGGATGATCTTCCCCGACTGCGTCTTCGGGAACTCGTCGACGAACAGCACCTCGCGCGGGCGGAACGGCTTGCCGAGTTCCTCGCCCACCTGCGCGCGGAGTTCCTCGCGCAACTCGCCGCTCTCCTCGACGCCCGGTTCGAGGATGACGTAGGTCACGACTGCGGTGCCGGTCGTGTCGTCGGGCACACCCACGGCGGCGGCCTGGTTGACGGCCTCGTGTTCGATGAGTGCACCCTCGACCTCGGCGGGGCCGACCTTCCGGCCCGCGACGTTCAGCGCGTCGTCCGCGCGGCCGTGGAGGAACCAGAAGCCGTCCTCGTCCTTCTGCGCCCAGTCGCCGTGGTCCCACATCGGCGGCTCCTCGAAGCTCGACCAGTAGGTGTTCAGGTAGCGCTCGTCGCCCTCCCAGAGCGACTTCGTCATACTCGGACAGGAGTCACGCGCGACGAGGAACCCCCGCTCGTGCGTGTCCGCGATGGACTCCCCCTGCGAGTTCACGATGTCGATGTCCATCCCCAGCCCCGGTCCACCGAGCGTGCAGGGTTTGAGCGGCTCGGTGGGGAGCGGCATCAGGAAACACCCGCATATCTCGGTCCCCCCGCTGATGTTGATGATGGGCGCCTCGCTCCCGCCGACGTTCTCGTAGAACCACATCCACGACTCGGGGTCCCACGGCTCGCCCGTCGACCCGAGCAGTCGCAGCGAGGAGAGGTCGTGGCCCTCCAGCCACTCGTCGCCCCGCTTGCGGAGCGCGCGGATGGCCGTCGGCGAGATGCCGAACTGGGTGAGCCCGTGGCGGTCGATCATCTCCCAGAACCGGTCCGGCTCGGGGTGGTCCGGCGCCCCCTCGTACATGAAGATGGTCCCGCCGAACGTGTGGTTCCCGATGAGCGTCCACGGCCCCATCATCCAGCCGATGTCGCTGACCCAGAAGAAGCGGTCCGAGTCCCGTTGGTCGAAGCCGAAGTGGATCTCCTTCGCCGTCTGGACCTGCACGCCCGCGTGCGTGTGGACGATACCCTTCGGCTTTCCCGTCGTCCCCGAGGAGTAGAGCAGCATCGACTCCTGCGAGGACGGCAGGTGCTTGGTGTCGTACTCGTCGGATTGCGCCTCGACGGCGTCGTCCCAGAAGGCGTCGCGCCCCTCGGTCATCGGCACGCCCACGTCCGAGTCCGTGCCGTCGAACCGCTCGTAGACGATGGTATGGCCCACGTCGTGGTCGGCCTCGGCGATGGCCTCGTCTGCAGCACCCTTCAGGGTGACCTCGCTCCCGCGCCGGTAGAACCCGTCGGCGGTGAACAGCACGTCGCACTCGGGGTCCTCCAGTCGGGTGGCGGTGGCGTCGACACCGAACCCGGAGAAGATGGGGACGGCGATGGCGCCGACCTTGAAACAGCCGTAGAGGATGGAGACGACCTCGGGGACCATCGGCATGTAGAGCCCCACCCGGTCGCCCGTCTCGATACCGCGCTCCTCGAGCGCGTTGGCCACCTTGTTCGCCTGCCGGTGGAGTTCGTGGAACGTGACCTCGCGGACGTCGCCGTCCTCACCCTCCCAGATGGTGGCGACCTTGTTCCGGGTGGGCGAGTCGACCGCAGCGTGGCGGTCGACGACGTTGTGCGCGACGTTGACCTCGCCGCCGGGGTACCAGTCGGTGAACTGTGGCCCCTCGCTGTCGTCGCGGACCGTGTCGTAGTCCGCGTAGAACTCGATGCCGAGGTAGTCGACGAGTTCGTCCCAGAACCAGTCGACGCCCGAGTCGGATTCGCCCTCGAGTTCGGTCGTCGTCCGCTCGATGAGGGACTCGTAGTCGTCGATGCCGTACTCCTGCATGAACTCGTAGACGTTCGTGGACTCCACGAACTCCCGACTGGGTTCGTGGACCACGTCGAACTGGTCGGCCTCCTCGGTGGACATGTCGTGAACGACTCCTCGGGGCACCACGAAGTATCTTGTTCACACGTCAACCCCACCGCGGTCAGGCCGCGTCGGGGCACTCGGAGATGCCGAGGGTCGTGGCCACGTCACCGTCGTCCCAGACGACACGGACGGTCTCGCACTCGGCAGCGAGCCCGACGGCCACCGCGTCACCCGGCGCGACGACCGGCCCGTCCGCGCCGGCCGTGGTGCTCCCTCGCCAGCGGCCGGCCGCGGTCTGGTTCGCGCCCGCGACGGCGACGAACGAGCCGTTCGGTTCAGGCCTGAGGGAGAGGTGCCCGGCATCGATCTCGAGGCCGCCCCCGTGCCTCACGGTGAGCACGCCCTGCCCGCCGTCAGCGGCCTCGTACTCGAACTCGAAGGCGGCCTGTGGCGGGGAGACGGCGTATGCCGACGAGAGGTCGTCCGCGACACGCGCCCCGGCGAACCCACCCGTGAACGCGCTCACCAGCAGGAGCACGGCGACGAGGATACCGAGTGGGGCCGCACCCGCGGGCAGCGTGCCGTCGACCCGCTCCCGGAGCCGTCGGAGGCCGAGGAGGCCGACGAGCAGGACGACCGCGACGCCGACGGTGATGGACGTGTCGCGGAGACGGGTGCCCGCGACCACCTGGAAGCCGACCCCCAGCACGGGGATGGCCAGCAGCGCCGAGGCGGCCGCGACGAGGTGGCGTCGGTCGTCCCCGTCGGGCGCTCCGAGGACGACCAGTGCCGGGACGAGGAGGTACGCCAGCGGCGCGAGCACGAGCACGGCGTCCACGGCCCGCAGCGCCAGCGCGGCCGCGAGGCCCGAGCGAGTCAGGTCGAGGTAGTCGTGCCCAAACAGCGGGAACGAGTAGACCGTCACCTGCGAGAGGACGCCCGCGAGCAGGCCGACGAGTGCCGTCAGGCCGAGCGCGAACGCGAGGTACCGTCGGTCGGCGCGCTCGCTCATGGGAACAGGGCGTAGGTCAGCAGTGCGACGAGCGGGGCGAGCAGGAGCGCGAGCACGCTCAGGTACGCCAGCGCCCCCCGACGCTTGAGCGCGTTGTCGGGGAACCACTCGCCGCAGAGTCGGTAGCCCACCCACTCGACGGCGCCGGCGGCTGCCAGCCCCACGACGGAGGCGAGCACCCCCGCGAGCCAGCACGGAACCGGCCCGCAATCGGTGGCGAACTGGACCGCCTCGGGGTAGGCCGGCTGGATGCGGGCGAGTTCCGCGCGGGTGAAGCCGTTCGCCGCGCCCCACGCGACCACCGGGTCGTCGGCCGGCAGGTCCTCGACGCGGAGCGTGTTGTTCCGCTCGCGCACCGGACGCACGAGGTCCGACCGCTCGTCCTCGCGCAGCAGGTGGCCCACCGCGCAGTGGGTCCCGCTGTCGTCCACGAACACCGGCGTCCGTCTCTCGTGGTGACGATTCCGGGGGAACTGCCCACGCGCTCGGTACTCGCGCAATCGGTCAAGGTTGCGCTCGCGGCCCGCTCGCTGGTCGGCAGTCAGACCGTCGACGTCTGCCCGTCGGAGCGCCCACTCCGTCCGGCGCAGGTGCTCGCGGATACGCCAGTCGTCGACCCGTCGCCGGAAGCGGGCGAGGCGTCGGAGGGAGGGGGACCGTTCGGCGGCTGGGAGGGTCGCCATACGCCGTGCTGTGGACCGGCCGACAAGTACGTTCGGGGCCGAGGAAGACGAGTGACTGGAGACCCGCGGTCCGTCCGACGCACCCTTTTTCAACGCCGGCCACCAACACCCCGCTATGTACGTCCGCGACGCACGAAACCGTGACGAGGCGTGGCTCCTCGACCACATCGAGGCGATGGGACTCGACGACGTCGCCTTCCGCTCGCGGGACTACGTCGTCGCGGTCGACGACGAGTCGGACACCCGCGCCGGCTTCGGCCGCCTGCGGTTCCACCCGACGCCCGCGGAGCCCGAGTGTGTCGAACTCACCAGCATCGGCGTCCTCGACGGCTGGCGCGGACAGGGCGTCGGCGCCCACGTCGTCGAGCGACTCGTCGACACCGCCGAGATGGAGGGGTTCGACCGCGTCTACTCGCTCACCAGCGAGACCGAGTACCTCGCGCAGTTCGGCTTCTACGGCGTCGAGCGCGAGGACCTGCCCGACCTGCTGGTCGAGCGCCTCGAGGCGAAACGCGAGTCGTTCGACCCCGACGCCATCGCGATGGCCGTCGACGTCGACCGGTTCCGGATGCCCGAGGCGCTCCGCGAGCGGTTCAAATCCGCGGCCGAGGCCGACGCGGAACCCGAGATCGAGGAGACGGCCGAGGACTTCGGTATCGACGCCGACACGGCGACCTACAAGTACGATACCGGTCGCTGAGTCGGGGCGACTCGGACCGCGGGTTTCGACGGCCGAACCACGCCGTTCAAGCCCGCGGAGTCCCGACGCGTCTCCATGGAGGAGGCCCGTGTGCGGAAGCTCCGGTTCGTCGCGCTCCAGGTCGTCGGGGCTGCCGCCGTCGTCCACCTCGTCGTCGGCGCCACCGAGCTACTGCGTATCGCGAACGCCGGCCTGCTCGGCCCCTACCTCACCAACTTCGTCACCGCCGACCCCCGACCGCTCCTGTTCCTCGTCTCGGGGCTCGCCATCGTCGCCGGCATCGTCGCCGTCGCCCGTGGGTACGTCGACTACCGCACTGGCTACCGGCTCGGTCTGCTGGTGCTCGGCGTCTACGTGCTGAGCTGGGTCGGCTGGCACACGGTCCTCGACCACGGCCTCGCACTCGGTGGGGACACGCCCACGACCCCGGACACCCACAACCACGAGGGTCTCCTCGGGACCCTGCAGTCGCACTACGTCGACCCGCTCGTCGCCGCCGTCACCGCGTCCACCGAGGGGACGCCGGGCACCGGCCGCGTCTTGCTCGGCGTCGTCTCCATCTCGCTCGAACTGGTCGGGATGGCGTTGCTCGGTCTCCTGTTGCGGGTCGACCCCGCCGCGGCGGTCGAGGGCGAGCGCAACCCCTTCCGCCGGTTCGACGCCGAGGAGGCGGACGACCCAGACCACGCCGACTCCGACGCTGACTGACCGGCCCGGTCAGTCCCCGGTGTCGACGGACGTGTCTGCCATCGTCGTGTTGAGCGCCGCGTAGCGCTCGAACTCGACCGCGAACTCGGCGGCCGCACCCGCGTCGAGGCGGCCGTACCCGGTCTCCGCGTCCGGCCCCTCGAGACCCGTGTCCACGGCGGAGTAGCGCAACACGGAGCGGACCTGCGCCGGCGTGAACGAGGGGTGGCCCTCGATGAGGAGGGCAGCCGTCCCGGCGACGTACGGCGCGGCGTAGGAGGTACCCTGTCCAGCGTCCGTGCCCGGGGCCGCGACGGTATCAGGTGCCACGAGGTCGACGCCCAGTCGGTCACCGACCGGCCCGCGTGAGGAGAACGCCGCCACCTCCCCCTCCCTGTCGACGGCGCCCACCGCGAGGACGCCGCGGGCCGTCGCGGGCGCGGTCAGACTCCCCGACGTGGAGTGCTGGGAGAGCGGGCGGCTGGCGTAGACATCGAGTCGCCCCGACGGCCCGTCCGGGGCCCGCACGACGACGTAGTACCGGCCCTCGCGGACCGTGGTGGCGATGTGCTCGACCGGTCGACCGACCACCTCGGAGCCGCGAGCGACGACCGGGTCCGGCCCGGCGGTCCGCCGGTAGAGCAACAGGTCGTAGCCCTCGCCACCCACGTCCTCCCAACGGGCCGTGACGCGGACGGGGCCGGCCACCGTCGCCCCGCCGGCGAGGTCGTTCGTGTGGACGCCGGGCACGAACTGGACGTGGCCCTCGGCGTCGGTGCTGCCGCGGCCGTGCCAGTGGCTCCGGCCGTAGTTGCCCGCGGCGGCGACGAACACGGTCTCTCGGGCCGTCTCCTCGGCGATGGCCGCGACCTCGCCGGTCCCGTCGCTCGGTTGCCCGAGGTACGACCCCGCGTCGAGCACGACATCGACGCCGGATGCCCGGAGCCAGTCCGTGGCCTCGCGGTACGCCTCGGGTGAGGTGGTGTCGCCGACCGAGGCGAGGTAGAGTTTCGCGTCCGGGGCGGTGTCCGCGACGACGCTCGCGACGGCCGTGCCGTGCTCCCAGTTCCCGCCGGAGCCACCGAACGAGCGGTAGGCGGCGACCTGCCCGGCGATCTCGGGGTCGCTCATCCGGAAGTCGGCGTCGACGATGCCGACGGTGACGTTCTCGCCCGTGAGTCCGGCCCGGTGGAGGGTGTCGGCGCCGATGGCCTGCACCCCCGAGGCGACGTGGCGCCCCGTCTCGAGTCGCGACCCCTCGATGCGGACCGCCTCGATGCGCGGGTCGACCGAGAGGTCGTGCACCGCGGTCAGCGGCACGTACCCCCGGAGGTGGCGAGCGCCCTCGCGCGTGTAGCGCTCGCGGACGTCGACCGCGTACTCGCCCGGGAGACGCGCACCACGCTCCAGTCGGACGAGCACGAGCACCTCCTCCTCGACGGGCGCGGTGGGTCGGGGGTCCTCGTCGACGATGCCGCCGAGACGCTCCTCGAACGACGGCCCGGTGGGCGTGCTGGTGGCGTCGGCCTCCACCCACGAGGCGACGAACGGCACCACTGGCGAGAGCGCCAGCAGACAGGCTACCGCCACGACGAGTGTCAGCCGACGAACCATTCCGATACTGTTTCTAGACGGGTCGGCAAAAGGTTTCACCCGCCTATGTGGTGGTGTACCGTACCCCGAGCGTCACGGCGAGGACGAACAGGCCGCCCGCGAGGAAGACGAGTCCCGGGGCGAGTCCGGTGCTCCCGACGGTCGCGCCGACGTCCTGCCCGACGCGGACCATCCCGGTCGTGGGGCCGTCCGATCCTGTGGCGAGGAGCGTCTGGACGAGCAGACTCGCGAGCGCGAGCACGGCCGCGACGGGGAGGAGGCGTCTCAGCGAGTCGAGCAGCCCAGACTCCGAGCGTTCGTTGCCGACGAAGACGATCATCGGGTCGCGAGCGGGCGCGTACACGTTCATCTCGCGGCCCTTCGAGGAGTAGCGCGTGTCGGCCACCCGGACGAGGCCGCTGTCCTGGAGGTTGCAGAGGTGGTGCCGGGCGTTCTGGAGCGAGGTGTCGACGCGCTCGGCCACCTCGCTCGCGGTGGCGGGTTCGTCGTGGAGCGTGGTCAGCACGCTCCGGGCGGTGTCCGAGGCCAGCGACGAGAGCAGGTCGCCAGCCTCGTCGGAGTCGAGCCAGAGCGTCTGGAGTTCACCGTCCTGCTCGGCGGTGACGTCCGCGTCCGACGGCAGTAGCTCTGACATTGCAGTTCGTAGTGGCCACGGAGTATTAATAGTTAAGGACAGACTGCGAGCGGGTGAACGGGCCGACTCAGTCGGTCCCGAACCGCTCGCGTAGCGTCACGCGGTCGACCTTCCCGGTCGCCGTCGTCGGGAGTTCGTCGACGACCCCGACACGCTGTGGAACCTCGTACTCCTCGAGCGTCGCCTCGCAGGCCTCGACGACCGCCGACGCCGTGAGCGACGGGTCGGTCCGGCGGACGATGGCCGTCACCACCGCGCCGCGCAGGTCGGCGGCGGTCCCAACCCGACGAACACCGGACAGGCCAACGCGCTCCGCATCGCGGACCGGATGGCCGAGCGGTACTTCTGAGCCCGGCCGTCAGCGGCACCCTCCAGTACTCTCTCGGCGCCGGATCGGGACTCAGACCGGTCTGAACGCTGCTTGCCAGATGGTCGCGCCGGTCGGACTCGCGGAGTCCCGACAGGTTCGTGAAGCGGTGAACGCGTAGGCAGTCTCGCCGTCCACGGCGAAGTGTCGCTTGTTTCGTCGGATGGCCGCGAGGGTCTGTTGGCCACCCTCGTACGTCACGACCACCTCCTCGAACTGTTTCAGCGCCGACTCGGACGCGAAGCAACTCGCGGGAAACTCGAAGTCCCCGTCAGCCATCGGTTCGGCCGCGAACGGGACGCCACGAACCGGTTCGCTCAGGACGAGCATCTGACCTCCCGTCCGGCCGTGGTCGGCGAGGGCCGTCCCACTCACGGCGAGGCTCCCGAGCGTGAGTCCGCTCGTCACTGTTCCAGCGGTCCGTAACAGGTCACGGCGTGTCGTGTCGTGCATGGTGGTCCTCCACGTGTCGGTCGCTGGACGCGTCCGAACACGGCACTGGACCCACCGGTACCGTATTAGCGGTTGTCACATTGTTCGTGAGTGTCCTGCGTGAAAGAGACCGGCCGTCCGTCGACTGTCGGGCGGCGTCGGACGAGCGCTTCCACTCGTTCGACCAGTCGAGCGTGAACTTCAGCTGTCCAGTGCCGCCCGCAACATCCCGTTCACGTCACCGGGGTCGGCACTCCCACCGGTCTTCTGCATCACCTGCCCGACGAGGAAGTTGATGGCCCCACCCTCGCCGGCGTGGTAGTCCTCCACCGCGTCGGGGTTCTCTTCGATGGCCTCGCGGACCGCAGCCTCCACCTCGCCCGCGTCGGTCTTGCCGAGCCCCTCGCGCTCGACGACCGTCTCCGGGTCCTCACCCTCGTCGAGCATCGCCCGCAGCACGACCTCCTCGGCGTTCTTCGTGGTTATCTCGTCGCCCTCGACCATCTCGACGAGGCGGGTGAACTCGTCCAGTCGGTCGGCGACGTCCGTGATGGCCATGTCGCGGTAGTTGAGCTCACCGAGGAGGCGGTCGGCGACCCACGAGGCGGCCACGTCGGCGTCGAACCGGTCGGCCACGTCCTCGAAGAAGTCGGCCACCTGCTTCGTGGAGGTGAGTTTCGAGGCGGCCTCCTCGCTGAGGCCGTACTCCTCGCGGAACCGCTCGCGCCGGGCATCGGGGAGTTCGGGGATGGGGATCTCCTCCTTCCAGTGTGAGACGCGCAGCGGCGGCAGGTCGGCCTCGCGGAAGTAGCGGTAGTCCTTCTCCTCTTCCTTCGAGCGCATCGAGAGTGTGACGCCCTTGGACTCGTCCCAGTGGCGCGTCTCCTGTTCGACCACGCGGCCGCGCTTGATGGCGTTCTTCTGGCGGGTCTGCTCGTAGGCGAGCGCCTTCTCCGCCCCCTTGTGACTGGAGATGTTCTTGACCTCCGTGCGGTTGGCTTCCTCCAGCGTCTCGATAGCGATGGAGCCGTCGTCGGCCACCTCGTCGGCCGGGACGATGGAGAGGTTCGCGTCCACGCGCAGCGAACCGTCGCGCGAGGCGTCGAACACCCCGAGGTACTCGAGGACCTCCTCCAGTTTCGCGAGGAAAGAGCGGACCTCGCCGGGCGAGCGGAAGTCCGGCGCCGTGACGATCTCCATCAGCGGCGTCCCCGCGCGGTTGTAGTTGACGAGCGTGTAGTCCGCGGTGTCGATGCCGCCGCCGACGTGCTGGAGGCTGCCGGGGTCCTCCTCGAGGTGGGCGCGCTCGATGCGGACGGTGTGGCGCTCGCCCGCGACGGAGAACTCCAGTTCGCCGTCGGCACAGAGCGGCGCGTCGTACTGCGTGATCTGGAAGTTCTTCGGCAGGTCGGGGTAGTAGTAGTTCTTCCGGTGGAAGGTGGTCTCCTCGGGGATGTCGGCGTCGATGGCCTTGCCGACCTTGACGGCGGCCTCGACGGCCCCCTCGTTCAGGACGGGGAGCGCACCCGGCAGGCCGAGACAGACGGGACAGGTGCGGGTGTTGGGCGCCTCGTCCTCGTCGGCCGCGGTCGTACAGCCACAGAAGATCTTCGTGTCCGTCTCGAGCTGGACGTGGACCTCCAGCCCGATGACGGTGGCGAGGTCACGGACCTCGGCGGTCTGTGCGGTCATTACACGAGGATTCGGACGCTGGCGCTAAAACGTAACGGACCGGTCGACGCGGGGCCACCCCGCGAACCTCTCGGCTCCTGGAGAGGAACGGGGCGAGAATCACGTCCGACACCTATCACGCACGGTGTCAATGTCTGACGCAGGTTTAAGGGGGGCGAGGCCGCCTGTCGCCGTATGAGTGGGAACCGAGTGGAAGAACTCGAGGCCAAGGTGCGGCAACTCCAGGCGACGGTCGACGGACTCACGGACGAACTGATGGAGACGAAAGAGCGACTCCACGTCCTCGAGGAGGAGGTCGACCCGGACCTGAACATGGACATCATCGAGGGCCGCCCGACGAAGACTCCCGAGACCCAGACGAACGGGAACGGCAGCGCGCCGTCGCCCGACGCCCCCGAGAACCAGCGCGCCGTCGACGAGGCCGTCGAAGCGGCCGACGGAGCCAAGACGGAGGAGAGCGAGGAGAACGACGAGGCGGACTCCACCGACGACATCATCGTCGCGTAGGGGCCGCACCACGAGCGCCCCATGCACATCAAAGAGCTCGTACTAGACGACTTCAAGAGCTTCGGCCGCAAGACGCGTATCCCGTTCTACGACGACTTCACCACCATCAGCGGCCCGAACGGCTCCGGCAAGTCCAACATCATCGACGCCGTCCTGTTCGCGCTCGGTCTGGCCCGCACCTCGGGCATCCGGGCGGAGAAACTCACCGACCTCATCTACAACCCCGGCCACGACGACGACGAGTCCGGGTTCAGCGGCGAACGGGAGGCCGAGGTCGAGGTCGTCCTCGACAACGCCGACCGGACCCTCGAGCGCTCGCAGGTGGTGAGCGCCGCCGGTACCGACAAGGTCGGCGACGTGGACGAGATCTCTATCAAGCGCCGGGTCAAGCAGACCGACGAGGACACCTACTACTCGTACTACTACGTCAACGGGCGCTCGGTCAACCTCTCGGACATCCGTGACCTGCTCTCGCAGGCCGGCGTCACCCCGGAGGGGTACAACGTCGTGATGCAGGGCGACGTGACCGAGATCATCACGAAGACGCCGCTCCGACGCCGCGAGATCATCGACGAGATCGCGGGCGTCGCGGCCTTCGACGCGAAGAAGGAGGACGCCTTCGAGGAACTCGAGACCGTTCAGGAGCGCATCGACGAGGCCGACCTCCGCATCGAGGAGAAGCAGACGCGCCTCGAACAGCTCGAAGACGAGCGCGAGACGGCCCTGCAGTACCAGGAGCTCCGGGACACGAAAGCGGAGTACGAGGGCTACCTGAAGGCCGCCGAACTCGAGGACAAGCGTGCGGACCTCGCCGAGGCCCGCGAGGGCATCGAGGAACACGAGGCGGAGCTCGAGGACCTCCAGCGCGAACTCGATGAGCGTCAGGGGAAGGTGACGCGACTGGAGGAGGACCTCGAGGACCTCAACGCCGAGATCGAACGCAAGGGCGAGGACGAACAGCTCGCCATCAAACGCGAGATAGAGGAGGTCAAGGGCGAGATCGGCCGGTTCGAGGACAAGATCGAGGCTGCCGAGGAACGCATCTCGGAGGCCGAGTCCAAGCGCCGGCAGGCGTTCGTCCAGGTCGACCGCAAGCAGGAGACCGTCGAGGAGAAGGAGGCCGAGATACGCGACGCGAAGGTCCGGAAGGCCGACCTGAAGGCGGACCTGCAGACGAAGCAGTCGGAGCTCGACGACGTGGAGGCCGAGATCGAGTCGGTCGACACCGAGTACGAGGAGGTCCGCGACGCACTCGAGGCGCGCCGCGAGGAGCTCGCCGACCTGAAAGACGAGCGAAACGACCTCCAGCGCGAGCAGGACCGACTGCTCGACGAGGCACGCCGCCGGACCAACGACCGGCGCGAGAAGGAGGAGGCGATCGAGGCGGCGAAGGCGGACATCCCGGACATCGAGGCCGAGATCGCGGACCTCGAAGCCGAGTTGGAGAAGGTCCGGAAGAACCGTGAGACCATCACAGAGGTAGTCGAGGACCTGAAAGCCGAGAAACGCGAGCTGCAGGAACGGCTGGACGAACTCGACGACGAGATCAGCGCGAAACAGCAGGAGTACGCCGAACTCGAGGCTCGCGCGGGCGAGGACGGCGACCAGTCCTACGGACGAGCGGTGACGAGCGTCCTGAACGCGGGACTCGAGGGTGTCCACGGCACCGTCGGCCAACTCGGCGGCGTCGACGCGCAGTACGCGACGGCCTGTGAGACGGCCGCCGGTGGCCGCCTCGCGCACGTGGTCGTCGACGACGACGGCGTCGGCCAGCGTGGTATCGAGTACCTCAAGTCGCGCAACGCGGGGCGGGCGACCTTCCTCCCCATCACGAAGATGCACTCGCGGTCGCTACCCTCACTCCCGAGCCACGAGGGCGTGGTGGACTTCGCGTACGAACTCGTCGACTTCGACCCGCAGTACGCCGACGTGTTCAGCTACGTACTCGGGGACACCGTCGTCGTCGAGGACATGCAGACCGCGCGTGACCTGATGGGCAACGTCCGGCTCGTGACGCTCGACGGTGACCTCGTCGAGAAGTCCGGCGCGATGACCGGTGGCTCCTCGTCCGGATCGCGCTACTCCTTCTCCAAGTCGGGCAAGGGCCGACTGGAGCGGGTCGCCGAACGCATCCACCAGCTCGAGGACGAGAAGAGCGATGTGCGCGAGGACCTGCGCGACGTGGAGGGCCGCCTCGACGACGCGCGCGACCGGCAGACCGACGCCGCGGACAAGGTCCGCGAGGTCGAGAGCGCCATCGAGCGCAAGGAGGCCGCGAAGGGCGAGCGCGAGGAGCGGATCGCCTCGCTGGAGGCCGACCTCGAGGAGATCGAGGCCGAGCGCGAGGAGGTCTCGGCGCGGATGGAGGAACTGGAGGCCGAGATCGCCGAGAAGAAGGACGCCATCGAGGCCTGCGAGGAGGCCATCGACGACCGGAAGCGCGAACTGCAGGAGTCCGACATCCCCGAACTCACCGAGCGGGCCGAGGAACTCCGGGCCGAGATGGGCGACATCGAGGACCGGATGGACGACCTCGACGCGCGGCTGAACGAGCTCGTCCTCGAGAAGGAGTACGCCGAGGACGCCATCGACGACCTGCACGACGACATCGAGGCCGCCCAGAACAAGAAGGCCGACGCCGAGGCGTCCATCGACACGTTCGAGTCCGAGATCGCCGAGCGTGAGACGACTCTCGAGGAGAAACGCGCCGAGGTGGCCGACCTCGAGGACGAACTCGCGGACCTCAAGGGCGACCGCGAGGACCTGAAGGCCGACCTGCGCGAGGCACGCGAGGCACGCGACGACTGGGCCTCGAAGGTCCGGACCGTCGAGGAGGAGCTCGAGGAGCTCCGAGAGACCGCAGAGCGGCTGGAGTGGGAGGTCGACGAACTCGCCTCGCAGGTCGACGAGTACGACGCCGAGGACATCCCTGACCTCCAGTACGTGAAGGGACAGATAACGAAACTGGAGAACCGGATGGCCGACCTCGAACCGGTCAACATGCTCGCCATCGACGAGTACGACCGGGTGGCCGAGGAACTCGACGACATCCAGGAGAAGAAGGACACCCTCACGGAGGAGGCCCAGCAGATTCGCGACCGCATCGAACAGTTCGAGCAGCGCAAGAAGGCGACGTTCATGGAGGCCTACGAGGCCATCGACGAGAAGTTCCAGGACATCTTCGCGCGCCTCTCGAACGGCGAGGGCGAGCTCCACCTCGAGGACGAGGAGGACCCGTTCGAGGGCGGCCTGACGATGAAGGCCCAGCCGGCGGACAAGCCCGTCCAGCGGCTGGCGGCGATGTCCGGCGGTGAGAAGTCGCTGACCGCGCTGGCGTTCATCTTCGCCATCCAGCGGTACAACCCCGCGCCGTTCTACGCGCTGGACGAGGTCGACGCCTTCCTCGACGCGGCGAACGCGGAGATGGTCGGCGAGATGGTCGACGAACTCGCGGACGATGCGCAGTTCGTCGTCGTCTCGCACCGCTCGGCCCTGCTGGAACGCTCCGAACGGGCCATCGGCGTGACGATGCAGGGAGACAACGTGAGCGCCGTGACCGGTATCGACCTGTCGCAGGTGGGGGTCGTCGCGGATGACTAGGGAGGCCGAGGGGAGCGAGGCCTCCGATGGCGAGCGGGGAGCGGAGCGACCCGCGAGCGGCGACGTGCCGCTGAACATCGCCGGCCACGACGAGGAGAAGGCGCGCCGTGAGAACGGCGAGTCACCTGGAGACGAGAGCGAGGGCGACGGCGTCGAGGACCTCATCACCGACTTCTCCGTCGCCGACGCCCCCGACAGTCCGGCCGTCGACGACGACGAGGTAGAGCCGGTCGAACTGCTCGTCGGCCTCGCCGACGAGGGTGAGATCGATCCGTGGGACATCGACATCGTCGCGGTCACGGACAAGTTCCTCGACCGACTCGACGAGGCGGACCTCCGGACCGGCGGGCGGGCACTGTTCTACGCCTCGGTGCTGTTGCGGATGAAGTCCGACCACCTGCTCGAGGACCCCGAACCGGAGGAGGAGGCGTGGGAGGACCCCGTCGAGGGGTTCGGCGCCGACGCCCCCGGCGGTCCGGGTGTCGACCCGTTCGACAAACTGGAGGCGGAGATGGACCGCCGCCTCGAGCGCAAGCGCGCCCGCGGGATGCCTCGGACGCTGGACGAACTCGTCCGGGAGTTGCGAGAGCGCGAGCGCGAGACGTGGTGGAAGGAGGGCCGGACCTACGACACCAGCGACTCGCCACACGGCTACTCGCGGGGGACCCAGACCCTCGACTACCGCTCGGGCGACGACTTCCGGATGGACGACGAGCCGAGCGTCGCGGACGTGACCGGCACGGCCCACGACGAGCACATGGACACGGTCATCAACGAGACGTACACGGCCCTGCGCGAGCACTACGACCAGGGACGGGCGGAGGTGCTGTTCGCCGAGGTCGAGGACGCCGGCGGGTCGAAGGTGATGACGTTCCTCGGACTTCTCTTCCTCGCGCATCGCGGGCAGGTCCGCCTGCAGCAGGACGACCTGTTCGGCGACCTATGGGTGCAGGATCCCGGCGCGACGAGCGTGGAGGCGGAGGTCGCGGCGGATGGCGGGGAGCCGAACGAGCGACGCGAGTGAGGCGACCCTCGCTGGACGAACGGAGTGAGTCCAGCGGTGGTGAGCGTTCCGCAGGAACGCGAACGTCGCTGGGAGAGCGACGCGACGAAGAGTGAGCCGTCAGTCGCCGCCGTCGATACCGGCCATCTCGTCGAGGTAGCCGCCCGCGAGCGTCTCGACGCGTCGACGAGCCTCCTGCGGGACGGCGTCGGGGTCGGTGGCGATGGCGCCCTCGAGGGCGTGGCCGCAGTCGCACTCGCGCTCGTCGGGCATCTGCTCGACGGCGTACTGGACGACGTCCTTGATGGCCGCCTCGTTGGCCTGCGCGTTCTTGACGACCTCCGACTGCGTCACCTCGCTCCCCTCGCGCCAGACGTCGTAGTCGGTGACGCCGGCGACGGTGGCGTAGCACATCTCGGCCTCGCGGGCGAGTTTCGCCTCGGGGATGGCCGTCATCCCGATGACATCGAACCCCTGCTGGCGGTAGAACTCGGACTCGGCCTTCGTCGAGAACTGCGGCCCCTCGATGCAGACGTAGGTGCCGCCCTGCTCGTGGTCGGCGTCGGTGGCCGTCGCGGCCGCCTCGCTCAGGTGCTCGACCATGTGGGGGCAGTACGGTTCGGCGAACCCCATGTGGACGACGAGGTCCTCGAAGAACGTCGGGGTGCGGTGCTTGGTCCGGTCGAATATCTGGTCGGGGATCGACAGCGTCCGCGGCGGGAGGTCCTCGCGGAGGCTCCCGACCGCGTTCGAGGAGAGGACCCGTTCGCAGCCGAGTTGCTTCAGCGCGTGGATGTTCGCGCGGTACGGGAGCGTCGTGGGCGAGTAGCGGTGGCGCTTGCCGTGTCGCGGGAGGAACGCGATCTCGGTGTCGTCCATCTCGCCGATGGTGATGGGGCCGGAGGGGTCGCCGAACGGGGTGCGGACCACCTCGGTGGTCTCGTTCTCGAGGTCGAGTGCGTCGTAGACGCCACTGCCGCCGATGAAGCCGATTGGCATACCGGTGCCTCGGAGGCCGGGGACTTAGCGGGTGGTGGTCCGGACCGCGTTCGGTCGCGCCGAGCGGTCCGTCGGTTCGAGCGGCGAGCGCGGACCGCGTGGCACCGTTCGACGGTCGCCGCGCGTCCCGCACGGGGGTAAAACTACGTATCCCCGGCCGGCGTATCGTGACCCAGTGACCACGACCGCCCCCGCGACCCGGACCGACCTCCCCGAGGACCCGCTCTCGCTCGCCCACGACTACCTCCGGGCGGTGCGGGTCGGCGAGTCGCCCACGCCGTACGAGGCCGCGCTCCGTGACCTCCCGCGCGAGCGGCTCCGAGCGGCCCTCGGGACGGACGACGCACGCCTCGCGTTCTGGGTGAACGTCTACAACGCCACCGTGCAGTCCGTGCTGGGCGCCAGCCCGGAGGCGTTCGAGGCGCGGAACGCGTTCTTCACCGCGCCGCTCGTCGCCGTCGCCGGCGAGCGACTCTCGGTCGACGACGTGGAGCACGGCCTGCTCCGTGGCTCCCGGCCGAAGTGGGGCGGTGGGTACGTCCGGAACCCGTTCCCGAGCGCGTTCGAGCGGACGTTCCGCGTGCGCGAGCGTGACTGGCGGGTCCACTTCGCGCTGAACTGCGGGGCGGCCGCGTGCCCGCCCGTCGCGGCCTACGACGCCGACCGCATCGACGCGCAACTCGACCTCGCCACCGAGTCGTACCTCGGACAGGAGGTGGAGTACGACCCGGTCGCGGACGTGGTCCGGGTCCCGCGGCTCATGTTCTGGTTCGTCGGCGACTTCGGCGGCCGCTCGGGTATCCGAGACGCCCTCCGGGCGTACGACTGCGTGCCCGAGGGTGCCGACCCGACAGTGCGGTTCCAGTCGTACGACTGGACGCTGGAGGCGGGGACGTTCGCGCCCGTCGAGGCGTGGTGAGTCGAGCGGACGGCGAACGTAGAGAGGACAGTCAGGATACATTTTTGTCGGCGGGTCGGCACGCCACGACATGGTCTCCCGCAGACGACTGCTCGGTGTCGTCGCCACCGTCGCGTGCGCCGGCTGTGCGAGCCGGGACGGCGGCGGGACCAGTTCGCCGACCCCGACGGACGGCGAGGGTGACGCTGTCTCAGTCACGGGTACCCCGCCTCCGACACTCGCACCCGACACCACCCTGTTGACCGTCACCGACGACGAGCGCGAAGTAGACCTCCTGACCGTCGGTGGCGTCGCCGAGACGGGGGCCGTGGCGGAGTCACGGGGCGGAGCCTACGTGGTCCCGGTGGAATTGACCGACGACGCCCGCGACTCGTTCCGCGACACCCTCGCCAGCGTCGGCGCGCTGGAGTCCCCGGAAGCCCACGAGATACGGACGTACCTCGACGGCGAGGTGCTGTTCACGGCGTCCATCGCACCCGGGTTCGCCGACGCCGTCGAGTCGGGCGAGTGGGACGGGAGGTTCCGTCTCGCCGTCGAGGAGGCGGCGACCGCGCGCCGGCTCCGTCAGCGACTCCGCTAGTCCTCGCCCTCCCAGTAGTCCACGTCGTCCGCCATCCGATAGTAGCCGTGGAACGACCGCTCCTCGCGGCCGCCGGGTGGCGACCCGACGAACACGCCGAACTTCCCCGAGTCCGGGTAGACCGTCATGTCCGGGTCGTCCATCGTCGAGAACGCGAGGTAGCGGAGCGGCGCTTCCGAGTCGTTGACCACGCGGTGGGCACCGGACGCGTCGGCCGGGAACGCGAGGTAGTCGCCCGCGTCGACGGCCACCACCTCGTCGGCCAGTCGGACCTGCCCCGCGCCCGCGAGGACGTACATCGCCTCCTCGTTGGCCGTGTGGTAGTGGTACGGCCACGAGCGCGCGCCAGCGGGGAGTTCGTAGAGCGAACACCCCAGTCGCTCACCGTCGGCCGCGGCGCCGAGCTCCTTGCGCCGGACGTGCATCTCCTCGCGCTCGGTCTCGTCCCACTCGACCGCGTCGCCGTCGACGTGTCCCATACCCAGCGCGTCGCGGACGGGCCACTTCAGGGTGGCCCGCGGACGGGTGACCGTGGCACGGATGGCGCAACTCTTATGTCCAAAAGAGTCCGTCAATGAACATAGATGGACACCGACGAGCAACTCGCGCCTGCCGTCGCGTCGATACTGGCGGCGGCGCGCGAGCGTGGGGGTGGCGGAGAGCGGGTCGTCGTGACGGACGCCAGGTCGTTGCCCGACGCCCTCGCCGCGGCCGAGGCGGACGGGCGCGTCCCGGTCATCGCCGAGGTGAAGCCCACCTCGCCGACGACTGAGGGCAAGCGGACCGACGACCCGGTGGAACTGGCCGAACAGATGGTCGCCGGCGGGGCAACGGCGCTCTCGGTGCTCACCGAACCCGAGCACTTCGGCGGGAGCGCAGAGACGCTCGAGCGGGTCCGGGCCGCCGTCGACGTGCCGGTCCTCCGGAAGGACTTCCTGCTCCACGAGTCGCAACTGGACGTCGTCGAGAGCGACGTGGTGTTGCTCATCGCGCGGTTCCTCGGGGACCAACTCGAACCGATGCTGACGGCGGCGCGCGAGCGCGGCTTCGGGGTCCTCGTCGAGGTCCACACCGAGTCCGAACTGGCGGCCGCCGTCGCGGCGGGCGCGGACGTGATCGGCGTCAACAACCGCGACCTCGGGAAGCTCGAGGTCGACCTCGGGACGTTTGAGGAGGTGGGGGCGAAAGCCCCCGAGGACGCCACGCTGATAGCGGAGAGCGGCGTAGCGACAAGAGAGGACGCCGCGCGGATGCGCCGGGCCGGGGCCGACGGCCTGCTCGTCGGCTCCGCGATAATGGACGGTGACGTCCGCGCGAACACTGAACGACTGACCACACCGATGGACGAGATACAATGAGCGAGTCGACACGCACCGACGGGAAGTTCGGGCCCTACGGGGGCCAGTACGTCCCCGAGGCCCTGATGCCGGCGATAGAGGAACTGACCGACGCCTACGAGCGCTACGTGCTGGAGAACGAGGACGGGTTCATGGACGAGTTCCGCCAGCGTATCCGCGACTTCGGCGGCCGACCCACCCCGCTTCAGCGCGCGGACAACCTCAGCGAGCGCTACGGCGTCGAGGTCTACCTGAAGCGCGAGGACCTGCTCCACGGTGGGGCACACAAGCTCAACAACGCGCTCGGCCAGTGCCTGCTGGCGAAGTACATGGGAAAAGAGCGCATCGTCGCGGAGACGGGCGCCGGCCAGCACGGCACCGCGACGGCCATGGCCGCCGCCCACCTCGGGATGCCCTGCGAGGTGTACATGGGCCGGCGCGACGTGAACCGCCAGCGGCCCAACGTCTTCCGGATGCGCATCAACGGCGCCGAGGTGAACCCGGTCGACACGGGCCGGGGGACGCTGAAGGAGGCCATCTCGGAGACGATGCGCGACTGGGCGACCACCGTCGAGAACACCCACTACGTCATCGGGAGCGTCGTGGGTCCCCACCCGTTCCCGGTGATGGTCCGTGACTTCCACCGCATCATCGCCGAGGAAACGAAGCGCCAGTCGGTGGAACAGACCGGCGGCCTGCCCGACGCCGTCGTCGCCTGCGCGGGCGGCGGCTCGAACACGATGGGTATCTTCTCCGAGTTCGTCGAAGCGGAGAGCGTGGGCCTCTACGCCGTCGAGGCCGGCGGCTCCTCGCTCTCGGTGGACGAGGAGGAGGGCGTCGCGCCGAACTCCGCGTCGCTCTCGACCGGGAGCGAAGGGGTCCTCCACGGCGCTCGCACCCGCGTCCTGCAGGACCGGGACGGGCAGATCATGGAGTCTCACTCGGTCTCCTCCGGGCTGGACTACGCCGGCGTCGGGCCGGAACTCGCCAACCTCGTCGACACCGGCCGCGTCCAGGCCGTGAACGTCGACGACGACGCGGCGCTCGAGGCGTTCCACCGCCTCTCGCAGGACGAGGGCATCATCCCCGCGCTGGAGACGGCCCACGCCCTCGCCTACCTCGAGGAACACGAGGACCCGACGGCGCTCGGCGAGACGGTCGTCGTGAACGTCTCCGGCCGTGGCGACAAGGACCTCGAGGCGGCCATCGAGGAGACCGAGCGGCGCGACCTCCCGAACGCGCCGAGCATGGGTGTCTTCGAGTAAGCTACCACTGACTAAAGGCCGTGGCATTCAGCATGGACTCCCACTCTAACCGAATCCGGTACGGGAACAACCCCGTTCGTGTTCAGCATCCCGCTGTTCAAGCGCACGCCTACGGGTGCGCCTCCCTCGGCTCCAGTTTGGCTCCGAAGGAGTTTCAGCCCGATATTCTTCGCCGCGTTGTAGTCCGCGTGGTTCTCGTACCCACAGTCCAAACATCCGAACGACTCCTGCGTCTGGCGGTTACCCTCGTGGGTGAATCCACACGCCGAACACCGCTGACTCGTGTACTGTGGGTTCACGAATCGGACGGTGAGTCCACGAGCCTCGGCCTTGTACTCGACATAGTTCGTGAACCGCCGGAACGCCCAGAGATGGTGCCACTTCGCGTGTGGCAACCGCTTACGGATGTTCGTCAGTCGCTCGAAGGCGATGTACGAACAACCCGTCTCGACGGCTTCAGCGACGATCTTGTTGGCGACACGGTGGAGCGTCTGCTCGAACCGTCCAGTCTCCGCCCGTCCGACCGACTGGATGTTCTCGTGTGCCCACCGAGTCCCGCACTGTCCGAGCGACCCACGACGCTTCTCGTACTCTCGGTGCCAGTGGTTGAGTTCATCAGCGGACCAGAACGTCCCCGTCGAAGTGACGGCGACGTTCTTGACCCCGAGGTCAACGCCGAGAACCGTTCCGTTCTCGGGGCGGTCGGGGGCGTCCACATCTGCCTTTGTTCGGATGTGAAGGTAGAACTCACCCTCTCGTTCGTGGAGGGTAGCACCGGTCGTCTCGTAGTCACCGCCCAGAAGGTACTGCGAGTGGGGCGTGTCGCGGTTCTCGTCGGGAAAGACGTACTCGACGGTGACGCGCCCATCGACAGTTGCCAGCGTGGCGTGGTCGTCGTAAAACGTCGCGTTACGCTGGTTCTACTCACAGAACCGAGACGTGAAGGTCGGGAGCGAGGCGTACTCGCCCTGCTTCCACTTCGCCACGACACTCTTGAGCGCATCCACAGCACGGTCCCGAGCCGACTGGACGTGGTTGCTGTGGAGGTCGGTGCGGTCGCGGACGACCGGGTACGTCTCCTCGTGGAGCGTGGACTTGCGCGTCTCGACCCACTCGCCTTTCTGCGCTACGTCTACGACGTAGTTCGCGGCATCGAGGAATTGCTGTATCGTTTCGCGGATGAGGGCTGCGTCGGTACTATCCACGTCGAGTTTGACGGGGACAGTTCGTCGGACCCCCATACTATCACAAGAAACCAGATGTACTTAAACACTAATATACGGTTGGGGAGTCAACCAGCCATCGACAAAGAACAGTTCCAGAACTATGTCGGTTTCCTCCTGCGTTCACGAGACGCACCGCGTCTCGTGCAGCCCACGAGAATGTCAGAGGCGTTCTCGGGACGCCTAAAGGCGCAGGTAACCACCTCGAGGTCTCTATGACCGACGAGATAGACGACGCCTTCTCGGACGAGGGCGCCGCGTTCGTCCCCTACCTCGCGGCGGGTGACCCGGACTACGAGGCCTCGCTGGCGTACTGCGAGGCGCTGATCGAGGGTGGGGCGGACGTGCTGGAACTCGGCCTGCCGTTCTCCGAACCCATCGCCGAGGGGCCGACGATACAGGGTGCGGTCGTCCGCGCGCTCGAGGCCGGGATGACCCCGACGCGTTACTTCGAGTTCGTCGAGGAACTGGACGCTCCCGTCCCCGTCGTCTGCATGACCTACTACAACCTCCTCTACCAGTTCGGTCGGGCCGAGACGGGCGAACCGGGACCGCGCGCGTTCGTGGAGCGGGCGGCCGAGGCCGGTGTCGACGGGTTCGTCGTCCCGGACCTCCCCGCGGAGGAGGCCGGTGACCTCCGGGCGGCCTGCGACGAGTTCGGTCTCGACCTCGTCTCCATCGTCGCGCCGACGACCGGCGAGGACCGACTCCAGCGGCTGGTCGACCTCTCCTCTGGCTACCTCTACGTCCAGGCGCGACTGGGCGTGACCGGCGCGCGGGCCGACGTCTCGGACCAGACCGAGTCCTCGCTCGGCCGCCTCGCCGACTACGACCTCCCGAAGGCCGTCGGTTTCGGCATCTCGTCGGGCGAACAGGCCCAGCGCGTGGTCGCAGCGGGCGCCGACGGCATCATCGTCGGCTCGGCGCTCGTCGACATCGTCGCCGAGGGCGTCGAGGAGAATCACTCGACCGAACGGGTCGCGGACCGCCTGCGCGACCTCGCGCGAGAACTCAAGGAAGGCGCGATGACGGGCGCCGCCGAGGGCGCGCAAGCCCGGCCGCGACCGGAAGGAAAATGACCACACTTGCCACACTATGACACATCCATGACCGCCGGACTCGCTGCACGTCTCTCGCGCGTCGGGACAGACGACCGGTACGTCGTCGTCCCGATGGACCACGGAATCACACTCGGGGCCGTGAAGGGCCTCGTCGACATCGAAGCCACCATCGACGCCGTCACGCGGGGGGGGGCCGACAGCGTCCTGACGCAGAAGGGTATCGCCCCCCGCGTCCACGGGAACCTCAACGGCGCGGGCTACATCGTCCACCTGAACGCCTCCACCGTCGTCGGGCCGGACACCAACGACAAACGAGTGACCGGCACCGTGAAAGATGCCATCCGTGCCGGGGCCGACGCCGTCTCCCTGCACATCAACGTCGGCTCGAACCACGAACCGAAGCAGATGGAGGACCTCGCCGAACTCACGAGCGAGGCGGCCGACTACGGCCTGCCCGTCCTCGCCATGACGTACGCCCGCGGGCCGGGCGTGGACGAACACGACGCCGAGGCGCTGGGCCACGCCGCCCGCTTCGGCGAGGAGCTCGGCGCGGACATCATCAAGACGGCCTACTCCGGCGACCCGGACTCTTTCGAGCGCGTCACCGAGTCGACCCGCCTGCCGGTCGTCATCGCTGGCGGGGAGCCGGATTCGGACCTCGAGTCGCTCCGTGCCGTACGGGGCGCGATGGACGGCGGCGGCGCCGGCGTCTCGATGGGTCGCACCATCTTCCAGCACGAGGACCCCGAGGCCATCACCCGCGCCGTGAGTGCGGTGGTCCACGACGACGCCGACGCCGAGAGTGCCCTCCGCGAGGCGGGGCTCGCCGTCGAACTGTGAGCTGAGGGGGCCCCGGCAGCGTCGGGTTGCCACAGGTCTCGGCCATTCCTGCCGGAACATTCTTGTGTTCGGCCGAGTATCGGTACCGACAGGTGTTGACATGGCACAAGCCGCGTACCTCCTGAGCACGCTGGTGACCGGCGGCCTCCTGCTGGGGGTCGCCGTGGCCGTCGGCCGGGCGATGGGCTCCGGCTTCCGGTTCGAGGACGGCCCCGAGCGGCCGTCGCTCGGCCGCCGACTGGCCGACGACCCCCGGGTCTGGATACTCGGCTTCCTCACGCTCGTCGGCGTCTTCGGCGGTGGGGCCGTCGTCTTCGTCGGCGGGTTCGCGCTCCCGAGCAGCGCCGTCACGATGGCAGGCGCCGCGCTCGCCGGGGGGACGCTCCTCGTCGTCGTCGGCTACGTGTTCTACGGGACGTACCTCGCCGCCCGGTCCCGCGGCCGGCCGAGTTCGATGGCCGCCGCGCAGGGAGCCACGGCGCTCGGGACGCTGTTCCTCGTGGCGCTGGTCGTGAAACTCGTCTTCCTCGCCTGATGGCGACCGAGCCGGCCCGCTCGCTCCCCGCGGCCGAGTTCCCCACCCGGAGCGCCGCGCTCGTGCTCGCCGTCGAGGCGCTCGTCCTGCTGGCGTACTTCGGCCTCACCCCGTCGTCCGTTACCCATCCACGGTACGTCCTCTACCCGTTCCTCTGGATGAACGTCGCGCTCTACGCCGTCTGGCGCGTCTCGCCCGCCGACCCACTGGACTGGGCGCGCCACCTCGCCGACTTCGCCGGCGTGGGCTACTTCCTCGCGCTGGCGTTCCTGGGCGGGCTGCTCGCCGTCTTCGGGCCGGACCACGCCCACACCCACATCCACGGCTGGCAGGTGACGATGGCCTCGCCGGGCTACGGCCCGCGCGTCGGCTACGTCGGGTCGTGGTTCCACGTCTACGTCGTCCCCTACCGCGTCGTGGGGTACGCCGCGCTCGCGTACCTGCTGTCGGCCGCCATCCGTGACGCCTCGGTGGGGAGCCTGCGTGCCGTCTCGGGCGCGCTCGGCGTCGTGACCTGCGTCGGGTGTGCGTTCCCGCTCCTCGCCTCGCTCGCGAGCGGCGGGGGGCTGTTGGCGGGTGTCGCCGCGACGGCGACCGCGTACCCCCTCGACGTCTCGACGGCCGCATTCCTCCTCGCCGTGGTCGCCCTCTCGTGGCGGCCGGGAGGTGGGTGATGGCCGCGGAGCCGGAGTCCGAGTGGGCGGGCGAGACGGCCGACGTGACCGCCGAGGAGCCGCCGGTGGCGGTCTGTGTCTACTGCAGCCGGCCGTTCAGGCGGACGCGCTACTACCACCTGCACCTCGGGGTAGAACACGGGGAAGACCTGGACGCCACGGAGCGCGAGGCCTACGAGGCGGCCGACGAAGCCGAGAGCGAGGAACTGTTCGTCTACCACCTGAAGGTGGTCGCGGCGCTGTCGACGACGTGGGCGGTGTTCGTGCTGGGGTACATGGTTTTCGGGGTTTGACATCCACCCCGCACTGAAGCGCGAGGATTCCTTCGTGGGGCGTCGGGCCGTCCAACGCTCCCCCGAGGGCAACTTCCCCATCCACGGTGGATGAGTACCGGAATCGTGCGCTACACGTTGGCCCTCGAAACGAGGGTGCGGCGTATTCAGCGTCCGAGACGGACGCGGTATCCGCTTGTGCCGTACCCGATACCGCTTCACCGCGAAGCGTCTGAATACCGGGCAACCACCCACGGTTGGAACGTGGGTGGACACGGGCCGTGCCATCGACCGTAATCCACCGACGAGGGCGGAGTGCAACCGCGAACGGGGTGTATTTTGGTGTGCTGTCGCCCCCTCGTGTGCGCGGTCGTTGCCGACCGTCTCCAGTGACGGGGAGGGGTAGTGTGAAGACGGCGAACGAGTCCGAACCACGTACTCCCCACCGGGGGTGCCGGTGGTGGGCGTGGAACCGTCCGCATCAGCGGGAAGTGACCCCTGTTCTTCCGATTGAGAGTTTACGCGAGTTGTCTTACCACACGGTACGACGCCAAGATACTTGTTCAGCTCGGTTGCTGAGGAATTGTCGGATTCATCGCCACACTAAAACACGGGGCTTTCTCCTCGATTCTCCGTAAGGTCGCTGTGTTCGTCGGGTGAGGGGAGTTTCGTCCTCGATGGTGACAGCGAGCGGGGACGCAAGTGCAGGACGGAGTGAACCGCACCACAGACGCGCCGGCCTCGCTGTGCTCGGCCCGCGCTCACAGCAGGACACCACCCCTCGCGTGCGGGCGCTCGTCCGGAGGCGAGCGCGACTGCTCGGGTCGTTACCTTCAGCCACTGCACCGTGACGTCGGAGTCGCGTTCGACCGCCGACTACGTTATCGAGTAGCTCGCGGCGATGGTCAGCGCGAGCGCCGCCAGCAACCCGATGCCGACGAGATAGCTCAGCGAGCGTGGCTCGTAGAACAGGTGCTGGTAGTAGCCCGCGACGACGACGGCCTTCACGGCCGACAGGACGATGATGGCCCAGAACGCGGCCCAGTAGTACTGGTCGATGAACGCGAACTCGACGAGCACCTGGACGGTCGCCATCACGAACAACACGACGTAGATTATCGCGTACAGTTTGGTGGATGCCATCGGTTTGTGTCGGTGTTTGGGTTTGGTTGGTCGGATTCGGTGGTCGTGGACTACAGGATGTAGAACAGCGGGAACAGGAACAGCCAGACGATGTCGACGAAGTGCCAGTAGAGCCCGAAGTACTCGATCGACCCCTCGTTCCCGTCGACGTACGCCCCGTTGTACGCCCGCCAGACGAGGTAGAGCGTGACGATCAGTCCCGCGACGACGTGGCCCGCGTGCAGGCCCGTGGTCAGGAAGAACGTCGAGGCCCGGACGTTCGAGTCGATCCAGACGCCCTCGTGGAGCAGTTCCTGCCACTCGATGCCCTTGTTGATGAGGAAGCCGACGCCGAGCAGGAACGTGGCGAGGAGACTCGCCAGCACGCCCTTCCGGCTCTCGCGACGGGCCGCCACCAGCGCGAGGATGACGGTGAACGAACTCGTCAGGAGGAGGTAGGTGTTGACGAGCCCCGGCAGGGAGTTGTGTGGGATGGGGTGCCAGTCGGTCCAGCCGAACGCGAACCGGACGAAGATGTACGAGCCGATGAACGCCCCGAACAGCACCACGTCGGAGGCGAGGAAGATCCACATCCCCAGTTTCGTGTTCTCGACGCCGGCGAACGGCCAGCGCTCGGCGAGCGCCATCTCCGGGGCGTGGAACTGCTCGGCACCCATCCCGACGAGCGACCCGAGCGTGATGAGGCCACCGGCGAGCGCGGTGCCGGCGTAGGCCCCGCCGGCCATCCCGTCCGGGAAGGACCCGCTCTGGAGCCCCGACAGCCCGAGGATGGTCACCATCGCCCCGACACTCACGAGGAACGGCCAGAGACTCGCGTGACTCGCCTCCTCGTCCCCGGGGTCCACGAGTGTCGCGGAGGACGTCTCGGGCTCCGGCAGCAGGTCACCCCTGGTGACGATGCCGCCCGAGTCGACCGTGCTGGCCTCTGCAGTACCCCCGTCGGTCGCAGCGGAGGCGGCCACGTTCGACTCGTCACGGTACGAGAGCGAGCCGTCGCGGTACGTCGGCAGCCCGGGGAAGTTCTCCAGTGGCGGGGGTGAGTCGACCGCCCACTCGGCCGTCGTCGAGTACTCCCACGGGTTGCCGGCGGCGTCCTCACCCTCGTACAGACTCCGGTAGAGGTTGTAGAACATCACGAGGAACGAGAGGCCAAGCAGGAACCCACCGACGGTGGCGAGGCGGTGCCACGGCAGCAGGTCCGGCGCGTAGTCGAACACCCGGCGGGGCGTCTCCCACGCGAGGAACATCGGGAAGTAGAGCAGATTGAACCCGACGATGTACAGGGCGAAGTGGACCCGGCCGAGGAACTCGTCGTACATCTTCCCGGTCATCTTCGGGAACCAGTAGTAGAGCGCCCCGACGAGGCCGGTGACGCCGCCGACCATCACGTAGTGGAAGTGCGCGACGACCCAGTAGGTGCCGCGGAACTCGTAGTCCAGCACGACCGCCCCGAGGAACACCCCGGTGATGCCGCCGATGATGAACACCAGGAGCGCGCCGAACGCGAAGAGGAACGGCGTGTTCCACCGGATGCGCCCCTTCAACGTGGTGTAGATGAGCGCGAACACCATCAGGTCGAACGGGAGCGAGATGCCGATGGTCGTCGCCATGAACAGCGTCTTCACCTCGAGGTTGATGCTCGTCAGGAACATGTGGTGCATCCAGACGATGAACGACTGCAGGGCGACGAGCACCATCGCCGCGATGAACCACTTGCGCCCGACGATGCGCCGGCCGGTGAACGTCTGGAACATCTCGGCCATCGCCCCGAGCGCGGGGAAGAAGACGATGTACACCTCCGGGTGACCGAAGAACCAGAACAGGTGCGTCCAGAGCATCGACCCGCCGGGCGACTCCGTGGCGAAGTAGAGCGTCCCGAGCAGGCGGTCCGCCGAGAGGACCATCAGCGCCGCCAGCAGCGCCGCGAACGCGAACAGCATCATCCACACGGTCAGGAGGATGGACCACGTGAACAGCGGGAGGTTCCGCAGGGTGAGCCCCTCCGCGCGCATCCGGTGCATCGTCGTCAGGAAGTTGACCGAGGAGACGGTGACCGAGACGACGAACAGGAGCAGCGCGAGGACGGCCGTGCTCGCGCCCACCTGTGGGGTGAACGTCGGCACGTTCAGCGGCGCGTACATCGTCCACCCGCCCGCGAACGAGGCGCCCTGGAAGAACGAGACGCCCAGCAGGATGCCGCTGGCGAGGTAGAGCCAGTACGACAGGGCGTTCAGCCGCGGGAACGCGAGGTCCTTCGCCCCGATCTGGAGCGGGACGATGTAGTTCGCGAAGCCGAACGCGAACGGCGAGAGGAACCAGAACACCATGATGAGCCCGTGGGTCGAGACGGTCTGGTTGTACGCCAACCCGGACAGGACGGTCCCACCGGGCGACCACATCTGGGTGCGGATGAGCAGGGCGAGGAGCCCACCGAAGACGAGGAAGAACAGGCTCGTGACGACGTAGAGGATGCCGATGTCCTTGTGGTTCGTCGTGACCAGCCACCGGCGGACGGAGGTCCGCGGCGGGAAGTGGTGGTCGTCCTCGTGGTGTGCCGTCCCCCCGTCGGAACGGAGGTCGGCCTCCGAGTCCGTCCCCGGGTCGTCGCTCATACCGGACTCACCCCCCGGGCGCCGACGAGACTGGCACTCTCGTTCGCCGTGTCGTTGGTCTCACCGCCCGTGCTCGCGTACCACTCCTCGTACTCCGCGGGTTCCATCACGACGATGTCGGCGTTCATGGAGGAGTGGCCGACCCCACAGAGTTCGTAACACTTCGCCTGGTAGGTCCCGGGGTCCTCACCGATGAACCACGTCGTCGTCCGCTGGCCCGGGATGGCGTCGGTCTTCACGCGCAAGGCGGGCGCTCCGAAGTTGTGGAACACGTCGTCGCTCGTGACGTTCAACCGTATCGCGCGGTCCTCGGGGACGCGCAGGGTGCCCAGCTCCTGGTGGCCGTTCTCGTAGGTGAACCTCCAGGCGAACTGGATGCCGACCACCTCCACGTCGATGGGGTCCTGCGGCTGGGCCTGTGCGCCGCCCTCGACGTACAGTAGCGTCGCGTAGGTCCACAGGACGAGCGAGACGACGACGATGGTGCTGAGGGCGAACGAGAGGAACAGTTTCCGGCCACCGCCGCCACCCGTCGGGAGTTCGCCGAGGGTCGGGCGGTCCGCGTCGGCCTTCTTCACCTCCTCGCGTTCGACCCCGTCGCGGTACTTGTACCCGTTGTAGAGCATGTACCCGATGACGACGACGCCGACCGCCGTCCCCAGTACCAGGAAGACGGTGAAGATGGTGTCGAACACCTCCACGCGCGTCCCACGTGGCACCAGTCCCGACTGCAGGACTGCGTGCGCCGTGTCAACGTCGGTCATGTCTCGCTTGCCGCTTTCTGCACACTCCCAGATAACTGTTGCCCCGCTGGCGACGGGAGTTCGGCAGGAAGAACGAGCGCGGCAGGGCCGCTACAGGAGGTCTCGGAGGTCGGCGAGCGTCCCGAGGTGGTGGTCGGGGGTGTGGTGGCCGGGGTCGGTCGGGTCGTAGGGACCGGGGTACCACGCCGCCGCGAGGCCCGCACGCTGGGCTCCGACCACGTCGTGTTCGAGCGAGTTCCCGACGTAGAGACTCGTCTCGTGCCGGGCGTCGAGTCGCGAGAGCGCGAGGTCGAACGGCTCGCGGTTCGGTTTCGGCGCGGTGTCCTCGCCGGCGTAGACGACCGTCTCGAAGCGGTCGGCGAGCGAGAGCGCGTCGAGTTTCTGGATCTGGGTCCGGCGAGACCCGTTGGTGACGACGCCGACGTCGTGGCCGCCGTCGGTGACGACCTCGAGCGCCGTCTCGGCCCCCGGCCGCAGCGAGACGGCGGTGTGGTCGACCGCCGTCTCGTGGCCACGGGCGAGCGCCTCGTGCGCCGCCCGGTCGGCCGGTCCGCCGTGTTCGGCGGCCGCGACGCCCCACAGCTCGGTGAGGAACTCGTGGTCGCTCTCGACGTCGCCGACGCGGTCCGCCAGCGACCACAGGTCGCTCGGGCCACAGAATGGGTCGACGCCCGCGAGGTCGTACGTCTCGGCGATGAGCGTCTGCGGGTCCTGGTCGTAGGTCAACAGCGTCCCGTCGAGGTCGAACAGCACGGTCTCGACGGGGGTGGAGGGACCGTTCACACCCGTAGGGAGGGGACCACCGGTCAAGAGCGTTTCCCGACGCCGTGCGCGCGCCTCACGGGCGTCGCACCGTGACGTGTTCGAACGTGCCGCCGAGCTCGTCGTCGACGGTCTCCGCGTCGACGAGGTCGAACCCCGCCGCCGCGAGCAGTTCGCGGTTCCGCTCGGGCCCCCAGAACGACCAGCGCATCGGCTCGCCCCACTCCTGCCAGTCGTCGTTCTCGCCCTCCCAGTCGGCCGACCCGAGGACGAGCAGCGCCCGCCCACCCGGCCGGAGGACGCGGGCGAACTCCGCGAACACCGTGTCGTGTTCCTCGCGCGGGACGTGGATGACGGCGTAGTACGAGACGAGTGCGTCGAACGCCCCGTCGGCGAACGGGAGCCGCGTCAGGTCACCCTGGACGAGGCGCGCGGCCGGGACGTTCGCCGCGGCCCGGTCGAGCATCCCCCGCGAGAGGTCGAGGCCGACGACGCGGTGGCGCTCGCTCAGCGTCGCCGCGACGGGGACGCCCGCACCACAGCCGGCGTCGAGGATACGCGAGTCCGGGGGCAGGGTCGCCCCGAGTTCGCGGACCAGTTCGCCGCCCCGGCCAGCCCCCGAGCGCTGCTCGTCGTAGCGGCCAGCCAGCGCGTCGTAGCCACGCTGGACCGTCGTCCGGTGACCCTCGCGGGCTCCGTCGTCCATGCCGGGGCGACTGGACGACCCGGCAAGGGTCTTCGGGTCGGGCGTGAGCCGTCGTCGGACCTGCGTCCGACGACCCGAAAGCGCTATTCTCCGGGCGAGGACAGTCCAATCATGAACGGTTCGAACCGGGAGCGTATCGCCCGGCTGGTGGGGGTCGTCGCCGTCTCGACGCTCGTCCTGACCGCGACGTTCATCGGCGTGGTGGCACTGCTCTCGGGGGGCAACGCCGAGGTGGGGACACGACTCCCGTTCTACGTGCTGGCGATGGCGGTGGGGTTCGTCGGCGTGGTGGTCCTGAGCGAACAGCGCTACGGCGAGCGAGCGGACGGGCGGTCCATCCTCGCCACCGCGAGCGGCGTCGCCCTCGTGGTGTTCGTCCTCGTCTCGCTGGCCGGCGAGGGGATGGTGTTCGCCAGCGACAACCCCAGCGAGGTGGTGCTCTCCGAGCTGTTCCTCTACTTCGTCGCCGCCGGCCTCATCGGGACCGGTCTCGGCTACTGGGGCCTGCGCCACTGGCGGGAGTTCGCCCGCTCGACGGCGGCGGGACGGCTCTGAACGACAGTCACGAGCGAAAGAGCGTTGTGGTCGTACTCGTAACGGTTGTGCTATGGGTACGCGAGGTGGGGACCGGGCAGTGTCGCCGGTCATCGGTGTCGTGATAATCGTGGGGGTGACCGTCGTCCTCTCGGCGGCGGTGGCAGGATTCGTCTTCACACAACAGCGCGGACTCCAGTCGCCCGGGCCGACCGCGACATTCGAGTTCGACCTCGTCGAGAACGACGAGGGGAACGACCTCCTGTTGGTGACGCACAGCGCGGGAGAGCCGATCGCGCTCGATAAGTTGTTGCTCGTCGCCGACCGGCCGGTCGACCTCGGGGGGTCCAACAACGACCCCAACCAGGACTTCGCGACGACGGGAGAGAAACTGGACGAGGGGAACGGCCAGGTCGGAATCGGCGAGACGTGGGAAGCAGGCGAGACCATCGAGGTACTTGCAGGGGACTACGGGAGTGACCCGGACGAACTGGACGGGGTGACGCTCCGACTCGTCTGGAACCCCCGGGAGGTCGACAAGGACGACCAGGGTGGCGAGGCACCGAGCAGCGTCGTCGGCGAGAGTTCGGTCGTCCTGTTCAGGTACGAGGTGTAACCCGAGGCGGTTTTCTCGGCGTGGACCGGTTCGCAGACGTCCCGCCCTCCAACGGTGCGTTCCGCCGAATCGGGTGCAGCGTCGCCCCAGCCGGCACTCGACGGCCTGCGCTAGAGCTCCTCGACCAGTTCGGCGGCGATACCGGTGTAGCCAGCCGGGGTGAGCGCGTGGAGCTCCTCGCGGGTCGACTCGTCCACGTCGAGGTCGTCGAACAGGTCGCGGAAGTCGGCGAGCGAGACGCGCTGGCCGCGAGAGAGCGCCTTCACCCGCTCGTAGGCGTCGGCGTGGCCCTCGCGCCGGAGGATGGTCTGGACCGCCTCGCCGATGACCTCCGGGTTCGCCTCGAGGTCCTCGGCCATCACGGACGGCCTGGGGACGACCTTCTCCAGCCCGTTCGTGGTCTTCTGGTAGGCGACGAGACAGTGCGCGAGCGCGCTCCCGACGTTCCGCTTGACTGTCGAGTCCGAGAGGTCACGCTGCAGGCGCGAGGTGGTGACGTAGTCGGCGAGGAACCCGAGGTCGGCGTTGGCCTTCGAGCAGTTCCCCTCCGAGTTCTCGAAGTCGATGGGGTTGACCTTGTGCGGCATGGTCGAGCTCCCCGTCTCGCTCGCCGCGGCCTCCTGCCCGAGGTAGCCCATCGAGACGTAACTCCAGCAATCCCGGTCGAGGTCGAGCAACACGCCGTTGACGCCCTGGAGCGCCCGGAACAGAGCCGCGAGGTCGTCACACGGGTTGACCTGCGTCGCCAGCGCCGTGTGCTCCAGCCCGAGCGACGCGACGAACGAGCGTGAGAACGCCCGCCAGTCCACCGCCGGGTAGGCGGCGTGGTGGGCGGCGAACGTCCCGGAGGCGCCGGCGAGCTTGCCCGAGAGGCGCTCGGCCGCACGCTCGACCTCACCGAGCGTGTCGCCGAGGCGGGCGGCGTAGACGGCCATCTCCTTCCCGAACGTCGTCGGGGTGGCCGGCTGGCCGTGCGTGTGCGCTAGCATCGGCAGCGCCGCGTGCTCGTGGGCCATCTTCGAGAGTTCGTCCCGGACGTGACGGACGCGCGGGACCAGCACCTCCGTGACGGCGGGCTTCAGCAGGAGGCGCTGGGCGAGGTTGTTCACGTCCTCACTGGTCAGCCCGAAGTGGACCCACGGGCGGTCCGCTTCGAGGTCACCCATCATCGCGTCGCGGAGGAAGTACTCGACGGCCTTCACGTCGTGGTTCGTGGCCGCGCGGCCTGCGTGCCCCTCCGTCTCGTAGGCCTTAACGACGGCCGCGTCGTCGGCGTCGAACGCCTCGTAGAGCGTGCGGAGTGCCGCGCGTTCCTCGCGGTCGAACTCGAACGGGGTGGCCTTCAGGTCGGCGAGCGCCAGCAGGTACTCGACCTCGACGTGGACCCGCTCGCGCATCAGCCCCGCCTCGCTGGCGTAGGGGACGAGCGGTTCGGTGTAGCGGGCGTAGCGCCCGTCCAGCGGCGAGACGGCGTGCAGGGCGTCGCGGTCGGTCATGCGCGACGGTGGGCGGAGGCGTCCCATATCGGTGTCGAAGCCGGTCGACGCCGGCGGGGACGTTCGCCGGCGCCTGCCGGGGTGGCAGGCCCAGCCCACCTCGGCCAATCGCAACCACTTTGCGCCGACCGTTCCCGCCCTCACTCATGCAACTCGCCGGTATGGCCTCGAACCGCGGCCGGAACCTGATGCACATCGCGGACCGCGCGCCGGGTGGCGTGGAGTTCTCGGTGGTGCTCTCGAACACGGAGGGCGCGCCCGTCCTCGAAGCCGCCTCCGAGCGCGGCATCCCCACCGAAGTCGTCGTCCGCGGCGACGACGAGTCCCGCGAGGACCACGAGGAGCGGGTGCGAGCGCGCCTCGCCGAGTACGACTTCGACCTCGTGACGATGGACGGCTACATGCGCATCCTCACCGAGGGGTTCCTCGACGCGATGCCCACCATCCTCAACGTCCACCCGTCGCTGCTCCCCTCCTTCCCGGGGCACGACGCCCACGAGCAGGTGCTGGCGTCGGGCGTGCGCCTCTCCGGGTGTACGGTCCACGTCGTCGACGAGACCGTCGACGGCGGCCCCATCGTGACGCAGGAACCCATCCCGGTCTTCGAGGGTGACGACGCCGACTCGCTCAAGGAGCGCGTACTCTACGAGGGGGAGTTCACCGCGTACCCGCGGGCGGTACGCTGGTTCGCGGAGGACCGGGTCACCGTCGAGGACGGCGAGGTCCACGTCGAGGGGGACACGGACGGGGAGTTCCCAGCCCGGCGCGTCGTCTCGAACGACCACGGCGCGACCCTGCGGTACGGCGAGAACCCCCACCAGGACGCGGCGCTCTACACCGACGCGTCGTGCACCGAGGCGAGCGTGGTCCACGCCGACCAGCTGAACGAGGGTGCCAAGGGGCTCTCGTACAACAACTACAACGACGCCGACGGGGCGCTCGACCTCATCAAGGAGTTCGACGATCCGGCCGCGGCGGTCATCAAGCACACCAACCCGGCCGGCTGTGCCACCGCCGACTCGCTGGCCGAGGCGTACGACCACGCACTCTCGACGGACCCGATGAGCGCGTTCGGCGGCATCGTCGCGCTCAACCGCGAGTGCGACGCCGCCACCGCCGAGCGGATCACCGACTCGTTCAAGGAGGTCGTCGTCGCGCCCGGCTACACCGACAGCGCGCTCGACGTCCTGTTCGAGAAGGAGAACCTCCGTGTGCTCCGGGTCGGCGACCTCTCCGAGCGCTCCGAACCCCTCGTCGAGAAGCCGCTGACCGGCGGGCGACTCGTACAGGAGCGCGACCTCCAGCCGGTCACGGCAGACGACCTCGAGTTCGTGACCGACCGCGAGCCCACCGACGAGGAGGTCGAGTCGATGCTGTTCGCGTGGAAGGTGATCAAGCACGTGAAGTCCAACGCCATCCTGTTCACCGACGGCACCGAGACGGTCGGGGTCGGGATGGGACAGGTCTCGCGCGTCGACGCGGTCCGCCTCGCGGCGATGAAGGCCGAGGAGCACGCCGAGGGCAAGGATAGCGAGGGGGCCGTGATGGCCTCGGACGCGTTCTTCCCGTTCCCGGACGGCATCGAGGAGGCCGCGAAGGCCGGCATCACCGCGGTGGTCCAGCCCGGTGGCTCGGTGAACGACGAGGACGTCGTGGAGGCCGCGAACGAGCACGGGATGGCGATGGCGTTCACCGGGCAGCGTGCCTTCCGGCACGACTGAGCGGAGGGCCGGCGCTCGTCGGGCGAGCGGGCGACGGAGGCTCGCCGCTCCCCGGCCGGAGTCCCGAACACGCGAACGGCGATTTCGGAGCCAGTCGCGCCCGGTGCCGAGTTATTGTCGGCCGTGCGTCTGACGAAGTTTTTATTACCACCCGTGTCAAGCGGCAAGTATGGTAGGGGGTGTCTCGCAAGGGGATGCCGAGGGGGGACCGACCGCGCGCCCGACGGTGTTACACGTCGACGACGACCCGGTGGTGCGCGACCTGACCGTCGAACTGCTCCAGCAGGCGGGGTTCGTGGTGGCCTCGGTGTCGAACCCGGACTCGGTGCCAGCCCGCGTCGACGCGGGCGGGGTCGACGCCGTCGTCTCCGACTACGAGATGCCCGAGATGGACGGTGACGCACTGTTCGAGCAGGTCCGCCAGATCGCGCCGACGCTCCCGTTCGTCATGTTCACGGGCCGCGACCGGGACGCGATGCCGACGGCGTTCGAGTCGGCCGGCCGGACGTGGTTCGTCCGCAAGCGGGGGCAGCGTGGGTTCGAGCGACTCGCAGACGCCGTGGGCGAGGCCGTCGAGGTGTCCGTCGCCGGTCCGACGGTCGCCGGCGCCGAGCGGTGAGCGGGCCGCCAGCGGACACTACTTTACAGCCGGCAGCCCTACCGCACGTATGAGCGACGACGCCGGTCGCGCGGGCGAACCCCGCGACCGATTGGAGCGGGGTGGCTGGACCCTCTCCGAGGACACGACGGAGACCCTGTTCAGCCTCCCGACGGCCCGCGTCGAGGGACACACCCGGCTGTACGAGGACCCCGAGTTGCGCGAGGCCATCCGCGAGGCGGGCGGGCCGGACCACGTCTGGCGGTTCTTCTTCGCGACAGACGTGACGTTCGAGCCACCGCTGGGGCCCGGCGTCGGGCCGATGATACAGCCGAGCGTCACGAGCGAGGCGAAACGGCGGTTCGCCGACGACCTGCGCGACCGGGGGTTCGAGGACGTGAAGAAGGGGAGCACGCAGTCCTACCGCGTCGACGGCAGCCGGGCGCGCATCACCCCGTTCGGTGCGCGCTACCCGGTCGAGGGAGGCGAGATCGGTATCCGTGGCTACCTCGCGGTCTGGCGAGACGGCGGGTTCCGCCTCGCGGGCGGGGCCTACCCCGACTCGGGGCTGGAAGCGGTCCTCGGCGAGACGCCGGCAGGGGCCGAGGCGTACCGCGACGAGTTGCTCGCACTCATCCGGTCGGTCGGCTAGTCGAGCAACGCCGCGAGGAGGAGTCCACGGGGGACGAGCCGTATCGACCCCAGCCCGAGTCGACGTTCGAGCGGCCCCGGCGTCACGTCGGCGCCGAGCCGGGCGACGGGGCGGGGACCGACGCGTACCTCGGCTGTCAGGTCGGCGGCGTCGAGGAGGGCGGCCACGTCGGCGCTCCGGTCGCCGTGGTGGCCGACGAGTCGACGGCCGAGCGAGAGCGACGGGAGCGTGACCACGACGAGGTCGGTGTACGCCTCGACGTGGAGGGGGACGCCGTCGAGTTCGACGTCGAGGTCGGCAGCCACGTCGAGGTCGCGGCCCTCGGCCAGTCGCTCGGTCAGCGTCCGCAGGAGGTCGGCCACGGTGGTTACTCGTCGCGCTTGCGCGTCGTGATGCGGACGCGGCCGTCGACGCGCCAGTGGGCGTGCTCCGGGTCCGCGCCCGCGCGGTCCGGGACGTCCACGGAGAGGTCGTCGAAGTCGTAGGTGATCTCCGCCCCGCGGCCGGTCAGGCGGTCGTAGAGACTCATCATCAGGTCCGGCCACGTCAACGCCTCACCCGGTTCGTCGTCGAACTCGGACTCGCTCATATGTCAAAAGTGGAGTGGGACGGACTTATAGGCGCGGTTAGAGGAGGCTGAAGCCCCGTCGGCACGCGGCTACGCGTGCGGCCCGCGCCGGGCGAACGTCAGGTACCCCGTGTGCCCGACGCCGGCCGTCGACGGGCGGGAGCCGCGGTCGTCGAAGTCCATCCGGCGCTGGATGGTCTCCAGCGTCTCGACCTCCCGCAGGCCGGCCTCGTGGGCGGCGAGGGCGGCCTCACGCGTCCCCTCGACGAACGGGGTGTAGACGGCGACGTAGCCGCCCGGCACCAGCAGGTCCCGTGCGCGCGCGACCACCTCGGGGGCGTCGCGCGTGTCGAGCGTGAGCACGTCGAATCCCTCGCCGGCCGCGAGTTCGTCGAGGTGCTCGGTCAGGTCGCCGGTCCGGACCGCCACGCGGTCGGCCACCCCGGCCATCGACACGTTCTCGCGCGCCACCTCCGCGAACTCGGGGTCCGTCTCGTAGGTCGTGACCGACGCGCCCGCACGGCCCATGTATACCGAGAGGACGCCCGTCCCGGTGCCGGCGTCGAGGACGCGGTCGTCCCGAGAGACGCCCGTGTGCCCCATCACGAGGCCGATGTCCCGTGGCATCATCGGCGCGCCCGTGCGGTCCATGTGGTCGAACAGGTCGGGGCCACGGAGCGCGCGCAGGGTGAACGGTTCGCCGAGGTGGGTCTCGACGACGTCGCCCGGTTCGGCGTCCGCAGGTACCTCGAGCACGCCGAGGTCCGTCCCCTTCTCCTCGCCGGGCGAGAGCAGGAACTCGCGGTCCTCGTGGACGGCCAGCAGGGGGCGCGGTCGCTCCGTGGGGTCGTCGGACGGCCCCTCGCTGTCGCTCACTCCAGTCGCTCGACGGCGGCCGCGAGGTCGCCGTCCGTCTCGACGAGCGCCTCGCGAGCCTCGGCCTCGCTCGCGCCCGTCCGGCCCGCGACGATCTCGACGTCCGACTGCGGGATGTCCGCGCCGGTCGCCTCCTCGTCGGCTGCGTCGGCCGCGTCGGCGTCCGCAGCGGCGTCCGCGCCACCGGTGTCCGAGCGGGGCCGAGTCTCGGGGGACCCGACGACCTGGTAGGTCTGCTGGCCCTGCGCGTCCATCCGCTGGACCTGCGCGTCGTCGAAATAGAGCTCCTCGTCGGCCGTGCGGATGATGACCTCCTCCGCGTCGATGTCGTCGAGGTCGATACCCATCTGCTGCATCATCTGCTTCATCTTGCGCGGGTTGAGCCCGCCGCCTCCTCCGAACATACCCGAGACGACGGTGTCCGACCAATAAAACCCTGCGGGGTTCGGACAGGCCGCTGGGCCGTGTCACTCGGGCCAGGGAACGTGAAGCCGAGCCGCGTGGTGTCCGTCCAGCCCCCCCAAGGGCCGTCGTCGGACCGCGACTCGTGGGTGCATCCCACCCCCGGACGGTCCCGGCTGGCACGCCCGGACCCGCCCTCCCCATCAGACCCTAGATGCCGGCGACGTATAGACCCACCAGAGTATTTTCAAAACGTGAAAGTACCGCGGTCACGAGTGTCAGTCGGACCGGTCGATACCCTCGCGCACCTTCACCGCCATCCCCGTCTCGAACTCAAGCATCGCGCTCGCGGGCAGTTCCGCCCGCCCGACGGCAAGCAGGTCCCCGTCGTCGGTCCCCTCGCGCTCGCGGGCGCGCTCGTGGACCACCAGCACCTCGTCGCCCGGCCGTATCGCGGGGTCGGCCTCGACGACGAACTTGGCGAAGGCGTTGCGCCCCTCGCGGACGAACGGCTCGGAGTCGTCGCCGACGAAGACGCGATAGGCGGGCGGGGCGCGGGGGAGCGCGGCGTGGAGGCGGCGGCCCCCCTCGGCGCCCAGCGTGAACCGGCCGTCGACGCCGTAGGAGACGAGTCGCTCGCCGTCCACGCCGTCGTCGTCGACGAGGACCTGTTCGGGGCGCCCGGAGGAGGTGTGTCGGACCGTGACCGGCGGGGCGAACAGTGCCCGGCCGGCACCGACGCCGAACTGGTAGTCGGCGACGGTCCGCAGCCGGTCGACGTCGTCCGTGCTCATGGCCGTCGTCGGGTGGGCCGACGCATACCAATTTCGTGTCGCGCTCGCCGTGAACGCCGTCGGTGAGCGCTCCGGCCTGTCGGACGGAAACGGCTTTCAGGCGGCCGCACGTCGTTCGAGACAGATGGTTCTGGGCGTAGACAACCGTGTCCTCGCGTTGGCGACGGCGCGGATGGCCGACGCGCTGGGCAACTCCTTCCTCATCATCGTCCTGCCGCTCTACATCGCGAGCGGGCAGATCACGCTGGAGGGGATCGTCGGCGGGGAACTGCTCGGGTTCGTGCTGACCGAGGAGTTCCTCATCGGACTCGTCCTCTCGCTGTTCGGCTTCCTCAACTCCTTCGGCCAGCCGTTCACCGGCCGACTCTCCGACCGCACCAGCAAGCGCAAGGTGTACATCCTGAGCGGGCTGGTCGTCTTCGGCGTCGCCAGCGCCGCCTACCCGTTCGTCTCCTCGTACTGGGCCATACTGCTCGTCCGGGCGTTCCAGGGCATCGGCGCGGCGCTGACCGTCCCAGTCACGGTCGCGCTGGTCAACGACTACGCCACCTCCAATCAGGAGCGCGGGGGCAACTTCGGCGTGTTCAACACGTTCCGGCTCATCGGCTTCGGCTTCGGACCCATCGTCGCCGGCGCCGTCGTCACCGGTGGGTTCGGCAACGAGCGGGTCGTCACCTACGACGTGCTCGGGACGATGGTCTCGGGGTTCGACGCGGCGTTCTCCATCGCCGTCCTCGGCGCCGTCGTGAGTTTCGGGCTGGTGAGCCTGCTCGTGACCGACCCCGAGGACCTGGAGGCCGAGGCGGGCGACGACCTCGCTATCGCCGTCCGGAGCCGCGACGGCTCCGGTCTCGACCCTGTGTTCGTCCTCGGCGTCGCGACGCTGTTCATGGCGCTCACCATCGCGCTCTACGCCACCCTGCAGGCGGACATCAACAGCCGGCTCGGTCAGGGCTCGACGCTGTTCGGCCTCCAGTTCTCCGCGGTCGTCATCGCCAACGTGTTCTTCCAGGTCCCCATCGGTCGGCTCTCCGACGAGTACGGCCGCCGGCCGTTCCTCCTCGCGGGGTTCGTGATACTCGTGCCGTCGGTGTTCCTCCAGGGCATCGTCCTCGACCCGTGGCTGATGCTCGGGGCGCGCTTCCTCCAGGGGGTCGGCGTGGCGTGCGTGTTCGCGCCCGCACTCGCCCTCGCGGGCGACCTCGCCGGGAAGGGCCAGTCTGGCACCCAGCTGTCGGTGCTGACGATGGCGTTCGGGCTGGGCGTGGCCCTCGGCCCGCTGGCGTCCGGGTTCCTCGTCTCGTTCGGCTTCGTCACCCCGTTCGCGTTCGGGGCGGGGCTCGGCGTCGTGGCGCTCGTGCTGGTGTTCACGCAGGTGGAGGAGACCATCGACACCGGAGCGGCCCCGGCCAGCGACCCGGCGCCGCAGGACTGACCGAACCGAGAGACGGTCCACTCGCCGGACGGTCGCTCTGTGTCTCGCTTCTCCGACACCCATTTAAACCACGGTTGGGTATCGGCAAGACATGATAGAGGCCACGAGCGCGGGAGCCATCCTCTTTCGCGACACGCGTGGCCGGCGGGAGTACCTGCTGCTCAAGAGTCGCCCCGGGGACTGGGAGTTCCCGAAGGGCGGCATCGAGGGCGAGGAGGAACTCCAACAGACCGCCATACGCGAGGTGAAAGAGGAGGCCGGGATCAACGACTTCCGGCTCATCGACGGCTTCCGCGAGGACTACGACTACGTGTTCGAGGCGAACGGGAAGACCATCCACAAGACGGTCCACCTGTTCATCGCCAAATCGTTCGAGGCGAGCGCCGAACTCTCCAAGGAGCACCGCGACCTGCAGTGGCGCGACTACGAGCAGGCCATCAACACCATCACACAGGACGGTCCCCGCGACATCCTGCGCGACGCGCACGTCTTCCTCGACGAGGTGCTGGCCGAGGAGGACGACGAGGACGACGAGGACGACGAACCCGAGGCCGAGACGGTCGACGACGAGGAGTGAGCCGGCGAAGGTTCATCCCGGAGAGCGCACCAGCCACCCCGTGCCCTGAACGGTCGCCGGGTCGGGGTGAGCGGTAGCGCAGGGGTCCGACCCGGGTGGTGGCCCTGCCTGTCCGCCAACCCGAGGGTTCACCACCCACGAGCGCCACGCTCACCCGTGAGCGGCGCGCCCGACCCCGAACCGGAGTTCACCTTCGAGCTCCGGGTGTGTCGCTGGGCCGAGCAGCACTGGGAGCCCCGGCGCCCCGACAGCCGGGTCCTCGTCGCCCGTCAGCTGGGCGTCAAGCGCCGACGCTGGGACACCATCGTCCTCGAGTGTGACCCCGCCGGCCTCGAGCGCCGGTCCCTGTTCGGCACCGAGCGCCTGAACTCGGACCTCAGGCACGTCGTCCAGCACGCCCCGCGCGAGTGGACGTACTACCGCGACGCGCTCCCGGACCCCGGCTACCCGTGGCGCTACGTCCGCGAGGCGGTCCACGACGCCGCCGCGCGTGGTGTCGTGGAGGAGCGGAAGGACGGCCGGCGCATCGAACTCCGGCGGAAGTGGCGCTACCCCGAGTGGGTCCGTCGCGTGGTCGCCATCGAGAACAAGCCGGACCTCGACGCCTCGGCGGCACGGGTCCTCGGCGACCAGCTCGAACGGGACGTGGCGCTCTCGCTCGCCGACGAGGTGTGGGTCGCGGCGCGGACGACCGGGCGTTCCGTCGAGCCCGCACTCCTCGAACGCCTCCCGGTCGAGGTTGGCATCCTCGCGTTCCCCGGTCCCGACGAGGGCCGGGCACCCGAGGTGGCGTGGCACCCGAACTCCCTCGACAGCGCGGCCCCCGGCACCCGCATCCTCGAACGCCCCGACGGCGGAGCGCACGACCAGTCGGCGGCTCGGTTCGAGTACGCCGACCCCGAGTGGAAACGCGAGAAGCGCCTCGGTATCGCCGAGCGGGCTTACGAGCGTGGCTGGCGCTCGTACGTCGACACGATGCGCCCTGACTGTCGGCACTTCGAGTTGCGCGACCCTGTCGGCCCGCTCCCGTGGTGTGCGGCGAAGGGCTGTCACCCGACCGACCGGGAGTGTTCGGGGTCGTGTCCCGACTTCTCGCCGGAACCGCCGGCGTGGCGGACGCGGGGCTGGCCCATCGAGGGCGGGCCGGGGAAGGGGGTGAAGGCGTTGCTCGACAGGCAGCGGCAGCGCCGGCGCGAGTGACCGGCGAATCACAACCACCTTACTGGCCACCCACGCACTCCACGACATGACCGACGCCATCGTCGCCGAGGACGTCCGCCGGGTCTACGGCGACACCGTGGCACTCGACGGCGTCTCGCTGACGGTCGCCGAGGGGGCGGTGTACGGCCTCATCGGCCCGAACGGGGCGGGAAAGACCACGCTCGTCCGGGCGCTGACCGGGACCACCGACGCCGAGGGGCGCGTCTCCGTCTTCGGCACGGCCCCGCGCGAGGTCGACCCCGAGCGGATCGGCCTGCTCCCACAGGAGTTCTCGCCCGCCGAGCGACTCACCGCGCGCGAACTCGTCGACTACTACGGCGGTCTCTACGACCACGCCCGTGAGACCGACGCCGTCCTCGCGGACGTGGGGCTCGTCGACGACGACGACACGTGGTACGAGAACCTCTCGGGCGGGCAGAAGCGCCGGACCTGTGTGGCGACGGCACTCGTGAACGACCCGGACCTCCTGTTGCTGGACGAGCCCACGACCGGTATCGACCCGACCGGTCGCCGGTCGCTCTGGGCGCTCGTCGAGCGACTCGCCAGCGAGGGGACGACCGTCCTCCTCACCACGCACTACATGGCCGAGGCCGAGCACCTCTGCGACCGGGTCGGCCTGCTGGCCGACGGCCGCCTCGTCGCCGAGGGGACCCCTGCCGAACTCGTCGCCGAGTACGGCGGCGACTCGTTCCTCGACGTGGAGTCGAGCGACCCCACCGCCACCGCGGCGCTCGAGGACGCCGGCTACCGGCTCGCACCCGAGCGTGACCTCGCCGTCGAGGGGATCGAGGCCCGCGAGGTGAGTGCCGTCGCCGAGACGCTGGACGCGGCCGGTGTCGAGTACGGCGCGCTCGCGTGGCGCCAGCCGGACCTCGAGGACGTCTACCTCTCGCTGACCGGACGGGCCGTGGGCGCGGGCGGGACCGCCGTCGAGCGTGGCGGCGACGAGGTCGAGGAGCGTGCCGTCGCCGACGGAGGTGCCCGATGAGCCGCGCAGGGCGCATCCGCTCGGAGACCGTCGCGGCGTCGAGGGCCTTCCTCCGCCGCCGGACGGCGGTGTTCTTCACGTTCTTCTTCCCGGTCATCATCATCCTCATCTTCGGCGCGCTGGTCCAGACCCAGCCGACCGGCGGGGGCGTGTTCGCCGAACCCGCGGCGTACTACGTCCCCGGCTACCTCGCCGTCGTGGTGCTGTTCACCCCGCTCTCGCGCGTGGGGAGCGAGGTGGCGCGCCACCGAGAGGGTGCGCGTTTCGAGAAACTGGCGACCACGCCGCTCTCGCGGGCCGAGTGGCTGTTCGCCCAGACGCTCGTGAACGTCGGCATCATCGGTCTCGCCGCGGTGCTCATCTTCGGGCTGGTCGTGGGCGTGACGGGGGCCGACATCGCGGTGTCCGCCGCGACGGTGCTCGTCGTCCCCTTCGTCCTGCTCGGCGTGGCGCTGTTCTGTGGGTTCGGCGCCGTCATCGGCAGCCTCGCGGACTCGCAGGACGGCGTCATCGCCGCGTCCAACGGTATCGCGCTGCCGCTGTTGTTCCTCTCGGAGACGTTCGTCTCGCCGGGGCTCCTGCCGGAGTGGCTCCCGCTCTGGCTCTCGCCGCTCACCTACTTCGCCCGTGGCGTGCGAGCGGTGACCTACGCGGGGGCGCCGCCGGACCCGTTCGGGCTCGGTCCGGTCGGGAACCTCGCGGCGCTGGGGGTGCTCGCGGTGGCGTTCTTCGCCGTGGGGTCGGTGGCGCTCCCGCGGACGGACTGAGGTGGGGCGGTCGGCCGCGTGACCGGCAGGGGTTTGTCCCGTCGGCAGCGAGCGCCCGTATGGAACTGTCGTCGCTCCCGAAGCGTCCGTTCGAACTCGCCGAACTGCAGGAACTGAACGAGAGCGGTCGGTTCCGTGCGGTGCTCCCCGGTGCCGTCTTCGACCTCGAGGGGAGCGACCGGAAACTGGTCCCCGTCGCGGTGCTGGTGACACCGGGCGAGGACGGCCGCGTCGTCGGCGTCGGCTACGACTTCGAGACGGGGTGGAACCGCGTGACCAGCGAGGCGGTCGGTGACGCGGTTCGCGACCAGGTCGAGGCGGCCGGCGAACGACTCCGGGTGTGGACTGAGGAGACGGGGCAGCGATGGGCCGAACCCGACGGCGCGACGGCGCTCGTCGACCACGTTCGCGAACGGTCGCAGGCGGAGTGAGCGTCCGCCACGCGAGTCCAGGCGCCGAGCAGGAGGAGCGTCAGCAGTGCCGCCACGCCCGCACCACCGAGCAGCGTGGCCGACCCGCTCGTGGGGAGGGCGGGTGCCGCGACGCGGAGTACGACGACCGTGAGTGCGGCGAGGCCGATGGCGACGCCCGCGGGACGGAGGTGGTGTCGCATACTGGTACGTTACACGAAAATACAGGTAACCCCTCATCCGGCCGGAAGTGGACGGGAGCCGACGACCCCGGCGTGACTCAGTTCACCGGGATGTCGTGGCCCCCATCACCGTCGTGACCTTCCCGCTCTCGCTCGTGGCGCTCTCGTCCGTCACGGGGTGGCCGCGGGGGACGTGGACCCGGAGCCTGTCGGCGGCCCCAGCGCCGCCGCTCGCGCCGCTTCGGGGCGGCCGGCCGTTCGGCCAGCGTCACCGTCTCGGTCCGCTCGCGCCCGTTCCGGACGAGGTCGACCGTCACCGACTCGCCGGGGCGGGTCTCGACGAGCAGGTGGCGCATCAGCGCCTCGTGCGAGTCCACCGGTGCGCCGTCGATGGCGGTGATGACGTCACCACCGACGGGCACGTCCCGGCCCCGGACCCGACGCGTGTCCCGACAGCCACGGAGGAGGCCGCTCGCGGGGCCGCGCGACACCTCGACGACGAGGACGCCACCCGTCTCCCCGAGGCCGTTCGCCTCGGCGACGGTGGGCGAGACGTCGAGGGTGCGCACCCGGAGGTAGGAGTGGGCCACGCGCCCCTCGGCGATCAGGTCGGGGACGACCCGACGGACCACCTCGGCGGAGACGGCGAACCCGATGTTGTCACCGGTCTTCGCACGGTTGACGCCGACCACCGCGCCGTCGGTGGTCACGAGGGGGCCGCCGGAGTTCCCGGGGTTGATGGGAGCGTCGGTCTGGACGGTGTCGGGCATCGTGAACCCGTTGCCCGTCGGCATCGAGCGGGAGGCACCGCTGACGATGCCGGCCGAGATGGAGCCATCCAGCCCCATCGGGTTCCCGAGCGCCGCCACGGGGACGCCGGGTGCGGGGTTCGCGTCCGCGAGCGGGAGGGGCCTCGCGTAGTCGGGCAGCCCCTCGACGGCGAGGACGGCGAGGTCGGTGTAGGGGTCGGTGCCGACGACGCGCCCGACGCGCCAGTCGCCCTCGCTGAAACGCAGGTCGACCTCGTCGGCGTCGCCGACCACGTGTTCGTTCGTCACCAGGTGGGTCTCGTCGTAGACGAACCCCGACCCGGAGCCACCCCACTGGCTCCGGTCGTCGGGCGTGACGTAGACGGAGACCACGGAGGGGATGGTCTCGCGGTACAGCCGTTCGTAGGGGTGTTCCGTACTCATGGAGTCGTCCGGCGTCGCCGGGGGTTCGACACCGTCGACGCCGCCAGCACCCACCGGACTTACCGGAGGTAAGCGAGGACGAGTATATGAGTCGAGCGCCCCGTGTCGACACGCGACAGTCGGGCGGTCGCGGGGCTCAGAATCCGGTCACGCGGACGAACTCGTACGTGTAGACGTGGTTGAGCAGGAGGTACGCCAACACGCCGAGCGTGAGCGAGACGCTCCAGACCGCGACGGAGACGCGCCCAACCTTCGCGTGGGCCGTCTGGCGGATCTCTTCGGTGGAGTGGGTCACCCCCACGACCACGTTGTAGAGCACGAGCGGCACGGAGAGCGCCGAGAGCACGATGTGGATGGCGAGCATCACGAAGTAGAACAGCGCCGCCGTCTCCGGGCCGACGAACTCCTTGCGGCCGCCACCGCCCGTCTTCAGCAGGTACATGACGAGGAAGACGAGGATGAGCCCGAACGCGGTCAGCATGAACGCCCGGTGGCGCCGCACGTCGCCCTGGCGGATGTAGTAGTAGCCTGCGAGCAGGCAGCCGACGGTGACGGTGTTCACGACGGCGATGGCGTCGGCCAGCAGGTTCACCGTCCCCAGCGAGATGGTGGGGTAGATGGGGAGGCCGACGTAGAGCGTCCCGATGACGAGCGTGTAGCCGACGACGGTCAGGAGCGCGACGACTGCCCGCGGATACGCCCTCGCGAACGCGCCGGGGCCGGCGTCAGCAGTTGCCATACCGCTCTTTCGGCCGACGGAGGTATGTAGCGTTCGCTTCCGGCCACGCCGTCGGCGGGTCGAGGGGGGTCTCGGCGCGGGCGAACCCGCCCGCGTCGATGACGAAACGAATAAATCCTGCAGGTTCGACGGGTCGGGTATGCGGGACGCCACACCCCGTCGCTCGTCGGCAGCCGTCGGCAGCGACGGGTGTGGTCGCGCCTTCTCGAAACCCAAACCGAAACGGTAGCCACCGGTTCGCGGCGGGCGTAGCGCACCCGTCACGGGCTACCACTGGACCACCCGAGTAGCGGCAGATACGGACACCAACACACGGCCCAACACCACACCACACCCACACCCGACAATGACACACGACGTATTCCGTGGAACCTACCCGGCGATGACCACGCCGTTCCACGACGACGAACACCTGAGCATCGACTTCGAGACACTCCGCGAGAACGCCCGACGACTGGTCGAGGGGGGCGTCGACGGGGTCGTCCCCGTCGGCACCACCGGCGAGAGCGCGACGATGACCCACGACGAGCACGTCGAGGTCATCGAGGCCACGGTCGACGCGCTCTCGGACTACGACGCCCCCGTCGTGGCGGGCGCGGGGTCGAACAACACCCGCGAGGCGCTCGACCTCGCCCAGCGGGCGGCCGACGCCGGCGCCGACGGCCTGCTCCTCATCTCGCCGTACTACAACATCCCCGAACCCGAGGGGATGGAGGCCCACTTCCGCGCCATCGCGGACGCCGTCGACCTCCCACAGATCATCTACAACGTCCCCGGCCGGACCGGGCGCAACATCGCCGTCGAGACGGCCGTGAACCTCGCCAGCCACGAGAACGTGGTCGGCTACAAGGCCGCCTCGGGCGACATGAACCGCATCTGCGAGGTCATCGAGCGGACCCGCCACGAGAACTTCGGCGTCCTCTCCGGTGACGACGCGATGACCCTGCCAGTGATGGCGACGGGCGGCGTCGGCACCATCTCCGTCGCGGCCAACGTCGAGCCCTCGCGCACCAGCGTGATGGTGAACGCCCTGCTGAACGACGAGATGGACCGCGCTCGCGAACTCCACTACGAACTGGGTGAGCTGTTCCGCGCGCTGTTCGTCAGGACCAACCCCATCCCGGTCAAGGAGGCCTGCGAGATCCGCGCTTACCACAACGGCCGGATGCGCTCGCCGCTGAACCGACTCGGCGAGGAGGACCTCGCGTACCTGCGTGGCGTCCTCGCGGACCTCGAGGCGCCCGAGGCCGAAGCCTGAGATGCCCGGGGCCGAACTCGGACCGGACCGCGTGGTCGTCACCGGCGCCACCGGCCGGATGGGCGAGGAACTGCTCGCGGCGTGCGAGGAGCGCGGACACGACGTGCTGGCGGTGAGCGAGAGCGACGACGACGCCATCTCCGGTGCGGACCTCGCGGACCACCTCGAACCGGGCGACGTGCTCGTGGACTTCACCCTCCCGGAGGCGAGTCTCGGCTACGTCGAGACGGCCGCCGACGCCGGCGTCCCAGTCGTCATCGGCACGACGGGCTACGACGGGGCCGGCGAGGCGTCCATCGAGGAGGCGGCCGAGCAGGTGCCGGTCCTCCGGGCGTCGAACTTCGCCCGCGGCATCCAGGCCCTGCTCGGTGCGGTCCGCGAGGCCGTCGCCGCCCTGCCGGGCTACGACGTGGAGGTGACCGAGACCCACCACAACGGCAAGCGCGACGCGCCGAGTGGCACCGCGCTCTCCATCCTCGACGGGATAGACGACGCCCGTGGCGACGAACTGGACCGGAAGTACGGCCGCGAGGGGGTCGACCCACGCGAGGACGGCGAGGTGGGCGTCCACGTCCGCCGGGCCGGCGGCATCAAGGGCGAACACGAGGTGCTGCTCGCGGGCAACGAGGAGGTACTGACGCTGACCCACCGGGCCGAGTCGCGTGGCGTCTTCGCCGCGGGGGCGCTCGACGCCGCCGAGTGGCTGGCCGGGCGGGAGGCGGGACTGTACGCGTTCGAGGACCTGATCTGAGACAATGACACTGCAATCCGACATCGAGGACCTGTGGAACCGCTACGACGACGGGCTGACGGCGGCCGACGCGACGGCCGACGACTACGACACGCTGGAGGCGTTCCTGACCGCGCTCGAGGCCGGCGAGGTCCGGGCGGCCGAGAAGCGCGACGGGTCGTGGGAGGCCAACGCGTGGGTCAAGCAGGGCATCCTGCTCAACTTCGGCCTGCGCGACATCGAGACGCACACCTACGGCGGCGTCGACTACCACGACGTCCTGCCGCTTCGCGACACGAGCGACCTGCCCGGGCGCGGCAGTCGCAACACGCCCGACGGCACGGTCATCCGCCGGGGCGCGTACGTCGGCGGCGACGCCATCATGATGTCGCCCGCGTTCGTCAACGTCGGTGCCTACGTCGGCGACGGCACGCTCGTCGACTCGTGTGACACCGTCGGCTCCTGTGCACAGATCGGTGAGGACGTGAAGCTCGGCGCGAACACGCTCATCGGTGGCGTCCTGGAGCCGGTCGAGGGCGCGCCCGTCGTCGTCGAGGACGGCGTCTCGCTCGGCGCCGGCTGTCGCGTCACCTCGGGGTTCGTCGTCGGCGAGAACTCGGTCGTCGGCGAGAACACGCTGCTCACCCCGCGGATCCCGGTGTACGACCTCGTGGAGGAGGAGGTCGTCTACGGCCACCTGCCGCCCGAGCGCCGCGCGTTCGTCCGCTACGTGGAGTCGAGCGTCAGCGACCACGAGCTGTTCGAGGGGGGCGCGTATAAGCCCGCCGTCGTCGCCACGGACATCGAGGAGACGACGCTCGAAGCCACCGAGCGCGAGGACGCGCTGCGCTCGAACTGAGTCCAGATGGCCGACGAGAACCCCGCCGTCCGGCGACTGTCCGACTGGGAACCCGAGCCGCTCCGCGACATAGCGGACGAGTACGGCACCCCGCTGTACGTGCAGGACGTAGGACGGGTCCGCGAGAACGCCGTCCGGCTCCGCGAGGCGTTCCCCGACGCCGACATCGCGTACGCGGTGAAGGCGAACACCACCCACGCGGTGCTCTCGGCGCTCGAGCGCGCCGGTATCGCCGCCGAGTGTGCCTCGGCGGGCGAGGTCCAGCGCTCGCTGGACGCGGGGTTCCCGCCGGAGCGAATCCGGTACACCGCCGTGAACCCGCCCGACGTGGACCTCGACCACGTCTGCGCGCTCGACGGCGTGGACGAGCTGACCATCACGGTCGGCGCGCGCGACACGCTGGACCGGGTGGCCGAGCGGGGGTTCGACGGGCCACTCTGTGTCCGGGTGAACCCGGGCGTCGGCGCGGGCCACCACGCGAAGGTGTCGACCGGGGCGGAACCGAAGTTCGGGGTACCGTACGACCGCGCCGCGGACCTCTGCCGGAAGGCCGCCGACCGGGGGTTCGACCTCGTCGGGGTCCACGCGCACGCCGGGTCCGGTATCTCCGGCGAGGACCTCTCCGCGCACCGGGAACTGGTCGCCCGGATGGGGGAGTTGACCCGCGAGATAGCCGACCTCGACCCCGAGTTCGTCGCCGTCGGTGGCGGGTTCGGTGTCCCGTACCGCGAGTCAGAGGAACCGCTGGACCTCACTCGGGTCGCGGCGGCCACCCGGGAGGCCATCGGCGAGACGGACGCCCGCCTCGCCATCGAACCGGGACGCTACTTCGTCGCCGACGCGGGTGTCCTGCTCACGACGGTGAATACGGTGAAGCCGACGCCCGAGACGACCGTCGTCGGCATCGACGCCGGGATGACCACCCTGCTCCGCCCGGCGATGTACGACGCGTACCACGCGGTGCGGTCGCTGGAACCCGACCTGCCTCGGAAGGACCCCGTCTCCTGCGAGCTATCGGGGCCGGTCTGTGAGACGGCGGACGTGCTCGGACGCGACCGGACGCTCCCGGACCCGACACGCGGCGACCTGCTTGCCATCGGCAACGCCGGTGCGTACGGCTACGAGATGGCGAGCACGTACAACTCCCGGCCGCGACCCGCCGTAGTATCTCTTGACGGGACCCTCGTGTCTTTATCCGTGGAGCGTGAACGGCTGTCCAACCTGACTGCGCTCGAGCGCTCGGCGGGCGACTCCGACGGGAGCGCCGTCGACGGTGAGCGTGACGCGGACGGGGGAACGAACCAATGGTAGACGTAGAGAAGTACCACGGCACCGGCAACGACTTCGTGGTCGTAGACGCCGACGAGGACGTCCCGAACCGACGGGCGTTCGCCGTCGAACTCTGTGACCGCGAACACGGCATCGACCACCCGGCCAGCGAGCGACGGGGCGCCGACGGCGTCCTCTTCCTCGCGCTCGAGCCGGCGTACAACCCACCCCGCATCGTGATGACGCTCGTCCAGCCGGACGGCTCCGTCGCGGGGATGTGCGGGAACGGCGCGCGCTGTGCGGCCAAGTGGGCCGCCGAACGCACCGGGGCCGACGAGGTGATGATAGACACCCCGTCCGGGACGCGACACGCGGACGTCGACGGCGACGACGTCACGATCGAGATGGGTGCGCCGGTCTTCGACCCGGAGGGCGTCCCGGTCGACCGCGACGAGCCACTCGTCGAGGAGACGGTCGAGGGGCTGACCGTCACCGCCGTGAACACCGGGGTCCCGCACGCCGTCGCGTTCGTGGAGGAAGTGGACGCGGTCGACCTCGAGTCGGTCGCGCCGCCGGTCCGCCACGCCGACGTGTTCCCCGACGGCGCGAACGTCACGCTCGCGTCGCCCACGCCCGAGGGGGGGTTCCGACAGCGCACCTTCGAACGTGGCGTCGAGGGCGAGACGCGCTCCTGTGGGACCGGCGCCGTCGCGGTGGCGGCCGTGGCGCACCGGCTCGGCCGCATCGAGGCCGGGGCGACGGTGACCGTCTCGCCGCCCGGCGGCGACCTGCGCGTCACCGTCGAGGAGGGGAACAGCTACCTCGAGGGGCCGGTCGTCTTCGAGTTCGCGGCCGAGGTACCGACCGTCGAGACCGACCCCGAACCCGTCGACGCCTCCGGCGACTGATGGCCGCCAGCGCCGGATTCGACCTCGAAGCGTTCCACGAGCGGGCGGTTCGCACCGCCTCGCACGAGGACGTGAGCGAGATGCGCGACCTGTTGTGCGACACCCTGCGCGAGCACGGCGTCGACCCGCGAGTCGACGACGCCGGCAACGTCCGCGCCGCACGGGGCTCGAGCGACCCGGACACGCATCTCGTCCTGAACACGCACATCGACACCGTGCCGCCGCACGTCCCCTACGAACGCGACGGCGAGACGGTCCGCGGGCGTGGCGCGTGCGACGCGAAGGGGCCGCTCGCCGCGCTGGTGGCGGCGTTCCTCGCCTGCGACCCCGGTGACGGCCGGGTGACGCTCGCGGTGACGCCCGACGAGGAGGTGCTGTCGACGGGGGCAGCCCACCTCGCGTTCGGGAGTGAGGGGAGCGACGACGAACCCCTCCGCGCCGACGGCTACGTCGTGGGCGAGCCGACCGGGTCCGACGTCTGCACGGCCGCGAAGGGCCGCTTCCAGGGGACCGTGACGCTCGGTGGCGTCGCCGCCCACGCGGCCGAACCGGACTCCGGGACGAACGCGGTGGCCGCGCTCGAAGCCGTCCTCGGCGCGGTCCGGACGTTCGACGAGGAACACGGACCCGGCGTCCACGAGTCGCTCGGCGGCCCGACGCTCACCCCGACGCTCGTGGAGGGAGGCGAAGCCACGAATCAGGTCCCGGCGGCGTGCCGACTCACGCTCGACCGGCGCTCGGTGCCACCCGAGACGGCAGCCGGCTTCCGCGAGGCGCTGACCGACCACCTGCGCTCGGCGGTCCCGGAGGACGTGACCGTCTCCTTCGGGCTGACCGACCGGCCGACGCCGTTCCTCGAAGCGTTCGCGACCGACGCGGACGCACCGCTCGTCCGGACACTCTGCGAGGCGGCCGACGCGCCGACACGCCCGTTCTCTGCCGCGACGGAGGCCTCCTACTTCGCGGCCGACGCGCCGACCGTCGTCTTCGGACCGGGCGTCCTCGCGGACGACGAGGGGGCGGTCGCGCACGCCGAGCGGGAGTACGTCCACCTCCCGGCGGTCCGAGCGGCGGCCGAGGCGGTCCGGGAGGCGCTGGACGCGCTACTCGGCTGAGGCGTCAGGGTCCTCCGGTGGGTCGGCCGCCTGTTCTTCTCCACGACGTCTGAACGGTCGCGTGAGGCCGCGCCACGCCGAGCCCACCGCGTGACTCACGAGCTGGCCGGCCTCCCACACCGGGTCGTCCTCCTGCCGTGCCGGACCTCGGTCGCGCGGGGTCGCGTCCCCGTCGAGTTCCCGGAGGCGACGCTCCAGTTCCTCGATGCGGGCGTCGCGCTCGGCCACCTGCTCGCGGAGGCGTTCGACCTCCGCGGAGTCCGTGTCGGCCGCGTCGCTCGTCTCGCCGTCGACACCGCGGAGTTCCGCCACCAGCGCCTCGTCCACCGACCGGAACTCGGGACGCGAGACCTCGCCGAGGTCCGGCGTCGCGCCCGCGTCGAACGTGCGCTTGCGGCGGAACTGGACCCGCTGGACTGCGTCGGCCCAGTCCGCCCGGACCAGCGCCTCGCCGTCGGCCAGCGTCTCCACCTCCTTCGCGTACTCGCTCCCGAGGACCGAGCCGACCACCTTCGTGTCGTTCTGCCACGTCAACCGGTGGAAGCAGAGCCAGTCACACTGCGTGATGAACTCCTTGTCGACGGCGGCGGGGCGCTGGGAGAGGCCGACGAGACCGAGACCACGCTTGCGCCCGCGCTTGGCGACCCGAACCAGTATCTGGCCCGCCGGGTCCAGCCCCCGCCCCTCGGGGACGAACTCGTGTATCTCCTCCACGAGGAGGAGGAAGGGCGTCCGAGCGGTCTGCGCCCGGGCGAACAGCGACCGGACGACGCTGGCGACCACCTCGCGGCCCGCGGACTCCTCTACGAAGCCTGATACGTCGAGGACGACGGGGACGTGCTCCTCGAGGGCGAGCGCGGCGAGTCGGTCGGCGTGTTCCGGCCCGACTCGGATGTCACACCGCTCGTCCGCCCCCACGTGGAGCAGTTCGTACTGCGCTTTCAGCCCGTAGTACTCGCCGTCGACGTCTACCACGAGCAGCGGGAGGCCGGCCGCCAGCAGTTCCTCCGCAAGGACGCTCGCGGTGTTCGACTTCCCCGACCCGGACTTCCCCGTGACGAACCCCCGTCCCGTCAGCACGTCCGTCACCGGGAACGCGAACGAGTCGTCCTCGGTGACGGACAGGGTCTCGGGGACGTCGCTCATTGTCGGGGGGAGGCAGGGGGCGAGTAAGTGCCTTCTGGCGGCCCCAGTTCGGGCCGTGAGCGGTCAGACCGAGTCCGGGTCTCGGGCCGCCTGCACCACGCGCACGGCAGAGACGTTCTCGGGCACGTCGTGGACCCGGACCACGTCGGCCCCGCGTTCGGCGGCGAGTGCCGTCGCCGCGACCGTGGCCGACAGTCGGTCCTCCGGGTCGGCACCCACGAGGTCGAACATCGACTTGTGGGAGTGGCCCACCAGCACCGGGCAGCCGAGGGCGGCGAACTCGTCGAGTCGGTCCAGCAGCTCGAAGCTCTCGGCGGCGCGCTTGCCGAAACCCAGACCGGGGTCGACCAGAATCTGCGAGCGGTCCAGCCCCGCCTTCTCCGCGAGCAGGACGCGCTCCACGAGCGCGTCGATGGTGTCGGCTACCACGTCGTCGTAGTCCACCTCGACGCTCGGATCGACGGGCGCGTCGATGGAGTGCATCACGACGACCGGCACGTCGCGGTCGGCCGCGAGCAGTCGCATCTCGGGGTCCTCCAGCCCGGAGACGTCGTTCAGGATGTCCGCCCCAGCGTCGAGCGCCGCCGCCGCGACGGCGGCCTTCCGGGTGTCGACCGAGACGAGGGCGTCGAGGTCCGCGATGGCCTCGACGACGGGGACGACGCGGGCGATCTCCTCCTCGACGGGCACCACCTCGGCACCGGGGCGTGTCGACTCACCGCCCACGTCGAGGATGTCGACGCCCGCCTCGACCATCCGTTCGGCACGCTCGCGCGCCAGATCCGTCGTGTTGTACTCGCCCCCGTCGTGGAAGGAGTCCGGCGTGACGTTGAGGATACCCATCACGGCGGTCCGGTCGCCGTCCCACGGGTAGCCCGCCCGCTCGGGTCGGTACTGGATACCGAGCGAGCGGCGTATCTCCTCGCCCAGTCGTTCGAGGCCGTAGGGTTGGCCCTCCAGTTTCCCGACGAGACGCTTGAACTGCGCGAGCGTCCCCATCAGCACGGCGTCGCGGAGTTCCTCGCGGTCGGTGACGGCGCTCGTCGCACACTCGCCGCCGAGCGAGAGCAACTCCTGTTTCAGGTACTCGGCCTGCCGTGGCTGGACCCGGACGTGGAGCGTGCGGTGGACGCCCTTCGCGCGCATCCGGTGGACGCCTGGCGCCGAGACGTCGGCCGACTCGAGGACCTCCCGGGCCGTCTCGACGTCCGGCGCCCGTTTGGGCACCTGCACCCGCGACCAGCGGCGGCGTGCCTCGGCGACGACGTAGAGCGACCCCGTGACGAGGACGGCGTCGTCGGGACCGGCCGCCGCCAGCGCGTCGTCGAGGGCCGCGGTGACGTTGCCGCCGGCGTGGACCTCGGGCTGGGCGTCGCCCTCGCGGCCGTCCGGGACCGCGCCCGCACCGCCGACCTCGAACGCCTCGGCGAGCGCCTCGGGCGACTCCGCGCGTCCGGTGTCCGCCCGGCAGGTGTAGACGTGGTCGGGCGTCGGGAGCGCCGCGACCATGCCGGGGTGGTCCTTGTCGGCCATCGCGCCGAAGACGAGGTGCAACTCGTCGTAGTCGAACTCAGCGAGCGTCTCCGCGACCCGTTCGAGGCCACCGGGGTTGTGTGCCCCGTCCAGGATCGTGAGCGGGTCCCGGTCCATCACCTCGAACCGGCCGGGCCAGTGGGCGTTGCGCAGACCGCGGGCGAGGGCAGCCTCGGTCACGTCGACGCCGACGGCCTCCCCGGCCTGTCGAGCGAGGACGGCCGCGACACCCGCGTTCGTCGCCTGGTGCGTCCCCAGCAGGGGGAGGTGCGTCTCGACGCGGAACGCCGGGCCGTCGATGGTGACCGCCCCCTCCAGTCCCGCCCGGCCCTCGTAGCTGACGGTCACGTCCGGGTCGGCGTCCGCGTCGCCCACGGTCACCACGTCGGCGGCGACGGCCCGGACCACGTCGAGCACGGAGCCCTCCGTGGCGGTGACGAGCGGGCGCTCGCCGTAGACATGGGCCTTGTCGTGGGCGATGGCCTCGACGGTGTCGCCGAGCACGTCCGCGTGTTCGAGCGTGACGCTCGTGACGGCGCTGGCGGCGACCGGGTCGCAGACCGAGGTGGCGTCGTGTCTCCCGCCGATGCCGACCTCGAGGACGGCGACGTCCACGTCCTGTCGGGCGAACTCCCAGAGCGCGAGCGCGGTGACGGTCTCGAAGAAGGTGGGAGAGGCGTTCTCGGCCGCGCGGGCGTCGACGTGGTCGCGGGCGGCCTCGACGAACTCGGCGACGGCCCGTTTCGTGACCTTCCGCCCGTCGACCCGGACCCGTTCGCGGATGTCGTCGAGGTGGGGCGAGGTGTAGAGGCCGACGTCGAGGCCGGCCTCGCGGAGCACGCGCTCGACCATGCGGGCGGTGCTCCCCTTCCCGTTCGAGCCGGCGACCTGGACGACCGTCAAGGCCTCGTGCGGGTCCCCGAGGGCGGCGAGGAGTTCGCGGGTCGACTCCACACCCGTCTTCGGGGAGTACCGTCGGAGGTCGAAAAGGTAGTTCGCCGCCTCGTGATACTCCATGGTGCCGGGGTGTGGTGGTGTGCGCTTTAGGTTGTCGGAGTGGGAGACGACGAGTGAAGCGAGTCGTCTCCTCTTTGCGAGCGGGAGCGACCCCGGGAGCGACACGCGAGCCGTGCGAGGTTCCGACCAGCGGGAGGAACCACGATACCGAACGGGGGGCGGAGCGCGGTCGTCAGCGTCGTGGCCGCCGGTCAGTCCGGTTGGTCGTCGTCGTCCACCAGGGACGAGACGATGAGTCGCTTGATCCCACGTCGAAGGAGACCGCTGGCTGCCGGTTGCGAGATGTCCAGGTCGGCGGCGACCTCGCTGAGAGTCGCATCCCGTGGTTCCTCGAAGTAGCCCGTCTCGAACGCGAGGAGGAGCGCCTCTCGTTGGCTATCGGTCAACCCGGCGTCGGTCTCGCCCAGACTGGCGTACTCGTTCACACGCAGCAAGTCGATGTCGATGTCGTTCTGTCGTGCGTAGTCCCAGAGGTGGACCAGGTCCGCTCGCTCGGACATCCAGAGGGTCAGGATCCAGGCCCGCCCGTCGTTCTCCATGTCGAGGATGACACCGTTCGCGGCCGAGACGACCGGTGAGAGGAGCTTCGCCTCGTTCGTGTACTCGAAACTGTAGATCGCCTTCTCGTCTCTGGTCTCGATGACGCGTTCGAACTCGCCGACCGTACTGTCCCTCCGGAGTCCCTCCTCGAACTGGCGAAAATCGGCCGAGTCGATGTGGTAGAAGAACTTCCCCGACATCGGGTCGGTTCCGGCCTCCGACACCGATTTGACCGTCGAACTTCGGTCGTGAGCGACGGTCTCGGTGAGTACGATATCGGGATGTTCGACCCGGACGACCGCCTTGATGTCAGTCATTGTTCTGTGGGTCCAGTGGGTTTCGTGTCCCGGGGCGTCCGACCGAGCGGCTTCGAGACGCGTGATAGCGCGCTCCATCGGAGTGCTCGCTACCGGGGGTTGCACCTTGGCCGGGGGATGGCTTAATCGAGACGGTCGGGCCGGAGGTCCGAGTTCGAAGGGACCACTCGACCCCGTACACCCCACGGGCGTCGACCCGGTCGACCCGGTCCATCGGGAGGGGGCGGGACATCACTCCCGTGTCGACCGTTCCGACGCCGCCGTTCGCAGTCGGGTCGACGTCTCAGATGCGATGGGAGAACAGCGTCGCCCGGACACGCTCCAGCAGGCTGGGTTCGGACGACGGGCTGACGCCGACGGGAAGGTAGAACTTCGATTCAGTCGCGCTGTCGTTGACCTCGCCGTGGTTGCGGTGTGACATACACGTAGACAGAGGACCCGTGACCCCAACGGTCTGTAGCTTAACGGTATAATCTATTTATCACGGGGCGGATGATTCCGCGTGTCTCCCGACGCGGAGCGAGCCGTGCCGATAAGTCTCCCCGTTCGGAGATCACGCCCACCGCAAGACGTACCCCTCGCCGTCCGCTACGGCGGGCCGTGCAACTCGGCGTCATCTCCGACGTCCACGCCAACCGCGTGGCGCTCGAAGCGGTCCTGACGGACATGCCGTCCGTCGACGAACTGGTCTGTGTCGGCGACGTCGTCGGGTACAATCCGTGGCCGGCCGAGTGTGTCGAGCGAGTCCGCGACGTCTGCTCGGCGGTCGTCCGGGGGAACCACGACCGGAACGTGGACTCGCCGGCACGCTACCGGGCGAACCGGATGGCCCACGCGGGGCTCGAACTCGCCTCCGAACGGCTCTCGACCGACCAGAAGGAGTGGGTCCGCTCGCTCCCCCGGTCCGTGGACGTGGACGACGGCCGTCTCCTGGTGGTCCACGACCACCCGGAGCACGTCGACCGGTACGTGCGCCCCCCGGACTTCACGCGGATGCGGCCCTACCTCGACGAGTACGATGGCCTCCTGCTGGGTCACACGCACGTCCAGCACCAGTCGACCGTCGACGACCGCCTCGTCCTGAACCCGGGGAGCGTCGGCCAACCACGTGACGGCGACCCGCGGGCGGCCTACGCCGTCGTCGACACCGACGGCGACCCACCGACCGCCGACCTGCACCGCGTCGAGTACGACGTCGAGCGCGTGCAGGCCGGCGTCCGGGCGGCGGGGCTCCCGGACCGGACCGCCGACCGACTCCAACGGGGGGAGTGATACGGCGGTGAACGGGGAAGGAGTTCAACCGAGCTTGTAGTAGCCCAAACCTGCCTGAGCGGCCCGGAACCTCCGTTAGAGTGAAACGCACGCCCCACGCAGGGTGTGACATGAGCGCAGACGGCGAACAGGAACAGCGGACCATCCGGTGTCTCGTGGCGAAGGTCGGACTCGACGGACACGACCGGGGTGCACACGTCATCGCCCGGGCGTTCCGCGACGCGGGGTTCGAGGTCATCTACTCGGGGCTGCACAAGTCCCCCGACGAGATCGTCCAGGCGGCGGTGCAGGAGGACGTCGACGTCCTCGGTATCAGCATCCTCTCGGGCGCGCACAACACGCTCGTCCCGAAGATCATGGACGGCCTGCGAGAGTACGAGGCCGACGAGGACACCCTCGTCATCGTCGGCGGCATCGTCCCCGAGGACGACCGCGAGGGCCTGAAGGAGGCCGGCGTGGCCGAGATATTCGGCCCCGGGGCGACGATGGACGAGACCATCGAGTTCGTCCGGGAGAACGTCCACGAACGGGAATGACCGACGCGAGCGAGCAGTCGGCCACGGAACCGGACCTCATCGACGAACTGCTGGCGGGCAAGCACCGCGCGCTGGCCCGGGTCATCACGAAGATAGAGAACCGCTCCCCGGGCTACCGGGAACTCGTCTCGCGGCTGCACGAGCACACCGGCGACGCGCAGGTGGTCGGCATCACCGGGTCACCGGGCGCCGGCAAGTCCACGCTCGTGGACAAGATGGCCAACGCCTACCGCGAGCAGGGACTCACCGTCGGTGTCATCGCCATCGACCCCTCCTCGCCGTTCACCGGCGGGGCCGTCCTCGGCGACCGCATCCGGATGGCCTCGAACGTCGGCGACATGGACGTGTTCTTCCGGTCGATGTCCGCCCGCGGGTCGCTCGGCGGACTCTCGACGGCGACGACGGACGCCGTGAAGGCACTCGACGCGTTCGGCAAGGACCGCATCATCGTCGAGACGGTCGGCGCCGGCCAGAACGAGGTGGACATCGTCCGCACGGCCGACACCGTCGCGGTGCTGGTCCCGCCCTCCTCGGGCGACGACGTGCAGATGCTGAAGGCCGGCATCCTCGAGATCGGCGACGTGTTCCTCGTGAACAAGGCCGACCTCGACGGCGCGAACCGGACCGTGATGGAGCTGCAGGAGATGGTCCGGATGCGCGAGGACTCCCCGCGGTTCGACCCCGGCCACCACGGCGCCGAGGCGGTCCCCGACGCCGCGAGCAACGGCGAGGACGGCGGCGAGAGCGAGGACGACTGGGAACCGCCCGTCCTCGAGGCTGTCGCCAAGACCGGCGAGGGAGTCGACGAGTTCCTCGACACGCTCGACACCCACCACGAGTGGCTCGAGGCGACCGGGAAGCTCGAGGAACTGGCCCGCGAGCGCTACGCCGAGGAGATCCGCGCGCTCCTCCGCGAGGACGTGAACCGTCTCGTCGGCACGGAACTCCGCAACCGCGGCGGTATCGAGTCGTACGTCGACAGCGTCCTCGCCAAGGAGACCGACCCGTACGCCGTCGCCGACGACCTGCTCGAGCCGCTGGCCGAGTGCGTCGAGGAGCGCCGCGGGGAGTGAGCGCCCGCGACCCCACCGCAGCGTCCCACCACGGTTAAGCGCCGGACGCCCCTCGTTCTACGCATGCGACTCCGGAACCTCCTCGGCGGGGCGGCGCTCGGGATGGGTGCCGTCGCCGCGACGAACCTGTCGCTCCGACAGGACCCCGACGACCTCCCGACACCGTTCGGTCGTGACCTGCAGACGTACCGCTGGCGCGGCTTCGACGTCGCCTACAGCGAGGCCGGCGACCCGGACGACCCGGACCTCGTCCTGTTCCACGGCGTCAACGCCGCTGGCTCCTCACACGAGTTCCGCTACGTCGTCGACGAACTGGCCGAGGAGTACCACGTCCTCGCGCCGGACCTGCCCGGCTTCGGCCACTCCGACCGGCCGCCGCTCATGTACTCGGCGTCGCTCTACGAGACGTTCGTCGCTGACTTCCTGCGCGACCTGAGCGAGGAGCCAACCGTGCTGGCGTCCTCGCTCACCGCGGCGTACCTCGCGGCGGCGCTGGACACGCCGAAGCCACCGCGGGTCCGCGAACTGTGGCTGATCTGTCCCACCGCGACCGCGATGCCCGGCCAGCGGACGGCGATCCGGTCGCTCCTCCGCGCACCACTCGTCGGCGAGGGGCTGTTCAACCTCCTCACCTCGCGGCCCTCCATCCGCTACTTCCTGACGGACCACGGGTTCGCTGACGAGGCCAACATCACCGACGAGTGGGTCGAGTACGACTGGCTGACCGCCCACCAGCCGAACGCTCGCTACGCGCCCGCCTCGTTCGTCAGCGGCTTCCTCAACTCGACCGTGGACCTCGGGGCGGTCCTCGGGGAACTGGACGTCCCGGTCACCGTCTACTGGGGCGGTGCGGCGCACCTCCCGCCGGTCGACGCTGGCCGCGACCTCGCCGAGCAGGCGGACGCTACGCTCGTCGTCTTCGAGGACGCGGACCTCCTGCCGCACGCGGAGTTCCCCGACGAGTTCGTCGAGACGGTGCTGGGACGGGCGTCGGCGGCCGAGGCCTGAGTTCAGAACGAACTCTTCAGCCGCTCGAAGAACCCCTTCTCCACCTCTATCTCCTCGCCGCCGGCCTCGGCGAACTGCTCGAGGGCCTCCCGCTGCTCCTCGTTCATGTCCGTCGGTGTGACGACCTGCACCTGCACGTAGAGGTCGCCCTGGCCCCGGCGCTGGACGCGCGGCATCCCCTTGCTCTTCAGGCGGAGCACCTCGCCGGACTGCGTGCCGGCCTCGATGTCCGTCGTGACCGCACCGTCGAGCGTCGGCACCTCCACCGTCGCGCCGAACGTCGCCTGCGGGAACGAGACGGGCAGGCGGTAGTAGAGGTCGTCGCCCTCGCGGTCGAACGCCTCGTGGTCCTCGACCTCCACGTCGATGAGCAGGCGGCCGTTCGGCCCGCGGTTCTCGCCGGGGGCACCCTCGCCCTCCAGCGGGATGGTCTGGCCGGTCCGGATGCCGGCCGGGATGTCGACGTTCAACGTGGCCTCCTCGCGGACCTTCCCCTCGCCGCGACAGCGGGAGCAGGTCTCTGAGTAGAGCGTCCCCTGCCCACCGCAGCGGCGACAGGTCTGGGTCTGCTGGACCCGACCGAGCGGCGTGTCTCGGACGGTGGTCCGCTGTCCCTGCCCGTCGCAGTCGGGGCAGGTCTCGGCCTCGGCGTCGGCCGGGTGACCCTCGCCGTCGCACTCCGGACAGCGCTCCGGACGCGTGACGGTGAGTTGCTTCGTGACGCCCTCGTAGGCCTCCTCGAGCGTGATGGTGAGCGACGTGCGGAGGTCGGCCCCACGCTGCGGGCGGTTGGGGTCGCGCCCGCGTCCGCCACCGCCGCCGCCGAAGAACTGCTCGAAGATGTCGTTCAGGTCGCCCATCCCGCCCATGCCGCCACCGCCGCCGAACGGGTTGCCGTTGGCACCGCCGAACCCGCCGGCGCCGCCGTCGAAGCCCCCGCGCTTCTCGGCCTGTTCGAACCGCTCGTGGCCCATCTGGTCGTAGGCCCGGCGCTTCTCCTCGTCGCTGAGGACCTCCTTGGCCTTCTTGACCTGCTTGAACTTCTCCTCGGCGTCCTCGTGGTCGCTGACGTCCGGGTGGTACTCGGCTGCCTTCTTCCGGTACGCCTGCTTGATCTCGTCCTCTGAGGCGTCCCGCGAGACCCCCAGCACCTCGTAGAAGTCCTCGCTCATTCGTTAGCGGGGCTATGCCGTGGAGTCCCTTGAATAGAACGGGTCGCGCCCGCGAGGTCAGTTTGCCTCGTCGGTCGGCCGCCCCGGCCGGGCGATGCGGTAGAGCGGTTCGGCGTCCAGCGGTTCGGGCGCCCCGGCGACCACCTCGGCGAACGCCTCGACGAACTCGTGTTCGGCGGCGTCCATCTCCGCGTCGTACACCTCCCGCACTCGCGCCGCCTCCTCGGCCTCGAAGTAGGTCAGGATGTAGTCGGTCCCCTCGAACGCCCAGAGGAACGCGGTCTCCACGTGGACCCCTTCGCGGTCCACGATGTCCATCGCCGCCGTCTCGTCGTCGACGCCTCGCAGGTCCGCCAGCAGCTCGCGGGCGCGCTAGGTCTCACCCTCGGTGATGGGCTGTCGGGTCAGGAACGTCTCCATACCCCTCGGTCGCCTCGCACGACGAAAGACGGTTGCTATCGGAGAGGATACACAAATCCGTTTCAGCGAACCCTCTTGTGTCCCCACGCCCCACGACACAGTATGGCACAGTCAGACGAGATGGTCCCCGTCGCCGACGCCGCCGATCTCGCACCCGGCGACCCGGTGGTCACGCGCGCGGGCACCCACGCCATCGCACTGTTCGCCCACGAGGGCGAGGTGTACGCCGTCGACAACCGCTGTCCGCACATGGGGTTCCCGTTGAGCGAGGGCTCCGTGGAGGACGGCATCCTCACCTGTCACTGGCACCACGCCCGGTTCGAACTGGAACAGGGCGACACGTTCGACATCTGGGCGGACGACGTCCAGACCTACCCCGTCGAGGTACGCGACGGACAGGTGTTCGTCCACCCCGACCCGGAACCGGACGTCCCGCCGGCCACGCACTGGCGCAACCGCCTCGCCGACGGCCTACAGGAGAACCTCTCGCTGGTGATGGCGAAGGCGGTCATCGGGCTCGACGAGGAAGGTGAAGGCTTCGCAACCCCCGTCGAGACAGCCGTCAACTTCGGGACGAAGTACCGGGACGTGGGGTGGGGACGCGGACTAACCACCCTCGGCTGTACGGCCAACCTCTACGACGAGGTGGGCGGCCGGGACAAGCGCCGCGCGATGTTCCTCGGCGCCCGGGAGGTGGCCGACGAGACGGCCGGCGAAGCGCCCCGGTTCGGCCAGTACGCGTTCGACTCACGGAACGTCTCGAAGGCGCGGCTGAAGTCGTGGTTCCGCGAGAACTGCGAGGTCCGCGACGAGAACGGCGCCGAACGCGTCCTCCTGACGGCGCTCGCCAACCTCCCGCGCGAGGACGTCGCCGAACTGCTGTTCGCCGCCGCCACCGACCACCTCTACATGAACGCCAGCCACACCCTCGACTTCGTCAACAAGGCGTTCGAGACGCTCGAGCACGTCGGATGGGAGGAACACGCCGACGCGGTGCTCGCCTCGGTCATCCCGCAGATCACCGGTGGCACCCGCTCGGAGGAGCGCTCCTCGTGGCGCAACCCCATCGACGTGGCCGAGCTGTGCTTCGACGCCGCGGATCTCCTCCCCGACCTCGTCGCCGCCGGCGACGGGGAGGCGTGGACCCGCCCCGAGGGCTTCGTCGGGACACTGCTCGACGACGACCCCGAAGCCATCGTCGACGCGCTGACCGACGCCATCCGCGAGGGCGCCACACAGACCCAGCTGGCCGACGCCGTGGCGCGGGCCGCCACCCGTCGTATCGCCTACTTCGCCACCAGCAACGAGTTCTCCGACTGGGACACCGCCCACCACACGCTCACCTACGCGAACGCCGTCCACCGCGCGACGACGAAGACCGACGCCATCGAGCTCTATCGGGCGTGTTTCGACGGGGCGATGTCGGTCTACCTCGACCGCTTCCTGAACACGCCGCCCGCACCCGTCCCCGCACCGGGCGATGGGGACACCTCGCGTGACCCGGCCGACGTGCGCGAGGACCTGCTCGCCTGTTTCGACGAACAGGGCGAGGTGGACCGGGCGGGCCGCCTCGTGAACGAGCACTTCGACGCCGGCGGCGACCCTGCCGACCTGAAACGCACGCTCGGCCGCGGCCTCCTCCGGGAGGACGCCGACTTCCACACCATCCAGAACGTGGAGGCGGGGTTCCAGCGGTTCGACGCGGTGAACGCGGCCGACGGTGACGACGACGACGAACGAGACCGCCGGCTCGCGCTCGTGGCTCCCGCCCGGTACCTCGCCGCGCACACCCCCACCCGGCGCGAGGCCGAGCAGACGTTCGGCATCGCGACTCGTCTCCACCGAGGCGAGCGCCTCCACGAGGGGGAGTAGCCGCCGGCCCGCGTTATTACGCGCTTAATGCAGCCGGCCGGCGACCGGAACTACCTCCGTCCCCGCTCCCGGTGGATGTTAGTGTCCGCCAAACCATCCCTTATCGACTGTGCTCTCCTGAGTCAGGCTATCGTGCTGACCGTAGAACTCACCGTCGACGACATCACCGGGACCCTCCTCGACGCCATCGACGACGTCGCGGGCGTCCGGAGCATCGCCGTCGACGGTACCACCCTCACCGTCCACTTCGACGGCGCCGACACCACCCCCATCCGGCGAGCCGTCGAGAGCGTCGGCGCCGCCGTCCTCACCTTCAGTCAGCGGGCGACACGGACGTTCGACCCCGCCGAACTCGAGCGGACGGAGGACCCGTTCGACATCGGATCCACCATCGGCGAGACCTGAACGACCCCGAGAACGTCGCTCGACCCTGCGGGTAGCCTGCCGGAACCCTCTCCTCGCACCCTCTTGTCCTCGTCCCCGTACCGCCCCACCGACGACTCGTGCTGTACGCGGTGCTCGTGGTCTGCGTGCTCGGCTGGCTCCACGGGTCGCTACTGCTGGAACCGAGTCCGTTCTGAAGACGTGAACCGCGAGACGTGGGCGTGAGGCCTACGGCCCCACTGGCCGCCGAAGACTCGCTACTCGTCCTCGTCGACGTCCTCGTACTCCGCGTCGACGTACTCCTCGCCGTCTGCCGCGGCGCCCTCGCCACCCGGACCCGCACCGGCGCCACCCGGACCACCCGCGGCACCGCCCGGCCCCGCGCCGCCCGCTGCGGCCTGCTGGGCCTGCTGGTCGTACATCTGCTTGCCGATCTCCTGGAGTTCCTTCGAGAGCGTCTCGGTCGCCTGCTCGAAGGCGTCGGTCGCCTCCTCGAACTCGCTCGGGTCGACGTCCTCGCTGTACTCCTCGAGCACGTCCTCGACGTTCTCGACGGCCGACTCGATGTCGCTCTGGAGGTCGTCGGAGATGCTCTCCTCGTTCTCCTCGAGCAACGTCTCCGCGCGGCGCACGGCGCCCTCGGCGTCGTTGCGGGCCTCGACGAACTCGCGGCGCTGCTTGTCCTCCTCGGCGTGTGCCTCGGCCTCCTCTTTCATCTGCTCGATCTGATCGTCCGAGAGGCCGGCGCCCCCCTCGATGGTGATGGACTCGGCGTTGCCGCTCCCCTTGTCCTCGGCCTCGACGTTGACGATGCCGTTCTCGTCGATGTTGAACGTGACCTCGATCTGCGGGGTCCCGGCGGGGGCCGGCGGGATGCCGGCGAGCTGGAACTCCCCGAGCAGTTCGTTCTGGTCGGCCATCTCGCGCTCACCCTGGAAGACGCGGACCTGCACCTGCGTCTGGGAGTCGGCCGCGGTGGTGAACACCTTCGACTCCTCGGTCGGGATGGTCGTGTTCTTCTCGATGAGACGCTCGAACAGCCCACCCTTCACCTCGATACCGAGACTGAGCGGTGTCACGTCCAGCAGGACGATGTCGTCGACGTCGCCCGAGAGGACGCCACCCTGGATGGCGGCGCCTAGCGCGACGGCCTCGTCCGGGTTGACGGACTTCCGCGGCTCCTGCCCGGTGAGCTCCTCGACCTGCTCGCGGACCTGCGGCATCCGCGTCGAGCCACCGACGAGGAGCACCTCGTCGATGTCGGACTTGGAGTAGCCCGCGTCCGAGAGCGCCTGCTCCGTCGGCCCGACGGTGCGCTCGATGAGGTCCTCCGTGAGCGCCTCGAACTTCGCCCGCGAGAGCGTCGCGTCGAGGTCCTTCGGGCCGTCGTCGTCGGCCGCGATGAACGGGAGCGTGATGGAGGCTTCCTTCCGGTTCGAGAGCTCTATCTTGGCCTCCTCGGCGGCGTCCTTCAGCCGCTGGAGGGCCTGTCGGTCGTCGCGGAGGTCGACACCGTACTCGGACTGGAAGTCGTCCGCGAGCCAGTCGATGATGGCCTGGTCCCAGTCGTCGCCACCGAGGTCGTTGTCCCCGTTCGTGGCGACGACCTCGTAGACGCCCCCACCGAGGTCAAGGATGGAGACGTCGAACGTCCCGCCCCCGAGGTCGTAGACGAGGACGGTCTGGTCGGAGTCGTCGTCCAGCCCGTAGGCCATCGACGCGGCGGTCGGCTCGTTGATGATGCGCTCGACCTCGAAGCCGGCGATCTCGCCGGCGTCCTTCGTCGCCTGTCGCTGCTTGTCCGAGAAGTACGCCGGCACGGTGATGACCGCCTTCTCGATCTCGTCGCCGAGGTAGTCCTCGGCGTCGCGCTTGATCTTCTGGAGGATCATCGCGGAGATCTCCTCGGGTGTGTAGTCCTCACCCTCGATCTCCACGGTGTAGCCGGCCTCACCCATGTGGCGCTTGATGGACTGGATGGTGCGCTCCGGGTTCTGGACGGCCTGGTTCTTGGCGGGTTTGCCGACGAGTCGTTCGGCGTCGTCGGTGAACGCGACCACGGAGGGTGTGGTCCGGTCACCCTCGGCGTTCGGGATGATCTCGGGGTCGCCACCCTCCATCACCGCGAACGCGGAGTTGGTGGTACCGAGGTCGATACCGAGAATCTTGTTGCTCGCCATCTTACACGCACGTACTGGTCTCGCGCCGTTAAACCTTGCTGAATCGGTCGTTCACGGAAGGTCAGGACCCCCGCGCCTTCCGGCGATTCGTGGGGAGACCGACCTCGGGCGACCACCAGACACAAGTCGAACCGCTCGGCCACCGACCCGCGCCGGTCGGGAACTCACGGGGGGCGCTCAGGCCCCGTCGCTGACGGTGACCTGTGCGGGGCGGATGACCTTCCCGGCCATCTCGTAGCCCGGTCGCTGGAGCGAGTCGACGGTCCCCTCGGGGTGATCGCTGTCGACCCGGAGGAGCACCTCGTGGCGCTGCGGGTCGACGTCCTCGCCGGGGCCGGGTTCGATGGTGACGACGTTCTCGGCGTCGAGGACGCGGTCGAACGTCTCCAGCGTCTTCTCGATACCGCCGCGGATGTCCGTCCCGTCGTCCTGTTCGAGCGCGCGGACGAGGTTGTCCCGGACCTCGACGAGCCGTTCGACGAGGTCCTCCGTGGCGCGCGCCTTCTCCTGTTCCCGGCGCTTCTCCATGCGCTTCTTGTAGTTCTGGAAGTCGGCCGTCTTGCGCTTGAGCTTCGACTCCAGTTCCTCCGCACGCGTCTCCTCGGCCGCCAGCGCGTCCTCGGCAGCGTCGGCACGCTGGCGGAGCGAGACCACCTCGCGGGCCACCTCCCCGGGGTCGGCCTCGGCGATTCGCTCGACGAGTTCCGGGTCCGGCTCCACGGCCGCTTCGGCGGTCGACGCGCCGTTCTCGGCCGGGTCGACCTCCTCGGAAGGCGTCTCGTCGGCGGCTTCGCCCTCGTTCTCGCTCATGTCACCGAAGAGGCTCGCGGCGTGCATAAGGGTTGAGAAACGGGCCGAGGGCACCGCCGACCGATGGCCCAGGGGGCCGGGGCCGTCCCGCGCCCGTCACCTCGGAGGCGAGCGTTATAACCCGCCGCGCCGCCCACGACCCACCGTGTCCGACGCGTCCCCACACGTCACGCTCAGGTTCGAGGCGGGGACCGTCCGCGTCGAGTGCGACGACGCCGCCGACGGCCTCCTCGCCTCGCTCCCGGGCGTCGAGGCCGACCCGCGGTCGCTCACCGGCCGCGCGCCCGCGTTCTGCTACGCCGACCTCCGGGCGACCCTCGCCGCCCGGGACGTCGCCGTCGACGACCGCGTGCTCGCGACGGCCCCGCGCTCGCTCTCGACGGACTACGAACTCCGCGAGTACCAGCGCGAGGCGCTGGCGGCGTGGCGCGAGGCCGGCGAGCGGGGGGTCCTCGAACTCCCCACCGGGTCCGGCAAGACGGTGGTGGCCGTCGCCGCGATGGCCGCCCTCGGCGTGCCCACCCTCGTCGTCGTCCCGACGATCGACCTGCTGGAGCAGTGGGAGCGCGAACTCCGCACGGAGTTCGGTGACCCGGTCGGGTGCCTCGGCGGCGGTGAACAGCGCGTCGAACCCGTCACCGTCTCCACCTACGACTCGGCCTACCTCCGGGCGGACGACCTCGGCGACCGGTTCGGCCTCGTCGTCTTCGACGAGGTCCACCACCTCGGGGGCGAGGGCTACCGCGAGATCGCCCGGTTGCTGGCGGCGCCCGCCCGGCTCGGCCTCACCGCCACCTTCGAGCGGCCCGACGGCGCCCACGAGACCATCGAAGAACTGGTCGGGCCCGTCGTCTACCGCCGAGACCCCGAGGACCTCGCCGGCGACCACCTCGCCGCGTTCGACATCAAGCGCGTCGAGGTGTCGCTCACGCCCGCGGAACGCGAGCGCTACGACGCGTTACAGGGGACGTTCACCGACTACCTCGCCAGTTCGGGTATCAACATGCGCTCCGGGAGCGACTACCGGGAACTGGTCAAGCGCTCGGGGACCGACCCCCGCGCTCGGGAAGCCCTGCTGGCCAAGCAGCGCGCGCGAGAGGTGATGATGAACGCCGAGCGCAAGGTCGAGGAACTGGCCGCCATCCTCGACCGGCACCGCGAGGACCGCGTCATCGTGTTCACGGCCTACACCGACCTCGTCTACCGGCTCTCCGAGCGGTTCCTGCTCCCCGCCATCACCCACGAGACGGGCGCCGAGGAGCGCCGCGAGATACTCGGGCGGTTCCGCGACGGCCGCTACTCCCGCGTCGTGGCGGCGAACGTCCTCGACGAGGGAGTGGACGTGCCGGACGCGAACGTCGCCGTCGTCCTCTCCGGGTCGGGATCCGAGCGGGAGTTCACCCAGCGACTCGGCCGTATCCTCCGCCCGAAAGCGGACGGGGGCAGGGCGCTGCTCTACGAACTCGTCACGGCGGAGACGGCAGAGGAACGGGTCGCCGCGCGACGGCGTGGGTGAGGGCTCCGGGTGGGCGCGGAGGCAGAGGTCGTGACCGCCCCGTCGGTTTCCTTCCTCGTCCACGATCGATATTCCAAGCCGTCCGGTGTCAGGTGTTGGTGACGCATAACGAAGTCCGGTGGTCGTGATGTCCCCCGTGACAGCGCACGACCCATGACAGCATCACGAACCGACGGCGAGACAGGGCGTGCACCGGACGACGGGATGGTATGGATCCCCAGCGGGACGTTCCGGATGGGTTCGGACGAGTTCTACCCGGAGGAAGCGCCGACCCGCGAGGTGGCGGTCGACGGCTTCTGGATGGACGAGACGCCGGTGACGAACGCCGAGTTCGAGCGCTTCGTCGCGGACACCGACTACACGACGTTCGCCGAGCGTGACCCCGACCCCGACGACTACCCCGGAGCGGACCCGGACGCGCTCGTCCCCGGGTCGGCGGTGTTCACCTCCCCGGACGGTCCCGTCGACCTCCGGGAACCGAACCAGTGGTGGGCGTACGTCCCGGCCGCCGACTGGCGTCACCCGTTCGGGCCGGAGAGCACCATCGAGGACCGCATGGACCACCCGGTGGTCCACGTGGCGTACGAGGACGCCGTCGCGTACGCGGACTGGGCGGGGAAGACGCTCCCGACCGAGGCCGAGTGGGAGCGTGCCGCCCGCGGTGGGCTGGAGGGCAAGCGGTTCGTCTGGGGGGACGAACACCGACCCGACGGGCAGGTGCTGGCGAACACGTGGCAGGGGCAGTTCCCCCACGAGAACACGCTGGTCGACGGATACGAGCGCACCTCGCCGGTCGGTGCGTTCCCCGCGAACGGTTTCGACCTGTACGACGTCACAGGGAACGTCTGGGAGTGGACGAGCGACTGGTTCAGCGCGGACCCGACGGCCGGGACGAGCACGTCGCCCTCGTGCTGTACGCCGACGAACCCGAGGGGTGTCACCGAAGACCAGAGCGTCGACCCGCGCGACCCGTCGAGGATTCCCCGCAAGGTGCTCAAGGGCGGGTCACACCTCTGCGCGCCGAACTACTGCTTCCGATACCGGCCGGCGGCCCGGTATCCCGAGCCAGTCGACACGACGACGAACCACGTCGGCTTTCGGTGTATCGTACGGAGTGAGGAGTGATGGGCAGGCAGGCGGCCGGGGGTGGGTGCGTCTCGGTCCTCGAGCGCGCCGCATGTCACGGGTGAACCCGATGTGATCGACACGATGTGGCTCGTGCAGGTGGACCCGACGAGTCTGACCGTCGCCGCTGGCCTGTTCACCCTCGTGCTCTCGTCGGTCCACCTGCTGGCAGACCGACTGCAGTTCCCGGGCCGGTGGCAACGGTGGTGGCTGTCGGCCGCCGGTGGCGTGTCGGTCGCGTACGTCTTCATCCTCCTCCTCCCGGAGGTGAGCGAGGCCGCAGCCATCACCGGGACGCTCCGCGGGGAGGCGTTCCTCGCCGAACAGCTCCTCTACGTGGCCGCACTCCTCGGCTTCGTCGTGTTCTACGGCGTCGAGGTGTTCGTCACGCAGCGCCGGAAGACAGCGGCGGAGGACACGCCGGGGGTATTCTGGTTCCACGTGGTCGTGTTCACGCTCTACAGCGCCCTCATCGGCTATCTGCTCTTCCACCAGGAGGTCGAGACCCTCGCGAACCTCGTCCTGTACGCGCTGGCGATGGTCCTCCACTTCCTGGTGACCGACTACGGGCTCAGCCGTCACCACGGGGAGGCGTTCCACCGACGGGCTCGGTGGGTGCTCGCGGCTGGGACCCTGGTCGGTGGCGTCCTCGGGGTCACGGTCGACGGCGCCCGACTCGGCCTGACGTTACTCTACGGGTTCGTCGCCGGCGCCATCGTCCTGAACGTCATCAAGGAGGAACTGCCCCAGGTCGACCAGAACCGGTTCCTCGCGTTCGTGGTCGGTGTCTTCCTCTACACCGTCGTGCTCCTGCTCGTCTGACGCACCCGGTGGAGGGCCACGGCTGCAGGAGCGTCCACGGTCGCGGGCGGGGTCCCGACGAGCGGGACGGCACGCCCCACCCGAGTGACGGCCTCGCTACATTCCCGGCCGTCGAGAACGAGCGACAGCGGTACCGGTGCGGGTCACGGAGCCCCCATATGGAACTCACACGGAGACAGTGGCTCCTCGGGCTGGTGACCGCCCTCGTCGGGGCGGTCGCCGTCGCGAGCTACCGGGCCGAGCGAGCGACCGAGCGACTCGTCCGTGACCTCCGCGCGGCGGCCGACACCACCGCCGCCGAACCCGCCACCGACGACGAACTGCGCGACCTCCCGGACCCCGCCCGCCGGTACTTCGAGACCGTGCTCCCGGACGACCACCGCCCCGTCCGAACCGCACGGCTCGAACAGGAGGGCACGATACAGATGGGGGAGGGCGACGACGGCTGGAAGCCGTTCACCGCGACGCAACACGTCACCGTCGACCCGCCGGGGTTCGTCTGGGACGCCACCGTCGAGATGGCGCCGTTCGTCGGCGCGCGGGTCGTCGACGCCTACCACGACGGGGCGGGGACGCTCCGCGCGACGGTGTTCGGACTCCCCGTGATGTCTGCCGACCCCGGCCCCGAACTGGACGAGGGGGAACTCCTCCGCTACCTCGCCGAGGCGGCGTGGGTCCCGACCGCACTGCTCCCGACCGCGGGTGTCGAGTGGGACGCCGTCGGTGCGGACGCAGCCCGCGCGACCCTGACCGACGGGGACGTCCGCGCCACGCTCACGTTCCGGTTCGGCGAGGACGACCTCGTCAGGGAGGTGGCCGGGCGGCGCTATCGAGAGGAGACGGGCGACGAGGCGGCGTGGGTGGGCCGGTTCGACGCCTACGAGCGACACGACGGCCTCCTCGTCCCGACCGAGGGCGAGGTGGCGTGGCGGCTCCCCGAGGGTGACGTACCATACTGGCGCGGGACCGTGACGGCGTTCGACTACGACACCGGCCGGTCCCGTCCCCGGACCGAGCGCCGTGACCGACTCACCAGCGCCTGACGCGGCGGCTACTCGGGGAGCCCCTCGACGCCCTCGCTGACCGACGTACCCGTCTCGAGGCGGGCGAGCACCGACTCGGTGAGCGCCTCAACCATCCCCACGTCGGCGAAGCTCGGCGCGGGGTTGACGTCGACGGCCCAGAACCGGCCCTCGGCCTCGACGAAGTCGACGCCGAGCGCCTGTGCACCCGTCGTCCGGAGGAGGAGTCTGAGTTTCGCCGCGAGGAACGGGTGGGGCGTGACCAGCCCGAGCGTCCGCTTCGGCCCGAGGCGCTTCGAGGTGGTCAGCAGCGTCCGCGTCTCGATACCCGTGCCGGTATCGACGACGTAGTACTTGTAGTCCACCGGCCGGGCGTCGAGGAGTCGCTGGTAGAACGTCGGTACCGGGGTGTCGGTGTCGGCGTCCCAGTGGACGATGCGTTTCGTGAGAGACGGCCCCTCGGGCGGTGTGGTCGAGACGGCCGGCACGTCGAACCCGACGCGCTCGAGCGCGTGGTAGCCGACGAGCCTGAACGCGAGCAACAGTGCCTCGTACCCGTTCCACGTCGCCAGGTCGTTCCGTACCGCCCACGCGAGTGCCCGGAACGACTCCGGGTGGACGGTCTTGTTCATCAGCAGCGAGAGGTCCGCGAGCGTCTCCGGGGCCACCGGTTCCCCCGGCGGGAGGAAGGTGGTCGTCGCGCCGGCCGCCGCCACTCGACGGGCCACCTCCCGGAACACCTCGTGGTCGGCGCGACAGAGGAACCCCACCCTCGGTGTCGCGCCGGCCTGGCCCCCCACGGTGTCGGACATGGTCGGACGTAGCCACGGGGGGCGATAACGCTCTAGCACGGGAGAGCGGACGGTACGGCGGTCGAGAGCCTCACGAGCGGACGACTGAACGGTCGACGAGACGGTCGGACGGGGAGGTCGAGCGCAGCTATTTACCCGGCCGGCCCCCCGGATAGGGTGATGCCAGCGCAGCCGTCGTCGAACCGGCTCGACGACCGACTCATCGAACGGTGCGAGGACATCCCCGCCTCCCCGCCGCCGGGCGACTACGTCGTCGTCGACACGCTCCACTTCTCGAACACGGTCATCGAACTGCTCCAGCAGGGTGCCACCCACGTCCACGTCACGGACGAGCGTGGCGAGGAGTTCGCCTACCGGGAGGCGAACCCCCGCGCGGTCATCGGGGGGTCGAGCACCGACGACTACCGGCCGGCCGAGGGGTACGACTTCTTCAACTCACCCAGTTTCGTCCAGCGACTGGACGTGGCCGGCCGACCGGTGAGCATGACCTCCTCCAACGGCGGGCGTGCGGTCGCCCGCCTCCGCGCGGCTGGCGGCGACGGCGTCACCGTCTACGTCGGGTCGCCGATGAACGCGGCGGCGCTCGGGCGACACCTGCGCGAACGGGACCGACCGGTCCACCTCGTGAGTTCCGGGTCGAGAGGTGAGGTGGCCCCCGAGGACCACGTCGGCGCGACGCTCGTCAGCCGCTACCTCGACGGCCTGCCGCCCGCGGAGACGGAACTCGACCTGTTCCGGCGCGAACTCCGACGGGCGAAGGGGTGGGAGTACGTCGAGCGCCACGAGATCCGCCGCCGGGACGTGCTGGAGTACGCGATGAACCTCAACAGCCGGGCGGTCCTCCCGCGGCTGGAGGGGGACGCGCTCTACGACGTGGGGCGTGGTGGTGGGTCGGCGCCGGCCGCCGACTGACCGGGCCGCACGGCCGGTCGGGACTCGAAACCCACAAACGACCCCGCCGCCCACTCCGGGCATGGACGTCCTCGCCCGGTACGAACCGCTGGTGGACGACTACGAGGCGTTCCGGACCGCCTGCGAGCGGCCCCTCCCCTCGGTCGTCCGCGTCAACGGCATCAAGACGACCCCCGAGCGGGTGCGCCGGGCGTTCGACGAGCAGGGAGTCGAGTACGAACCGGTCGACTGGCACGACGGACTCCTGAAGCTCGACGACCAGCCCGGCAACTCGTGGCCATACGTCCACGGCTGGGTGTACGGCCAGGAGGAGGTCAGTGCCGTCCCCGCCGAGGTGCTCGCACCCGAACCCGGCGAGCGGGTGTTCGACCCCTGTGCCGCCCCCGGGTCGAAGACCACCCAGCTCGCCGCGCTGATGGACGACCGTGGCCTGCTCGTGGCGAACGACAACAACCTCGGGCGGCTCTCGGCCCTGCGCTCGAACGCCGAACGCTGCGGGGTCACCTCGGTTGTCGTGACGAACTCGGACGCGCGGAACTTCTCGCTCAGACCGTTCGTGGGCGACGGTGACCACCAGCAGCCCTTCTTCGACCGGGCGCTGGTCGACGTCCCCTGCTCGTGCGAGGGGACCATCAGGAAGAACCCGACCGCCCTCGAGAAGTGGGAGTACTCGCACGTGCAGGGTATCGCTGGCGTGCAGAAGGGCATCCTCACGCGGGCCATCGAAGCGACGGAGCCCGGCGGTACCATCGTCTACTCCACCTGCACGTTCGCGCCGGAGGAGAACGAGGCCGTGCTGGACCACGTCCTCGATTCCGACCGTGTCTCGTGCGAACTCGTCGAGTTCGACCTGCCGCTCGTCTCGGCACCGGGCGTCACCGAGTGGGAGGACGAGACGTACGACCCGCGCGTCGAGCGGGCGAAGCGCATCTACCCACACCTGAACGACACGGGCGGGTTCTTCTGTGCGAAACTGGAGGTGACCGCCTGATGGCCGACGACAGCGCGAACGACCCGCACGTTTTCGAGCAGCTGCCGGCGACCGAGGCCGACCGCGAGGTCGAAGGCCGCGCCACCCGCGCCGAGGTGCTCGAGTTCTGGTCGGAGAACTACGGGGTCGACCCGACGGTGTTCGACGGCCACACGTTCTGGGAGAAGGGTGCCGGGAAGGTGTGGGTGTTCGCCGCCGACCTTCCCTCGCCAGTCGACGTGGAGGCCGTCGGGATGACGTTCCTCCGGACCCGACAGGAACACTGGAAACCGACGACCGACGCCGTCCAGCGGTTCGGCCGGCACGCCGAGCGGAACGTCCTCGTGCTCGACCGCGAAGAGGCCGAACGGTTCCTCGACGGGGAGACGCAGGACCTGCCGCGCTGGGAGGGTGACTGGGGGTACGTGATCGTCGCTCACGAGATCGCTGGCGACGTCGAACCTATCGGCGTGGGGCTCTATCTCCGGGGCGAACTCCGCTCGCAGATTCCGAAGGGCCGCCAGCGCGACCTCTGACTACCGCTCGCGCAGCGTCCCCCCACTCAGCCCCTCCCACTCCACCCGGTAGCCGAGTTCGGCGAGCACCGCGCTCGCGTCCTCGAACCCCCGGTCGGCGAGGAGCGACTCCGCGTCGACGTACGCCATCCCCGCGTGGAGTTCGTCCGCGAGTGACGCGAGGACCGCCGGCCGGACGAGCGTCCGGCCCACCCGTTCGTGTTCGGGGAACCGCTCACCCTCGACGGCCGACTCGCTCACGCCGTACTCGGCCGCGAGTCGCTCGATGGTCGTGACGTCGGCGTCGGGGACGAGTTCGTCGGGCAGCGCCGCGGCGCTTCGCTCGACCAGTTCGGCCTCGTAGCGCCGCAGGGCGTCCCGGACGTCCTTCACCCGGATGTGGCCGCGGTAGGGGATGGCCCCGTCGGTGAGTTCCTCGACGTCCTCGCCCACCCCGAGCGACTCGTCGACGGCCACGAGGAACGCCACGTCCTCCAGTTCCGCGAAGCGGGCGAGCTTCTTCTCGACGTACTCGGGCGTCCAGAAGCCCATCACCTCGAAGAAGACACGGAAGGGTGCGTGCCGGTAGTCGAACGCGAAGTCCGGAACGACGGCGTGTTCGCCCGCCGCCAGCAGGTCCGGTTCGCGTACGAGGTCCCAGTCGAGGTCCAGCGACGAGAAACGGGCCGCGAACTCGCGTTCTACGCCGGAGTCGTAGGTGGGGTCGGCGACCGGGTCGACGCCGGGGACGGCCACGTCCTCGGGCGAGAGGTGGAGGGTGCGCTCGGTCCCCCGGTCGTCGATGGTCGCCTCGAGTTCCCAGTCGTCACCCGTCGCCACGGTCCGGAGGAGGCGGGCGAACCGGACCCCGTAGCGCCGCGAGCGGCCGAACAGGGCGTCCGGGCCGGTGACGACCACCTCGCGAGCCTCGGGGCTGGTCGCCTCGGTGGGGGCGTGTATCTCGTACATCAGCCCCAGTCGCTTGACGGTCGAGACGAGCGCCTTCGGGTCGCCCGAGCGGACCCGGACCTCGGTGGCGTCGAACAGTGCGGTCTGGGCGAGCGAGAGGTCGTAGCGCGCCGGGAGGGTCTCTGGGGTCCAGCGCGGCGAGAACTCGGCCAGCACCTGCCGGGCGTCGAGGTCGGCGTAGAGCGAGGACTCGACGGCGGCGGCGCTCGTGCCGACCGCCTCGGCCGCTCGTTCGAGCGCCTCGGCACGCTCGCTCTCCGTCACGACGCCGACCGCCTCGGCGGCCTCGAACGCCGCCGCCCGCGCCCGGACCGGGTCGACCTCCGCACGGGTCTCGAACGTGGCGTCCCGCTCCAGCAGCGACGCGAACCCCCGGACGAGTTTGAAGTCCGGTGCCTCGCCTTCGAGGTCCGTGAGGGCGTCCTCCAGTTCCTCGCGCGGGTGCCCGACGTGACCCTGGAAGACTCCCGTGACACGAGCGGCGAGGCGCCGAGCGTCCTCGTCGTCACCCACGAACAGCGGCCGGTAGCCGCCCCCGCGGCGGGTCACCCGGAGGAGGTCCTTCGTCAGCACTGCCCGTGAGTGGGCGGCGGCGGGCCAAAGGCCCTGCGCTCGGTCAGGGTCGGTGGGGGGACCAGCCCACCGGCGAGCGCGACCACGGCCACGACGGGCGAGAAGACCACGAGGAAGGCGAACGAGACGCGGAGCCCGTAGTCGCCCGTCGCGCCGGCGGCGACCAGCGCGAGGCTCCCCACGGCGACGGCGAGCCGGTACCCCACGATGGCGCCGACCGCGGACCACGCCCGGCCGTACCGGGTCCGGACGACGCCCGAGCCACGCGTTATTTGACCGACGCGACCCTACTCGGTGGCAATGGAAGAGTACGAGCGGAAACTCCTGCTCGAGCGTATCGACCGGGAGGGAGCCACGGTCGGCGCGTCCATCCCAGACCGTATCGAGGTGCAGGGGACGGCGGTGGACCTGCGCGAGTTCGTCTTCGAGATCAAGCGGCGGGACACGGTGCCGCCGGGCGAGCGCGAGAAGGTCGACCAGGCGAAGAAGAACCTCCGGCGCGAGAAGCTCCAGCGTCGACAGCTGATAGAGAACGACGAGGTCACGTTCGAGGAGGGCGAGGAACTCGTCGAGTCCATCGTCGGCATCGACCGGGCGCTCGAGGCCCTCCAGAGTCTCGGTCCCGCGAACATCGAGGGCGAGATGAAGGCGAAGGAGGCGGCCGACCAGAAGCGCTGGATGGGCTTCCTGAAGAAGGTGCTCGGGAAGGACGGTGGCCCGCGACTCGGAGGCCGGTAGTGACCCGGAACGCCGAGGTGGCCGCGCTGTTCGAGGAGTTCGCGGACCGCCTGGAGGCGATGGACGTGGAGTACAAGCCGCAGGCCTACCGCCGGGCCGCGGAGAACATCCGGGCGAACGCGACCGACATCGAGGTGCTGGCCGAGGAGGGACAGGACGCTGTCGAGGAGATACAGGGTGTCGGCGACGCCATCTCCACGAAGGTGCTGGAGTACTTCGAGACGGGGGAGATAGCCGAGCTGGAGGACCTCCGGGAGGAACTCCCCGTGGACATGCGAGCGCTCCTCGCCGTCGAGGGGGTCGGGCCCAAGACGGTCGGTGACCTCTACGAGGCGCTCGGGGTGCGGGACCTCGACGACCTCGAGGCCGCTGCCGAGGCCGGCGAGATACAGGACGTGAAGGGGTACGGGGCGAAGACCGAGCAGAACATCCTGAACGCCATCCCGTTCGCTCGGGAGTCGCGCGAGCGAGCACTCCTCGGCGACGCCCGCCCCGTCGCCGACCGCCTGCTCGCGTACCTCCGTGAGGGCGAGGCCGTCGAGCGGGTCGACACGGCGGGGTCTCTCCGACGCTGGCGGCCCACGGTGGGCGACGTGGACGTCCTCGTCGCCAGCGAGACCGGCGAGGCCGTCGTCGAGCGGTTCGTCGGGTGGGAGGAGGCGGACGACGTCATCGAGGCGGGCGAACAGAAGGCGAGCGTCCGTTCGAACGGCCTGCGCGTGGACTGTCGGGTCGTCGTCCCCGCCGAGTACGGCTCGGCGCTCCAGTACTTCACCGGGTCGCGCGACCACAACGTCTCGGTCCGGAACCGCGCCATCGAGATGGGCCTGAAGATGAACGAGTACGGCGTCTTCGACGTGCGTGACGTGGACGACCCCGACGCGGGTCAGCGTGTCGGCCAGCGCGTCGCCGGCGAGACGGAGGCCGAGATGTACGAGGCCATCGACCTGCCGTGGATCCCCCCGGAGATGCGCGAGGACCGCGGCGAGGTGGAGGCGGCGGCCGCGGGCGACCTCCCCGACCTCGTCCACGAGGGCGACGTGCGCGGTGACCTGCACACCCACACCGACTACTCCGACGGCCGGGAGACGCTGGCGGGGATGCTCGAAGCGGCCGAAGCGCTCGGCCACGCGTACTACGCCGTCACCGACCACGCCACCGGGCCGGGGATGGTCGGCGGTGTCGGCCTCGACGACGAGGAACTGCTCGCGCAGGTGGAGGACGTGCGCGAGGCGGCCGAGGCCGTCGAGATGGAGGTTTTCACGGGCGTCGAGGCGAACGTCGGCGTCGACGGCGACCTGAACGTGGGCGACGAGGCACTCGAGGCGCTCGACGTCGTCGTCGCCTCGCCCCACGCCGCCCTCGACGGCGACGGGACTGACCGCCTCGTCACGGCGATGGAACACCCGGCGGTGAACGTCCTCGGCCACCCGACCGGTCGGATGCTGAACCAGCGGCCGGGGCTGGAGGTCGACTACGACAGACTCGCCGAGGCGGCCGCGGCGAACGGGGTCGCACTGGAGATCAACAGCAACCCCGCTCGGCTGGACCTCCGCGGCGCGGCCGTGAAGACGGCGGTCGAGGCCGGCGCCACCATCGTCGTGAACACGGACGGCCACTCGCCGCCCGACCTCGAGTACCTCCGCTACGGGGTCCACACGGCACGCCGGGGCTGGGCCGAGGCCGCCGACGTGCTGAACACGTGGCCCGTCGAGGAGGTCCGGGCCTTCCTCGGGCTGGAGTGACACGACAAGACTCTTCCTCGGCTGCGCCGGAGTATCGCCGATGCCCTCCAGACGGACGCTGTTGACCGGCGCGGCCGCGACGGGCGCGAGCGTGCTCGCGGGCTGTTCGGCGCTCGACGGTGGCGACTCGCTCCGGCAGGCCGAGCACGGTGACGACCCGCGTTTCCCCGACGACGCGAGGCTGGTCGCCGCCGACGAGACGTGGCTCGAAGCCCACCCGAACGGGACGTTCGCCACCCTGGCCACGGCGTTCGAGCGGGAGCGAGCGGACGCTCCGGACGAACTCCTCGCCGACACCGGACTCCGGCTGATTCCGGGCCGGAACCAGTCCAGCAACGACTGGACGATGGCCGGGTTCACGCTCGAGCACGACTACGGAGCGCTGGACCCGGCCGGTCACGTCGGCCGCGAAGGGAGTTACGTGCCGGCGGGCGCGGACGCCGGCGACTCGAAGATACGGCTGGCACGCGACCACCACAGAGAGCCCCTGACGAAGACGAGTCGCTGGCGGGTCCAGTACGACCGGAACGGTTCGACGTGGGGGCCGGAGTTCCGCACGCAGCTCCCGGTCGACGGCGCGTTCTCGGACGGGGACCCGCTGGCAAGCGCCCGCCTGCAGGTCCGGACTCGGAAGTGGCCGTTCGGCAGCGACGAACGGGAACTGTCGGCGAGTCTCGTCTACGGCGAGGACCGCCGTGAGTGACCGACCCGAGCCGCCGTTCCTGCTGGACGTGATGCTCGGCAAGCTCGCCGTCTACCTGCGGCTCTGTGGCTACGACACCGTCTACGCGCTGGACCGTGACGTGGAGGCCGACGACGCCGTCCTCGAACTCGCCGAGCGCGAAGGGCGAACCGTGCTCACCCGAGACGTCCACCTGTCGAACCGTGCCGAGCGGGGGTTCCTGCTGACCGAACGCGACCCACTCGACCAGCTGGCGGAACTCGCGGCGGCCGGCCTCCGGCTCGAACCGACCGACGAACCGGTCCGGTGTGGGCGGTGCAACGGGGAGATGGTGGCCGTCGGCGGCGACGAGGTGACGCCCAAGTACGCGCCCGACCCCACCGACACGGCCCAGTGGCGCTGTACGGCGTGCGGGCAGGTGTTCTGGAAGGGGTCACACTGGGACCGGATGCGCGAGACGCTGCGCGAGGTCCGAGAGTCGTAGCGGAGCGACCACCGAGGGGAGCATCGGCCGACGATGGACGTGTGCGAAGCGAGAGCCTGCCCGAGTCACGGGGAAGGGCAGGTGTGCCGTTTCGGCGCGACAGTGCCGAACGGCCCCTCGGCGGTGCGGTTCAGTCGTACCGCGCTAGCACCGTCGCTCGCTGTGACGAGAGAAGCAAAGCGGCCAGACCCGACAGACAGAACGGGTACTTACTGAACCCGGTCGATGCCGCCGGCGGTGTTCTCCTCCCACTGCTGACACGGCTCCATGTCGTCCATCGTCTCGGTGTGGAGGCCGCAGTAGGGCTTCAGCCCGCTGCCGGTGCGGACGTACTTGAAGTGCGAACAGTTGCCGCAGTAGACGTCGCCACGCGGCTTGGGGTCGGGTTCGTCGAGGAAGACGGCGTCGTCGGTGGTCGCACCCCCGTCGGTCGTCGCCGTGCTGGGACGGTTCCGGGTCGGCGTCGCCGACTGGCCGGCGGTCTGGGTCTCGACGTTGCCGTCCGGGGTCGAACCGAAGAAGCCGATACCGGAGAGCCGCGAGCGCAGGTCGTCGTTCGACACCTCGACGACCTTCGTCTCACCCTGTTTCGTGATGCGGAGCTTGACGGTGCCGCCGGGGTCGTTGCGGGTCTTGAAGTTCGCCACCGCGGAGAACAGCGCCCAGAGCGTCGTGATGGCGCCGACGAAGTAGACGGCCGTGACCGGCAGCGTGTAGTCGACGGGCTGGCCGTACCACTGACTCGGGTAGACCGACTGGAACACGACGACGGCGAGCAGTGCGATGGCCGACCCGACGACGGCCGCGATACGGACCCGGCGGCCGGCCTGCGGCAGGACGGTGACGACGCCGAGGAACGTCGCCGGCAGGCCGAGCCCGGCGGCGATACCGGCGAGTTCGCGCGCCTCGAAGACGCCCAGCGAGAGGCTCTCGGCCACCGCCGTCGAGGTGCCGACGGCGATGCCGAACACGGTCAGGACAGCACCGACGGAGAACAGGACGACACCGAGGTACAGCCGACGGAGGTCGGCGCCTCCCCGGCCGCCCTCGTACACCTCCGAGAGGCTAGTCATAGCGTCGAATTACCCATCCTCGCACAAAAGGCTACGTCAGACGTTCGTCGGACGAGCGACGCCCGCTCCGGCACGTTCGAGCCGGTCTGCGGGTCAGAAGTCGAGCGGCTCGGCCTGCTCCCAGCGCGGTTCGAACTCCGCGCGGACCGACTGGGCGAACTCACGGTCCTTCAGGTCGATCATCGCGAACACCTGCTGGGACTCGAGCGGGTGGGGAACCTCGATGACCGTCTCGGTGTCGTCGATGAGGTTGAACGTCCCCGAGACGTTCTCGCTGGTCCGGACCTCGAAGGACTCGTACGACGAGAACGACTCGCGGTAGCGCTCGCCGATGCTCTCGGGCAGCATCGGGACGAGGTCGGGCCGCATCAGGAGGTTCACCTCGACGCCGCGGTCGAGCGCCTCCTGCAGGCCGTCGAGGATGAGGTTCCCGACCGTGTCCACGTCGAAGAACGACTGGGTGTACGTCGAGAGCACCAGCGCGATGCGCTCGTCGGCCGCGGCCAGCCGCTCGACGAGGAGGTCGAGGGTCTCCTCCGGGCCGACGGCGGCCGTCCAGAACGTCTCCTCGACCGGCTCGGAGGTCTCCAGCTCCCCCTCCAGCTCGTCGACGATACCCTCGTACTGCTCGGCCTTCTCCGCGAGTTCGCGCTTCTTGTCGTCGAGCAGCCGCTCCAGGGCGGTCGACGGCTCGACGGCGACGTACTTCTTCGGCCGGCTCGCCGACTGCGACCGGACGAGGTTGTACTGTTCGATGCTGTTGAGGACGTCGTAGATGCGGCCCATCGGCACGTCGCTCGCGCGCGACAACTCCTTCGCGGTTGTCGGGCCGGTCTCGAGCAGCGCCCGGTAGGCCCGTGCTTCGTACTCGGAGAGGCCGAGGTCGCGGAGACTCGCCATTACCCACCCGTCTCGGGCGCTGATTATAAACGCTCTGTCTGTTGACTCACCGTGCCGTTGTTTACTCGGAGACCGGCGTGGGACGGGTCGCTTAGGTGAGCGAGGGCTGGTCGGCGCTCGCCACCCGCTCGCCCAGTTCCGCGGGCGTCTCGGCCGGGGCGGAGCGCTCGCCACCCCGGACCACGACAGCCGTCTCCCGGTCGCCCGGCACCACCACCTTCTCGTGGTCGGCCACCCGGAGCGCCGCGCGGTGGAGGTCCGACCCGGCCGGCGGGGTCTCCACGACGAGCGGGTCGTAGTGGTGGCGCGCGCAGGCCGCCGCGTAGCCGGCCACCTCCGCACCCATCCGGTCGGCCGCGCCCGCGAACGCCGAGAGCGCGTCGGCCGCCCACTCGCGGTACTGGCCGTCACCCTCGCCCGTGAGGTACGCGAGGTCCAGCAGTGCGTCCGCGGCCTCGACGTTCGACTCCAGCGGCCGGAGCGGCCGGGTGAGCAGGCCCTCGCCCTCCAGCGGCCCGTCGTAGAACGCCCCCTCTGGCGCGCGGAGCGACGCGAGTTCGTCGGCGACGGCGACGGCGCTGTCGAGGTAGCGCGCCTCGCCGGTCACCTGCACCGCGGTGGTCAGGCCGGCGAGCAGGCGGGCGTGGTCGAGCAGGAGTCCGGACTCGCTCTCGGGCGCGTCGAAGTGCGAGACGACCCCGTCCTCGACGAGCGTCTCGAGGACGTGGTCGAGCGCGCGCTCGGCGTACCGCCGCGGCGCCTCGGCGTCGGTGAGCGCACCGACGCGCAACAGCGCCTCCGCGGCGAGGCCGTTCCGGTCGGCGAAGGCCGTCGCGTCGACGTGTGGCGCGTCGGCGTCCTCGCGCTCGGTGGCCTCGAGCGTGTAGTAGTCGCCGCCGGCCTGACTGCCGGCGAAGGCGTCGCCGTTCCAGAGCGTGGTCGTGAGGTAGTCCACCGTCCGCTCGGCCGTCTCGCGGTAGGAGTCCGTCCCGGTGTAGAGGTAGCCCGAGGCGAACGCACGCAGGAGCGCGGCGTTCTCGTCCAGCAGTTTCTCGCGGTGCGGTCGCGCCCAGTCGCGGTTCTCCGCGAAGCGGTAGAACCCGCCGTCGTAGGTGTCCTGCAGGTGGGTCTGTATCGCCTCCAGCGTCCGGGTCGCGCGGTCGCGGTCGCGCTTCAGCGCGAACTCGACCGTGCGGGCGAGCGGGAACTTGGCGCGCTCACCCCACCCGCCGAACTCCTCGTCGAACGCTTCGGCCACCTGCTCGACCATGTGCGCCTCGATGCCGGCGTCGACCCGGCCAACCGGCGGGTCTGGGTCCTGCAGCGCACGGGGGATCCGGCCCGCCTCGACGCCCTTCGCGGCCCACGTCTCGCGTACGGAGTCGAGGATGCCACGGAAGCCGTCGGCCCCGAGGTAGGTCGCACCGGTCATCACCTCGCCGTCCGGGGTGGTGAACACGGTGGAGGGGAACCCGCCCATGTTGTACCGCTCGCGCACACGGGGGTGTCGGTCCGCGTCGACCCGTATCGGGACGAACCCCTCGCCGACGTGCGCGGCGAGCATCGGGTCCGAGAAGACCTCCTCGTCCATCTCCTCGCAGGCGACACACCACGGCGCCGACAACGAGAGCAGGACCGGTTCGGTGCGGGCACGCGCCCGGTCGAAGGGCGTCTCGCCCCAGTCGAACCAGTCGACGAGGGTGCCGTGGCGCCGGGTACGGCCGGTCGACTCCGCACCGTCCGAACCGTCGGTCTCGGCGTCGTCAGTCATCGACGGGCGTTGGCCGGGCGGCCGGGAAAGGGTGTCTATCCGTCGGTGCCAGTCGGGGCCGAGGCCCGGTCAGGGCTCGGTCAACTCCTCCTCGACGCTCGCACCGGAGACGTAGCTGGCGAAGCGCACCCCGAACAGCGAGATGAGGATGCCCGCGAACACGAAGATGGCGAGGCGTGTCCACACCGAGAACCCGACGCCCTCGACGCTGACGGGGCCGAACGAGAGCGCGGGGAACCGGAGTGGGTCGATGACGCCCGCTCGTTCGAGGAAGTACCCCGCGAACCCGCGGACGACGAGGCCGACGGCGACGACGCCGAACGGCAGGTTGAGGAAGGAGTTGCGCACGTCCTCGTCGGCGAGGAACTCGTCCAGCAGTCGCCCGGTGGAGGCGGTCAGTGCCGCGAGTGCCAGCCACGGCACGGCGTCGAAGACGAACCGCATCCCGACGATGAGTTCGGCCGTCTCCGGGGCCATCCCCCGGACGCCGATGGCACCGGCGAACACCCCGACGAGCGCGAGCCCCCCGCCGACGACGTAGGTGACGAGCGACACCTGCCCCGAGTAGAACGCGTCCCGGACCAGTCCGGGGAGCGCGGCCAGCCAGTCGTCGATACCGAGTCCCTTGTAGAGCAGGAACACGCCGATGACGGCGGCGATGGCCGACAGCGCGATCGTGAGGCTGTCGGCCAGCAGGAGGAGGACGGGGAACGCGAGGAGCGCCGCACCAACCGGGACGAGGATGGTGGCGCGCAACTCCTCGTCGGCGAGGAACTGCTTCAGCAGGTAGTAGGTGGACTCGATGTCGTGGGCCTGCCGGACGACCACCCGGTCGACGGCGTCGACCCGGACCCGCGACTCGACGATGGGGACGAGGCGCTCGTCCTCGGCGCTGTCGACGACGACCACCGCGGAGTCGGGCGAGTACTGCCGCACCAGGTCGTCGGTGTGCCGTGCGACGGCCCGGTCCGCGCTCACGGCGTCGCCGTGCCCCGAGACGACGGCGACGACGGGGTCGTCTCCCTCCGCCTCGAGGTCACGAGCCACGCGGAGCGTCTCCAGCAGGCAGTTCACCCGGGAGTCCTCCGGGTCCTCGACGCCCACCTCCGAGACGAGAGCCTCGACCGCGTCGGTCCCCACCACGGGGCCGTCGGCGGCCAGCTGACCCCGGTCGATGCAGAGGACGAGCGTACTCACGTGCGGGGAGAAGGTGCCCCCGGATAAAAAAGCCGCCAGTCGGTCCGGTCAGAACCGGAACCGGCCGCCCTCCGCCCCGTCGTCCGGCAGGAAGGCGCTCGCGACGCCGGCGCCGAGCGCGTACGCGACCGACGCGGCCCCGCCCCGGAACCGCGTGAGCAGCCCCGCCCGCGGTTTCAGCTCGCGGACCGTCACCGGCCCGAGGTCCCGTTCCAGCCGGTCGAGGACGTCCTCACGCGTCCCGAGTTCGTCGGCGAGACCGTTCGCCACGGCGTCGCGCCCGAGGTACACCTTCGCCTCCGTCTCGCGGACGAACGCGGGGTCCATCTCGCGGCCCTCCGCCACCGTCTCGACGAACACGTCGTAGAACCCGTCGATGATGCCCTGCAGGTACTCGCGTTCGTCCTCGTCGATGTCGTCGAGGGCGACGCCGGCCTCCTTGTACTCGCCGGCGGTGAACTGCTCGTAGGAGAGGCCGACCTTCTCGAGCAACTCCCTGCCGGTCACGCGCGAGCCACGGACGCCGATGGAGCCGACGATGCTCGCCTCGCGTGCCCAGAGTTCGTCACACGCGCTGGCGATCCAGTAGCCACCCGAGGCACACACGTCGGTCGTGTACGCGAGGACGGGGCCGTCGAACGCCTCGGCCGCGAGCCGGATGTCGTCGCTCGGGACGATCTCCCCACCCGGCGTGTTCAGGTGCAGGAGGAGCCCCTCGACGGCGTCGTCGGCGTCCGCGGCCTCGATGCGGTCGACGACGGCGTCCGCGCCGGGCTGGGTCGGTCCCGAGGGAGGGAACGACGGGCTCCCGCCGTCGCGGGTGATGGGCCCCTCGACGGTCACCTCGGCGACGTTGTAGCCGGGGAAGACGCTCCGAGCGATGCGTCCCAGCACACCGAACGCCACCACCAGTACGAGGATTACGAGGAGGACTCCCAGCAGCTCCGCGAGGTCGGCGGGGTAGTCCACGAACAGTGCGAACGCGGCGACGGCGACGACGACGAGGCCCACCAGCAGGATAGCGAGGCGGCCGAGTCGGTCGGTCGTGTCGCTCACGCTGTATCACGTCGCATGCGCCGGGGTTCGGGGGAGAGACAGTTAAAGCCGCCGTGGTCTGGCGCCGGGACACGGACCGGCCGAGGGGGAGTGCTGTGGCTCGGGGCCGGTCGGGGGACGAAACGTAGAATCCGGGTCGGACCTAGAGCAGGCCGGCCTTCTGGAGCTTCATGAGGTCCTCGGTGTCGAGGGTCTCACCGTCCTTGAAGCTCTGGTAGATCTCCTCGGCCTCGCGCTTGGCCTCCTCGGCCTTCTGCTCGCGGTTCTGCTCGCGGGACTGCTCCTCCTTCTTGTCCATCTCGCGCAGGCGCTTCTGGACGCGGACGAAGTCCTCGTGGTGGCGGTCGGCCGCCTCCTGGGCGTCGACGAACTTCTCGTGCCACTCGTCGGCCTCGTCACGGATGTCGTCGGCCTCGCGGTAGGCCTGGATCATCTGGTTGTGGTGTTCCTGGGCCTCGTCGGCGAGTTCGGTCACCTTCTGGTGGTGTTCCGACGCCTTCGCGCGGACCTCCTTGGCCTTCTCCTTGACGTCCTCGAGGTCGCCGCTCTGGTCGAGCTTGGACTTTCGCTCCTCCAGCTGCTCGCGCTTGGTCTCGATCTTCTCGATGAGCTCGCGCTCGTCCTCCGTCGAGAGGACCTGCGTCTGCTGTTTGAACTCGAGGTCCTCGATCTCCTCCTTGAGTTCGTCGACGGACTTGCCGTCGTTGAGTTCGAGGTCGTCCTTGAGGCCGTCGACCTTGTCGAAGAGCTCGTTGGCCTTCGCGTTCAGCTCGTTGCGCTGTTTCTTGTGCTCCTGGACCTGCTCGTTGAGCTCGTCTCGCTTCTCGCGGTGTTCCTGGGCTTCGTCGACCTTCTCGCGTGTCTTCGCGTTGAGCTCGTCGCGCTTGGAGGCGCGCTCGGAGGCCATCTGGTTCAGGTCGTTGCGACGGTCTCGGAGCTGGCCAGCCATCTTGATCAGCTGGCCCTTGGATTTGTTCGCGAGGTCGTCGTCGGTCAGTTCTACGTTCTTGCTCTCGTCAATGCTCTCTGCCATGGTTGCTGTCGATTCCATTACCGCTCCAGCACGCGATGAGCGCGGCTCGCCGGGTCTGGCTGGTCCCTGATAAGCAGTTTCCCTGTCATCTGGTCGGCGTGCGATTCACCGAACGCTGGAGGCGTTCTGGTAACTCCGAATAAGATATTGCCGCATATAAAAGTACTGGTGGCCGGAGTAGCACGGTACCCCGTGACACCCTCGTTCTCGGCCGCGAGAAGGTTTGACACGCGCCGCGGGAGACGAGTTAAACGTCCGCTCGCCGGGCGGCGGCTCGGTGGGCCGCGTGCCGCGAGATGGCTGGGCTCAAGTGCCGGGGCGACCCAGCGCTGGTATGGAAGAGGTCGTCCACGCCCGCGGCCACGAGCACGTCACGGCCGAACACGCGAGCACCTGGGAGCTGACGAGCGACGACTGGCTCACGCCGGCCGGCGACTGCATCCTCGGCGTGGAGGCCGACCGCACGCCCGCGGCGTTCGACGAGGCGTTCTGCGAGGCCTGTCGCGATGCCGACCGCGAGGTGACGGCGACGTTCGAGGTCGGTGACACCACGGTGACTGTGACCGGCCGCGGACACCCGGACCTCACCTTCGAGGACGACCGGAGTATCGTCGTCCGGACCTCCGACTACGTCGACGACCGGACGGTGATGGTGGGTGCCGACGCCGCCGCGGGCGACCTGGACCGCTCGCTGGTGGCGGCGCTCGCCGACGGGGCCGACTGCCGGCTCGTCCTGCGGGTCTAGTCGAGGGAGACCACGGTCCGACCCGCGATGGTCCGCTGGTCGAGCGACGTGGGCACGAACGGGAGCGAGACCCGTCGCGTCCGCCCGTGCGTGTGGACCTCCACCTGTCGCTCCTCGCCGAGGCTCGCCTCGGCGTCCGTGTCGTCGACGACGACCACCGCAGTGTCGTCGTCTGCCGCCACCTGCACGCGGACCGGCGGGTAGCCGGGCGTGAACATCGTGTTGAGTGTCCCGTCGGCCTCGGCCCGGCGCAACAACCGGTCCAGATGTTCCACCCGGCGGCGCTCGGCGTGTGAGGTCACCTCGACGCGGGGGAGGCTGCCGTCGAACTGCGCGACTGTCCCGACGAGTTCACCCAGAGTTTCCATGGTTGAACGAAAGGGTGGTGTGGGTTTCGTTATGCGGCTGCGAACCTGTGGCACCCGTCTGTCCTAACGCGCCGTTACTACCCGATTAACAAGGGGCTATGGTCCGTGAGCACGCCCCGCACTAATCACCCCGGTGGACGACCGGAACCCGTAGCCTCAGGTGGTCGACGGCCCCACTGGTAGGTATGGACGAACCGGCCGAGAACATCTCGGGGGGCGCGGCGGGCGGCGGGCGCGACACGCCGTTCGAACCGGCGGCCGACCCGGCCACCCGCGCCGAGGCGTTCGTGGATCGACTGGGCGAGCGGTACTGGCAGAAGGCCTACGGCGGCCAGCCGGCCTTCGAGTGTCTCGTGCGGACCGTGCTCTCGCAGAACACCTCCGACGTGGCGAGTCAGCCGGCCCACGACGCGCTGATGGACCGGTACGGAGAGGGTGATCTCGCGGCGACGCTCGCCGACGCCGATCAGTCCGAACTCGCCGACACCATCTCGTCGGCGGGCCTCTACAACCAGAAGTCCGAGACGCTGGTCCGGCTCGGCGGTCGCGTCGTCGAGGAACACGGAGGAGCGGACGGATTCGACTCGTTCGTGAAGGACGCGGACCCGGGCACGGTCCGGTCGGCCCTGCTGGACATGAAGGGGGTCGGCCCGAAGACGGCCGACTGCGTCCTCCTGTTCTCGGGCGGGCGCGGTGGAGTCTTCCCGGTGGACACGCACGTCCACCGCATCGCCCGGCGGGTGGGGCTCGCGCCCGCCGACGCCGACCACGAGGGCGTCCGCGAGGCGCTCGAACGCGACGTCCCCGCCGAGAAGTGCGGCTTCGGCCACACCGCGACGATACAGTTCGGTCGCGAGTTCTGCACGGCACGCAAGCCAGCGTGTCTGGACGACCCGGAGGCCTGCCCGATGGCCGACTGCTGCGAGCAGGTGGGGGTCTACCCCGAGACGGGCGAGGTGGTCGACCCGAGCGAGGCGCCCGAGGCGTCGGGCGACTGACCGCCGGACTACCGACGCGCCAGCACGACGCCCACCGCGGTCAGCAACAGGAACGCCACGAGCGAGAGGTTCGGGATGGAGAGGCCGACCAGCGGCGCCCGCCACTGGACGACGGCACACCCACCGGCCCCGAAGCCACACGCCGTCGAGGTAGCCTGCAGGTACGAGTGGTACGTGGCGACGGCGAGCCCACCCACCGAGAGCGGGAGGGCGGTCAGCCACGCCCCGGCCCGGTCCTCGAACGCCGCCACCCCCAGCACCACCACCAGCGGGTACATCAGGATGCGCTGGTACCAGCAGAGTTCGCAGGGGACCAGCCCCAGCCCGAGCGAGAACCAGAGGCTGCCGGCGGTGGCGACGCTCGCCACGACGAGGCCACCGAGGAGCAGCGCGCGGTCCGTGGGGCGGGGGGTCGCCATCGGGTCACCCGACGAGCGAGTCGAGCGCCCCGCGGAACTGCTCGGGCTGGAACGGGGAGTAGGGGGTGCCGTCGACGACGACGGCGGGGGTCCCCGGTCGCTCGTCGCCGAAGGCGTCGAGGAACGGCCCGGTGTTGGCGCGTACCTCGCTCTCGTAGGCCCCGCTGTCGATGTCCTCTCGCAGCCCGCCCGGTTGACTCACCTCGACGGCGTTCGCGAACTCGACGAGCCGGTCGGCAGTAGCCCACTCCTGACTCTCCGGTGGCTGGTTCGCCATCACGTGCTCGTGGTACGACCAGTAACGCTCCGGGTCGCGGTTCCAGACCGAGAGCCCAGCGCGGGCCGCCCGGGGGGCGTCGGCCCCGAGGAAGGTGCCGTCGCCGAGGTAGGCGACCGAGCGATGCTCCAGCGTCAGGTCACCAGGGGCGACGTACGCCGCCACCACGTCGCCGAGTCCGAACACGCGGTCCGACCCGGTCGAGAACTCCGCGCAGAACGGGCACTTCCAGTTGCCGTAGTAGGTCACGACGGGGCCGCCGGTCCCCATCCGGGCGTAGGTGCTCGACTCGTCGGGGACGGGGGCGTCGGCGACGGGACCCCCGGTCTCCGCCGGGGCGCCGCCCCCGCCGCCACCGCCCCCACCGCCGAGGATGGAGGTACAGCCGGCGAGCGCGGCCGTCGTTCCCGCACCGGCGGCGGTCAGGAGGGCGCGTCGGGTCGTCATGGGCTGACGTAGTCGCCTCTCGTCGTTGAACGTTCTGGTCGGGGCGTCGAACGCCGCTCGGCGGACCGGGGTTGAAGTGCCGCCGTCGAGACGCGAAGTCGTGAGAGACCTAGAGTACCTCCGGACCATCCTGAACGACCCCGCCGGGCGTCGGTTCGTCCTGGAGTTCTTCGTCTACGGCACGGTCGCCATCCCGTTCGTCTTCCTCGTGTTCACGCCTGCGGTCACCGAGGCGTTCCCCGGCGCGTTCCCGGCGGGGAGCGACGGCTTCGGCCGGTTCGACGGCCCCGAGACGACGCTCGAGTGGACGCAGGCGTTCGTCGGAACACTCCTGCTCGCCATCTACCTCTACGGTCGCCTGCTGTTCACCGACCTCGGCGACGAGGTGCGCACGCTCCTCGACGACGACGTGCTGGAACGATAGAACGGAGCAGGAGAAGTGCCGAGGCTGTGCTGCGCGGGAGCGGACAAGTACACCCACCCGCTGCGAGCGCAGCGAGCAGCGCCTTTTTCATGAACGTTCGGTAGAGCGAAGCTCTACCGCAGCCCATCAGAAATCTTCGATTTCTGAGGACGTTTTTGCGCAAGCGGTTCGCGAGCGCAGCGAGCGAACCCGCCGCGCAAGAAGGTTCATTTGAAGCGGAACGTCTCCAGGTTCTTCGGCGCGAACGTCCGCATGTTGAACTCGTGGTAGAGCGCGGAGGAGAGGTCCTGCGTCGACTTCTCGTCGCCGTGGACGCAGAGCACCTTCTCGGGACGGGGGTTCATCGTGCGGACGAAGTTCATCAGCCCCTGGCGGTCGGCGTGGCCGGAGAAGCCGTCGACGGTCTTCACGTCCATCTTCATCGTCATCGTGTTCGAGCGCCCGCCGCCGTTGCGGTCGTTGATCGGGATCTCGTCCCAGCCGTTCTGGATGCGCCGGCCGAGCGTCCCCTGTGCCTGGTAGCCGACGAACACCATCGTCGAGTCCGGGTCCGAACCGACGTGCCGGAGCCACGACATGATGGGGCCGCCGGTGACCATCCCCGAGGTGGAGAGGACGATGGCCTGCTCGCCGTCGGCGACCTCCTGGCGTTCCTCCTCGCCACCGTCGATGTGGTTGAAGTAGTCCGCGAGGAACGGGTTCTCGTCGTCGTGGAAGATACGGTCGCGCAGGTCGTCACGCAGGTACTCGGGGTAGGTCGTGTGGATGGCCGTCGCCTCCCAGATCATCCCGTCGAGGTGGACGGGCATCTCCGGGATCTTCCCCTTGCGCATCGCCTCCTCGAGGACGAGCATGATCTCCTGTGACCGGCCGACGGCGAACGCCGGGATGAGGACCTTCCCGCCCTTCTCGTGGGCCTCGTTGATGACGTTCACGAGCTGGCGCTCGGCGTCCTCCTGATCGGTCTGGTAGTCGTTTCGCCCGCCGTAGGTCGACTCCATCACGAGCGTCTCCACGCGGGGGAACTCGTTGACCGCGCCGTTGAACAGGCGGGTGTCGTCGTAGTGGATGTCGCCGGAGAACGCGACGTTGTAGAGGCCGTCGCCGATGTGGAAGTGGCTCACCGCCGAGCCGAGGATGTGCCCCGCGTTGTGGAAGGTGAGTTTGACGTCCGGGGCGATGTCGGTCACGTCGCCGTACTCGATGGGGATGCAGTGCTTGATGGCCTCGCGGACCATCTCGGACTCGTAGGGCGGCGCGCGGCCCTCCTTCGCGGCGACGTCGAGGTAGTCCAGCGTCAGCAGGCCCATCAGGTCGCGCGTCGGCTCCGTGCAGTAGATGGGGCCGTCGTAGCCGTACTTGAACAGCAGCGGGATGAGCGCTGAGTGGTCGAGGTGAGCGTGGGTGAGGACGACCGCGTCGAGGTTCGACGCGCCGGCCCCGAGCGCCTCGGGCACCTGCAGGTAGGGCACCTCGCCCTCGGCGCCGGGCTTGTCGCCGCAGTCGATGAGGATGCGCGTGTCGGCCGTCGAGAGGACGAACGCGGCGCGACCGACCTCGCGGCAACAGCCGAGCGTGGTGATGCGGACCCACTGTTCGTCGGCCATCTGCCGGCGGTGGATCTGTCGGCCGATGCGCTCCAGGATGTCCCGTCGCTCCTCGCGTTCCTGCTTGAGGAAGTTCCGGACGTTCGAGACGGTGGAGGACTCGATGGGCGGCGTGCGGACGACCTCGGGAGTCCACCCCACCCGCTTGGTTATCTCACGGAGGGTCGAGCCGTGGCGGCCGATGACCATCCCCGGTTTGGCGGCCTCGATGACCACCTCGCCGGTGTCGGCGTGGAAGTCGAGGTCCGTCACGCCGGCCTCCTCGGGGATGACCTCCTCGATCTCCGCACGGGCCTCGCTGGGTCGCGAGAGCACGTCGGGGTCCGGGCGGACGGTGATGCGCTTCCGGAGTTTCGAGGCGAGTCGCCGGATGAGGTCGCCGTCCTGCGCGAACTTCTTGGGGTGGCGCGTGTAGACGACCAGTTCCGGTCCCTCGTAACGGACGTCGGAGATGGAGATGTCGTCCGGGACTTCGTCTGTGATCTCTGCTTTCAGGTCTTCGAGTTGCCGCTCTACGGAGCTCATGAATGGATAGGCTGGTACGTGTGTGCGTGCCACTCGACCCGGAACGGACTCCGGGACTGGCGTGGCCTGTGGATTGGTAGCACTCTCATGTGCGATAGACGTCGCCGACGCGGCGACTGCGGGGCAAGGTCCGGGTAAAACCCGCGTTACCACCCGATACACCACTAAATGTATAAAAGCCTTCGCAAACCTCACGGTATGCGTCTGACACGGGCCACGGTGGCCGCCGAACACGAACGGGTGCGCGGGGACGACCGGGTGGTCGCCCTCGTCAACGAGACGCGGGACCGACTCGGCGAGGCGTTCGGCGTCGAGGTGGGCCACGTCACCCCCGAACAGTACCGTGCGGAGGTGGACGCCGTCTTCGCGGACGGCGACACGGCGGTCAACGTCGCGGCGCTCTGTGGACTCCTCCGGACCCTCGACGTCGAGGGTGACTACCCCGGCTTCGTCGTCGACGAACTCCTCGGCCGGGAGCTCGCCGGCACCATCGCGGCCTCGAAGGGACGGGCCTACGCCCTCATCGCGGAGGCGACGTTCCACTACGCGGACATCCACACGCACGGTGCGAACGCGGAGAACGCAGGCGTCGACGACCTGACGGCGGCACTCGCCGCGGGGTTCCAGACACGGCTGCCGGGGTGGCCCTGGACCGAGACCGAGAGTCCGTTCGGGGTGTGAGCCGTGGGCGTGCCGAGCGTGACTCGCAGGCTTTATAGCCGCGCTGGAGCCAAATGGTACTACTATGGCCAAGCGAAGCAAGACCGGGAGCGCGGGCCGGTTCGGCGCCCGCTACGGGCGGGTCGCCCGCCGTCGCGTCGCGGAGATCGAGGACGACATGCGCAACACGAAGGTCGACGGCGACGACGTGAAGCGTGTCGGCACCGGCATCTGGGTGAACGAGGAGACCGGCGAGACGTTCACTGGCGGGGCGTACCGTCCCGTCACCCCCGCGGGCAAGACCGTCCGACGGTCCATCCGCGCGGCCCTCTCCGAGGGCGGCGAGGAGTAACGTACGGATGAGCTACAAGTGTTCCCGCTGCAAGCGCGACGTCGAACTCGACGAGTACGGCGGCGTCCGCTGTCCGTACTGCGGGCACCGCGTCCTGTTGAAGGAGCGCGCCCCCGACGTCAAGGAGATCGACGTCCAGTAAGGGCGTGAGCGCCCCGCACGAGGCGACGCTCGTCTTCGACTATCCCGACACCGAGAGCGCCCGCCTCGTCGAACGCGCCGTCTCACAGGAACTGGACGAGATAGACGGCGACCGGACGCGAGCGACGCTCGTCCGCGACGGCCGGACCGTCGAGGTCCGGGTCTCGGCCGACGACCTCGTCGCACTCCGGGCGGGATGTAACACCTGGTGTACGCTCGTCGAGGTGGCCGAGGCGGCGGGCGGTGTGGTCAGTTGACTCCGGGAGACTCGGGGCGGGGGGCCTCGCGAGAGAGGTCGACGGGGTGGGCGGCCGTGGCCTCGATGTCGCGGACGCTGCTCAGCCGACCGATCCGGTCGGCGAACGCACGAATCTCGTGTTCCAGCGGCGCGTTCTCGCGCGGGTAGCCGCTGTCGACTGTGACCTGCAACGTGACCTCGATGACTTCGTGGTCCATGCGTCGACTGACGGCCGCGCCGAAATAAGCTTCGTGGCCATTACGAGCGTTCTCCGTTCGGTTTTCCGGAGTTTACGCCCCCGATGAGCGTCACCGACGCTCCCCTCGGTCGGGGGACCGACCGGCCACCTGCGGCGGCGCTCGACCCCGTCCGTGACCCGCGTTCACACGGTATCTCGTCCGGATAAGCGTGGGTTTAACAGGGCGGGACTCTACCCCTCGTCCATGCAGGGCAACCTTCCGCCTGAGGCCCAGGAGAAGATAGAGGAGCTCCAGGACCTCCAGGAGACCGCACAGCAGGTCGCACAGCAGAAACAGTCGGCCGAGAGCACGCTGCGTGACTCCCGGACGGCGCTCGAGGCGCTCGACGACATTGAGGAGGACGCCACGATGTACCGCGAGGTCGGCGAGCTGCTCGTCCAGACGGACTACGACTCGGCCCACGAGGCGCTCGACGAGAAGGTCGACTCGCTCGAGGTGCGCGTCCAGACCCTCGAGAAGCAGGAAGAGCGCGTCCGCGACAAGTTCGAGGAACTCCAGCAGGAGCTCCAGCAGCTGCTCCAGGGCGGCGCTGGCGGCGGCCCGATGGGGCCGGGCGGCCCGGGCGCCGGCGGCGACTGAGACGCGGCCCGAAACGACCCACCTTTCTCTCGCGAGCCTGACGGGGTAGCCACAGCCATGACCCCAACCCCGACCGACCAGGAGGTCGTCGACACCGCCTCGGACGCCGCCGAGGGGCTGGTGTTCTCCCGCTACAAACAGAGCGACGTGACCGACCTCGACGTGACCGTCCGGTTCGAGGACGGCACGCTCGAGGTGGACGTCTACCTGAACGCGCCGAAGGTCGACCACGACCCGGAACAGGTGGCCGAGGACGCCGTCCGGGCGGCCGAGGCGGCCGTCGACGAACTGTTCGAGCAGGCGCGAGCGGAGGGGCTGGAGGGGGAAGGGGGAGACGGACGGGAGGGCTGAGTGGGGAGGAACGCCGGATGACGGGCCCTCAGCGGGCCGCGGCGAACCACTCGTGGAACAGGGTGAACGCGCCGACGACGACGACGATGCCGACGACGACGGCGAGGAGTGCGATTCCCACCTCGGAGACGACGTGGAACGTGTCTCCGCTGGTGTGGAGCGGTGCTTGCAGCGCGAACGTGGACGCCGAACGCATGTTGGACGGGCGTAGGTGCCGTGGCACTTACTGTCTGTCCTTCGTTCCCAGCCGCCGAGAAGGAGGGCGGGCGTCCGTCAGGTGAGGAAGAAGATGAGCACGCTCACCGCCGTCACGGCGAGGATGAACGCCCCCGCCAGCGCCCCGCCCATCGAGAGCATCGCGTTGGCGTGACTCGCCAGCGACTCCGTCCGGTCGTTCCCGAACACGCGGACCTCGGTACGTTCGGTCGCCATCCCGGCCTCCACGGGTTCGAGGTCGGCCGCCGCCTCGTCGACCAGTCGCCGGACGAGCGTCTCGAGTTCGTCGTGGTCGATGGCGTCGCCGACCTGGTTCTCCGCCTCCACCGTGTTCACCGTGTGGGTGTCGGTCGTGAGCACCTCGGCCTCGTCGATGGCGCCGTCGACGAGTGTCTCGACCAGTCGGTCGCGCAGACCGGGTTCCATGTTGTTCCCGTCGACGAGGACGTAGGCGGTCTGCTGGCCGTCGACCTCGAAGAGCGCGACGCGGATGCCGAGCGGCCCCACACCCTCGATGGGCTCCCACGGCGTCTCGTCCCACGCCACGCCGAGCGAGACGGGGTGGCGGTCGGCCACGCCGAGTCGCTCCCCGAGGGCGCCTGCCGACTCGATCATGTCGAACGAACGCTTCGAACCGGGGACGACGTGGCCGAGGTCGTCCCCCTCGAGCCCGTTGTTGCAGTTGTGGGCGTCCGCGAGCATCACGTCGCGGAGGCCACCCGTCCGGGCCTCCGCGGTGGCGGAGAGTCCGACCGCGTAGTCCACGTCGTCGGCGAAGCCGGGCGAGAACGTGGAGGCGAGGAACGCGCTGTCGCCGAACGCCTGTCCGAGCAGTTTCGCCTCGCCCGCCTCGACACGCTCGCTCCGGGTGGCCTCGGCATCGTACTGGATGCGCGAGTGGGCGCGGTCGGCGGCGGCGAGGACGGTGTCCACCTCGCGACCAGTCACGAGGTTGAAGTCGTGGCCCGCGGTGGCGTGCGGCGGGAACGCCAGCCCCTCCGCGCTCGCGGCGATGCGCTCGGGGAGGTTCCCCCCGCCGATCTCACCCATCGGACCGGGGTGTATCATCGGGAGCACGAACCGTGCTTTCTCGCCGGCGCTCGTCCGGAACGAGAGGACGCTCACGGGGACGATGGCGTCCTCGCCCAGTTGCTCGAAGAAGTCCTCGAGTTCGCGGGTCCCCTCGGCGATGTGGCCGACGAACCCGCGGATGAAGTCGAGCACCGAGACGCCCATCGAGTTGCGCCACGGGCGGTCGATGACGAGCAGGAACACGTAGACGGCACCCACGTAGAGGACGCAGGTGATGGCCAGCAGGACGAACAGCTCCGGGCCGACGGCGGTCAGCTCCGGTGGCGCACGTTCGGGCCGCGAGAGGTAGGACCGCAGGATGGGGCCACCTACCTCGAAGTAGGTCATCGTGCCGCTGTAGACGAACAGGAGGACCGCGGCGGCCACCGTCTGGACGCTCGCCGGGACGATGGCGGCGCCGAGGCGGTCACGCGAGACGGCCATCACGACCAGCAGTCGGAGTGCGAAGATGCTCGCGAGCGCGGCCACGAGCGCCTCGAAGACGAACTCCTGCCCGAGCGACGGCGAGAGGATGGCCCCGAGGCCGGCGAGCGTCAGGACGCCGACGACGACCAGTTCGCAGAGCAGCGCGAGCAGCGACGCCCGGTTCGGCGTGAGTTGCCCGCCGACCAGCCGGTCGAGGTACGGCGTGACTACGCTGGCGACGACGGTGGGGACGCCGATGAAGAAGACCCCCTGCCACGCGTCCTCGAGGACGAACCGGGAGTCGAACGCCGCGACGCCGGCGAGCGCGGCGATGAGGAGGGAGAAGGCGACGCTCGAGTACCACGAGGGAGCCCGGAAGATGAACCGCGAGAGCGACGCGAGGTCCCCTTGCGTGTTACTCATGTCTGGTTCCTCCGTACGAGTCCGCTTAACTACTCGTCAGACGCCTGTTCACACACGTCACGGAAGTTCTCGAAGACGGCCTCACCCTCCTCGGTGTGGGCCACCTCGGGGTGCCACTGGACCCCGTAGAGGTTCCGATCGGTGTCGCTCATCGACTCGATACCACAGACGTCGCTGGTGCCGGTCCGGACGAACCCCTCCGGGAGTTCCTTCACCTCGTCGGCGTGGCTCGCCCAGACCCGTGTCTCGGGGGCGAGCGACCCGACGAGCGGGTCGTCCGGGTCCTCGATACGGACGGTCACGTCGGCGTAGCCGCCGTACTCGCCCGAGCCGACGGTTCCGCCGAACTCCTCGGCGATGAGTTGCATCCCGAGACAGATGCCGAGGACCGGCTTGCCCGTCTCCAGATACTCCGCCGACCGACCGGCCCGGTCCATGTCCGGGCCGCCCGAGAGCACGAAGCCATCGGCCTCCACCTCCGAGGGTGGCGTCTCGTTGTCGACGATGTCCGAATCGATACCGAGGTCCCGGAGCGCGCGCCCCTCCAGGTGGGTGAACTGCCCGTGGTTGTCCACCACGACGATACGCGTCATTGTCACTCCGTACTCCGTAGCCCCGTATAAGCCTCCTGAAACGGCCGGAATCTCGAGCGCCGGCCGGCGTTCGACGGTCCTGCCGTGCATCGCCGGCCCTTTCTTCCGCGCGGCCGTCCCGTCAGTCGTGCCGCCCTCCTCCCTCGCCCGCCTCGCCCCGCCGACCCTCGCGCGTGTCGACCTCGACCGCTTCCTCGCGCTCGGCGCCCTCGTCGGCGCAGTCGGCTGGGGTGCGACCGCACTCCTCACCGCCCGCCCCGACCTCGTCGCCGACCCCGTCCTCGTCTCGGTGGCGCTGTGGGGCGTCCTCGTCGCCGTGATGGTCGGCGTCGGCGTCTTCGCGACGCCCGACGAGGTGCGGTTCTCCCGCCCGATGCTGGTCTGGGGTCCCGCGAACGCGCTGGCCTCGCTCGTCACCCTCGCTGTCCTGTTCGGGCCGCTCCCGGCGTGGACGCTCCCCGACGCGTGGGCGCTCGCTGGCCTCGTGGGCTACTACGCCAGCGCCCGCGCCACCGAGGGGAACGACCGGAACGTCTACCTCACCGCCGCCTTCTTCGAGGTCACGACGTTCGGGACGGGGACCTCGCCGGCGGTGTTCGTCGCGCTCGGCGTCTGTCACGTGGTCCCGCTCGTGCTCGTCGCGTTCACGGACTTCCGGCGGGCACCCTACGTGCTCGGCGGGGTCTGGCTGGCGGTGGTGCTGGCCGCGACGTTCCTCTGACGCCCGCTACTCCTCCCGGAAGCCCGCTTCGGTCAGCGCCTCGTTGATGTCCTCGCGGACCCACTCGCCCGACTCGCGGTCGCGCGCCGTCGTCACGACGCGGTTCTCCTGGACGCTGGAGCCGTCGCGGATGAGCAACCGGACGTTGCCCGTCCCGTCCGCCCGGGTGGCCTTCGCCCGCACGCCGGAGCGTGACCCCGAACCGCCGGCGTCGATGGGCCCCGGGATGACCTTCTTCACGTGCGGGTGCTCGGCCGCGATGCGTATCACCTGGTAGCCGTCGCGGTCCCCGATGAGGGTCGAGTGTGACCCACCGAGTTTCTCCGCGACCGGCTTCTCGACGACCTCGAGCGGCGAGTCCCCCTTGCGTGCGAGGACTGCCTCGACGGGGTCGCCGTCCCCGCCCACGCGGTAGAGCGGGTAGTGCAGTTGCGCGCGCACCGCGTTCAGCACCTCGCGGTCGCCGGTGGCGTACACCTCCTCGGGGCGCTTGCGGTGGACGTCGTCGGTGATCTGGCCCGCGTAGTTGCGCAACTCGGTCCCGACCCACCGCTCCGAGGACTCGGGGCGGGTCGTGACCACGCGCTGACCGACCACCTCCTCGTCGTCGAGGGCGGTGACGGTCGCCCGCTCGCGGGTCAGGTCGAGGACGACGGCGTCGGCGTTGGCCGTCTCGCACTGGAGACAGTAGTCTCCCGGCCGCTCCAGCGAGTTCGCACAGCGCCGACACTCCATACTCCACGGTCGGGTCGCGTGACCGATAAGGAGGGCGGTTCGATCGTCCCGCCAGCGACAGCCGGGACGGACGGTTCGAGACGCGTCCGCGGGACCGACCCCGACCCAGTGGTCCTACCGGTCGAACGGCTCACCCGCCGACCGCAGCGACGCGGACCGCCTCGACGTAGTTCGCGCCCGCGAGGAGCACGAGTCCCGCCAGCAGCATCACCCACTCCCCGAGCGAGACGTGCCAGTCCCGAACGGAGCGGACCCGCTCGAACTCCTCGCGCCAGCGCGGGCCGGACCGCTGGTGCCAGAGCATCACGCCGCGCGTGGCCACCGCGATGGCGACGAACGCGGTGAGTTCGTAGAGGCCGCTCCGGCCGAGCGCCACCGCGAGCGATGGTTCGAGCCGGCCCGCCTGTATCACCAGCGAGTTCGACCCCCAGACGAGGCCGCCCTGTACGAACGTCACGAGGAGGACGAGGTGGCCGAGCGGCGTCTCCACCGACCGGAACGTGTTCGCACCCACGAGGACGAGCGCGAACAGGAGGTTGAATCCGAGGATGCTGAGGAACTCCGCGCGGACGTTCCCGAGGTAGGGCGTGCGCGCGCCGACCCCTGCGGCACCCCGGAGGACGCCCTCGGGCAGGAGGTAGTAGCCGACGTACCACGCGGCGACGAACAGCGTCGTGAACACTACCCACGAGGCGACGAACCGGACGAGGACGTTCTCGTGGTTGACCACTGCCGAGAGCCGACTCCAGAGCGTCGAGGGGGCCGTCCCCGTCGGGGCGTCGCCACCGCTCGTACTCGTGTCCATAGCGGGGATACGGCGGGTGACCTGAAAGCCAGTCTAGAAGATTCCCGTCTGGCGAGAACGGACCGCTGGACGGCCGGTGGCGGCAGTGACGGCGCGGTCAGGCCCCGTCCTCGTCGCTCGCGCGCAGCGTGAGCACCGGCACCGGCGAGGTCCGCACGACGCGCTCGGCGACGCTCCCGATGAGGTAGTGGTCCAGGCCCGTGCGACCGTGGGTCCCCATCACGACGAGGTCGACCGGGAGGTCCTCGACGGCCTCGAGGATGACCGTCCGAGGCACCCCGGCGTCGACGTGGATCTCGGTGTCCACCTCGTCCGGGAGGCGGTCCACGGTGGCCTCGGCGGCCTCGCGGGCGCGGTCGGACTCGGCCTCGTCCCAGACGTCCGGCGCGAGGCCGGCGGAGGGACTCTCGAAGCGGTTGCGCGTGTCCGCGACCGACAGCACGTGGACCGTCGCGCCCTGGTCGAGGGCGAGGTCGGCGACGTGGTCCGCCGCGGCGTGGCTACTCGGACTCCCGTCGGTCGGGAGCAGGACGTCGTCGTACACCATCAGGCGACCCCCACGACGATGCCGAACAGGGCGAGCGCGATGATGGTGAACAGCACGCCGACGCCCTTCTTCAGGAGCTCCGTGTCGAGTCGGGAGGCGACGTACGGGGCGATCTGTCCGCCCGTCACGGTCGCCGGCACCGTCCAGACGACCATGTTCCACGGCGTCGAGGCCAGGTCGATGGCGTGGCCGCCGACCAGGCCGCCGCCGAAGACGTGGACGAGCGAGGCGAGCACCGCCGTCAGCGCGACGACGATGTGGTTCGTCCCGATGGCGATGCGGACCGGAACCTCGGTCCGGAGCATCGAGATGATGCCGAGTTCGCCGATACCGAAGCCGGCCAGCCCCTGGAACACGCCGCCGATGGAGTAGTTCCCGAACCGTTCGAGCCAGCCCCCGCGCGTGTAGTGGTAGTCGTTGCCGTCGCGGTCGACGCGAGTCACCTTGCCGTCGCCGTCGGTGTCGACGCCGGCCGGGCCGAGCTTGTCGTCGTCGTCCGGGAGCGTCCCGCCGTCCGCGGAGACGGCCTTGCCGTCCTCGCCACTCGCGTCGCTCTCCTCGGGCCCCTCGTGGTCGAGGTCGACCCGGAACAGCAGGAACGCGGCGGCGATGAGCGCCACCCCGAGCAGGAACCGGAACACCGGCGCCGGGATGACGAACGAGAGCAGCGCCCCGCCCACGACGAACGGGATGGCCCCGCCGACCAGCGAGAGCGCGAGCTTCCGGTCGACCAGCCCGTACTGGATGAACGCCAGCGCGGAGCTGGAGAGGCCGAACGACTCGCTGATGAGGCCGATCTTCACGATGGTCTCGGGCTCGAGGTTCGCCGACACCAGCGCGTCCGGGGCCAGCAGCGTCGCCAGCCACGGGAACACGAAGATGAGGTACGGGACGAACAGGGCGGAGCCACTGATGCCCACGGTGTTCACGATGGTCGCCCCGAGCAGGAAGAACGGGAACAGCCACCACCACCGCAGCCAGTAGTCCGCGCCACCACTCGTCTCGGCGGGAAGTGGCGCCCCGAGGTACACCCCCGTTACGAACAGGAGTGGTGCCAGGAACACGAAGATGTGCTGGTACTTCAGGAACGTCCGTTGAATGCGGTCGGCGCCAGAGGCGTCGCTCATTGACGGATACTCGCTCCGAGGAGTGGGGGCATTAATAGTCTTGTGTTCCCGAACCCTCCGAAGTGCCGAATTCGCCGTGTTAGAGGCCCACAACCACCGAATCCATTCCGGCAATCGCTGCCACCAGTATCATAAATGGGCACAGATTCGGCCCGTCGGAACGCAGGGTCACTCGACGGGACGAGAGGACACCGAGTGGTCCACAGTGGCGACGAGTGTCGTGTCAGACACCTGTCTTACGAGGTCGGGGCGCGCGCTTGCAGGGCAGGACGGAGGAAGTCCGGGCGGAACCGGTCAAGCCGGGTCAGGTCAGGTCAGGTCCGCCGGGTGGCTCTTCAGGAACTCCCGGAGCACCACCGTCGCGTACGACCCCTTCGGCAGCGCGAACGAGAACGTCAGCGGGTCCAGCGCGACCGTCAGATTCGTCCGGAGCAGTATCGCCCGCCGCGTCCCCGTCGAGTGGAACTCGCCGGGCAGGTCGAACGACTCGCGAGAGAGGTCGAGGTCCGCGAGCACCTCGCGGGCGATCTCGCCCGGTTCGCCGTCGGCGAACTCGGTCTCGGTCCCGACCAGCGGCGCGGTGACGAACGCGCGGCCACGCGCGCAATGACGGTTCACTGTCGCCAGTCGCTTCCCGCTCGCGGCCTGCAGGCGGTCGGTGTCCGGCAAGGCGAGTCCCTCGGGGGTGTCGGCGTCGGCGAAACACACCACGTCGCCCTCGACTGCCTCGTGGAACGGGAGACCCCGCTCGAGGCGCTCGGAGAGGATCAGATTGAACACGTACGACTGGGCGGCGTTCACGAGCAGTCGCTGGAGGTTCGTGGGGAGCGTCTCCAGCGCCTCGCGGAAGTGCGCGGGGCGTTCGCCACCAGTCTCCGCGAGCGAGTGGACCATCGACCGCTCGTACCGGAGCTTCCGGGGTAGTCGGTCGATGGCGCCCTCCCAGTCGTGTGTCTCGGCGACCCACTCGCGGGCCGCGCGGGTGTCCTCGGGCTCGAACTCGGCCGTCGTGGTCACGTAGGTCAGCACCGCGTCCTCCCAGTTCCCGCGGACGATGTCGAGCCCCGTCCGGTGCGTGATGGCCCGGCGCGAGCCGAACCGCTGGTGACCGAAGTAGTTCGGGACGCCGGCGGGGGCCGCCGGGTCGTCCGGGTCGCCGTCGGCGAACGCACGCAGGGACCGCGCGATGGCGTCGCCGTTCTGGGGGTGGTCCGGGTCGCGGACGGTTATCTCGAAGCGGTTGCCCGCGAGGTCACCGAACAGCAGCGGCCGGCCGGCGCGTCCGAGCACCTCCAGTTCGGCGTCCCTGACCGCCGGCAGGTCCGCGGCCGCCACGTCGCGCACGGAGAACAGTTGCGTCGTCACCGCACGCTTGTCCTTCGTCCCCGCCCACGAGACCCGCTCGCGAGAGATGCCGAGTCGCTTCGAGAGCGAGTCGGCGAAGTCGTTGGTGTCCCAGCCGCGAAGCGTGGCCCGGAAGACGAGTTCCGGGTAACTCCCCCGGTCGGCGTCCGGCGGCTGGACGTCCGCGCCGAACCGCTCGAGTTCGGTCACCTGGAAGTCCTCGGGCGAGGCGCGCAGGCGCCCACCGGTGCCGTCGGCGTCGCTCACGTACCAGCACATCCCCATCTCGCGTTCGAGGGCGCCGGCCTCGCGCATCAGGGCACCTCCACGGGCGTCTCGCTGTCCATACCCGCGGTTCCACACGGGCCGGCAAGTGGCTGTGGGTTCGCCGGGAGTGCCTCAGGGCGGTCCGGGTGGGTGCGAGTCGACGACGCCGACGCCGCGAGCGAGCGCGTCCGCCAGCACCGTGCCGCCGCAGAGCACCGCCACGCCCGGTAGCTCGAACACCGACCGGTTCCGCGGGTCCGCCGGCACCACCACGACGTGCCGGAGTCCCAGCTGTCCACGGAGGTGCTGGACGACGAGCAGGTTCTGTCCGTCGTCGCCCGTGACCACCACGGCGGTGTGTTCGGGGCCGACGCCGGTCGCGCCGAGCGCCTCCGGGACCGTCAGGTCGGGCACGTGGGAGGCCTCGTAGTCGACCGGGTCCCGCACCGCGGCCGGGTCGTCGTCGAGGTGGTGGACGCGCGCCTCGCGGGCCAGTCCCTCGGCCAGTCGACGCCCGACCTGTCCCCCACCGACCACGAGGACGCGGTCGGTCGGCGGGGGCCGTCGGCCCGTCGTGACGACGCCCGGTGACACGCGGCGCCTCGTGGATCGGTCTGCCGACCCCGCCGACGCCGCCGTCTCGCGGTCCGGCCCCGACTCCGGTCCGTCCAGCGACACGCCACTCGGTCCCCGTCGGTCTGTCGCCATACCCCGATTCGGTCCCGTCGAAACATAAGAGTTCCTAAAAAATGACCGGAACAGTAAATATACGAGGCATCCTTTACCGAACTGGTAATGATTAGCGAGTTCGGACGGGCGAGGGCGGCCCACGGCCGCCCCGGAGGCACGGCGTGAGTGACCTCGTGGTGGTCGTCGGCGAGCGGGGCCGACTGCGTGACTACGTGCGATACGCGGTCCGCGAGGGCCGCGACGCGGCGCAGGAGACCACCGTCACCGCGCGGTTCGTCGTCCCCGTCGGGCGGGGGGGCGACACCCTCCCGCGGCCGACCGCGGCCACCCTGGCCGAACGCGTCGAGGCCATCGTCGGCCGCGAGTCGCTGGGCCGCCTGACCGTCGAGACCGTCCTCCACCCGACGCCGGGCACCGACCCGGAGGCGCGGCTGGAGGCGCTCGTCGGCGCGCTCCCCGAGACCCCGACCCGACTCCTGCTCTCGCCCGCGTTCGAGGAGTTCACCCCCGCGGCCGTGAGCGAGGCGCTCGCCACCCGAGAGCGGGCGGACTCGGTCACCGTCGAACGCGCACCGGTCGAGCGCCGCGTACTCAGACCTCCGCTGGCGTTCGAGCGCAGCCCCGGTCGGCTGGCAGCGACGTTCGGCGTCTCGTTCGCGTTCTACCTCGCACTCGGTGACCCGACGGACCCGTTCGACCTCGCGACGGGCGTGCTGGCGGCCGCGGTGGTCGCCGCGCTCCTCTCGCGGGTCGTCCTCGAGTCGACGCCGACGCCCGCGAGCCTCGGCCGGGTCGCGCGGGCGGTCCTGTTCCTCCCGTACCTGCTCTACGCCATCGTGCGCGCGAACCTCGCGATGGCCGTCGTCGTCCTCCACCCGCGGCTCCCCATCGACCCGTCCGTGGTCCGGGTGCCCGCGCCTGAGGGCCGGGTCGCCCGCGCACTGCTGGCGAACAGCATCACACTCACGCCCGGAACCCTGACCGTCGACGTCGTGGACGACGAACTGGTCGTCCACGCGCTGACGGCCGAGACGCGCGCGGAACTCGAGGCCGGTGGCCTCGCCCGCGCGGTCGCGTTCGTCACCGGCGAACCGGCCCCGACCCCGACCGTCCCGGTCGGGGGTGAGACCGGATGAGTGCCCCCGCCCCGTTCGTCGCCGACGCGCTGCTGGCGACGGCCGCGGCCCTCGCCCTGATCGGTCTGACCCTGCTGGGTCGGGTCGTCGTCGGGCCCACCACGCCCGACCGCGTGGTGGCGGTCAACGTCGTCGGCACCACCGCCGTCGTGGTCATCGCGCTCGTGGGCGCGGCGCTCGGTGAGCCGGGCTTCCTCGACGTGGCGCTCGTCTACGCGCTCCTGAACTTCCTGCTCAGCGTGGGCCTCTCGAAGTTCACCATCGAGCGCGGAGGTGTGCTGTGAGTCAGGTGGCCGTCCTCGGAGGGGTGACCCTCACCCCCGGCACCGTGGTGCTGGTCGTCCTGCTCGTGGCGAGCGCGTTCTTCGCGCTCACGGCGGCGGTGGGGTTCTACCGCCTGCCGGACGTCTATACCCGGTCGCACGCGGCCTCGAAGAGTGAGACGCTCGGCGCCCTGCTCGCGCTGGCCGCGGCGGCCATCGCCTTCGGCCCGAGCGAGGCGGTCAAACTGGGACTGCTCGCGCTGTTCGTCCTCGTCACCGGGCCGACCGCCGCCCACGCCGTCGCGCGGGCCGCCGCCGACAGCGGTATCGAGCCGTGGGTCCGCGAGCGGCCCGACCTGCGTGCCGACGGGAGCGGCGACGAGGAGGTGCCCGAGCGGTGAGCCTCCCGTTCGAGGCGCTGCTGGCGACGACGCTGCTCGGGTTCGTCCTCGTCGTCGCGGTGCTGACCGCGCTCGTCCGCGACGTGCTCACCGCCGTCGTCGTCTTCGCGGCCTACAGCCTCGGCCTCGCCGGACTGTGGGTCCTCTTCCGCGCGCCCGACGTGGGGCTCACCGAGGCCGCCGTCGGCGCCGGCGTCACGACGGCGCTGTTCCTGCTCGCCATCAGCCGGACCGTGCGACCGGCCGAGGCGGGCGGATTCGTCGACCTGCGCTCCGTGCGTCCCCGCTCCGTGCTCGTCGCGGGCGTCGTCACCGTGGCCCTGCTGGCGACGGTGCCGGCGCTCCCGGCCGTCGGCGCGGCCGACACGCCCGCGTTCGGTCCGGTCGCGGACTACTACCTGACCGACAGCGCGGAGCGCGGCGTCGACAACGCCGTCACGGCCGTCCTCGTCGTCTACCGTGGGTTCGACACGTTCGGCGAGGTGGCCGTCGTCTTCGCCGCAGCCGTCGCCGCCCTCGCGGTGCTGGGCCGAGAGGTGGAGACGTGAGCGCTCCGCGCGCGTACACGGACAGCCCCGTCGTCACGACGACGGTCCGACTGCTCGCGCCGTTCGTGCTCACGTACGGGCTGTTCACGCTGTTCCACGGCACGAAGTCCGTGGGCGGCGGGTTCCAGGGTGGCGTCGTCGCCGCCGCGATGGTCGTCACGCTCGCGTTCGCGCTCGGCATCCGCCAGACCGCCGCGTGGCTCGACCGCCGGGTGCTGCTCGGCCTCGTCGTCGCCGGGCCACTCGTCTTCGGCGTGGTGGCCGTCGCCGGCCTGCTCGCCGGCGGCGCGTTCCTGCAGCTCGACGTCCTCCCGATACCGAAGGCGACCGTCTACGGCACCGAGGCCATCGAGATCGGCATCGGCGCGACCGTCGCCGCCGTCGTCGTCCTGCTGTTCGTCCGCATCGCGGACGGGTACGCCGAACCGCTTGCCGACGGGTCGGGCGTCCGGACGGCCGAGGAGGTGCGGAGCGATGACTGAACTCCCCCTCGCGCTCGATGGCTGGTTCGCCCACGTCGTCTACGCGTGTCTCGTCGGCGTCGGCCTGTTCGTCCTGATCGACGACGAGAACCTCGTGAAGAAGGTCGTCGGCCTCAACATCTTCCAGACCGGGGTCTTCCTCTTCTTCATCACGAGTGCCTACCGCGTGGACGGCCGCGCGCCGCTCGTGACGGAGGCCGGCCCCTTCGTCAACCCCCTGCCGCACGTGCTCATCCTGACGGCCATCGTCGTCGGCGTGAGCGTGACGGCGGTGGCGCTGGCGCTCGTGGTGCGGCTCTACGAGACCTACGGCACGCTCCGCGAGGACGTCATCCGGGACCTCCGTGCGGAGGCGGCCCGTGAGGCCGCGGGCGAGGAGGTGTCCCGGTGACGCTCGACGCTGCCGACCTCCTGCCGCTGCTCGTCGCGTGGCCCCTGCTGGCGGCCGTCGGCCCGCTCGTACTGGCCCGGCGCTGGCCCGGGGCCGCTCAGTTCGGGACGGCGCTCGTCCTCGCCGGGCAGGTGGCGCTCGCGGGGCTGGTCCTCGCAGTCGTCGCCACGGACGGCCCGCTCTCGTACGTCGTCGGGGGCATCCCCGCCGCGTTCGGCATCGGCCTGCTGGCCGACCGCCTGAGCGCGGCGCTCGCCCTGCTGGTCGCGGTGGGTGCCCTCGGCGCGTTCCTGAGCGACCGCTCGACCCACGACGGCCCGTACGGGAGCCTCTGGCTCCTGCTCGTCGCGGGCCTGACGGGCGTGGTCGTCACGGCCGACCTGTTCAACCTCTACGTCTTCCTCGAGATCTCGGGACTGGCGGCGTACGCACTCGTCGCGCACGCACGCGGGACGGACGCCGCGCTCGCGGCGCTCAAGTACCTGCTGGCGGGCACGGTGGGCGCGACGCTCTACCTGCTCGGGGTCGGCTACGCCTTCGTCGCCACGGGCACGCTGGCGATGGCCGACCTCGGCCCCGCGCTGGCCGCCGCGGGCCACGACTCGACGCTCGTCGTCGCCTCGTTCGCCCTGCTCGCGGTGGGACTCGCCGTCAAACTGGCGCTGTTCCCGCTGCACACCTGGAAGCCGGACGCGTACAGCGCGGCCCCGCCAGCCGTGGCGGCCGCGCTCGCCGCGCTCGGCTCCACCGTCGCGGCCTACGCGCTCGTCCGCGTCACCTACGGCGTCTACGGTGCGGCGTTCTTCGAGGCCGTCCCCACCGTGCGGACGGTCCTGCTGGCCGCCGCGGCCGCGAGCGTCGTCGCCGGTGGCGTCCTCGCGCTCCGTGCGACGGACGTCCGGCGCCTGCTCGCCTACTCGTCCGTGTCGCAGTTCGGGCTGGTCGCGCTCGGCGTCGGCCTCGCCTCGCCCACCGCGCTCACGGGGGCGCTGGTGACGCTGGTCGGCCACGCCGTCGCCAAGGGTGGCCTGTTCGTCGCCGCGGGCACCTTCGACCGGGCCTACGGCGTCCGCTCGGTGGCCGACTACGCGGGCCTCGCGGGCCGGACCCCGCTGGGCGCGTTCGCCGTCGCCGCGCTCGCCGTGAGTCTCGTCGGTCTCCCGCCCACGGTGGGGTTCGCCGGCAAGTGGCTCCTCGCGCTCGGCGCCGTCGAGACGGGCCAGTGGGCCGTCGCTGCGGTGGTCGTCCTGAGCACGCTCCTCTCGCTGGCCTACGCGGGTCGGCTGGTGGAGCGGCTGTATCTGGGTGAGTCGGCCCACGGTGGGGCGGTGGCCGCCGATGGCGGCCTCCCGGCCCGCCCCGACACCCTCGCGCTCTCGCTCGTCGTCGCCAGCGCCGCGCTCGTCGTGGCCCTCGGCCTCGGCGCCGGCGTGCTGACCGACTGGTTCGCCCCCGTGGTGGAGGGGTGGCTGTGAGCGACGTCGTCTCGCTGGTGCCGCTGCTGGCGGTGCTGGTGCCGGCGCTCGCCCTGCCCCTGATACTCGCCTCGGGCGCCCGCCCGAACCTCCGGGAGGCGTGGACCCTGCTCGCCGGCCTCGGCACGCTCGCCGTCGTCGCGTGGCTGGTCCGCGCCCCCGAGACGCACGTCACGCCGCTCGCCTCGTTCGCGGGCTTCGACCTCGCGCTCCGTGCGGACGCGGCGGGCCTCCTGTTCGCCCTGCTGGCGAGCACGCTCTGGGTCGCCACGAGCGTCTACAGCATCGGCTACATGCGGGGCCTGCGTGAGCACGACCAGACCCGTTACTTCGCCGCGTTCGCCGCCAGCATCGCCGCCACGATGGGCGTCGCGCTGGCGGCCGACCTGCTCACGCTGTTCGTGTTCTACGAACTGCTGACGCTGGCGACGTACCCGCTGGTCGTCCACGCCGGGTCCGAGGAGGCCCGCGCGGCCGGCCGGACCTACCTCGCCTACACGCTCGGCGGCGGCGTGCTCGCGTTCGGTGGCATCCTGCTCGTCGGGACGGTCGCCGGCACGCTCGGGTTCGTCCCCGGCGGCATCGCGGGCCTGACGAGCGACCCGACGCTCGGCCGGGCGGCGTTCGCGCTGCTGGCCGTCGGCTTCGGCGTCAAGGCCGCCGTCGTGCCGCTCCACGCGTGGCTCCCGACCGCGATGGTCGCGCCCACGCCCGTCTCGGGCCTGCTCCACGCGGTCGCCGTCGTCAAGAGCGGCGTGTTCGCGCTCACCCGGTCCGTGCTGTACGTCTTCGGCCCGGAGCAGGCCGAGGCGCTCGGGATGGCCCTGCCGCTCGCCGTGGCCGCCGCCGTGACGATGGTGTTCGCCGCGCTCGTCGGCCTCCGACAGGACAACCTCAAGGCCGGGCTGGCGTACTCGACCATCAGCCAGCTCTCGTACATCGTGCTCGGCGTGGCCCTGCTGACGCCGCTGGCGATGTTCGGCGCGCTGTTGCACGTCGTCGCCCACGCGTTCATGAAGATCACCCTGTTCTTCGGGGCGGGACTCATCTACGTCGAGACGGGCGAGAAGTACGTCTCGGACGTCGCGGGCATCGGCAAGCGACTCCCGCTGACGATGGTGGCGTTCGCCGTCACAGCCGCCGGTCTCGTCGGGTTCCCGCTGATCGCCGGCTTCGTCAGCAAGTTCCACCTCGTCCTCGGAGCGGCCGAGAGCGTCCACCCGGCGTTCGTCGCCGCGTTCCTCGTCGCGGGCGTGCTGAAGTTGCTGTACTTCTGGCCCATCGTCTACGCGGCGTTCTTCGGCGTGCGTGACCGCTCGACGCCCGCGAGTCGCCACGCGTTCGCACCGCCGCACGCCGCGCCGGACGGGGGCGTCGCACAGGTGCCGCCGCCGGCCCCGGAGCAGGTCGACCCGTCGCGCAACGGCGGCGGGGACTCCTCGGCGGACGTGGCGGCCGAGACCACCGGCTGGGAGCGTCTGCCGCTCGGCCGCGAGGCCGCGGCCGCGCTGCTCGTCCCGGTGCTGTTCACGGCCGCGATGGCCGTCGCCTTCGGCGTCGTCCCGACCGCGATGCCGTTCTGGGACCTCGCCACGACGGCCGTGGCGGAGGTGTTCGGATGAGCGACCTCCTCGTGGTCATCCCGATGTGGGTCGCGCTCCTCGTCGCCGCGGGCGCGCTGGCGGTCCTGCCCCGCACCCTCGGCTACGCCGTCGCCGTCGCCCTGTCGGCGCTGACGGTGCCGTGGGTCCTGCTCGCGCCCGCGGGCACCAGCCTCGTCGTCACCCCGCTCGGCTTCGAGCAGACCCTGCTCCGGGTCGACGGGCTGACCCGCCCGGTGACGGCGGTGTTCGGCTTCGTCGCCGCGCTCGGGCTGGCGTACGCCTACGCCACCGACGCCGACCGGAAGACCGGTGCGTGGGCCGCGGCGTACATGGGCGCCTCGATGGCAGCCGTGCTGGCGGGCGACTGGCTCACCCTGCTCGTCGCGTGGGAGACGATGGCCGTCACGGCGACGGTGCTCGTCTGGGTCCACGGCGGCGACGCCGTGCGCCCGGCGTACCGCTACGCCGTCTACCACCTGATAGCCGGTGCCCTGCTCGTGGCGGCCGTGGCGCTGCACTTCACCGCGCAGGGCACGTTCGCCATCACCGGCGGGTTCACGGCCGGCCTGCCCACCGCGCTGGGCGTGCTCGGCGTCGGCATCAACCTCGGGTTCGTCGGCCTGCACTACTGGGTGCCCGACACCTACCCCCGGCCACACGTCGCCGCGAGCGTCGTCCTCGCCGGGTTCACGACGAAGGTGGCCGTCTACGCGCTCGCCCGCCTCATCCCCGAGGGGAACCTCGTCGTCGCCTACGTCGGCGGCGTGACGGTGGTGTACGCCGTCTGGATGGCCATCCTCCAGACCGACACCCGGCGGCTCCTCTCGTACCACATCGTCTCGCAGGTGGGGTACATGGTCGCCGCCGTCGGCATCGGCACCGCCGTCGGCACGGCCGGCGCCGTGGCCCACCTCTCGACGCACGTCCTCTACAAGGGCCTGCTGTTCATGGTGGCCGGCGCGTTCGTCTACCGGGTCGGCACGGGGTCGCTGAAGGAGCTGGGCGGTCTCGGCCGTCGGATGCCGCTCACGTTCGCCGCGTTCCTCGTCGCGGCGCTCGCCATCAGCGGCGTCCCCGGCTTCTCCGGGTTCGTCAGCAAGGGCCTCGTCATCAAGGCCGTCGACAAGACCGGTCTGGAGGTGCTCTGGTGGCTGCTCGTCCTCGGCGGTGTCGGTACCGTCCTCTCGTTCGCGAAGTTCGGCTACTACGCGTTCGTCCGGGCGGTCCCGGCGCCGTTCGAGGTGCGGCCGTCGCGTCCCGCGCTGTCGGCCGTCCTCGTCGTCGCCGCCGTTCCGAGCGTCGTCTTCGGCCTCGCACCGGACCTCCTGTTCGGCGCGATGCCGGGCGACACGGCCGGCTTCGAACCGTACGCCACGAGCGAACTGACCAAGGCGGCCGCCGTCACCGCCGTCGGCGTGCTCGGCTTCGTCGCGCTCCGCGGGCCGCTCTCGCGGATTCCGGACCGCGACGTCGACCGGGTGCTCCACCCGGCGGCGTTCCGCCTCGCCGACGGCGCCTCGCGGGCAGTCGCGGGCACGGCCGGAACCGTCGCGAAGACGGCCGGCGTGTTCGCCCGGTCGCTCGGCGACCGACTGCTCGCACGCTCCACCGACGGCCCGGCGGAGTCGGCCATCGGCACCGCGATGCTCGTCGTCGCGGCAGGCCTCGGCCTGACCCTGCTGGTCGCACTACTCGGCTGACACACCACACACAGAACCATGCCAATCGACATCATCCGCAACTGGACTCGCAGCGAGGGACAGACCCCAGACTACCAGGCGCTCGTCGCGCACCTGCTGGACGAACACGGCGACGGCCTGCGCTGGGTCGCCTGCTTCGACAGCGAACGCTACAGCTACAACGTGGAGTACATCCGCGACGACCTGACGACGGAGCTCACCACGCACGACCTCGACGTCGTCATCCACCGTACGGTGGCGCTGTTCAACCGGCCGTACGTCGAGGAGGTGTACACCCACCTCGGCGACGCCCAGTGTCTCGTCCTGCAACACGAGCGCGCGACGGCCGTCCACATCTACCTCTCGGACCGCGAGGGGGTCGTCGTGAAACTCCGCGCCGGTATCCCGGTGACGCTTCCCGAGTTCGTCGACGAGTGTCTCGAGGCGCTCTACGGCGAGGCGGAGGACGAGTGACGGCGGTCGAGGGGGCGCGACGGCGCGCTCCCGACGGCAAGGCTCATCTCCCCGACCGCCGCAGTTGGTCGACATGACGCTGAAGGGGCTCGACGACCTCGACCGGCACATCCTGTTCACCCTCCAACGAGACGCGCGACACGCCTCCTCGAAGGAGATCGCCGAGCGACGCGACGTCTCCGCGAGCACGGTCCGCAAGCGCATCGCCCGTCTGGAGGAGAAGGGCATCATCAGTGGCTACCGGGCGGAGGTCGACTACGGCCGGGCCGGCTACCAGCTCCGCGTCCAGATCGTCTGTTCCGCCCCGGTGACCGAGCGGGAGCGACAGGCCGACCGCGCGCTGGAGGTCGCGGGCGTGGTGTCGATCCGGGAGATCGCCGCCGGCGCGAACAACCTCCTCGTCTCCGTCGTCGCCGAGGACGACGACGACCTGACCCGCATCGCCCGCGAACTGACGGAACTCGGCCTCGACGTCTCGGACGAGCAGCTCATCCGCGGCGAGCAGTTCAACCCCTTCGCCGGGTTCGGCGGGGACGGGACGGCCGAATCGGAGCGCGAGAAGCGGGCCGACGCGCAGTGAGCGCCCCGTCCGGCCGCCCGTCCGAGCGTTCGCCGTCCGCTCGGTGAAGGTTTAACTCGGCGGCAGGGACAGGGTGGGCATGCGTCTCCGCCCGAGCGTCGGCACCCCCTCCGGGGAGCGGGTGCCCGGCCACGCCGTCGCGTTCGTCCTCCTGACCTTCGTCATCGCGCTGGCGGCGTACGGGCCGGTCGTCGCCACCGATCGCGGCTGGGTGAACGCGAGCGTGCCCGGTGAACTCGCCATCGTGGGCGTGTTCAGCCCCGCTATCGCCGCCCTCGTACTCCGGGCGCGCACCGACGGTCCCGACGGTGTCCGCTGGTTCTTCGCCGGCCTGACCGACGGCCGGTTCCCCACCCGCTGGTGGGCGGTCAACCTCCTCCTGCCGCCGCTCTCGGTCGCCCTGCTCTACGGCGCGTTCCTCGCACTCGGCGGGGAGTTCGTCCTCGCCGAGCGGGCGCGGACGTTCCTCGACGCCGGGTGGACCGTGGTGTTAGTCGCCCCCATCACCGCCCTCGTCGTCGTCGCTATCTCCTTCGGCGAGGAGGCCGGGTGGCGGGGCTACCTGCTCCCCGCCCTCCAGACCCGGATGGGAGCGCTCTCCGCGAGCCTCCTCCTCGGGGTGGTCTGGTTCGCGTGGCACGTCCCCCTCGTGTTCCTCCCGGAGAGCCAGAACGCGGCGTTCCCCCTGCCGCTGTGGGGGGTCTCCATCGTCGCCAGCGCCGTCGTCTACACGTGGCTGTTCAACAACACGGGCGGGAGCGTCCTCGCCGCGACGATGCTGCACGCTGGCTACAACTTCTGGGGACCGCTGGTGTCGCTCCACCCCGCACAGACCGGGAGCCCGCTCTCGGCGTCACTCATCACCGGCTTCGACGTCGTGCTGGCCGCCGTCCTCGTCCTCGCGTTCGGGGCGGCGACGCTCCGGGCGAGACAGCGTCGTGGCGGCGTCGCGTCGACGCCCGCGGACGACTGACCCGACCGACGGTCTCGGTCGGTCCCACTCAGTCCTCGGCGACGAGCGGTGCGTCGGCCGCCGCGGTCATCGCCTCGAACCCGCGTTCCAGGTCCGCGACGAGGTCCTCGACGTGCTCGATACCGACCGAGATGCGGACGAGCGTGTCGGTGACACCGCTCGCGAGTCGCTCCTCGCGCGGGATGGGCTCGTGCGTCATCGCGGCGGGGAGTTCGACGAGCGACTCGACGCCGCCGAGACTCACCGCGAGCGTGAACTGCTCCAGCCCCTCGAGGAACGCCTTCGCGTCAGCCATCTCGCCGGCGAGTTCGAAACTGATCATCCCGCCGAACCCGTCCATCTGCGCCGCGGCGAGGTCGTGTTGTGGGTGGCTCTCCAGCCCGGGGTAGTGGACGGCCGTGACGAGGTCGTGGTCGGCGAGGTACTCCGCGATGACCGTCGCGTTCGCCTCGTGAGTCCGCATCCGGGCGGGGAGCGTCTTCGTTCCGCGCATGATCATGTAGGCGTCGAACGGCGCCACCTGGTTGCCGAGACCGACCTGCTGGAGGAACTGGACCGACTCGGCGACCGCCTCGTCGTCCGTGACGAGCGCCCCGCCCACCGAGTCGGAGTGGCCGTTGAGGTACTTCGTCGTGGAGTGGGCCACGACGTCGGCGCCGAGTTCGAGCGGCCGCTGGAAGTAGGGACTGGCGAACGTGTTGTCGACGCCGAGGACGGTGTCCTCGTCGAGCGACTCGGCGATGGCCCGCACGTCACAGAGTTTCATCGTCGGGTTCGTCGGCGTCTCCATCCAGACCAGTCGCGTCTCGGGGCGGAGCGCGTCGGTCACGTTCTCGACCTCGGTGGCGTCGACGAACGAGATGTCGACCCGGAGTCGGTCGCGGAACAGCACCTCGAGCATCCGCCGGGTGCCGGCGTAGAGGTCGTCGAACGCGACGACGTGGTCGCCCGGTTCCAGCACGGCGAGGAACAGGGTGGAGATGGCCGCGGTCCCGGAGGCGAACGCGAACCCGAACTCGCCGCCCTCGAGCGCCGCGAGGCGCTTCTCGAGGGCGTGACGCGTCGGGTTGTTCAGCCGCGAGTAGAGGAACTCGCCGGCCGCGGGGTCCACGTCCTCCAGTCGCATCGACGTGTCCAGCCCCGGCAGCGCGAACGTCGACGCGAGGTGGATGGGACTCACCACGTCACCGACGCCGTCGCCGTCGGGATGCTCGCCCTCGGACACCGCCACAGTCTCGAACCGTCGGGTCCGGTCGTCCATACCGGCCGGAGGCCGTATCCGGTGAAGTAAGTTGCCGTAAGTCCGTAATTATGGGACCGCTCGCCCATGAACGCGGGTTATCACGCGTCGCACGTACTGTCGGGTCGTCGGCAGAACTGGGCGACGCGGGGGCCTCGCTCGCACAGCGCGGGGTGTCGGGGCACTCCTACCGGTGAATCACGCCGTCGTCGCCGTGGTCTTACCGACCCCGCACGAATGCCGGCCATGCCAGACCTCTTCGACCCGCTCGAACTGCGAGAGACCGAGCTACGCAACCGCGTGATGGTCTCCCCGATGTGTCAGTACTCCTGCGAGGCGATGGACGGCGTCGCCACCGACTGGCACCACCAGCACCTCGTCTCCCGCGCCGTCGGCGGCGCCGGCGTCGTGATGACCGAGGCGACGGCCGTCTCGCCGGATGGCCGCATCTCCCCACAGGACCTCGGCATCTGGAACGACGAACAGGGCGAGGCGCTCGCGCCCGTCGTCGAGCGGGTGAACGCCCACGGCGCCACCTCGGCCATCCAGCTCGCCCACGCTGGCCGCAAGGCCTCGACCTACCGCCCGTTCGCCGAGGCGTCCGGCCCGGTCCACGAGGACCACGGCTGGACCCCCGTCGGGCCGACGGAGACCCCGTACCCCTCCGACGAACCGCTCGACGTCGAGCGGCTGGACGAGGGGGGCATCCAACAGGTCGTCGACGACTTCCGGGCCGCGGCCGAACGCGCCCTCGACGCCGGCTTCGACGTCGCCGAGGTCCACGGCGCCCACGGCTACCTCCTCCACGAGTTCTACTCGCCCATCTCGAACACCCGCGACGACGAGTGGGGTGGGGACTACGAGGGACGCACGCGGCTGATCCGGGAGGTCACGCGCACGGTGCGGGAGGTGTGGCCCGACGGCAAGCCCGTCTTCGTCCGCCTCTCCGCGACCGACTGGATGGACGAACAGGGTGGCTGGACCGTCTCCGACACGGTCCGGCTGGCGGGCGACCTCGCGGACGACGGCGCGGACCTGATCGACGTCTCGGCGGGCGGTATCCACCCCGACCAGCAGATCCCGCACCTCGGTCCACACTACCAGACACCCTACGCCGAGGCCGTGAAGGAGGAGTACGGCGACTCACTGGCGGTCGGGGCGGTCGGCGGTATCACGACGCCGGAGGGCGCGAACGAGGTGGTACTGAACGGCCGAGCCGACGTGTCCATCCTCGCCCGCGAGCACCTGCGCGACCCCTACTTCACGCTGACGGCGGCGAAGGAACTCGGGAAGATGGGGAAGGTGGACGTGCCCCCACAGTACGCTCGGGCGTTCCCGCGGCCGGAGTAGCCCGAGCCTCGAGCCCCGTCGCCGGCCGTCACTGACCGACGCCGGAGTTATGCGACCCGGGCGACTGCGACTCCGTATGGCAGGTGAGGCGGCCCTCCCACCCGGCGCTGGGCCACGCGAGCAGGTCCGGTTCTACCTCCTCGACCACGAGACGGTCGTGGGCAAGGCCATCGACATCGCGCTCCTCGCGCTGAACCTCGTGTTCGTCGGCCTGTTCGTCGCGGAGACGTACTCCGTCTCGGCCGCCACGGCGACGGTGCTCGCCCGCCTCGACGTCGTCATCGCGCTGGTGTTCCTCGTCGAGTACCTGCTCCGGCTCTACGGCGCCGAGAACCGGCTCGCGGAGGCCACCGACCCCTACACGGTCGTCGACCTGCTCGCCATCCTCCCGGCCCTGCTCGTGTTCGTCCTCCCGGCCGGCGTCGTGGTCGACCTCGCGTTCCTCCGGGCGCTGCGAGTCGTCCGTGTATTGCGGTTCTACCGGTTCACGCGCGACGCGAAGTTCTTCTTCGGGACCATCAGCGAGGAGGCGCTCCGCGGGACGAAACTCCTGACGATGGTGTTCGTCCTCCTGTTCGTCTCTGCCGGCCTGTTCTACAGCGCCGAGGTCGACGCGAACCCGGCGGTGAACAACTTCGGGGACGCGTTCTACTACACCGTCGTCACGCTCACGACGGTCGGGTTCGGCGACGTCACGCCCGTCACGCGGGCCGGCCGGTGGGTCACGGTCGCGGCCATCCTCGCCGCGGTCATCCTCGTCCCGCGGCAGGCCTCTCGCATCCTCAAGGAGTGGACCACCGACAAGATCGACGTGACGTGCCCCCAGTGTGGCCTCCAGTACCACGACCCGGACGCCTCGCACTGCAAGTCCTGTGGACACGTCATCTACCACGAGTACGACTCGCGGGAACGGGAGTAACGTCGTGGGTCGAACCCCACTGGACGAGGCCCGCTCGCGACCGCCGGTCGACGAACGAGCGATTCGTTCGAGACAGTGGGCCACAGCCCTCCGTCATCGCTTTCAGGGAGCGCCGAGATTCCCGGTCGACATGGAGGCGACCGACCACGAGCACGGTTACGTCGTGAACGTCGACGCCGCCGTCGTCCGTGGCGACGAGTACCTCGTCGTCAGGCGCGGCGCGGACGAGCGTCACGCCGCCGGCGCGCTGGCCTTTCCCGGTGGGAAGGTGGAGTCTGGACCGGGCACGGACGACCCGATAGCGGCCACGGCCGCGCGTGAGGTGCACGAGGAGGTGGGCGTCGAGGTCGGGACCGTCGAGTACGTCTGCAGTCGGGCCTTCGAGTCCGACACCGGCACGCCGTGTCTCAACGTCGTCACACGCTGTGCCTACGCGGGCGGAGAGGCACACCGCGCGGCGCCGGAGGAGGTGGCCGCCGTGGCGTGGCGCACGCCGGACGCGATCCGGGACGACCCCGACGCGCCCGGCTACCTCGTCGAGTACCTCGACCGGGTAGAGGCGAGCCGCGGCGGGGACACCTGAGCCGGCTCAGTACAGCGAGAGGTCGCCGGTCACCTCGTCGACGAGTTCCTCCGGGCCGGGACCGACCGCGAGACAGGTGACCGTGCCGGGGTCGAGTTGCGTGTGGCCCGCGTCGCGGACGATGGCGTTCGGCAGCCCCTCGCGTTCGGCCACGTCCGCGAGGCGGAACAGTTCCTGCTCTCCCGACGCTTGCAGGACGATCTTCTTCTGCCCGCCCCCCTTCCACGCCTTGCGCGTCCGGTCGTCGGCGTCCTCGTAGGCCGAGAGCGCCGCGTGGGCGACCTGTGCGGCTAGTTTCCCCTCACCCATGCCGATGTCGGTCCGGGCGACGATGGCCTGTTTGTAACTCATACCGGGCGTGTGGGGCCGGCGGGCAAATGTGTGGCCATCGCCGGTCGAGACTCACTCCGTGAGCGGCAGGACGATACCGAAGACGAGAACCGAGAACAGGGCGACGACGATGCCGAGTCCGATGGCGTCGAGCAGGAGCACCTCCTCCCACGCCGGGACCTGCAGGCCGAGCACGCCGATGGCGAACTCCGCCGTCACGCCGAAGATGAACAGTCCGAGTCCCAGCAGGAACCCACGTTTCGTCAGTTTGGGGTAGTCGAGCGACCCGTATCGACCGGCCATATCAGCGAGGCCTCCCGCGCGATTATAGCCTTTTCGTCCCGACGGAATCGCAAACTACAGGAGCGAGGGTGGCCGTGAACGGGTATGCGCGCCGACCTGCTGGCACTCCTGCCGGAACTCGTCGAACTGGCCGTCCTGAGCGTCGGGACCGCCCTCCTCTCGCTCGGGGGGCTCTACATCGAGTGGTTCACGCTGTCGACGGTGGGGACCGGAGACACGACCGTGGCGCTCTGGGCGGGCGTGATGGGGCTCGTCCCGTTCGCGTTCGCTTACCTCCTCGCCACCGACCAGGTCGCGCCCCGCCTGCACCGCCTGCTCGCTGACCTCGACGGGACGGCGTAGTCACGACCGCTCGACCGACGGCACCGACAGCACCGGCAGCTGACTCTCGACCAGTTCCCGCTCGGACTCGAACCACTCGGGGAGCGAGAGCGCCGTCGCGTCGCCCGCGCCGGCCGCGATACCGCCGGTCTCGGTCGCCAGCTCGAACAGGATGCCGCCCGGTTCGCGGACGTACAGCGAGTGGAAGTAGTGCCGGTCTTTCACCCGCGAGCACTCGTAGCCGCGCTCGACGAACAGGTCGCGCCACTCGTAGAGCGCCTCCTCCTCGGGCACGCGCACGGCGAGGTGGTGGTAGGTCCCCGGTCCCTCGCGGCCACCCTCGGCGTCACCGAGCAGGACGTCCACCACCGTCGCCCGCTCGCCGCCGGCGCGGTAGCGGACCCGTTCGACCGTCTCGACCTCGTACTCGTAGCCGAGCGTCTCCAGCACCGAGGCCGTGGCGTAGGGGTTCCCGGACTGCAGCGTGACGCCGTGGAGCCCCCGGACAGCCATCGAAGCGTCGACCCGGGCCGTGTGCGGATCACCCGGCGCGTCGCTCGCGACGAGTTCGAGACGGGTCCCGACCGGGTCGGTGAACTGGAGCGCGCGCTCGTCGCCGCCGAGTCGCTCGACCGGAGTCGCGTCGACACCTTGCTCGACAAGGCGCTCGCGCCACGCCGCCAGCGACCCTTCGGGCACCGCGAGCGCCGTCCGCTCCGGTTGCGGCCGGCCGACCCGACCGTCGTCGGCGTACGGGTCCGGGAAGACGGTCACCACCGACCCCGGCTCGCCTGCCGCGTCGGTGAAGTAGAGGTGGTGCTGCAGCAGGTCCTCGAAGTTGACCGTCTGCTGGGCGAGCCGCAGGCCGAGCGTCCCGGCGTAGAACGCGACGGCCTGCTGGGCGTCGCCGACGATACCCGTGACGTGGTGGAGACCGGGCGTGTCCGTGAGCACGCCACCGGATAGTCCCCGTACGGTGAAAGCCGCTCCGGCACCGCTGGCCGCGCGCTACCTGAACGCTTTTCCCCGCGTCGCTCCCTTCCCCGCCAATGATACTCTCGGACACGGACATCCTCGGGCGACTGAGCGAGGGTGACCTCGTCATCGAACCGCTGGCCGACCCCGACCTGCAGGTCCAGCCGGCGAGCGTCGACCTCCGTCTCGGCCGCGAGTTCCTCGAGTTCCGCCGGACCAACATCCCCTGCATCCACCCGAACAGCGAGCGCGAGGTGGACGACTACGTCACCGAGACGGTCGTCGACGAGGGCGGCGAGTTCATCCTCCACCCCGGAGACTTCGTGCTCGGGACGACGATGGAGCGGGTGGAGATCCCCGCCGACCTCATCGCGCACGTCCAGGGACGCTCGTCGCTCGGCCGGCTCGCCATCGTCATCCACGCCACCGCGGGCATCGTCGACCCCGGCTACCGCGGCCAGATCACGCTCGAACTCTCGAACCTCGGCGCCGCCCCCGTCGCGCTCTCGCCGGGGATGCGGATCTCGCAGGTACTGTTCACGGAACTCAAGACGGCCGCCGAGCGTCCCTACGGGAGCAAGCGCGGGTCGAAGTACCAGGACCAGACGGGGCCGCAGGCGTCGCGCATCGGTGGGGACAGCGAGTTCGGAGGCGACCAGTGAGTCGCCCGAGCCACCCGGCGAGGGCGAGGCGCCTCGCCGAGAGCGGAGTAGAGTTCGGAGGCGACCAGTGAGTCGCCCGAGCCACCCGGCGAGGGCGAGGCGCCTCGCCGAGACCGAGGGAGAGCTCGGAGGCCACCGAGGGTGACGGGACCCCACCGACAGGAGGTGGCCTGACGTGCGCTTCGTCGAGGAGGTGGTCGTCGACGAGTTCCTCCCCACGTTCCGGTCGATGCTGGCCGCCGACCTGCGCGGACGAGGGCTGACCCAGACGGAGGTGGCGGACCTGCTCGGCATCAGCCAGAGTGCCGTCTCGAAGTACGCGCAGGGCGAGGTCGACGTGAACGAGGCCGTGGCAGCCGACGAGCGCGTCGAGCGACTCGTCGCCCGGCTCGGGGAGGGCCTCGCCGAGGGGTCCATGTCGCCCGTGCAGGCGCTCGCCGAGGCGGAGGTACTCGTCCGGCAACTCGAGCACGGCGACCTGCTCGCGCGGCTCCACGAGGAGTCGTTCCCGCCGCTGGCCGCCTACGAGGGCGACTTCGCCATCCACGACCCGGACTCGGAACCGCGGACCGCCGCGCGCGTCCTCGCCTCGGTCCGGCAGGGCCTGCGGATGCTGGAGACGACGAGCGGGTTCGCCGCGCTCATCCCCGCGGTCGGGTCGAACCTCGTCGAGGCGCTCCCCGACGCCGAGGGTATCACCGACGTGGCCGCCGTCCCGGGCCGCATCCTCGACGTCAAGGGGCGCGCGACGGTCCCCTCGGACCCGGAGTTCGGCGTCAGCGAGCACGTCGCGGGCGTCCTGCTGGCCGCGCGCCGCGCCGGGAGCGACGCGCGGGCGGCCGTCAACGTCCGGTACGACCCGGCCATCGTGGCGGCGCTGGCCGAGCGTCACGTGACCGTGGAGTTCGACGCCGAGGTGAACGTGGAGACGGCCGTCGGCGAGGCCATCGAGTCGAACCCCACGGTCACGGTGCTGTACCACACCGGAGGGTTCGGCGTCGAGCCCATCGTCTACGTCCTCGCCGAAGACGCCGTCGCCGCCGCGGAGGCCGTCCGGGGACTGGCGAGTGAGGAGCCGAAGCCGTGACCGCGAGTGGGGACGGCACGACGGCGACGGCGGGCGCGGTGGCCGTCGCCGGGTTCTACGGCCGGTACGCCGCACTCTACGACGCTATCGCGACGCTCCCGGGGGTCGCCCGGTGGCGCGCGGCGGCGGCCGACTCGCTGGCGCTCTCACCGGGCGACCACGTGGTCGAGATGGGGTGTGGGTCCGGTGCGAACCTCCCGCACCTCGCCGACCGGGTCGGCCCGGAGGGACACGTCCTCGGTGTCGACCTCACTCCCGAACTGCTGGCCGTCGCCCGCGATCGGACCGCGAACCTGCCGCAGGTGTCGCTCGCCCGCGGGGACGCCACCCACCCGCCCGTCGCCACCGGCGACGTCGACGCCGTCCTCGGCACCTTCGTGACCGGGATGTTCCGCGACCCGGCCGCCGTCGTCACGGCGTGGTGTCACCTCGTGGGCGGAGACGGTCGTATCGCCCTGATGGACCTCTCGGCCTCGGGCCACCCCGTCGGCCGCCTGCTGAACCCGCCGTTCCGCGCGTTCACCGCCGCCAGCGCACCCGCTGCCGGTCCCGCCGACGTGCTCCGGGGGTTCTTGCCGGGTGCGGCCGCCGAGGACGTCCTCGCCACGCGTGTCGACGCCGGCCGGGAGGCACTGGTCGCGCGGACCCGTGACCGGACGTTCGAGACGTTCGCGCTCGGGTTCTGTGGCCTGCTCTCCGGGCGCGTCGCCGGGGAGTGACCACGCCAGGGACGCTCACGGCAGCCACGTCGGCGAACGTCCCGCTCCACGGATCTCTTGCAAGTTTGAGTGCGTCGGATGAACGGAACTCGTCACCGCGCTCACCCGTCTCACGGCGCTATCCCCGGCCGCGATGTCCGGAACTCGTCTCGATGGAGACGACCCGTCGCGACGCGACCGCATCGCCTCCGTCGTCAGGACGGCTCTCGGTGAGTGGAACTTCCTGCTGCCGGGGGTGCTGTTCGCCGGCACGCTCCTCTACGCGCTCGTGAACCCCTCGCTGGGGGCATCGGAACCCGCCAGCGAGGCAGTGTTCGCCGTCGTCGCCCTCGTGTTGCTGGGTGTGGTCGTCTGGCGGACGGCCCGGAAGAGCGACGCCGTCCCCTACGAGGAGGAGCGTGACGGCCCCGGCGTGCGGCCGTAGCACCGTCGTCCCACCACGTGGAGCCGTATCCGACTCACTGGGACGCCAGCGCCGCGAAGAGCCGCTCGCGCAGCTCGTCCGTCGATACCCCGCTCGACGGCCCCAGCCCGCGCATGTGGTCGATGGAGAGCTGGCCGCCGCCCATCTGCCGGTGGCCGCCGGCGTTGGCCATCGGGATGTCGGCGACGGCCTCGCGCAGGGCCTGTCCGACGTGGATGCCGTCGTCGCGCGACCGAGCGGAGAGGTGGAGTGTCCCGTCGAGTCTGCCGCCGACGACGACGGCCGTCACGCCCTCCAGCCGGAGCAGTTCGTCGGCGGCCTGTCCGAGCGCGTCGGTGTTCTCCACCCCCCCGACGAACGAGCAGAGGTAGGACCCGGAGCGGGTCCGGTACTGCACCGCGCGGGAACGGATGTCGAGCGCCTCCTCGTCGATGGGTGGGTTCGAGACGTGGTCGAGGACCTCCGCCTTCACGGCGGGGAAGACGAAGGCCGCGGCGTCGAAGTCCGCGTTGGTGCACCCCCGCGAGAAGTCGTTGGTGTCGGCCTGGATGCCGTAGAGCAGGGCCGTGGCGAGGTCGCTCGGGAGGGGCGTCTCGTGGGCGCCCGGCTCCCACCCACGGTCACGCAGGTACTCGGCCACGATGGCCGCACAGGAGCCGTACTCGGGCCGGACGTCGGTGAACGCCTGCCCCCGACCGCCACCGGGGTGGTGGTCCACGACCGCGTACGGGTTCAGCCCACCGGCGCCGGCGAAGCCACGGGCCTCGTTGTGGTCGACCAGGACGACGTGGTCGGCCCGGAGGGCCGAGGCCTCCTCGAGACGCGTGAACGCCAGCCCGAGAGCTCGGACCAGCGCGCGGTTCTCCTCATGGCGGATCCGGCCGCTGTACTGGACGTTCGCGTCCGTTCCGACCGATTCGGCGAGATGTGCGATACCCATCGCCGAGGCCATCGCGTCCGGGTCCGGGTTGGGGTGCATCAGCACCGTCACCTCGTCGACGGCCGCGAGCGCCTTGCAGAGCCGATCGCCTGGCGTCCGCAGGTACCGCCGGATCGCGAAGCCGGCGAGGACGAGCACCACCACTCCGACCAGCGCCAGCAACAGCACCGGTCGCCGTCGGAGCAGCAGCTCCACTCCCGACTGCCCCACGACGGCGCCACCCGTCTGTGGGACGAACGGGAGGGTCCCGAATTGCATACGCTCCACGGCTTGACCACCACCGACAAAGAAGGTTCGCCCCCCACTCTCACCAGTCATCGGGGCGCCCGGCCGGGTCACGACGGTCGAACCGCGTCCGGAGGAACGCCTGCCGGCAGGGCACGGGCGTGTCGCCCGCGGCGCCCGTGTCCTCACGGGCCCCGCCGTAGAGACCACGAGTTCGGTGACTCCGGCGTCGTTCGTAGGTCTGGAGGGCTGCTCGGGTCGTCGGCCGGGAGGCCAGCACCGCCGCGAGGGTGGTCCCGTCCTCGACGGCCAGCGAGTCGTGGGTCGTCAGGACGGGCGAGAGGGGGTGTGCCGCCTCGCCGACCAGCGCCAGCCCGTCTCCCGCCCAGTGTTCGGTCCCGACGACCCCGTCGGTCCTGCCCGGGGCCACGTATCGCCACAGGTCACTACCCTCGAGGTGGCTCAGTCGCGTCACCGACCCCGCTGGTGACCAGTGCTCGTACACGGTGTGGCGGGCCTCGAGTCGTGGAGGACGCTCCGAAACCCCGACCACGGGCGTCGGGACGACGGGGTCGACGCCGTCGGCCGCGTCGTCGACGACGGCGTCCCTGACCCGGGAGCCCGGACCGTCCGCTCCGACCACCAGGTCGAACCGCTCGCGGACGCCGTCGTCGAAGGTGACGACGGGGCCCGACCGGCCGCGCTCGACCCGTCTGATGGTCCGTCGGCGCCAGAGGCGGCTGTCCGGGACCGTGGCCGCGAGGGCCCGTTCGACTCGCGACCGGCGCACCCGGACGCAGGGAGCGGCCTGCGGCTCCCCCTCGTGGACGAGCGTCTCGGCGGTCCTCCCGCGGGGGTGCCGACACACCCAGCGTCGGACGGGCGTCCCCGCGGCCAGCGCGTCTCCGACGCCGAGTCCATCGAGGAGGGTCCCCGTCGGGCGCCAGAGCGTGAGGATCGGGTTCCGGTCCCGGTCCCGGCCGGCTCCAGCGGTGACGACGGGGTCGAACCCGCGTTCGCGGCACGCGGCGGCCGTCAGGAGTCCAGCGACACCCGTCCCGACGACGAGGACCTGCCGGTCTGTCTGGCCGTCGGTGCCGTGCTGGAGGGCACGCACGAGTCAGTCAGCCGCGGTGACGAGCCGGTGGCGCTCCTCCTCGCCCTCTTCGCTCCCCTCGGTCTGCTCGGACGCCTGCATGGCGAACACGAGTCGTGAGTGGGTCGTGTCGTACACCTTCATCTCGCTCCCACGGGAGGAGTACCAGGTGTCGACGACTGACACGAGGCCGGCCTCGCGGAGTCGACGCAGGTGATAGAGCGCGTTCTGGAGAGACGTGTCGACGTGGTCGGCCACGTCCGAGGCCGTCCGTGGCTCCATCTCGATGGCCGTGAGGAGCGCCCGGGCCGTCTCCGAGGCGAGGACCGCACAGAGCGTGTCTATCTCGTCGGTACCGAGTTCGACCACCCGGGTACCGCCATCGACGGACTCGACGGGCGGCCGGTGGGGGAGTGGCGTTCCTGTTGCCATGAAAGGGTAGAGAACGCCTGCCCACTCCACGCTCTCGGCTACGCCCGTTGGACGACCGGGATAGGAGGGGCTACACACGTAGCCCCATCCCGTCACTCGCTCGCCGTCCACTCCAGCAGCATCCCGAACGCCTCGCGCTCGGCCGCCCGGAGGTGCTTGTTGAACGTCGGCTGTGTCACGCCGAGGAGCGAGGCGACCTCCTCGCCACTGTTCTCGCGGGGCCACGCGAAGTAGCCCGCCGAGTAGGCCGTCTCGACCACCTCCATCTGCCGGTCGGTCAGGCGGTCGTCCAGCCTGTCGCGCAGTTCGAGGAGCGACTCGACAGCGCGCTCCTGGGTGCGCTGGGCGACGAGTTCCGTCCTCGGGTGGGACTCGCGGACGGACTCGACGAGCGACCGCACGTCCGTCCCACGTGGAGCTTCGACGACCAGTCGCCCAGATTCCGACGGCGTCGCCGTCGCCGTCGCGGTTCTGACCACTGCGCCACGCTCCGCGAACGGGGTCCCGAACCACCGCTCCGTCGTCACCTCCAGCAGTGACGCCGAACCCGCTTCGTCGGCGCTCACCCGGGTCACCGACTCTGGCCCGCAGACGCCCCGTGCCACCTCGAGCGCACGGGCCGGCGACACGTCTTCGACGGTGTAGAACGCACTGAAAGAGCCGTCCGACCGCCGGACGGTCCGCTCGAGGGACACCGTCCCGCCCGTCTCGGCCGCCAGCGCGACGAACAGGAGCGACTCGTCGTCCGTCTCGAACTCCAGTTCGACGGTGGTGTCCGACTCGAGTGCCGTCTGTCGCTCGAGCACCGCGATGGCGTGTCCCACCGACCGGCCGAGTTCCGCCAGCACTGCTTCCGTCCGCTCCTCGAACGCGGAGGGGTCGGTAGCCACGACGCAGACGACGCCGTGGACCGTCCCGTCGTACGCGAGTGGCACGGCCACGAGCGACTGGTAGCCCGCCCTGAGCAGACGCTTTCGCCACTCTTCGCCCGTCCCACCGAAGGCGTCTGTCCCCGCCCCCGTGGCGAGATGCTGGACGACGGCCGGCGACGCCGACGCGTGAGCTTCGGCGGCCGGGTGGTCGGCCGGCCGATCATCGGGCAGATCGACGGTGGCCGAACCGACGGGCCCCGACTCGCCGGCCCGTGTCCAGGGGCGGAGGTCGGTGGCCGCCGCGTCGGGTTCGAGCACCCACGCGGCCTCGTACTCCTCGACGGCCGTGAGCCGCTCACAGAGCGACTGTTCGATGGCGTCCCGCGAGGCGTGGTCGACCGTCGCCTGCTCGATCTCGCGGATGACGGTGTTGAGCCGTTCGAGGCGGTCCGCTCGCTCGCGGGTGCTGGCCAGTCGCTCCTCGCGTTCTGCCAGCTCGTCCCGGCCGCGGACGTGGTTGAGCGCCGCCTCCAGCGTCGCCGCGAGTATCTGCGCGAGTTCGACCGTCTCGCCCTCGAACTCGTGGTCGGGCGCGGCGACGAGCATCACGCCGTGCTGGCCCAGCGGCAGCACGAGCGCCGGAGCGGGCACCTCGGGACCGTAGACGTCGGTGGCTGGACCTGCCTCGCCGTCACCCAGGACGGCCTCGCCCTCGACGAACACCGCCCACGGCCGGCCGTCGCCGGGGTCGAACGCAGGGAGCGAGGGGGCACGCTCGCGCAGCGAGTCCGTCGCGGCGGCCGGTTCGAGCGCACCCGACGACTCCTCGTACAGGTGGACACCGACGAACGGGAGGCCGAGGAGTTCCTCGGCTGCCTCGACCGCCCGGGTGCTGGCGGCCTCGCGAGACGCCGCCTCGGTCAGTTCGCGGGTGGCGTCGTGGAACGACGAGAGCGTCCGGCGGCGCCGCTCGCGCTCGGTCACGTCACGTATCGTCCCGACGATGCGGTCCACAGCGCCGCTCGGTCCCCGGAGCGGGTAGGCCGCCGCCTCTGCCCACCGGACCTCACCGTCCGGCCGCTCGACGCGATACTCGAACTCGTAGCGCTCGCGTGGGTCCCCCCGCTCCACGTCGCTCAGCATCCGCTCCATCCCGTCGCGGTAACTCTCGCGATCCTCCGGGTGGATGCCGTCGACGAAGGAGAACGGCTCCTCGTAGAGCTGCTCGACGGGGTGGCCCCAGATGTCCTCGTAGCCGGGCGAGACGTAGTCGACCGCCGTCATGTCGGCGCTGGCCATGTAGACCACCTCGTCCACCCGGTCGGCGATGCGCTGGAGGTGTCGCTCGGTCCGCTTTCGCTCGGTCACGTCCCGTATCATCGAGACGTAGACGGGGGCACCGCCTACCTCCGCCGGCGTCCCCTTCACCTCCAGCCACCGGTGCTCGCCGTCGGCCGTCTCGGACAGCCACTCCAGCGTGGTCGACTCGCCCGTCTCCATCACCTCGTGGATGACCGCGCGGCCCCGTTCCGTGGTGAACCCCTCGTTCGTCGCGCTCAGGTCACCCACCCCGAGGCCGGTCAGTTCCCCGGGCGCGTACCCGAACAGGTCGTGTGCCGCCGCGTTCGCGTCCACCACCTCGCCCGTCTCCGGGTCGTGGACGGTGATGGCGTCCTGCACGCCGTCGAATATCTGTTCGTACTCGCGCTCCCGACGGCGACGCTCGGTGATGTCGCGTGTGACCACGGCGACGCGGTGGCCGGCCTCGTCCCAGAGCAACGGATACACGTCGGACCGGAGCCAGCGGCACTCCCCGTCCGGTCGGTGGATTCGGTACTCGACCGACTGCCCGCCGGGCGACTCCCGCCGGTCCATCGCGTCGAGGACGCCCTCGAACGTCTCGCGGTAGGCCTCGCGGTCAGCCGGGTGGATGGTCCCGAGGACACCACCGGACCCGAGGATAGCGTCGTAGGGCCGGCCCCAGATGGCCTCGTACCCGGATGTGAGGCTGTCCGGCGCGGTCGTCTCCCGCTCGAGGTGCCCCTCGTCGGTCAGGAGGACGGCCTCGTCGATACGTTCGAGGACCGTCCGGAGTCGCCGCTCGCTCTCGCGGCGCTCGGCCGCGCGGGTCACCCGGTCGAGCGCCGCCGTCGCGTGCCGGCCGAGCGTCCGGGCCGCGTCGACCACCACGTCGTCGTACTCCTCGACGGCCGGGTCGGCGGCCCCGAGCAACCCGTGGTCGCCCAGTGGCACCAGCACACCCACCTCGAGGGTACTCTCCTCGCGGTGGTCGCTCGGTGTGTAGACGAGCGTCTCACCGCGTTCGTACGCCTCGTACGGCCGCATTCCGGGTTCGAGCCGCCCGGGGCCGCCGGGGACCGACCACGCCGACTGGCTCGCGGCGACCGGTTCGAGGACCGGCCGGTCGCCCGAACCAGCGGCCAGCCAGCAGGCCGGCATCGACAGGTCGAGCACCTCGCTCGCGGCGTCGACGGCCGCCTCGCACACCGCCTCGCGGGTCCGCGCGTTCTGGAGTCGCTCGGTCGACTCGTGGAGCGAGCGGACGATACGTTCGTGCCGTTTCCGTTCGGTCACGTCGCGGACGCTCGCCAGCACACGCTCCTCGCCCCAGAGTTCGACCAGACTCAGGTGGACTTCGCCCACGAACACGCCACCGTCCTTCCGTTCCCCCTCGAATTCGAACAGTTGTGGCCCCTCCTCGCGGGCCCGGTCGATGCGCTCGCGGGCCACGTCGAGCGCGTGAGCCGTCCGGTCGGTGACGATGAGACCGATGTCGTCCCCGACCAGTTCCGAGCGGTCGTAGCCAGTCAGTTCGCAGTAGCGACCGTTCACCTCCAGTATCTCGCCCGTCTCCGGGTCGTGGACGACCAGACCGTCGGAGACGCCCTCGAACACGTCCCGGTAGGTCCGCTCCAACTCCCGGCGGTCGGTGACGTCCGCGACGATGCCGACGAACCGGTCGACGCTCCCGTCCTCGACGACAGGGTACCGCTCGACCCGTATCCAGCTGGTCGGGTCCGACTCCTCCCCGACTCGGTACTCGTCCACGTAGCGGTCGTCGTACGTCCCCGACTCGAACGCGTCCACCATCGACGCCGTGTCGGCCCGGTACGCCGCTCGGTCGGCTGGGTGGAGTGCCTCCAGAAACGACCACGGGTCCTCGTAGAGCCTGTCGGTCGAGGCGTCGAGCACCGCCTCGTACGCCGGACTGACGTACTCCACCTCGAGGTCGGCGACACGGGCGAGGAAGACGACCGCGTCCACGTTCTCGGTGACCAGGCGGAACCAGTCCTCGGTCTGCCCGAGTTCCCCGAGTCGGTCCTCGCTCACGTCAGACATGTCGGGACTAGCGATGCCGAGCGCGCATAACTCTCCGGGTCGGGAGTGTACAGTCCACGCGACGAACTGTCTCGGCTCTAACGCCGGGGGTAGCGCACTGGCCCCGGGGGTGCTTTTTAGGTACGACCTCCGTCTATCTCCACGCCATGACCCGACTCGCCATCGTCACCGGCGTGGACGCCCCCGACCTGACCGACGACGGGCAGCGACTCGCCGCGGCCCTCGGAACGCACGGCGTCGACGCTGCGGCAGCACGCTGGGACGACCCGAGCGTGGACTGGGGGCGGTTCGACGCCGCGCTGTTCCGGTCGTGCTGGGAGTACTACCGCGACCTCGAGCGGTTCCTTCGACTGCTCGAGCGACTCGAAGCGGCCGACGTCACGGTCCGGAACCCACCCGAGGTCGTCCGCTGGAACGTCCACAAGTCGTACCTCCGTGACCTCGCCGGGGCGGGCGTCCGGGTGGTCCCCACGGAGTACGTCGGCCCGGACGAGGACGCCGACCTCGCGACGATACTGGCAGAGCGCGGCTGGGACGAGGCCGTCGTGAAGCCCCCCGTCGGGACGAGTTCGGCTGGCGTCTGGCGGACCAGTCGGGAGACGGCGACCGCCGACCAGTCCCGGTTCGAGCGACCGTTCGACGCCTCCCGGCGGGTCGGCGACAGCGCTTCGAAGGACGGCAGCGAGACGCTCCCGAACCAGGGCGCGCTCGTCCAGGAGTTCTACCCAGAGGTGGCCGGCGGCGAGCGCTCGCTCGTCTTCTTCGCGGGGGAGTTCAGTCACGCGTGGGAGAGCATCCGGGCGGACGACGCCATCGGCGTCGAACCGACGGCCACCCCGGCAGGCGCGTTCACCTCCGACGAGGAGACGCGCGCGACGGCCGCGGGCGCACTAGATGTCGCCGCCGAAGTACTCGACACCGACGCCTCGGCGTTCACCTACGCCCGTGTCGACGGCGTCCATCGCGATGGCGCGTTCCACCTGCTCGAACTGGAACTGGTCGAGCCGTACCTCGACCTCGGGGCACGCGAGGGCGCGGTCGAAACGTTCGCGGACGCCGTGGCGCGCGCGGTCGCTGGCGGCGAGTGACCGTCCGGCGTCAGGGCTCGTGGCCCTCACGGAACGCCTCGATGGCTGCCCGGTACCCCTCGCGGAACGTCGGGTACCGGAACTCGTAGCCCAGTCCGCGCAGGCGCTCGTTCGAGCACCGCTTGCTCGTCAGTACACGGCGCTCGGCCGCCTCCGACAGGTCACCCGCCGCGAGGCGCTCCTCCTTCGTCCGCTTGGCCGGGCGCTCGACCCCGCACTCGTCCGCCAACCAGTCGGCGAACGCCCACTTCTCGACGGGTTCGTCGTCGACGACGAGGACGTCCTCGTCGACGCCGTGTTCGAGCAGGAACGCGACGGCGCCCGCGGCGTCGTCCCGGTGGACCATGTTGAGGTAGCCCGCCGTGACCGGCCCCTCGAGGTAGCGCGAGAGGCGGTAGCGCCGGGGACCGTAGAGACCGGCGAACCGGGCGACCGACCCCCCGATGCCGTACTCGGCGGTCCGCTCACGGGCGACCCGCTCGGCCTCGGCGAGGACACGCGTCTTGTCCGTCGTCGGCTCGATGGGGGTGTCCTCGCCCACCCAGTCGCCGCCGTGGTCACCGTAGACGCCCGTGCTGGACGTGTAGACGTACCGCTCGGGGGGAGCGTCGCGCTCGCCGAACGCGTCGATGGCCGTCCGCTGGCCCTCGACGTACACCTCGCGGGCGCGGTCCGCACCCCGGCCCCCCGAGGAGGCGGCGAACACCACCCAGTCGGCGTCGGGCACGCGTGCGAGTCCATCAGGGTCGGTCACGTCGGCCTGCACGGCCTCGAGGCCCGCGTCCTCGACGGCCGCGGCACCGTCGTCCGACCGCCGGACGCCGACGACGTCGTGGGCGGCCGCCAGCTGCCGCCCGAGTTCGAGGCCGACGTAGCCACACCCGAGTACGACGACCCGCATGCTACCGGGACCGCTCGTCGAGGAACTGGTGGATGCGCGCGAACTCCCGGAGCGTGATGGGGAACCGACCCTCGACCTTGGCCTGGATCTCGCGGCCGGAGAGTTCGCCGTCGATGCCCGCCGAGAGCGAGTCCACGTCGACCACGGCGGTGGTCATCCCCATCAACAGGGCGTCGCGCGAGAGCGCGACCACGTCGTCGGCAGACACCGCGCCGTCGAGCGCGAGCAGGGCCGCACCCTCCTCGAGCGTGAGTTCTGGGCTCTCGCCGTCGACCAGTGCCTCGACCGTCGCCTCGTCGACGCCCGACTCGGCCGCCGCGCGTTCGACGCCGACCGACTCGACCGACTCGACGAGCATCGCCTCGTAGGCCGCGTGCAGGTCCGCCGGCGTGTGGGTACCGGGGTCCTCGACCGCCTCGTGGAACATGGGCGTGGCTACGAGGGCGGCGGGTAAGTGGTTTCGTTCGCGGTCGCCGCCGCGACGTCTGGCGCGCCGGGTCGTGGCCACCCGGCCGAGCGTTCGTCGGCGTTCCCGTCCTTGTCCCCGACCCCGCGTGGCCCGGGGGGCACCGCGACGGCGACGGCCGTCGAGACGTCGAAGGCCACGGCGTCGCTCCGCCCGAGCCGCTCCGGGCTGCCGTCGCGGTCCACGTCCAGTCGGACGACACCGGCCTCGCGGACGTAGGTGAGCGTCCCGGTAGGCGGGCGGCCCGTCGGTGCTCGGAGCGTCACACGCTCGTACCGGCCCCGGACCGTGACGTGCCAGACGTTCGCCGTCGCGTACCAGTACCCGGGCACCGGGGTCACGGGGACGCCCGCCGGGACGGCGCTCAACGGCCCGGGGAGCCGCTCGCGGAGGCGGCCGACTCCAGTCTCGACCGCTCGCGTCGTCACCTCGCGCGTGGCCGTCCGGGCGACCCAGCGGAGCCGACGACCGGTGCGGTCGACCGGTCGCGCCGCCACCCGGACGGAGGCCGACCGGAGCGCCCGTCTGCGCGTCGCACGCAGCGCGGTCCGGAGTGCGAGGCGGCGGGCCTCGGCCCGATAACGAGGGACCCGGCGCGCGACGGCGTCGACCACCCGAGGCACGACCGACCCGTGCGAGAGCGCGAGCGCGCGCCCGGACGGGTCGTCCCACCGCGCGAACGCCGACCGCACCGCCGCCCGCCGCATCTCGCGACCCACCCCACGCCGCCGGAGGGTCCGCCGCAGGCGCCACGAGACGCGACCGACCGAGCGGTTCACCGCTCTGCGGAGGCGTCCGGTCTCCTCTCGGAGGCTCGAATCACCCGTCCGGGCGGCGACCCGGCGCGACGACCGGAGCGTCCGGGCGGCCGTCCCGAGTCCCACCGTCCGGTCGTCGAACAGCGCCGCTGTCACCGCGGCAGCGGCCCCGTCGCCGGCGTCGGCGTACGGCACCGCGAGGTTCACGTTCCGCGTGACGAGCGGTGCCCCTCCGGGCACGGACGAGGACGCCGTCGCGCCGAGGTAGACCGGGGTGGTGGAGACGCGAGGGGCGAACGGCCCCGCCCGCCCCGCCGACTCGCGCCCCACGCTGGGCGCCGCCACGCCGACGCTCGTCACCTCGCGGAGCCAGTGGAGGTCGCCGAGGCCCGCTGCCCGGAGTCGCGCGTCGAGGCGGCGCTCGGCGACACCGTGGCGGGCGGTCTGGGTGTCGAGGCTGGCGAGGACGGCGTCGAGGTACGCGGCTCGTACCGCCACCCGCGCCCGGTCGGCGACGTGGTCGTACCGCGCTGGCGCAGCCACGAGGTCCGCGCGCCGCTCCCGGAGACGGTCGGCCAGCCGGGCAGCCGGCGAGACCGTGAGCGTGGCGAGGTCACCACGCTCCACCGACACCGAGACGTTCCGCACGCGACGGTGCAGCGAGACGAGATCGGCGAGCGCCCGGTCCCGGAGCGCCGCGGGGACCTCGCCGGCGACGGACTCGGTTCCGTCCAGTCCCTCGCGGACCGCCCGCACGGCCAGTCGGTCGGTGCGGGCCTCGAACCGACGCGTCGCGGTACGCCCGGCGTCGGCGAGGTTCGAACCGCCGGTCGGGTCCGGGCGACGGACGAACGCCGACCGGACGGGTCGGACTGGAGCCGCCGTCCGGCGACTCGGTCGCCCCTCGTGGACCAGGGCGACAGCGTAGGTGGCCCGGTCCGTGTGGCGGGTCCGTCGTGTCTCGCCGTCGTGTGCCCAGCGTTCGGTCACCGTCCGGGTGCGGACGACACGGCGCGTGGCCGTCCCGAGGCCGTGCCACCCCGTCGCCGGGTCGGGGGGTGTGACGCCATCCCCGAGGGGTCGTGCCGACCACTCGGTGTCGACCCGTCGGTCCACGAGAGACCACCCCGGCCCCGGTGGCCCACCCGAGCCACCGGTCCGTCCGTCCCGCTGGACGGTCGCGCGGGTCCGGACCGTGGCCGTGTAGGCCCGCGCGAGCACCGCGTCGAGTCGGCCGCCGCTGAGGTTCGCGAGCGCGCTGTCGGCCGCCGGAGCGGCCGAGACGGTGCGACGACGAGTGTCGGGCAGCCGGTCGGTGGTCGGCGAGCCGCCCGTGACCGTCCCGTTCGAGCGGGCCAGCGCCTCGCGGACGCCACCGGCCACGTCCGCGGCGGCCACCCGTCGGGTGGCCTCGCGGAGTTCCCTCGGGGCGCGGGCGTCGAGGCCACCGAGCGTCGCGCGCTGGGTGTCGAGGAGCGCCCCGTTCGCCAGCAGTTCGACGTGACGCGTGCCGAGCACGTTCACGACGGGCGCGCCGCCGTACTGCGCCGTCCCGCGGGCCCACGTCGCGGCGGCGAGACGAGCGGTGAGGCGTCTCGCGAACCCCGGTCGGAGGGGCGAGCGGGCCAGTCGACGCTCGAACCGCTCGACGCGCTCGTGGAGCGCGAACAGTGGCCATTCGACGACGACCGACGGCGACAGCTGGACCCGGTCAAGCGGTCGCCCGTCGCGCGTGACCACGAGCGTGACGTTCCGGACGGTCGCCCGGAGCGCCGTCCCGTCGGGTCCCACCGCGGTGGTCTCGACCCGTTCGAGCGCCGCCCGGACGCTCGCTCCCGGCCCCGGTTCCGATGGGCGGGGTGACTGGCGGGCGACCACGCGAACGTCGCCGACCCGGGTGTCGAGGTGTCGTAGTCGGTCCTCGAGCGCGAGCGCTACCCGGAGTTCGAGTGCGGCACGGAACGGGTCGCTCCCGTTCAGCGCTCGGCCGGTCGGCGTGTCGGCCGGCGTGGTGAGCGGCCTCGCGGCCGACTGCCGCGCCGCCTCGCGGGTGGCTCGCCGGAGCGCGGTCACCACCGCGGCCTCGGCACGCTCGATGGCACGTTCCGCGGCTGGCTCGGTGGTCGCCGTCGGCCCGGTTCGACTCGTCGCCGCGAGTGTCGACGCACTGACCAGCAGCAGGACGGCGACCACCGCGAACGGGACCCGGCCACGGTCGGTCCCGTCAGGCACGTGCCCACCGCCGGACGACGACCCTGACCTCGCCACCCTCGACGGCACGGGCGGCCGCCACCGGTGAGTCGAACGACCGTCGCAGGTCGCGTTCGAGGGCGGCGGCGAGCGCCCGCGAGAGTCGCGTGTTGGCCGCGCGCGGTTCCACCCGTTCGACCGGACCGCGGACCGACGTACCCAGCAGGGCCGCGACCCGTCGGTACCGGTAGGTCACGAGCGCGTCCACCGGGTAGTCACCCCGTAGCGCCCGGGCGGTCGACGTCGGTGGGAACAGGCCGCGGACGGTCGCTCTGGCGACCACCCGCGCGACGCCGGCGTAGCCGTCCCGCTGGGCCGCCCGGAGTGCCCGGTCGCGAACAGGGGGGAATCCCGAGTCGAGCGTCGCAGCGGCCGTCGAGACACGCGCACCCGGTGGCGGGGTCGGGCCGGCGGCGACGCAGCCCCGAACCGGGGCACCGGCGTACGGCGTCCAGACGGCCCGGACGTGGACACGGGGGCCGGTCGCGTTCCGGGCGGCCAGAACCACCCTTCGCTCGAACCCGTCGCCGGTGTGGGTCACCGCCCGTCCGTCGACGATGAGGTTACCGACGGCGGCGTCCGCGAGCAGCGACGCGACGGACCCGTGTGCGTACCGGTCGAACGTCGGCCCCGACTCGCGGGGGAACGCGACGAGCGACTCGTCTGCGTGGCGCGCGCCGCTCGCCAGCGAGTACTCGGGGTTCGCGGTCACCGTCTGGAGCCGCTGGAGCGACGCGCCCGCGTCGGGCGCGGGTGCCGTCGTCACGGGGGCGACCGGCGCGAGGGTCAGCGCCCCGACGGCGACGGTGACGAGCAACAGGAACAGCGTGGCGTCGACGAGGGAGGCGATCGCCCGAGTCCGAGGCGGGGTGGCCCGTGCCCCTCGACTCATCGCCACATCCGGACCCGGAGGACCGCCGGTCGGACCCGACCGGGACCGAGGTAGGTCGCGACGCGTCGCTCGGCGAGGTGCGCACGTGCCGGGGGAGCTGGGCCGGCCGTCCACCGCCCCGCCCGTGTCAGGAGCGTCGCGTTCACTCGGTAGCCCGCCGGTCCGTCCGCGACGCCCGCGGCGAGTCGTGCAGGCCGGACCGCACCGTCGACGCGCGCGGTGTCGGCGACCCGGTCGGCCGTCTGCGCAGCGAGGCGTTGCCCTGCCTCCCGCTCCCGACCGGCACCGAGGGCGTCGAGGACGTCGGCGGCCACCCCGGCGTAGAGGGCGAGGCCCGCCGTCACCACGAAGACGGCGGCCAGCGCCACCTCCGGGGCGACCTGTCCCCTAGCCGACGAGCGTGACATCGACACCTCCCCACGAGACGGCGCGGGCCGTCAATCGCTCCGGAGCAGGTCGCCACGCCGAGCGCTCGCGGGCGGCCGACACGGCTGCCCGGAACGCCGCGGCGGAGTCGAACACGCGGTCCGGTGGCGTCCCGCGGCGGACCCGGGCGAGAGGCCCGTCGAACGCGGGGACCACCGGACCGTAGCGGAGCGTCGCACGCGCGGTCCGGTCGCCACGGCGGAGTGCGAGACGGCCGCGACGGACGCGTATCTCGGCCGCTCGGAGTGGGTGTTCGGCGACGGCGGCGTGGTCGCTGGCGGCGACGCCGTCGACGGTCCGGGCGAGTGCGGCCGCGTCCGCCGGCGCCGCTCTGGGGGGTTCGGCGGCGACACCGACCATCGCCACACTGACGAGCGTGAGACCGACCCAGAGGGCCCAGGCCTCGACTGGTGGGGAGAGCACGGGGCGGGGTGGTCCCGGCATCGGACTTGAACCTCGGGTCCGCGTGCCGCTCAGGTGAGCATCGTCGTCGCGGCGAACGCGGCGGTGTAGAGCGCGACCGCCGCGAGCAACGACTGCCCGACTCGCGTGGCGACGAGCGCGGGGTCGACGCCGCGTGCGAGTCCCGTCGCGAGCGTCGGCAGTACCACGGCCAGCCAGCAGACGTAGGCACCGACGGCGAGTCCGAGCCCGGCCACGGGCAGCGGGTCGGCCGTCGCCAGCGTGCCCGCGGGGCCGACCGCGGAACTGGTCGCCCGCACCCCCGTCGAGAGGCGCCCCGCGAGGCCGACGGTGACGCCGCCGACCAGTGGGCCGAAGACGGCCGCGGTGTCCGAGAGCGTCCGTGTCACTCGCCGCACCGACCGACGCGCCTCCCGTTCGACCTCGCGGAGGTCCTCCACGTGGTCCGCCGTGGCGACGAGCGCGCTCCCGGCGGGGGCTCCCTGCCGGCCGGCGACCGCGAGGAGGGAGACGGCGTCGGCGAGGCGCTCGCTCGGCAGGTCGGCGAGTGGCCCGTGCTCGCCCTCGAACGCGCGCTCGATACCCACGGCGAGTCGTCGCTGTCGACGCGCCGCGAGCGCGAACGCTTCACCGGTGGCACCGTCGAGGCGCTCGCTCGCGTCGGCCACCGCCCGCTCGACGGCGACCCCCTCGGCGACCCGGCGCCCCACGATGGCGAGCGCATCCGGGAGGCCCCGTTCGACGGCCCGGACGCGCTCGTGGACGCTGACCACGGGCCGGGCGGCGACGACGAGCGTGGCGCCGACGCCACCGCCGAGCGCCGTGACCGGGGCGAGCCACGGTGCGACGAGCGACCCCAGCGCGGCACCGAGCGCGCCGACGGCGACCCCCACCGGCATCGCTCGGCGGGAGTCGTCCGGCACGGCAGGGTGAGCGCGGTCGACCCGTGGTGGCGGGAACGCGACCGGGCGGCGGGCGAGGAGCCACGCGGCGGCGCCCAGCAGCCCGAGCGGCAGGAGCACGTCGTAGACGAGGACGATGGTGGCCAGCGAGACGCCGAGTCCCGCCACCCCAGCGGCGGGGAGGACGCCGACGAGCGCCAGCGGGAGGAGGACGCCGAACGCGTAGAGCGCCGTCGCCGGGCCACGCAGGTCGGCGGCGAAGGAGGTGGCGCGCTCGCGGGTCCCCTCGCGGACGGCCGCTACGGCCCGGTCGAGCGACCGTTCGCGACTCGCCGGCCCGGCACTCGCCGCCGCGGCGACGAGCGAACAGGCACGGCGCAGCGACGGGAACCGGTCGGCCCAGCGGTCGGCGAATGCGTCCAGGCCAGCGCGGCCCGTGCCACGGGCGCGGTGGGCCTCACGTGCGAGACTCCGGGCGAGAGGGCCGTCACCGTCGGCGGCGAACGCGACTGCCGACTCGACCGTCGGGTCGAGCCGCAGCCGGAGCACGAGGCGCCCGACCAGCCCCGGGACGGCCCCGAGGGCGCGGGTCAGCCGTGCCGTCGCGAGGAGGTCGGGGAGCCACCGTCTCGCGGCCAGCGCAGTGCCGACGAGCGCCGCCGTGGCGACCACGACGTGGATACGGGCCGAGACCGGGACGAGCAGGAGCACCACCCCACCGAGCGGAGGGGTGACGAGTGCCGCAGCACGGCTCGCCCGGCGGACGCGCTCGTCCCTCGGGCCGGAGCCGGGGACGGCAGTCACGGCTCGCCCTCGAACGCGCGGCGGCGACGGTCGACGGCCGCACGGACGTCGGCGTACGTCTCGTCCTGACCGGTGAGCGTCGCCAGCAGTCGGCTCTGCCCGCGGTCGACGCGCCCGGTCGGAACACCGTCGTAGAGGGCCTCGAACGCCGGCCCGTCGTCACCGGGCACCACCTCCTCGACGGCACGGAGCCGACGTTCGTCCCCGCTGCGGCCGAGCGTGACGACGCAGTCGGTGGCCCGGAACGCCGTCGGGGCGACGCCGAACTCGGAGGCCACTCGCTCGCGGACCGCGCCGGCCCCCTCGCCGTGGACGGTCCCGAGGACGGCACCGTCTCCCGCACCGACGCGCATCGCGTCGAACAGGACGCTGGCGGCCTCGGCGTCGCGGACCTCGCCGAGTGCGAGGGCGCCGTCACCGAGGCGGAGCGCGGTCCGGAGCGCCTCGGCGACGGGGACGCTCGGGCCGTCGTCGCTCGCGACCCGGAGCGCCTGGACGTCACGGCCCGCCCGCTGGAGCGGCCCGACCGGGAGTTCGGGCGTGTCCTCGACGACGAGGGTGCGCGTGCGTTCGGGGACCGCCCAGCAGAGCGCGCCGAGGAGCGTCGTCTTGCCCGCCCCACGCGGACCCGCGACGAGCACGGCCGCCCCGCGAGCGACGGCGGTGGCGAGGAGCGCGGCCGTCTCGGGTGGGAGCGTCCCGTTCGCCACGAGGTCTGCGAGCCGCCACGGGTCGGGGTCGTGTGCGCGGAACGCGAACCCGGTGCCGTCGCTGAGCGGCCCCGTGACCGCGGCGACCCGGACCCGGCGACCGGCGACGCGGGTGGTGGCGTCGAGCGTCGGCGACGCCCGCGAGAGCGACCGGCCGGAGGTCAGCCGGAACCGCGAGGCGAGCGCCGCGGCCCCCGCCTCGGTGAGCGTGACGTTCGTCTCGAGCGTCTCGTCGGCGACGCGCACCCGAAGCGGGTTCTCGGTGACGGGGGTCGTAGCGAACACGTCCGAGACCCGGCTGTCGGCCAGCAGGTCGGCGACGACACCGAGCCCGCCCGTGTGCTTCTCGAGGACGGCCGCGAGCAGCTCGGTCGGTTCCTCCGGTCCGGCGACAGCGGCGACGGCTCGGCGCGCCGCCCGGTCACCCCCGCGCTCGCCGCTCGCGGATCGGGACTCCACGCTCGCCGTTCGGAGACGCCTCCCGCTGGTCGGCGGCGCCACACGAGCCAGTCGCTCGTGGGCGTCGGCGAGCGTCGCCAGCGTGTCGTCGTCGAGTCGCCACGCCGGCGGGTCGAGGTGGTAGGTCCGCGTCCCGTCCGGGCGCGCGTACCGGCGCACGACGGCCCCCGTCTGAAGATCGGACCGGTCGAGGAACCGGGCGTCCGGCGGCGGGCCACGCCGGAGTCGCGCGTCGGCGACGGCCGGGCGACGGACGGGGGCGAACAGTGATCGGTAGTCCGTGGTGTCACACGCGCTCAGGCCGGTCTCGGCCGCGATGCGTGCGACGGGCGAGGTTCGACCGCGGCCGGCCGCCCGGGTCGCGGCGCCGAGTGGGTCGCGGCGTGCCCGCTGGACCAGCGCCCCGTCCAGGTGCCCGACGCGGGCCGCGAACCGGCCGGCCGCGAGGAGCAGCGCCGCGCCGTCGCCGGCGTACCGCCGCTCGACGCCCGCCGTCCGGACCACGACGGCCGCCGCGTCCCGTCGCTCGAGGGCCCCGACGACCGTCTCACGACAGCCCGGCCGCTCGGCGAGCCGTCCCGAACCGGGGCACTCCCGCGCGTCGAGGTGCAGTCGGTCCGCCTCGAACGTCGGCTCACACCCGCACGCGCCGCCCGCGTCGCCATCGTTCCGGAACACGCGTCGGAGTGGTCCCGGCTTCCGGCTTGAACCTCCGGACGGTCACCACCGGGCCGGCCGGTCGGCGGACGTATCCCAGCCGGAGTCGGTGGGTGCCGCCGGCGAGGGTCAGCACTCCGTCTCCGGGTGTTTCGATCGCTGGAGCCAGGCGGGCGTCCCCACGCTGGCCGCCCGCCCGCCAGCGAAGCCGAGTGCCGATGCGGAGGCTCGCGCCCGCCGGCAGGTGGATGGTCACGACCCGTCGTGCGCCAGGCTCGCCGGCACGGACCGGGTCGTTGGTGGCGGCGAACCGCTCTACGGTGGCCGCGAGGTCGGTCGCCGTGGCCTCGGTCCGTGTCGCCGCACCCGTCCGGTCGGCGACCTCGAGCGCCGGGAGGGAGACGCCGACGAGCGCGGCCGCGAGCACGACCCCCAGCACCACGCGGATCACTCGAAGGTCGCCGCCGCCACCCGTTCGAGCCACGCCCGCACGCCGAGGGTCTCCACCCGCTCGTCGGCCGTCTCGTCCCGGTCGGACGTGTCGTCGGCCCGCACCGGGCCGAGGTCGTCGAGCGCTACCCGCACCGCCGCGGTCCGTTCCGCTCCCGTGCCGTCCGCGTGCTCGAGGGCGAGGACGTACTCGCAGAGCGCACGCACGGCCGCACGGAGGTCCTCGTGAGGCTCGTCTCGGTGGCCGGGGGGCTCGCCTCTGGACCGGGCGGGCGGGGGGTGTTCCGACGGCTCGAACGCCTCGTGAGCGCAGTCACAGGCACGGGCGCCCAGCGCACGCTCGACGGCGGCGAGACGAGTCGCGAGCAGGGCGAGGTCGGTGGGGGCGGCGCTGGGTCCGACGTGGTCGGCGTCACTGGTGTCGGGGCTCGGGTCGCTCACGCGGGGGCTTGCTCGCCCCACCGGACAAGAAGCTACGGGCGTGCGGTCAGCGCTGGATGAGGCTCCGACCGTCCGTCTCCGTCCGGTCGACGTCCACCTCGAGCAGTTCGAGGATGGTCGGGGCGATGTCGAGCAGGTCGGCGTCCGCGATGCGGGTGTTCTCGTCGTCGACGAACAGGCAGGCGTTGTCGAACGAGTGCATCCCGTTGCGTGGGCCGACACCGAACACGTCGTGGGTCCCCTTGAAGCCGGCCTTGAGGTCGAAGCCGTGGTTCGGAACGACGACGAGGTCCGGCGCGATGTCGTCGTGTTCGCCGCGGAACACCTCCTCCTTCGTGGCGACGCGCTCGGCCACCTTCCGGCCGTCCGGCCCCTCGAGCGCCTCGAGGTCGGCCTTCAGCTCGGCGCGGACCGACTCGTACTCCTCCTGCGGGACGCTCCCGCGTGGCTCGCGCCCCTCGAGGTTGATGTAGAACCGGCCGGGGATGAGCGAGTAGGCCTTCGACTCCTCGGCGATGTCCTCGAGCGAGGTGTGCTCGTCGGACTCGTAGGAGAGCCACCCCTCCTCCTCGAGCCACGCGTTGCAGTGGACCTCGTGGTCGAGCGAGGTGAACCCGTGGTCGCTGGCGACGACCATCGTCACGTCCTCGGGGAGCTGCTCGCGGAGCTTCCCGAGGTACTCGTCGACCTTGGCGTAGAACTCGAGGAACAGCTCCTCGTTCGGGCCACCCTCCTCGTAGTCCTTGAACAGGAAGTGGTTGACCCGGTCGGTGGTCATGAACACGCCGAAGAAGAGGTCCCAGTCGTCCTGTTCGACGTAGTGGGAGAACGCCTCGTAGCGCGCGTCGAGCGTCTCGTGGGCGTCCTCCACGAACTCGGTCTTGTCCTCGTCGTGACCGAGTTTCGCGTTCACGTCGATGCGGTAGCCCGAGTGCTGGAGGTACTCGCGGAGTTCGTCCGGGTACGCGGCCTTCTCCACGGAGGGAGAGAGGAAGCCGCTGACCATCCGCTGGACGTTGCGCTGGGGCGGGAACGTCACCGGGACGTTGAGGACGGTGGCGTCGCGGCCCTTCTCGGCCACGCGGTCCCAGATGCGGGTGGCGCGCACGTCCTGACCCATCGGGACGTAGGTGTCGTAACTCCCGTTCTCGCGGTCCTGGAAGCCGTAGACGCCGGTCCCGCCGGGGTTCACACCGGTCGTGAGCGACGGCCAGCAGGCCGAGGACTCGGGCGGCACGATGCTGTCGATTGCCCCGCCGGCCCCGTCCTCGGCCAGCGCGGTCAGGTTCGGAAAGATGTCCGGATTGTCCGCGATCAGACTGTACGGGACCCCGTCGATGCCGAAGAAGGCGACGCGGGGCTCCCCGCCGCCGCGGAGCCGGTCGAACAGACCCATACCCCGGCTAGCGCGAGCGGGCTACAAGAAGGTTCCCTACCCGACCGAAGCGGCCACGGCTCGCCGATGCCGGCGATTCCTGCCACTCCCCGTGGCGCCGTCGAGCACGGAGTGAGGGACACGGGCGCCGCCCCCCGAATTTATGTCTCGGCGACACGAGCCAGCTGACCGATGACGGACCGGACCATCACGGTGGACGCGACGGCCGAACGGAGCGCACCCCCGGAGACGGCGGTCGTCGAGGTGGCCGCGAGGGGCGAGGGGACGACCGCAGCGGGCGCCCGACGGGCGGCCCGTGACCGCGCGGCCACGCTCCGCGAGACGCTCGCGGACGTGGTCGACCCCGACCGGGTCCGGACCACCGAGTTCGAGGTGGCCGAGACCGGCGACCTGTTCGACGCCGAGACGGACCCCCCTACCGGGCGACCGAACGCCTCGCCGTGGACTGCGCGCCCGAGACGGCCGAGGACGTGGTCGTCGGGGTCACGGACGCGGGGGCGAGCGTCCGCGGCGTCGAGTACGCACTTCACGAGGCCGCTCGCCGGGAGCGACAGGACGAGACGCTCGCAGCGGCCACCGAACGGGCACGCGAGAAGGCCCAGCGGGTCGCCGCCACCGAGGGACTGTCGCTCGGGGAGCTCCAGCGTGTCGAGACGGGCGAGGTCGGGGGGCGGAGTGGGTCCGGGATGCACTCCATCGTGGACGGCGCACTCGCGAGTGGACCGGCGTCGTCGGTCCGCCCGGACCCCATCACGGTGCGTGCGACGGTCGAGGCCGTCTACGAACTGGAGAACTGAACTGAGCCGGGTCGCTACTCGTCGTCCCGCCGCCCCTCGTCGGGGTCGTCGCTCTGGGCGGCCGCGCCCTCCGCGTTCCGCGGGACGACAGTGAGGTGGTGCATCCCGAACGTGGGTCGCCGGCGCTTCGCGCTCATACCAGCGGGTTGCCGCTACACGCACTAAATATTATCCATACGCATAAATAATCCTGCAGTGCATCCGGTATGCGCGGTGGGTATCGCACGGCGGACGCTGGGCGGTGGGGACGACGGCGAGAACGTGGCGAGGTGGTGGTCGGCAGACGGTGCGAGTCCGCTCCGAGGGTTACCCGAAGTGCTCCTCGTAGAGGTCCTGGGCGTGCTCGATGGCGTCCATCGCGGCCTGCTTGTCCTCCCAGCCCAGGGTCTCGACCTCCTTGCCCTCCTCGAGGTTCTTGTACGTCGCGAAGAACTCGTCGATCTCGTCGAGGGTCTGCTGGGGGATGTCCTCGAGGTCCTCGATGTGGTCGTAGCGCGGGTCTTCGACGGGGACGGCGATGACCTTGTCGTCCTGCTCGCCGTCGTCGTCCATCTTCATCAGAGCCACCGGGCGGGCCTCGATGACACAGCCGGGGAACGTCTGGTCCTCGACGAGCACGAGGACGTCGAACGGGTCCTCGTCGTCGTAGTACGACTGCGGGATGAACCCGTAGTCGGAGGGGTAGTGGACGTTCGAGTGGAGCACGCGGTCCAGCATCACGCCGGGGATGTCCTTGTCGTACTCGTACTTGTTGCGCTCGCCCTTCAGACACTCCACGACCGCGTATATCTCCTCGGGAGCGTTCGGGCCCGTCTCGAGGTCTTCCCAGAGATTCACCATGGCCGGGCGTGCGTCTGGCGGGTAAAAGGGGTTTTCGGGACGGCCCGAAGAGCCTGGACGGGAGTCTGTCTCACAATCGAGACAGAGTTTACTCGAAGATTCCCGCGAGATACGACCGAGATAATACCGAAGGAACCCCCCAAGACCACTGCGGGGGCATCGACCGATAACTGAGGAGATGTTCACGAAGTGTTAAGTAGGGCCGTGACATCTGGATATCCATGTCAGAGGCACGTAAAGTCACTGTCGAACCGGGCATCGCACGCGAACTTACCGCGTTTCAGCAGAACATCCTCGTCATCCTCGCCGAGGAGGCGCGCTACGGGCTCGCCATCAAGCGCGAACTCGAGGAGTACTACGGGGAGGAAGTGAACCACGGGCGGCTCTACCCCAACCTCGACGACCTCGTCGAGATGGGGCTGGTCGAGAAGTCCGAACTCGACAAGCGGACGAACCAGTACGCGCTGACCGACGACGGCGAGGCCGCCGTCCTCGGCCAGCTCGAGTGGATATTCTCGAAGTTCGTCACGGAGGAGGGGCGCGCGGAGACGCTCCACGAACTCGTCGACTCGACCCAGTAGACACGGATCCGGTATCCGGGCACCCATTCTTCGGACGCCACACGCCGAGCGACTGCCACGCCAGGGGCTCGGCTCGGCGGTCCCGACTCAGCGCTCGTCGCGTGCCGTCTCGACGGTCAGTTCGACCGACTCCGCAACGACCTCACGCTGTGCGTCGGTCGGCCACGCGTTGCGCACGAAGTACTCCGCGCGGAACTCCCGGACCATCGACTCCGTGGCCTGTTCGACCGGGCGCGCGTAGTGGTTGCCCATGAAGTCCGCGAACGCCTCGGCGGTGGCGCCGTGGACCTCGCCGTGTTCCTCGGTGACCCGTTCGGCGACGGCGCGGTTGTGCGCCTCCACGTCCTCCCACTCGCCGGGGTCACCGACGCCGTCGAGGGGGACCTCCACGGCCCGCGAGACGTCCTCGACGAGCGTCGCGTCGACGTTCCCGTCGCGGACCCACGCCTCGGGGTGGAGCACGAGCGTCTCGCCGTGGTCCTCCGAGCGCAGGCGCGAGGTGTACTCGTGGTCGGCCAGCAGTGCCGCCCGTCGCTCGCGGCAGGCCACGGCCTCGGCGTCGTCGACGGCGTTCCGGGCGAGTCGGGTGAGCCGCTCGGCCTCGTCGACCACGTCGTCGGGGAGCGGCGGCTCCGCGTCGGTGTCGTCCGATTCCGCGTCCGGGGACGTCTCGGCCGTCATCGCTCGGAGGGACGGGCCGGTCCCGCAAGAATGCTTCAGTTTCGGTCGCCGTCGAGCGCCTCGTTGGCGAGGTCGTCGGCCCGGTCGTTTATCTCGCGCGGGACGTGTTCGATGGACCAGTCGTCGAACTCGCGCAGGAGTTCGTGGACGCGGACCCGCCGCTCACGCAGTTGCGGGTCGTTCGTGTTCCACTCGCCGCGGACCTGCTTGACGACCAGTTGCGAGTCACCTCTGATCACCACCTCGTCGAAACCGGCGTCGCTCGCGGCCTCCAGCCCGGCGACGAGGGCCTCGTACTCCGCCTGATTGTTGGTCGCGCGGCCGATGCGGCGGCCCCCCTCCGCGACGATGCCGTCTCCACTGACGACGACGTAGCCCACGGCGGCGGGACCGGGGTTCCCCCGGCAGGCGCCGTCGAAGTAGACGTGCGCGCGGCCACCACCGCCGCGGAGGAGCGCCACCGCTCGCTGGGGGTCGCCGCCCTGGACGACCACCTTCCCGTCGTAGGCGACGAGTGTCGACCCGGCGTGACTGGCACGCCACAGTTCGTGGTCGGTGTTGCCGTCCCGGACCTCGACGCCGGCTTCGGTCAGTCGTTCACGGGCCTCCTCGGGGTCACACTCGACGACCGGCATTCGTCTGACGTCGGGCGAAACGCCACCTAAACGTGCCGGTGCGGACCGGAACGTTCGGCCACCTGAACGGTCAGAATGCGTCGCCGTCTGGCGGTTCCGAGTCGGCCAGAAGGTTTACCACGCAGGGTTTTTGTGTCTGCCGATAACTACTATTTAACTGTAATGACACGGCCCACCCGTCAACGGGAGCGCGAGCGCGACACCGAGTCAGAGGGGGAGCAGGAGAAGGGGGCGCGGACGTGTCCGGAGTGTGCTTCGGAGACCATCGTGAAAGACGCGGACCGCGGGGAACTGGTGTGTGACGACTGTGGCCTGGTCATCGAGGAGGACCAGATCGACCCCGGACCTGAGTGGCGGGCGTTCAACCACTCCGAGCGCCAGAACAAATCCCGCGTGGGCGCGCCGACCACGCAGACGATGCACGACAAGGGGCTGACGACGACCATCGACTGGAAGGACAAGGACGCCTACGGCCGCTCCATCTCCTCGAAGAAACGCTCGCAGATGCACCGGCTCCGGAAGTGGCAAGAGCGCATCCGCACCAAGGACGCCGGCGAACGCAACCTCCAGTTCGCCCTCTCGGAGATCGACCGGATGGCCTCGGCGCTCGGTGTGCCTCGCTCGGTCCGCGAGGTCGCCTCCGTCATCTACCGGCGGGCGCTCAGCGACGACCTCATCCGGGGCCGGTCCATCGAGGGCGTCGCCACGAGCGCGCTCTACGCCGCTTGCCGCAAGGAGGGTATCCCGCGCTCGCTCGAGGAGATCAGCGAGGTCTCACGGGTCGAGCGCAAGGAGATCGGCCGGACCTACCGCTACATCTCGCAGGAACTCGGCCTGGAGATGGAGCCGGTCGACCCGAAGAAGTACGTCCCCCGCTTCTGCTCGGAACTCGAACTCTCCGAGGAGGTCCAGTCCAAGGCCAACGAGATAATCACGACGACGGCCGAGAAGGGCCTGCTCTCCGGGAAGTCCCCGACGGGCTACGCCGCCGCCGCCATCTACGCCGCCTCGCTCCTCTGCAACGAGAAGAAGACCCAGCGCGAGGTCGCCGACGTCGCGCAAGTGACGGAGGTCACCATCCGCAACCGCTACCAGGAGCAGATCGAAGCGATGGGCATCCACTGACCGGCGCGAAGGTTCTTGTACCGGGACGGGGCCAGCCACCCCGTGCGCTGACCCTCGCGGCGGGACGGGTCGCTGTCGTGTGGTCCACCGTCCCGCCGGCTGCCGGGACCACCTGTTCGCCATCCGACGACGGTCCGTTCACTTCCACCCCGCTGCCGAACGTTTCAAGCCCCGCGAGACCCGTCTCTCGGTAGATGCGGCTGGACGAGTTCATCGAGGGGTACGAACGCGACGAGGCCGCCGACCTCCGACAGCTGGCCGAGGAGAAGTCCTACGCCATCACGGAGTACATCGAGGACGTGGAGAGCGGGTTCGCGGAGTCGGTGCAGGGTGACTCGCTGTTCGGCTCCACCGCGCCCTCCATCTTCGTCGGCCGCTCGGGCTACCCCGAGGTGGCGACGGGTCTGCTCTCGCCCGTCGCGGGCGAGTTCGACCCCAACGAGTACACCACCAGCGGCGACTGGTACGCGCAGGGCGTCGACATCGACGGCGTGTTCCAGCGGCGCACCGGCCTCCTGAACTCCACTCGCTACGCGGACGTCGACGTGGCCGACACGTGGGACGGCTTCGTCGGCGTCCAGCGCGAGGTGGCCATCGCCGACCGACCGGTGGACGTGGAGATCGGCCTGTCGGGCAGGCCGAACCTCGACGTGAGCGAGTCCCTCGACGCGACCGGGATGCGCGCGCCGAACGGCCCCCGCGTGAAGGCCCGGAACGCCGAGCTCACCGAGAATCCGCACGTCCCGCGCGCCGTCGAGAAGACGCTCTCCGACGACGACTGGCGCGCGGAGGGCGCCATCGCCTACCTCTACCGGCGCGGATTCGACGTCTACGACATCAAGCGCATCCTCTCGGCGGGCGCGCTCGGGCGCGCGAAGGAGCGCCGACTCGTCCCCACGCGCTGGTCCATCACGGCCGTCGACGACACCGTCGGCCAGTACCTCCGTGGACGCATCCGGAACGCGCCGAGCGTCGACGAGGTGGAGGTCTGGCGCAACGACTACGTCGGCAACACCTACTGGGTCATCCTCGCGCCGGGCGACTGGGAGTTCGAACTGGTCGAGATGAAGGCCCCCGGGAGCATCTGGAACCCCGACGAGTCCGGGCCGTACTGGGTCGGGTCGGACTACGAGAGCTACACCGGCCGCACCGCATACGTCGACGAGACGAGTGGGGCCTACTACGCCTCCCGGCTGGGGGTGCTGGAGGAACTCGAACGCCGCGGCCGACAGGCGAAGGTGCTCGTCCTCCGCACGGTCTCGGACGCCTACTGGGCACCCGTCGGCGTCTGGCAGATCCGCGAGTCCGTGCGGAACGCCTTCGAGGGTGAGGCCGGCGTGGCCGAGACGTTCCACGACGCGGTGGGAGCGCTCGAACCGCAGTTACCCATCTCGCCGGCACGCCTGCGCCGGAAGTCGGAGATGGTCGCGGGCGTCCAGACCAACCTCGGACAGTTCGGGGGCTGACGGAAGCTTCTTGTCGCTCGTCCGAGCAGTCGGGGTATGGTCCCCTTCCCCCTCCAGACCGTCCCCGGTGGCCCCGAACTGGTGATACTCGCCCTCTCGCTCGTCACGAGCATCGCTGTCGCCGTCGGGTTCGTCGGCGGTATCGGCTACTTCTACCTCCGCGTCCGCTCGGGCGGGAGCGTCGCCGAGCGGCTCGGTCGCATCGAGCGGAAAGTCGGCCGGCTCGAGGCGCAGGTAGAGGCGCTCGAGGACGGCGAGGAGTGAGACCTCGAGAGTCGCCAGACTTATCGCCGTAATCGTGACACGTCGAGCTATGCTGGTCCCCCTCTTCCCCGGCCTCCCCGGTGGCCCGGAACTGCTGATCATCCTGATACTGTTCGGGCTGGTGATCGTCGCGCCGCTGGTACTGCTCGCGGTGGCGGTCGTCGGCGGCGTGCGACTGTTCGGTGGCTCGGCCGACGAGCGCGTGGAGGAACTCGAACGCCGCGTCGAGGAGTTGGAGACGGAACTGGAGCGTGAGCGGCGGCGGGACTGACCGACTGCTCGGTCGCTACTCCGCCGTATCCAGCTTCGCCCACGCCGCCTCCACCAGCTCCCCAGTGTCCGCGACGATGTCGGCCATCTCCTCGCTGTCGGGTGCCATCCCGAGCAGTCGGGCGGCCTTCATGATGCTGATGTGGTAGACCGTCTGGACGCCCGGTTCCTCCTCCCAGACGACGACGTTGCAGGGGAACAGCCCGCCGATTCGGTTGTCGCTCGCGTCGAGCGCACGGTCGGCCATGTTCGGGTTACAGGCCCCGAGGACGAAGTAGGGGTCCCGGTCGGCGCCGATCTTCTCGTTCAGCATCTCGCTCGGGGAGAACTCCGTGGCGATGCCGAACCCCTCGCTCGTGAACGCCTCGCGGACGTGCTCGACCGCGTCCGCGTGGTCCATGTGGAGGGTCGCTCGTTTCTCGCCGATGTCCTCGCTCGAGAGCTGGCTGGGGTCGACTGGCAACATCGTGTGGAGATGCGCGTCTGCGAGCGAAAAAGGTTCTCACCAGTGGTACGGGCGGCACACTTCCGGACCGAGGTCGCCGCTCACTCGACCTCGATGACGACCGGGCCGTCGTCCCCCTCGTCCTCCGTCGCCTCCGTGTGCTCTTCGTGCCCCCCGACCTCGACCACGCCCGTCGTCTCGTGCTCGACCCCCTCCGTGAGGTCCTCCAGCGCGAGTCGGAGGTTCCGCTTGTTCGTCTTCCAGACCGCGTCGAAGAGGACCCCGACGTAGGGGATGGAACCACCGACGGCGTCGATGACGACGTTGGCGAGCATCCGGAGCACCGTCGAGAACGAGACGCCGAGGTACGCCGCCTCGGCGACGATGTAGAGCGAGACGACGGCGCCGACCGCGCTGCCCACGCCCGGAACGGCACTCACGAGCGGGTCGAGGCCGACCCGGAACCCGGTGCCCGGTATCTCGACCTGCTCGTCGAGCAGTTTCGCCACCGCGCGCATCCGCTCTACCGCCGCCTCGTCGAGCGACTCCGGGAGTTCACCCTCGAACCCGTCGACGAACGCCGTGTCGAAGTCGTGGTGGGTCATCGCCCTCAGGAGGGGTCGCCGACGGATAAGTTACGTGCCGGCGTGGGCAGGCCCGACGCTGGACCGTCGCGGCGCAGTGCTTGCCGCTTCGCCCGGACGTAAGCCCGCCTTCCCCGACGGACGGGTATGCTGGAGGACACGGTCTGTATCGTCTGCGGTGCGGGGCACGGACTCGGCGAGGAGACGGCGGTGGCGATGGCCGAACAGGGGGCGACGGTGGTCGTGAACGACCTGGGCGTCGACGTCTCCGGCGAGGGGAGCGACAGCGAACCGGCCGAGGAGACGGTCACCCGCATCGAGGACGCGGGGGGCGACGCCGTCGCGCACTTCGGCGACGTGACCGACTTCGCGTACACCGAGGCGCTCGTCGCCGAGACGTACGAGGAGTTCGGCCGGGTCGACTCGGTGGCGAACTTCGCCGGCGTGCTGCGCGACCGGATGTCGTTCAACATGAGCGAGGACGACTGGGACACCGTCGTCGACGTCCACCTGAAGGGGCACTTCTCGCTGGTCCGGGCGGCGGGCGCCCACTGGCGCCAGCGGGCGAAGGCCGACGAGATAGACTGCGAGCGCTCGTTCACCTGCGTCTCCTCGGGCGTCGCCGTCGGGAACGCCGGGCAGGCGAACTACTCGGCGGCGAAAGCGGGGGTCCTGGGGTTGATGCGGACCGCCGCACAGGAACTGAACGGCTACGGCGTCCGTGTCAACGCGATGTGGCCGACGGCGCTCACCCGGATGACCGAGGACCTGCCGGGGATGGCCGGCGCGGACCCGGAGACGATGGGGCCACAGATGGCGCCCGCGGTACCCGTCTTCCTCGCCAGCGACGCGGCCGAGGGTGTCACCGGGTGCACGCTCGCCATCATGGGCGGGGAGGTGGCGTACGTCTCGGACCCGACGCGCGAGCGGTCGCTCTCGACGGCGAACGAGGACGGGCGCTGGACCGCCGCGGAGCTGGCCGACCGCTGGGACGAGCTGACGGAGGGGTTCGAGACGGCGAAACTCGACCGGGGCTACTGACCCGAGTCAGAGCGGCAGTGGAATCCACCGGAGCCACGAGAGCACGGTCTCCGTGGGGATGACGGGGTCGTGGAGCACGAGCCAGTCCAGCAGCGCCAGCCCGAGCCCGTGTGCGACGACGCTCGGCAGGATGGAGTTCGACTCGTAGTCGACGAGGCCGAACAGCACGTCGGTCGGCCCCGAGAGGACGAGTTCGATGGGGGGCTTCCCGAGGTGGTGGAACGCGTAGATGACCGGGCTGATGAACGCCGCCTTCCGGCCGATGTCGCGCACGCCCACGCAGAGCAGGCCACGGTAGTACGTCTCGGCGGCGACGACGACGAGGAACTGCTGGACCGAGTGGACGAGGTACGTCTCCTTCGTCGCGCCCCACATCGGGTAGAACTCGCGCACCGAGGGGAGCGACGACCCCACGAGGTAGAACGGGAGGACGAACAGCGCGAGCAACAGGGTGTTCCGGAGCGCGGTCCGGTCGACACGCCAGCCGAGGTGCTTGCCGTGGAGCGCCGCCAGCCCGGCCGGGGCCGCGAGGTAGACGAGCAGGTCCTTGCCCACGCGCGAGCCGAGGCCGGAGGTGTGCCACTCGGTCCAGACCAGCGCGAGCAGGAACCCCGAGAAGAGCGCCCGCTGGACCCACGTGGTGCGGGCGAGACCGCGACGGAGTGCCGCCACGGGCGCCATGGCGCTACTCGTCTGCGGTGGGGACGGGACCGGTGCCGACGACGCCCTCGATGGCCGCCTCGAGGTCGCGGCGCGTCTCGAAGTACGTCGCCTCCACCTCGGCGATCACGTCCGCGAGCTGTCGCGGGCCGTCCGGCGTCCGGACGACGGTGTCACCCTCGCGGCGCTCGACCTCGCTCTTCTCGATGCCGTAGTAGAGTCGTGCCGTGGCCTGCTCGAGCGGGACGCCCTCGACGGGTTCACCCTCGCCCAGTTCCACGACGGGCCCCTCGTCTTCTTCCTCGTCTGCCATTGCCCGACGTTCCGTGTCCCGCGGCTAAAGGTTTTCCAAGGGCCACCGGCGGCGACGGGCCGCTCGGACCGACCGCCTCAGTCTGCGGAGGCGTCGCCGGAGTCCGTGCGGTCCGACTCGGACTCCGAGATGCTGCCGGTCTCGGCCCCGAGGTCGGCCGCGAATACGTCGGCCATGGACGTGCGGAACGACTGCAGTTCGGCCACCGCCTCGCGGAGCGCGTCCTGCTCGGACCGCATCGTCGACACCTCCTCGCGCACCGACGCGAGGTCGTCCTCGACCGTGGTGGCGGTCGCACGGAGCGACTCGACGTCCTCGGCCAGCGAGTCGAGGCGACCGTCGAGTCGCTCCGTCTCCGACTCCACGGTCGCGGCGACGTCGTCCACCCGCCCGTCGACTCGGCCGAGGTCGGCATCGAGCGTGTCGAGCTGTCCCTCGACGCGGTCGACGCGGTCGGACACCACCTCGACGTCCCCCTCGACGCTGCCGAGGTCCGTCTCGACGCGCTCGAGGTCCTCGCGGATACGCTCACGCGCGTCACCGATGCGCCGCTTGAGCGACCGGACGGAGGCCTCCACGTCCTCGATCTCGGCCGAGGTCTCCTCGTCCAGCGCGTCGACCGCATCGTCGAGCGACGACAACCGCCGGTCGAGGTCGCCCACCGCCTCGTCGAAGCGGTCGACGAACTCCGTCGCGCTCCCGTGCTCGTCGATGAGGGCCTCTAGCCCGTCGGCGTAGGCGGCGAACTCCTCGACGCGCGCACTGAGCCGGTCGACCCGGAGTTCGACGCTCCGTCGCTGGTCCTCGGCCACCGCGGTCCGCGGCGCGGAAGCCGCCGTCGTTCGGTCCGTGCTGTCACTCCCGTCCGTCGTCTCTGCCTCGTCGTGGTCCATCTGCGCTGAATCACCCTCGCCGCCCGTCGCGTACTCCGTGCTCGACCGGGCCTCCCCTCCCTCTGCTGGCTGCCAGTCACCGTCGGCCATCTCGTCCCACTCCCCGTCACGTCCGGGCGTCACGTCCGTTCCTGCCTGCTCGACCGTCGTTCCCGCTTCGGCTGGCTCGGCGACCGTGTCTGCTGCAGCCGCCTCGGCCGTCGGCTCTGCGCCCGTCTGCTCGACCGCCGTCTCCGCTTCGGCCTCCTCGACTGCGGCGTCGTCCGCCATCTCCTCGGCCACCACGTCGACCACGCGCTCGTCGGCCGAGGCCGGGGCCGGCCCGTCGGTCCGGGCCGACGCCGAGCCGTCGTCCGCGTTCGACCCGGTCAGTCGTCGCTGGACGCGGGAGAGCAGCCCGGAGTCCCCGTCCGCCGTGTCGGAGCCCGCGACCTCGGGGCCGGTGACAGACACGGGCTCGACCGCCTCCACCCGTGGCCCCGAGAACGCCTCCCCGTCGGTCGGTTCGGACAGGGCGACCCCGTAGGACACCTCGACCGGTTCGTCCTCGACGAGGGTCTGGATGCGCGCCCGCTCCCCGTCCACGGACCCATCCTCCGGCGCGGCGTCTCGCCGGAACCCCGCCTCCTCGGCCGCGAGGTCGGCCGGGAACGGGTCGACCACCGTCACCACGACCGGCTCGGGCCGCTCGGCGTCGACTCGTACCGTCCCGACTACCCCCTCGTCGCGCACGACGAGCGTCCGTTCCACGCTCACCCCGTCTTCCGATACCGTCGTTACCCCCTTCGAGTGTTCGTTCTCGGTCATGTGAGACACCCCTCACCCCAACGTGACGGCCAGACACACATAGTATCGTGAGAGTATTTTCAGAGATTGAATACACTTGATTGACACTTTTGTTCCACGCGGTCGGCTAGCGGGTAGAAGTGCCCGGCGACACGCTCGGTGGAGAGTTCAGACCGGGAACTCGGCGTCCGGTTCCACGTGCCGGTCCGGTTCCGCCGGCATCTCCCAGTCGCTCGTCAACTCGAGCAACTGCACCAGCATCCGGGCGGTGGCCCCCCAGACGACGTGGCCGCCGACCCGGAAGTAGTGCAGGCGGATGTCGCCGTAGTGGGGGTGGTCACGGCGCTCCGAGTCGTAGTTCGCGCGGTCGGTGAGTTCCGGGACGGGGAGGACGGCCACCTCCGCCACCTCGACCCCGTCCGGGACGTACTCGCGGTCCGGCGCGCGGCCGACGTAGGGACGCACCGAGTAGCGCGAGACGGTCCGGATGTCGTCGATGCGGCCGCGGACCGTCGGCTCCGCCGGGTGCATCCCGACCTCCTCGTGGCACTCGCGGAGCGCCGTCTCCCGCAGGTCCGCGTCCGTCGGTTCGCGGCCGCCGCCGGGGAACCCCATCTGCCCGGCGTGCGAGGAACGGTCGTCGGCCTTCCGGATGAACAGGAGGTGGTCGACGCCGTCGCGGTCGAGGACCGGAGCGAGGACGGCCGCCTCGCGCTCCTCGTCGGACACCGTCGCGGGGTCGTGGCCGGCGAGACGCGAGAGGTCGAGGCGGTCTACCGTCACGCCGTCTCCGTCCCGCTCTCGGTGTTCGACTCGCGGTCCTCGTCGGCCGCTCGCTCCCGCTCGGTGCGCCGGCGCTCACGCGCCAGCTCCCGGTCGATGGGGTCTTCACCAGAGTGCAGCGACTCGACGGTGACGACGTTCCCCCCGCCGGGGTCCACGACGATGACCTCCTCGCCCACCTCGATGCTCCCGGAGGTGGTCCGGGCGCGGTAGTACGGGTTGAAGCCACCCTCCTCGAGTTTCACCTCGCCCTCGCTCGTCGTGACCCGTTCGGTCACGCGGCCGGACTTCCCGCGCAGCGCCTCGGAGTCCGAGGTCTGTCCGCTCCCCCGGCCGCCGTAGAAGTCGAACTCGCGGTAGGCGTAGAGCGAGACGGCCCCCGCGAGCAACACCACCGCGGCGAGGATGAACACGGAGAGCGCGCCGAGTCCCGGTGGGAGCAACACGCCGACCAGCCCGGCCACGAGGAGGGCCACTCCGATGACGATGAAGTGGGCGCCCGGAGCCAGCGCCTCGGCGACGATGAGTCCCGTCCCCGCGAGCAACAGCACGAGTGAGAGCGGTAACCCCAGTCCCGGTACGTCGACCATACCGCCCAGTAGGCGGCGACCCACCGTAACGGTTCGGTCTCAGCCGACGACGAACTGGGCGAAGACGGCCAGCGTCACGACGACGCCGAGGAGGACGAACACCGCGCTCTCGAGGCTCACGGGTTCGGGTTCGACCGGGAGTCGGCGGTCGGTGCCACCGGCGACCGAACCGCGCCGCTCGGCCTCCGGTTCGGCGTCGAAGCCGGAATCGGAGGGGGAAGCGGAGTCGGTCTCCACGGGCGTCGTGTCCCGGTCGCCGAACTGCCACCCGTCGGCCTCCTCGGCCCGTTCGTCGGAGGCCGAGCCCGCCGTCGAGGAGTCGTCTCGTTCCATACCACAGGTAGCGCCGGCGCACACAAACCGTTTCCGCCCGCTCGTTCGACTCGACGGGAGAGTCCGCCACAAGAGATATACTCGCTACCACACGAGATACGCCCAGATGACAGTTTCCGCGAAGCGAATCCTGCTAGTGGGGATGGCGCTCGCGCTCCTCGTCTCGGCCGTGCCGGGTGGGGCGCTCGCGCAGGACGGCGAGAGCAGCGAGAACACGGTGAACCTCGACAGTCTGGTGGCGCTGTACAACGACAACGTCGACGAGGCGCCCAGCATCGCCCGCAACCGGTTCTCGGGTGAGACCCTCGAGGTCCGCATCGGCTCGGGCGACACCGTGGCGAAGAAGGACACCGGCGAGGCCTACCGCTTCGTCACCGACGACGACGGCGAGATAACGGACTACGGCACGACGAGTGCGGACGACCCTTCGATCCGCATCCGGACGAGCGAGTCGACGTTCGACGCCATCGTCGAGGCCGAGGACCCGGCCGCAGAGTTCAACGAACAGTACGAGGCCGGCAACATCAAGGTGAGCGGCCTGACCGTCACCAAGACCGTCGAGGTCGAGGCCGCGAAGTTCGCCGTCTGGCTCGGCAAGACGTTCGGCTTCCTCTGAGTCCGGGGCCGGACCGGACCCCATCCCCAGTCCGCTCGACCGCCGAGTGGTATCGCTCGTGACGTCTGGCTCGACGCGTAGAGTGAGTCACCAGCCGGGCTGAGAGTGGAGGTGTCGCCAGCGCCTACCGGACCTTCGTGCCCGGCTCGCTGTCGCCGTGCGTCGTCAGCAGGTCGGCGTCCTCGCCAGCCGCGAGGACCATCCCGTTCGACTCCGTGCCGAACAGTTCGGCCTTCTCGAGGTTGGCGACGACGACCACCTTCGTCCCCGGTAGCTCCTCGTGGTCGTGGAGCTGTCGGAGGCCGGCGACGATCTGGCGGACCTCGTGGCCGATGTCGACCGTCAGTTTCAGCAGTTTGTCCGCGCCCTCGATGGGTTCGGCCGACTCGATGCGACCCACGCGGAGGTCCAGTTCCTGGAACTCGTCGAACGAGATGCGCTCTTCCAGCAGGGGTTCCATGTCACCGGCCTCGGGGGCCTCCCCCTCGTCGGTTTCGCTTTCGTCCGCGTCGTCCTCGTCGCTCGTTGCCTCCTCGATACGCGCCTCGAGTTTCTCGGTGAGTTCCTCGACGCGGTCGTCCTCGACCTTCTCGAACGGCTCGGTGGGCGCCTCGAACTCGGCCGCGGGCGCCTCGAGCGCGGCGTCGAGCGTCACGTCCCGCACGGGTCGGTCGTCGCCGCCGAAGACGGCCCACAGCTCCTCGGCCTTCCCGGGCGCGATGGGTTCGAACAGGACGACGACGGCCTTGGCGAGCTGGACGCAGTCGCGGATGACCTGTGCGGCCTGCTCCGGGTCCTCGTCGGTGAGGTTCCACGGCTCCTGGTTCTGGATGTACTCGTTCCCGAAGCGGGCGAGTGCGACCGCGCTGTTCCCGACCTGCCGGACGGAGTAGTCGTTGACACCGGCGCGGAAGTCGGCGACGGCCGCCTCGATGCGTTCCTCCACGCGGGCCGAGACGTCGACGTCCGGCGTCCCGCCGTACTCGCGCTGGGCGAACAGGAGCGAGCGGTAGAGGAAGTTCCCGAGCGTGCCCACGAGTTCGTTGTTGACGCGCTCCTGGAACTTCGACCACGAGAAGTCGACGTCCTGCTGGAGGCCGCCGTTCGTGGTGAGGTAGAACCGCAGGAGGTCGGGGTGGAACCCCTCGTCGAGGTACTCGCGCGCCCAGATGGCACGGTTCCGGGAGGTCGAGAGCCCCTTCCCGTCGATGGTGATGAACCCCGTCGCGGCCACGGCCCGCGGTTCGGTGTAGCCCGCGGCGTGGAGCATCGCCGGCCAGAACACGGTGTGGTGCTGGATGATGTCGCGGCCGATGACGTGGACGACCTCGCCGCCGCCGCCCGCCGAGTCGGGCGTCGAACGCTCGTCCTCGGGCGGGCGCCAGACCTCCGCCCAGTCGTACTCGTCGGCACCGACGCGCTCGGAGTACTGCTTCGTCGAGGAGATGTACTCGATGGGGGCGTCCACCCAGACGTAGAGGACGAGGTCGTCCTGTTCGTCACCCGGGTAGTCGATGCCCCAGTCCATGTCGCGGGTGATACACCAGTCGCGGAGTTCGCCCTCGATCCACTCGCGGGGCTGGTTCCGCGCGTTCGAGGTCCCCTCCAGCCGGTCGATGAACCCCTGCAGGTACGTCTGGAGTTCCGAGACGCGGAAGAACCGGTGCTCGCGCTCGCGGTACTCCGCGGGGTTGCCGGTCAGCACCGAGACGGGGTCCTCGACCTCACCGGGTTCGAGGTGCCGGCCACAGCCCTCGTCGCACTCGTCGCCGCGGGCCTTCTCCCCGCAGTAGGGGCAGGTCCCCTCGACGTAGCGGTCCGGGAGGTACTGGTCGGCCTCGGGGTCGTAGCCGACCATGATCTCCTTCTCGTAGACGTAGCCACTGTCCTCCAGCGCCCGGACGATGGACGTCGTCGTCTCCGTGTTCGTCTCGTCGTGCGTGTGGCCGTAGTTGTCGAACTCGACGTTGAAGCGGGGGAACGTCTCCTCGTACTGCTCGTGGTACGAGAGGGCGAACTCCTCGGGAGAGACGCCCTCCTTCGCGGCGTTGACGGCGATGGGGGTGCCGTGCATGTCCGAGCCGCAGACGTACGCGGTCTGCTGGCCCACCTTCCGCAGGGCGCGATTCAGCGTGTCGGCACCGACGTACCCACGCAGGTGGCCGACGTGCAGGTCGCCGTTCGCGTACGGCAGCCCACAGGTCACCACCGCGGGGCGGTCGGTCGGGAACTCGTCGTGGCTCATGTGTGTCGTGTCGAATGTGGCGGGCGTAAAACCCGCCGGTCCGCGTCGTTCGGGGGACTGGGAGAAGTCGCGTCGGGTTCGCGGCGGGTCCGACCCTGCGAGGGCCGGGGGGCACGGTCGCCCCGGGCCGGTCCACCGACGGCGGTGGCTCAGCAGGGGCGCATCCCGCGGTCCGCGAGCCATCGAAGCACGTCGCACCGTAGCCACCCCGTCGTCAAAAACACCGCGGTGCCGTGTCGCTCGGCCTCAGTCCTTCACTTCGACGCCGCCGAACGCGACGAACCCGTCGACCACGAGGTCGACCGTGTCGGACTCGCCCTCGTGGTCACGCTCGGTGCGGAGCCGTGAGTCCTCGGCCGCGCCGAAGATGGGGAGGACGTCCATCTGCACGTTCCACTCGCGGGGCGCGATGATCTCGACCGCCCCGAACATCGCCATCGCGCTCACCCGTATGGGGTCGGCACCGGGCTGGCGCTCCACGTCCCGCAGGTCGAGCGTCGTACCGCCGAAGAGGGCGGTCAGGTCGGCCTCGCGGAACTGCTTCGAGAGGGCACGGCGCTCGACGCCGCCGAACAGGGCGAACCCGCTCACGCGGTCGCTCTCGGTACCCGCGGGGCGGGGTCTGACCCGTCCCAGCGCGAGCGAGAGGCCGAACAGGATGATCAGGACCGGCCAGAAGTCGAGCAGGGTCGCACCGTCGACGAACCCGAGCGTCACGGCCTGCCACGCGCTGGCGACGACGATGACCAGCACCGGCCCGACGAGGTTACGGAAGCCGCTCGCGACGAGCGCGTACGCGCCGACGAGGACGAACAGCGACGGGACGTAGCGGAGCAGCGGTCCCACGTCGTAGAGGTTGGTCGTCTGGAGGAGCAGTGCCACACCGACGAGGACGAGGACCGCCCCGAGGACGGCCTGACTGGACAGCCGACGGTAGTTCATACTGGGGCTACGTCGGTGCAGGCGAAGATATCGTGGTTGGCGAGCGCCAGTCGGCGCTCGCCGGGGGGAGACTGGGGGACCGCAGCGACGGTGATTCCACCCACGGGCGGTGGAGACGGGACCAGTGGGGCCGAGACGTGCCGGCGCGTCGTGAACGGGCGTCCACGGTCCGCCCTCAGATGACGGCCGCGGCGCCGCCGAACACGGCCACCGTGAACAGGAGGCGGCCGACGCTCCCGAGGAACGTGGCGAGCGCGAACTTCAGGTAGTCCTCCTCGAGGACGGCGAACGCGTAGATCGAGAGCGTGTCCGGGAACCCCGGCACGCAGAGCGCCAGCGCCAGCCCGGCGTAGCCGTACTTCCGGGCGAGGTCGACGGTCTGTCTCTCCGACCACGCGATGACGTCGAACCGCGAGCGACGGAGCAGGCGGATGATGGGCCCGGACTGTTTGGCCTCCTGGCCGATGGCGAACGCGAACACGCTGCCTGCGGCCTTGCCCGCGCCCGAGACGAGCATGATGAGCGCGAGCTTCGCCTCGTACGGCAACCCGAGTTCGAGCGGCGCGAGCAGGACCACCTCGCTGGGCAAGGGCAGGACGAACGCGATGAGGAAGGAGTAGACGAAGATGAGTCCGAGACCGAGCGGGCCGGTCGCGGTCTTGACGGCAGCCTCCAGCGCACGGAACGCACCCGCGTGGAAGTCGAGCGGCACGACTGGCGCGGGGAGGGTCAGTGCGGTGAGCAGGGCCGCGTCGGGCACGAGCGACGCTAGCGCTGCAGGTGAGGTAAGCCTGTTGGGATACACGACGCTCGATTCAGACGACCCGCTCGACGTCCGCCACGAACTCCTCCAGCATCGACCGCGTGACGTGGGGCATCATCACGACGCGGGCCTCGCCGGCCTCGGTGCGTGAGACGCGCCAGCCGAACTCGCGGAGGTCGTCGATGGCGTCGTGCGCGAGGTCGATGGCGACGATGGGGAGGTCCGGTTCGACGTACCCCACGTCGCGCGCCGCGAGCGCGTCGGCGAGCCACCGCGCGTTCGACCGCGAGGTCTCGTACTGCTCGCGGTAGCCCGCGGGCCAGAGTTCCGCCATCACGGCCGCGGCGCTCGCCACGCCCGCGCCCGACCGCGTCCCGGTCAGGGTGACCTGCGAGTGGCTCTCGAGGTAGGGGGTGTCGATGGCGAGTTCGTCCAGCAGTTCGGGCCCGCGAGCGAGGAGGCCGCCGGCGGGCACCGCCGCCTGCCCCATCTTGTGCGGGTCGATGGTCATCGTGTCGATGTCGGCGTCGGCGAAGTCCCAGTCGTGGTCCGTGAACGGCAGGACGAACCCACCCCACGCGGCGTCGACGTGCGTCAGGGCGTCCACCTCGTCGGCGATGTCGACGAGCGCGGGGATGTCGTCGACGCGGCCGTACTCGGTGGTGCCGGCGACGCCGAGCACCATCACGGTGTCCTCGTCGACGAGCTCCTGCACGGCCTCGAGGTTCGCCTCGTACCCCTCGAGCGGCGCCGTGCGAAGCTCGACGCCCAGCACGTCGGCGGCCTTCCAGAACGAGAAGTGCGCACTCTGCGGGACGACGACGTTGGGCGTGCGGGTGTCCGCGCGGTTGCGCGCGATGCGGACCGCCTGGATGTTCGCCTCCGTGCCGCCGGAGGTGACGTAGCCGGGGGCGTCGTCGAGGCCCGTCACCTCGCCGAGGAGCGCGACGGCTTTCCGCTCCAGTTTGGCGACCGTCTCGTACGTGCCGGGGTCGCCGGGGTTCGTGGCGAGGAACCGCTCGGCAGCCTCACGGGCGACCGGATGTGGTTCCGTACACATCGAGGAGAGCACGCGCGAGAAGTCCTGCGGCTGGGCCCGCTGCATCTAATCACGAGTACGGCGCGCCTGATTTATAAGTTGTGTAGTCGCGGCGCCACCGACCGCCCGCGGGCTCAGGACTGCTCGGCGGCCCGTTCGAGCGCCTCGCCGACCCACTCGGGCCGCTCGACGCTCGGTTCGTCGGTCCGGAGCACCGAGAACCGGATGTCGAGTTCCCCCGCCTGTTCCTGCAGCGTGTACTCGCCCGTCGCCCGGAACTGGAGCACCCGGCCCCGGTCGTCGACCACCGCGGTCACCGTCCAGTTGCGCAGGTCGCTGGCGTTGCGCGGGACGACCCCTCGCTCCAGTTCGTCGACGTAGGGTGTCCCCTCGTTCTCGAGCCGGACGACCTGCTGGCCGTCCCGAATCGTGCCACGCTCGACGACCGTCATCTCGGTGGCGTTCAGGTAGTTCTCGAGCACGGGCCGGGTCGTGAGCAGGCGGTCGGCGGTCGCGTCCTCGACCTGGTAGCGCGTCGTGTTCCCGATGCGCGCCCGGATGACCGTCGTGGACTCGTTGCCCCAGTTGTTCGCGACGAACCCGTCGCCCACCGACGTGGTCCGGAAGCGGTACTCCGTCGCACCGGGTTCGACGATGGTCTGCTGGCGCTGGCGGGACTCGTACACCTCACCCTCGAAGGAGTTCGTGGCGTTGGCCCTGAGGTCTGCCTCGAACCCCGTCTCCAGCAGTGCCGTCTCGTGTGCGTCCAGCAGGACGTTCAGGTCGGTCAGTCGCCCGTTCTCGATGCCCGGTGGGTCGACCTGCCCGTCGACGGGGGTCCCGGTGTCGGTGCCGGGCCCCGGATTCGGTCCCGCGGTGGGAGTGCCCGTCCCCCCGAGGAAGCTACACCCCGAGAGGACGAGACACACGGCGAGCAGGACGACAGGGACCTTTCGCATACTCGGGCGTCGTGGTGGCGCGGTAAATGTTAGGTGGTATGGCGTCGGGCGAATCTGGCTGCGGCCGGGACGAGTCGGGGCTGCGGGGGCGGCCCGACCACGGTCCCGAACGGTTATCGCTCCAGTGGTCTCAGTGCCGGTCCAATGCGTATCCTCCTCGACTACGGCGGCGTCCTCGCGTTCCACGGCGACGAACGCGACCACGCGGACCTGCTCGGCGTCGACTCCGAGGTCGACCCCTACCCCGGCTGGATCGCCTACTTCGCGTTCCGCGACGGCTTCGTCACGACCGAGGCGGGCTACCTCGACCTGCTCTCGACGCTCACCGGAGCCGATCGGGCGGCCTGCCGCGAGTACGTCGAGCGGACGTGGCGCTCGCCCGAGGTGCCCGAGACGCACGTCGCGGCCATCGAGGAACTGGCGGCCGACCACGAACTGTACGTCCACGGCAACATGGCCCTGCCGTGGGTGGAGGCGGTACTGGAGGACCACGCTATCCGCGACTGTTTCGCCGAACTCGTCGTCTCCAGCGACGTGGGGCGCGCGAAGCCACATCCACGCGGCTATCTACGGTGTCTGGAGGGGCTCGACGACGGCGACCGCGTCGTGATGGTCAGCGACGAGTACGACGAGGACTTGTTCGTCGCTGACGCGCTCGGCATCGAGACGGTGTGGGTCGAACAGGACGACGAGGTGCCGGTGAAGGAGCCGGACTACACGGTCGAGTCGCTCGTGACGGTGCCGGAACTGCTTCGGGAAGGAAACTGAGACCCGCGCCGATTACCGCACCGAGTCCAGCAGCAGTTTCTGCTCGACGCGCTTGACCTCGTGTTGCACGTCCCGTACCGCGTCGATGTTCGCGGAGATGGAGGAGATACCCTCGTTGACGAGGAAGCGGACCATCTCGGGTTTCGAGCCGGCCTGCCCGCAGATGCTCGTGTTCACGTCGTGCTCGCGACACGTCTGGATGACCTTGCCGATGAGTTCGAGCACGGCGGGGTGGAGTTCGTCGAACCGGTCGGCGACGTTCTCGTTGTTCCGGTCGACCGCGAGCGTGTACTGCGTGAGGTCGTTCGTCCCGAACGAGGCGAAGTCGATGCCGGCCTCGGCCATCCCCTCGATGGCGAGCGCGGACGCGGGCGTCTCGACCATCACGCCCCACGTGCGCTTCTCGGGGTCGATGCCGGCGTCCTCCATCAGGTTCCGGGCGCGGATCACGTCCTCGGCGTCGTTGACGAGCGGGAACATCACCTCGACGTTGTCGTAACCCATCTCGAACAGGCGACGGAACGCCTCCAGTTCGTGGGCGAACACGTCGGGGCGGTCGAGCGAGCGCCGGATGCCACGGTAGCCCAGCATCGGGTTGTGCTCGTGGGGTTCGTTCTCGCCGCCCTCCAGCTGTCGGAACTCGTCGGTCGGGGCGTCGAGGGTGCGGACCCGGACGGGCCGGGGGTAGAACTCGTCGGCCACCTCGCGCACGCCACGGACGATCTCGTCGACGTATGCGTCCTCGCCGTGGTTCTCGACGTACTGCTCGGGGGTCTGGCCCGTCGAGAGGATCATGTGCTCCATCCGGAGGAGACCGACCCCGTCGGCCCCCGTCTGGGCCGCACGGTGGGCCGCTTCGGGGATGGAGACGTTCACCTTCACCTCCGTCGCCGTCATCGGCTTGACGGGGTTCTGCGGGCGGATGTCCTCGTGACGGTCGCCGTCGTCCGCGGTCTCCGTCTTCGTCTCGCCCTCCGAGACGCTCCCCTTGTCGCCGTCGATGGTGACGACCTGGCCGTCGCCGAGGAGTTCGGTGGCGTTGCCCGAGCCGACGACCGCCGGGACGCCGAGTTCACGCGAGACGATGGCCGCGTGGGAGGTCATCCCCCCCTCGTCGGTGACGATGCCGGCCGCGCGCTTCATCGCCGGCACCATGTCCGGCGTCGTCATCTCGGTGACGATGATGTCACCCTTGCCGACCTTGTCGAGCTGGTCGAGCTTGCGGACCACCCGGACCGGTCCCGACGCGATGCCGGGGGAGGCCCCGAGTCCCTTCAGCAACATCCCACCCTCGCTGGTCTCGCCGGCACCGTCCGGACTGGCGGCGGCACCCGCGCTCTCGCTGATGGTCGTGATGGGCCGGGACTGGAGCATGAACACCTCGCCGTCGACGAGCGCCCACTCCACGTCCTGCGGTTCGTCGTAGTGTGCCTCGGCCGTCTCACCGAGTTCGACGAGCGTGGCGATCTCCTCGTCCGTGAGGACGCGCTCGCCCCGCCTGTCCTCGGGCACGTCGAGGGTGACCGTCGACCCGGACTCCTCGTCGCGGACCATCATCACCTTCTTCTCGGCGGTGGTCTCGTCGATGATCTCACCGGTGCGTCGGTCGACGACGTAGTTGTCGGGCGACACCGACCCGCTCACGACGGCCTCGCCGAGGCCCCACGCCGCCTCGATGATGATGCGCGCCTCGCCGGTCGACGGGTGCGAGGTGAACATCACGCCGGACTTCTCGGCGTCGACCATCTGCTGGACGACGACGGCGATGTCGACCTTCTCGTGGTCGAACCCCTTCTCGTTGCGGTAGTAGATGGCCCGCTTCGTGAACAGCGAGGCCCAGCATCGCTTGACGCGGTCGACGAGGTCCTCGCCCGTGACGTTGAGGAACGTCTCCTGCTGGCCGGCGAACGAGGCGTCGGGCAGGTCCTCCGCGGTGGCCGAGGAGCGCACCGCGACGAACGCCTCCTCGTCGCCACCGAGTTCCTCGTAGGACGCGAGAATCTCCTCGCGCAGTTCGTCGGGGGTCTCGGTGCCGAGGATGAGTTCCTTCGCCCGCGCCTCGGCCTCCGCGAGCGCCGTCGAGTCCTCCGTGTCGACGTCGACGGCCGCGAACAGTTCCTCGTCGATACCCGTGTCCTCGATGAACGCGCGGTAGGTCCCCGCGGTGACGACGAACGCCGGAGGGACCGGCAGGCCGGCCGCGGTCATCTCGCCGAGGGAGGCCCCCTTCCCCCCGACCGAGTCGATATCCTCGGACCGTATGTCCTCCAGCCAGAGTACTGCCATCGTTGGAACAACGAACCGGGACAGCGATAAAGAAGGTTCCGAAGGCGAGGTTCCCTGCCCCGGACGTGACAGCCAGTGGACGCTCAGACCTCCAGTATCTCCTCCTCCTCGTGGTCCGGGACCAGCAGGCTCCCGTCCAGCGAGGTGACCGCCCGGCCCCCGACCCGCACCCCGTCGACGGTGGGAGCGGCCGGCACCTGCACGTGGACGCGGCCCCCGCGGTCGACGAACTCGCCCTGCTCGAACTGCATCTCGTCGGTGTCGATGGCCCCGAACCGGTCGAGGTACGCGGCGACGGCGCCCGACGCCGTCCCGGTCACCGGGTCCTCGGGGACGCCCGCACCGGGGGCGAACATCCGCCCGTGGAGCGTCGACTCGGCCTCGAGCGTGTCGAACGTGAACGCGTAGACGCCCGTCGCGTCGAACTCGTCGGTCAGCGCCTCGACCTTCGCGGGGTCGGGGTCCATCTTCCCGAGGTGTTCGAGGAAGTTCACCGGGACGACGAGGAAGGGGAGGCCGGTCGAGGCCCGCGCCAGCGGGAGGTCCGCGCCGATGTCGGTCAGTGCGGCGGGGTCCACGTCCAGCGCCTCGGCGACCGTCGTGTACGCGAGGTCCATCTCGTCGATCTCCTCGACCTCGGCGGGGCGCTGGGTCATCCAGACGAGCCCGTCCTCGGTCACCTCGACGTCGAGGACCCCGACGTTCGTCTCCAGCGTGTGCTCACCGGGGTCGAGGATGCCGTCCTCGGCCAGCAGGGCGTGGCTCGCTATCGTGGCGTGCCCGCAGAGGTCGACCTCCTGCGTGGGCGTGAAGTAGCGGACCCGCCGGTCGGCCTCGGGGTCGTCGCTCGGGGCGAGGAACGCCGTCTCGCTGGCGCCGAGTTCCGCGGCGACGGCCTGCAGTTGCGAGTCGTTCAGGCCGGCGGCGTCGGGGACGACCCCCGCGGCGTTCCCGGTCAGCGGTTCCGTCGTGAACGCGTCCACCAGACAGGCGCGTCGCTGGTCCATGGACTGGCGTCGGGGGCGGTGCGTATGAAGGTTGGCGCGACGGGCAGTCGCGACGTGACTACAGGCCGGTCACGAACTCGGCCACGTCGGTGACGACGGCCTCCGCCACCGTGTTCGGGATCGCGTACTCACCCGGCGTGGCCGGTCCCTCACCGGTCTGGAGCAGGTGGTTCGCGGCGTCCACGACCTGTACCGCGCCCGCCTCGGTCCACCGCTGCCGGTCGGCCTCGGGCACCTCGAAGTCACGGCCGCCGAACAGGAGGTGGGTCGGCACCGAGAGGCCGCTCGTCTCCGCGACCGGGTCGTAGTCGGCCACGCTCGCCCAGAACGCGCCGGTCGCGCCGAGCGCCGTCTCGTCGGCCGCGAGGTCCCCGACCCGGTCGGCCTCGCTCGTGACGTGGTCGACCCACCGCTGCTCGGTGTCCTCGACGGTCCCGTCGACCTCGGCGACGCGCTGGGCGGCCTCGGGGCGCGTCGTCGTGAGCGGTCGGCCGGGCGCCGCAAGGACGGCCACGCCGTCGACGGTCGCCGCGGCCGCGACGCGGGGGGCGATCCACCCGCCGAGGCCGTGCCCGAGGACGGCGACCGGTCCCACGCCGTCGAGCGAGCGAAGTCGCTCGACGGCGACGGTGGCGTCCTCGACGAGGGCGTCGAGCGTCGTCGCCTCGGGGGCGAGCGAGTCGCAGGAGAGTGCGCGCGAGTCGTAGCGGAGACTCGCCACGCCGCGGTCGGCCAGTCCCCACGCGAGGTCCTGCAGGGGGCGGTTCGGTCCGACCGCGCCGTTCCGGTCCCGGGGGCCGTCGTCGCCGACGAGGACGACGCCGGGGACGGTCCCGCTCCCCGAGTCGCTCGGCGTCGTCAGCACCGCCGGGAGGCCGCAGGACGCCTCGGAGAGCGCCACCCCGGACTCGACGACCGCCTCGCTCGCGGCGTAGCCCGGCGGCGCGTACTCACCCGTGTTCGGGTTGCTGTGGAACAGGCCGACCACGTCGGCGTTCCCACCGAAGACGAAGTCGATGGCGACGAGGCCGGTCTGGAACGCGCCGACGACCTTCACCACGTCGAACCCCTCCTGCGTACGGTGGACGGTGCCGGCGACGCCCTCGAACCGGCCGGCGGTGGCCGTCCACGCGTCCCAGCCGCCGCGGAGTTCCTCGGTGTCGAGGTCGGCGTCGAAACGGTCGGCGTAGTAGCGGCGAGCGTCCTCGAACGCGCCGACGGCGTAGAGGTGGTAGACGCTCGCACCCAGCGTGCGGAGGCGCTCGACCGGCACGTCGGTGCCCGTCGGGGTCCCGTCGTCCGTCGGGGAGTCGGTCGACGGGTCGGTCGGCCGCGGGGTGGCCGAGGGGGTCGGGGAGGAGGGACCGCTGGAACACCCGGCCAGCGAGACGCCGAGACCGCCGGCCAGCGTCGCCAGCACCGCCCGGCGTCGGGGAGCGTCGGGTGGGGACTCGTCGGTCATGGCGCCGCCTACTGTGGCCATCACAAAAGGCCGGTCGGTTCCTGCCGCCCGGGGCGCGTCCGGTCAGCCACGCGTGTCGACGACCTCGTCGCCCGGCCCCTCGGGCGTCTCCCTGACCTCGACCCAGGCGGGGAGGTCCGAGGCCTCGACGGGGACGAGCCAGACGAGACCGCCGTCGCCCTCGACGAGTTCCCAGCCCGTCTCGGTGTCCCACATGCAGGGCTCCCAGTCGCCAGACTCCATCCGCAGGGCGACCTCCCACTCGGTGTAGTAGCTCCCGTCGGACCCGGCGTAGAACCCAACCATGTGGGACGCGTACGTGACACACGCTCCTAAGCGTTTATTCAGGTGACGAACAATTCTGGCGGCGGCACGGTCACTCGTGGAGCGCCTCGCCCGCCTCGGCACACACCGGGCCGGCGACCGCGACGTCACGCGCCCCGCCCGCGAACACGTCGCGCGACGGCACCACCAGGTCCGTCCCGAGTTGGCCCGCCCGCTCGGCCGAGACGCTGTAGACCACCGCCGCCAGCCCAGCGTGGTAGATGCCGCCCGCACACATCGGACACGGCTCCGTCGAGGTGTACAGCACCGTCTCCACTCGCTCCTCGGGGGTGAACTCTCGGACCGCGCGCCGGGCGAGTTCCAGTTCCGGGTGCGCCCGGAGGTCGTCGTCGGTGACGACGGCGTTGCGCGCCTCGGCCACGATTCGGTCGTCGCGGACGAGCACCGAGCCGTAGGCGTCGTCGCCCCGGTCGCGGGCCTCGCGGGCGAGGTCGATGGCCCGCCGGGTGTGGCTGGCGTGGTCGAAGTCGGCGAACCGCTCGGGGAGGTCGAGTCCGTCCATGCCGACGGCGAGGACTCCCGCCGGCATAGTTCGGCCGCTCACGGCGAGACACACCACTTAACCTCGGGCGATACGTCCCGCCGCACATGAGCGACCTGCCCGAGGAGTTCAAGTGCACCATCACGAACTGGGACTACATCTACGACCTCTGTCGGGAGGTCTCGGAGGACGTGAAAGAGGCGGAGTTCGAACCGGACGTGGTCGTCGCGCTCGCCCGTGGGGGCTGGTTCGCCGGCCGGTGTATCTGTGACTTCCTCGGACTGGACGACCTGACGAGCCTGAAGATGGAACACTACGTCGGTACGGCCCAGAAGTCGGGCGAGCCGACGGTGCGCTACCCGATGCCCAAGGGGAGCGTCGAGGGCAAGGACGTCCTCGTCATCGACGACATCGCCGACACCGGCGGCTCCATCCGCCGCGCCGACGAGTACGTCGAGGAGCGGAACGCCGGCGAGGTCCGGACCGCCACCTTGCAGCTACTCGGCACCAGCGAGTTCCACCCCGACTTCGTCGGCGAGCGACTCGAGGAGTGGACGTGGGTCGTCTACCCGTGGAACTTCATCGAGGACATGGTCGACCTGATATCGGGCGTGATGGAGAAGGACGGCGACGGCCCGTACGACGCGGACGGCATCCGCCACCTCCTCTCGGAGTACCACCGCGTCGAGCGGATGGAGATGGAGATCGCCCAGCCCGGCCGACTCGACGAGGTGCTGACCGAGATGGAGCGCCGTGAGGTCGTCGACCGGGTCGACGAGGGCTGGCGCCTGGCCGACGGCGAGGCGTGAGCGGCGAGTGACCGGCACCGAGCGACCGGGGGACCGACGCGACGCACCGACCGCCGCCGAGGCGGCGCTGGCGGTCTGGCAGATGGCCCGGCCCTCGCAGCTCCTCCTGATAGTCGCCGTCTACGCGCTCGGCGTCGCCATCGCCGTCGGCTCGGGCACGACGCTCGACCCACGAGCCGTCCTGGTCGGCCTGCTCGCGCTCCTGCCGGTCGCCGCCAGCGTCCACTTCGCCAACGAGTTCGCCGACTACGAGACCGACCGCCTCACCTCCGAGCGCGGCTCGCGGACGCCGTTCTCCGGCGGGTCGGGTGCGGCCGACACGGTCCCACGCTCGGTCGCCTGGACCGCCACGCTCACCGCCGGCGTGGTCGGTGCGCTCCTCTCGCTCGGCCTCGTGCTCGTCGGGTGGCTGTCGCCCGGCGCGTTCCTGTTCCTCGCGGCCATCGCCCTGCTCGGGTGGGCCTACTCGCTCCCGCCGGTAGCGCTCTCGCGCCGCGGCCTCGGGGAGGTGGACAACGCCCTGCTCGGCGGGCTCCTCCTGCCACACTACGGCGCGACCGTCCTCGCGCCCCCTTCGCTCGTGGTCTGTCTCGCCGTCGTCCCGTTCACCCTGCTGGTGTTCGCGAACCTCCTCGCGACGCAGTGGCCCGACCGCGAGGTCGACGCGGCCACCGGGAAGTTCACGCTCCCGACGCGGTGGCCCCCCCGTCGGCTCCGCGGGGTCCACCTCGCCGCCGTCGTGGCCGCCTTCGCCTCGCTCGCCGCGCTGACCGGGCCGGTCCTCCCGCCGGTCGTGACGGCCGCCTCGCTGGCCGCCGTCCCGTTCGCCGTCTGGGGCGTGGCGACGTTCACCCGCGACGAACGGCCGTTCCCCACCGTCGCCGCGATGGTGGTGATGGCGGTCGCGCAGTTGCTGGCGTGGGCGTTCGTCGCGGACCTCCTGCCGGCGCTGGGTCTCGATTGAGGCGGCGGGGCGGTCGCCGGCTCACTCCGGGAGCCGGTACCCGATCAGGGACCCGACCCTCGCCAGCACGCGGAACACCCATTGTGGTGGACTGACGACGACCTGTTCGTCCTCGTGTTCCACGAGGAGCATCGCGAGCAGCACCGCCGGCTTCGGCCCCCGCGGCGGCATCTCGACCCCCCGCCCGATCTTGAGTCGGTGGAAGCCCCGGAAGAACTCCTCGAAGCGCAGGGCGGGGCTGTGGACGTTCAGTACCACCGCGTCCGTCTCGTTCCGGAACGTGTGTGGCGTGTCCGGCGGGACCACTGCTCGCTCGCCCGCGGTCAGCGTCGACCACTCGTCGCCGACCTGTACCTCGAGTTCGCCGGCGACCACCTCGTAGTGTTCCTCGGCGTGTGGGTGCGCGTGGACGGGGAGTTCCGACCGCTCCTCCAGTTCCATCCGTGTCGTGAACCGCTCACCGTCGGTCTCCTCGCCCGTCTCGAGTATCTCCCACCGGCCGGGGAACCCCTCGAAGTCGAGGACACGGCTCCGCTCGCCCGCCTCGGCTGCTGTCGGCATACGAGATGGTACGGAATAACCGGCAATATTTGTTAGGAAGCTCGGTGCGACCGAACGGTTTTCGGGTTGATTTCGTCGCCGGTCGCCCCCGACAAACCCGGCAACAATTGCTTGTTCGCCACCCACGTCCGGTATGGCCGTCCACGAGACACCTCCCGGTATCGACCCGACAGAGCCGGCATACGTGGAGAACCCCGTGACCGGCGAACGGGCCCTGTTCCACACACCGCCCGACGACCCCGCGACCGACCCGCTGGAACTCGACATCTGGGCCGTCCCGGAGATGGTACCTCTCGCCGAGCACGTCCATCCCCGGCAGGACGAGACGTTCACCGTCGAGGGCGGCACGCTCGAGCTCGTCCGGGACGGCGAACCGACGACACACACCGCAGGGGAGACGGTGACCGTCCCGGCCGGGACCCCTCACACGTGGCGGAACCCCGAGACGACGGAGCTCCACCTCACCGTGCGGCTCGAGCCGGGGTTGCGCACCGAGGCGTTCCTCCGTGACTTGGCTGCGCTCGGAGAGCGGGGTGAACTCCGGGCCGACGGTTCCCCCTCCCTGCTTCAGGTGGCCGCGCTGTACGACGCCTACGGCTACGACCTCCTCCATCTCGCCAGCCCGCCGCTCCGCGTCCAGAGACTGGTGTTCGGGGCGCTGGCTCCAGTGGCGCGGACCCTCGGCTACCGCGCAGACCCGGTCGCGGCCGAGCGGGAGTAGCACGTCCGGGGGCGGCCACACTCGCCCGAAACGACAGCCCCATACGCCCGAGACACCCACTCCGACCAGATGCTGACCGAGGGGACGCTGGGACGTGCCGGAATCGACACGGTCGCACTGAAACCCGCCGAGTGTGACGTCTCGCGCGCGGTCGACCTGCCCGTCGACCGGGTCGCCGTCGACTACGAGGGGCGCGAGCACCTGCCGAGCGAGCGGACGCTCCGGCGACTCGCCGAGCGCGTCGACCTGTACGTCACGACGCCGGTCCGGGCCGACGGGTTCGACCCGCTCGGAGACGACTCGCTCGTCTCGCGGGTCCCCCCAGCCGCCCAGCGGGTCCTCGTCGCCGGCCACCCGGCCTACCTGACCGACGCGGAACGCGAGCGGGCCGTCGCCCCCCGGCTCGGTGCCGCCCGCGAGGCCGTCCCCGACGCGTGGGTCGGCACGGAGGGCGTCGAACGGGTGGCGCTGGCCGCCGGCGGCGTCCAGTACGAACTGCTCTCGCGGTCGACCGAACGCGAGGTCCGGGCGCTCCGCGCGGCCGGGTTCGACGGCGGCGTCGCCGTCTACGCACCCACGGTTCTCGCCGAGGACGAGGACGCCATCCTCGACGCCGTGGGGGCCTACGCTGCCCGTCGCGGCCCCGTCCGCCGGGCGCTCCCCGAGGGTGCAGCCACGGACGCGACGGCGACGGGACGAGCACGCGAGGTGCTCTCGGCGGCCGTACGCGACTACGCGCTCGTCGGGAGCGTCGGGTCGGTCGCAGAACAGGTCGAGGCGCTCCGCGAGGCGGGCGTCGACCACGTCGTCGGCTACCCGGCGCGCGGGCTGGACGCGTTCCTCACCTGACGGCCACTACTCCTCGCCGCCCTCTCGAATCGCCCGTTCGGCCGCCGCCAGCGCCGCCTCACGGTCGAACGCCTCGACGATGGCCTCCAGTTCCTGACGAGACGCGTCGCGCAGCTCCCGCACCGACTCGGTGACGTTCGGCACCGCCCGGACGATGTTGTCCACGATGGGGACCGTCGCCGACCGCGCGGAGCGACTCATCGGGTTCAGGTCGACGACGAGTTCCGTCTTCCCCATCGCCGCGAGCGCCTCGGCCCGGTCGCCGTCCTCCAGCGGGACGAGCACCACGTCGGCCGTCCCGATGCCCTCGCGGTCCACCTTCGCGCGCTCGTGGTCGAGGTTCGGGATACGCCCGTCGGCCGTCAGTCCCAGCACCTCCTCGGCGCCGTGTTCGCGCAGGTGGTCCACGATGGCCTGCATCCGCTCGGGCGTCCGGTTGAACAGGTTCACCTCGAGGGCCGCCCCGGACGCCTCGGCGAGTTCGACCATCTCGCCGGGGCAGAGTGCCGCGACGTTCCCGTTGACCGAGAGCACCGGGTGCTCGGCCAGCAGGAGGTAGGCGGCGGCCACGCGTTCGGCCTCGCGGGCGCTCGGGATGGTCCGCTCACCCAGCAGGTAGTCGAACGCCTCGCCGCGGCCCTGCGCGATGAGTCCCTGCTTCGAGGTGATACCCTTCTCGACGCCCTCCTCGATGCGGTGGCGCGTCAGGAGTGACTCGTACCGGGGGTGTGACTCCGGTACCTCCACGTCGGTCATAGCGGGAGTGTGCGACCCGCTCGTGAAAACTCTCTCCTCTTCGCCGCGGAGTCACTCCAGCACCGCGCCGGCGCGGTGGACCTCGCAGACGGCCGGGTCGTAGCCCGCGTCCGAGAGGCCGGTGTCGAGCGCGAACACCGTCTCACCGAGCATCGCCATCGAGGCGTCGCCGCCGGCGTCGCTCACGTCGGTCACGACCGCGCGGAGTTCGTCGGTCAGCAGGCCGGCCTCGCGGGCGAACCGCCGAGCGGCCTCCATGAAGGTCCCCATCGTCGGCTCGCCGGCCACGGTCGACACCGCCCGTTCGCCGGCCGCCGAGAGCTGGTCGGTGTCGCCCGAGAGGACCGCCTCGGTCGAGAGCTGGCCGAGTGCGAGGTACTCCACCCGCCGCGGGCCGCTCGGGATGGCGTCCATCCGGCCGTGGGCGGGCGCGCCCGGTTCGAGGCGGAGCGGGACGCCGCCGCGGGCCTGTGCGACCACGTCGCCGAGGCCGGTCCCGGCCTGCACCTCCGCGCCGTGGGCGATAGTGACGAGTTCGGCCTCCGAGAGCGGCCGCTCGTACACCTGCCCCGCCGCGAGCGCGGTGCCGAGCGCCGTCGCACCGCTGACCCCGAACCCGGAGCCGAGCGGGAGCGGTGTCGTCGCCTCGATGCGGGCGTTCTCGACCCGCAGCGCCTGGAGCACGCGGGCGACGGAGTCCATCTCGATGGCGTCGTCGTCGAGGTAGAGCCCGGGGTCGGCGTCGGCGCCCGCGTCGCCGCGCTCGTCCGCCCGCGAGACGGTCACGCGGACGCCGTCCGAGAGCGCGAGTCCACCCCCACGCGAGCCGGCCTTCGTCGGGTCGTCGTCCCGGTGGGCGCTGAAGAACGCGGTGACGTGGCCGGGTACGAACGCCGTCGCTTCGTCCATCGCTCGTCACCTCGGCGCTCGCCCGGGTAAACCCCTCGGGTTCGGCCGTGGAGCCACCACACGCTGCGCCCCCGGCGGGTGGTCGACTATCGGCGGTGATAACTGGGCCCGCTACCTTAAGTTGGGGACTCCGTTGGTTCGGGTATGTCGTCAGGGGACCCGAAGATAACCGCCGCCGTCAGACAGGGGGTCGACGGCGGAGAGTTGAGTTCCGCCATCGGTATCGACGGCGAGGAGATCGCGTGGCGCAAGTCGTTCACCGGTTTCGACGCGGCCGACGAGGCACGGCTGGAGTCGATGCTACCGTCGTTCGAGACCGTCGCCGACGACCTCGTCGAGGAGTTCTACGACCACCTGCAGGCCCACTCCGAGACGGTCGCCATCCTGAACAAGTCCGACAAGCCGGTCGAGGCGCTCAAGCGCGACCAGCGGCAGTACCTGAAGGACCTCGGTCGAGGCACGTACGGCACCGACTACTTCGCCCGCCGCGCCCGAATCGGCAAGCTCCACGACCTGCTGGGACTGGGCCCGAAGATCTACCTCGGCGCCTACGCCGTCTACTACCGGGGTCTGTTCGATGCCGTCGCCAGCGACGTGAAGGCCGAGTACGCCCGCGGGAGCGGCCCGGCCACGGACGGTGGGGTGGACGAGGCACCCACGCACGCCGGCGGCCCGGCCGACCGACCTGACGGACCCGTCTCGCCCGAGACGGCACCGCAGGCCGGCGAGGTGGAGGCGGCCGTCGACGCCACCGTCGAGCGCCTCCTGTCCGTGGTGAAACTGATGAACCTCGACCAGCAGGTGGCGATGGACACCTACATCCACTCCTACGCCGAGCAGATGCAAGCGGAGATGGACCAGCGCGAGCACCTCACCCGGGAGGTGGAGTCGGACGTGCTCGAGCCGGTCGAGGAACTCCAGAACGCGGCCGAGGGAGTCTCGACGAGCGCCCAGGAGATATCCGGCGTCGCCGAGCGCCAGCGCGAGTCGATGGAGAACGTCGCGGGCGAGGTGTCGAACATGAGCGCCACCATCGAGGAGATCGCCTCGACGGCCGACGAGGTGAACGGCCGGAGCGCACAGGCCGCCGAGACCGCCGACGAGGGCCGCGAGTCCGCCGAGACGGCCCGCGAGGTGATGGGCGACATCGACGAGGCGGCCACGGAGATGGCCGACGACTTCTCCAGCCTGCAAGAGCGCATCGCCGAGGTCGACGAGGTGGTCGAGGTCATCAACCGCATCGCCGAGCAGACGAACCTGCTGGCGCTCAACGCCAGCATCGAGGCCGCTCGCGCGGGCGACGCGGGACAGGGGTTCGCCGTCGTCGCCGACGAGGTCAAGAGCCTCGCCGAGGAGTCACAGCGACAGGCCGGCCAGATCGAACAGCTCGTCGAGGACATCCGGGCGGACGCGACGGAGACCGTCGCGAGCCTGGACGAGACCGAGGAACAGGTCGACCACGGTATCGAGCGCGTCGAGGATGCGATGGCGTCGCTGGACGACATCGCCGAGGCGGTCGAGGAGACCTCGCGTGGCATCCGCGAGGTGGCCGACGCCACCGAGGAGCAGGCCGCCTCCACCGAGGAGGTGGCCTCGCTCGTCGAGGACGCCGTCGAGGGGGCGACCGCCGTCTCCACCGAGGTCGACGACATCGCCGCCGCGACGGAGGAGCAGACCGCGATGCTCGACGAGGTGACCCGTGTGGTCGCCCGACTGACCGAGGAGTGACGCCGTCGGCGGGAGACCGCCGGTCGGGAGTCAGTCGGCGAGGTCCTCGAGGGTCCGCTGGGCGGCGACGGCGAACTCCTCGAACGCGTCGATGTCCATCGAGTCCGTGGTGACGAGGACGCCGTGGTCGCCGTACAGGACCCGCGCGAGGTAGCCGTCGGTGAACGCGCGGACGGTGAACAGGTACTCCCCGAGCGACCCGTCGACGCCGGGCGCCTCCTGCAGGTCGCTGTACGTCTCACGGGAGTCGAAGCCGAGTCGCTCGTTCTCGACGAGCGCGCGCTTGGCCTCGTGGGCGTCGTGCGGGTCGGCCCCGAGGTCCGACCGGAGGTAGAGCACCCCGTACCCGTCGGGGGTGAAGTGGACGACGCTGCGGAGGGTGTCACCCAGCGCGGTCCGGCAGGTGGCGACGAGACCCTCCGTGAACTCGCGGGTCGTGCTGTGAACCATGCTACCGGGAGGCGTCCGGAGCGTATAGCCTTCTCGCTGTCACGAACGCGAGAGCGCGTCGGGGGAAAACCGTATCCCACCGGTCGGCCTACGCCGGGTATGAGCGACGACGCCGACGGCGTCTCGGAGGTGCCACCCGCGGCCCGCGAGGAGGCCGTCCAGGCGGTGATGCGGGCGCTGGCCCGCCACGGCTACGCCGGCCTCACCACCAAGAAGGTGGCCGCCGAGTCCGAGAAGAGCGAGGCGTTCTTCTTCTACCACTACGACACCAAGGAGGCCCTCGTCATCGCGTTCCTCGAGTTCGCCACGGACCGCATCGCCCGTCGCCTCGCCGAACTCGCCGACGCCGACCCCGTGACACGGCTCTACGCCGCCTGCGACCGCCTGCTCGGCGACCCGGAGGACGAGGTGGACACCGGCATCGCCGTCGCCGTGATGGAGTTGCTCGCGCACGCCCGACACAACGAACGGTTCCGCGAGCGACTCACCGCCTACGAGCGGGCGGTGTTGACCGACCTCGCCGACGTGCTCCGGGAGGGCGTCGAGGCCGGCGTGTTCCGCGACGTCGACCCCGAGGCCACCGCGGCGTACCTGCTGACGACGACGGACGGCACCGCGGGCGCGGAGAAGGCACTCGGGATGCGGGACGTGGGCGAAGGGGTCAGGGAACGGCTGTTCGACTACCTCGACCGCGTGGTGCTGGCCGAGGGGGTCTCGCCGCCTGCCGAGTACGCCTCGTCGTAGCGGTCTGGCACTCCTTCGGACGCCTCCGACGCCAGCAGGCGCTCGAGCCGTCGCTCGAACGCCGCCTCGTCCAGTTCGCCACGCGCGTAGCGCAGCCGGAGGTCGTCGAGTGCCGCCGACGGCGTGTCGCCGTGGTGCCCGTCGGGTGACCGCCTCGTCGGGCGTGACTCCTCCTCGCGTCGGGCCCGGGCGGCCACGCCCATCGCCAGCGGCAGGACGCCGCCGAACCCGAGCGGGTAGACCACCCACGCCCACGACACGTCGAGCGCGTGCAGCGAGAAGGCCGTCGCCAGCACGAGGAGCGTCACGCCGCCCGCGACGACGCCGACGAGGGGGGTCGGCGGCTCCCGACAGCCGGACTCGTGGTGGTTCATCCCGACACCTCCCCGTCGGGAGTGAACGGCGCACCGTCGGGGTCGCGGCCGAGTCGGCCGGCCGCGGTCTCACGCTCGGCGTCCGCCGGGACGAGTTCGCTCCCCGCCGCCCCGAGGCCGTGGGGCGGCACATGCCGGTACACCGTCTCGTAGGACTCGACGAGGGACGTCTCGTGCCAGATGCCGATGGCGTCGCTCTCGGCGGCCCGTGCGTCGAACCGCTGCCACCGGCGTCGGTGTTCCGTGCCGGGCGCGGCGACGTACCGCTCCAGCGCCTCGAAGGACGCCCAGTACTGGACGATGGTCGGGCCCTGCCACCCGTCGCGGAGGTACCGGCTCCCGAGCAACCCCGCTGGCGCCTGCTCGCGCACCATCCGCGGGGCCGCGGCGGCGACGGGGAGCCCCCCGCGAACCGCCCGCAGCCGGTCGATGCGCATCCCGACGAGGAAGACGCCGAAGCCCTCGTCGCGGGCCGCGGACACGCGGTCGTCGTTCTCTCCCATGGACTGAGTGAGCACTCAGCCGGCATAAATCTGAGTATTCACTCAGCCAGCTCCGGGAGGGGCTGTCCAGCCTGTTCGAGAGACACCCTGTTCAGCACGGCATCAGGTTTAACCGCGGGTGGGGAAATCTACGCCCAGTGAGCGACCGTGTCCGACAGTGACGCACACACGAGCGGCGGAGCCACCGACGTCGACGTTGACGCCGTCGTCGTCGGCGCGGGGTTCTCCGGGCTCTACATGCTGCACAGGCTCCGCGAACGTGGCCTCTCGGTCCGCGTGTTCGAGAAGGGCGAGGAGGTCGGCGGGACGTGGTACTGGAACCGCTACCCCGGCGCTCGGTGTGACAGCGAGAGTCACATCTACTGCTACTCCTTCGACGAGGACCTGTACGAGGAGTGGGAGTGGACCGAGCGCTACCCCGAACAGCCGGAGATACTGGAGTACCTGAACTTCGCCGCGGACCGACTGGACCTGCGTCGGGACGTCGAGTTCGAGCGGGAGGTGGCGGGGGCGACGTGGGACGACGACGCGGGCACGTGGACGGTCGAACTCGCGGACGGTGAGACCGTCACGACGCGCTTCTTCGTCAGCGCGGTGGGCTGTCTCTCGAAGCCGATGAAGCCCGACTTCGCGGGGCTGGAGACCTACGAGGGCGAGGGGTACCACACGGCCCGCTGGCCCGATGGGGGCGTCGATCTCGAGGGGAAGCGCGTCGGCGTCGTCGGCACCGGGTCGACCGGCATCCAGTTCATCTCCGAGGTAGGTGGCACGGCCGAGCACCTCACCGTCTTCCAGCGGACGCCGAACTACGCCGTCCCCGCGCGGAACCGACCGCTCGAGGACGACGAGTACGCCGACATCAAGGCGAACTACGACGATATCTGGGAGCGGGCCCGCGATTCGCGACTCGGGATGCCGTTCGAGGTCGACCACCTCCACTCGCGCCGCCTGAGCGACGAGGAGATACACGAGGTCCTCGAGGCCCGCTGGCAGCAGGGCGGGTTCCGGTTCCTCCACGCGTTCGAACCCCAGCACATCCTCACCGACGCCGAGGTGAACGAGACGGTCTCGGAGTTCATCCGCGAGAAGATACGCGCGAAGGTGGACGACCCCGAGACGGCCGAGAAGCTCGTCCCGAGCGACCACCCGTACGGCGCGAAGCGCCCACCGATGGACTACGGCGACTACTACGGGACGTACAACCGCGACGACGTCAGCCTCGTCGACGTGAGCGACGACGGCGAACCCATCGAGCGGTTCACGCCCTCGGGCATCCGGACGACGGCCACCGAGTACGACCTCGACGTCGTCGTCTTCGCCACCGGGTTCGACGCGATGACCGGGGCGCTCCTCGCGATGGACATCGAGGGGCGCGACGGGCTGACGCTGGCCGAGAAGTGGCAGCACGGCCCGAAGACGTACCTCGGACTGGGCATCCACGGCTTCCCGAACCTGTTCACCATCACCGGCCCGCAGAGCCCCAGCGTGCTGACGAACATGCCGATGTCCATCGAACAGCACGTCGAGTGGATCGACGACTGCATCGGCTACCTGGACGAACACGGCTACGACCGCATCGAGGCGACCGAACACTCGGAGGAGCAGTGGGTCCAGAACACGAACATGCTGGCCGAGAACATGCTGTTCTCGGAGGCCGAGTCGTGGTACCGGGGGGCGAACGTCCCGGGCAAGCCGACCATCTTCACCCCGTTCCCGGCCGGGCTGGACATGTACCGCGGCATCTGCGAGCGCGTGGCTCGCGAGGACTACGACGGGTTCGAGCTGGGGCGGCGGGAGCAGGCGGAGGCGGCGGACTAGACACGCGAGCGGCGATAGGTGTCGACGGCCCTGCGACCGAGCCGGAGGGGCCGGGCCTCTCGGCCGAGACGTCTCTTCGTGTTGACGTTCCAAGCGCGTGGGACACGTCGTCTCTTTTTATCGTTATGACACGAATCTCTCGGACTGGTCGAATCAGACATGACGCTCCTCGATGGAAAGACCGCGGTGGTCACGGGTGGTAGTTCGGGTATCGGGCGGGGAATCGCACGTGGCTTCGCGGAACACGGCGCGACCGCGGTCGTGGTCGCGGACGTTCGCGAGGAGCCGAAGGAGGGTGGAAGGCCGACACACGAACTGCTGGCGGAGGAGACCGACACCGCCTCGACGTTCGTGCACTGCGACGTCACGAACACCGACGACCTCGTGGCGGCCGCGGATGCCGCCGAGGAGTTCGGCGGCCTCGACGTCTGGGTGAACAACGCCGGCATCTTGCACATGACGGGCTTCCTCGAGGTGACCGAAGAGGACTACCAGCAGCTGCTGGACGTCAACACGAAAGGCGCGTACTTCGGGGCCCAGGTCGCCGCGGAACGGCTCCTCGACCGGGAGGGTGGGTCCATCATCAACATCTCGAGTGTCGCGGGGCTGTTCGGGAACGGGAACTGGTCCACGTACGCCACGTCCAAGGGTGGGTTGACCACGATGACCTACTCGCTCGCACACGCCCTGGGCGAGCACGGTATCCGGGTCAACGCAATCCACCCCGGCGGGATCGAGACGACCATCGGGGGAGAATCGCCGGACCCCGAAGCGACCGCGGCGCAGGCCGAGCAGTTCACGCAGCTGGTCCCCCTCGGCCGGTACGGCCAGCCCGAGGACATCGCCGGCGCGGCGGTCTTCCTCGCGAGTGACCTCGCGGCGTACGTGACCGGCGAGTCGCTCGTCGTCGACGGCGGGTGGACGAGTTGGCGATGAGTGGGACGCGACAGGGTCGCAGGGAACGCGCCACCGGTCGCACCCGACACGACCGATGAAGATCGGGGTCCCGGGCGAGACGGTGGTGGGCGAGACCCGCGTCGCGCTCGTTCCACCGGTCGCCCGACGGCTCGTCGAGCGTGGCCTCGACGTGCTGGTGGCCACGGGGGCGGGCACCGGGAGCGACTGGAGCGACGACGAGTACGCGGCCGTCGGCTGTACGGTGCTCGACGACCGGGCAGCGGTGTTCGAGCGGTCGGACGTCGTCCTCCAGGTCCGTGGCCTCGGTGCCCGACCCGACGGCGAGGTGGACCCGTACCGTGAGGGCGGGACTGTCGTCGGGATGCTCGGCCCCTACGCCGTCGAGGACGCGACGCTCGAGGCGCTCGCGGCCCGACGGGTCACCCTCTTCGCCCTCGAACTCCTCCCCCGGACGGGGCGGGCTCAGTCGATGGACGTGCTCACCTCGATGGCGAGTCTCGGGGGGTACAAGGCCGTCGTCGTGGCGGCCGACGCACTCCCGAAGCTCTTCCCGATGCAGATGACCGCGGCCGGGACCATCCAGCCAGCGTCCGTGTTCGTCGTCGGGGCGGGCGTCGCGGGGCTGCAGGCGATCGCGACCGCCAGGCGCCTCGGCGCGCGAGTCCGGGCCTACGACGTCAGACCCGCCGTCAAGGAAGAGGTCGAGAGCCTCGGTGCGGGGTTCGTGGAACTCGACCTCGAGACGGCCGAGGCCGCCACCGGGGGCGGCTACGCCCGCGAGCAGGACCCCGAGTTCTACCGCGAGCAGCGCGAGGCCATGACCGACGCCGTCGGCGCGGCAGACGTCGTCGTCACCTCGGCGGCGGTCCCGGGCCGGCCCGCCCCGACGCTCGTGACCGAGGCGATGCTCGACGGGATGGCCGCCGGCTCCGTCGTCGTCGACCTCGCGGCCGCGGGTGGCGGCAACTGCGAGCCGACGCGTCCCGACGAGACCGTCGAGTACGGCGACGTCACCGTCTTCGGACCGACGAACCTCCCGGCCACGGTCCCCCGGACGGCCAGTCAACTGTTCGCGAACAACGTCGCGAACTTCCTCGAACACCTCCTCCGGGACGGGAGTCTCCACGTCGATATCGACGACGAGATCGTCGACGCCACACTCCTCACCCACGACGGCACGGTCCGGGCCCCGAACCGCCGCGACGAGGCCGACGCGGCTCCGGGAACCCACAGTGTCGACGACCCCGGCGGCGTCGGCAGCGACGACAGCACCGACAGTACCGCCGGTTCCGGCCCGGAGCCGACCGATGGAGGGTCCGATGCCTGAGACGCGGAGGTGGTGGTGAGTGGGGTTCGTCGAGAACCTGACGCTGTTCGTCCTCGCCGCGTTCGTGGGTTACGAGGTGATCACGAAGATTCCGGCCACGCTCCACACGCCGCTCATCTCGGGGACGAACGCCATCTCCGGCATCACGCTCATCGGCGCGGTGGTGGTCGCCGGAGCGGGACACTCGACGCTCGCGACGGTGCTGGGGTTCCTCGCGGTCGTGATGGCGACCACCAACGTCGTCGGTGGGTATCTGGTGAGCCACCGGATGCTCGAGCGCTTCCGGGGGCGGGAGGACTGACCCGTGCTGGGCTCCACGGCCGGGCTTCCTCCGGCGACACTCTCACTCGCGTACCTCGTCGCTGCCGTCCTGTTCATCCTCGGGCTCCGGGCGCTGACACACCCCCGGACGGCGCGCCGGGGGAACCTGCTCTCGGCGGCCGGGATGGTCGTCGCGGTCGGCGTCACGCTCCTCTGGTTCGAGATCCTCTCGCCAGTGGTCCTGTTCGCCGGGCTCCTCGTCGGGGCGGCGCTCGGGGCCTGGCTGGCGACGAGCGTCGACACCACGGACATGCCACAGCTCGTCGGGCTGTTCAACGGGTTCGGCGGTGGCGCGTCCGCGCTCGTGGCCGGCGCGGAACTCGTCACCCGTCTCGGACCCACCGGGACCGCGACGCTCCCGGTCGAGACGACGACGGCTGCGGCCGTCACGGGACTCGTCGGCGGGGTCACGTTCTGGGGGAGCCTCGTCGCCGCCGGGAAACTCCAGGGGTACGTCGAGGACCCCCTCAAGTACCCGGGCGAGGACGCACTGAAGGCCGCGTTCCTCGCCGTCGCGGTCATCGCGGGCGGGGCGCTCGTCACCGGAATCGACCTCCCGGGCGCGCTGGCGACGGCGACGTGGGTGCCGTCCTACTGGGTGCTGGTCGCGGCCGCGTCCGTCCTCGGCATCCTGCTGGTCGTCCCCATCGGTGGGGCCGACATGCCGGTCGTCATCGCGCTGTTGAACGCCTGCTCCGGGCTGGCCGCCGCGGCGACCGGGTTCGCGCTCGACAACAGCGTCCTCATCGTCGCCGGGACGCTCGTCGGCGCGTCCGGCCTGATTCTCACGGTCGTCATGTGCGAGTCGATGAACCGGTCGCTCACGAACGTCCTCTTCGGCGGGTACGGCACTGGCGCCCCCGGCGAGGACGCTCCCGACATCTACGAGGGGAACGTGATGTCGACCTCTCCCGAGGAGGTGGCGATGCTGCTCAACGTCGCACGACGCGTGGTCGTCGTCCCCGGTTACGGGATGGCGGTCGGGCAGGCCCAGCACGCCGTCGCGGAACTCGCGACGCTCCTCGAAGCGAGCGGTGTCGAGGTGGTCTTCGGCATCCACCCGGTGGCCGGCCGGATGCCCGGCCACATGAACGTCCTCCTCGCCGAGGCGAACGTCCCCTACGAGCAGATGGAGGAACTGGAGACGGTCAACCCGACGTTCGCACAGACCGACGTCGTCATCGTCACGGGGGCGAACGACGTGGTGAATCCGACCGCGCTCTCGGACCAGTCCAGTCCCATCGCCGGCATGCCGGTGCTCCACGTCTGGGAGGCCCAGACCGTCGTCGTGAACAAGCGCAGTCTCAGCCCCGGTTACGCCGGGATTCCGAACCCGTTGTTCACCTACGACAACACGTACATGCTGTTCGGCGATGCGCGGGAGGCGATGCAGGCGCTCGTCACGGAGTACAAGGAGACCCGATGAGAGCGAACGGACGCGGGAGCATCGCCGGCTCCTGGTGACTTCGCTTCCTACGGGCTCAGCCGCTGACGGTCCCGCGGGAACACTCTTCGACTCGATTCACTCGTCCAGCGAGCTCCCGCTCGCTGGCCAGCGCCGTCGCCTACGGCGACAGGCGCTGGCGGTCTCGCGGGAAGAGAACGGCCTCACGGATGTTCGGCAGGTCGAGCATCGTCATCACGAGGCGCTCGCCACCGAGGCCCCAGCCGGCGTGCGGGGGCATCCCGTACTTGAACATCTTCGTGTAGTACTCGAACTGGTCGGGGTCGAGCCCCTGCTGTTCGAACCCCTCGATGAGCAGGTCGTAGCGGTGCTCACGCTGGCCGCCGGAGACGAGTTCCATCCGCGGGTGCATCATGTCGAACCCGGTCGAGAGCTGCTCGTCGTCGTCGTGGTCCTTGATGTAGAACGGCTTGATCTCGCTGGGCCAGTCGGTGATGAAGTAGTGGCTCCCGACGTCGTCGCCGAGCGCGCGCTCGCCCTCGGTGGGGAGGTCGTCGCCCCAGACGAGCTGCTCGTCGAGTTCGCCCGTCGCGTTGATGCGCTGGATGGCTTCCTCGTAGGTCAGGCGCGGGAACTCGTCTTCGGGCACCTCGAACTCGTCGGCGAGGCCGAGCGTCTCCAGCTGGGCCTCGCAGTTCTCCGCGACGGCCTCGTACGCCGAGCGGACGACGTGCTCGCAGACGTCCATCGCCTCCGTGTGGTCGAAGAAGGCGGACTCGAAGTCGATGGAGGTCGCCTCGTTCAGGTGCCGGGGCGTGTTGTGCTCCTCGGCGCGGAAGATGGGACCGATCTCGAAGACGCGCTCCAGCCCGGAGCCGACCATCAGCTGCTTGAACAGCTGTGGGGACTGGTTCATGAACGCCTCGCGGCCGAAGTAGGTGATGGGGAACAGCTCCGTGCCACCCTCCGTGCCCGTGGCGACGATCTTCGGCGTGTTGATCTCCGTGGCGTGGACCGAGCGGAACGCCTCGCGCGCGGCGCGAAGGACCTCCGCGCGGATCTCGAAGATGGCCTTGGCCTCGTCACGTCGGAGGTCGAGGGTCCGGTTGTCGAGTCGGGTCGGGAGTTCGGCGTCGACCTTGCCGGAGGGGTCGAGGGGGAGCTGCGTCTCGGCCTCGGCGACGACCTCGATGGACTCGGGGACAATCTCGACGCCGGTCGGGGCGCGGGGCTCCTCCTTCACGTCACCCGAGACGGTGATGACGGACTCGCGCGAGACGCCGAGACCCGTCTCGACGAGCGCCTCGTCCATCTCGTCTTTCTCCAGTTTGACCTGTATCTTCCCGCTGGTGTCCCGGACGATGAGGAACGCGATACCCCCGAGGTCGCGGATCTCGTGGGCCCAGCCGGCGACGGTGACGGTGTCGCCCGGCTCGGCGTCCGCGGTGTAGGTGCGGTCTTCCATACCCGTCGTTCCGGCGTCGGGGGCTAAAATCCATCCATACGGTGAGGCGGTGTGGCACCCGAAGGCACGCGGTCGTGCAGGCGGGGAGCACCGAGGCCGGGATATTCATACGCCACGCCCGCGTAGTCCGGGGTATGCCGAAGACCCTGGAAGTCGTCTGTCGAGACCAGGAGTGTGCACTCGACATGTTCGAACTCCACTACACCTACGACATGCCCGACGGGACGGGCGTCGAGGCGTTCAGTTGCCCCTACTGCGGGAGCGCCGACTCGCTGGAGGAGATCCACGTATGAGCCGACTGCGCGAACTCGGCGAGTCCATCGGCAGCACCGTGCTGGACGGCATCGGTCGAGCCTCCGCGCGGGTACAGGAGCGCAAACCGCTCCCGGTCGACCTGCTGGAGTCCGAGGAGTCGTTCCTCGCGGTGTTCGACGCGCCGGGCGTCGAGGCCCCGGACGTGGCGGTCCGGTTCGAGCACGGCGTCCTCAACGTCCGAATCGACCGCTTCCGCGAGTTCTACGACGACTACGAGATGCGCCTGCCCGGCCGCGGGATGAGCCTCGACGGCGAGGTGGCGCTCCCGGACGGCGCGAGCGTCGACCCCGCGGGGGCGACGGCCACCGTCACCGCCAACGGCACCCTCCGGGTCGAACTCCCGAAGGTCGAACCCTCCGAGACGGTCGACACCGAGGTCGGCGAGACCACTACGGACGTCGAGGTCGGTGGCGGCGAGGCGACCCCTGCCGAGGAGAGCGACGACACCCACGAGACCGACGTCGACGAGACCGACGAGACCGACGAGACGGACGCGGCCGCGCCCGAGGACCGGGACGAGGACGAGGAGTAACCGACGCCCCGTCGACGCTACTCCCCCTTCGAGAGCCGTTCTTCGACCGCCATCCCCTCGACGATCTCGAACGGTTCGTCCCCGTCGAACCGACCGGGGTCGAACGGCGGAATCCCCTTCCCACCGAGCACCTGCTCGGCCAGCCGCTCGCCCGTGGCTGGCGCGCGCATGAAGCCGTGCCCCTGCCAGCCCGTGGCGACGAAGACGCCGTCGACACCGGGGAGCGCCCCCGCCAGCGGGTGGCCGTCCGGCGTCGCGGTGCAGAGGCCGGCCCACGCCCGCTCGACGGGCCACGACGCGTCGAACGCGCGCGTCTCGTAGCCCGTGCAGGCCGCGACGAACCAGTCGTCGGCCTCACGGTCCCAGACGTCCGGGTGCTGCTCCACCGGCTCGGTCCCGTCCCCGACCAGCAGGCCGTCGCCGTGCGGCCGGCAGTAGTAGCCCTCGGTGGCGTCGTACAGCATCGGCGTCTCCGGCCCGTCGGTCGTCGTGAGCGCCTGCACCCGGTAGGGCTTGACCGGGAGCGGCGCGAGCGACTCGACGACGCGCCTCGTGTGCACGCCCGCGGCGACGAGGACCGCGTCGAACGACTCGCTCCTCTCGTGGGTCTCGACGCGGGGCCCCTCGCGCACGCCGGCGGGAACACGGGTCCGGAGGTCGACGCCCGCCCGCTCGGCCAGTCCCGCCACCGCCCGCGTGTACGCGTCCGGGTCGGCGTACCCGGCGTCCTCGGCGACGGCCGCGACCGCGACGTCCGCTTCGAGCGTGGGGAACCGCTCGCCGAGGGCCGCGGCGTCGAGGAGCGAGACGGCCCGGTCGTGGTCGCGCATCCGTGCCACGCCCTCGCGGATGGCGCGGGCGTGCCGCTCGTCACCCTCGCGGGCCAGCCAGACGTACGGGCAGTCGGTGAACGTGAACCCGCCGGCGCCCGACAGGTCGCGGAACCGGGCGAGCGACCGGTCGGCAAGTTCGGCGTCCACGCGGTCCGCGAAGGCATCGTAACAGACCCCCGCCGCGCGCCCGGACGACCCGCTCGCCACCGCGCCCGCCTCGAACAGCACCACGTCGGCGTCCCGTTCGGCCAGCGCGTGTGCGGCGGTGACCCCCACCGCACCCGCGCCGACGACTGCGACTCGCATACCGGCCCCTGTCTCGCCGTGGGCTTAGTCACCACCGGTGGCGGAACGGGAGCCTTTAGCCGGCGACGCGCCAACCCCCACCGAATGGCGACGAGGGAGGCGACCTGGGACTACCGCGACCGCTTCGGCGACCGCTTCGCCCGCACCTACTTCCGGGGGTTCGCCGGGAACGCGGTGTCGAGCATCGGCGTCGGCACCTACCTCGGCGACGCCACCGACGCGGCCGACGACCGATACCGCGAGGCCGTCGTCGAGGCGCTGGAGTCGGGCGTCAACGTCCTCGACACGGCTCGGAACTACCGCCACGGCCGCTCCGAGCGGGTCGTGGGCGAGGCCATCCGCGAGAGCGAGGTCGACCGCGAGGCCGTCCTGCTCTGCTCGAAGGGGGGGTTCGTCGCGTTCGACGGCGAGCGGCCGGCCGACCCGGCGGACTACGTCCGCGAGCGCTACGTCGACCCCGGTCTCGCCGAGCACGACGACATCGTCACGGGCAACTGCATCGCGCCCGCGTTCGTCTCGGCACAACTCGACGAGTCGCTGGCGACGCTCGGCGTCGACACCCTCGACCTCTACTACGTCCACAACCCGGAGACACAACTGGAGCGGTTCGACCGCGAGACGGTCTACGACCGGCTGGAGGACACGTTCACGGTGCTGGAGAAGCGGGCGGCCGCGGGTGCCCTCCGACACTACGGCGTGGCCTCGTGGGAGGCGTTCCGGGTGCCCGAGGACCACCCGAAGTACCTCTCGCTGCCCGAGGTGGTCCGGCGGGCACGGGCGGCCGCGAGGCGCGCCGACAACGCCGCGACCCACCTCCGGGCCGTCCAGCTCCCGTTCAACGTCGGGATGGCCGACGCGTTCACCGTCGAGTCACACGTCGGCGCTGACGGCCCCCAGTCGGCGCTCTGGTTCGCGCAGGACGCCGGCCTCAACGTGTTCACCTCCGCGTCCATCCTCCAGGGCCGACTGGCGAGCGAGATGCCGCCGGACGTGGCCGACCGGCTACAGGGGGACACGCTCGCGCAGAAGGCCATCAACTTCGCCCGCTCGGGACCGGGCATCACCTCGTCGCTCGTGGGGATGGGCCGGCCGGAACACGTCCGGGAGGACGTGGCCGCGGGAACGTTCGAGCCGCTCGGGGCGAGCGCGTTCGACGAGGTGTTCGAGTAGTCAGGCGCGCCGGACCGGTACCTCCAGCGTCGCGTCCCCGTCGGCCGTGACGTACAGGTACTCCGGGGTCTCGCTCTCCTCGAACAGGTCGCTCCCGACGCCCGGCACCGGCACGTCCACGAGTTCGCCGTCGCGCAGCGCGACGGTCACCCGGAGCGTCTCGCCGGCCTGCAGCGTGGTCTCCACCGCGACGAGGTCCAGTTCCAGCGGGCCGTCGTTCTGCACGCTCCCGGCCGCCACCTGGTCCTTCAGCACGGTGGCGTTCCCGTCGGTGTCCACCGTCTGGACGGCGGCGAAGACGTTCGCCTGCCCGCCCGCTCCCCACGTGGGGAGCGTGAGCCGCGGGACGCCCACCACCTCCGTCTCGGTCTCGACGGGGAAGTCGAACGAGAGCGTCGGGTTCGCGTACTCGGTGCCGTTGCCAAGCAGGAAGTAGGGGGCGTCGCCAGCGTCGACGGTGTCACCCAGCGCGAACGTCTCGGTCTCGAACCCCTCGGGCGGGAAGGTGTCTGCCGACTCGAACGAGTCCGTGGCCTCGCGGTAGACGCTGACGGTCGGGAGGTCGCTCGCCCCGTCACCGTCCCGGAGGTGGATGTCGAGCCACGCGAGCACGCTCTCCTGGATGTACTCCTCCTGCACCGGCGTCGATGGTGCGCCCTCGAAGTCGTGGCCGCCGTCGTACAGCAGCAGGCGGCTGTCCACGTCGTTCTCACGGATGCCCGACCAGTTCGCCAGCGCCTCGTTGACCCAGAACAGCCGGTCGTGCCACCCGGAGATGGTGAGTGTCGGCGTCGTGATGTCGGCCATCTTCGAGACGGGCGAGCGCTCGCGATAGTACGCCAGCAGTTCCTCACTCGGCTGGCCGGACTGGAGCGCCGGCCCCGCCAGCTGGAGGAACTGCGGGTCGAGGTCGCCGTTCTGCCGGCCGGAGACGAACAGCGGGCCGGCCCACCCGCTCTTGAGGACGCCGTTGGGCGCGTTCGAGTACGCGAGGTCGTGCCACGCCCATCGGGGAATCAAGGCGTCGATGCGGTCGTCCTCGGCCGCGGTGTTGAGCTGGATACCGCCACCGTAGGAGAACCCGTCCATCGCCACGCGCGGGTCGTCCTCGCCGTCTGTGACGACGTTCTCGCGCCCCGCGAGCCACGTCAGGAGCGCCTGTGCGTCGCCCACCTCGTTCGGGCCGTCGACGTCCACCTGCCCGCCCGAGGCGCCGAAGCCACGCGAGTCGTACGCGAGGACGACGTAGCCGTGGCTGGCGTAGAACCGCGCGAGCGGTTCGCGGTCCGCCCGGGTCCCACCCCAGCCGTGCGTGGTCAGGACCGCCGGCTGCGGGTCCGAGACGTCCGGTTCGTACAGCGTGGCGACGATGGTCGTCCCGTCGAACGACTCGACCTCGACGGGGTCGGTCACCGCCACCGAGTGGTCGCCGTCGCCGTGCGGGGCGTCCCGCTGGACGGCCGCGAGCACCGGGTCGACTCCGGCAAACAGGGCCGCACCGCCGACGCCGAGTCCTCTCAGTACGTCGCGCCGCGAGAATGTGTTACTGTCTGTCACGTCCCCACCTACCGCTGGCTGAACAAGTAGTTATCTCTCGACGACACTCTCCGCCAGCGTGAAAGAAAAGTCACCGACTGCGGCGCCGTGGGTCAGCCGACCTGTTTCCACTCGCGGCCACACTCCGGGCAGAACCGAACCGACCCGACCTCGTCCGGGTCGTTCCGGGTCTTGAGCCGCTCCTTGCACTCCGCACACTCCAGGCGCTCGTAGGTGTCCTTCGTGATGGCCTTCGAGCGGAGACCCTTGCGGACTGATTCCATACCGGTCTCTAACGGAGCGGGTACAAAAAGCCCGGCGGCCCCTCGCGCCCGGAGTGCCGGCGCCGGTCGGCCCCGGCGAGCGTGTCACTCACACACGACGAGCGGTGGTTCCGGAACGCTTGAACGGTCCCCACGTGAAAGCCCACCGTGACCGACACCCGCCGTCGCCTGTTCCTCTCGCTGTGTTCGATGGTGTTCCTCGTCAACTTCGCGCGGGTCGTCTTCGCCTCCCTGCTGGACCCCATCGCGGTCGACTTCCAGGTCGACGAGGCCGCCCTCGGCGCCGTCGCCACCGCCGCGTGGTTCGGGTCGGCACTCCCACGGGTCCCCACCGGCTACCTGCTGACGAAGGTGCCCCGCCACCACGTCGTCCTCGGCTCCGGCGGCCTGCTGGTCGGGGCGGCCGTCTTCACCTCGTTCTCGCCCACCCTCCCGCTCGTCACCCTCGGGGCGTTCCTGCTCGGGCTCTCCTCCGGCGTGTACTTCATCGCCGCGAACCCGCTCGTCTCGGAACTGTTCCCCGGGGGCGTGGGTCGGGCGCTGGGCATCCACGGCACCGCCGCGCAACTGGCGGCCGTCGGCGCTCCACTGTTCGTCGTCGCCGTCCTCGTCCTCGGTGACTGGCGGCTCACCTTCCGGTTGCTGGCCGTCGCTGGCGTGTTCGCCACCGTCGCCATCTACGGCGCGGCACGGCGTGCGGACCTCCCCGACGCGGGCAGCGAGGACCGCGACCTGCTCGGCGCCGCGCGCGCCCAGTGGCGCATCGTCCTCACCGGCGTCGTGGTCGTCGGCACAGTCGGCTTCCTCTGGACCGGCCTGTTCAACTTCTACGTCCGCTACCTGAGCCAGGTGAAGGGCATCGCACCGGGGACCGGGAACCTCCTGCTGACGCTCCTGTTCGCCGCCGGGGTCCCCGCGTTCTTCCTCACCGGCCGACTCGCCGACCGGTTCCCGAACGTCCCGCTCCTGCTGGGCGTCGTCGGCGGGTTCCTCTGTTGTGTGCTCCTGCTGACGCTCACCGGGGGGTTCTGGCCCATCGTCGCGCTGACGGCGGTGATGGGCTACGTCGTCCACATGCTGTTCCCCGTCGCCGATACCTACCTGCTGGCGTCGCTCCCGGACCACCACCGGGCCTCGGCGTACACCGCCTACTCCGCCTCGGCGATGATCGTACAGGCCGGCGGGAGCGTCGTCATCGGTAGACTCGTCGCCGGGGGCCTCCCGTTCGACACCGTGTTCCTCGGCCTCGTCGGCGTCGTGGGGGCCGTCCTCGCGGCGATGGTCGCGCTCCACCTCACCGGCCGCCTCCCGGCGGGTCGGGTCCCCGGCGAGGCGGATTCCTCGCCGGCAGGGGAAACCACTTGAGGCGACCGGCCCTCCCTAGAGTCGATGGAGTACGTCCAGGAGCGCGTGACCACGCTCCACGCCTTCACCGACCCCGTGCCCGACGCACCCGTCGGGGACGCGGCCGTCGTCGTCCCGATGACCCAGCGCGAACACGCCAGCCTCGCCGCCGAGCGCGTGCTGACCGCGCTGGAGGACGTCGCCCCCGGCCGGGTCGTGGTGGCGCTGCAGGCCGATGCCGACACGGTTGGAGACGTGGACCGCTGGCTCTCGACGTTCGAGCTGGACGTGGAGACCTGCTGGTGTGACGGCCCCCGGCTGCAGTCGCTGCTGGCGGAGCACGGGCTGAACGGCGCACACGGCAAGGGCCGTGACGTGTGGCTCGCGCTCGGCCTCGCCGCCGAGTCGCCGTACGTCGCGGTCCACGACGCCGACGCCAAGACCTACTCGCGGGCACACGTCCCCCGTCTGCTGTTCCCGCTCGAACACGGCTACGGCTTCTCGAAGGGCTTCTACGCCCGCGTGGAGAACCGCCGGCTCTACGGCCGGCTGTTCCGGCTGTTCTACACCCCGATGGTCCGCACGCTCGCCGAGGCCCACGACGCCGACATCCTCGACTATCTCGCCGCGTTCCGCTACGCGCTGGCCGGCGAGTTCGCCGCCACGAGCGACGTGGTCCGCTCGCTCCGGGTCCAGCGTGGCTGGGGGCTGGAGGTCGGCACCCTCGGCGACGCCTTCCACGCCGTCGGGGCCGACGGCTCCGCGCAGGTCGACCTCGGCATCCACGAACACGACCACCGCGCCGTCGGCGGCCCGGAGGGGCTGGAGACGATGAGCGAGGAGGTGGGCGAGGCGCTGTTCCGCGCCGTCGAGGAGGGTGGCGTCTCGCCGGACTACGACACGCTGGTCGACCGCTACCGCGAGACGGCGAGCGAGTTCGTCCGCAAGTACGCCGCCGACTCGGCGTTCAACGGGCTGACGTACGACCGGGCGAGCGAGCGCGAACAGGTCGAGAACTACGCCGAGGCCGTTCGCCGCCCCGGTGAGGACACCCGCCTCCCGGCGTGGGAGGAGGCCCCGATAACGCCCGCGGCGGTACGGGCGGCCGTCGAGGCGGACATCGAGGAGGCCGCCGCGCGATGACCGAGTCGCTGGACCTCGACCCGGACGACCTCGCGGGCGTCGTCGACCTGTTCGGCACGCTCACGCGCGACGAGCTCGACCGGGCACTGGAGGAACTGGCGTACAAGCAGGGGGCCGAGCCCCCGGGGCCGGCCGTCGTGGAGCTGGCTCTCCAGCGGTACGTCCTCGTCGCCTACGACCCCGAGGGGGACGTGGACTCACCGCTCGACGACGACCCCGACCGACTGCTGGTGCCCGGCCCCTCGGCGTTCCCCTCGCTCCCGGAGGGCGCGGCCGACCTCCCGCACATCATGGACGTGCCGACCCGCATCGCGGACCGGGAAGCCGTCGAGCGGGCCGCCGAGGCCCGTTTCCGCGGCGACGTGGCCCGCGCGGTGGCCGACGAGGACGAACAACTCGTGCGGCGGTTGCTCGACGTCTCCTACGACCTCGACGCGTGGGGGCTGGAGATGGCCGACCTGCGCGGACGGCTCGACGCGGTCCTCGACTGACGGACCGACTCAGCCGTCGAACTTGGGCAGCATCGCGATGTCGCTCCACGCGCTCGCCTCGTGGCGCGCACTCATCACCTCGACGTACTCCTCGTCCTGCATGAACGCGTAGGCGTGGTCCTCGCTCGGGAACTCGATGAGTACGGTCCAGTTGCCGTCCCACTCCCCCTCGAGTTCCTCGGCCTCCTCGCTGGCGACGAGCACCTCCCCGTCGTGCGCGGTGATGCGCTCGAACGTCTTCGGGATGTACTCGCGCTGGTAGGTGTCCCAGTCCTCGACCTGGATCTGTGCGGCGACGTAGACGGTCTCGCTGTCGCTCATCGTCCGGGCGTCGGGCCGGGGGGCGATAAACCTCCGCCGCTCAGGCCGTCGTAATCAGTTCGACCACGTCCCGCTCCTCCAGTTCGTGACTGGCGCCGACCTGCCGCTTGGTCCGGCAGTCGATGCCGTGGAGCAGGCCGTCGCCGATGTCTGTGTGGAGGAAGTACGCGAAGTCCTCGACCGTCGCGTCGGGTGGCAGGAGGAAGCAGTCACGGAGCACCTTCCCCTCGTCCGTGACGACGCCCTTCGCGCTGCCGGGGAAGACGGGGACCACACCGAGCACGTCGAACAGCGCCGTCTCGAGCGCCGTCTGGACGCCCGTGCCGCCGAACTCCGAGACGAACGTCTCGATGGCGCCCAGCCCTTTCTCCTGTTCGGCCGAGAGGTCGCCCACGATCTCGAACGAGTCCGCGCCGGGGTCGTAGTCGACGACGCCTCCCTCGTCTGCCTGCTTGAGCGCCTTCTCCGCGTGCGCACTCACCGGCGTGAACGTGAGGTGGTCGTACTCGGGGTCCTCGGTTATCTCGGCCCAGTTCGCGGCGCCGGCGGGGTGGTCCATCTTGTTCGCCGCCACGACCATCGGCTTGGTCCGCACGCGGAGTTCGCGGGCGAGTTCGAGCTCGTCCTGCTCCTCCCACGTCGCCGGGTCGAGGTCGAGCCCCTGCGCGAGTATCACCTGCTTGGCGAGGTCCGGCGAGACGCCGAACGCGTCCATCTGCGTGGCGACGTACTCCTCGATCTCGGGTTCGGCGCCCTCGTAGGCCCCCTCGTACTTCTCGACGGCCTTCCGGAGGATGCCGAGGTACCACTGGTCGAGTTCGCGTTCGAGGAAGTCGATGTCCTCGCGTGGGTCGTGGCCCTCCGTCGACTCCCCCTCGATGTCCGTCGTCCCGGAGAAGTCGACGACGTGGACCAGCACGTCCGTCTCGTTCAGGTCCGAGAGGAACTGGTTCCCGAGGCCCTTCCCCTCGTGGGCGCCGGGGATGAGGCCAGCCACGTCGACGAGCTTGACGGGGACGTAGCGCGTCCCGTGGCGACAGAAGCCCGTCTCGGGCGTGCAGGTCTGGTCGAACTCCGGGGCTGGACACTCCACGCGGACGTACGCCTCGCCCACCGAGGGGTCGATGGTGGTGAAGGGATAGGCCCCCTCGGGGACGTCGTTCATCGTCGCCGCGTTGAACAGCGTGGACTTGCCCACGGAGGGCTTGCCCACCAGACCGATGCGATAACTCATTGGTCCGAGGTTCGGGCCAGCGGATTCAAGGCTTGCGACACGCGTGCCCGCGTGCGGTCCGGTGGCAGGGGACGGATTACGTGCTGCCGGTCGGCCCCTCGGGCGGGGTGGTCGCGTCGTCGCCCGGAGGTTCCTCACGCCGGGCGACGGCGACGAGGCTGGTCCCGAGCATCAGGCCGAGGACGACGCCGGCGGCCCCACCCACGGCGGCACCGACGGGGAGTGACCCGCCGACCATCCACCCCGTGAGCGTGCCGAGGAGCACGCCGCCGACGATGCCGACGCCGACGGCGTAGGTGAGCGTCGTCCTCGCCCAGTCCTCGCGCTCGCGTCGCTCGTCGGCGAACCGGCCGACGAGCCCACCGGTGACGAGACCACCGACGACGCCGAACGCGACGACCACGCCGAAGTCGCTCCCGACGCCGGCGAGCGCACCCGCCGTGCCACCGACACCCGCACCGAACGCGATACCGCCCCCGGTGCCGTACCGTTCGAGTCGTGTCGTCATGGCTACTGGTCGGTCGGAACGGGGCTTAACGAGGAGAGGTGGTTGTCACGCGGCGAGAACAGCGCGGAGGGGAGGGTGTTCAGGCCGCGCCTTTCGCGTTCTGCTCGGCCTCCAGCAGCTCGTGGTACCGGTTCCGGATGGTCACCTCGCTGATGTCGGCCACCTCGCTCACGGCCGACTGGGTGGTCCGCTCGTTCGTCAGCAGCGCGGCGGCGTACACCGCGGCCGCGGCCAGTCCGACCGGCGACTTCCCGCTGTGGACGCCCTGTTTCTTCGCGTTCACGAGCAACTGTCGGGCGCGGATGTCCACCTCCTCGCTCAGGCCGAGTTCGGAGACGAACCGCGGGACGTAGCTCTCGGGGTCGGCGGGCGCGACCTCGAGACCGAGTTCGCGGACGACGTACCGGTAGGTCCGGGCTATCTCGCTCTTCTCGACACGGGAGACGCCCGCCACCTCGTCGAGCGAGCGGGGGACGCCGGCCTGTCGGGCGGCGGCGTAGACGGCGCTCGTGGCCACGCCCTCGATGGAGCGCCCCGGCAGGAGGTTCTCGGTCAGGGCGCGGCGGTAGATGACGCTGGCCGTCTCGCGGACGCTCTTGGGCAGCCCCAGCGCCGAGGCCATCCGGTCGATCTCGCCGAGCGCCTGCTTGAGGTTGCGCTCGCGCGAGTCGCGGGTGCGGAACCGCTCGTTCCACTTGCGGAGCCGCTGCATCTTCTGGCGCTGTCTGGAGCCCAGCGAGTTGCCGTAGGCGTCCTTGTCGCGCCAGTCGATGTTCGTCGACAGCCCCTTGTCGTGCATCATGTTCGTCGTCGGGGCGCCGACCCGCGATTTCCGGTCGCGCTCGCCGGCGTCGAACGCGCGCCACTCCGGGCCGCGGTCGACGGTGTCCTCCTCGATCACCAGGCCACAGTCCTGACACACGGTCTCACCGTGCTCTGCGTCGGCCACCACGTCGCCGCCACACTCGGGACACCCCACGCGCTCGTCGTCCCGTTCCTGTTCTCGCTCGGTCTCTCGTTCGCGTACGTTCTCGCTCATCGGTGAAGGCGGATGTCGCCGAGCGAGCCCCCCCCCCCGAGCGCCCGACGTCTGTTCGCTACTCTAACTACTCGGAGTGCGTATTTGAGCGTATTGGTAGGCTCAGAGGAGACAGCGCCAGACGGCCCGTACTGGCCGTGGAGAGCCGACCAACGGCGATATTTAAATACGCGGCCAGAGGGCAACCGACAATCCCACGGCGCGAGTCGTCGGGGCATGGAACTGGTCGTCGGCAGCGAGAACCCGGTGAAGCGCCGGGCGACGGAACGGGCCGCGCCGGAGGATGCAACGGTGCTGGCGTTCGGCGTCGACTCGGGCGTGAGCGACCAGCCACGGGGGCACGCAGCCTGCCGAGCGGGTGCCGAGAATCGCGCCCGTCGGGCCCTCGACGCGAGCGACACGGCCGCGACTCACGGCGTCGGCCTCGAGGGCGGGGTAGCGACGCTCGAGGGGGCGTTCGAGGGCACCGACGGCCGACTGTGGCTCGTCATGTGGGCCGCCGTCACCGACGGGGACCGCTGGGGGTACGGCACCGGCCCGTCGCTCGTCCTCCCCGACGTCGTCGCCGACCCCGTCCGGGAGGGCGGCGAACTCGGCCCCGTCCTCGACGAGTATCTCGGCACGGCGGGCATCAAGCACGGCGAGGGTGCGGCGGGGGTGTTCACCGGCGGTGCGAGCGACCGGACCTCGGCGCTGGCCCACGCCGTGGCGGGGGCGCTCGGGCCGTTCGTGACCGACCACTACCGGTGACGCGGGACCTCAGTCGTCGCTCCGCACCACGTCCTCCTCCGCCTCACTCGCTTCCTCCACGGCCGTCGTCAGCGAGACGTTCAGCGCCAGCGTCGACGCGACGCCACCCACGACGGTGACGAGGTTCTTCACCGCGTGGTCGACGATGGCCGCGGCCAGCGCGACGGGCCACGCGATGCCGGTCAGCGCGACGACGAGGAGGGTGAACGCGCCCTCGTAGAGGCCGATACCGCCCGGCGAGAGCGGGAGCACCTTCGCGAGGTTCCCGACCGAGACGGCGAAGAAGGAGATGCCGAGCAGGGCGAGCGGGGCGAGGCCCACGTCGAACGCGGCGAAGACGACGGCCGCCGTTATCACGTCCAGCGTCCAGACCGCGAGGCTGGTGGCGCCGACGCGGGCGAACGCTCGCCGGTCGCTCGCCACCGCCTGCATGTCGCCGACGAACCGCTCGATGACGCTGGCGACGTAGTCTGCGTAGGAGTCGTCGGAGAGCCGTCCGACGAGACGACGGACGCGGGTCCCGTCGCCCGTCCGGGCGCTCAGGACGAGCGCCACGAGGCCGGTGACGGCCACGCCGGCGACGAGCGCCGACACCTGCAGCGCGGTCCGGCCGCTCTGTCGGTACTCCGGCGGGAGCGCCTGCAGGCCGCCGAAGTCGTACCCCGAGAGCGAGAGCACCACGAGCGTCGCGCCCCCGAGCGCCGTGATGGTCAGGAGGTCGAACACCCGCTCGACGGCGAGCGACGCGAACCCCGAGGGGTAGGGGACCGACCGTCGGGCCTTCACGACGTAGGCACGGACCGCGTCACCCGCTCTGGCGGGGAACACGAGGTTCCCGGTCTGCGAGATGAAGATGGCGCCCGTGAGGAAGCCGACGGTCCCCCGGTGGCCCAGTTCGGCGAGGATGTCGCGGTACCGGGCGCCACGCACCGGCCACGAGAGGAGGTAGACCAGCGCGGCGACGCCGACGAGCGTGGGGTCGGCCCCTTCGAGCGCCTCGAGGACGGCCGTCGGGTCGAGGTAGACGGTCATCAGCGCCAGCGCGACGAGGACGAGGAGGGTGCCACCGGCGAGCGTCACCCGGCGGGTGATGCGCGGCTGGACGGAGAACTCCCACCACGTCCTGAGTATCTGGCTCCCCATCCCCAGCACGTCGCGGACGAGGTCGACCTTGGTGTCGCCCCTGGGCTCCCAGTCGACGGCGAACTCCTTGACCCGGTAGCCCTCGCGCTGGGCGCGCACGAGCACCTCCGTGTCCCAGAACCAGTGGTCGTCCTGCACGTCCGGGAGGATGTGGAACAGCGCCTCGCGGTCGAACGCCTTGAACCCACACTGGTGGTCGCGCAGCTCGGAGGAGAGGAACAGGCGGGTCATCGTGTTGAACCCGCGAGAGGGGATACCGCGCTTGGCCGGCCGGTCGGCGACGTTCTCGGGCATCCAGCGCGACCCGGTTGCCACGTCGTACTCGCCCGAGCGGATGGACTCGACCAGCTCCTCGAGGTGTCGCATGTCCGTCGCGAGGTCCGTGTCGAAGTAGACCAGCGTCTCGCCACGTGCGGCCTCGAACGCGCGTTCGAGGGCCCCCCCGCGGCCCAGTCGCTCGTCGCTGTGGACGTGCCGCACCCGGTCGTCCTCGGCGGCGAGCCGGTCGGCGATCTCGGGCGTACGGTCCGCACAGCCGTCCTCGGCGACGATGACCTCGTACGAGCCCTCGGGGAGGAACTCGGCCAGCGTCTCGAGGGTCGTCCCGACCGTCGACTCGATGGTCCGCTCCTCGTTGTAGGCCGGGAGGACGACACTCACCTCGACGCTCATTGGCGAGGGGTGGTCGTCGCCCAGTAAGTGTCTTCCCTTCCCCCTACTTCAGTGGTCGCCGGCGGAGTGTCTCGACACGCTGACGGTGTGAGAGTGCCGTTCACTCCGAGGTCGGTCCCTCGAGACCGGTCGGAGGAAGGCGCGGAAGGAATCGGCGACTCGTTCGGATGGCTATTCGTGGGCTGCTGAGGACCCGACGACCCCATCGTCGGAGGCGCGGTAGTCGGCCGCCCGTCGTTCGAGCACCACGACGTCGACGGGGAACGCACGCAGGTAGTCGAGCGCGTCCTCGCCGCTATAGGTCACGCCGACCCGGTACTCGTCCTCGAGACGGCGCGCGGACGTGTCCGCCACGCCCGGGCCGTCGTCGACCACCAGCACCGTCGGTTCGTCCACCCCGTTCGCCTGCATCGTCCTCACCACCGCTTTCGCGGCGGTATATATACCACGCTCGCGCGCCTTCCGTTCGTGATAACGCCTGCTTCGACAAACGCTCAGGGGCGCGAAATCGAGCGAATGACGTTACCGGACGTGATAATACCGCCCCGAGCTGGCACCAGTGAGGACCGAACGTGTCGACGGGAAATCACTTCCCCGCCGGGGCAGTCGCTCAGTCGGCCCGCCCCGCGGGTCGAACCGAGAGGAACCGCTCCAGCGAGAACTCCGCGGCCCCCGGCACCTCCGCCGGGGAGACGTACGGTCGCCCGACCACGATGTCGCCCGCCCGCTGCCGGCCGATACCGGGGATGGCCTGTAGTTCCTTCATTGTCGCCTCGTTCGCGTCGAGGGGATGGGGGACCCCGGTCACCGAGCGGTAGCCGTGGCCCGTCACGGCCACGTCGATGGCCCGTCCGAGTTCGCGTTCCTCCGGAATCCCGACGAGCAGCGGGTAGGTCCCCAGTTGCCGGCCGAACGTCTTGCCGTCCTGGTGGTACTCGAGGTGGACGTCCGGGAGGACCGTCCCGGGTGGGACCACCCGCTGCAGCATCGGGTTGTCGATGGTCTCACGCACCTCCCGCTTGTACGGCTTGAACTGCTCCTTGTGGGACTTCGCGACGTCCGCGCCCGTCTCGGCCATCTCCGTGCCCGCGAACGCCATCACCTGCCGGATGTTCACCCGACGGAGCATCAGCCCCTCGTCCAGCACCGACTGGAGGAACCGCTTGTTGTGCTCGTAGGTCTCGGGTCGCTCGCCCGCGAGCCCGTGGACGAGGTTGATGCCGGGCAGGAGCTTCGGGAGCCGTGGCGCCGCGTCGTCACCGAACGTCGGCCCGCTCCCGGGGTCCTCGCCCGGTCGCCACCCGGCCTCCTCGTTGACGATGCGGACCGCCTCCAGACACTCCTCGGCCGTGACGAGGAGGTTGTTCTGTTCCTGGACGACGGGGTCGGCCGACTCCAGCCCGAACGCGGCGGTGTCGCCGGGCGTGTTGTGTTCCGCGATGATGCGGATGCCCTCCCGTGACTCCTCGGGGTACTCCGTTATCGTGACCGGGTTCATGTTGTCGAGGTGGAGCGTCCCGAGGTCGGGGGCCACCTCGCGGATACCGCCGTACAGGTCGCGCAGCGCCTCGGGGTTCGGCGCCTCGCCGTCCCCACCGAACGCGAGGATGTCGGCCTGCCGGCCGAGGCGGAAGTGTCGCAGGCCGCGGTCGTAGAGGTGCTCCACCTCCTTGACGACCGAGTCGGCCGTGCGGAACGCGGGGTTCCCGTACAGCGGTTCCGTACAGAACGAACACCGGTAGGCACACCCCCGCGAGGTCTCCATCTCCGCGATGAGGTACTCGGGGTGGTTCGGGTGCTGTTCGACGACGAACGCCCCCTTCGCGCCCCAGCGGTCGATCTCCTCGTTCGAGCGGACGCGGTCGCCGAACCCCTCCATGCCCCCGTGGACGAGGTCGTAGGCGGCGGCCTCGACGTCGCCCTTGGCGACGAAGTCGTAGTCGAGGTCCTTTCGCTCCATGTCGCTCGCGCCCTCGTTCTGCTCGCCGACGCCGAACCGGATGGGACCCCCCAGCAGCGTCGTCCCGTTCGCGGTCCACGCGAGTTCCTTCACCTCGTCGGGTTCGGCGGGCGTGCCACCGACGTACTTGCCGGGGACGGTCATCCCGCCGACGTAGACCATCAGGTCGGCCTCGTCGACGTGGCGCCACAGGTTCCGGTCCTCGCGCAACGCGTCGATGGTCAGGTACCGGACCTGTTCCTCGGGGACGCCCGCGTCGACGATGGCCCCCGCGGTGTAGCGCGGGTAGGTGGAGATGTACGGCGGGACCCCGAAGTGCGCCGGTTCGTCGACGTAGCCGTCGACGACGGTGACCGAGAGGTTCGCGGGGTCAGTCATTGGTTGGAGAAGCGGGCCGACGCGCAAAAGGGTGCGGTTGTGCGGTGGGTGTCACCGCGGCGGGTCCGGTCTCAGCTGGCGACGGGCCGGGACGACCGGAACGCCTCGCTCTCGGAGAGGAACGTCTCGAAGTCGTTCGGTTCGATGCCGTAGGTCTCCGCGTCGGCCATCGGGTTCGCCCCGTAGCCACCCTCCTCGAACCAGGCGTACATGTCGGCCATCTCGTCGCCGGCCATCGCCCGGTAGTCGTCGATGTCCGGGCGGACGTGCGCAACGTCGTGGCCGACGACGTCCGAGAGGGCGGCCGCGATCTCCGCTGGGGTTCGGTTGTCGCCGGCGAGTTCGACCGTCGTGCCGACGAACCGCTCGGGGTCGGCGAGCGCCATCGCGACGGTCTTGCCGATGTCCGTCGCGTCGAGGAGCGCGAGCGGCGTGTCGGGCGACATGGGGATCGTCACCGTCCCGTCGGCGATCTCCTCGGCCTGGAAGGACGCGAGGTTCTGCATGAAGTACACCGGCCGGACGACGGTGTAGTCGAACCCCAGTTCCTCGATCCGTTCCTCCACGCGAGCCTTCGACGCGAAGTGTGCCAACGGTGCCGCGTCCGCGCTCCCGACCGAGGAGTAGACGAACCGCTCGACACCGGCTTCCTTCGCGGCCTCGACGAGGGTGATTCCCTGCGCCGTCTCGGCGTCTGTGCCCGCCTCGAAGAACGTCGTCACGCAGAAGACGGCGTCCATCCCTTCACAGCACTCGCGCATCCGCGCCGCGTCGGTGAGGTCTCCTTCGAGGACAGTCACGCCGCGCGACTCGAGTGCGCGGGCCGCGTCGCTGTCGGCGTCACGGGTCAGTCCGTAGACGTCGTAGTCGCCGTACGCTCCCGAGAGGAGGTGTTCGACGACGCTACCACCCTGTGTACCGGTCGCACCGGCTACGAGTACCTTCATGACTCTACACGCTCCGATGGCTGGCTGACGGCATAAGCACTCGACGACACATGCTAACTGCGGCACGTTCGCCGTCGCACGTGTGAACGGACACCCGCCGACACGCCGAGGGGAACACGCCACCGGCCGGGACCGGCGGACTCAGACGTAGATGTACCCTTCAACCGGGTCGTAGCGGTCCTCCTCGACAGCGAACCCGCTGTCCACGGCCCACGCCGTCGCCACCGTCGCCACCAGACTGTCGAGCGCGTCCCCCTCCGGGTCCCCGAGCAGTCGCTCTCGAATCGGGTCGGGCACCTCGACGCCACACGCCACGAGGCCGTCGAGAATCCGCTCGCGCCTCTCGGGGCCGTCGGGGTAGTTCGCGTCGTCCTTGTACTTCGTGTCCGGGAGGCCGAGGTCGCGGAGGGTGCCCGCGGGGTATATCTCGCAGAGCGTCGCGTCGGCGTCCCGGTCGACCATCGGCTGGACCGACACCGCCCCGTCCCTCACGAGCGGCCCCAGCACGTCCCGCATCCCGTGGAACGTCTGGTAGCGCGTGATGAACGAGTACGGCGAGGAGGCCCCCACGGGGCGGTCGGTGGCCCGCTTGAGTTCCACGCCGTCGGCGTCACTCGCGCGGGCCCGGTCCTTCCAGTCGGCCTGTGCGGCCAGCGCGTCCGCGTACTCGCGCTCGCGGACCCACCCGAGGCTCGCGGCCCACGAATCGACCGACTCGGGGAGGACCGGTCGGGGGAGCCCGAACGAGAAGTCCAGTCCCGTCACGTCCCCCTCACGGACGAACGCGCGGAGGCCAGCGAGGACGGCCCTACGGCCGCTCGCGTCGAACGCCTCGCTCGCGGGTCGGGCGTCGGTCACCCGTAGCCGCTGGCCGTCCCACTCGCCGGTCGTGAGCCACACGTCCTCGCCCGGTTCCGCGGAGCCACTGAAGTCGACGCCGGTGACCTGCACGGTCGGGGTTCGGGCGGTGGGTGTGAAATCCTACCGGCGGCGGCAGGCGGGGCGTGACCCTGAACAGTTATCGGCGCCCCCGCCGGAGTCGGGGACATGACCGGATTCTCCAGTCGCGTCGAACAGGTCTCCATCTCTGGCATCCGGAAGGTGTTCGAGGCCGCCGGCGAGGACGCCATCAACCTCGGGCTCGGCCAGCCGGACTTCCCGACGCCCGAACACGCCCGGACCGCCGCCGTCGAGGCCATCGAGTCGGGCGCGACGGACGCCTACACGTCGAACAAGGGGACCATCGAGTTGCGAGAGGCCATCGCCGAGAAGACGGCCCGCGACAACGGCTACGACGTGGACCCGGCGCACCTCATCGCCACGGCGGGCGGGAGTGAGGCGCTCCACGTCGCCATCGAGGCCCACGTCGACGCGGGACAGGAGGTGCTCATCCCGGACCCCGGGTTCGTCTCCTACGAGGCGCTGACGCACCTCGCTGGCGGGACGCCCGTCCCCGTCGACCTTCGCGAGGACCTGACGATGGACCCCGCCGACGTCGAGGCGGCCATCACCGACGACACCGCGATGTTCGTCGTCTGCTCGCCCGCGAACCCGACCGGGGCGGTCCAGTCCGAGGACGACATGCGCGAGTTCGCCCGCATCGCCGACGAGCACGACGTGGTCTGTCTCTCCGACGAGGTGTACGAGCGCATCGTCTTCGAGGGGGCGCACCACTCGCCGATGCAGTTCGCCGAGACTGACAACGTCGTCGTCGTCAACGCCTGCTCGAAGACCTACTCGATGACCGGGTGGCGACTCGGGTGGGTCGCCGCCTCGAACCGCCGCATCGAGCGGATGCTCCGGGTCCACCAGTACGCGCAGGCGTGTGCCGCCGCACCCTCCCAGTTCGCCGCGGAGGCCGCGCTCTCCGGACCGCAGGACGTCGTCGACGAGATGGTCGGCGCGTTCGCCGAGCGCCGGGACGTGTTGCTCGACGGCCTCACCGACATGGGACTCGACGTGCCGACGCCGAAGGGGGCGTTCTACGCGATGCCCCGCGTGCCGGACGGGTGGGTGGACGAGGTCATCGACCGCGGTGTGGTGGTGGTGCCGGGCGACGCGTTCGGCGCGAACGGGGCCGGCCACGCCCGCATCTCCTACGCCGTCGACGTGGAGACGCTGAAGGAGGCGCTGGAGGCGATGCGCGGCGCGACGAACGCCCTGCAGTAGGACGGTTCGTGGCGGCGGGGAGACCCGGGCCGGGTACGGTTTATGTCGCTGGAGACACATCCTCGTGCATGGCAATCGCACGCGAGGGACCCGGTCTGGCGGTCGGCACCCGGGCGCTCGCCTCGCAGGTCCACCCGGTGTTCATGTTGCCGCCGCTGGCGACCTCCGCGTTCGGCGCGGTGCTGGCGGGGTCGCTCGACACCACCCTGCTGGTCTGCCACCTCCTCGCGGTGTTCTTCGGGCTCTACACCGCCCACGTCAAGGACGGCTACGTCGACTTCCACCGCCGCGGCGAGGACGACGACCACCCGATGACCGCCCGTGGCTGTCGCCTCGCACTCGCCGGGTCGACGTTCGGGTTCGTCGTCGTCCTCGCCGCCATCGTCGCCCTGACGGACCCCTTCGCCGCGGTGCTGGTCGCGCCGGGGTGGCTGATCGGCTACCTCCACGCTCCGCAGCTCGACACCAACCCGGTCACGGCCACGGTCGGCTACCCGGCCGGCATCGCGCTGGCGCTCCTCGGGGGCTACTACGTGCAGGCGGGGTCGCTCTCGCCGCTCGTCCTCGCGCTCGCCGGCGTGTTCCTGCTCGCGCTCGCCGGCGTGAAGGTCATCGACGACTCGAAGGACTACGAGTACGACCGCTCCATCGAGAAGCGGACCGTCGCCGTCGTCCTCGGACCCGCCCGGGCCCGCTCGTTCGCCTACCTCCTGATGGGCGTCGGGATGTTCGCCGTCCTCGCGATGGCCGTCGAGGGAGTGCTCCCGCCGAGTGCGCCGCTCGCGTCCGTGGCGTTCGGCCTCGTCGCCGCCGTCGCCTACCGCGCCCCGCCTCGACTCGCGACGATGTTGCTGGTCCGGGGTGCCTACGTCTTCCTCGCCGTCCTCCTCGTGGCGGTCTGGTTCCAGCCGCTCGCGGGCCTGTCGCTCCCCGACATCGGCGTGTTCGGCCCGTACACCTACCTCGTCACGGAGGTGGGGTTCGGCACCGCCGCGGCGCTCCTCCTCCACCGGGCGCGGGCGTGGTGGTCTGCCGCCCGGACCGTCGCCGTGCTCTATCCCGTCGCGTACCTCTGGGACTGGTACACGCTCGAGGTCGGCGTGTTCTCCATCCCGCTCCGCACCGGCATCGAACTCCTCGGCATCCCGCTGGAGGAGCACCTCTTCATGCTCGTCGTCCCGGCGTTCGTCGTCGGGGTCCACGAGAACCTGCGGCGGGCGGACCGCGAGGTCGACCGCGAAGGCGAGTAGGACGCCCGGAGTTTTGTCGGCCGCCGCCGACTCCCCACCATGCGACTGCTCACGGACGACGACGTGGCCGCCCTCGAGCCGAGCGAGGTCGTCGGCGCGATGGAACGGGCGGTCAGGCTCCACGCCACTGGCGAACTCCGGGCACCACCGCGCTGGTCGGTGGAGGCGGTCGGTGCTGGCGGGAACGAGCCACCGGGCGACCTCGTGTTCACCTGCGGGGCCACCCCCGAGGCCATCGGCTTCCGCGTCTACGAGACCCTCGGGAGCGGCGAGGGGCACACCCAGCTCACCGCGGTCTGGGACGGCCAGAACGGCCGCTTCCGCGGACTCGTCGAGGGCCACCGCCTCGGTGTCGCCCGCACGGCAGGCCTCAACGGCGTGGCCATCGACCACCTCGCGCGGGACGACGCCTCCGTACTGGGCGTGCTCGGCACCGGCCCGCAGGCCCGGATGGGCGCGCGCGTCGCCTGTGCGGTCCGCGAGTTCGACTCGGCGCGGGTGTTCTCGCCGACCCGTGAGCACAGAGAGACGTTCGCCGAGCGGATGGCCGCGAAACTCGGCGTCCCCGTCGAGGCCCACGAGTCGGCCGAACCGGTAGTCCGCGAGTCGGACGTGCTCTACGTCGCCACCGACGCTCGGTCGCCCGTCTTCGAGCCGGACTGGGTGCGCGACGGGACCCACGTCTGCACCCTCGGGCCGAAGTTCGAGGGCGCTCACGAGGTGCCGCTCGCGCTCGCGGACCGTGCCAGTGCCGTCGTCACCGACTCGCTCGCACAGGTCGACGGCTACGCGGACTACCGCGACCCGTCCTTCCTCGCGCCCGAGCGGTTCGTGGAACTGGGTGACGTGGTGTCGGCGGAGCTCGGACGCGACCCGGCCGACGTCACGCTGTTCTGCTCGGTGGGGCTGGCGGGGACCGAGGTGGTGCTGGCCGACCGACTGCTCGGCGGGTAGCGCCCGAAGACTCATACAGGACCGCCGACACGTCCAGCCGTGAAGTCCGATAACGTCCCGAACGACGAGCCGGTCGGTCGTCGCATCTGGTCGGGCGGGAGGGAAGGACCGCTCACGACGGCCCGGCTCGACCTGCTTGCGGCCGGTTTCGGCGCGGTGGTCGCGGTGGGGGTGGCCGCCCTGACTCTCATCGGCCCGGCGTTCGCGGCCCTCGTCGCGGGACCAGTCGCGGGCCTCACCAACCGTGTCTACGACGCGGAACTCGGAACGGGGTTCGTGAGTGGGACTGCCGGTGCCGTCGCCGGAGCCGTCCTCGGAGCCTTCACCGGCCTGGTTGGGGCGAACCCCGCAGCGGCCGGCGGCGTCCTCCTGCTCGCGCCGTTCGTCGGCCTCCTCGCCGGGGGACTGGCCGTGCCGTTCGGCCACGCCCGCCAGAGCTTCGAAGCCGGCCGAGGTGGGCGCTGACTCAGCGTTCCAGTTCGCCCGCCACGAGCCACATCCCCGCGGCCGCGCCGACCGCGATGAAGAGGCTCTGGACGCCGAAGGGTAGTTGCTCGGGCGGGAGGAGCGTCGCCTCGAGCACGAGCCCGAGGAGCGCCGCCACGACGAACCCGCCGACCGTGAGGCGGACGCGCTGGTCGCGGCCGGCGTCGGCCCCCTCGCTCCCCTCCTCGCCGCTCATCTCGCCGTCGAGACGATCTTCACCACGTCGCCCTCCTCGAGTTCGTGGTCCTCACCCACGCGCCGGCCGGCCTTCGCGTCGACCGCGTGGAGGTAGCCGTCGCCGATGTCCGAGTGGACGGCGTACGCGAGGTCCTTCGGCGTCGACCCGCTCGGGAGCAGGAAGGCGTCGGGCAGGACGTTCCCGTCCCCGTCGGTCCACCTCCCCTCGTTCTGGACCGGGTAGGCGGTGACGTGGTCGAGCAGGTCGTAGACGGCCGTGTTCAGCGCCGTCTGCACGCCCGTCCCGCCGAACTCGTCCATCACCCCGCGGACCTGTTCGAGTCCCTTCGCCTGCGCGTCGCTGAGGTCGCCCGTCACCTCGAACGTCTCGTCGCCGGGGTCGTAGTCGACGAGGCCGGCGTTCGCGGCCTGCCGGAGCGCGAGTTCACCCTCCGCCGTGCAGGGGACGACGATGTCGGCCGCCTCGCGCAGTCGCGCGAGGTTCTCCGCCGGCGCCACGTCGGCCTTGTTCGCGACGACGACGATGGGTTTCGTCTGCTGGCGGATCTTCCGCGCGAGCTCCTCCTTGTGCTCGTCTGTCCACTGGAACGGGTCCTCCGGGTACTCCATCGAGCGCAGGACGAGCGCCACGTCGTACTCCGTCGCCCCCACCCCCGTGAGCATGTCCACGAGCGCGTCGTCGAGGTCGAACTCCGGCGACCTCGATTTGCGGCCGATACTCTCCCAGTTGCGCTCGACGATGCTCGCCAGCCAGAGGTCCATCTCCTCCTCGACGAAGTCCACGTCCTGTACCGGGTCGTACGAGCCGAGTTCGACCGGTTCGCCCTCCGCGTTCGTCCCCCCGGAGGCGTCCACGACGTTCAGGATGACGTCGGCGTTCGTCAGCGCGTCGAGGAACTGGTTGCCCAGTCCACGCCCCTCGTGGGCGCCGGGGACGAGACCGGCCACGTCGATGAGCTCGACCGGGACGTAGCGCTTGCCGTCGTGGCAGTGCTCGTCGCCACACCGTTCCTCGCGGTCGAGACAGGGACACTCGGTGCGGGCCTGACTCACCCCGCGGTTCGGGTCGATGGTGGTGAACGGGTAGTTCCCCACGTCCACGTCGGCCATCGTCGCGGCCTTGTAGAAGGTCGACTTGCCGGCGTTGGGCTTGCCGGCCAGCGCGATAGAGAGCATGGTACGGGTACCGCAGACGGCCGGAAGGGGGTTTCGGTCGTTCGACCCGGTGTACGTCCCCGGCGACGCTTTTTCTCAGGACAGGTGGGCCGTGTTTCCAGCACCGTGAGAACCACCTACACGGCTATCGTCTCGGCCGACCGATACCGACCCATGGAGCGACTCGAACACGAAGGCGGCGGGGCGGCCTTCGACGCACGGCGGGCCACGCTCGCCGGACTGCCGCCGGTCGAACGGACCGTGGCGGACGGTACCCTCCACGAGACACGCCGGTTCCGCGGACTGAGCCGCGAGCAGGCCATCGGCTACCTGACGCACCTCGGTGGCACGCGGCGCGACGCCCACACCGTCACGGGTGACGGCTGGGAGGCGACCCTCACGGCACGGAAGGTCCCGGTCGGCCCCTCCTACCGGCTCACAGAGGTGACCATCAGCTGGGTCGGCGACCGGGCCGTCCTCGAGGACGTCATCCTCCACTTCCGCCTGAAGGCGTTCCGTGCCCCCGGGTGAGTCCGGGGCCGCTTCGCCCGGAGACTCAACGCAACTCGAACTCGTGGATCGGCCACTCCGTCTCGTAGGAGAGCGCGACGGCCCGCTCCTCCTCGGTCGGTGCCCGCACGCTCAGTTCGACCGGGTCGTCGATGGCCACGTCCTCGTAGGCGGCGTCGACGCGTCCCAGCAGTCGCCCCCCGGAGTCCAGTTCCACCACGGCCACCGTGTACGGGGCGTCGCCCTCGAACGCCGGCGGCGCGGTGTGGACCTCGGTGTAGCTGTGGACGTGGCCCGTGTTCGGCTGTGACTCCACGTCGACCGCGCGACTCCCGCACTCGTAACAGGCCGGCCGCGGCGGGATCAGGACCTGCCCGCAGTCCGCACAGACACCACCGAGCAGGTCCCCGTCCGCCAGCGCGTCGAAGAACCCCGGCAGCGTGAGCGGGCTGTCGGCGTCCAGTTCGTGGTCCGTCATCGCGCCACCCCCTCGGTCGTCAGGACGTGTCCGACCGTCACGGCGTCGGCGAGGCCGCCCTCGTTCAGCAGGAGGGCGTGTTCGGCCCCCTCGACCTGCCGGTCGCCCGCCCGGCCGGTCAACTGCTCGTAGGCCTCGACGGCCTGCAACACGCCCGTCGCGCCGATGGGGTGACCGCGAGCCTTCAGGCCGCCGCTCGTGCTGAGTTCGACGTCCGTCCACCCCTCGTCGCGCTCCTCGGGCGGGAGCGGGCTCTGGTAGCCGCGACCCTTCGGTGCGAACCCGGCGGCCTCCGCCAACAGCGCCTCGCAGACGGTGAACGCGTCGTGGACCTCGGCGATGTCGATGTCCCCGGCCTCGAGACCCGCCTCGTCGTAGGCCGTCTGGGTTGCGGTACGCGCGCCGTGCACCTCCGTCAGGTCGCGCTCGGCCACCGAGAGGGTGTGTGCCGCCGCGCCACTGCCGGCGACCCGGACCGCGTCGACGCCGAGTTCTGCGGCCTTCTCGGCCGTCGTCACGAGCGCCACCGCCGCGCCGTCGCCCACCGGCGCACACTCGTACAGTTTCAGCGGCTGGGCGATCGGCGGTGACTCCAGCACGGTCTGGACGTCTATCTCCTCCTGGAACTGTGCCCGCGGGTTCTGCGCCCCGTTGCCGTGGTTCTTCACCGCGATCTCGGCGAGATCACGCTCCGTGGCGTCGGTCTCATGGAGGTACCGCTGGGCCAGCATCGCGTACTGACTCGGCGCGGTCACGCCCGAGCGCTGTTCGAGCGCCCGGTCGAACGCCGCCGAGAGCGCGTCCGTCGCGCCACCGGTCCCCCCGGCGGTCATCTTCTCGACGCCGCAGGCCAGCACCGCCTCGTGCTCGCCGTTGCGGACGTCCTTCACCGCGTGACGGAACGAGAGTGCGCCCGCGGCCGCACATCCCTCGACCCGCTCGGCGGGCACGTCACGCATCCCCGCCCACTCCGCGAGCAGGGTACCCAACATGATCTGGTGTTCGTACTGCTCGGACTGGTTGCCGACGTAGAGTGCCTCACACACGTCTGCTGGGTCCGGCAGGCCGTCGAACGCTTCTGCGAGTGCCACCGAGAACAGGTCGCGCCCGGGGAGGTCGGTCCGACCGAGCGTGGAACTGCCGACGGCGGCGACGACTGGCTCTGGCATCCTCCGGAGGTCACGGCCGAACCGTGTTAACTCTTGGCGGTGGAGAGCAGTTCGTCGAACCGTTCCTTGCCGAACGCCCGTGGTTCGTTGTCGAACGTGAACACCTCGTGGGTGCAGGTACCCGACCAGTCCGTCTCGACCATCCCCTCGGCGATGGCCTCGAAGTCGACCTTCCCCAGCCCGACCGGGAGGTGTTCGTCGCCGCTCGCGGTCCGGGTCTCGTTCAGGTGGACGTGCGAGATACGGTCGCCGTACTCGCGCAGGAGGTCGGCCTGCTCGCTCCCGTACTGGCCGGTGACGTGGGCGTGGCCGCTGTCGAGACACGCCGTCGCGGCCGTCTCCTCGAACAGGTCCGGGAGGTCGCCGGCGTCGAAGAACGGCGACTTCACGTTCTCGACGACGGCCTCGAACCCCCGCTCGTCGGCGTACTCGGTCAGGCGGTCGATGGACTCGTAGAGGCAGTCCCGGACCTGGTCGTGCGGCCACTTCGATGCCCGCACCTGCGTCGTGGCGTGGTAGACGCCCGTCTCGGCCCCGAGCTCGACGGCCGTGTCGATGCTCGCCTCCAGTTCGCGCAGCGAGCCCTCGCGGACGTGTTCGAGCGGGGTGCCGACGTCGACGCGATAGGGGAGGTGGACCAGCAGGTCGAGGTCGTACGTCGCCGCGAGGTCACGGACCGCCTCGGTGTCGACGCGTCGCCGGTCGAACTGGTGGTCCATGTTGAGTTCGAGGAAGTCGAAGCCCCGCTCGGCGGCGAACGCGAACGCGGTCTCCTCGTCGGCGCCGTTCTCGACGGTGAACCCCTGTTGAATCGTCATACCCGGTGGGGGTCGTCGTCGACCAAAAGTGTGTGCGCCAGCCTACCGCTCGGCCTCGGCGATGGCGTCCCCGAGGGTCTCCTCCATCGCCGTGTCGTCGCCGATGGAGTCGTACTCCTCGTCGGCGTCTGCAACCGTGTCCGCGTCCTCCGCCGCGTCCTCGACACGCCGGACCGCGGGCGTGAGCGAGTCCCAGTCCGTCTCGGGGGGTTCGGGCGCCGGGTCCGTCTCCTCGCTCGGGTCGTCTTCGACCGTCTCCGCTTGGTCACGGGGCGCTCCTTCCAGTCCCGCCTCGCTCTCCACGTCCCCGATGGACGGCCGGGCCTCGTCGCGGACGATACTCATCTCACCGCGGGCGCGGATGGACCCGTCCACCTCTGCGTCGTGGTGGAGCGTGAGGTCCTCACAGGAGACGTCGCCGCGGACGTGCGCGTCGGCGGCGATGGTGACGTGGCCGTTGCGGGTCGTCACGTCACCGTGGACGACGGTGGCCTGCCCGACGGAGAGGTCACCCTTCGCGCGCAGGGAGCCGAACATCTCGCTGTCGGAGCCCACCTCGAGCGTCTTGGCCCGGACGTTGCCGTGGAGCCGACAGCCGTCGCCGATGGTCGCGGGCGTGGAGACGCGCCACGCGTCGTCGCTCACGCGTGAGCCACGCGGGACGACGACGGGGTCGTGTTCGCGTTCCTGCGCGGCGTGGAGTTCGTCGACCATCTCCTCGGCCGTCTCGTCCTCGCCCATCCGCAGCAACTGGGTGAGGTACATGAAGAAGAAGACGATGGCCGGCATCGGGTTGCGGATGACGATCCAGCCGTTGGCCTCGAACCCCTCCTCGATGTCCACGTCGTCGCCGATGTCGAGGTCACCCGACACCATCAACTGGCCGCCGACGTGGACCCGCTCGCCGAGGTAGGCGTCGCCGCCGACGAGGACGTTCCCGTCCACGTCGCACCACATGTCGAGGCGGCAGTCGCCGTTGGCCTCGATGTCGCCGCCGAAGTTCACGCGCTCGCCGGCGAACACGTTCCGCCCTCGGACGCCGAACTCGACGGCGCTCTGCCCGCCGACGACCACGTCACCGTCCGTGACGAGATCGTGTTCCTCGACGGTCGTCCCGTCGGGGATGGCGAGTCGGTCCAGCGGGTCGGAACGGACTGACACGGCAGGCATTGACGCTGGCGCCTGCTTAAACCCTCACGCCGCGTCAGCCCAGCGTCTGACGTTCGGCAGACGCCAGGGCGTCGGAACCTCGGACGGTTCAACCGGTCCGGCGCTACTCCGTCAGGAAGAACTCCGACTTCTCGCGGCGGAAGGGCGAGCGGTCGCGCACGGCTTCCACCGCCGAGGGACGCGGGTGGCGGACGATGACGACGTCGTAGGCGTCGCCGGCAGCGACGGTGCTCCCGACGCTGCTGAGCGTCGTCGCCAGGCGGCCGGCGTTCTCGCTCCCGACGAAGACCAAGGTCGCCTCCTCGTCCAGCGCGAGGGTCCGCAGCCGCGAGGCGATGGTGCCGGCCGTGGCGTGCTCGTCGACCGTACGGTGGACGAAGTCGGCGGCGGGTGCGAGCCGACTGACCTGCTCGTGGACCCCGGCGAGGATGTCCTCACGGTCGAACGGTTCGCCGGCGTCGAGCCAGCCCCGTTCCCGTGCGTACGAACGGTTCCCGTCCGGGATGATGGTCACCGCCACCACCCGATCTCCGAGCACCTTGTTGAACTCCACGGCCCTGACGAGGGCCGCCTCGGCCAGTTCACTCCCGTCGAAGGCGACGACGAACGTCATCGTGCAGCGTTTACGAGCCGTCGATAATCAAGTTCACGAGCGACACGACCGGACGGCTCAGCCCGCGGTGGCCTCGTCGACCTCGGCCTCGACGTCGCCGAGGGTGTCCCGTCCCTCGTCGTCCTCGACGACCGTCTCCTCCCCGTCGTCCGGGTCGGTGTCGTCACCGCCTTCGTCGATGGCCTCGCGGGCCTGCGCCTGCCAGTCACGCACCCGGTCGGCGCTCACGCCCTGCACCTCGCTCGCCACCGCCTCCGGGTCGGCGTCGGCGAGCTTCACGAGCGAGTCGATTCCCGCGTCCGCGAGCTTCTCGGCCGTCTTCTTCCCGATGCCGTCGAGGTCCTCCACGTCGGTCTTGCGCTGGCGGGCCTGGTACTCCTCGAAGTTACAGATGGGACAGCCCAGCTCCCACGGGTCGTCCTCGTCGTCCTGCACGACGTGGAGTTCGGGCAGGTCGTGCTCCTCGCAGTAGGTGTCGGTCACCTCGATGTCGCCACGCCGCGGGAGCGGCAGCGAGTAGTCGCACTCGGGGTAGCGCGTACAGCCGACGAGCCGGCCACCCGCACGGGTCCGTTTGATGGCGAGTGCCCCCTCGTGGTCGTCACCACAGTCCGGGCAGGCCCCGATGACCACGTCCTCCTCGTCCTCGGCCTTCTCGGCCTCGCACTGGGGACAGCCGTGGACGTACGTCGAACGGCCAGCCAGCATCTTCACGTGGCGCAGGTCGTGCTCCTCGCACGTCTCGTCGATGGGCGTCGGCTCGCCGTTCGACGGGAGCGGCAGGGTGTACTCGCAGTCGGGGTAGCCGTCACAGCCGACGAAGTACGACCCGCGCCGGGAGCGCCGCACCAGCAGCGTCTCGCCACACTCCGGACACGGGCCGAGCGTCTTGTCCGCCTTCAGCCCGTCGCGGAGGTGGTCCCCGACCGCCTCGCGTGACTCGTGGAGCTCCTCGAAGATGACCGAGAGCATCTCGCGGGACTCCTCGGTCACCTCGTCCAGCGTCACCTCGCCGCTGGCGATGCGGTCCATGTCCCGCTCCAGTTGCGCGGTCATCCCCTCGTCGACGATGCGGTCGGCGAACTGCTCGGCCGCCTCGACGACGGCCATCGCGAGTTTCGTGGGGCGCGGCGGATCGCCCTCGATGTAGTTCCGGTCGTAGAGCTTCTGGAGCGTGTTGTGCCGGGTCGACTTCGTCCCGATGCCGAGGTCCTCCATCGTCTCGATGAGCCGCGACTGACCACGCCGGCGCGGGGGCTGGGTCTGCTTGGCCTCCAGTCGCACGTCGCTCACCGCCAGCGACTCGCCCTCGGTCACGTCCGGGACGAAGTTCTCGCTCGTCGAGAGGTACGGGTAGACCGCGTGGTAGCCCGGATCGAGCAGGCGCTTGCCGTTGGCCTTCAGCAGACAGCCGTTGGCCGCCGCGACCACGCGGAGGTGCTCCCACGTCGCCGGCTCCGCACAGGTCGCGAGGAACCGCCGGACGACGAGTTCGTACAGTTCCCACTCGTCCGCCGAGAGATCCTGTCGCGGCGGGAGTTCACCCGTCGGGTGGATGGGCGGGTGGTCGGTGGTCTCCTTCTCGCCGCGCGTGGGTTCGACGTCGTCGGCCTCCAGCAGCGAGGCGGCGTCCTCGCCGAACGTCCCGGTGTCGGCGAACGTCTCCAGCAGGGCGACGGGGTCGGTGTCCTCCGGGTAGACCGTGTTGTCCGTCCGGGGATAGGTGATGTAGCCAGCCGTGTAGAGTTCCTCGGCGACGCTCATCGCCTTCTGCGCGGAGTGCCCGAGCGAGGAGGCGGCGCTGATGAACTGCGTGGTGTTGAACGGGGTCGGCGGCTGGTCGGTGCGGGTCCGCCGGTCGACCTCCGTGACGGTGGCCTCGCTCGCCGCCAGCAGCTGCTCGTGAGCGGCGTTCGCCGCCGCTTCGTCCCAGACGCGTTCGTTCTCGCGGCCCTCCTCGCGGAAGAAGTACTGGGCCTCGAACGCGCCGTCGGCGTCCTCGCTCGTGAGGTCGGCGAACAGTTCCCAGTAGTCCTCCGGGTCGAACGCCTCGATCTCGCGTTCGCGGTCGACGATGAGTTTGAGCGTGGGCGACTGCACCCGGCCGACCGAGATGAAGTCGTTGCCGAGCTGGCCGGAGGAGAGCGACAGGAACCGGGTGAGTGCGGCCCCCCACATCAGGTCGATCATCTGTCGGGCCTCGCCGGCGGCGGCGAGGTCGAAGTCCAGTTCGTCGGGGTCGGCGAACGCCTCGGTCACCTCGCGTTCGGTGATGGAGGAGAACCGGACGCGCCTGATGGGGACGTCCGCCACCTCCTCGACGAGTTCGTACGCCTCCTTCCCGATGAGTTCACCCTCGCGGTCGTAGTCGGTGGCGATGACCGCGGCGTCGGCCTCGCGGGCGAGGTCCTGCAGCGTCCGGACGATGTTCTCCTTCGTCGCGCGCTTGACCATCGGCGCGTCGACGAGTTCGACCGGTTCGACGTCCCGCCAGTCGTCGTACTCCGGCGGGAAGTCGACGCCGACGACGTGGCCCGAGAGACCCACGCAGCGCTTGCCGCCCCAGCGGTAGACGTTGACCCCGTTGCGCCGGTCCGTGCCGAACGACCCGTCACTGAGGATCTCCGAGATACGGCGGGCGGCGTTGTCCTTCTCCGTGATTATCAGTTCCACGGTGTCCACCCGCGTGTCCGCGTCGTGCTCATTGGGGGCGACTATGCCGTTCCCGTGTCTAAACCTTTCGGGGCCAGAACGCCGGAAACCGCCCGAAGGCGCGCGTACGCGGCCTCGGGCGAGGGGCGCGTGCGGCGGCGCGCGCACGTGAACGTACGCTCACGAGGCGGCGACTGTCGACACCCGCGTGTGGGCTGCGGGTACCCACCGCGAGGCGAAGCGAACGACTTTGCCACGCTGGCGTGACCGTCAAGCATGCACGTCACTCGCCGCGTCCTCGAAGGAGCGGGCGACGGCCAGGCCGTCCTCTGTCACGGGCCACCGCTCACGGGCAAGCGCGAGTTCCTCGTCACCCTCGTCGGCCAGGCGGTAGCGGCCGGTCACCCCGCGCTGTTCGTCACCACCGACGAGAACGCCGCGGGGCTGTTGAGTCGCTATCCCGACGCGTTCCCGGCCGACCGGACCGGCATCGTGGACTGCACCGACTCGCGACCACCCGAGACGGGACACGTCGTCCATCGGGTCGCCTCCGCGGCCGACCTGACCGGCATCGCCGTCGCGGTCTCGAAGGCGCTGGACGAACTCGACCACGGCGACCGACCGGTCGTCGTGGTCGTCGACTCCGTGACGACGCTCACGCTCTACGCCGCGTTCGGCCGCGTGTTCCGGTTCCTCCACAGTTTCATCCAGCAGGTCCGAGACCGGGGCGGCGTCGTCGCGTTCAGCCTCGACGACGACAGCGTCGCCCGCGAGGAGCGAAGCCGGTTCCTGTCGATCGCCGACAGCCGCGTCGAGTGTCGTAACGCCGCCGAGTGCCGACTCGTCGACGAGGAGGGTGGCGCCAGTGAGTGGCGTCGGCTGGAGGACCCCGGCACGGTCACCGTCGATGCGGGCGAGGCGGCGACGGCGGCAGCCACGGACAGCGCGGCACCGGGGGTGGAACGCCAGACCCACACGAGTCAGGAGTCGCTGGCGGCACTCATCGCCGCCGTCCGACAGGGACGGCCGACGCTCACGTTCGGGAACGTCCCGTCAGAGACGGACGTCGGGCCGCTCGTCGAGCGCGCACAGCGGCACGCCGTCGGCGTCGAGGAACTCCAGTTCGGCGGCGGCGTTCCAGCGGGTGTGGCGATGCTCCACGACGGCGCGGAGTTGCTGGCCGCGGGCGCACTCGAAGAGGCTGTGGTCGGCATCGACGACCCGTTCGGCGACGTGGACGGGACCCGCTCGTCCGTCGTCGAGGCGCTCCCGACGGACGTGTTCGCGACGAACGAGGCTGGCAGGGGCCGTCTACTGCGCGCGAGTCGTACCGTCGAGCGACTGGCGCTCCGCGAGGGGTCCGGGACGGTCCACGCCGGCTTCCAGCTGTTCTCCCGACTCACGCGCGACCGGGACACGGTCGGCGTCTACGAGCGACTGCTGGCGGAGGGCGTCGAGGTCCACCTATACGGCGAACTGGACGCCTCGCTGCCGGAGCCGCTCGACGGCGCCGTCGTCCGCGGGCTCCCCGCCGAGGAGGTGGGCGACGCGTGGTTCGTCGTCTACGACGGCGACACGGACGCGGGGGGTGCACTCGTCACGCGCGAACTCGAGCCCGGTCGCTACGACGGCTTCTGGAGCTACGATGGGGCCGTGGTCGAGCGAGCCCTCGACTACCTCGAGACGGAGTACGGCGCCGTCGAAGCCTGAGTCCGGGAGACATCCACGAACCGGCGAGGGTTTAAGTCGGATGGCGCGACCAGTCCCGCGCGTGCCCTGGACGGAGCCACGCGGGGCCGGAGCGGGTGTGTCGGCCACCCCGCGTGGAGCGACGTGACGGCCGGCCTGTCCGCCACTCCCGAGCGACGGCTACGGCCGCTCGAGCATCGCCATCACGCCACCGCCACCACCGACGCTCATCCCGACGAACCCACGGGCGAGGTCCTCGCGCTCCAGTTCGTAGGCGAGCGACGCGGCTATCATCCCACCGCTGGCCCCGATGGGGTGGCCGTAGGCGACGGCCCCACCACGCGTGTTGAGTCGCTCGCGCGGCACGCCGACCCGGTCCATCACGTGGACCATCTGCGCGGCGAACGCCTCGTTCACCTCGTAGCGGTCGACGTCCTCGACCGCGAGGTCGTTCTGCGCCAGCAGGGCCTCGACGGCGGCGGCGACGGCGTCGTTGAACCACTTCGGGTCGCGGTACTGGACCGCGTAGTCCGTGACGCGAGCCATCGGTTCGAGCCCGGCGGCCTCGGCGGCCTCGGCCGTCGCCAGCAGGACGAACCCCGCACCGTCCGAGAGCTTCGAGGCGTTGCCCGGCGTGATGGTCCCGGGGTCGGCGAACGGCGTCGGGAGTCGCCCGAGCGCCTCCAGCGACGTGTCGGCACGCGGCCCCTCGTCCGTGTCGACGACCCGGTCCGGCGTCTCGACGGGGACCATCTCGTCGTCGAACAGGCCCGCCTCCGTCGCCGCGACGGCGCGTTCGTTCGACTCCAGGGCGTACCGGTCCTGTCGCTCGCGGGTGATGCCCTCGCGCTCGACCAGTGCCTCGGTCAGCTCGCCCATATGGGCGTCGTACGAGACGTCCCAGAGCGAGTCGTAGATCATCGAGTCCTTCAGCGTCGCGTCGCCCATCCGCTCGCCCTTCCGGTGGCCCGGCAGGACGTGCGGGGCGTTCGTCATCGACTCCATCCCGCCCGCGATGGCGAACTCGGCCCGCCCCGCCGCGAGGTGGTCGTGGGCGTTCATGATGGCCCGGACCCCCGACCCGGAGGCCTCGTTGATGGTCGTCACCGGCGTCTCCTTCGGCAGCGTCGAGGCGTACACCGCCTGGCGGCCTGGAACCTGCCCGATGCCGGCCTGGATGGCGTTGCCTACGGTGACGTAGTCGACCTGTTCGGGCGCGAGGGCAACGCGGTCCAGCAGTCCGTCGAGCGCCGTCCGCCCCAGTTCGACGGCGCTCACGTCCGCGAGGCCGCCGAGCAGTGCGCCGTGAGGCGTACGAGCACCGTCCACCAGTACGACGTCGTGCATACCGAGGTCTGTACCTCGACACACATATAGAGGCTCGTGAGTCGAGGGTAACCGCCGTCCTCGCCGTCGTGGGCGCGAGACGGCTACGCGTCGTCGTCGGCCGCCTCCCGCAGCGCCTCGGCCGCCTTCGTCACCCGTTCGAGCGTCGCGTCGGCGTCCGCGTACCCCTTCTCGTAGTCGCGCACCGCGTCGTCGTACTCGTCGAAGAACGCCGCCAGTGAGTCGTCCATACCCGTCCGAAGCGGCCGCGACACTAAGGTGGGGTGGTCCCGCCGGAAGAACGGGCAACGGGCCTACTCCAGCATCACGCCGTAGCCCGTCCCGAGGACGGTACCGTAGGCGACGAACGCGAGCAGGACGTAGGCGTCGAGGTTCGGGAGCGGCATCAGGAACGGTGTCGCGGTGTTGACGACGAGCGGGACGGCGAGTATCCCGACGCCGACGGCCAGCGCGATCCCGTACCCCGTGCCGACGAGCAGCCCCGTCGTCGCCCGCGGGGTGTCGTCGAGCGCGCCGCCGAGCAGTCGGTTCAGGTCGGCGTCCTGCTTCGCCACGGTCCGGACGCGCCGCTCGTACTCGTCGAACCGACCGCCGACGGCGACCCGGAACGCCACCGCGAACAGTGCCGCGAGCGCCAGCCAGACGGCCCACGACCCGACGACCGAGCCACCCTGCCCGGCCAGCGAGCCGACGTACCGCAGGTGGACGAGGCCGGCGAGGTGCTGGAGGACGAGCCCGCCGACGAACGCGCCGAACAGCGCGCCGAAGAGGGTCGCGCGTCGACGGCGCGCCCGCGCCGAGAGGTCGGCCCCCAGCGTCTCGGCGTCCGTCGGCAGCGTCGAGCGGTACGTCGCGCCGAGGACGCCACCGAACGCGACGTACCCGAGGAGGACGGCGGGGTCGGTGTGCGGCAGTGGCAGGGCCGAGGCCGTCGTCTCGTCGACGAAGAACGGGACGAGCACGAGGCCGACCACCGCCGCGAGACCGGCCCCGTAGGCCGCCCCCCGGCGGACGGCGTCGGCGAACGGCGTCGACGACTCGACCTGCTTGCCGAGCGTGAGCGCGAACCCGAGCGCGAACAGCACCGCCAGCGCGGCCCAGACGGCCGTCCCGCGGGCGAACGTCGCGTTCCCCGCGAGGTCGCCGAAGTACCGCAGGTAGACCGGCCACCCGGCGTAGAAGACGAACGTGGAGGCGACGGCCGCACCGGCCGCACCGTACACCGTCGCCCGGGTGCGCTCGGCGCCGAGCAGGGGTGTCTCGCGCCGGCGGACGACGCCATATGTCAACCCGAAGACCATCCCGAAGGCACCCCACCCGAGCAGGACGCGGGGGGTACCCAGCGGCACCTGCAGCGTGAACGTCGTCACGCGGTTCACGTAGAGTGGGAGAGTGAAGAGGCCGAACAGCACACTCAGCACGCCGACGGCACTCCCGAGACGGAGCCCCGAGCGGCGGGCCGTCTCGTCGGCGAACAGCGCGACGCCGACGGCCGCGAGCAGGGCGAACAGGTAGACGCTCAGGATGCCGCGTTCGAGCGTTCCGGAGCGCGTGAGTGTGCCGACGAACCGGAGGTGCACCGGCGAGATGAGGTAGAGCAACACCGAGCCGACGGTCCCCGCGACGAGCGTGGACGCGGTGACGGCACCGACCCGGTCGACGAGCTTGTCCGGGAGGACCGAGCCCCCTTCGACGCCGCGGGCGTAGCCGTACCCCGCGAACAGGCCGTAGACGGTCCACCCGGCGAGGACGGCCCGGTCACCGAGCGGGGAGGCGAGCGTGAACTGCGTCTCGCTGTTGACGACGGCCGGCACGGCGAACAGGCTCAGGGCGACGCCGGCGAGTGCCCCGAAACAGATGCCCGCGAACGCCGTCCGCCGGGTGTATCCCGGTCCACGACCGCCGAGCTTCGCAGCGGTCACCGCGAAGACGGCTGTCAGGACGAACGCGGTGGCGAAGAAGACGAGCAGACCACGACCCACGGACCCGCTCCCCACGACGGCGCCGACATACCGGAGGTGCAGCGGCGCGAGCAGAGCCAGCGTCCCCCCGCCCAGCGCTCCTCCGAGGAGCGTCCCGTAGACGACCCCACGTCCACGGTCGGTCCCGAGGCCGAGGGTGGGGAGCGACCCGTCCAGCGTCGTCCCGTAGCCAGCGCCGATGACGGTCCCCGTGAGGACGTAGCCGAGGGCGACGGAGGAGTCGACGATGGGCACCGAGGGGCGGTAGTCCGTCGCCACGTCGACGGCCACGGGGACGCCGACGAAGCCGACGACGACGGCCGCGGCGGCACCGAACAGCACGCCGATGCCGGCGGCGGTGGTCCCGAGCATTGACCGCCGGACCGCGGGCATCAACAGCCGTCGGAGCGTGGTGCTGCGCGAGGTCAGCGCCACCACGACGGTGGTGTAGCGGTTCAGACTGCGCGAGGCGACGTAGGCGAAGCCGAGACCGAGGAGGAGACAGAGCCCGAACCAGGTCACGAGCGACTGGGCGAACGCTGCCTCGCCACTGAGTGCACCCACCAGTCGGAGGTGGCCCGGCGCCAGTCGCTCCATGGCGGCCGCGCCGACGGCCCCACCCACCAGGGCTCCGACGACGGCCGCCTGGAACTCGGCCCCGCCGAGCCGCGATGCGGACGTGTTCGTGTGATCTCGTATCTCTCGGGTCGTCACTGTCCACCGTCTGGAATACCGCACGGTAAAGGGTTCCGTGGGGATGAAACGGGAGTTTATGTCCGGCGCCACAGAACCGCCTGACGGGACGCCGCCGCTCGCCACCCCCTGGTATTTATACGTTCGCCGTCAGCGCGGCAGAACGCTTATTCGGCACACGGGCCTCCGATACGTGGTACGGAGGCACACATCATGGCATACGAGTTCCCGAGTGAGGCGTGGATGGAGGAGTACAAGAACCGACTGAACGAGAGCGAGGAGTACGGAGAGCAGGGCGCCGGCTGGGGCGTCGGGTTCGACGGCGACTTCATCTTCCACATCGTCGCTGACGACCGACTCCCGGAGGACCGCTACTTCTACATCGCACTCGAGGATGGCAAGTGTACCGCGGTGAAGGAGGTCGACGACCTCGACGAGGTCGAGCACGGCTTCGTCATGCGGGGCGCCTACTCCGACTGGCAGAAGCTCAACGACGGCGAGATGGGTGCCATCGACGGGATGATGTCCGGCGTCTTCGACCTCGAGGGTGACATGCAGAAGGTCATGCAGTACTCCGGTGCCGCGGTGGCGATGACGGAGACGAGCGCGAGCATCGACACCGAGTACGCGTACTGACCATCCTGTTACGCTCGGGTCCGCTTCGCGGACCACTCGCGTAAAACAGTGGGTGCGAACGGCGCTCCTCGCTCCACTCGGAGCGAGTGAAACCGCGGCGTCGCCGCGGTACGCTGGCTTCTACCGCACCGCCTCGCACCGTACAGCCGTGGCACCGTGTCGGTCCGTCTCGCCCCACGCAAAGACACTTCCCTGACCCCCCGTACGGCGCGAGTATGACCGATGCCCTCCCCTACGCCACGCTCGAACGGATGCTCCAACGCGTCGAACCCGAGTGGCGGCTCGAATGTGCGGAACCGGTCGAGAGTGGGTTCTCGGCGGTCTATCGGCTCTCGGTCTCCGGTGGCGACGTGGACACCTGCTACCTGAAGTGTACCACGGAGGGCGACGGCGAGGGCGTCTCGGCGGACGCCCGCATCCAGCGACTCCTCGAGGACGGGACCGACGTCCCGGTGACGCCGGTCCTCGGCGTCGTCGACGACGACCCCGACCTGCCCGCGCCGTTCCACCTGAGCGCCGCCGTGCCGAGCGAGACCCTCCCCTACGAGGCCGTCGGCCGAGTCTCCGACGACGTCTTGCAGGGCCTCACGCGTGACGTGGGACGCCACCTCGGGTCGCTGCACACGCTCGACGCCGTCGACGCCTTCGGCTACGTCGCCAACGGAGGGCCGTCGCTCGACGGCGAGCGGCCGAGCGGCGACCCGAGCGACCTCCGCGTCGTCCGCGGGCGCGAGACGTGGCCCGAGTATCTGTGGGCGCGGACGCGGGCGGAACTCGACCGCCACGTAGACTCCCGGTTCGCGGCCCTCACCGAGCGGCTGACGGTGTGGTTCGAGGAGCGAATCGCCGCGCTCTCGGGCCCGTTCCGGCCCGCGCTGGGCCGGAACGACCACGGCTTCCACAACCTCCTCGTGGACCCCGACGCGGGTCGAGTGACCGCCCAGCCCGACTGGGCGTACACGCTCGCCGTGCCGCCCGCGTTCGACTTCGAGTTCGCGGCCTACCTCTACGGCGGGTCGTTCCTCGCTGGCCTCCCCGACGTGCGTGACCGCCGTGTCACGACTTCGTCGCGCCACGAGGTCCGTGGCGAGCCACGGGACCGCCGGCCCCTCGTCCGCGAGGCGCTGCTCGACGGGTACGCGGAGACAGCATCCGGCCTCGTCGACCGGGTGCGCGAGCCGACGCCGTGCTACGAGCTGCTGGCGGCGACGCGGGTGATGAACGACTTCGGCCACCTCGACCTCCCCGACGGGACGGTCGAGGCGGTCGCAGCGCGGTTCCGCACCGACGTCGAACGCGCACTCGACGCCTAGTCGAACATCTCGGCGCCACGCCCGATGCGCGTCTTGAACGCGCGGGCTTCGACGCCCGAGCGCTCGAAGGAGTCGAGCATCGCGCTGGCCACCGCGCCCCGGTCACCCTCGTGACAGGCCGCGATGACGGTCGGGCCGGCGCCGCTGATGGTGACGCCGGTGGCACCCGCCTCGACCGCGGAGGCGTGGACGTTCCCGTACCCGTCGATGAGTTCCGCACGCGCGGGCGTGACCACGGAGTCGTGCATCCCCCGGCCGACGAGGTCGGGGTCGTCGCGGGCCATCCCCACGGCGAGCGTCGCGGCGTTGCCGACCGTCTCGACGACCTGTTCCATCCGGGCGCCGTCGGGGACGACCCGACGGGCGTCGCGGGTCGAGACGACGATCTCGGGGAGGCAGGCGACGAGCGGGATGTCCGCGTCGACGCTCGTCACGCCGTCGTGCCGGGCGATGGTGAACCCGCCGAGGATGGATGGCGCGACGTTGTCGGAGTGTGCCGCCCCCGAGACGACGGCCTCGCCCTCGGCGGCGATGGGGACGAGTTCCTCGCGGGTGTAGCCCCGGTCGTAGAGTTCGTTCAGCCCGACGGCGGCGGCGGCGGCGCTGGCGGCCGAGGAGCCGAGCCCCGAGGCCGGGCGGATCCCCTTGTCGATGCGGATGTGGGCGGGCGCCTCCAGCGCCTCGGCGACGGCACCGACCGTGTTCTTCCGCGGGTCCTCGGGTATGTACTGGCTCCCCGCGCCCGTGACGGTGATGGTGGTCTCTGCGGCCTTCTCGACGCGGACCACGTCCGCCGGGCGTTCGAGGGCGACGCCGAAGACGTCGAACCCGCTGCCGAGGTTCGCACTCGTCGCCGGCGCCCGGACGGTGAGCATACCCGGCGTAACGAGAGGGGACGGTTAAATGTACCCGAACGAAGCAAGAAGGCCTATACCGGTCCCGGCACGCGTCTCGACTACATGACTGGTCCCTCTAGACGAGACGTCCTCCGCGCGAGCGCCGGCGTCGGCCTCGCCGCCCTCACCGCCAGTGCCGGCTGTACCGAGCAGATAAGCGATTTCACCGGTGGCGGTGGCGTGAGCACCGACAGCGCGCCCGCGGCCTCCCGTGGCGTGTTCACCGCAGACGTACAGGGCCTCCTCGGTGACGAGAACACGGCCCGCCTCGCGAACGCCTACCTCGGCGTCGTCTCGCAGAACGAGTACTACAGCGGCCCAGAGAGCTACGAGGCGGTCCTCGACGAGGCGGAGGCCGAGGCGACGCTCCCGCCCTCCGGCCTCCAGTCGGTCCTCGGGTTCGGCGAGTTCGGCTACTTCGGCTTCGGTGGTGACGCCTACGCCGGTGCCGTGTTCGAGGCCGAGTGGTCCGAGACGGAAGTCGTCGACGCACTCGAGGATGGTGGGGCGACCTACACCGAGGGTGAGTACTCGGGGACGACCACGTACACGAACGACAGCGAGTACGTCGAGGCCGAACTGGCGGTCCTCGGTGATGGCCGGTACGTCGTCGGCTCCACCGACGCCGTCGAGGACGCCGTCGACGTGGCGAACGGCGAGGGTGACGCCATCGGGTCGGCGCTCTCGAACGCCTACGACGGCACCCGCGACGGCTACGTCCGCTACGGAGCGGAGGTCCCGGACGACTCGCTTCCCCGGCGCATCCCGGTTGGTGGCGAGACGGTCGAACTCGACGCCTACCAGCGGGTCACCCACAGCGGTGGGGCGCTCTACTCGAACGGCGACACGGTCGGCCTCGAAGTCGTGTTCGTCGCCGTCGACTCGCAGGCCGCCGAGGCGGTGGTCGAGCAGACGGAGGCACTCGTCACCGTCGCGAAGTCGACGGAGAGCACGACCGAGGAGGTCGAGGCCGCCCTCGACCGCCTGACCGTCTCGCAGGACGGCGACACCGTCTCCACCACATACGAGACGACGGTGGCCGAACTCGAGACGCGCATCGAGGCGCTGGGCGAGCAGTACGGCTGAGGCCGCCGACGTCTCCGACCATCGGTCAAAAGGCCCATACCGACCCGCGGCGACGCTCGAGATATGATAGGCGTCGTCGGCGGCGGCATCGCGGGACTCGCGGCCGCCTACCGACTCCGGGAGGCCGGCGAGGAGGTCCGCGTGTTCGAGGCCAGCGACGACGTCGGCGGTCTCGCCGCCACCTACGACACGCGGGGCGACCGCATCGAGAAGTTCTACCACCACCTCTCGAAGAACGAGACCACCATCGTCGAACTCGCCGAGGAACTCGGCCTCGGTGACGCCGTCGAGTGGCGTATCGGCGAGAACGCCTACTACGTCGAGGGGGTCGAACACCCGCTCGACACCGCCTGGGAGATCGCCGCCTACCCCTACCTCTCGGTGTACGACAAGTTCCGCCTCGCGATGCTCACCAAGGAGATAGACGTCCGCGGCGGGATTCCGACGTTCGACACCTACGAGGACCTCGAGGCGTTCGAGCACGTCCCCATCAAGGAGTTCCTGCTCGAACACACCACCCGCGGCGTCTACGAGTACTTCTTCGAGCCCCTGCTGGACGCGAAGTTCGGCTCCCGGAAGGAGGACGTCTCGGCAGCGTGGCTCCTCGGGCGCATCAAGTTCCGCTCGGAGCGTGACCTCCTGCGTGGCGAGGAACTGGGCTACGTCGAGGGCGGGTTCGGCCGCCTGCTGGACGCGCTCGTCGACGCCGTGGGCACGGAGCACATCGAGACCGAGGCCCGGGTGACCGACCTCGCGTTCGGCGACAGCGTGGAGTCGATGACCGTCGAGACACCCGACGGGACCACCGAGTACGACGTGGACGACGTGGTGGTCGCGACGATGCCGAACGTCCTCGAGGCGCTGACCGGCTACGAGTGCGACGTGGAGTTCCAGGGCTCGGTCTGCGCCGTCGTCGGGATGTCCGAGTCGCTGATGGACACCTACTGGCTCAACATCGCCGACGAGGCGCCGTTCGGCGCGCTCATCGAGCACACGAACTTCGTCCCGCCCGAGCGCTACGGGGGCGAACACCTGCTCTACGTGGCGAGTTACGTCCAGGACACCGAGGAGGAGCTCTGGCGGCTGGACGACGACGAGGTCCGGGAGCTGTGGCTGGACGGCATCGCCGACCTCTACCCCGACTTCGACCGCTCGGCCGTCGAGTGGATGGAGGTCGCTCGGAACCCACGGACTGCCCCCATCTACTCCCGTGGCTACCTCGACCGGGTGGTCCCGTACGACCTCGCGGCGGACGTCACCGACGGCCTCTACTACGCCGGGATGGCCTCGCGGGCACAGTACCCGGAGCGGTCGCTCGACGGCGGCGTCCTGGCGGGCTACGAGTGTGCCGACCGGATACTGGAGTAGGGGACCACGAGACGGGCTGTCGGTGGGTCGCTCACCGACGCTCCATCCCGACGTACAGCACGAGTACGGCCCCGAGGTACAGCACCATCCCGCCGACGAAGCTCCAGGTCAGGACGTTCGACTGGTCGAAGTCGCCCCAGGCACGGACGACCCCGAGCAACACCAGTCCGAAGCCGAGGAGCTGACTCTGGACCAGTATCCGCGCGGCACTCCACCGCGGGTCGAGGACGACGACGGCGTTCACGATACCGAGCAGCGCGAACCAGCCCGTCAGGACCCGTGCCGTCAGCGGGGAGACGCTCCACGGCCACAGCTCGATCATCGGCCCCGGAACGACGAACAGCGCCACGGCACTGACCGTGATGACCACGCCGAGCGCCCCGCCGAGCACCCGCACGGCCCGGGGGAGCCGAGGCTCAGTCACCCGGGGAGAGACGGGTTCTGTCCGCCGATTGAGTGCCCAGAGCCCCGGGACGAGGACCGGCGTCACCGCGTAGAGGAACACCCAGAGGAAGAACGTGTAGTGCTCGTGGTTGAAATTGCCCCAGTGGAGTACCGTCGCGAACGCCATCAACCACGTGAACGTCGCGATGCCCGGGAACACCGGCGCGACCGTGTGCCACGCGTCGACGGTAGACACCCGGTAGAAGAAGTACACGCCCGCGCCGTAGCCAGCCCCCATGATGAGGGGCGTCGTGTCGGGGCGGATCGTCCACGCGAAGAGTTCGGTGGTCCGACCCGGCACGCCGTAGAGGACCAGCGCGGCCGCGGCGAGAAACGGGATGATGAACCGTGCGACCCACCGAGTGAGCGGGAGAACGTGCCCGTCGCGGACCGAGGTGTCGATCCAGCGCCGCGGAACCGGGGTCGGTGCGGCCATCGTTTCCTCCCGAGTCCCTTCACGTTCGACCTACTGGGATATACACGTTCCGCACAGCTGTCGAACGGAGACGGGTGGCAGAGGACGAGTCGCCGCACTGACGGGCGGTAGCCGGTGACCGAGAGGGGACGTGCTGTGACCGAGACGAGATATGCCGTGACCGGACCGGGTGCGACTGGGACCGTGAGTGGCCGGGGCGGGTCACCCGACCCGCGACCCGGTCAGTCCGCCCTGGCCTCCTCGTCGGCGTCGGCACCGGGGGCCTGCGACACGTCGACGTCCTCGGGTTCCTCGGTGCCGTGGCCCTCGAAGGTGCCCTCCGGCGTCTCGACGTATACGTCGTCGGCGAAGCCGGCGAGGGCGTTCTCGTACTCCGGTTCCTCAAGTCTCTCCGGGGTCTTCGGGGCCTCGGCGATGCCGCCGAGCGGGCGGAACTCGCCGAGCGGGTCGTCGATGGTGATGCCGTGGTCTGCGAAGAACGCCTCGTAGCGGCGGTAGTGGTCCTCCAGTTCGTCACCGGGGATCTCCATCATCTCCGTCCACCCGTGGTTGAAGAAGTCGAAGTTGGCCTGGACGTGCGTTATCTCGCGGGCCTCGGCCTCCGGGTACCCACTCTCCAGCGCCGCGACGTACGTGTCCATCGTCGCGTCGAAGAAGTCGTCGAGGTGCGCACGGCGCTCGTCGTGGTTGGACTCGTCGGTCTTCCCGAGGAAGATGCCCGTGTGCATGTCCACGAGCTTGTCGTTGACCCGCGGGCCGACGACGGGTGTCGTGAGGGCCTTCTTCGCGGCCCAGTGCCGGAGGTTCTGGCGTATCTTCATACCCTGCTGTTCGGGTTCGAGTCCCTTGAACGTCCGGTATCCGGTCGTTTCGGCAGGGACCGAATCGGCCGCCGACCGACCCACGGACCTGCGCCCGAATCCGCGTGCCGAGGAGATGGCAACGCCCAATAGGCAGGGTGCGTTAGCGCGGATATGGCGACGTCGCACGTGATCATCGGCGACGGCATCGCGGGTTCTTCTGCCGCCGAGACCATCCGCGAGGCCGACACCGATGCGTCGGTGACTGTACTCACAGAGGAGGGCGAGGCCCTCTACAACCGCATCCTCATCAAGGAGTTCGCCAAGGGGAAACTCCCCGAGGCGCCCATCTCCATCCACTCCCCGGACTGGTACGAGGAGCGTGACATCGACCTCGAGCTGAACACGCACGTCGTCCGCGTGGACACGGAGGCCAAGACGGTCCACACCCACGGCGGCGACACCTACGACTACGACAAACTGCTCGTCGCCACGGGCGGGACCCCCACGCAGCTGCCGGTCGAGAACAGCGACGCCGACGGCGTCCACCACTTCTGGACGTTCCAGGACGCCCGCGCCATCAAGGAGAACGCCGAGAACGCCGACACCGGCGTCGTCGTCGGCGCGGGCCTGCTGGGCATCGACCTCGCGGCTATCTCCGCCGCGCAGGAACTGGACGCACACTACCTGATGCGCGGGCAGGCGTGGTGGCGCTACGCCCTCAGCGAGGAGGGTGCCGAGATCATCCACGACGCCCTGCGCGAGCGGAACGTCACGCCCGTCTTCGGCTCCGGCGTCGACCACTTCGAGACGGACGACGACGGTCACGTCGTCGCCGCCGTGGACCCGAACGGCGAGCGCTACGAGGCCGAGTTCGCCGGCGTCGCCATCGGCCTGAACTTCAACACCGAGTGGCTCCGTGGCTCCGGCGTCGAGACGGACGACGGCGTGCTCACGGACGAGCACATGCGGACCAACGTCGAGGACGTCTACGCCGCCGGCGACATCACGGAGTTCCACGACGTCCTGCTCGGCGAGCGCGCACAGAACGGCGCGTGGGGCAGCGCGAAGGAACAGGGCTCCATCGCCGGCGCGAACATGGTCGGGGAGTGGGACGAGCCCGAGGAGACGTTCGAGTGGGTCTCCTCGTACTCCATCACCCACTTCGACTTCCCGTTCCTCTCGTTCGGCCACCCCACCCTCGGCGACGACTCGGTCGAGAAGAAGTACAGCGAGGACGAGTGGCGCCGCGTCGCCCTGAAGGACGGCAGGGTCATCGGCGGCGTCCTCATCGGCGACCTCTCGCCGCAGTCCGCGCTCAAGCGGCTCGCCCGCGAACAGGTCGACCTGACCGGCCGCGAGGAGAAACTGCTGGAGGAGCGAATCCCGGTCGACGACCTCGTCGCCGACAGCCCCGAGGCGCAGGCGGAGTAACACGCGCACCCCGGACTTTTCACCCGCGGCGTCGACCGAGGAGCGATGCCCGACGACCCGCCAGCCGAGGCCACGGACGGCTCGCACGAGGCCCACGAGGTGTACGACGAGACGGCCAGCGCCTACGCCGCCGGGAACCCGAGCGCCGACGCCCGCGCCGCCTACGAGTGGCCGGCCGTCCGCGAGGTGCTCCCGGACGTCGACGGCCGGCGGGTGCTCGACGCCGGTACCGGCACGGGTCACTACGCCGCGTGGCTGGCCGAACGCGGCGCCGACGTGGTCGGCCTCGACGCCAGCGCCGGGATGCTCCGCGAGGCGCACGAGCGGACCGACGGCCCGGCGTTCGTCCACGGCGACCTCCGGGCGCCGCTTCCCTTCCCGGACGCGACGTTCGACCTCGTCTGCTCGCAACTCACGCTGGACCACGTCGAGGACTGGGACGCCCCGTTCGCCGAGTTCGCCCGCGTCTGCCGGCCCGGCGGCACGCTGGTCGTCAGCGTCGACCACCCGTTCACGACCTACTTCGTCGTCGAGGAGGAACCCGAGGCGGTGGGCAACGCCACCGCACAGTCCGCGGACTACTACGCTGTCGAGCGGTTCGAGAAGGTGTGGCCCCACGTCGAGGGCGAGGGCGAGACCCGGATGCCGGTCTACCGTCGGCCGCTCGCCGAGGTGACGCGCCCCCTGTTCGCGGCCGGGTTCGCGGTCACCGACCTCCGGGAACCGGAACCCGAGTCCGACGCCGAGCACCTGCGGTACTTCGCCGAGCGGACGCCGCGCTTCCTCGTGGTGTGCGCAGAGAAGGAGTGAGTCGGGTCGTTACTCGTCGGTGTCGGTTCGCTCGATTACTCGTCGATGTCGACGCGCTCGATCTTCACTTCCTCGCGCGGCTGGTCGTTGCGGTCGGTCGGCACCGAGCCGATCTCCTCGACCACGTCCATCCCCTCGACCACCTGCCCGAAGACGGCGTGTCGGCCGTCGAGGTGGGGCTGGGCGTCGAGCGTGACGAAGAACTGCGAGCCGTTCGTGTTCGGTCCGGAGTTCGCCATCGAGAGGATGCCCGGCCCGGAGTGGGTCAGGTCGTCGTGGAACTCGTCCTCGAACTGGTAGCCTGGACCGCCACGGCCGGTGCCGGTCGGGTCCCCGCCCTGGATCATGAAGCCGCCGATGACGCGGTGGAAGACGGCGCCGGCGTAGAGCGAGTCCCCTCGCACCTCGCCGCTCTCGGGGTCCTTCCAGGTGTTCGTGTCGGGCGCGGGCGTCGCGTCCGCGGCGGGGTCCTCCCGGGCGAGTCCGAGGAAGTTCTCGACCGTCTTGGGCGCCTTGTCCGCGAACAGTTCGACCGTGAACTCGCCGTGGGTGGTGTGGAACGTCGCGGTCGGGTTGTCGGGGTTGCTGACCTCGTTGCTCATACCCGGCAGGTGGCGTGCGGGTCCGAAAAGGGTGCCGGTGGGAGCCCCGGAGGCCGCTCAGGCGTCCCGCGGCTGGACGGTCCGCGGCCCGTCGTCGAACGCGAACCGGACGGGGGTGTCGGGGACGCGCCCGAGGCGGTTCTTGTGGCAGTAGCAGAACCACTGGACGCCGTGGCGTGGCTCGTCGGCCCGGTAGCGCTCCAGTTCGAGCACCACGTCGGCCCGCGCGAGGGTGAGGTCACGCTGGAGCGCTCGTGGGTTCATCCGCGGGCAGTGGAGGACGGCGACGCTGTCGGTCGTCTCGACCGCCCGTTTCAGCGTCGAGACGAACGTGAGGTAGCGCTCGCGACCCTCGCGTTCGAGTTCGGTCGCCGGGTCCACGACGACGACGGACTCCGGGTCCAGCCCCGAGAGCGCCCCGGCCGGGTCGTCCAGCAGGCGGGTGGTGTCCGTCTCGGTCACGTCGAAGGCCTCGTAGCCCGTCGCGGCGGCGTGTCGCGCCACCTCGGGCGCGTTCCGCAACAGCGAGAGGTACCGGGCCGGCGCGAACGTCGCCGGCGGGTACAGCAGTTCCTCGCTCGGCGCGTCCGGCGGGGCCACGAGCGCCACGAGCGCCCCCGGCGAGAAGCCGCCCCAGCCCTCGTCGAGCGCCTGGAACCCGGTCGAGAGGTTCCCCGCCACGCGTGGGCCGTCCCACGGCACGTCACCGGCCGCGACGGCCTCGCGGAACGCCGCCCGGCGCGCCTCGTCCCCCGGGAGTGTCGCCTCGAACGGCCCGTCGGTCCCCTCGTCCTCGGCCATCAGAACGCCCGGAGGTCCTCGAGGACCTCGTGGGCGGAGCCGTCGGCGATGGCGTCGCGGGCCATCTCCAGCCCGGCGTCGAGGTCCGCACAGTCCTCGCGGGCGTAGATGCGGACGGCGGCGTTCAGCGCGACGGCGTCGGCGAAGGGGCCGTCGCGTTCGCCGGCCAGCACCGCCTCGGTGATGGTGGCGGACTCCTCGGCCACGTTCTCGACCGAGAGGTCGGCCTCCTCCCAGTCCATGCCGTACTCGGGAGTCTTGATGTCGAAGTCGGTGAACTCGGAGCCGGCGGACCACTCGCCGACCTTCGTGTTCCCCGGTCGGATGTCGTCGTACCCCTCCAGCCCCTGGAACATCACGACGCGGCGCGGCGAGACGTGTTCGCTCTCCTGGAACGTGTCGACGATGCGCTTGGCGTAGGGGAGGTGGTAGAACGAGCCGAGGTGGTAGTCCGCGTTCGCCGGGTTGCAGATGGTCTCGATGGTGTTGACGAACGTGCGGACCCCCATCTGGTCGCGCCGGTCCTCGATGGCGTGCAGGCCGGGGTTGAAGTTCGGCTGGTAGTAGAAGCCGAAGCCCGTCTCGTCGACCATCTCCGCGGACTCCTCGGGCTGGAGCTCCGTGCGGACGCCGAGTTCGTCCAGCACGTGCTTGTAGGCGTCCTGTTTCTGGGTCGGGACCCGGTCGCCCGAGTGGGTGACGACGGGGGTGCCGGCGGCGGCGGCGACGGCACCCGCAGCGACGCCGAGGATGGCGGTCCGACCCTTGCCGTCGTAGTTGGCCCCGCAGTCGACCGGGTCGGCCTCGGGGGCGTACGGCTCCAGCGACTCCTCGACGATGACGTCGAGGTACGCGCCGAGCTCCTCGGGCGTGTTGCGCTTCCAGCGGTTGGCGAGCCAGAACGCCCCGAGCGTGGTGTGGTCGGGTTCGTCCGCGAGGATGCGCTGCATCGCCTCGCGAGCCTGCTCGCGGGTCATGTCGTCGGCGGACTTGTGTCCGGAACCGACGACCTCCGTCATCAGGCGTTTCAGCGGCCACTCGCCGTACTTCGTCGTGGTCTCGGCCATGCTCGGTTGTCGGAGCGCGAGCGACAAAAAGCGTCCCATCCGGGCGACACGGGCCGGTGTCGTCCGCCCGTCGTCCTCCTCCGGTCCGTCGCGCTACGGCCAGTCCGGGTCCACGCCCACGAGGTCGGCACTCAGGTCCCAGAGCCGGTCGGCCGTCTCGTCGTCGCGCGCGGACCGAGAGGGGCGACGCTGGCGCTGCTGGTCGAAGTACTGACCGGTGACCCCCTCCAGCGCGGGCGAGGCGGCGAGGTAGGCGAGCGCCCGACCGCCGTCCTCGACGCTGTCGGTGACGCCGGGGACGAGTTCGACGGCCTCCCACCCCATCGACAGTGGGAACGGTATCCCGCGGGCGAAGCCGCTGCCGGGGATGACGCCGGGGTGGAAGCAGTTGGCCGTCTGGCCCGCCGGCAGTCGGGCGGCCAGTTCGCGGGTGAACAGCACGTTCGCGAGCTTGGAGTCGGAGTAGGCGGAGAACCCGGAGAGTCCGGAGACGCGGGCGAGTCCCGTCGCCCGCGTCAGTTTCGAGACGAGCGCCATGTCGGAGCGCCCGGAGATGCTCATGTCGCCGGTCGACCCCTCCTCGGCGAGGGTGTCGAAGTCGATGCCGCCGTTGCGGTGGGCCAGCGAGGAGGTGGTGACGACGCGGGCCTCGTCGGCGAGGTGGTCGACGAGGTCGTGGGTCAGGAGGTAGGTCGCGAGGTGGTTGACGGCGAGGTGGAGTTCGTAGCCCTGTTTCGACTCCTGATAGTCCGTCACGGTGAGTCCGGCGTTGTTGGCGAGGACGGCGAGTTCGTCCGTCTCCTCGCGGACCTCGTCGGCCAGCGCCCGTACCTCGTCGAGGTCCGCGAAGTCCGCCCCGTGGAAGGACGCCTCGCCGCCGGCGTCCTCGACCATCTGGACGGTCTTGGCGCCGGCCTCCTCGTTCCGGCCGTGGACGAGGACCCGGGCACCGGCCCGGCCGAGCAGGACGGCCGCGTGTCGGCCGATGCCGCTCGTCGCGCCCGTGACGAGGGCCGTCTCTCCGGACATATCGCGTAAGGTGAGTTCGGACATGGGCAGGGGTATGGAGCCGACTGGTATGAACGTACGGCGTTGCGGCGAACTCCGCGACGTGAGGCCTGTGAGCCGGCAATACGGCGTTCCTTTATTTCGGCGGCGGTGGTCACACGCCGTCGCACGACGACTGCGAGCCCGGTCGCGGCGACCGACGACCTCGACGCTCCGACCACGATGTTTTCCGTCGGCCGACCCTACAGGTGAGTGATGGTTTCCGAATCTGACACCGCACCGACGTTCACCGCGACGCTCGCCAACGGGGACCTGGAGCCGTTCGACCTCGAGGCGTACCTCGGTGACGGCCCGGTCGTGCTCGCCTTCTTCCCCGGCGCGTTCACCCCGCCGTGCTCGAACGAGATGGTCGCGCTACAGGGGCACCTCGACGCGTTCGAGGCCGCGGGCGCGACGCTCCTCGGCGTGAGCGCCGACAGTGCGTTCTCGCTCAACGCCTTCCGCGAGGAACACGGCATCGAGTTCGACCTCGTGAGCGACATGAGCCGCGAGGCCATCGACGCCTACGACCTCGAGATCGACATCGACGACCTCGGCCTGCACGGTGTCGCCAACCGCGCCGTGTTCGTCCTCGACGAGGACGGCGTCGTGACGTACGTCTGGACGACGGAGGACCCGACGAACGAACCGGACTACGAGGCGTTGCTCGAGGCGGTCGAGGCGGCGGCCTGAACCGGGCGACCGAGCCGGGAACGAAAGCGATAGGCCCCGTCGGGCCGTCGTCAGGGCAATGAGTTCGCAGGCCGAGGACGGCGACTGGCGGGCCGGCCTCGACGACGTGGACGCCACCCTCGTCGACGAGTTCCAGAGCGGCTTCCCCGTCGAAGAGCGGCCGTTCCGCGCGGTAGGGGAGGCGCTAGGTGTGACCGAGGACGAGGCGCTCGACCGCGTGCGGCGGCTGCGTGAACGGGGTGTCTTCCGACGGTTCGGCGCGGTGCTCAACCCGCCGGTCATCGGCTCCTCGACGCTCGCGGCCGTCTCGGCGCCCGAGGACCGCTTCGACGAGGTGGCCGAGGTGGTGAACGGCTACGAGCAGGTGAACCACAACTACCGCCGGAGCCACGAGTGGAACATGTGGTTCGTCGTCACCGCGGCCTCCCGCGAGACGCGCGACCGCATCCTCGCGGAGATCGAGGAGCGCACGGGGCTGGAGGTGCTGAACCTCCCGATGCTGACGGACTACTACATCGACCTCGAGTTCCCCGTGATGAACGAGGACCGGTTCGCCCGCGAGTCGCTGGAGTCGACCGAGGTGAACGCCACGCGCATCTCGGAGTCGGCGACCGCGGACCTCTCCGAGATGGAGAAGCGACTCCTCGTCGAGATCCAGGGTGGGTTCCCACTCACCGCGACACCGTACCGGGACGTGGCCGACGCCATCGATGCCGACCTGGCCGAGGTACTCGAGGCGGTCGAGCGCCTCCTCGCGGGCGGCTGTATCAAGCGCATCGGCTGTGTCGTCAACCACGTCGTCACGGGGTTCGACGCCAACTGCATGGTCGTCTGGGACGTCCCCGACGAGGAACTCGACGCGCGGGGCGAGGCCGTCGGGACGCTCCCGTACGTCACGCTCTGTTACCACCGACCACGCCGGCCCGAGCAGGACTGGCACTACAACCTCTTCACGATGGTCCACGGCCGCGAGGCCGACGCCGTCGACGCGAAGGTGGACGAACTCGCGAGCGAGCACCTCCCGTTCGAGCACGAGCGACTCTACTCAACGGAGACGCTCAAGCAGACGGGCGCGCGCTACGAGGAGCTCGTCCGGGGCGACTGAGCGCCCAGACGGCACTCTGGAGAGTTCTACGACCCGTTCGGACCAGTCTGGGGTGCCTAGACACCTGTCGACTATCTGAACGTCTACGCCAGAAGCCTTATACGTGGGGCTGCATTCCCTCCAATCGCAAATGGCGACCGGAAAGGTTGATTTCTTCAACGACACTGGCGGCTACGGCTTCATCGAGACTGAGGATTCCGACGAGGACGTCTTCTTCCACATGGAAGACGTCGGCGGCCCGGACCTGGAAGAGGGTCAGGAGGTCGAGTTCGAGATCACGCAGTCCGACAAGGGCCCGCGCGCGAAGAACCTCGTCCGCCTGTAAGGCAGTCGAGTAGAGGTACCGTACTCAGACCGTATTATCACCACTCCCGAGCGACAGCCGTGTCGGCTCGGCCGGCACTCGCCCGGGGAGTGACGACGGCGCTCGCCGGGCGTGGGGACTGTCGGGTGGGTGGAACGGGACGGATCGGGAGGAGAGCGGAGAGAGCGGGGGCGGTTCGCGCGCGTCGGAGCCGGGGGCAGGTCACCACCGGGGCCGGGTCACCGGTCGGCGGTGAGGACGAGGAACGGCCCGACGAAGATGAGCGCGATGCCGAGGAACTGGAAGTGGACCGGCTGGAGCGCCGCCGGGCCCGTCGGCGTCAGCAGGAAGATGACGCCGAACACGACGGTGTTGATGCCGATTATCTTCTGCGACTTGAGCGGGAGCGCCGCGAGCGTGCTCAGGATGTACAGCGCGAGGATGGCTTGCCCCACGTTGTACTGGAGGAGGAAGCTGTCGACGAGCTGGAGCGGTAGCGCGAACATCCTTGCCCCGAAATGGCGTGGATTCGCGCATAAGGTTTCCGTTAGCGAGCGGGACCGTGGAACACTCGGCGGGCGCCGCGGCCGGCCCCGTCAGTCGGCCCGCTCCTCGCCCTCCCCGTCCGGTCCCTGCAGGTCGAGCGGCCGCAGGTAGAGGAAGAACATGAGCAGGATGGTGCCGGCGTACCCCGTCGCCCAGACGTAGGCCCCGAGCCCCCTGTAGCCGGCCTGTGTCAGCGCGAAGTCGGCGATCCCCGAGAGCGCGATCCCCGCCGCGAGCACCACGAGCGCACGCAGCCACCGCGGGGGGTCCGACTCCATCTCTGGCGAGACGATAGTGGGCATACCACCGAGTACGGGTGGCCGAACCCTGAATCTGACGCCCCACGGCGGGCGTGAGCACCACACACGCCGCCGACGCACTCTTGACCCGCGCCGTCCCCTCGGGGATATGGACACCCCGCGGACCGAGTACCGGCACCTGCCGGCCGACGACGAGCGGTTCCACCAGTACGTCCGCTACGCCTTCCGCCCGACGGCGGGCCCGTGGGACGAGGACGCCCGCGAGGACCTCCGCGAGCGCGTCGAGGACGACGAACTCGTCGCCCGCGAGAACCGTGGCCTGTTCCCCGCCGGCGAGGCCGACGCCGACCCGGTCGCCGTCGCCGGGTGGCACGAGTTCGAGACCCGCGTCCGCGGTGCGTTCCACCCGCTCGGCGCGGTGACGGCTGCCGCCACCCCGCCCGAACACCGCCGCCGCGGTCACGTCCGCGACCTCCTGACCGAGATGCTCGTGGAGTTCCGCGAGGCCGACTTGCCGCTCTCCGTGCTCTGGCCGTTCAAGCGGTCGTTCTACCGCGCGCTGGGCTGGGAGACCTGTTCGCTGTACGACGAGGTGGAGACCCCGCCCGAACAGTTGCGCGGCGCGGGCGCCGCGCCGGCGGGCGAGTTCGTCCCCTCCGGCCCCGACGACTGGGAGACGCTCGCGCCCGTACTGGCGGCCCACGAGGCCGACCGCGCGCTCCACGTCGACCGGACCGCCGAGTGGTGGGAGAAGCGCGTCTTCCAGTGGTGGGGCGGCGAGGACAGTTTCGGCTACCGCTGGGACGACGACGGCGGCGAGGCCCGCGCGTACCTCGTCTACCGGTTCGCCGACGGCGACGGCGACGACGGCCGGACGCTCCGGGTGCTGGAGTCGGCCTGGACCGACCACGAGGCGTACCGCCACCTCCTGCGGTTCCTCGGCGACCACGACTCGCAGGTCGAGACCGTCGAGTGGTACTGCCCGCCCGACCCGGACGCGCGGCTGCTCGACCTCGTCGAGGACCCCTCCGCGGTGACCGTCCGGACGAAGGCCGGCCCGATGGTCCGCGTGGTGGACGTGGTCGACGCGCTCTCGACGCTCGACTACCCCACCGACGGGACGGTCACGGTCGGCGTCACCGACCCGGTCCTCCCGGCGAACGACGGGACGTTCCGGCTGACCGTCGAGGGAGGTGAGCCACGCTGCGAGCCGACCGAGGCGGACCCGGTCGTGACGCTCCCGATGCGGGCGCTCTCGCAACTGGTCGTCGGCTTCCGCGACGCGACGTTCCTCGCCGAGACGGGGGCGATAGCCGCCGCCCCGACGGACCCGGCGGTGGCGTCGCTCGACGCGCTGTTCCCCGCAGAACCGACGCTCCTCAGAGAGGGCTTCTAGTCGGCCGTCGCGTCGGTCACTTCCTCGACGGGCCCCTCGCCCATGGCCTCGATGCGGGCGATCAGGTCGTCGATGCTCGCATTTATGTCCTCGACCGTCTCCTCGATGCCCTCGGCGGGGATGGCCCCCTGCTGGGTCGCCTCGATGAGCCCGTCGTTCTCCAGCATCCGGAGGGAGTAGCGCACCTTGTGCTCGGGAACGTCCGTCTCCTGCGAGAGCCGGACGATGCCGATGGGGTGGTGTTCGATGACCGTCTCGAGGACAGTGAGGTCACGTGCCTGCTTCTCCAGCTGGTCGACCAGACGCTGAATCATTGTATCGAGGTACGTGCGGGAGTAGCAAAGGCCTACCGCCTCGCGTCGGGTGGCGAGGAAGGGCTATATCCTCACGGGACCTACTGTGAGCGTTATACTGCTCGGCCAGCGACGGCCGGGCGAGGTACCACCATGCAGACGAACGACCGCGTAGAGCGCCTCAAGCAACTGTACATCGACCTCGGCGGGGAGCCGACCTCGACCGAGCGACAGCACGCCCGGCGGGGTGACTTCCCCGACGAGGCGACCGTCGACGAGCGGCTCGGGCGCGTCGTCGAGCGGATGCGCGAACGCTACGGCTTCCGCACCTCGCTCGACCGCCCGGCGCTCGTGACCGTCGTCAGGGGGTACTACGCCGGACGGTCCGACGCCGAGGTGGCCGCCCACCTCGGGGTCAGCCCCGAGACGGTCGCCCGGGCTCGGGTGAACCTCCACCTGTTCCGGCCGGCCGACACCGAGGCGACGTTCGACGTGGACGCGCTCCGGACACTCCTCGACGGCGGGGCGAGCGTCGCGGACGCCGCCGCCGAGCTCGGCGTGGCCCCGTCCACCGCCGGCGAGTACGCCCACGTCCTCCGCGTCCAGCAGGACGCCCGTGTCTCGGGCTACCGCTACCCCGAGGAGTTCGAGGAACTGCTCGAGGTCGACACCGAGCGACTCGGCCGGACCTACCGGACCGACCGACGGACGATGGAGGAGGTCGTCGACTGACCCGCCCGGCGCGCGTCGCTCAGCGCCGCCACCGGACGGGGGCGACGGCCACCAGTGCGACGAACAGCGCCCCGGCGAGCCACAGCACCAGCCCGACGAGGTCCGGCAGGCCCGACCCGCTCGCCCCCGACAGCACCGGGTCGAGGACGGTCCGGAGGACGAGCCCCCGGAACGCGCCGGTCGGACTCAGCGCGAGTAGCCAGCGGACCGCCCCCTCGGAGACGTAGCCACCGCTCAGCCCTCCGACGACGGCGAGGTCGAACCCGACGCCGAGCGCGAGCGCCGTGCCGACGGCGAGCGCGACGGCGCTCCGGGCGCCCGCGGCGGCTGCCGAGATGGCGAGTGCCACCGCGAGCGCCACCAGCCCCAGCAGGACCGTCAGGACGACGAACCGGACGTAGAGCAGGATCGAGTCCGCGCCCGCGTGCGAGGCGACGACGCTCGTGCCGGCCCCACCGGCGACGGCGACCAGCAGCCCCACCAGCAGGTACGGCACCAGCAGGACGACGACCAGCGCCGCCGCGCGCCCGACGTAGACCCCGAGGACGTACTCCGTCCGCTCGACGGGGTAGGTCCGGAGCACGTCGAGTTCGCCCCGCTCGGCGTCACCGAGGACCGCACGGAACCCGAACGCCAGCGCGAGCACCGGGACGAGCAGTTCGGTCGGCGTGAGCAGGTTCAGCACCGCCGGGACGTAGCCGACGGTGCCGCCGACCCAGCCGAGCCCGACCACCACGAGGGCGAACCCCACCGCGAGCGCGAGGACGCTCTGGGTCCGGACCGTCGTCGTCAGTTCTCGCTCCACGACGGCGAGGAAGCGGTCGACGGCGGCGCGCCGACCGCCGCGTTCGGCCCCGGACTCCGCGGCCGACCCGGCCTCCGTGGTCGCCTCGCTCATCGCCCGTCACCTCCGACCTCGTCACCCTCGGCCTGTCGGGCCGCCGCTCCGACCATCGGCGCGACCCCCGCCTCCGTGACGGCGCCACCCGGTGCGGCCTCGAACAGCCCCGCGAGGGCGTCGTGGTCCCCGTCGCGGAACTCGGCCGGCGGGCCCCGGGCGACGATCCGGCCGTCGGCCAGCAACATCGCCACGTCGCTCCGGTCGACCCCACGCGGGTCGTGGGTCGCCAGCACCACCGACGCCCCGGCGGCCGCGAGCTCGTCGACCACGGCGAAGACGTGGGCCGTCATCCGTGGGTCGAGGTCGCTCGTCGGCTCGTCGAGCAACAGCAGGGCCGGGTCGCCGAGCGACGCCTGCGCCAGCCCGAGTAGACGGCGCATCCCGCCCGAGAGGTCCTCGACGCGTCGGTCGCGAGCGGCCGAGAGGCCGACCCGCTCGAGCGCCGCCTCGACGGACGGGTCGCCGGGGAGCAACGCGGCGTAGAACGAGAGCGTCTCGTCCACGGTGAACCCCGGTCGGAACGCGGGTGACTGCGGCAGGTAGCCCACCCGTCGCGGCCCGCTCGCCGCGAGCGTGACGGTCCCGCCGTTCTCGGTGAGCCCGGCGACGATCCGGAGGAGCGTCGACTTGCCCGATCCGTTCGGTCCGGCCAGTGCCACCACCGACGAGCGCTCGACGACGAACGAGACGTCGTCGAGGACCCGGAGGTCGCCGAACGACCTGGAGACGCCGTCGACGGTGAGCAGTGGCGTCCGCGCGTCCGACACCTCGGTGGACGTCTCGTCCGCCCGAGCCTGCTCGGGCGGGGACTGGCTGTCGGTACCGGTCGGGTCGGCCGTCCGCTGGGTCGAGTCGGAGGTGGTCATGGCTGGGGGTCGAGGGTCCGGTCGGTCGTCACGTCGCGGGCGGTGCTCGGCTCGGGTCGGGTGGCGTTCAGTCGCTCGACGACCGTCGGGCGACCGGGTGAGACGCTCGGCGCGAGGTCGACGGCGCCCCTCGAACGCAGGCCGGGGACGGCCTCCTGCAGGGTCCGGAGGCCGGCGACGGCTGGCGACCGGGCGAGCGTCTCGGCACCCGGGACGCGTCCCACGCGTCCGTCGACGGCACCCGTCGGACGGTACGCTCGCTCCAGCGTGCCGTCGCCGTCGCGGTCCCGTCCGGGAGCCGTGTCCCAGTAGTTGCCCTCGCCGTCGACGGTCCAGACGCGCAGCGGGCCGAGGGGGGCGACGACCGGGCGGTCGTTGCCGACGAAGTCGTTGGCGACGACGGTGTTCGACGGGAGGAGCGCGGTCGCCCTGACGCCGATCTCGTTGTACGCCACGACGTTGTGCTCGTAGAGGCTCGTCTCCGAGGGTATCTGCAGGCCGTAGCGGTTGTCCACGAGGACGTTGCCGGCGACGTAGGTGGCCGACCCGCTGATGGCGATGCCGGCGCCGCTCTCGCGAACGTCGTTGTCGACGAGGGCGTTGCCACGTGGGCGGGTCATCGTGATGAGCCCCACGTCCGTCTCCCGGACCGTGTTGTTCGCCACGAGGATGTCGGAGGAGTACATCTCGTGGACGCCGAAGCGCATCCCGACCATCCGCGAGTCGCGGACGACGAGGCCGTCAGAGAGGTGCATGTAGACGCCGTCGCGTCCGCCGACGAACGTCGAGTCCTGGACGACGGGCCGCGCACGCATCGACATCACGCCCATGAACCCGTCCTGCCACTCCCCGCTGCCGACGACGGTGACGTTGGCGACGACCACACCGTCGCTGTCCCGGACGAGGACGCCGTTGGCGGGCGTCCGCGTCCAGACGTTCGAGACGAGCACCCCGTCCGACTCGACGACGGAGACGGCCGCGTCGCCGTAGCCGTAGCCCATCTGGACCGCGTAGTCCCACTCGCCGGTGTCCTCGGGGCGCACGTCGGGGCTGGTGCTGTTTCCGACCCCCGTCACCCGGAGGTCCGCGACGGCGACGCCCGGCGAGTGGACCCGGACGACGCTCCCGTTCCCGTCGCCGAGCAGGTGGGTGTCGTTGCCCGCGCCGCGGAGCGTCAGCGGCTTCGAGACGGTCACGTTCGCCTCGTAGGTCCCCGGCGGGAGGCGGACCGTGGTGTTCGGAGGGGCCTGCTCGACGGCCGCCGCCAGCGTCGGGGCGTCCTCGCCGACGACGACGGAGACCGGTCGGTCGAGCAGCGCGTGTGCCGCCGCGGACTGCCGGTCGGCCCACCCGGTCCGCTCGGCCACCGCGGTCCGCATCCGGTCGCGCGTGGCCTCGATACCCGGGAGGTCGAGGTCACGGACCGCGTCCCACCCGAGGACGCGCCCGCCGTGGGCGTCGGCGAACTCGCGGGCGGCTGCCGCCGTCTGGAACGGCACCACCACCTCGCCGGCGGGCGTGCGGGCCTCGCTCCCGACGACGTAGGTGGCCGAGTCCGCCGGAACCCACGAGACCGTCGCCGGGGTCGTGCTGGGGATGTAGAGTTCGTCGTCGTCGTTCACCCGGAGCTCGGTCCCCTCGTACGCGGTGACGAAGACGGCGAGCGGCCGGCCCACCTGTCGCTCCCGGCCGGGGCGCTGCAGGTCGCTCACCAGCGCCTCCACGCCGTAGTAGCCGACGACGTAGCGATACTGCGAGTAGAACACCTGTCCCTGCGGGACCGTCCGGTTCGACGCGCGCACCTCGACGGCCGCCGCGTCCGTCAGCCCGAGTTTCACCGTGTCCTCGAACGCGACGGGGTCGTAACTCCCGCCGGCGTCACCGCCGACCTGGGGGACGAACGCCGCCGCCGCCACGAGCAGCACCACGAGGAGACCGACCAGGACGGGACGCGGGTCCATCTGTAGTGACTGTTCGTACCCGCCGCACAAGGGTACCCCTGTCGTTCCAATCTCGTGGGAGCGGGCGTTCCGGTTAAATAGTGTTGCGCGTCTAGCGCAATATAGCAGGGCGGGTTGTCGCCCGCCGGTGATTCCACGTCATGACACGCACGCCGCCCGACCCAGTCCACCACCTGACCCGCCGCGAGACGCTCGCCGCCGGGGGGTCGCTCGCCACCCTCGCGCTCGCCGGCTGTACCTCCCTGACCGGCGGGGAGACGCCCGCCGCCGTCTCCCTCGCCGGCGGCCTGCAGTGTGACAACTGCGGGATGGTCGTCGAGAAACACCCCGGCCCGAACGGCCAGGTGTTCTTCGCGGACGAGTCCCCGGAGGGCCACGAGAACCCCGCGCGCTTCGACGCGCTGAAACAGTGTCTGTTCCCGTACACGATGGAGCGCGAGCAGCGCGGCTGGACGGTCGAGGCCGTCTACGTCACCGACTACTCGAAGGTCGACTACGACGTCTCCGGCGACGGCCAGCCGCGCCGGAGTTACATCTCCTCGCACGTCGCCCCCGAGTCGTTCGCGCTCGCCGAGGACCTCTACTACGTCGTCGAGAGCGACATCCGCGGCGCGATGGGACAGGACTTCGTCCCGTTCTCGGTGGAGAGTGACGCCGAGGCGTTCGTCGACGAGTACGGCGGCCGCGTCGTCCGCTACGACGACATCGGCCCGGCACTGGTGGGGAAGTGACCCCGTCCACCCCGTCGACGGCGGGTGACAGACACTTGTGCACCGACCGCGTACCACTGCCATGAGCGAACCCGAGTCACCAACGTACGACCGGCCCGTCAGCATCGACTCCACCGAGGCGTTCGAGGACCTCCTCGCGAGCGAGCCACGCGTCCTCGTGGAGTTCTACACCCGCAACTGCTCGATGTGTGCCGCGATGGAGCCGGTGCTCGGGAACGTCGCGAAGGTGACCGAGACGCCCATCGCCCTCGTCAACGGCGGTGACCTGTTCGACCTCTCGAGCGAGTACCGCATCAGCTCCGTGCCCACCCTCCTGCTGTTCGAGGACGGCGAGGAGGTCGACCGACTCTCGGAGGGGTTCGTGGGGGCCGACGGGGTGCTCGAGTTCCTCGGTGAGGACCCCGACGCGATCTAGTCTTCGTCGGCCGTCGCGGGCGCCGTCCGCCCGCCGATGGGGTCCGTGACCCCGTCGAAGTACCGTTCTGCCACCGTCTCAGCCGTCCTGAGCGCGAGCGCCTGGCCCGTGTGGGTGGGGTTCGCGCCGCCGACCCCGTTCGCCAGCGCGGAGTGGTCCGCGACGAACAGGCGGTCCACGTCGTAGGCCTCACACCCCTCGTCGAGCACGCGACCCATCGCCATCGAGGACTGCAGGTGGAGCAGGATGGGTGCGGCGTCCGCGCGGTGGACGTGCTCGGCACCCACCTCGCGCAGCAGACGAGCGGCCCGCTCGGCGAGCTCGTCGCGCCGCGCGTCGTCCTCCGGGTGCGGCTGGAACTTCACGAGCGGGACGGGACCGTGCTCGTCCTCGGTGTCGAAGTCGAGCGAGACGCCGTTCTCTCGCCGGGGTCGGTCGTCCGTGTGACAGATGAGCGTGAGCGTCCGGCGGTACTTGCTCATCAGCTCCTTCAGTTTCCGGCCGGTCACGCGACCGGCCGTGTCCCACGGCTCCCCCGCGGTGTCGCGGTCGAACCAGAACTCGCCCTGCCCGCCGCCGTACATCGCCATCGAGGTGATGCCGGGCGCGAACGTGTTGACCGCGATACCGCCCACGCCGGGCACGTCGAGGCGTGACCCGGCGGCCTGTCCCTGATGGGGGTTCACCTCGCGCTGGCCGATGGTCCCCTCCAGCGTGTCCGGGTCGAAGACACCGGCCACGAAGTCGAACCAGTGGGTGGTCATCCCCTTGCCGACCCAGCCGTTGTCGGGGAGGCCGGAGTCGAGCCAGAGCCGGGGCGTCTCGATGCAGCCGGCGGCCAGCACGACCACGTCGGCGTGGACGCGCTCGCACGTGCCGGCCCACGTGTCGCGGAACTCGACGCCCGTCGCCTGCGGGTCACCCGTGCCGCCCCCGGTCAGCACCTCGGTGACGAACGCGTTCGGCCGTATCTCGACGTGGCCGGTCTCCATCGCCCGCGGGACGAGCGAGACGTTCGAGGAGCGTCGCGCCCGGTCCTCGAAGTCGGACCCACGGGGGTGCGGGCCGCCCTGGTGCTCGTGCGCGGCGAGCGTGTCACCCTCGACGTCCCCGAAGTCGCCGTCGTAGTCGCCGTCTCGGGCGAGTCGCTCGTCGGGCTGGAGGATGGCGTTCGGGAACGGCCGGTAGCCCTCCTCGGTGACGTTGTAGCCCGTCGTGAGGTCGTAGCCCGCCCGTCGGGCGCCCTCGAAGAACAGTTCGGCCTTGGGAGTCGTCGGGGCCGGCCTGATGGGGTGGGTCGCCTCGAGGTGCTGGTAGTAGGGCACGAGGTCTGCGTAGTCGATGGGCCAGTCGGGCTGGTCGTCGACGCTCCCGACAAACGCCCGCGGGTGGTTCGCGTAGTAGTGCTGGGTGGTGCCGCCGACGCCCGCCAGTTGAGCGACGATGGCCTGCTGGGGGACCGTGCGTGCCCACGCTGGGCGGTCGCCGTCGGCGGGACCCCACCGGAGTTTCCCCATTATCAGGTCGTTCATCTCGCCCTCCTTCGCGGTGAACTGCTCGTCGTACCGGTCGCCCGAGAGGTCGCTCGGGTCCGAGGACGACTCGCCACCCGGTGCCTCGCGCGGCGCGGGCCACTGCTCGTTGCCGTAGAACGGCCCCGCCTCGAGGACGGTAACGTCGATACCGAGTTCGCCGAGGCGCCACGCCAGCGCCGGGCCGTCGCCACCCGCCCCGACCACGACGACGTCCGTCTCGCGTTCGCGCATCAGTAATCGTCCTCCTCGAACTCGTCGACCTCGTAGCCCATCGAGACGGCGTACCCCTCCGCGGGACCGGGGTAGCCCGCCTGCGTCCAGCCCTGCGAGCCCTCGCCGTCACCGGTCAGTTCCGTGTAGTAACAGAACTGCACGAGGACGACCGTGGCGCCCGCGATGTACTGGACGATACCGAGGTTCTCGTTGTCCTCGGCGAGTCTCGGGACGATGCCCTCGGACTCGAGCATCCGGACCGCCCGGAGGCGGTCACGCGGCGCCAGCCACGAGTACGGCCCGACCGAGAACGCCGACTCGGGCGACTGGAACCCCGACTCGCGCTTCCCACGCAGGGTGAGTTCCAGTGCCGCGACGTCGAGCAACGCGGCCACGAGCGGCCCCAGTGGGACGGTGTCGTACCCGAGCGCGCCCCAGACGCCGCCGTCGGCCTCCTGCAACTGGTTCACGCGCTCGTGGAGCAGTTCGTCCAGTCCAGCATCTAGCCCACCGGGGACGTGTTCCTCGCCGAGTGCAGCGAGTTCGGGCGTCTCCGGGACGATGGCGTCCACGAGTGCCGCGAGGGTGCCACGGACGTAGCTCACGAGGTGCCCCCCACGTCGGCCGCACCGTCGCGTGTGTCAGCAGTTCGCATTCGTACCCGCCCGTGGGGAGTCCTCGCACAATACCTGTTCGGTCCGTGGCACGTCCAACGCCGGGCAACGCACGCGGGGTTTCTCCCGGCGCGTCGGCCACGGCGTTTAACACCGGTCCGGCACCTACGGTCACTGATGACAGACTGGAACCTCCGCGTGCGGATGGCGATCGTCGGGGCCATCCTGTTCGCGTTCTACCTCGGTGTCGCGGCGTTCGTCACGGCTGCGACGGGCGCCCCACTGTGGCTCGTCTTCGGTGTCGGTATCGTCGTCGTCCCGGCGTTACAGTACAAGCTCGGGAAGTGGATGGCGCTCCGTGGCGCCGAGGAGATGCCCGAGCGCGGCGAGTACGCCGAGATACACCGCACCGTCGAGTCCCTCTCGCGGGACATGGACGTCCCGAAGCCGAAACTGATGGTGATGGAGATGGGCGTCCCGAACGCGTTCGCCGTCGGGCGGAAGGGGGCCGGCGTCGTCGCCGTCTCCCCCCAGTTGCTCCACCTGCTCGACCGCGACGAACTCGAGGGCGTCCTCGCGCACGAACTCGCCCACATCAAGAACCGCGACGTGATCACGATGGTCGTCGGCCAGTCCATCGCGATGCTCGTCGGCTACGTCGCCTACTTCGCGGTGCTGATGGGCGGCGAGCGCAACATCGGGAGCTTCCTCGTCGCGATGGTGGCCTCATCCATCGCCAACGCGCTCGTGATGCTGTTCGTGCTCGCCATCTCGCGCTACCGCGAGTACGTCGCCGACGCCGACGCGAAGGAGGCCATCGGCACGGGCGACCCGCTGGCGCGGGCGCTCGAGAAGATCAGTCGGGGCGCAGAGGGGAAGGAGTCACAGCTCGACGACAGCGTCAGCGCGCTCTGTATCCTGAACACTGACCGGGGCCTGCTCCAGAAGCTCTTCTCGACGCACCCGCCGACGGAGAAGCGCATCGAGCGCCTGCGGTAGTCGGCCGGCGACCGTCTCGAACTCCGGAACCACACCGGACCAACACTGATTACGGAGTCTCGCCTCGGGGACCCGAGGAACCATGGCGTCCCAGAACACGCGAGCGTCGACCGCACCGGCAGCGTCGGTCGAACTCGTCGAGGCGTACGTCGAGATGTGGAACACCCGTGATTCGTCGGCCATCGAGGAGCTGGTCACCGACTGGTTCGTGATGTACGACCCGGCCGCGCCGGAAGAGGGCGTCGCGGGGCCGAAGGGCGAGGTCCACGGCCGCGAGGGGCTCCGGCAGTTCCTCGAGGGCGTGACGACGGGCTACCCCGACTTCGAGGTCGAGGTACTGGACCTGTTCGCCGACGAGGCGGGGGCGATGTACGAGGTCCGCCTGACGGGCACCCACGAGGGGAACCTGAACGGCCTCCCGCCCACGGGTCGCCGGATGGACGTCCGGGGCGTCTCGAAGCTCACCTTCGACGACGGTCGCGTCACCGAACACCGCGTCTACTTCGATACCCGCGAGGTGATGGAACAGCTCGGGATGACGTTCCCGGCGGTCCTGTTCCAGCTCCCGAAACTGCTGCTCGGGGCGGTCCGCGGCGGGCGCTGAGGGCGACTCCAGAAGCCCTCTCACAGCTCGGGGAGCGACCTCCGAACCACTTGATGGGCCTCCGTTCGGCGGGGACAGACACACCCGTCACCGTGTCGTACGGGAGAGTGATGCCAGACAGAGAGGCGGTTCGAGAGCAGTTCGTGGAAGCGTTCGAGGGAGCCGACTACCCGGTCAACAGCCCGATGGACCTCGTCCCGGCCCTTCCGAACGGCCCGGCGACACGGTTCGACGTCGGTGAGGAGACCATCACCGCGATGGAGCTGAACCAGCGCGCGCAGGGCGAGGCCGACTACCCCTACGACAGCGTCGACGACCTCGTCGAGGCGCTGCTGGACGGACTCGAAGAGCGCGACCACATCTGAACGGTCGCGGCGGTCCGCCCGGCCCCCGCCCACTTCTCGGGGGAACGACGCCACGAGCGACGCGGCCCGGTCCCGACGACGCCTACCGCTCGCCCGAGCCGTCGGTGACGGCCCGTGGCTGGCGCTCGGGCACCACGTTCGTCAGTATCTTCGCCTCGATCTTCCGGAGGTGCTCGCCGACGGTCCCCGCCGAGATGTGCATGCGGTCGGCGATGTCCTGGTAGGTGACGCGCCGTGGCTCCTGGTAGTAGCCCACCTCGACGGCCGTCCGGAGCGTCTCCTGTTGCCGGGGCGTGAGTCGCTGGAAGAACCCCTCGGCGCCGGGGGCGTACTCGCCGGTCCGGAGGAGCGTGAACGCCACGGACTCTGGGATCTCCTGCATCGCGTCGCGGAACGTCTCGTACTTGCCGATGGCGCGTATCTCGAGGCCGCCGCGCTCGGCGTAGCGCATCGGCATGTCGAGGACGAGTTCGTGGCGCTCGGCGATACCGAACACGCGGGCGACGCCGTCGGCCACGTCGACGTGGCAGTGGGCGTACAGCCGGTCGCCGCCGGTGGTCGCGATGTCGAACGAGTGGACCGAGGGCTCGGCCTCGAGGAGTTCGGCCGCCCGCGCGGCGTCGCCAACCGACTCGAACATCGCGACGGCGGTCCCGTCGTCGAGCGTGCGGAACTGGTGGATGGCGACCCGCCGGATGGTCGGGTCCTCACCGACCACCCGCTCGGCCGGGTGGAACCCGCCGTTGGGTGGGACCAGTCGGAAGTCGATGAATCGCATACCCCACCCTTCGCAGGGGGATAGATACCCCTTCTGCCGGGAGTTCCGGGTCGCTTTTCAGGCTCCCCGACACAAGAAGCGCCAAGCATGAACGGGGAAAACACAGTGCACGAGCGGCTCGTGGGGAGCGAACGATGACAGGAGAGCCGGACTGGCGACGCGCCGAGCGGGAGTACGAGGACTACGTCACCGAGGACGGGACGCTCCCCGAGCTGTTCTTCGCGGCCGCCGAGCGCCACGGCAGCCGCGACGCCCAGTGGTACAAGGGTGGGGTCTACGACCGCTCGCTCTCGGGGCTGGCGTTCCACGCCGCGCTGGAGGGAGAGTGGGCGTCGCTCACCTACGCCGAGATGGCGGGTATCGTCGAGCGGCTCGCCGCGGGGTTCCGCGAACTCGGCGTCGAACCCGGCGACCGGGTCGGCATCCACGCCAACACCCGGATGGAGTGGGCGCAGTCGGACTTCGCGCTCCTCTCGGCCGGCGCGGTGGTCACCACCGTCTACACCGAGTCCGAACCCGAACGCATCCAGTATCTGCTCGACGACCCGGACGCCGACGGCGTCGTCGTCGAGAACGAGGAACTGCTCGAACGGGTCCTCTCCGTCGAGGACGAACTCGACCTCGAGTTCGTCGTCGTCGTCGACGAGTACGAGAGCGACCGCGAGGACGTGCTCACGCTCGCGGACGTCTACCGGCTCGGTCGGGAGGCCGACCGGGACGGCATCCCGGTCGAGCGCGACCCCGACGACCTCGCCTCGCTCGTCTACACCTCCGGGACGACGGGCCAGCCCAAGGGCGTCCAGCTCACCCACCGGAACTTCCGGTCGAACGTCGCGGGCGTCCGCAAGCGGTTCGGCCCGCGACCCGACAAGGGCGACGACGTCCCCGTCATCGACGAGGAGATACGGATGCTCTCGTTCCTCCCGCTGGCCCACGTCTTCGAGCGGATGGCGGGCCACTTCCTCATCTTCGGCTCCGGTGGCACCGTCGCCTACGCCGAGTCCACCGACACCGTCGGCGACGACATGGAGGCCGTGGCGCCCTCGGGCGTCAACAGCGTCCCGCGCGTCTACGAGCGCATCTACGCCCAGATGCGCGAGCAGGCCGGCGACGGCACCCGCGGGCGCATCTTCCAGTGGGCGCTCGACGTGGCGCGTGACTACGGCGAGGTGAAACGGACCGACGACCCGGTCGGCCTCGACCTGAAGGTCAAGCGCGCCATCGCCGACAGCCTCGTGTTCTCGCAGGTCCGCGAGGGTGTCGGCGGCCGCGTCGAGGCGCTCATCTCCGGCGGCGGCTCCATCCCGCAGGAGCTCACGGAGCTGTTCGACGGGATGGGTCTGCCCATCAACCAGGGGTACGGCCTCACCGAGACGTCACCCGTCGTGAGCGTCAGTCCGCCCGAGGCGCCGCGACACGGGTCGCTCGGCCCGCCGCTCGCGAACGTCGACGTCCACATCGACGAGAGCGTCGTCGACGAGGACGAACAGGCCGAGGCCGAGGGGAGCCTCGGCGAACTGCTCGTGAACGGGCCGAACGTCACGCAGGGCTACTGGGAGAAGCCCGGCGAGACGCAGGGAGCCTTCACCGAGATGGACGGTGAGCGGTGGTTCCGGACGGGTGACCTCGTCGAGCAGTCCGACGACGGCTACCTCACCTACCGCGACCGGCTCAAGCAACTCATCGTGCTCGACACCGGGAAGAACGTGGCGCCCCAGCCGATCGAGGACGCGCTGACGACGCAGGACGTCGTCGCGCAGGCGATGGTCGTCGGCGACGACCAGAAGTTCATCGGCGCCATCGTCGTCCCGGACGCGGCCGAACTCGAGCGCAGGGCCGAGCGCGAGGGGTACGACCTGCCCGACGACGAGGGCGCTCGCTGCGAGGACGCGACGGTCCGTGGCTGGGTCGAGGCGGCCGTCACCGAGGCGAACGAGCGGTTCGACAAGTCGGGACGGGTCAAGGAGTTCCGGCTGGTCTCGAAGGAGTGGACCGCGGACAACGGCCTGCTCACCCCGTCGATGAAGAAGAAGCGCCGGCACATCTCGAAGGAGCACCAAGACCTGCTGGACGACATCTACGGGTAGCCGCGGGCGTTCAGGTCGACTGGGCACCCTCACCGTCGCCGGGGATTCCGCCGGAGCCACTCATCGACCGGACGTACGCCACGGCCAGCAACGCCGAGACGACGATTGGCAGGAAGGTGAAGAACGCAGCGACGGGGCTGACCGTCACCGTCTCGCCCGTCAGCAGGACGAGCGTCATCAGGCCGATGGGGGCCGCGAGCGTCGCGCCGAGTATCAGCACGACACCGGCGAGGACGTAGCCCCACGTGCGCCGTCGATAGAGCCACACGGCGGCGAGGAGTATCGAGGGCACCACGACCCCGAGGTCGACGACGTGGCTCGTCAAGGCCTGCGGCCCCGACTCCTCGACGATGGTGGGGGTCGTCCCCTGGAGGAGCGCCGGCAGGATGTCAGAGAGCCACAGCGCGGCGAGACCCAGCCCGACGACGAACAGCGCCCCGGCGTACAGCGCGGGGTCGACGCGCCCCTCCAGCCGCCGGCGGATGCGCTCCGGGTCGGTGCTCCACATCCCGCCGACGAACGTGAACAGCGAGAGCCCGAACAGCGCGACGTAGACGAGGAACAGCTCGTTGTAGGGTATCTGGATGGCGGCGGACGCCCAGATGTACGTCATGAACGCCATCCCCCCGAGCCAGACGAGACGGCCGCGCGGCGAGCCACGGGCGGCGGACCACAGCCCGACGGCGAGCACGGGCACCCCGACGAGGAGTACGGTGAGGTCCTGGATCTGGTAGGAGAGGGCGATGTCGGGCGGCGCCCGGTAGTGGCCGGGGCGGAGCAGTCCGACGAGCGACGAGCCGACCGAAAAGGCGAGGATGGCGACCGTCGACCAGCGGTGCCATCGTCTGAGTTCTCTGGTCATGATCTTCACCCGCCACGACGTTGGCTCACCGGGACGTTAGAGCCGCGGGCTGGGTCCCACGGCGCGGGAGTGTATCGCCGAGCGTGACCGTCCCACGTCAAGGGCCTCCGATGTGACGGGATAGTCGCTTGCCCGCCCGGCCGGACCACGAGGTGATGTTCGACGACACGGCGGCGTTCAGAGCAGCCCTCCGTGACTACCTCGAGGAGGAAATCGAACCGGTCGTCGACGAGGCCGACCGGAACGGCCCGATGGCCCGCGACGAACTCGTGGCCTATCTGCGGGACCTGCGCGAACTCGGCGTCGGGTTCAACCCCGAGACGGCGCCGCAGTACTTCGACGACCTGCCGCGGTTCGCCGTCGCCAGCGAGGAGATATCGCGGGTGTGGCCGTCGCTCAACGTCACCATCCAGCTGTCGTTCCCGGCCCTGTTCGTCCAGCACGCCGCCGAGTCGACGCGGGCCGCGGAACTCGACAAGCTCCAGCGCGGGGAGTGCATCGCCTGTCTCGCCGTCTCGGAGCCGGACAGTGGCTCCGACACGGCCCGCCCGCGAAGGAAGGCCCACAGGGACGGCGACGAGTACGTCCTCGAGGGGTCGAAGACGTGGGTCGGCAACGGCGGTATCGCGGACGTGGCGCTCGTCGTCGCCGAGGACACCGAGATCGGCGCCTCCGACACGTTCCTCGTGAGTCGGGAGAACAGCCCGTGGGAGGCCGAGCCGCTCGACAAGCTCGGCTGGAAAGGTGTCTACAACGCCCGGATGGAGTTCGACGAGGTGCGCGTGCCCGCCGAGAACAAACTGACGAACATCGTCGGCAACGCGATGGTCGACGGCCACGAGCTGACCGAGATCGTCCCGTTCCCCGAGAGCGTCACCGACCTGTTCGCCCGACAGAAGCCGCTGAACGCGACGTTCTCGTTCATGCGGACGGGGATGGCCTACATGGGCATCGGCATCATGGAGGCCGCGTTCGCCGAGGCGCTCGAGTACGTCCAGCAGCGCGAGACGTTCGGCAAGCCCATCGCGCAACACCAGCTCGTCCAGAGCCACCTCTACGACATGAACGCCGATCTGGAGGCTTCTCGGGGTCTCGCCCGGACGGCGGCAGAGGCCCTGCAGGAGGGCTCGGAGGACGTCCGCCGGCTCACCTCGCTCGCCAAGGGGTTCTGCTGCGAGCGGGCCGTCGACGTGGCCGACTCGGCGCTCCAGTCCACGGTGGCGAGGGCCTGAAGACCGGGAACCGCCTCGAACGGTACTACCGCGACGCCCGCACCCTGACCATCCCGGACGGGACGACGGAGAGACAGAAGCTCGTCGTCGGCAAGGAACCGACCGAGCACTCGGCGTACACGGAGAACGCCGAACGACGCGCCGAACAGACGTCACTGCATACACCCGTGTAGTCGACACGCACCCCCCGGCCGTCGTTCGGTAGTTCGGTTGGCCGACGCTGTAGCGAAGGGGCGGCCCGGCCACGGAACACTCCTCGATAGGAGGACGAACGGAAGGTCGTGTGGTGTCCGACCCGTCACGCCCGGACGTTCCGAGTCCGGTACCGCGTTCAGACCATCTGCCGGCAACTCTCGGCGCAGTCGGCGAGGACGTCGGCGTTGACCTGACAGTGGCCGTGATCGTGCTGGCGGCACTCCTCGGCGCAGGCCTCACAGACCTCCGCGCAGGCCTCGGCGAGGTGGCCGCTGTACTCCGAATCGCGGGCCATGAATCGGGCGTGCAACGAGGCGATGTCGGCGACGTCCCGGCAGAGCCGGGCGCATCGCTCCATCTCCTCCTCACCGAGACACTCGTCGGCGCACCACTCGCTGGTCTGGGCGGCTTCGTTACAGTTCTCGATGCACTCGCGCTGTTCTCCGCTCAGGTGGTCGATCTTCCCGACCGTCTCTGCAAGGGACATTGCAGTCCCACCTAACGCTCCGACTCTCTCCCCCGTTACCCCTTCGAGTGCAAGCCTCTCCGACTCGGCCGACGTCCCCCGACCGGGGTCAGGATTCGCCGACCAGTCCGGGCCCCGAAACGTGGAGAGCGAGGTGAACCGACGCGAGACGGTTCGTACGCGGGCTTGGGGTCGAGAGAGGACCCTGCATCAGAAAGTCCAGCGTCGGTGAGTCCGGAGCCGCTCTCGGTGGCCGTGGGTCGTACCGAGAACGCGAGTCCGGCGGTGTTCACGCTCGTGACCGTCGCCGTCGGCGTGGTCACGACGACAAAATCGTGGGAGTTCCGTCGGCAGACGTCGCATACCGGCGTGGTGCCGTACAGTAGTGCCTCCGACCGCCGAGCAGACCCACTCCGTAGCCAGCACGACGGTCGTCTCGGTCTTCGAGGAGTCCGAAGCCGCCGTTCAGCCGTACCGCTCGGTGATCATCTCGGCTCGCGGCCATCACGAAACCCGCCTGCTCGACCGCGGGGTCGTCGGGTGCGACGAACTCCGCGCGGGTACACACCCCGGCCTCGAGCCCGAGGTACCCGTAGCCCGTGCCGTCCTCGATGTGCGTGTCCATCTCCGCGGCGAGGTCCTCGGGCAACTCGTCGGACACCGACGCCACGGGCACGTCGGTCATCACGAACAGGAAGTCGCCGTCGAACCCGACGCCCCAGTCGCTGGCGGACTCGGCGTCCGCCTCCCTCTCGTCGATGCGCTCGCCATACGCGGCGAACCACGCTTCACTCGGGAAGGTGAGTGTCACACGATCGCCCGTCGGCGGTCTCGGGCACGGTCGTTGGGCCTCTGGACGGAGGGTGTTGAAGTGGAGTGGTCGGCGACGCACTGGCTCGCACACGCTCCGCGGTGCTCACGGTGTGAGTCAGACCGAGAAGTGGGCCAGCTCGGATTTGAACCGAGGGCCTCCCGGTTATCAGCCGAGCGCTCGTACCTAGCTGAGCTACTGGCCCTAGATGAGCGCATTCCACCGTACCGCCGTGATTCGTTTAAGGGTATCGTTTCGGGAGCAGCCGCGACCCCTCAGCGGCGTGCCGCGGTCTCACGGTCCGTGCCACCGGCCCCCAGCATCCGTCCGCCGTAGCGGTACCCCAGCAGCCCGAGGACGGCGAGGACAGCGAGGATCCCGACGGCCAGTTCCAGGTCGCCCGTGGCGAGGCCCGCGCCAGCCGCGGCGACCAGCAAGTGCGCGGGCGTGCGCGCGACGACGACGAGCAGGACGAACCGGCGCAACGGGATGGCCGTCAGCCCGGCGAGGAAACACAGCGCGTCGTCGGGGAGCCCGGGGACGAGGAACGCGAGGAACAGCACGGTGTCGCCGTGCGCGGCGACGAGGTCGTCGAACCGTTCGACCGCGTCGGGCGTGAACGCCCGCTCGACGTACGCGCGCCCCCAGCGGCGCGCGAGCAGGAAGGCGGCGACGGAGCCGATGGTCACCCCGACCATCGTGTAGACGGTGCCGCCCAGCCACCCGAACAGGTAGCCGCCCGCGAGCGCCACCGCGGGGCCGGGGACGGGCGCGACCACGATGCCGGCGGCCGTGACGAGGACGTACACCACCGGCGTCAGCAGGCCGTACCCGTCGACCGCTGCCCGGACCGCGTCGGCGTCGGTCAGCCACCCGACGTAGCGCCAGCCGAAGAGCGCGAAGAGGCCGAGCGCGGCCAGCGCCACCGCTCCGAGAAGCAGAGTGCGGTCACGGGCGGCGCGGGAGGCGAAGAGGTCGATATCGGAAAGAGATGCCCCGAGGGCAAAGGCGTGTGGTTGGCCGAGGACAGTCCCCGTCGCTGGACTCGGCGCCGGAGTCTAGCAGCGGCGGGCCGAAGTGCTCGTCCGTCCGGAACGCGAGTCAGTTCTCGCCCGTCTCGCCCCGGTTCCGGTCGCTGTCCTCGAACCGGTAGTCGTCCTCGTCGAGGTTCACCTCGCGGCGCTCGCCGCCGCCGGCACCCACCCCGCCGGGGAACCCGCCAGTGTAGACGCCGCCCGATATCATCCCGCCCGCCTTCGCGTCGGCGTAGGGGACGACGACGTACTTCTTCAGCAGGACCCGGATGGGGTATCGCGTCGGTGGCAGCACGAGCACGATACCGAGCAGGTCCGTGACGAGACCCGGCGTCAAGAGGAGCACCGCCGCCACGAGGAGGAGTACCCCGTCGAGCAACTGGTCGGTCGGGACCTCCCCCTGTGCCAGTTTGGACTGGAGGCTGCGCAGGGTGTGTCGCCCCTCCGCCCGGACGAGGAGGAGGCCGATGAGCGCCGTCAAGACCACCAGCGCTACCGTCGCGACGGCACCCAGGTCCACCGGTCCGATCGAGGTGGCGAGCGTGACGAGCAACATCGCGTCCAGGAGCGGGATGAGCAACAGGACGCCGACGACCCGCAGGTCTACCATACCCCTCATACCGGCGTCGGCGTCAAACCGGTTTCGATGGCCGAGGCCGCTCGTCCGCGCCCGTGGCGAAGCGACGGGCACAAGCCCCGACCCGACCGAGGGGCCACATGACCGACCACGACTACGAGTGGGACCGCGGCGGGCCGTGGGTGAGCCTGTTCTCCGGCGGCAAGGACTCCTCGTGGGCGCTCTACCGCGCACTCTCGCTCGACCTCCCCGTCGAACGACTGCTCACCGTCCACCCGCGGGGGGAGTCGTTCATGTACCACACGCCGGCGACGCACCTCGCCACGCTCGCCGCCGAGAGCGTCGGCATCGACCTCGTTGACGTCCACCCGGAGGACTTCGAGGCGGACGCCGAGCGCGACACCGACTCGGGCGAGCGCGGCGACCGCGAGCTCGAACCGATGGAGCGGGCGCTCGAGTCACTCCGCGACGAGCTCGGTGGACTCGCCGGCGTCACGGCCGGCGCCATCGAGAGCGAGTACCAGACCTCGCGCATCCGGGCGATGGCCGACCGGCTCGGCTGTCAGCTGTTCGCCCCGCTCTGGCAGCGCTCCCCCCGCGAACTGGCCGAGGAGATGCTCGACGCGGGCTTCGAGATACGTATCGTGCAGGTGGCCGCCTACGGGCTGGACGAGTCGTGGCTCGGGCGCACGCTCGACCACGAGGCCCTCGCGGAGCTCGAGGAGCTCCACGACGAGTACGGCGTCCACCTGCTGGGCGAAGGCGGCGAGTTCGAGACGTTCGTCGTCGACGGGCCGCACATGGACCGCCGTATCGCACTGGAGTACGAGACGGTGTGGGAGGGGGACCGGGGACACGTCGAGGTGACGGACGCGTCTCTGGAGTAGGGCGGTCGCGGTGCTGAGCGGTGGCTGTGCGGTCGCGGCGCTGAGCGGTGACCACCAGCGCACCTACCCACCGTGAGCGCCGGAGGCGCGAACGGCGCAGTTTTTCCCCACGTTTTTGCGACGAGAGGTGCGCGAGCGGAGCGAGCGCACCCGAGGAGTAAAAAGTGGGTTCTATTCTTCGGTCGTCAGCTGCGTGTGCGCCCCGATCAACGCCCCCGCGAGGTCCATGTTCTCGATGGTGGTCTGCTCGTCGATGATGGTGTCGTGGATCTCCGAGTCGACGACGCGGGCGCCGGGGAAGACGACGGAGCCGCGGACGACGCTGTTCTCCACGTGGGCGCCGGCCATGACGTGCGAGTCCGCGTCGACGACACTGTCGGTGACCGTGGCGCTCTCGGCGACGACGTTGGTCCCGTTCAGCGCCCACGAGACGGCCTCGAGGTAGGACGCCGGCGTGCCGATGTCGAACCACGCCTCGTCGAACGCGAACGCCGAGACGGTCTCGCGGTCGACGAGCCACTGGATGAACCAGCCGGGTTCGTCGGGGTTGTTCCCCCCCTCGAGGTACTCCTCGAACCGGATGGACTCACGCGGGAACGCGTAGCAGGCGATGGATACGAGCGTGCTGTTGGGGTCGTCGGGTTTCTCCTGGAAGTCCACGACGGTGTCGCCGTCGAGTTCCACGAGCCCGTACGAGCGGGCCTTCTCCTTGCTCCCCACGTCGTAGGCCGCGAGGACCGGGCCCTCCTTGGCCTCGAAGAAGTCGACGAACTCGGAGAGGTCGAAGCCGATGAGGTTGTCGCCGGCGACGACGAGCAGGTCGTCGTCCACGCCCTCGCGGTCGACGAGCTGGGCGAGCGCACCGACGACGCCGAACTTCTCGTCCTCCTCGGTGGTCTCCTCCACCGAGAGGGTGGGCTTCTCGAACTCGCTCTCTGCGAGGTACCGCTCGAAGTCCGCGGCGAACCGTTCGTTGGTGGAGACGAACACCTCCTCGATGCGCTCGTCGGCCTCCAGTTCCCGGAAGATGCGGTCGATGACCGTCGTCTCGCCGACGGGGAGGAACATCTTGGGGCGGTGTTTCGTGATCGGCCACAGGCGGGTGGCGTACCCGCCGGCCAGGACGACTGCTCTCATGGCGTGTGACCTATCTCCGGGCCGGTAAGTCCCTTTCCCTTCGACAGTTTCGCGGGCCGTGGCGGGGAGAAGGCACTTGTTCGGGCGACGCGAACGGGTGGTATGCAGGGTGCCGAACGGACCACCCGCCAGCGCATCGCCGAGTACCTCCGTCACGAACCCGCGAAGGGTGGGACCCTCGCCAACGAGTTCGGCGTCACCACGAACACGGCGCTCACGCACGTCGAACACATCGCGGCGTCGCTGCAGGGCACCGACGAGGAACTCCTCGTCGCCCCGCCGGAGTGCCGCGACTGCGGGTTCACCGACTTCGACGACCTCGTCAATCGCCCCTCACGGTGCCCGGAGTGCAAGTCCGAGAACGTGGAGGAACCGTCGTTCACCATCGACTAGGCCCGCTCCACGAACGCCGCCGCCCGCCTGACGAGCGCCGGGTGCGGGTCCGCCTCGTCGCGGGCCGCGCCGACGCGAGCGAACGCCTCGCGAACGTCGGTCCCGTCGTGGACCGCGAGTGCCGCGGCGGCCACCGACACGCTGCGTGAGGCCCCCGCCGAGCAGTGGACCAGTGTCGTCTCGCCGCGTTCGAGCGCCGCCACCGCCGCGCGAGCGGCCGCCGCGAAACGCTCGGCGTCGTTCCGTGGCCCGTCGACCATCGGGCGGGCGTGGACCCTCGGGTCGGTCGGAGCGTCGCTCGGTGTCTCGTGCGTGAGTCGAATCACGGTCTCGACGCCGGCGTCGTGGAGTGTCGCCACGTCGCCAGCGTCGGCGAGCGACCCGACGTAGAGGTTCGGCGTGACTCGGTCCATCGTCGTTCAGCTCGGAAGCGGCACGCTCACGTCTCGTCGTCCCACATCGCTCCCACCACCGACTCCGGTTCGACCCGGAGGACCACCCGTTCCGGGTCGCCCGCCTCGTCCACCGACAGCCACGTGGCCCCACGGGGCGTGTCGACGCAGGGGTCACAGACCGCCCACCGACGGCTCAGGCCGTCGCCAACCTGCACCGTACGGTACGTCCCCGACCTGTCCCCGCAGAGCCGACACGTTCTGCTCACGATGGTATCCGTGAGGCGGAACACGGCGAGACAGCAAGAACCTGTTGGCCACACACACTGTATAGAGGCCCGACAGTTCGTGCGAGTGCTACACACGTCACTCAGTAGCACCGTGCCTCGACGCGCCCCTCGTAGAGGCGTGTCAGCAGGTTCGTGATCGGCCCGTCACTGGTGATCACACCGTCGACACTCGCGACCGGACGGAGTTCCCACGTGGAGTTCGTGAGGAACACCTCGTCGGCCCCACGGACCTCACCGACGGTGTAGCGCCCCTCCTCGACCGGGAACGACTCCTCGGCCGCGAGTTCGAGGACCACCTCGCGGGTGACGCCGGGGAGGAGGTCACCCGCCGCGGGGGTGTGGAGCGTCCCGTCGTCGACGAAGAACAGGTTGCTCGAGGCGCCCTCGGCGACGAACCCCTCGGTGTCCCGCATCAGCGCCTCGTCGGCGACCCGTCCGTCGCCCTCGGCCGCCGCCCGCCGGAGTTCCACGCGGGCGAGGATGCCGTTCAGGTAGTTGTGCGTCTTCGCGTCCGCCGGCAGGCACGCGTCGGGCACCCGCCGCGTCTCGACGCTACGGACCACCGCGGGGTCGGTCCACGACTTCCCGCCGCCGACACCTCCCACCGGGAGTTCTCGGACGACGACGACCACCGTCGGGTCCACCTCGGGGTCGGGCGTGAGTTTCCCGGGCTGGACGCCGCGCGTGACCGAGACCCGGCAGTAGGCCTCGCGCAGGTCGTTGGCCGCGAGCGTCTCGGAGACGCGCGCAGCGAGGTCGCCGGGGACGGCGTCGGGCATCCCGAGCGTCTCGCAGGTCCGCCGGAGTCGCGCGAGGTGACGCTCCCACTCGAAGACGGTACCGCCGTAGACCCGCATCGTCTCGAACGCGGCGTCGCCGTAGCGGAATCCCCGGTCCTCGACGCTGACTGTGGCGTCCTCGCGGGCGACGAGGTCGCCGTCGACGTGGTACATGCGCTCACGGTCGGGGCACGGCGGTTTCCCTGTTTGGGTGCGGGGCGCCCGGCCCACGGCTGGCGTGATGCGACCCGGCGCCGCCGCTGACGGGCGTGCAGGTCGGAGAAGCGGCGGCGGGGCGGTGTTACTCCGCGGCGTCCTGCCAGCCACGGACGCGCTTCTCGGAGATACCCGTCTCGTCGGCCACCTCGGCGGCGTCGGCCGCGACGAGGTCCGCGACGCTCTCGACGCCGGCCTCGTTCAGGCGCTTGGCGTAGGCTGGGCCGATACCGCTGACGGAGTCGACCGGTTCCTCGCCTGCTTCGGGTTCGGTCGGGACGGGACCGGCCGCCTCGGCGGGTTCGGCCGCCGACTCCTCCGTGCCCGCGTGTTCCGTGACGCCCGTGGCCTCCGCGTCCTCGGCCACCTCGCTCTCGCCGGACTCGTCGGCCATCGACCCGGTGGAGGCCGTGGCGTCCGTCTCGGCGGCCACCGGCTCCTCGTCCTCGGTGTCGGCGTCGACCGCCTCGCTCTCCTCGTGCTCGGGCGACTCCTCCGTCCCCTTGACGGCCGCCTCGTTCTCCGTGGCGGCCTCGCCGTCACCGCTCTCGCGTTCGATGCGCACGTCCGTGCTGGACGACCCGTTCGACTTCCCACGGTCGCTACGTGAGGACCCCAGTCCGAAGATGGACAGGATGTCCCCGATGATGCCGAGTACGCTCATAGTGGTTACAAGTGAACGACACTACTTAAACTCGTACACAACGGTGGCACTTATAGACCGGCCCGTAATGCCCGGTTCATCGGGTCCACGGGGGCCTCGTGGCCCGTCCAGCGCTCGAACGCGGCGGCCCCCTGGAACAGCAGCATCCACGCCCCGTCGACGGTCAGCGCGCCCACGGCGCTCGCCTCCCGGAGCAGTCGCGTCTCGAGCGGTCGGTACACCGCGTCGAGCACGGCGAGGTCCGCGTGGAGCGCGGCCTTCGACACCGGCGTCTCGTCTGTCTCCATGCCGACGCTCGTCGCGTTGACGAGGAGGTCCGCGTCGGCGAGCAGGTCACCCAGCGCGTCGAGGCCGTGGGCGCTCGCGCCCGGCACCTCGCTCGCCAGCGACTCGGCCCGTTCGACGGTCCGGTTGGCGATACGCACCTCGACACCCTCGTCGGCGAGGCCGAACGCGGCGGCCCGGCCCGCCCCGCCGGCACCGACGACCACCGCCGTCCCCGCGATGTCGACGCCGTGGTGCTCGAACGCCCGTGTCACCCCGAGTGCGTCGGTGTTGTGCCCCGTCGGGCGCTCACCCGAGAGGTCGACGGTGTTCACCGCGCCGATACGTTCGGCGAGGGGGTCCGTGTCCACGAGCGAGCACACGTCCTCCTTGAACGGGATGGTGACGTTCAGCCCCCGGATGCCGAGCGCCTCGGCCCCCGAGAGGGCGGCGGCGAGGTCGTCGCGGGCCGGTTCGAAGGTGACGTAGCGGGCGTCCAGCCCAAGCGTCTCGTAGGCGGCCTCGTGCATCGGCGGAGAGAGCGAGTGCCCCACCGGGTTGCCGAGCAAACCGTACACCTGCATACCCCGCGGTGCGGGGGGCGTCGGGTAAACGGTGACGGTGGCGGCGACGGCGGTCACGGCGGCAGACAGGCAGCCGGCGAGACGGCGTCCGAGCGGTGGGACCGGCCCGCACACCCGGCCCCAGAGCGTCAGAGTTAGGTGCGTACCTCGCCCCTGTCCGGCCAATGAGTCGTCTCCGTCATCCGCTCGTCGGCGTCGCGATGGCGCTCCTCCTCACGGCCCCGTGGGTGGGGTCGAGCCTCTTCGGCGCCGTCGGCGGATTCTCGAACATCACCGTCGTCACCGTCGCCGGGCTGTCCGTCCTCGGCGCCTCGTTCCTCCTCGCGTGGGGCGCCGAGACCGCCGAGAAGGACGTCCCACGGGCGTTCGCCATCGCCGTCCTCGCGGTGCTCGCCGTCGCGCCGGAGTACGCCGTCGACGCCCTCTACGCCTTCCAGGCTGGCCGGGGGGACCCCGAGTCCGCCAACCTCGCCGTCGCGAACATGACCGGCGCGAACCGCATCCTCATCGGCCTGGGCTGGTCCGGTATCGCGCTGTTCACCGTCTACAAGGCCAAGGCCACCGACGACCCCGCCGTCGAGACGCGCCGTGGCTTCCTCGCGGACAGGGTCAACCTCGACCGCGACATCTCGCTCGAGGTCATGTTCCTCTTCCTCGCCACGATGTGGGCATTCCTCGTCCCCCTCGGTGGCGGCATCGACGCGATAGACGCGTTCTTCCTCGTCGGTCTCTACGTCGCCTACATCGCCGTCGTCCTCAGGGGCGACGTGGAGGAGGTCGAAGAGCAGGTCGGGGTCCCCGCCTACTTCCAGTCGTTCGCCCGTGCGGCACGCGTCCCCATCGTCATCGGTCTGTTCGCCTACTCCGGACTCATGATATTCACGGCCGTCGAGCCGTTCGCGCACGGGCTGGAGGTGCTCGGCGAGGACTTCGGCATCCCCGCGTTCTTCATGGTCCAGTGGATCGCTCCGCTCGCGAGCGAGTCACCCGAACTCATCGTCGTCGCCTACCTCGTGAACAAGGCCCGTTCGACCGCGGGGTTCAACGCGCTCATCTCCTCGAAGTTGAACCAGTGGACGCTGCTCATCGGGACGCTCGTCGTCGTCTACTCCATCGGGCTCGGCGCGTACGGACCGCTCCCGTTCGACGAGAAGCAGGCGGCCGAGATATGGATCACCGCGGCCCAGTCGTACTTCGCGCTGGCCATCCTCGTCAACTTCGACATCAGTCTCCGCGAGGCCGTCGCGCTGCTGGTGCTGTTCCTCTCGCAGGTGTTCCTCGAGTTCGGCCTCATCCGTGGGTTCGTCCCGGAGGTGCTGACGAGCTACGAACTCCTGCTGATCTACACGGCCATCTACATGATCGTCGGGACCGCGATGTTCGTCCGGCGGCGCGACTCGCTGCGACGGCTGGTCGGCCGCGCGAGCGACACCGTGCAGGTGGCGTTCGGGTCGAAGGAACCGACGCCGGAGCGCGCCGACTGACGTGCTGGCGATCGTCGTCTCGCGGGCCGACGAGGCCTCCGTCAACGTCGGTGACCGACTGCTCGAACTGGCCGACTGGACCACCCACGAGGACCGCGAGCGACCCGAGAGCGACGGTGGCGGGACCTACCACCGACTGGAAGGCGCTCCGGGCGCCGTCGAACTCCGTACCTTCGAGGCACTCCACCTCCACCTCGGACGACCCGCGGACGCCTTCTCCGGGACACCCGACCTGCTCGTGTTCGCCTCCCGGCACGCCGGCGACACCGACGCCCTCCTGACGGCCCACACCACCGGCAACTTCGGGCCGGCCGAGTTCGGCGGCGAGGACTACGCGCTCGCCGAGGCCGCCCCGAACGCGCTGGCCCGCATCCGCGAGGCGTTCGCCGAGCACGCCCCCGACGGCTACGAGGTGGGGATGGAGTGTACCCACCACGGCCCGACCGACGTGGGGTGTCCGTCGCTGTTCGCGGAACTCGGGAGCGACGAACCGCAGTGGGGAGACGAGGCGGGCGCCGAGGCCGTCGCCCGGGCGGTCCTCGACCTCCGTGGCGTCGACCCGCACCGCGAGCGAAGCGTCGTCGGCCTCGGTGGGGGCCACTACGTCCACCGGTTCGAGCGCCTCGTCGTCGAGACGGACTGGGCGGTGGGCCACGTCGCCTCGGACTGGGCGCTCGGGGACGTCGGCGACCCACGGGAGCACCCCGCGGTGTTCCGCGAGGCGTTCGAGGCGTCGGCGGCGACCCGCGCGCTCCTGGACGGGGACGGCGACACCGACGCGATGCGCGAACTGGTCGCGGACCTCGGCTACGACGTGGTGAGCGAGACGTGGCTCCGCGAGACGAGTGGCGTCCCGCTCGACGTGGTCGAGCGGGTCGAACATCGCTTCGGGAGCGTCGACGAGGGGACCCGCTTCGGTGACATCGCCGGCGAGACCGCCCCCGACGCGTTCGTCGAGGCGACCCTTCCCGAGCGTCTGCTGGAGGAGTGCGTCGGCATCGACCGTGACCGCGCGCGGGCGGCCGTCGCCGAACGCAGCGTGGCGTTCGCCACCGACGAGGGCGGCACGGTCCCGACCGGCCCCGTGCTGCTCGTCGACGGGGCCGACCGGGACGCCGTCGTCGACGCCCTCGTCCCGCTGCTGGAGACGCGCTACGACGAGGTGACCCGGAACGGCGACACTGTCACCGTACGCACGCGCGAGTTCGACCCAGAGAAGGCGGCGACCCTCGGCGTGAGCGAGGGGCCGGCGTTCGGCAAACTGGCGAGCGGGCAGGCCGTTGAGGTCGGCGGTCGGACCATCGACCCCGAGGCGGTGACGAGCGTGCGGGAGGAGACGTTCGAGGTGTAGGTCGGTAGGTCGAGGGGAGGGACGCGGTGCGGAGGCGGTTCGGAAGCGGTGCGGAAGCAGTGCTGGTGCGGTGCGGGTGCGGTTCACGTTGTACCACGCTACCCCCGCTCAATCCCACGGACACCGACCCACCACTCGACGCTACGGGCGCTCACCACGGCTGGCGCGCTCGCGTCAGACACCCGCGGCACCCACTGGACCCCGACCGACAGGATTCTATATCGCGGTCAGCGGTTTACGCTCGAACCGGGAAATCGGCCCACAGACGGCCCGAGACCGTATGACAGGCGTCAGACGCCGGCGATAGATACATATGATGCACACGCAAGGCGCCGAGTAGCATGGACTCGTTGATCGAGGACGCCATCGAAGAGGCCGAGGAGCACGGGGAGAGCCCGACTGGGGAGTCGGGTGCTGGCGGCGCCAGCCCGAACACGTCGGGGACGATGACCGACGACGAGCTGGCGCAGGTCGTCAAGGACCTCGAGACGAACATCACGGTCGTCGGCTGCGGCGGTGCCGGCGGCAACACGGTCACGCGGATGGCCCAGGAGGGCATCCACGGGGCCTCGCTGGTCGCGGCCAACACCGACGCCCAACACCTCGCCCAGCAGGTCATCGCCGACACGAAGATCCTCATCGGTCGCCAGCGGACCGGCGGCCGCGGGGCGGGTTCGGTCCCGAAGATCGGCGAGGAAGCGGCACAGGAGAACATCGACGACATCCAGGCGTCCATCGACGACTCGGACATGGTGTTCGTCACCGCCGGCCTCGGTGGCGGCACCGGCACCGGGAGCGCCCCGGTCGTCGCGCAGGCCGCGCAGGAGGCCGGCGCGCTCACCATCGCCGTCGTCACCATCCCGTTCACCGCGGAGGGCGAGCGACGGCGGGCCAACGCCGACGCGGGTCTCGAACGGCTCCGTGCGGTGGCGGACACGGTCATCGTCATCCCGAACGACCGACTGCTCGACTACGCGCCGAACCTGCCCCTGCAGGACGCGTTCAAGATCTGTGACCGCGTCCTGATGCGCTCGGTCAAGGGGATGACCGAGCTCATCACGAAGCCCGGCCTCGTCAACGTCGACTTCGCCGACGTGAAGACCATCATGGAGAACGGTGGCGTCGCGATGATCGGCCTCGGCGAGTCCGACTCCGAGAACAAGGCGCAGGACTCGATGCGCTCGGCGCTGCGCTCGCCGCTGCTCGACGTCGAGTTCGACGGCGCGAACTCGGCGCTCGTCAACGTGGTCGGTGGCCCCGACATGTCCATCGAGGAGGCGGAGGGTGTGGTCGAGGAGATCTACGACCGCATCGACCCCGACGCCCGCATCATCTGGGGCGCCTCGGTCAACAACGAGTTCGACGGGAAGATGGAGACGATGGTCGTCGTCACGGGTGTCGAGAGCCCGCAGATATACGGCAAGTCGGAGGCCGAGCGCGAACGCGCCGCCCGCCAGCAGGGTGGGAGCCAGCAGCCGGCCACCTCCGACGGCGGCATCGACTTCATCGAGTAACGCCGTCCGTCGGCCCCGACGTTCTCCGTTCTTTCGACACCCACGAGCGCCGCGGACGCCCGCGAGCGATTCCGTGACGGACCAACAGGTATAGAAGTGCCCGCGAGGATACCGCAGGTATGGAAGTACCCAAAGACCTCACCTCGTACGTCCGCGTGCTGAAGCTCGCCAGCACGCCCTCTACCGAGGAGTTCTCGCAGGTCTCGCTCGTCGCCGGTGCGGGTATCATGCTCGTGGGGTTCCTCGGCTTCGTCATCTTCGTCATCATGACGTTCATGCCCGGAGGGATCTAGGATGGCCATCTTCGCGGTCAAGACCACCGCCTCGCAGGAGCGGACCGTCGCGGACATGATCATGAACCGCGAGGAGGCGTCGGTCCACGCGGCGCTGGCGCCGGACTCGCTCACCTCCTACGTGATGGTGGAGGCCGACGACGCCAGCGTGTTCGAGCGCATCCTCGACGAGATCCCCCACGCCCGTGGGGTCGTGCAGGGCAAGTCCTCCATCGCCGAGGTGGAGCACTTCCTCTCGCCCAAGCCGGACGTCGAGGGCATCGCCGAGGGCGACATCGTCGAACTCATCGCCGGCCCGTTCAAGGGCGAGAAGGCACAGGTCCAGCGCATCGACGAGGGCAAGGACCAGGTGACGGTCGAACTCTACGAGGCGACGGTCCCCATCCCGGTGACGGTCCGCGGCGACCAGATTCGCGTCCTCGACTCGGAAGAACGGTAGCGACTCGTCCACCGGTACCAGCACGGACCCGCCTCCGGCCGGGAGTGTCACGGGGAACGACTCTTGCGAACTGTTAACATCCCCCGACCCGTAGTTGTGCGGCGCGTCAGCGACCGGTCGTGGACACGGCCGGTGGCAGGCGCCGAGGGAGAGACCGATGGCGATGGGAGAGACAGCGTTCGAGGAGCGCATCGAGTCGGTGAGCGAGGTGCTGCCGAGCGGCGACGCCGAGCGACTCGGCGACCTCTACACGCGGGACGCGGAGTTGCTCCCGCCGGACGGCGACTTCGTCGCGGGAGTGCCGTCCGTCGTGTCGTACTGGCAAGACGTCGCAGAGGCAGGTGTCGCGTCGGTAGACATCGAGGCCCGCGACGTGGAGCGAGACGACGAGCTGGCGATGCGGACCGGCGAGGCCTGGATGAAGGACACGGCGGGCGAGGTGCTGGACCACGTCAAGTTCGTCGAGGTCTGGAGACCCGAGGACGGGACGTGGCGCATCCACCGCGACGTCTGGAACGGGATGGGCGAGGAGTGAACCGGGCGGGACGGGAACGGATCACTCGTCCCGCAAGCGGTCGAGGACCGACGCCACGTCGGCCTCGGCTTCGACGCGCTCGAGGACCGCTTCGCGGTGTTTCAGGTCCTCGCGGTCGGCGTCGTAGGCCCTGAGGTACTGGGTCCGGGTGTGCTCGGAGGCGGTGTGACGCATGGCGAAGTAGCCGTCGGCGACGGTCGTACCACAGACCGCACAGCGGACGCGCTCGTGGTCGGTGGCCTGGTGGAAGAGGAGTTCCTCGGCCGTCTCGGTCCGCTCGCCACAACCCTCGATGGCACACTCCCACATACCCGTCGGGTCCGGGGCGGTGGGCAAGAACGTTCCGACGAGGGGCCGGCGTGTCGCGTCGTCCACCCTCCAGTTCCACCCCGCTCGGCCAAGGTAGATACCGGTCGGGCACCAGCGACGCGCATGGAGGTCGCACTCTGGGGCTACAGGTTCGAGGTGGACGAGTCGCGGATCACCGAGTCGCCGGCCGAGGTGCGTCGACAGGTCCGCGAGTACGAGCGTGGCGAGCGCCACGCGTTCGACCTCACGGTCGCCGTCCCGGACGACTTCACGGGACGGGTGATGGACGCGATGGCGGCCATCCCCTACGGCGAGACGCGGACGTACGGTGACCTCGCGGGCGAACTCGACACCAGCCCGGTCGCCGTCGGTGGGGCCTGCGGGCGGAATCCGGTGCCGCTCGTCGTCCCGTGTCACCGCGTGGTCGGGCGAGACAGGCTGGGTGGGTTCTCCGCCGAGGGTGGAGTCGACCTGAAGCGAGCGCTCCTGGCCCACGAGCGGGAGCACGCCGGGGGCGAGCGGCAGGCCTCGCTGGCTGGGTACGGGGCGAACGGTAACCGCTAAACCTCGGCCGCCGGTACCCGAGGGCAGTGACCTTCCGCGTCGACCCCCACGTGAAGATACTCGACGAGCGCGTCGTCGAGCGTGCGAAGGCCCGTGGTCTCGACGCGCTCGTCTACGCGCCGCACTTCACCCACCTCTCCGACGTCGAGGCGCGCGCCGAGCGGTTCTCCGACGACGAGTTGCTCGTCGTCCCCGCCCGCGAGGTGTTCACCGGGTCGTGGCGTGACCGCAAGCACGTCCTCGCGGTCGCCCCGAGCGACCCCATCCCGGACTTCGTCACGCTGGAGGGGGCGATGGCCGAACTCGACCGGCAGGACTGCGCGACGCTCGTCCCGCACCCGGAGTTCGCGACGGTGAGTTTCGGGGCCGCGGAGCTGGCCGCCTACGGTGACCAGCTGGACGGCATCGAGGTGTACAATCCGAAACACCGGACGGGGCACAACGAGCGGGCGCGGGCGCTGGCGGGCGACACGGGCCTCCCGCCGTTCGCCTCATCGTACGCCCACCTCACGCCCACCGTGGGCGAGGTGTGGACGGCGTTCGAGGAGCCGTTCGAGACGGCCGACGGCCTCGCGGCGGCCCTGAGAGCGGGCGAGCCGCGGCGGGTGTTCCACCGCCCCGGCCGTCGCCACCGGCTCCGGTGTCACGCGGAGTTCGCCCACCTGAGCTGGGAGAACACGTGGGAGAAGTTCGAACGCGTCGTGCTGAAGGGGCAGGAGGCGACGCACCCGCGGAACCCGGCCTACGAGGGGCGGTTCGACGACGTCGCCGTGTACTGACCCGGCGGGTTCAGAGCGGGAACGGGACGGCGAGCAGCGTCGCGGCGAGTTCTGAGGCGGCGTTGCCGACGTCGCCGGGGAGCGCCTGGAGGACCCGCTGGACGAGCCCCGGGACGACGTGGACCAGGACGGCCGCGACGCCGAGTTCGAAGGCCGTGACGACGAGCGTGACCACGTCGGCGTACTTGCTGGAGGTGGTGACGCCGGTGGGCGACCCGAACTCGCGGGGCGAGAACGGGTAGAACAGCGCGATGCCCCGCTTGCTCCCGAGCACGTCCAGCACGTAGTGCGTGAGGACGCCGACCCAGACCCACTGGAGGTTCCCGAAGTAGAGGGGGAACGCGAGGAAGACGACCAGCGTCGGGAGGTTGTGGAACGTCTTCCGGTGCTTGCCGAACGCCGTGTCCACGTCGGGGAGGAGCGCCCCGAGCGTGACCGGTATCGTCACCTCGGCGATGGTGACGAACGTCTGGACGTCGCCCGCGGGTTCGAGGACGTATGCCAGCCCGATACCGAGGAGGACGGCGTTCAGGACGTGACCCTTCTTGTTCACGCCCGAGACGACGCGGGTCGGTTCCTAAGGGTTTCCGTCATACGCCGTCCCGTTCGGTGAGGGCGGCCAGCAGGTCCGTGAGTGCCTGCCGGGCGAACCGGCCTTTCACCGCCGTGCGGGTACCGTCGAACTCGTGGCGTTCGACGCTCGTGTACGACTCACCGCTCCCCCACTCGCCCGCGTGGGCGACGCCGACGTAGACGGTGCCGACCGGTTTCGCCTCGGTGCCGCCGTCGGGCCCGGCGATGCCGGTGGTGGCGACGCCCCACGTGGTCCCCGAGACGTCGCGGACGCCGGCGGCCATCTGCCGGGCGACCGGTTCGGAGACGGCGCCCCGTTCGTCCAGCGACTCGCGCGAGACGGCCAGTTCGGTCAGTTTCGCGTCGTAGGCGTAGGTGACGAGCGAGCGGTCGAAGTAGTCCGAGGAGCCGGGCACGTCGGTGAGCAGCGACCCGACGAGGCCGCCCGTCGCGGATTCGGCGACGGCCACCGTCTCGCCGCGTTCACGGAGCACCTCGCCGACCCGGCGTTCGATCGGCGTGTCGTCTGCATCGTCCATGGCCGTGGCTCGGCGGCCTCGGCATTGAATCCCCCTCCCCCACCGGGAGCCGAAACCGACTCGTCGGAGCGGCCCGCCTCGCCAGTATGGACTACGACCGGCCGCTGTTCTTCCGGGTGATGCAGTACGCCGACGCCGCGGACCGCGACGTGGTCGACATGGTCAGCGGCAACCCGGACTGGGCGCCCCCCGAGGCGCTCCGCGAGGGCCTCCGGGAGTTCGCCGACCGGGAGCCCGAGGCGTTCCAGTACTCAGCGAGCGAGGGGGACCGGCCGCTCCGTGCGGCCATCGCCGATCGACACGGCGTCGACACCGAGAGCGTGTTCGTCACGAACGGGACCGCCGAGGCGAACCACGTCGCCACCGCCTGCGCGCTGGACGCCTACCCCGGCGACGAGGTACTGCTGACCGACCCCGTCTATCCCTACTACGCGGGGCGCAACGACCTGCTGAAGGCCGAGACGCGCTACGTCGACGCCGACGCGGATGGCCACCTCGACCCGGACCGGGTGGCCGAGGCGATCGGTGACGACACCGCGGTGGTCGTCGTGAACTCCCCGAACAACCCGACCGGTGCCGTCTACGGCCGCGAGACGAAGCGGGCGCTCGTCGACCTGTGCGAGGACCACGACGCCTGTCTCGTCAGTGACGAGGTGTACGACGCGTTCGACCACTCCGGGCGGTTCACCTCGGCGCTCGCGTTCGACTCGCCGAACCGCGTCGTCACGAACGGCTTCTCGAAGTCGATGGCCATCACCGGCCTCCGGGTGGGCTACTGCGTCGTCCCAGCGCACCTGCAGGACGCGGTCCGGACCCGGCACATGCTGACGACCATCGCCGCCTCGCGGCCGGCGCAAGCGGCCGTCCTGCGGGCGCTGCGCGAGACGCCCGACGCCTACTACGAGGCGAACCGCCAGCTCGTCGAGGACCGTATCGAGACGTTCACCGCGGCGCTGGACGAGGCCGGCGCGGACTACACCGCGCCCGAGGGGTCGTTCTACGTCCTCGTTCGGTTCGACGGCTTCCCCGGGACCCTCGAGAACGTCGAGCGCCTGATCGACGAGGCCGGCGTCGCCGGGATGCCGGGCGAGGCCTTCGGCTCCTCGCGGACCGAGTGGCTCCGGTTCGCGCTGGTGACCCCGCGGGTGGACGAGGCGGCCGCGCGGCTGACCGACTACCTCGGCTGAGATTTGTGGGGTTCCGGAACCATGCCGCCCCACAGACACATAACTGAGCGAGAATGATATACGACAGAGAGTGATGCATGTCGTCTCGCAGTTGCCGGTCAACGAGATAATCCGCATATTTAGCAACGCTGGCCCGTCTGTTGTCGGGTCATTCGTCGCCGGGGCATCGTTGACAGTAGCAGTTCTCTCTTACACCTACACCGTCAGAGCGAACGTTCGAGGCGTCGTTGCCGATATCGAACCTATCGAGGTAGGCGGCTACAGAATAACGCCGGACCTATTGGAGGTCAGAGTTCGTCCACCTGCTCAAACATCGCTTGTGTTCCGCTGTACACCAGTCGACCCGGAGGGGGCCGGAGTAGTTCAGTTCACAGATTTGCAGGACTCTTTTGGGCTGTCTATGGATGAGTTCGATTCAGTCGACAGTATCGCCTACCGTGGGTTTGAGCAGTTCGAGGATTCTGGTTCGGATGGGGAGATGATGAGTCACGTCAGTATCAGGGGATATGGCTTCAGGATGACCATCCGCTCCACCGACGAGAAAGACGTATATTTTGCAGTCTTGGGTGCGTTGCGGCAGATATCGAAGCAGATAGAGAGCGGTAAGAGCGAAAGCTAAGCGATACGCAATCAAGCGAAGGAAATCCCAAGCGACGGACCCATAGGTCCCCATCTCGCACGCGAGGGTATGAGCGAACTCTCGGTGGAGGCCGTCGAGTCGCTGGACGACGACGTGACCGTCGACGCCCCCGAGTACGTGCTGTACGGCGGGAAGGGCGGCGTCGGCAAGACGACGATGGCGGCGGCGACGGCGCTCGCCTCCGCCCGCGAGGGGACGGCCACGCTCGCCGTCTCCACCGACCCCGCCCACTCGCTGTCGGACTCGCTGGGCGTCGAGGTGCCCGGCGAGCCGACGCGGTTGCGCGAGGACGTCCCCCTCTACGGCGTCGAGATCGACCCCGAACGGATGGACGAGGGCCCGTTCGCCGACGGCGAGGGTGCGGACCCGATGGGGATGGGCGGGGTGGACGCACTGCTCGGGGAAGACGGTCCCCTCGGGGGCGCAGACGGCGAGGGTGCGGGTGCGGACCCGATGGGCGGCGGGATGGGGACGATGCCCGGTGCCGACGAGGCGGCCGCGATGCAACTCCTCCTGCGGTACATGGACGACGCGCGGTTCGACCGCGTCGTGGTCGACACGGCGCCCACGGGGCACACCCTCCGACTGCTCGAGCTCCCGGAGCTGATGGACTCGATGATGGGCCGGATGATGGCGATGCGCGAGCGGCTCTCCGGGATGATGGACTCCGTGAAGGGGATGTTCGGCGCCGACACCGACCCGCAGGCGGGGATGGCCGACCTGCGCGAGATGGCCGAGCGCATCGAGCGGTTGCGCGCGGCGCTGCGCGACCCGGCACGCACCGACTTCCGGGTGGTGATGGTCCCCGAGGAGATGAGCGTCGTCGAGAGCGAGCGGCTGGTGGAGCGCCTGACCGAGTTCGGCATCCCCGTCTCCACGCTCGTCGTCAACCGGGTGATGCAGGACCTCGCGGACGTGACGGGCGTCGAGACGGAGTGGTTCGTCGCGCCCGACCTCGAACACTGCGAGTTCTGCCAGCGCCGCTGGGACGTCCAGCGGAACGCGCTCTCGCGCTCGCAGAACCTGTTCCGTGGTCGTGCGGTCAAGCGAGTCCCCCTGTTCGCCGACGAGGTCCACGGCGAGGAGATGCTGCGCGTCGTCGCGGCCTGTCTCGACTGACCGGCGACCCCCCGCTACTCCCGTCGACCCATCATCCGCGCGACGGTGAGACCGAGTCCGACGACGAGGAGCGCCAGCGTCGCCTGCAACCCCGCCCCGAGGGGTTCGCCGCCACTGTTGAGCGTGTTCACCGCACCCGCGAGGAAGAGGAACGCGACGACGGCGTGCCCGCCGAACACCACCCACTGCGTCCAGTCGTACTCGCCGACGGCGAAGTACTGCGCGTAGCCCATACCCCTCCTACGCGGGGAGGGGGATTAAACGCCGCTCCCCGCGTCGTCGGCCGGCGGGTGGACGACGACCACTCGCAGGTCGTTCACGTTCGTCCCCGTCCGGCCCGTCCGGAGGAGGGCGCCGCGGCCGTCGAGGTAGCCGTAGCTGTCGTTGGCCGCGAGGGCGGCCCGCGCCTCGGGCAGGTCCTCGACCGTCCGGGCGTCGACGAGCGCGCCCGCGGCGGCCGTACTGCCGTCACGACCGTCCGTGTCGGCGCTGCCGACGACCACGCCGTCGGGGAGTTCGGCGAGGTCGAGCGCCGCCCCGAGTGCGAACTCCGCGTTCGGGCCGCCCGTTCCGTCGCCCCGGACCGTGACGGTACACTCTCCGGCCGAGAGCAGGACGGCGGGTGGCGCGACCGGGTCCCCCCGTTCGGCCGTCTCGCGGGCGATAGCGGCGTGGAACCGTCCTGCCTCGCGGGCCTCGCCTTCGACGCTCGCCGAGAGCAGGCAGGTCGCGTAGCCCCGCTCGGCCGCCGTCTCGCGCGCCGCCTCGAGCGCGGTCCGACCGCTCGCGAGCAGGTGCGTCGCGGTGCGGTCGAACGCCGGGGCGCCGGGGGTCGGTGTCTCCGCGACCTCGCCGTCGCGGCCACGTTCGAGGTGGGCACGGACCGCCGGTGCCTCGACTCCGTACCGGTCGAGCACGGCGAGCGCGTCGGCGAACGTCGTCGGGTCGGAGACGGTCGGGCCGCTCGCTATCACGGCCGGGTCGTCGCCGACCACGTCGCTCACGAGAAGCGTGACGACGGTCGCCGGCGCGCAGGCCCCGGCGAGCCGGCCGCCCTTCACCGCCGAGCAGTGCTTGCGGACCGCGTTCACCTCGGCCACGCCGGCGCCGGCGGAGAGCAGGGCCCCGGTGACGGCCCGGAGGTCCGACAGCGCGAGGCCCGCCACGGGGGCCGCGAGGAGCGCCGACCCGCCGCCGGTGAACGCCGCGAGCACGAGCGTCCGCTCGTCACAGGTCTCGGCGAGTTCGAGGACGCGCTCGGCGCCCGCGACCGACCCCGCACCGGGGACCGGGTGTTCGCCGACAGCGGCCTCGACGCGGGCCAGCGGTGGGTCGGGCGGGGCGTCGACGACGACTCGCCCACCGTCGAGTCGGTCACCGAGCCGGGCTTCGAGCGCCCGCACGAGCGCCGCGGTGGCCTTCCCCGCGCCGAGGACGAGGACGCGGTCGAACGCGCCGAGGTCGTACGTCGCGTCGACGACGCGGAGGGCGTCACCGTCGAGCGAGACGGCGCGCTCGACCGCCCGTGCGGGGGCGGCCGCCTCGATACCGGCTTCCAGACAGGCGAGCGCGGTCTCGTGGGCGGGCGACCGGGCGTGGCGCTCGCGTGCCTCGAACATCGCGGACTACAGTCTCCGCAGGAGGCCGAACACGGAGTCTCGGATCCCGTCGGGGAGGAACCGGGCGAGCATCGCGTACTCGGCGAACCGACCCACGGGGTAGCGCGCCTTCGGCGAGGGGGAGACGGCCGCCTCGAGGATGGCGTCGGCCACCTCGTCGGGCGAGACGGCGAACGGGCCGTCGCCGCCGAGCAGGTTGGCGTCCTCCTGGAAGTCGTAGATGTCCTCGTAGGCGTCGCTCCGGTCGTACCGGTCGAGTTCCTCGCCGACCCGCTCGCGAAACTGCGTCTCGACGGGACCCGGCTGGACGACGACCACGTCGACGCCGAACCGCTCGGTCTCCAGCCGGAGCGTGTCGCTCATCGCCTCCACCGCGTGTTTCGACCCCGAGTACGCACCCATGCCGAGTGCGGCGACCCGGCCCGCGACGGAGGAGACGTTCACGATGGTGCCGTCGCCCGCCGCGCGCATGTGAGGCAGGACGGCACGGGCGAGGCGGTGGGGACCGTAGACGTTCACGTCGAACTGCTCGTGGAGGTGCTCGACGGTCACGTCCTCCAGCGGGCCGTGCCCGCCGTAGCCGGCGTTGTTGACCAGCGCGTCGATGCGGCCGTCCTGGTCCACCATCCGGTCGACCACGCGCGCGACGTCCTCGTCGTCGGTCACGTCGAGCGTGTTGATGTCGCAGTCCTCGTGCTCGCCGAGCGTCTGGATGTCGGCGGGGTTGCGGGCCGTAGCGTACACCTTCCAGTCGTCGTCGAGGAACGCCCACGCGGTGGCGCGACCGATACCGGACGAACAGCCCGTTATCAGGGCCGTCTTCTGACTCATAGCCGGGGCGTCGGCGCCTCCGCACATAGACGTTCCCGTCGCGCGGACTCACTCGGCGAGCGAGCGCTTCACCTCGTCGGCGTACGCGTCGGCCAGCCGGGTGGGTTCGGGGAGTTTGTAGTCACCGCCACACCGCGCGACGCAGTCGACGGCCGTCTCGGCGCTCACGCGGTGCCCCGGCGAGACGTACAGTGGGTTGATGCGCCGCGAGTCGGGGTACTGTCTGGACTGGTAGGCGTAGCCCACGACGGTGTCGGTGGCCGACGCGGACATCCGGTCGTCGCCCCTGATGGGGACGCGCTCACCCGCGGCGAGGGCGGCGGTGTCACGCGCGGGGGTCCCGCAGAGCAACGACTTCGCCACGCCGACGCTCGGCAGGTCGAGCGCCACCCCCACGTGCGTGGCGAGGCCGGCCTCCCGGAAGTGGATACGCCCCGACCCGTCGAACAGCGCGAGGTCGGGGTCCGTCTCGAGTTCGGCGAACGCGTCGAGGATCGGCCCGCCCTCGCGGAACGCGAGGAGGCCGGGAACGTAGGGTATCTCGACGGGCGAGATGGCGTGGACGCGCTCTATCACCTCGTCGCCACGGCGGACGACGACGGCGCTCACCGCCATCTCGGGGTCGCGGTCGGTCAGGAACGCCTGGTCGACGCCGGCGACGAGGGGGCCGTCCGGGTCGCCCACCGTCGCCGGGTCGAACGGGAGGTCGTCCGCGAATCGGGCGCTCGCGGCGATGTCGCGCTGGAGAGCCTCCATCTCCTCGCGCGAGCGGCCGGGCGTGGGGCGGAACCGCTCGCGGTCCGGTGGCGGCTCCATTCAGAACGGCCCACGGCCGCGGCCGGGACCGCCGGGGCCACCACCGCGCCCGAGTTGCAACTCGCCGGGCGCACGCACCTCGCCCTTCACGCGGCTGCCGTAGGCGAGTCCGAGCAGGAGACCCACGAGGTGGGCGCCGTGGGCGACGTTGCCGAGGATGCCGCCCTGCGCGACGATGCCGAGCACCGAGAGCGCCGCGTAGCCGAACGTGAGGACGTAGATGGGGACGGGGAGGATGAAGTAGAGGTAGACCTTCAGGTCGGGGTTCAGCACCGTCAGGACGCCGAGGATGGCGAGGGCAGCGCCGCTCGCGCCCAGCACGCCGGGAACGGGGTCGCCGAGCGCGAACCCGAGGGCGATCTGCCCGAGGCCGGCGACGATACCGCTGGCGAGGAACAGGGCGACGAACCGGTTCGACCCGATGCGGCGCTCGACCACCGGGCCGAAGAAGAACAGCACGATGCCGTTCCCGAAGATGTGCGTGAACGTCGCCGGCGAGTGCGAGAACACGCTCGTCACCCACGTCCAGACGTACTGGGGGTTCGCGGAGGTGAGGACGAAGATGTCCTGGAACGCCGTCGGCCAGAGTACGCCCGCGTTGCTCAGGCCGATGACGACGAACTCGAGGACGTAGACGACGAGCATGATCGCGAGGAACAGGTAGGTGACGTTCCCGCGGAAGTAGCCGAAGAAGCCCCCCGTGCTGGTGCCGGGCAGGCGGTCGCTCCACGACGAGGAGCCGCCGCGCTGGTCCACGCTGTCGTCGAACCCGGAGTCGAACACGCCCCTCGGGTCGTCCCACTGGTCCAGTCCGGCACAGGAGTGGTTCTCCGGGAGGCGGTGCTCCCCGCAGTAGGTGCCGCCACAGCGACTGCAGTTGTACGGGAGGTCCACCTGTTTCCCGCACACGTCGCACGTTGCCATTGGTTCGGGTAGTCGTGGGGGACGCAAGTCGTTTCGGGTCGGAGCCGCGTGTGGTGTGTCTCGAGAGCCGTGGGCGCGAGCGGTGAGTCCCCCGCGTCCAGAGGTGCCCGAAGGGGGACCCGCGTGTCTATCGTGGGGACTGAGCGGGCCACCGACTGCTATCGCGGTCCGACTGAACTGCACGACACCGCAGGGATGGCCGGTGCGCCCTGCGAGCGTACACGGCCACCCCACGCTCCCCCGTTTCGGCGCGACGAGACGCGCCGCAGGCCGTCTCTCTCGCCCGGACCGGCCGACCCACGTGGCCTGTCCGGCCGGCGCGCGCGCGACCGCGAGCGCGGCTGGACACGCGGGGGAGGGCAGGCGCGCCGTGCCGTCGCGTCAGCGACGGCCGGCCCCTCCTGCGGTGCGGGTCACCTCGTACCGTGACTCGCGCGACTGCTCGCCGACCACACCCTCACCACGACCACACCGACCGCTCCGCCAACGAAGCGTGACGAGCGGACGACCTACACGCTCGGGAGGTGCCAGTCGTACCGAAGCGCCAGCACGCGCAACCCCAGCGCCGCCCCGAAGCACGCCACCGACGGCACCGGCGCCCCCAGTCCCGCCACCCGGGCGAGGACGAACGCGACCCCACCCACGGCCGCAGGGGTGGCGTAGAAGTCCTCGCGGAGGACGGCCGGCACGCGCGTCAACAGCAGGTCCGCGAGCGACCCCCCGCCGACGCCGGTGAGCGTGGCGAGGACGACCACACCGAACGGGGAGACGCCCGCACCGGCGCCGACGAGCGCCCCCGTCGCGGCGAAGGCTGACAGCCCCACCGCGTCCGAGAGGAGGAACGCGGGGTGGTCGCGCAGGCGCCGGTCGAGCCGCCTGGTGAGGAAGACGGCGAAGGCGAGGCCGACGAGGACGACGGTCACGTCGCTCGTCGTGGTCAGCGCCACCGGCACGCGGCCGACGAGCACGTCGCGGAGCATCCCGCCGCCGAGCGCCGTGAGGACACCGAGCACGACGACGCCGAACAGGTCGAGATCCGCGTCCGCGCCCTTCAGCGCCCCGGCTATCGCGAACGCCAGCAGGCCCACGACGTTGGCGACCGCGAAGGGGTCGAGGGGATCGACCCAGACCATCAGAACGAGAGGCGCACCTCGTCCCCCGGTTCGAGGCCGAACGAGCTGTCCCCACGGCCGCGGTTGACCGCGAGTTCGACGTTGCCGTGGCTCCCGACGGTGACGACGCGGGTGCCGGGGTCGACCTCGTCGTACGCCCGGGCCACGCGCCCGCTGGTGCCGTGGACGGTGACGTGCGCGCCGTAGTGGCCCTCTAGCACCGAGGCCGGGAGGTTCGTCACGACGTTGCCGAAGCCGTCGACGACGAGCACCTCGCCGCGGGGAGCCTCGGCCTCCGCGGTCGGGAGCGTCGGTTCGGGGAAGGTTCGGTCCTCGTACTCGTCGGCCGGCGTGGCGGCGTCGAGCGTCTCGAGCCGGTCGATGCCGACCTCGTGGACCGCGGCGGCACACGGGGCGAACACGTCCCGACCGTGGAAGGTGTGGCTCGCCGGGTCGTCGTAGGCCCACTCGAACACCTCGACGGTAGCGTCCTCGGCGTCGCTCACGGCGGCGAGTCGGCGGGCGACCGGCAGGACGAGGCCGTTGTCGGGAGCGACCAGCGCGTGCTCACCGGCGCGGACGACGAGCGCGCCGCGGTCGGTGCCGACGCCGGGGTCCACGACGGCGAGGTGGACCGCTGGCGGGAAGTACGGGAGTACCTCGCGGAGCCAGAAGGCGGCCGTGCGGACGTCCTGTCGGGGGAACTCGTGGCTCACGTCGACGAGGCGGGCGGCCGTGTGCTGGAGCAGCACGCCCTTCATCGCCGCGGGGTAGGGCGACCCGAAGTCGGAGCTGAGCGTTATCATCCCCCGGTCAGGCCTCGCCGTTCGAGTCCGAGTCGGACACCTGCTGGATGCGTCCGACGCCGTCGATCTCGTGGACCACCTCGGCGACGGGGGCGGGGACGAGCGACTCCCAGTCACCGTCGTTGCGCATCCGGCCGCGCACCTCGGTCCCCTCCCACTCCTCGCGGCGGAACATGGGGGACTGCCGGACCTCGACGCCCGCCTCCCGGAACAGGCGGACGACGAGCGGGTTGTTCGAGTAGGCCACCTCGAACCGGGGGGACATCGACTGGACGTGGCTCACCCACACCGAGTTGCGGTTGAGGTCCTCGATGGGCACCGCGTAGGTGACGAGGTCCATGTCGATGGTGGCCTTCGTTATCATCATGATTCGCTCGCCGGCGGTGAACGGGTTGCGGCGGGTGTGGGACTGGTCGGCGCTCCCGATACCGAGGACGAGTTCGTCCACCTCCTCGGCGATGCGCCGCACCATCTCGTGGTGGCCCTGGTGGTAGGGCTGGAACCGGCCGATGTAGAACCCCCGCGTCATCTCTACCCACACGCTCTACGTTGTACCTCTTAACTCCGGCGAGGGCGAGGCGTGGGCCGAGGCGAGACGCCACGCAGACCGTGAACCGGACCGCGCCCCCGGCGCGCACCTCCGACACCGGGCCACGTCACGCCCGGCGCGGTGGGGGGGGCGCTGGCCTCCTTTATGTACTCGTGCGAGACACTCACGGGGAGTCTGTGAGAACACCGATTCCGCCGCCCTCTTGCGGTTTCTCGGGATTTCGAAGGGCAGACCGGGGAGAAAGTATATCAGCCGATGGGCCGTTGTGTCTGATGAAGAAACCCGTTCTATGAGCAACGACCCGAACCAAGACGGAACCCCCGGTTCCGCCGACGAGGACGCCCCTTCACAGCCGGGCGTCCCGCACGAGAACCGGGACGAGTACGACAACCCCACCGGGCCGGGGCGGGACAACAGTAACGCCCCGACGCCGACCGACCCGGACGAGATCCGGAACGGCTCGGACCTCGGCAGCGACGTCGACGTCGGCCCTGGTGCGGACTACGACCCGGACGAGGAGGAGAACCTCCTCGGCGGGTTGAAGATAGAGACCACGCAGGACATCCAGGTCCCAGACCGACTCGTCGACCAAGTCATCGGGCAGGACCACGCCCGCGACATCATCCTGAAGGCCGCGAAACAGCGCCGACACGTGATGATGATCGGCTCGCCCGGGACGGGCAAGTCGATGCTGGCGAAGGCGATGAGCCAGCTCCTCCCGCGCGAGGAACTGCAGGACATCCTCGTCTACCACAACCCCGACGACGGGAACGAACCGAAGGTTCGCACCGTCCCGGCGGGCAAGGGCGAGCAGATCGTCGAGGCCCACAAGGAGGAGGCACGCAAGCGCAACCAGATGCGCTCGTTCCTCATGTGGATCATCATCGCGGTGGTGTTCGGCTACTCGCTGCTGATCGCCGGGCAGCTCCTGCTCGGCATCCTCGCGGCGGGTGTCATCTACCTCGCCTTCCGCTACTCCAGCCGCGGGAGCGACGCGATGATCCCCAACCTGCTGGTCAACAACGCCGGCCGGCAGACCGCCCCGTTCGAGGACGCCACGGGCGCCCACGCCGGTGCACTGCTCGGCGACGTTCGCCACGACCCGTTCCAGTCCGGTGGGATGGAGACCCCCAGCCACGACCGCGTGGAGGCAGGGGCCATCCACAAGGCCAACAAGGGCGTGCTGTTCGTCGACGAGATCAACACCCTCGACATCCGGTCTCAGCAGAAACTGATGACCGCCATCCAGGAGGGGAAGTTCTCCATCACCGGCCAGTCCGAGCGCTCCTCGGGCGCGATGGTCCAGACGGAACCGGTCCCGACGGACTTCATCATGGTCGCGGCGGGGAACCTCGACGCGATGGAGAACATGCACCCGGCGCTCCGCTCGCGCATCAAGGGGTACGGCTACGAGGTGTACATGGACGACACCATCGACGACACCCCGGAGATGCGCCGGAAGTACGCCCGGTTCATCGCCCAGGAGGTCGAGAAGGACGGCCGACTGCCCCACTTCAGCGCACAGGCCGTCGAGGAGGTCATCCTCGAGGCCCAGCGCCGCTCGGGCCGGAAGGGGCACCTCACGCTCGAACTGCGTAACCTCGGTGGCCTGGTTCGGGTCGCCGGCGACATCGCGCGGGCCGAGGACGCCCCCGAGACGACCCGGGAGCACGTCCTGCAGGCCAAGCGCCGCAGCCGCTCCATCGAGCAGCAGCTGGCCGACGACTACATCGAGCGCCGCAAGGACTACGAGCTCAACGTCAACGAGGGCGAAGTGGTCGGCCGCGTCAACGGTCTCGCCGTCATGGGCGAGGACTCGGGCATCGTGATGCCCGTGATGGCGGAGGTCACGCCGTCGCAGGGGCCGGGCGAGGTCATCGCGACCGGCAAACTGCAGGAGATCGCGATGGAGGCCGTGCAGAACGTCTCGGCCATCATCAAGAAGTTCTCCGACGAGGACATCTCCCAGCGCGACATCCACATCCAGTTCGTCCAGTCCTACGAGGGCGTCGAGGGCGACTCCGCCTCGGTCACTGTGGCCACGGCGGTCATCTCGGCGCTGGAGGACGTCCCGGTCGAGCAGAACATCGCCATGACCGGCTCCCTATCGGTCCGCGGTGACGTGCTCCCGGTCGGGGGCGTGACACACAAGATCGAGGCGGCCGCGAAGGCCGGCCTCGACAAGGTCATCATCCCGGCCGCGAACGAGCAGGACGTCATGATCGAGGACGAGTTCAAGGACCAGATCGAGATCATCCCGGTCACCCACATCTCGGAGGTCCTCGAGGTCGCCCTCGCCGGCGAGCCCGAGAAGGACTCGCTGGTCGACCGCCTCAAGAACATCACCGGCTCCGCGCTCGAACGCAAGGTCGGGCGTGGGTCGGGGTCCGGCACCGGTACCGGCACCGGCGGCTCCCCGTCGCCGCAGTAAGGTGACCGACTGGGCCGCGTTCGCGGGAATCGCGCTCGCGGTCCTCGGCCTGTTGCTCGTTCTGGCACACCTCTCGGCGAGAGGCATCGACGGTCCGCGACTCGGGCCGGGCGACCTCCGGTGGCTCGACGCGCTGGAGAGCGACGCCGACCACCTCGACGTGAGCACGGCCACCCGGCCGGCCGAGCCGCCACAGGAGGGCTACTCCACCGCGCTGCTCGTCGTGAACGTCGCGCTCTCGCAGGGCGTGTTCGCGTTCCTGCTGCTCGGCGGGGCGTTCCTGACGCAGGTGCCGGCGAGTGCGCTCGGGCTGTCGACTCCGGCACTCGGCATCGAGGCGCTCGCGGTGGGCGCCCTCGCGGGAGTCGCGCTCTCCGGGGCGAACACGGCCGCCGGCCTGCTGGCGGCGTACGCGGGCTACGACCCGAGCGCTGACCTCCGCGAACTGCTCACCCCGGAGACGACCCGCGGCTGGGTGCTCCTGCTCGGGGTCGCGCTCCCGATCGTGGCGGGGTTCGAGGAGCTCCTCTTCCGTGGCGTGCTGATCGGCGTGTTCGCCGCCGGCTTCGGCCTCTCGCCGTGGCTGCTGGCCGTCCTGTCGTCGGTCGCGTTCGCGCTCGGCCACGGCGCACAGGGGCCGGTCGGCATCGCCGTGACGGGGACGCTCGGCTTCCTGTTGGCCGCGCTGTTCGTCCTCACGGGGAGTCTGCTCGCGGTGGTGGTCGCGCACTACCTCGTGAACGCGCTGGAGTTCGTCGGCCACGAACTGGGGCTGAACCCGCTGGCCGAGTAGTCGGTCACCGGTCGGCGGGTCGGTGGTCGCGTCTCGACGGCGCTCAGGCCGGCCGCGTCTCGAACCGTTTCTCCTTCAGGGTCGCTCGCCGTTCGCCGTCGCCAGCCACCCACACCACCTCGACGGCGCCGTCGACGTCGGCGGCGAAGACGAACTGCTCGCCCGGCTGGACCGGGTGGCCGGCCCCGCCGTTGTCGTAGCCGGTGCCGTTGGGGGCGACCCACGTCGCGCGGTCGGTGCCGTTCGGGGTGGCGTAGCGGACGTACAGCGTCCCCGAGGGCACCCGGCCGGTCTTCTGCGTGACGACGAGCGTCTCGCCATCGTAGTCGATACCGTAGGTGGCGCTGGGGGCGCCGTCGGTGTCGGGACTCCCGAGGCCGACGACGAACACCCCGAGGAGGAGCGCGGGGACGAGCAACAGCCCGAGCGCCAGTAGCGTGCGGCGACGGCCGCTCACAGCCCCTCGAGCGAGCGCAACCGCTGTTCGATGGCCGGCGGGGCGGCGCTCGGCCCGTCGCGGACCCGGTGGTCGGGGACGAAGATGGGTGCCGGGTTGTCCGCCAGCGCCTGCCTGACCCGGTCGAGGTCCGACTGGTCCTCCGGGTCGAGCCCGGCGAGGCGGGCGACCCGCTGGACGCTGCTGTCCTCGGCGTAGGGGAGTTCGCGGACCGCCTGGAGGATTGCGTGGTCCGGCGTGGCGGCCGACAGCGCCACGTCGACGTCGCGGAAGGTGTCTCGCTCGCCCTCGAGATAGGCGAACACCCGGTCGAGCAGCGGGTGGTCGTCGCCGGCCTCCGGGTCGGGCGAACCGGGGAACCGGACGGTGAGGAGCCGACCGCTCGCCACGCCGAGTTCGACGTACCGGTCGAGGTACGGGGACTCGCGGGCGAAGATGCCGGCGTCCGTTGGGTCGTCCATACGAGTACGGACGGTACTATCGTGTATGAAAGTTCGTCCCGAGCGTGGCGTCAGGCCGTCGTCGACGGCACGGCCTCGGTCCGCGCGTACCGGTCGACCCGTACCCGGCCGGCTGCCATCGTCCGCGCCAGTTGTCGGTCCATCGCCCGGCGGAGGTACAGGACCTCCAGCAGTCGCCCGAGCGGCCTGAACCGTGAGAACGTCTCGAACTCGACGGTCTGGGTCCAGCGCGACCCGTCTCCCTCCCCGTCCGTGGGTTCGATGTCGATGGTCAGGGTCGCCTGCATCGCACCGAGGTCGCCGGCGTGGACCTGCCGGGTCGGCGACTCGCACGCGACGACCTCCCACTCGCTCTCGCCGCGCAACGGGCCGACACCGCCGTACTCGGCGTACTCGAACCCCTCGCGCACCGTCCCCTCGTCGTGGTGGCGCACCTCGTCGGTGAACGCCACCCACTCGGGCAGTCGCTCCACGTCGCTCACGAACGCCCACACCGTCTCCGGTGCGGCGTCGACGGTCACGCTGTGTGAGACGGTCGGCATCTGGTGGCACCCGGTCTCGTGTCGCACTGCGACGACATAACCGCTCTCGCGGCCGCGACGACAGTCACGTCAGACCGGACTCGCCCGTTCGCCGTCCCAGCGGACCTTCCGCTCGACGCGGAGTTTCTCGACGTGGGCACGGACCGTCGCGTGGGCGAGGTCCGCGACGCCGGTGAGGTCCTTCTCGTAGGCAGCGTCGGTTATCTCGGCCACCGTCTCGGCGCCCCCCTCGACGGCGGCGAGCACCTTCGCCTCGCGCTCGCGCCGGTGGTCGATGAGCCGGACGCAGGTCGCCCGCGGGTCCTCGATGGTCGGCCCGTGTGCGGGGTGGAGTATGGCGGGGGCACGCGCCCAGAGCCGCCGGAGTGAGGCGAGGTAGGTCCGGACGTCCCCGGTCGGGTGCCCGACGACGACGCTACCAGTGGCGACGGCGAGGTCGCCGACGAGGAGTTCCTCGCGGCCGGTGTCGCCGGCGAACGAGAACCCGACGTGTTCCGGCGCGTGGCCCGGCGTGTCCACGACGGTGACCGGGCCGTCGCCCGTCTCGACGACCGTGCCCTCGGCGAAGGTGCGGTCGGGGGCGACGCCGGTGGCCGCCTCGAAGGCGGCCCCGCGGCCGACGCGGCACCAGACGGTGGCGTCGTGTTCGGCGGCGTAGTGGGCGACGGCGCCGACGTGGTCCGGGTGGTGGTGGGTCACGGCGACGTGCGCGACGCTCTCGAGGTCGTCGAGTCCCGCCTCGCGGGCGGCGGGGTCCACGAGGAGGGCGTCCTCGTCGCCCAGCACGTAGGCGTGGGTCTGCCCGGTGGGGGCGCGGGTGGCGACGCTGCAGGAGACGCGGGTGAGACGCATACGACCCAGAACGGCGGGCCGGTCCTTGAATCAGTTGACGAGGTAGTAGACCTGCTTGCGGGCGTCGTGGAATGAGTAGCGCGACTCGACGAGGTCCTCCTCCTCGAGGCGGTTCAGGGCGTAGCGGACCGTGCGGTCAGGGAGGAGCGACTCCTCCGCGAGCTGACCCTGCGACTGTGGCGAGCCGTCCTCGAGCACCTTCGCGACGAGCTTCGCGCTCGGCGGCAGGTCGCGCAGCCGCTCGCGGAAGTCCGGGTCCGCCAGGGGAGATTCGTCGGGCTGGGCACGTTCCTCTGTCCTCGTGCTCATGGTTGCCACTCGGCAGAACCTCATGGTAAAACCTCGCTATATTGGTGACAAAGGAGTACGGATACTACTATGAGTATAAGGCACGTTATAATCCGTTGCGTGACAGATGTTGCCGGAACCGCGGTGGGGCCTCCACGGACCGTCTAACCGGGGAACACTTATGAACAGGGGGTCGCGGCAACGGTTGTCACGGGTGGCGACCTGTACGCATCCCGAACGTTCGTCGGATTCTACGCCCGCGAGCCGCCGGTAATCAGACGTTTGTCACGACCCGCCGATGGCGGGGGGACGACCCGGTCCGCAGGTGGCACGCGCGTCACCGTATCCAGAACTGTTTTCAATCAGCCACGGGTCCGACTCGGGTAGTGAAGGGCCAGGAGTGGTACCAGGCCGAGCAGGTGGCCTCCGAGTACGAGTCGAAGCGGTTCTCCGGTGGCGGCCGCCTCATCGACCGCCGGGAGAAGGAGGCGGTGCTGTCGGCACTGGCGCCTATCGAGGACCGGAAGGTGCTGGAGATCGCCTGCGGCACCGGCCGGTTCACCGTGATGCTGGCCGAGGAGGGCGCCGACATCGTCGGGCTCGACATCTCGGCCGCGATGCTACAGGAGGCGCGGTCGAAGGCCCGCGCGAAGGGCGTCGACGACCACCTCGAGTTCCTGCGCGGGGACGCCGCCCGGCTGCCGTTCCCCGACGACCACTTCGACACCGTGTTCGCCATGCGGTTCTTCCACCTCGCGGACACACCTGCATCGTTCCTCGCGGAGATGGCTCGCGTCTCGAAGGACCAGGTGTTCTTCGACACGTTCAACCGCTTCTCGACGCGCTCCATCTACAACTGGATGCTCCCGATGGGGTCGCGGCTCTACGACGACGACGAGGTCGAACGCCTGCTGAAGGGGGCCGGTCTCCAGCTCGCGCGGGCGGACCACGACTTCGTGCTCCCGTTCGGCCTCTACCGACAGTTGCCGGACAACGTCGCGGACGTGTTCCGCCGGTTCGACACCGGTCTCGGCGACACGCCGGCCGGCGACCCGCTGTCCTCGGTCTCCTACTGGGACGCGCGGGTGCAGTGAGCGACGGGGCCGTCGTCACCGACCCCCGCGGGTCGCTACGCTCCCCGCTCGTCTTACCGAGCCGTTCCCGACCGTAGCGAGCGACCGGCTCGCACGCCTCGCAGTTCCGGAATACTTTCGTCCATAGGGGCGTTTCGACGCTACTATGGATGTCTCGGTGGTGATACCGACGCTCAACGGCCGCGACCAGCTAGCGGCCTCGCTGGACGCCATCACCGAGTTCGCGCCCGAGGTCGAGGTCATCGTCGTCAACGGCCCCTCCGCCGACGGCACGAGCGGTATGGTCCGCGACCGTGACGACGTGGACGTGCTCGTCGAGATCGACGAGCGCAACGTCAACGTCGGGCGCAACGCGGGCATCGAGCGCGCCAGCGGCGACGTCGTCGCCCTCGTCGAGTACGACCTCACCGTCGAGGAGGGGTGGCTCGACGCGCTCAAACAGGGGCTCGCGGCGATCCCCGAGGACGGCGACGAGCGCGGCGCGGTCACCGGTCCGACCCACCGGCGGCTGCGAGCGGGCGTCACCACCGAGAAGGCCGAGACGCGCGAGATCCGCGGGCGCGAGGTCCGCTACTTCGGCGGCGGCAACGTCGCCTTCCGGCGCGAGGCGCTCGAGGCCATCGACGGCTTCGACGAGCGCCTCCAGACCGGCGGTGCACGCGACGCCGCCCACAGGCTCGCGGGCCTCGGCTACGAGGTGGCGTGGGCGCCGGGGATGAGCGTCGCCACCGAACTCGAGGCCGACGGCGGGACGGCCGAGCGCGACTGGCGCTGGCGCTACCGCTCGCTCTGCTATCGACTCGTCAAGAACTACGGCCTGCGCCCCTCCATCGCCTACCGCATCGCCCGGCACGCGACCACCGACGCCATCGAGGCGGCCCGCGACGTGGCGGAGGGGGAGGGTCGCCCCACCCAGTGGCTCGGCAACGGCCGCGACGTGGTCCTCGGCATCGTCTCGGGGGCCGCGCGCGGACTGGCCGCCCGGTTCGCCGACCGGAGCGACCGGCGCAACCCGAGCGGGTGGTCCACGCGCAACGACCGCGCGGTGGCGGTCCACGACCGGCGCACGACTACTCGGTGACCGCCGAGACCACCTCGAGGTCCTCGTCGACGGTGAGCGTCAGCTCGTCCCCGTCGACGGTGAACGTGAACCGCCCCTCGAACGGGTCCGTCGAGCGCACCTCCTCCTCGTAGTCCCACCCCCAGTCCCACGACTCGGTCAGCGGGTCGACCCCGTGCGTGGTGAGGAACGCGAGGACCTCGGGACTGGCCGCGAGGTGCATCGAGAGGACGCTCTCCAACGTCGTATCGCAGTTCGTGCAGGCCGACCGGAAGCCGACGGCCTTGCGGCGGCCACACGCGTCACAGACCTCGCCGTCCGCGTGTTCCTCACAGACGAGGAGCGTGTGATCGACCCGCGCCGAACAGCGGGGGCAGACCCCCTTCGCCGCCACGAGCCACTCGGCGTAGGACCACGTGAACGCGCTCTCGAGTACCGTCTGCGCGTCTCGACCCGCGATACCCGCCGGCGGCAGGTGGAGCGCCCCGAGGTCACCCGGCCACCTCCCGCCGGTGTCGCGTTGGCCGTAGAGTCCGGGGCAGGACGTACAGCGACGCGCGACGTGCTCCTCGCGGAACCGGATCTCACACGGGGCCCCACAGTACGGGCAGGGCCACGACTCGACGACCGTTGGCTCGAGCACCGGGTCCTCGGTGAGGGTCCCCGAGAGCACGGCTTCTACGACGCGCTTGCCGGTCTGGCGGAGGACGTACCCGTCCTCGCGCTTGTCGACGAAGTGCCCGACCACCTTGTCGAGGTGGTAGTTGAACTGCCCGCCCTGCCGGATGCCGACCCGGTTGCGGAGGTCGGTGAACGAGAGGGGCTCCCCGGCGGCCGCGAGCGTCCGCAGGATGGCGAGCCGGGTCTCGTTCCCGAGCAGCGCGAACGCCTCGTCGGGCGAGAGCGTGGCCGTCTCGCCGGTGTCGGACTCGCCCATCACCCCTCTCCCTTCAACGAACGGACAGGTAAAGCTACCTCTCTCCCCGACCCAGACTCCCGGCATCCGGACCTACCGGGCGGCTGACTGAACCCCGCTCGAGACAGCCACCGAACAATAATATCATTCAGAAAACACTTAATCGGGAGCGCGGTCTCGCGCCGAACGGTGTCTCCGGCCGCCGCACGGCGCGTGGCTGGACGGGCGACACCGGAGTGAGACCGATGGAGGACACGACAGACGGCGCGACGCGGCGCGGGGTACTGCGAACGACCGTGGCGATGGCGGGAGCGAGCCTGGTCGGAACTGCGGGGCTGGTGGGCCAGGCCACCGGCGACCCCGGATGTGACGGCGAACGTCCACTCGCCTCGATGATTCCCCAGTACGGCCACTATGCCCACTTCCCGCTGGGGCCCGATTCGTGGGGCAGACGGCTGAACCCCTTCGATGGTCGGGACGGGGAGTGTCGGTGGCTGGCGAAGCCGACCGGCGAGGGCGGCGTCCGGTGTCGCGTCGAGAACCTGCCCGAGGGACGCAACGCGGGGTTCGACCTGCACGTCGGCCCACTGGGCAACGTCCACGAGTTCACCCTCGAGACACGGACGCTGACGACGAACGGGGGGTCGAGTGCGACGCTGTTCGTCGGTCTCTACCTCGACGTGGACGGCGACCGCGACTTCTTCGCGTGGAGCGACGGCCCGGGGACGGTCGAGCCGTGGTCCGGGTTCGGCGCGGACGGCGAAGGGGTCGCGTTCCTGCCAGCAGACGGGACGGTGACCGTCGACGACGACACGGAGTTCCAGCTGTTCCACATGGCCGGGGACGCCGCGCCGGCGACGCTCGGCGAACTGAAGGGTGGCGAGGTCGACGGCGCCGGCGGTGTCTCCGTGGACGGGACGACGAACGCGGCGTTCTACGTCGGCGTGACGAGCGGCGGCACCGGCACCGAGGAGGTGGTCGTCGAGTCGGCGGCCGCCCACACGCCGGACAGCGCCGGCTCGGCCGTCCCGATGGGGCGCCCGGGCGACGCCGTCGCCGACAGCGGTTCCTCGCGGAACTTCGGACGGGTCGGTGAGGCCGCCGAGGACGACATCAACGAGCGCACGGCCGCCTCCGAGATGAGCGACTGCACGAAGGCCGCGTTCGACCGCCTGGCCAACCGAGACGACCTCTGAGACCATGACTACCAACCCACCCGACGACGCGGTACAGGCACTCAGACAGCGACTGCACGGCGAGCTGTTGCACCCCGGCGACGAGGGGTACGAGGCGTCACGGACGGTGTTCAACGCGATGGTGGAGAAGTACCCGTCGCTCGTGGCGCGGTGCACCGGCGCGGCGGACGTCCGGGCCGCGGTGACGTTCGCCCGCGAGAACGACCTCCGGCTGGCCGTGAAGGGCGGGGGCCACAACTTCGCGGGGACCGGCGTCTGCGACGACGGCCTCCTCGTCGACTGCGCGGCGATGGACTGGGTCCGGGTCGACCCGGATTCGCGGCGAGCGTGGGTCGGGCCGGGCGCGACGTGGGCCGACGTGGACCACGAGACGACGGCGTTCGGCCTCGCCACTACCGGCGGGCTCGTCTCCGATACGGGTGTCGCGGGGCTGACGCTCGGTGGCGGGATGGGTTATCTCGCCCGGAAACACGGCCTCACCTGCGACAACCTCGTCCGTGCGCAGGTGGTCACCGCCGACGGCGAGGTGGTCCACGCCAGCGAGTCCGAGAACCCGGACCTGTTCTGGGCGCTCCGCGGTGGTGGCGGCAACGTCGGCGTCGTCACGGAGTTCGAGTTCGACCTCCACCCGGTCGAACCGGAACTGCTCGCCGGCCCCGTCTTCCACCCCTACGAGGACGCTCGCGAGGCGCTCCGGTTCTACCGGGAGTTCACGGCCGAGGCGCCGGACGAACTGGCGTGTTACGCGCTCTTCGCCCGGGTGCCGCCGGAGGAGCCGTTCCCGGAGGCGGTGAGAGGTGAGCCGGCGCTCGCGTTCGCCGTCTGCTACGCGGGGCCGCTGGCCGAGGCCGAGACGGCGGTCGAACCGCTCCGCGAGTTCGGCGACCCCATCCTCGATGCGGTCCAGCCGATGCCGTACGCGGCGCTCCAGCGGAGTTTCGACGACGGCTCGCCCGAGGGTCACCGCTGGTACTCGAAGTCCCACTACCTCGCGGGCCTCCCCGACGGGGCCATCGACACCGTCCTCGAGCACACCGACCCGTTCCCGGGGCCGCTGACGCAGGTGGGCCTCGAACCGATGGGCGGTGCCATCTCCCGCGTGGACGAGACGGCGACGGCGTTCCCGCACCGCGAGGCCGCCTACTCCCTCGGCATCTGGCCCGGGTGGGCGGACCCGGACCGGGACGCCGAACTGACCGCCTGGGCCCGGGAGTTCCACGAGGCGATGACCCCCTACGCGACCGGAGGTGTCTACGCGAACTACCTCGACCGTGACGAGCCGGAGCGCGTGAGAGCCGCCTACGGGGGGAACTACGAGCGACTCGCCGCGGTCAAGGCCGACTGGGACCCCGAGAACCTGTTCCGGGTGAACCAGAACGTCCAGCCGTCGGCCTGAGGGGGTGGTGGGCCACCCGCCCTCGTTCAACAGCTGTACGCGAACGTGATGCCCTCGGGAGCCACGCGTATCTGGACGTCCTCGCCACCGCCGCAGTCCACGTCCGGGTTGTACTCGGTACTGGCCTCCCCGACGCCCGGCGAACTGGCCCGCACGGCCGCGACGTCGTTTTCCACCCCGCGAGACTCGTCGCTCGTCCCTGGATCCATGTCGTAGGTGTGGTTGAGCAGGAGCGTCCCGTCGGTGGCCTCGACCTCGACGGTCACCTCGCGGCGCTCGTCGGTCTGGTTGCTCGGGATTATCTCGACCTCGGTGCCCTCGCCCGAGGGGCCGCCGGGACCGCTCGCACAGCCGGCGAGCGCACCGAGGGCGCCGAGCGAGGCGGCCGACTCGAGCAGACGACGACGGTTCACGACGGCCCGTTGCCCGGTCCCGGACAAATCGTTTGCCCCGGAGACGCTATGGCCGTCGGCCCCGAACGCGAGTCGTGAGCGCGTACACGGCGGTCTCGGCCGGGTTCGCCCGTGACGGCACGCCAGTCTTCAGGTTCGAGGTCAGCCCCGCGTTCGCCGCGGACCCCGTCGAGTTCGAGTTCGTCGTCACCACCGGCCCGACGCGGTTCGCGGTCCGCACGGGCGACCGACTGGTCGCCGTCGCCCGTCGAGCGCAGGCCGACCGGCTCTGTCGGCGCCTCGTCGAGTACGAGACCTACGACGTGGGCGTCCGCTACGTGGGTGCTGGCACCGTCCCCCCGCACCTCGCCGAGACGGACGGCGAGGGGAGCGACGAAGGGGGCCACGAGGAGGGCGAGCGCCGGTTCGACGAGGTGACGCGCCACCGACTCGCCGACGAGGCGTACGATCGGCTCTACGCGCGGTACGTGGAGGGGTGAGTCACTCGGCCGGGAGAGGAGCGACCCGCTGACCGAGCGAGACGTAGTCCCGGTCGACCCGCTCGGGCTCGGTCCCCGGCCCGTCGTCGCGGCGGAGTCCCTCGAACTGCACAGGCAGGCCCATCCCCGTGTAGAAGCTCGCGCGGTCCTGCACGTGGTAGTGCAGGTGTGGCTCGGTGGAGTTGCCGGAGTTGCCACACCGGCCCACCAGCTGGCCGCGTTCGACCCGCTCGCCCTCCCGGATCGAGACGCTCCCCTCGCGGAGGTGGGCGAGCACGCTGTACTCGCCGTCGCCGTGGTCGAGGACGACGTAGTTCCCGCGGATGTCCCGCTGGAACGGGTCGATGCGCCCCCCGGCCTTCGGGTAGTCTCGGTGGCCGTCGCTGGCCTCGGCGACGACGCCTGCTGCGGGCGCGAGCACCGGTTCGTCCCAGCAGTGGTACTGGTCGGCGCGGCTCCCGTCGCCCTCGTGGGTCCGCCCTTCGGCGTCGGTGACGACGAGGTCGGCGGCGTAGCGCTGTGCGTAGATGCCCCACGAGTGAGAGTGTTCCTTCCGCGGACTCCCGTTGACGACCGTCCACTCGCCGTCGAACGGGAGGCGCAGGTCGGTCGACTGCTCGTACGTCTCGGGCGACGGGAGGCGACCACGGTAGCGCGCGAGGACGGCCACCTGCCCGAGGAGCTGCTTCAGCCCCTGCCACTGGACCCACGGGTTGACGAACGTGGGGATGCTCGTCAGCACTGCCCGGCGGCCGTAGGCCGCGTCGCCGATGGCGACCCAGTCGGCCGGGGAGGCACCGCGCGAGGGGAACAGCGCGCTCAGCAGCGGCCAGAAGCCGAACAGGAAGAAGAGCGCGAACACCTGCAGCCGTTCGAGCGACGGGACGAGAAAGCCCGGTATCGAGACGAGGCCGAGCGTCGACAGGGTCGTCGGGTCGGGGAGGGCACGCCGAAGGCGGTCGGTCGGGCCCGACCCGGGCCCGATGGAGGGGTCGTCCTCGTCGCTCACGGCGCCAGCGCGGGCACGACCCGCGAGGGGTTCGCGTCGAACGCCTTCCGCATCGCGTCCTCCGGAACCGAGCAGGTGAGCAGTTCCATCACCGCCACCGAGGGGTGGACGTCGGGCGCCCCGGAGCCGAACAGCACGCGGTCCGGGTGCTCCTTGAGCGCCCGTTCGAGCGGTTCGCGGAACCGGACCGCGGCCGTGTCGAGGTGGAGGTGGTCGTACCGGTCGAGCAGGTCGATGGCCGCGCCCATCCGGTCGCGGTCGAGCGGGTAGCCGCCGAAGGAGGCGAGGACGGTCGGGAACTCGAACTCGAGGAGCGCGTCCGCGACGGCGTGCGGGCCGAACCCCGACCCGGCGTGGACCCTGACCGGAAGTCCGACGTCCGCGAGCGTCCGGAGCACCTCCTCGTCGGGGAGGCCGTCGACGACCGGGTCGAGGACGAACCCCTCGAACCGGTCGCCGTAGCCGTAGGACTCGACGTCCTCGGGGTCGGCGTGGTGGGGGAGTCGGCGGGCCGTGAGGTTGCGCAGGCGCGAGGTGGCTCCGGAGTCGGGGACTCGCGGGCCGGCGAGGCGGGCGAACGGGACGAACGGCCGCTCGACGCACCGCCGGGCGACGGCGTTGTTCGCCGCGAGGTAACCCTCCTCCGGCCGACCCGCCGCCGGGATGGGACCGGGTGCGACGACGGCGCGGACGATGCCGGCCTGCAGGAACTCGCGTTCCAGTCGCTCGGGGGCCACCTCCCGTCCACGGCGGCGGTCGACGCCGTCCGGGTCCAGCGTCGCACCGACGTCGACGACCCGGAAGTCGTGTTCCAGTTCCAGCACGGCCGGTGGTGAGTCGGGGCCGAGTATAAGCGTTGGCGGCGGGAGACCCGCCCGGCACCGCGGCGGGAGAGCCGAACGACACCCACCAGGACCCGCCGCGTGTGAACGTTCGACACACGCCTCCGTACGGCGGTCTGCGGGAACGGTTCAGTCAGTTTTATATAGAACCGCAAACGACATTTCAGGTGATTATGGCACAACGAGGTCAGGGCCGCATGGGTGGCCAGCCGATGTTCATTCTCGCGGAGGACACCCAGCGCACACGTGGCAAGGACGCACAGTCCTCGAACATCCAGGCCGGGAAGGCCGTGAGCGAGGCCGTACGCACCACGCTCGGCCCGCGCGGGATGGACAAGATGCTCGTCTCGGACTCCGGCGACGTCACCATCACGAACGACGGGGCGACCATCCTGAACCGGATGGACATCGAGCACCCCGCCGCCCAGATGATCGTCGAGGTCGCCGAGTCACAGGAGGACGAGGTCGGCGACGGGACGACCACGGCGTCCGTGCTCGCGGGCCAGCTCCTCGCGCAGGCCGAGGACCTGCTGGAGGACGACGTCCACCCGACGACCATCGTCGAGGGCTACCACGAGGCCGCCAGCCTCGCACTCGAGGCCATCGAGGAGATGACGCTCGACGAGGAGCTCGACACCGACCTCCTCGAGTCCGTCGCCGAGTCCTCCATGACCGGCAAGGGCACGGGCGACATCGAGGCCGCCGCGCTGGCCGAGACGGTCGTCGCCGCCGTCCAGCAGGTGACCGGCGACGACGGTGTGGACCGCGACTCCATCACCATCCGCACGCAGACCGGCGCCTCCTCGTCGGCCACGGAGCTCGTCCAGGGCGTCATCCTCGACGAGGAGCCCGCCCACGACGACATGCCTCGCACCGTCGAGGACGCCACCATCGCCGTCCTCGACCTCGACCTCGAGGTCCGCGAGGCCAACATCGACGCCGAGTACGACATCACGAGCGTCGACCAGCTCGAGGCCGCCATCGAGGCCGAGGAGGGTGAGCTGCGCGAGTACGCCGACTCCATCGCGAACGCCGGCGTCGACGTCGCGTTCGTCACCGGCGACATCGAGGACCGCGTCGCCTCCTACCTCGCCAAGCACGGCGTCCTCGCGTTCGACTCCGTCGGCGACGACGACGCCAAGTCCATCGCTCGCGCGACGGGCGCCAAGACCGTCGGCTCGCTGAAGGACCTCGAGGAGAGCGACTTCGGCAGCGCCGACACCATCCGCGTCGAGCGGTTCGGCGACGACGAACTCACGTTCATCGAGGGGGGCGCGGCCGCCGAGGCCGTCACCGTCTTCGCCCGCGGCGGCACGGAGCACGTCGCGGACGAGCTGGAGCGCGCGCTGATGGACGCCCTCGACGTCGTCACCGCCGCGCTCGACGCGGGCGGTGTCGTCCCCGGCGCCGGTGCCAGCGAGATCGCCATGGCCGACCACATCCGTGCCTCCTCGGCCTCCATCGGCGGCCGCAAGCAGCTCGCCGTCGAGGCGTTCGCCGACGCGCTGGACATCGTCCCGCGCACGCTCGCCGAGAACACTGGGATGGACCCCATCGACGCGCTCGTCGACCTGCGCCAGCGCCACGACAGCGAGGGCATCGCCGGCATCGTCGCCTACGGCCAGACCGGCGAGATCGCCGACCCCGTCGAGCACGGCGTCCTCGACCCCGCGGCGGTCAAGCGCGAGGCCGTCGAGAGCGCCACCGAGGCCGCGACGATGATCGTCCGTATCGACGACGTCATCTCCTCGAGCTAACCGCTCGGTTCGACCACACCCCGTTTCTTTCGACGCTGGTCCACGAGCGACGGCCACGGCGAGCGGGTCGCTTTTGCCCGGGCGACCCGAAGCGAGTGTGTGAGTCACCGCTCGCTCGAAGCCGACCTCGAACGCGCCCGCGACCTCTCGGTCGACGACCTCGCCGACGCCGTCGAGACCATCGGGTTCGAGTGTACGCGGTGTGGCGCCTGCTGCAAGAGCGAGGCCGAGGACCCACATACGGCCACGGTGTTCCCGGACGAGGTGCGAGCGTTGCAGGCCGCGACGGCCGACTCGCCGGCGTTCGACCACGCGTACGACTGGCGCGACGTGGCCCGTCCGATGCCCTACGGCCTGCACGACGGCCCGGACGGCCCGGAGGGAGAGACGTTCGAGTGGGCGCTCCAGACGGACGCCTGTGGCGACTGCACGTTCTACGAGGAGGCCGCGGACGGGACCGGCGCCTGCACGGTCCACGACGACCGGCCGCTCATCTGTGAGACCTACCCGTTCAGCGTCGTCCTCGACGGAGAGGAACTCGGCACCCAGCCGATGGGCGACGCGGTGGACCGCGAGGGTCCGGTCCGCGCCCACGAGTGCGAGGGGCTGGGCCGCGACATCTCGCGTGCGGACGCCGAGGCACTCGCCGAGACGCTGAAGGAGCGGGCCGTCCGCGAACTGGAGGAGGCCATCGGTGTCCGCGACAACTACGCGCGGACCGACCCCGAGGGTGGCGTGGTCGTACACGACTCGGAGGGGGCGAAGGACCGCGACGGGCGGCCGTGGGGCACCGATTCCGGCACGGAAACCCTCTGAGCGGCGGTACTTCTAAGCCACAGGGGGGAGTCGTACGGAACGAACGTCTCATGGAGATCTCCGAGAAACTGCTCTGTCTTTTCAGTGCGGACGTCGAGGACGAGGGCGACCGCTTCGTGGTCGAGGTGCCGAAACGGGAAATCGACACGGGGTCCGTCACCCCCGGCGAGACCTTCCGAGTCGCCCTCATCAGCACCCGCGCGGAGTCGGCCGACACCAACGACGACTCGGGACCCGCCCCCGACGAGCCACAGCCCCCCGTCGAGCCGGGCGAGATCCGATACGTCGAGATCGAGGACCTCGGCAAGCAGGGCGACGGCATCGCCCGCGTCGAGCGTGGCTACGTCATCATCGTCCCCGGCGGCGAGGTCGGCGAGCGCGTGAAGATAGAGATCACGGAAGTGAAGTCGAACTTCGCGGTGGGCGATATCCTCGAATAGAACCTTTTTGCGCTCGGGGTCGGCTTCGGCGACCCGCTCGCGCAAAAAGCTTCAGCAAAAAGGCGCCGCCCGCTCCGCTCGCGGCGGGTGGGTATGCTGGCGGTTACAGCCCCGCACGACAGCGGCTCACCCGTCGAGTGGAACCGCGTCCCTGCGGTCGGTTTCGTCGGTACGGTGGTAGCGCTGCGTACCGTGCGGGGGTTCGGCGTCGCACGCGTACCGGTGAGTACGCTGCGGAGGTCCGGCACGACACGGACACCGCTGCGTGCCGTGCGGAGTTGCGGAACGTACCGCGAGCGGGTTCATCCGCGGCGGGCGGAGTCCTCACGAGCGGAGTGGGTGAGGAGCGTGGCGGAGCTCGCATCGCCTGCGCGAGGCGCGCCCGTGTCGTGAACGTTCGGTAGAGCGGGTCGCCGGAGGCGACCCCGATGGCAGGAAGGTTCTACGCGAGGCTGGTCTCCTCGACCTCGTCGCGCCACGCCAGCCGCTCCCCCGGCGTGCCATCCTCGTACCGACCCTCGAAGCTCGCCTCGAGGAGGTACGCGGGGTCGCGGTCCTCGTCGTCCTCGTCGTGGACCGCGACGATGGACACGTCGAGGAGGTCCTCGATACGGCAGCCGACGCCCGTCTCGGCGAGGAGTGCCCGCTCGAGTTCTGCGGCCGGGTCGGACGCCGGGTCGTAGCGCACCCGCGGGGTCTCCTCGTGGTCCTCCGACTCCGCGACCAGTACCTCGCCCGCCTCGTTCCGGACCCGGACCGAAGCGTCGAGGACGCCACCGTCGACGGCCCGCTCGTACACCTCCGACGGCACCCCCACCGACGTCTGCTGGACGTCGAACGACGAGTACCGCTCTTGCAACCGTTCGAGTGTCTCGGTGACACGATCGCGTGACAGCTCCCCCATCTACTTCGTTTAGACACCCGGCCCGGATAAATACGACGAAGGTACCCGTCGAGTCAGTCCCCCGCGTGCCCCTCGGGCCGTGGCGTCTCCCCCCGACCGGCGTCCAGCCGGTCGATGCGGGTCGCCAGCGTCGGGTGCAGCGAGAGCCCCGAGAGCGCGCCGGGCGGGCGGGGATACCCACCCGCGAGGTGGACCAGCGCGTCGCGCATGGCACCCGCACCGACGTGTCGAGCCGCGTAGTCGTCCGCGTCGTACTCCGTCCAGCGGACCAGTCTGAGGATGCCGAGCGTCGCCGGGACCGCCAGCAGGAGCCCCGTCTCGAACGCCCCCGGCACCTCGAGCGCCGTCGCGGCCAGCCACGGCAGGACGAACGCCGCCACCGCGCCCAGCCGGAGCGCGACGTGGTGGCGCCGGTGGTGACCGAGTTCGTGCGTGAGGATGGCCGCGAGTTCGCGCTCGGAGAGCGTCGCGACCAGTCGCTCGGTGACGAACACGCAGCGAAGGCCGGGCAGGAGCCCCGCCGCGAGCGCGTTCGCCGGCCCGTCCACGCCCGTCCGCAGGACGTACACCGGCAGGTCGACGGCCGCGCCGCGTGCCTCGGTCGGCGACAGGGGGCGGTGGGCCACGAGGCGACGGACCGCCAGCGGCGACCCGGCCGCGACGAACAGGCCCACGGCGGCGACCCCGACCGCCAGCCACCAGCCGTCCGGGATGGCCGGCGAGAGCGCCGTGAGCACGAGCGCCGGACCGACCGCGACGGCGTAGCCACGGGCGAACCCGCCCGGCGACCCCTCGCGGGCGGCGTCGTCGGCCCCGCGGTAGGCGGCGTACGCGGTCAGCACGACCGGGCCGCAGAACAGCGCGAGCGTCCCCACGGTGGGGTAGACGTCGGGCGTGAGACCGGGACGCACCGCGTGGAGCCAGCCGGCGACGTGGGCGTCGGAGCCGACGACGGCACCGAGGCCGGCCCCGAACAGGAGGGCGAGGCCGGCGCCGACGCGACGGAGTCGCCGGGCCACGACGGGCGAGGGGCCGGCCGACACCGCCACGAGGCGAGCGGCGGCGTAGCAGACGGCCGCGAGCGAGAGGTGCGCGAGGAGGGCACCGAACGGCGGGAGCATCGTCGCCCGGTAGGGGCGCGGACGTTGTCAATCTTCAGCCGCCGTGGGGCACGGCGTTTTTCTCCCTGCCCGTCGACCGGTGGGTATGAGCGAGTCCACGCGGACGGTGCTGGTCCCGGTCGACGACAGCGAGCGGTCCACCGCCGCGATACGCCACGCCGTCGAACGGTACCCCGACGCCGACGTCGTCGCCATCCACGTCGTCGACGTGGTGAGCGCCATCCACGCGGCCGACCCGGAGGTGACCGCGCCGGGCTACTGGGAGCAGCTGTACGAGGCCGCCGAGGCGGGCGCCGACGCCGTCCTCGCGGACGCCGAGGCGACCGCCGCCGACCTGGGCGCCGAGATACGGACCGAACGCGTGGACGGCCGTCCCGCCCGCCGCATCGTCGAGTACGCGGCCGAGCACGACGTGGACGAGGTGGTCCTCGCCAGCCACGGCCGGACCGGCGTCTCGCGCATCCTGCTCGGTAGCGTCGCCGAGGAGGTCGTCCGGCGCGCCCCCTGCCCGGTGACGGTGGTTCGGTAGCCACCGCGACCACGGCCGTATCCGAACGTTCAGGCACCCGCGACGCCTCTGGTCGACTCGATGAACGCCAGCCGTCGCCGCCTCCTCGCGCTCGTCGTGACGGCCGGCTCCGGCACCCTCGCCGGCTGTACGGCCTCGAGTGGTGCGAACCCGTTCCTGAAACTGGAGAGCGGGCTGGACGATCCGGTGACGCTCTCGGTGACGGTGCGGCGCGCGGCGACGAACGAGGTGACCAGCGAGGGCAGCTACGAGGTGCCGCCCCGCTCCCTGCGCCAGATCCGGGTGCTGGGGAACGACCGCTACCGGGTGACCGCGCGGGCGCCGTTCGACGCGGTGACGTTCGAGTGCGAGCCGACGTGTCGGTCGGCGACGACGGCCGTGTTCGTCACCCCCGAGCGGGAGGTGAACGCGGCGGTGCAGGCGTGTCCGGACTGAGACTCAGACGTGCTCGTCGAGGAACTCGACCATCTTCGTGTACGCCTCGATGCGGTTCTCGCGCTTCGAGAGACCGTGGCCCTCGTCGTCGAAGACGAGCAGTTCGGTCGGGACGTGTTCGGCCGCGGCGTCGGCGATCTGCTCGGCCTCCCCCAGCGGGACCCGCGGGTCGTTCGCGCCGTGGACGACGAACAGCGGCGCCCGGATGCGGTCGGCGCGGTGGACCGGGCTGATGGACTCGAGGAACTCGCGGTCCTCGGCCAGTGAGCCGTACTCAGCCTCGCGGTTCTCGCGGCGCCAGTCGGCGGTGTTCTCGAGGAACGTGACGAAGTTGGCGATGCCGACGATGTCGACACCGGCGGCCCACCGGTCGGGGTACTCGGTCAGCGCCGCGAGGACGGCGAACCCGCCGTAGGAGCCACCCTTCACGACGATACGGTCGCCGTCCACGTCGTCGCGCGCGGCCAGCCACGCCGCGCAGGCGTTCAGGTCGGCGATGGAGTCCATCCGCTTCTCCACGTCGTCGAGGTGGGTGTACGCCCGGCCGTAGCCAGTCGACCCGCGGATGTTGGGCTCGAAGACCGCGTAGCCGTTGGCAAGGAAGTACTGGTTCAGCGCGGAGAACGAGGGCCGTCGCTGACTCTCCGGGCCGCCGTGGACATCGACGATGACCGGGGCGCCACCCTCGGGCACCGTCTGCGGGAGCGAGAGGTAGCCCGGCACGTCGCGGTCGTCGAACGACTCGACGTGGACGAGTTCGCGTGCGCTGAACGTCTCGGGGTCGACCCCCGCCGTGGAGGCGTTGGTCCAGCGCGTCGTCTCCTCACCGTCGAAGACGTAGGCGTTCGTGTTCGTCGTCGACCCGCTCGCCGAGAGCGCGAACGTCTCGCCGTCCGGTCCCCACGAGACGCCGCCGGCGACGCCCTCGGGCAGGTCGGGGCTGGCCGTCTCCGTGAGTTCGCCCGGCCCGTCGATGTCCGCGACGGTGAGGTCGGTGTAGCCGTCGACGTTGCGCGAGTAGACGAGGCGGTCGGGGTCGCGGTGGACCGCGACGCCGTCGACGTTCCACACCTCGTCCTGGACGACCGGAGTGAGTTCGCCGTCCAGCGTCAGGCGGGCCAGGTAGAGGTGGTCGGCGTCCTCGTCGGTCGTCAGGTAGAGCCCACCGTCGGGCCCCCACTCGACGCCGCCGTAGCGCACGTCCCCCTCGTGGGGCGTGAGGTGGGTCCGCTCGCCGGACGCCACGTCGAGGACGTACACGTCCGCGTCGAAGTTGTGGTGGACCTCGCTCGTGACGAGCTTCGTGCCGTCGGGGGAGAAGCCGCTGACGCCGACGATGCCCTCGCCCTCGAAGACGAGTTCGGCGTCCGTGCCCGTGGCGTCCCAGTCCTGCACGTAGACGTCGAAGACGGCGGGGTCGCGCCGGTTCGAGGTGAACGCGAAGTGGTCGCCGTCCTCGCTCCAGCCGCCCCAGTGGTGGCGTGCCTCGGGGTGCCGGGTGAGGTCGGTCACCGTCCCGTCCGGGTCGAGACGGTGGAGTTGCGTGTTCTCGTCGCCCCCCTCGTCCATCCCGAAGACGAGGTGGTCCCGCTCGGGGGAGTACGAGCAGAACGAGACGGACTCGTCGTAGAACGTCCGCTGTTCGGGCCACGCGCCCGGTTCGTCCAGCGTCCAGACCTGTGGCGTGCCGGTGGTGTCCATCAGGAACGCGAGTCGGCCGGACGGCGACAGCGACCCGCCGTAGGCCGCCCGGACGTTCAGGTACCGCTCGATGTCGCGCATTGCCCACTCCTCGGCGGGTGCGTGGAAAGTCGTTCCGGGCCGGGGGGACGAAACACCCATACTCGACAGTCCCCGAACCCCGGTCGTGCCCTCCCGACGCACCCTCCTCACCGGACTCTCCGGCGTCGCCGTCGGCTCGCTCGCCGGCTGTGTCACCGACCTCACCGACACCGCCAGCGCGGGCGCGTCCATCCCGCTCGGTGCGGACCGGCTCGCGTTCCGCGACGGCTTCGAGAGCGAGGCGGTGGAACTCCGGCAGAAGTACGGCGACCACGGCGTCTGGGGGCTCGACGGGCCACGCTCGCCCGCTCTCGGCGCGGACACCGAGTACCTCGGTGCACGCGTCCAGCAACTGGACGTCCCCGAGGAGCACGGTGGCCGCCCGTTCGCGCTCGCCCACGGGGCGGCACTGGTCTACCGCGTCGGCGAGCGCCGTCGGGTGTGGCTCTGGCTCGCGGCGCGCCCCCGGCAGGTGAGCGGTCGGCTGGGCCGGACGAACCTCTCGCGTCTCGCCGTCGAGACGGAACCGGGGCCCGGATGGGAACTCACGGTTGCGACCCCGCGCGGCCCTACCCGCGAGGGACCGGTCGCGGTCTCGCTGGACGAGCGCGGTCCGAGCGCGCGGGTGCCGCTCGAGGGCGGTGGCCTCGCGGCCGACACGTACGAACTCGGACCCGCGGGCCGCGTCGAGGTGGCGTGGCAGGGCGTCTCCGGCGAGACGCGGGCCGTCCACGCGCTCGTGGAGTACGCGTCGACCGGCGACGACGCGTTCGAACCGCCCGTCTCTGTCCGGGTGGCGGCCGCGCGTGGCGCCCTCTGAGCGGGCGAGCACTGCGACCACAGGGTTCATGTCCGGCCGCTCGGTCTGAGACGTCATGCAGGTCGGCGTCGTCGCCCGGTTCACCGACCCCTACGTCGACCGCGACGGCGTCGCCCGGACCGAGGCCGTCGCCCGCGCGCTCGCGGCGCGTGGCCACGACGTCACCGTCTACTGTACGGGCTGGTGGGCTGGCTACGACGAGACCCGCGAGCACGACGGCGTCACCTACCGCGCCGTCACCATCTCACCCACCCGGCCCTCCTTCCTCGCCCGGATTCCCGCGCTCCTCGCCGCCGACCGGCCGGACGTGGTCCACGCCACGCCGGACCCGCCGGCGGCCGTCCTGAGCGCCCGGCTCGGGGCCTCGATCGCCCGCGCACCGCTCGTCGTCGACTGGTACGGCGACGAACCGCTCGACCGCTACCGCGAACGGGCGGCCCGCGTCCCCGACCGGGTCGTCGCGCCCTCGCAACTCGTCCGTCGCGAGGTGCGTGAACTCGGTGCCACCGAGGAGGCGACGACCGTGGTCCCCGAGTCGGTCGAGATGGACCTCGTGCGCTCGGTCGACCCGGCGGGCGAGGCCGACATCGTCGCCGCCCGGCGGCTGGACGAGGGGGCCAACCTCGAGTCGTTCCTGCTGGCCCTCGCGGAGTACCGCCAGCGGGGCTGGCAGGCGACGGTGGTCGGCGACGGCCCCGAACGCGAGGCGTACGAGGAACAGGCGGCGGACCTCCGCATCGGCGACCGGGTGGAGTTCGTCGGGTCGTGTTCCCGCGAGGAGCGCATCGCCCGGTACCGCGCGGCCCACGTCTTCGTGCACACGGCCCGGCGCGAGGAGTTCGCCACCGAGCTCTGCTGGGCGCTCGCCTGCGGCTGCGTGGGTATCGTCGAGTACCAGGCCGCCAGCGCCGCCCACGAACTCGTCGAGCGGCGCGAACGGGGCTTCCGCGCCACCTCGCCCGAGGAGATCACCGACGCGCTGGAGGCAGCGAGCGAGTACGGCCGGCTCACGGTCGACGAGTCGATGGACGAGTACGACACCGACGCGGTCACGGACCGCTGGCTCTCGGTCTACCGCGACGCCGGGGCGACGGTCTACCCCCGGCCGGCGAGCGAGTGACCCGCGACCACAACGCACTAGGACCCCCGCGCCGTCCGGCGAGTATGGAGACGACACACCGGGTCCACGTCGGCGACGCCCGGTCGCTCCCCCTCGCGGACGACTCGGTGTCGCTCGTCGTCACCTCGCCGCCGTACCCGATGGTGGAGATGTGGGACGAGTCGTTCGCCGCGCAGGACGAGGCCATCGGCGCGGCGCTCGAACGGGGCGACGGCGCGGCCGCCTTCGATGAAATGCACGACCTGCTGGCCGAGGCGTGGGCCGAGGTCGCTCGCGTCCTCCGTCCGGGCGGCATCGCCGTCGTGAACGTCGGTGACGCCACGCGACGGCTGGACGGCACCTTCGAACAGTACCCCAACGCCGCCGCGGTCACGAGCCGCGTGCGAGAGGCGGGCCTCTCGTCTCTCCCCGGGCTGCTCTGGCGGAAGCCGACCAACAGCGCCGCGAAGTTCATGGGTAGCGGCACGCTCCCGCCGAACGCCTACCCGACGCTCGAACACGAGCACCTCCTCGTCTTCCGCAACGGCGACACCCGCACGTACCCGCCGGGTGACGAGGAACGCTACGCGTCCGCGTACTTCTGGGAGGAGCGCAACGAGTGGTTCTCGGACCTCTGGGCGTTCACCGGCACGCGCCAGCGGCTCTCGGCCACGGACGCGAACGGCGACACCCTCGACGACGACCTGCGCGAGCGTTCGGGGGCGTTCCCGCTCACCGTCCCCCTGCGACTCGTCCTGATGTTCTCGACGTACGGCGAGACGGTGCTGGACCCGTTCTGGGGGACGGGGACCACCTCGCTGGCGGCGCTCGTCGCGGGTCGGGACTCCGTCGGCGTCGAGCGCGAGCGGGCGCTCGTGGCGGCGTTCGACGACCGGGTGACGGAGGCGCCCGAACGCTCCCGCGCCATCGCCGAGGAGCGACTCGACGCGCACCGGCAGTTCCTGGCCGACTGGGACGGCACGCCCAACTACGAGGCCGAGCACTACGCGTTCGGCGTCGTCACGAAGCAGGAGCGGCACGTCCGCCTGCGAGCGGTCGACAGCGTGGAGCGGACCGACGAGGACCCCCGAACCTACCGGGCGACCCACTCGCCGGTCTGACCGGGGCGGGACAGACCACACCGAAACCGGTTTTCGGCCGGCCCACGCCCCTCACGCATGGACCTCCCGTTCGACGAGTTCACGCTGGCGGCGTCGACGGCCGACCTCTCCGAGGAGCCGGCCGCCCGCGACGAGGCCGACTGCGTGGAGTTCAGGATGGACCTCGCCGACGCGCCGCGCGCCGCGCTGGCCGACTACGACGGCGAGCTGCCGCTCCTCGTGACGAACCGCGCCGAGTGGGAGGGTGGTGAGGCGCCCGACGAGGGACGTATCGAGGCGCTCTGTGCGGCCGTCGAGCACGACGCCGTCGCGGCCGTCGACGTGGAACTCGAGGCCGTCGCCCACGGCGAGGGAGGCGAGGTGGTGCGCGCGGCGCGCGACGCCGGCGCCACCGTCGTCGTGAGCGTCCACGACTTCGAGGCGACGCCGCCCGAGCAGGAGCTCTCGCGCCTGCTCGAACGGGCCGCGGACGTGGGCGACGTGGCGAAGGTCGCGGTCACCGCGACGGACCGGGCGGACACGCTGGCGCTCCTGTCGGCGACGGCGTCGGCCACCGACGACGGGCTGCGGGTGGCGACGATGGCGATGGGCGAGGCGGGCCGACACACCCGGGCGGTCGCGCCCGTCTACGGCTCGCGCATCGGGTACGCGCCGGTCGACCCGGACCGAGCCACCGCGCCGGGGCAGTACGACCTCGCCACGCTGGCCTCGCTGGTCGCGGCGCTCGAGTGACGGCGTCGTCGCGGTGCCGTCCGTCAGACGGTCGGACGCCGCTCGACACGCGTCAAAGGAAGACATATGAGTCCGCAGTGACAAGGGAGACGGAAGTCGTGTCCCGACCCCGGAGCCCCCTGCTGGCCGCTCTGCTCTCGTTCCTCCAGCCCGGCCTGGGTCACCTCTACCTGCGTGCGTGGTTCCGCGCGGTGCTCTGGTTCGGGCTGTGGGTGGCGACGGTGTTGCTCGTGGTGCCGACGAGCGGCGGCGCGGGGACGCTCGACGCGCTCGTGCAGACGGTGCTCGCGATGGCGGACCAGCCACTCGAGGTGACGCTGGCGCTCGCCTCCGTCACCGTGTTCAGCACGCTCGACGCCTACTGGCTCTGCTCGCGTCGCAACCACTACCGCACCGCCGACGAGCCGCGCTGTCCCCACTGCGGGAACGAGGTGGACGCCGACCTGGAGTTCTGCCACTGGTGTACCCGCCCCATCGAGTGGGAGGGCGACGCCGAGCGCCGGCCGCGCGGCGAGGCCGAGTCGGTCCGCTGAGCACGCGGCACGCCCACCGGGACACTCCCACTCGTGTCATACTCTCGATACAACTATGCTCGTGGAGCGACGACTGCGCTCGGGGCGGCGCCGGCCCCGCGAGCGTGGACCGGGCTCCGTCCCGAGGGCGAGAGCATGGCGAGCAAGAGCGAGACGCGAGACGTCGACGTGGTCCGCGAGGACATCGAGGAGACGCTGGGGTTCGTGCCGGGGTTCTGGGAACTCAACGACGAGGACCTGGTCAACGAGTGGCCGAACTTCAAGCGCCACACGATCGAGGAGACGGCCATCCCACCGAAGTACAAGGAGTTCATCGGCCTGGCCGTCGCGGCGAATCTGAAGTGCCCCTACTGTCAGGAGTTCCACATGGGTGCGGCGAAACTCCACGGGGCGACCGACGAGGAGCTCCGCGAGGTGGCGTACCTCGCGAGTTTCACGGCGCGCTACAGCGCGATCCTGCACGGGATGAACTACGACATCGACACGTTCAGCGAGGAGTTCGCCCGTATCGGGGACCACATGGAACAGCACATGGACGCGGCGGCGGACGACTGAGCGAGGCGGAGCGGCGAGAGAGCGGTAGCGGTCGGGACGGCGCACCGTAGTGCGGTACGGTGCTGTCTCGGGAGCGGTGGCGGTGCTGTCGCGGTGCCACCAGCGTTCTCACCCGCTTCGAGCGGCGAAGCCGCGAGGAGCGCCTTTTTGCTGGAGCGGTTCGCGCCTCCGGCGCGAACCCGACAGCAGAAAGATTCTACTTTTCGATGATGCTCTCCTCCACCGCCTCCCCGAAGTGCCGCGCCGTGTCCTCGTAGTAGATGGCCACCTCGTCGCCCACCTCGAGGTCGGTGACGGCCTTGCGGCCCTCGCTCGTGGCGACCTTGATGGTCTCGGCGTTCTGCAGGAGCGTCTCGATGCGGTCGACGCCCGCGTCGGTCTCGACCTCGGCCTCGACGCGGAACATCGGGCGGCGCTCGATCTTCGAGCGGCCGACGATGGCCTCGCGAGTGTTCCCCCGCGTGTCGACGACCTGAACGAGGTCGCCGGACTTCAGTTCCGCGAGGTACTTCGTCCCGCCGTCGGGCGTGCGGACGTAGGCGTGGACGGCGCCGGCGTTGACGCGGAACGGGCGGGAGGCGACGTACGGCGAGTCGGCCGTCTCGGCGTGGACGAAGAACATCCCGCGGGACATGGAGCCGACGAGCATCCCCTCGTCGTCGTCCATCATCGTGCCGGTGTCGACGCAGACGCGGTCGGCGCTCCCGGTCTCCTCGACGGCCGTGACGGTGGCGTAGGTCAGCGAGAGCGTCTCGCGCTCTGACTCGTCGCGGATGGAGACGACCTGTCGGATGGTGTCCGGGTCGTCCGTGTCCAGCAGGACGCCGTCGGCGCCCTGTTCGAGCGTCTCGAACGCGGTCCGGGCCTCCTCGGCCGTCTGGACGCCGGCGACGAGGTCGGTCTCCTCGCCGATACGGGCGATGAGGTTCTCGAGCGGGATGATCTTCCAGTCCTCGCCGACGACGATGGTGTAGTCGGCGTCCTGCGCGGCCGCCTCGGCGAACGACTCGTAGTCCGGCGAGCGGATCTTGACGTACGACCCGTCGGCCCGGCCGTCCGACCGGCGGAGCGTGGTCAGGTCGGCGCTGCCGGAGAAGTCGTCGGGCAGGTCGATGGTGCCGTCGCCCTCGCCGTGTTTCCCGACGACGTTGGCGTCGGCCTCTGCCTGTTCCTCGCCCTCGGCGTCCATGACGTGCACGTCGTCGCCGGAGAAGGCGGCGACGTTCACGCGGCCGAGTTCGCGCACCTTCGCCACGTCGGCGGCGTCCACGAGTACCCAGTCGACGCCGGCCTCGAGTCCGGCGGTGATGCGTCGCTTGCGTGTCTCCCAGTCGCCTACCTCGTCGTCGGCCTTCAGCCAGACGCTCCGGTCGCTCATACCGCCACCGCCGGGGGGTGAGGTATTGAAACTGGTGGACCGGGCGAGGGTCGCCACCGGGGGCGGGTCGGCCTGCGCCGTGGAAAAGCCCTTACGCACCGGCGAACTCCCCACGGACGATGGCCGGCCTCTCCGACGTCTTCCTCAGCCCCCTCGGTCTGGTCGCCCTCCTCGCCGTGGTCCCACTGGTGCTCCTCTACCTCGTGCGGCCGGATCCGACCCGGCTCCGGCTGCCGACCCTGGAGTTCCTCACGGCCAGCGAGGAGACGGCCACCGACCGCCCCGCCCTCAGTCGCCTCCGCCGGAACCTCCTCCTGCTGTTGCAGGCGCTCGTCCTCGTCAGCGTGGCGCTGGCGCTCGCCTCCCCGTACGTCACTGTCCTCGGGAGCACGCAGGTGGAGGAGACGGTCGTCGTCCTCGACGACTCCGCCTCGATGACCGTGACGGACGCGAACGGACGCTCGCGGTTCGTCGCTGCCCGGGCCGCCGCCCGCGAGGCACGCGCCCAGACCACCTCGCTCGTCACCACGTCCCCGGCCCCGCAGGTCCGGGTCCAGCGGGCCGGCGAGGACGACTACATCGCGGCGCTCGACGACGTGACGGTGACCGACGCCGCGGGCGACCTCGCGGGCGCCGTCTCGCAAGCCATCGCCGTCGCCGACGAGGACGCCCGCATCCTCGTCGTCAGCGACTTCGCCGGCGACGACGCGTGGCGCAACGCCGTCGAGACCGCCCGCGGGCGGGGCTACACCGTCGACGTCCGACAGGTCGGCGGGAGCGTCGACAACGTCGGCATCGTCGACGCCACCTACGGCCGGACCGACGTGACCGTCTCGGTCAAGAGTTACGCCGATAGCGAGGTCCAGCGGACCGTCGCGCTCGGGGACCAGCGCGAGCGACTCACGCTCCGACCGGGCGACGTGGCCTCGGTGACGTTCGGGGTGCCAGCGGGCGACGCCGAGGTGCGGCTCTCGCCCGGCGACGACTTCCCGACGGACGACCGCCTCCACCTCGCCGGCCCGGACCGGGCGCGCATCCGCGTCCTGCTGGTGACCAACGGCGAGAGTCGGTTCCTCCGCACGGCGCTCGAGGTGCTCGACGAGGTGGAGTTGACCGTCGCGCGTCCGCCCACCTCCGTCTCCGAGGAGTACGACGTGGTCGTGTTCAGCGAGGTGGACGGCGACCGGCTGCTCCGGTCGACCACCGAGCGGGCCACGGACCTCGTCCGCGACGGGGGTGGCGCCATCGTCGTCGCGCAGGACGACCTCGCGGAGGTCCAGTACGGCTCACTGCTGGCCGTCGACCCCACCGGGAGCGAGCAGAATCCCACGCTCCGGGTGCAGGAGGACGACCTGACCGCCGGCATCCGGTTCCCGCCGCCGGACGCCTACCTGACCGCCGAACCGCCCGAGGGGACCCGGACGCTCGTGCAGGCCGACGGCTCGCCCCTGCTGGCCCGCGGGACCCTCGGCGAGGGGCGCCTACTCTACTACGGATACCTCCCGACGGCCTCCGAGTTCCAGTTCAACTACCAGTACCCCGTCCTCTGGAAGCGCATGGTATACGAGGCGGGGGGTCGCCAGCCGTTGCGGGCGACGAACCTGCAGACCGGCACCCGGGTCGCCGTCGGCAACGACACGCGGGTGGTCGGACCGGACGACGGGCAGGAGACCGTCTCCGGCCGGGTCGCGCTCGACGCGGCGGGCCACTACCGGGTCGGCGGCCAGCGACTGGCGGCCTCGCTCGTGAGCGAACCGGAGTCGAACGTCTCGGCCCCCGCGCTCTCGACGGGGCCGGACGGCGTCGTCCAGCCGCGCGAGGAGCAGGTTCCCCGCCCGCTCGACCTGTCGCCGGCGCTGGCGCTGGGTGCACTCGCGTTCGTCTTCGGCGAAGTGGCGCTGTTGCGCTACCGGGGTGACCTCTGATGTGGGTGCTGCAGTCGCTCCCCGACTGGCTCGGCCCGCTCGGCGAGGCGGCCAGTTACACCGTCCGTGGCGTCGAGGTGGGCGTCGCGGTGCCGGGCGTGTTGCTGGTGCTCCCCGTCGCGCTCGTCCTGCTGGGCGTCGCCACCTACCGGCGGGACGGCGATGGCGACTGGGGGCGCAACCGGCGGCTCGTCCTGTTCGCCACCCGGTTCGTCGTCGTCCTGTGTCTGGTGACCGCCGCCGCCGGGCCGTACACGGTCACGGAGCGCGAGACGGCGGGCGACCCACAGGTCAGGTTGCTCGTCGACGAGTCGAACTCGATGGCGCTCACCGACGCGAACGCGAACGGCCTCGTCACCCGCATCGAGGACGAGGGCGTCCCCGTCACGCGCTCGGTCGTCGCGTCCGACAACACCTCCCGGGTGGGGGACGCCATCGTCGCCAACGTCGAGCGCAACGGCTCCGTGCTCGTCCTCTCGGACGGGCAGGTGACGGGCGGGCGCTCGCTGGCCGAGGCCGCCGAGGTGGCCGCCGCGGCCGGCGCGACGGTCCACGCCGTCGCGCTCTCGCCGCGCACCGAGCGGTACGTCACACTCGCTGGGCCCACGAAGACCAGCGCCGGCATCCAGAACACGTTCCTCCTCCGGCTCGACGGGAGCGACCTCGGCGACGGGCCGGTCACGGTCACCGTCAGTGCCGACGGCACGCCCGTCTACACCGAGCGCATCGAGGACGGGAGCGCCACGGAGTTCACCTACGCGTTCGACGACGTGGGCACGCACCGGCTGACCGCCCGCGTCGAGAGCGACGACGGCGTCGAGCGCAACGACGTGTTCCGCAAGACGGTCCGCGTCGTCCCGAAGCCGAAGGTGCTCTACGTGGCGAAGGACGCCTACCCGTTCGGCGACCTGCTCGAACGGCTCTACGACGTGGACCGCGCCCCCGCGATACCGACCGACCTCTCCCCGTACCAGGCCGTCGTGCTACAGGACGTGCCGGCGTCTGAGGCGGGGAACGTCTCGGCCCTCCAGCGGGCGGTCATCGACGGCACCGGGCTGGTCGTCGCCGGCGGGCGCAACGCCTACGAGAACGGCGGCTACGCCGACTCCTCGCTCGCGTCGATGCTCCCGGTGACGCTGGGTGAAGGGGGCGGCCGGACCGCCCGTATCGTCCTGCTCGTCGACGTCTCCGGCTCCGCCGAGGAGGGGATGCAGGTCCAGAAGGCCATCTCGCTGGACGTGCTGGACCAGCTGGGCGACGCCAACGAGGTCGGCCTCGTCGGCTTCAACTTCCGCGCCTACCGGGTGAACGACATCGTCACGCTCGGGGAGAACCGCGGTGAACTGGAGCGGAAGGTGCGGCGGCTGACCAGCGGCGGCGGCACGGACCTCGGGACGGGGCTCCGTGGTGCGGCCGAACTCCTGGACGGGCCGGGGACGGTCATCCTCGTCAGCGACGGGCAGGACGGCGGCGCGAGCGCCCGTGCCTCCGCCCGGCAACTGGCCGACCGGGGCGTCCGCGTCGTCTCCGTCGGCGTCGGCCAGCGGGTCAACGACCCGTTGCTCTCCGACGTCGCGCGCATCACCGGGGGGCAGTACCTCCGGGCCGACGAGACGGACCGCCTGCGACTCCTGTTCGGCGGCGAGTCCCGCACCTTCGCGGCCGACCGACTCACCGTCGTCGACCGGAACCAGTTCATCACGGCCGGGATCGACCCCGAGTCGAACCCGCCGCTCACCAACGACGTGAGCGTCAAGTCGGGTGCCGACTTCCTCGTCGCCAGCGGCGAGGGCCAGCCCGCGTTCGCCCAGTGGCGCTACGGCCTCGGACGGGTCGTCTCCATCACGGCCTACGGCGAGGACGGCACCCTCGACGGCCTGCTCGAGCGGCCCGACTCGCTGTTGCTCTCGAAGTCCGTCAACTGGGCCATCGGGGACCCCGAACGCGGCGCGACGGGCGTCGTCAGCGCCCCGGACACCCGCGTCGGCGAGCGCGTGACGATTCGCTACGTCGGCGAGGAGCGACCGGACGGGCCACCGACGTTCCGTCGGGTCGGCGAGCGGAGCTTCGAGACCACCGTCACGCCCACCGAGATGGGGTTCCTGAACGTCAGCGGCGCCACGCTCGCGGTCAACTACCCACGCGAGGACGCCGGGTTCGGCCTCTCACCGGGGCTACAGGGCGCGGTCCGGACCACCGGCGGCGAGGTGTTCCGGCCGAGTCAGGCCGCCGAGATCGCCACGACAGTCGAGCGTGCCTCGCGGCGGGTCCGCGACGTGCGCGAGGAGTGGGACTGGCTCCTGCTGACCGTCGCGCTCCTCCTCTTCCTCGCGGAGGTGAGTGCCCGGCGGCTCTCGCGGTACCGACGGTCCGACGCGACGGCCGTCCCCAGTGCCGGGGACGACTGACCGGCCCACGTCTCGACACTCCCGAATCCGAGAGCGTCGTTTCGCACAAGAGATATGTCGCCGGACGTACCCTCTCTGCCCATGGGTCTACTCGGTGGAAGTATCAACGTCGCGCTGGTGTTCCTCGTGGCCGCGATGGTCGCGGGGACCGGCGGAGCGACGCTCTACTTCCAGGACTCCGTCGAGGACGTCCAGCAGCGCAACGAGCGACTCGAACAGCGGAACGAGGCGCTCGACGAGGAGCTGTCGGCAGCGCGTGCACAACTCGAACGGACGCGAGCGGAACTCCAGCAGCTGAACCAGAGCATCGACACCCGACAGGACGACCTGGAGCAGGTGACGACGGACCTCCGGGAGACCGAGGAGGAACTCCGGAAGACGGAACAGGAGCTGGCGAACACGCTCGAGGAGCTGGGCACGACGAGGGCGGAGCTGAACGAGACGGAGCAGAACCTCGAGTCCGCCACGGAACAGCTCGAGGCGACCCGCGACCGGGTGACGGAACTCGAGTCCCAGCGCTCGCAGCTCCAGGACGAGCTCGCCGAACTGCGGGGAGACAGGGAGGACCTCCAGCAGCGCAACACCGAACTGGAGCAGGAGATCTCCGACCTCGAGGACCGGCGGGACGCACTCCTCGACCGGGTCGCCGAGCTGGAGCGCCAGAACTCGGCGCTCGAGAACGAGACGGCGGAGCTCGAGACGGAGGTGGCGACACTCGAGGAGGAGAACGCGAACCTCCAGACGGAGAACGCGCAGTTGCAGACCGAGAACACGGACCTCCAGACGGAGAACGACGCCCTCCAGGACGAAGCGAGCTGCCTCCGGACCGAGGTGGCGAAGCCGGATGGTGAGGAGGACCCGAGCCGGTGCTGATGACCGACGAGTCGACTCGGGCTGGCGACGCCGAGAGCGAGGGCCGCGAGCGGGTACGACGCGCCATCGCACAGGTCCGACGCGAGACCGTCAAGGCCGCCGCCATCCACGCCGTCGTCGATGCCGTCCTCGTCGTGCTGGCGGTGAACCTCGCGGTGACCGTCCTCGGCGTCGACCTGCCCGGCCCGTCGTACACGCGGCAGGTCATCGCGGTCGGCGCGGGCCTGCTCGCCGGCGCGGGAGAGTTCGCCCTCCGGTTCCGGACCCCACCGGTCGAGCAGTTCGAGGCGGTCAACCCGGACGTGAGCGAGGCGCTCCGCACCGCGCGTGACGCCGCGCTCGACGGTGAGGAGACGCGGATGGCACGGCGGCTCTACGACGACGTGCTCGAGGGGTTGCAGTCGGCCTCCAGCGCGGACCTCGTCTCGACCGGTCGGGTCCTCGTGAGCGTCCTCGTCGTGTTCGGGCTGGCGCTGGCGACGGTGCAGGCGAGCGTGGTGGGCATCGACCTGACGCCGGCTCCGGAGCCGACGGACGGCGGGAACGCCGACGAGGGCCGGGACGACGACTACGACGGGCTCTACGACGGTGAGGCCATCCTCGGCGAGGAGACGGACGCCGACGCGGGCGACGACGAACTGGACGCGGTGGTCGGCGGGTCGCCCGGCAGCGAGGGCGACCCCGGCGAGTTCGACGAGGGCTACGACGGCGGCGGGTTCTCCTCGGACGCCTCGTACGACGCACAGCAGGCCGGCTTCTCCCGCTCGGACGACGTGGAGAACGCCGACATCATCCGCGAGTACAATCTCCGAATCAGAGACGACAGCGACCAATGACAGACGACTCATCGACCGACGGCAGCGACGGACGAGCGACGGCGAACCGTGCCGACACCGACGGAGGCGAGCAGGCGCTCGCCGACGCGGACGTGGAGATGGACGTGGACGACCTCCAGCGGAAACTGGACGAGGTCCGCGAGCAGGTGGGCAAGCGACTCGTCGGCCAGCGCGACGTGCTCGACGACCTGCTCGTCTGTGTCCTCTGTGACGGGAACGCGCTCCTGGAGTCCAATCCGGGGCTGGCGAAGACGCTCACCGTCCGCACCCTCGCGAACGTCACGGACCTCGCGTTCTCCCGCGTCCAGAACACCCCCGACCTGATGCCCTCGGACATCACGGGGACCGAGATCATCCGCGAGGGCGCCGGAGGCCGCGAGTTCGTCTTCGAACGGGGGCCCGTCTTCGCGAACGTCGTGCTGGCCGACGAGATCAACCGGGCGACGCCGAAGACGCAGGCCGCGCTGCTGGAGGCGATGGAGGAGAAGCAGGTCACCGCGGCGGGCGAGACCCACGCCCTGCCCGAACCGTTCTTCCTGATGGCGACGCAGAATCCCATCGAACAGGAGGGGACGTACCCGCTCCCCGAAGCCCAGACCGACCGCTTCCTCCTGAAGGTGCTCGTCGACTACCCGACGCTGGAGGAGGAACTCGAGGTGGTGGACCGCTACACGAGTCGGCTCGACCGGACCATCCCGGTCGAACCGGTGTTCGCCCGCGAGGAGATACGGGCCGCACAGGAGCTGGTCCGCGAGGTTCCCATCGCCGACGACATCCGGCAGCGAGCGGTCGAACTCGTCCGGGCGACGCGCGAGGCCGACCACATCGAGTACGGCGCCTCGCCCCGCGCGAGCATGGCGCTCGTGGTGACGGCGAAGGCCCGCGCCCTGCTCGAGGGCCGTGCGTACGTCAGCGAGGCCGACGTCGAGCGGATGGCCCGCCCGGTCCTCAGACACCGCATCATCGTCGACTTCCGGGCCGAGCGGGAGGGGACGACCCCCGACGACGCCGTCGAGCGGCTGCTGGAGGAGCGCTGAGCGCCACCGATGGCCATCGACCCGGGGTTCCTCGACGAGCTCGAACGGTACGCCCGCGCCCAGAAGCGCAACGTCGCCTCGCAGTTCCAGGGCGAGCAGCGCTCGGGCGAGCGCGGCGAGGGGCTGACCTTCTCCGACTTCCGGCGCTACTCACCCGGCGACGACACCCGCCGTATCGACTGGAAACTGTTCGCCCGCACGGACGAGTTCTACGTCAAGGAGTACGAGGCCGAGCGGAACCTCACGGTCCACGTCCTGCTCGACTCGTCCGGGTCGATGGGGTTCGCCAGCGACGGGCTGTCGACGAAGTTCGAGTACGGCGCGAAACTGGGGCTGGGGTTCGCGTACCTCGTCGCCCGCGCCCACGACGACTTCCGGTTCGCCACGTTCACCGACGACTACGAGCGCCTGGACCGTGGGCGCTCGAACCGCGGCGAGGTGCTGGGACTCGTCGACCGACTGAACGCCACCGAACCGACTGGGGACGCCGATATGGCCCGCCCGCTCGAGGCGTACGCCGACACCATCGGGTCGCGCTCGCTCGTCCTCGTGGTCAGCGACTGTCTGGAGCCGCCCGAGGAGATCGAGCGGGGGCTGGAGGCGCTCTCGCGGAACAAGCTCGTGCTGGCGCGGGTGATGGACCCCGCCGAGCGCGACCTGCCGGTCAGCGGCGACGCGCTCGTCGAGGACATGGAGTCACCGCGCACGCTCCGGACCCACCTCGGGGCCCGGCGGCGCGAGCGCTACCGCGAGCGACTGGAGCGACACGTCGAGGACGTGGCCGAGCGCGTCCGCACGCTCCGGGCGCGCCACGAGCTGGTCGACACCGGGGCGGAGTTCTTCGACTCGTTCGGGAAGGTCTGGGTGGAGTGAGCGCGGCTCAGGTGTCCCGTGCGGGCGAGGGTGTCGCACCGCCGAGCGCCTCGACGACCGCCTCGTGGATCTCCCAGACGTCGGGGACGTCGCGGGTCGGGTCGAGGGGGTGGTCCGCGAGCCAGCGGTACCGGACCGTCCGGTCGGTGTCGACGAGGAAACACGAGCGCCACGAGCGACGCAGGAGGCCGAACGTCCGGTAGTCGACCCCGAACGCCTCGGCCACGTCGAGGTTCGTATCGGAGTAGAGTGGGAACGGCAGGTCCAGCCAGTCGATGAAGCGGTGGTGGGTGGCGGCCCACGACTTGCTGATACCGACGACCTGGTAGCGATCCTCGGTCGCGAGGTAGCTGTAGTCGCGGAACGAACACCACTCGGCGACGCAGCTCGGGGTGAAGTCGTTGGTGTAGAACACCAGCAACACCGGTCGCTCGGCGAGCAACGACGTGAACGGGACCACCTCGGTCTCGCCGTTCGGCCGGGCGAGCGGCGCGACGAACGCCGGCGCCTCCTCACCGACGGCGAGCGCACTCGAACTCATCGTGTCACCTCCCAGTCCCAGTGCGATAACCGTGTTGCCGGACAGAGACGGGGTTCTTCCGACCGGCACCAACGCTCATGTCGACGCCAGCCGTCGACCGCGTATGACCGCAATTCGACTCCTGCGACACGCGACCCTGCTGGTCGAGTACGCCGACACGACCCTGCTAATCGACCCGATGCTCGCCGAGGCGGGCACGGCGCCGCCCATCCAGAACTCACCGAACGACCGGCGGAACCCGCTGGTCGACCTGCCGGGGGACGTCGATCCGGACGACCTCGCGTTCGACGCGCTGCTCGTGACACACCTCCACGACGACCACCTCGACGACGCCGCGAAGGAACGGCTGGCGGGCCACGGCGGGCCGACGCTCTGCCAGCCGGAGGACGCCGACGAACTCCGCGAGACGGCGTTCGAGGACGTCCGTCCGGTCGAGGAGGCGCTCGAACTCGGGGACGTGACGGTCACCCGCACGCCCGCACGGCACGGCCACGGTGCCCTCGCGGAAGCGATGGCTCCCGTCTCGGGGTTCGTCCTCGAGGCGCCCGACGAGCCGACGCTCTACCACGCGGGCGACACGGTGTGGTACGAGGGCGTCGCGGAGACGCTGGAGCGGTTCGACCCGGACGTCGTCGTCGCGAACGCCGGCGCCGCGCAGTTCACCGAGGGCCGACCCATCACGATGACCGCCGAGGACGTGGTGGCCATCTGTGAGGCGACCGACGCACGCGTCGTCGCCGACCACCTGGACGCCATCAACCACTGTCTGCAGACCCGCGCGGACCTGCGCGCGGCGCTCTCGGAGGCTGGCGTCGCCGAGCGCGTCGCGATACCCGAGGACGGCGAGACGGTGACCCTGTAGGGACCACCGCAACTTTTGCTCGGGCCGCTCGCACTCCGGGTATGTCACACCTGCTCTGCATCGGCGGGACCCGCTTCATCGGCCGGCACACCGTCGAGGAGTTCCTCGACCACGGCTACGAGGTGACGCTGTTCAACCGCGGGAACCACACGAACCCGTTCGCCGACGACGACCGGGTGAGCCACACCGAGGGTGACCGGACCAGCGAGGGCGAACTCCGCCTGGCCGTGGAGCGCGCCGACCCGGACGTGGTCGTCGACACCTGCGCGTACTTCCCGCGGGACGTTCGCGCTGCCACGGACATCTGCGGCGAGGCCGACGTGGACGCCTACGTCTACGTCTCCTCCGGTGCGGCCTACGGAGCCGAGCGGGTTCCGAAGCGCGAGGACGAGACCGCCCTCTGCGACTGTACGACCGAGCAGGCCACCGAGGACTCCGCGGCGAGCTACGGGCCCCGGAAGGCGGAGGGTGACCGCGCCATCTTCGAGGCGGCCGAGCGCGGCGTGAACGCGATGAGCGTCCGCCCGCCCGTGGTCTACGGGCCGCACGACTACACCGAACGATTCGACTACTGGATCGACCGGGTGCTGAACAACGACCGCGTCGTCGTCCCTGGTGACGGCACCAACCTCTGGCAGAAGGTGTACGTCGAGGACGTGGCGAGCGCGCTCCGAATCGTCGCAGAGGAGGGTGAACCCGGCGAGGCCTACAACGTCGGCGACGAGCACGCCCCGACCCTCGGCGAGTGGGTCGAGCGTATCGCCGACGCCACCGACGAGGAGGTGGAGGCGGTGTACGCTGGGCCGCGCGAACTGGAGGCCGGCGGGCTCGAACTCACCGACTTCCCCGGCTACCGGCCGGCGCCGCACCTGCTCTCGCTCTCGAAGCTCCGGGCGCTCGGGTGGGAGTCGACCCCCCACGAGGAGTCGGTCCCGGCGACCGTCGCCGAGCACCGCGAGTCGGACCGGACCGGGCGCGAGGAGGGCCCGGACCGGGAGGCCGAGGAGCGCGTGCTCTCGATCCTGGAGGTGATGTAGCCTCGGACCGGTCGTCGGCGCCCGGCAACCCTTTTGCCCCGCCTGCACGACTGCCGGGTATGTTCGAGAAGTCCTCGTGGATACGGCTGCCGCGGAACGTGGTCGTGGGCCACGGCGTCCTCGACGAGACGGTCGCGGCCGTCGAGGGACTCTACCTCGACGGCCGGCCGCTGGTCGTCACCTCGCCGACGCCGAAGGCCATCGCGGCCGACCGGGTGGCCGACCTGTTCGCCGAGGCGGGGTTCGACCCCGCGATGGTCGTGGTGGAGGAGGCGTCGTTCGCAGAGGTCCAGCGCGTCATCGACCGGGCACGCGAGGAGGACGCCGGCTTCCTCGTCGGCGTCGGTGGCGGCAAACCCATCGACCTCGCGAAGATGGCCGCCGACGAACTCGGGCAGGCGCTCGTCTCGGTCCCGACCGCCGCCAGTCACGACGGCATCGTCTCCGGGCGCGGGTCGGTCCCCGAGAAGGACACCCGACACTCCGTCGCCGCCGACCCGCCGGTCGCCGTCGTCGCCGACACGGAGGTGCTCGCGGAGGCCCCGTGGCGACTCACCACGGCTGGCTGTGCGGACATCATCTCCAACTACACCGCGGTGAAGGACTGGCAACTCGCCCACCGCCTGAAGAACGTCGAGTACAGCGAGTACGCCGGTGCGCTCAGCCAGATGACCGCCGAGATGCTCGTCGGGAGCGCCGGCTCGATCAAGCGGGGGCTCGAGGAGTCGGCGTGGATCGTCGTGAAGGCGCTCGTCTCCTCTGGCGTCGCGATGTCCATCGCCGGCTCCTCGCGGCCCGCCAGCGGCGCCGAGCACCTCATCTCCCACCAGCTCGACCGTATCGCCCCCGGCACCGCCCTCCACGGCCACCAGGTCGGGGTCGCCTCGGTGCTGACCGAGTACCTCCACTCCGGCGCGGACGGCGAGTGGAAGCAGGTCCGCGACGCCCTGCAGAGCCTCGGCGCGCCGACGACGGCCGCGGAACTGGGCCACGACCCCGAGGACATCGTGGAGGCGGCGACGACCGCCCACACCATCCGTGACCGCTACACGATCCTCGGCGACGGCTTGAGTCGGGAGGCGGCGATGGAGGCGGCGACGGTGACCGGTATCATCGGCTGACCATCTTTTACTCTCGGGTTCGCCTCCGGCGAACCGCTCGAGTAAAAACATGGGTGAAAAAGGCGCCACTCGGCCCTCCGGGCCTCGTGGCGGGTGAAACCGCGGCTTCGCCGCGGTACGCTGCTGTGACCGCGACCGCACCGCCACCACACCGCCACCGCACCGCCTCATCGCTCTCGATGCTCGCCGTTACCCCGCTGTACCAATCCGGCCACCCCACCCCCGAGCGCGGCACCTGCGACCCTCGTTCGAGAGAGAAAATCGCAAGACAGCGCGGCGTTAGCCCACCGTACCAAACCCCCTTTTGTCGGATAGGTCCTCCCTGCATCCATGAGCGCGACCACGGCGGCACCGACCACCGACCTCACCGACAAGCAAGAGCGCATCCTGAACTACCTGCGCGAGAAGGGCGTCACGAAGACGTACTTCAAGTCCCGGCTCATCGGCGAGGCGCTCGGGCTCTCGGCGAAGGAGGTGGGGTCCAACATGACCGCCATCTGTGAGGGGAACTTCGACGTTGAGGTGGAGAAGTGGGGCTACTCCTCCGGCACGACCTGGAAGGTCACGGTCTAGGGACGGATCGAGATCCTGGTCCCGGTCTCCGCCGGCGCGAGGTCGACGCCGGGCGCGTAGCCCTCCGCCACCAGCCACTCGGCGGTGTCCCGGAGCGTCTCCGAGAGCGGCCTGAACTCGACGCCCAGTTCCTCGCGGGCCCTCGTCGCGTCGACGGCCAGTCGCGCTCGGAGGAACCCGACGCCGGGACGGGTGAGTAGCGTCTCCGACCCGGTCACCTCGGCCCACTTCTCCGCCGCTATCGCGGCGAGGTAGATGGCCGGGTAGGGGAGGAGTCGCGGGGGTTCACGACCCCCGAGCGCGGCCACACGCTCGGCGAACTCGGGGAGGGCGACGTACTCGGCGCTCAGGACGTACCGGTCGCCCGCGGCGCCCTGTTCGGCCGCACGGACCATCCCGTCGACCACGTCGCGCACGTCGACGAAGTCGCTCCCGCCGTCGAACGTCGCCGGCAGGTCGCCGGTGAGCGCCTCGCGGACGAGTTCGGTACCGGGCGTCCCGGAGTGATCGCCCGGCCCGACGACGATGCTCGGGCACACCGTCACGACGCGCATCCGGCCGTCGCTCCCGGCGAGGTACCCCTCGATCGTCGCGTCGGCCAGCAGTTTGCTCCGGAAGTAGGCGTTCTCCCACGAGACGGGAGCCGGCGGCGTCGACTCGTCGCCCGGTGACCGGTCGGGCTCGCGCCCGATGGTGCCGCTGGAGCTGACGTGGACGAAGGCGTCGACACCCGCCGCGTCCGCCGCCGCCAGCATGTCCCGGGTCCCGTCGACGTTCACCGCCCGGAGGCGGTCCCAGTGCTCGCCCGGCCCGTAGTACTCGCGGAAGTACGCCGCGGTGTGGAACACCCGGTCGACGCCGTCGAGTTCGCCGGCGAACCCGGCCACGTCGGTCACGTCGCCCACGACGACGCGGACGTCGAGGTCACCCAGTACCCGATTGGCCTTCCCGCGCGAGCGGACGAGGACGGTCACGTCGTCGCCCGCGTCGACCAGTCGGCGGGTGAGCGTGTTCCCGATGAACCCGGTCCCGCCGGTCACGAACGATTCCATACCACAGGGAGGCTATCGGCGGGAATAACCTTTCTGCCGAGAGTTACTCGTGGCCGTACCGTACCAGCGAGTCAGCCACGGACGCCAGTTCGACCGCCGCCGTGTCGAACGAGTCGGCGAACCGGACCACCAGCATCAACAGCGTCTCCGGGCGCTCGACGGCGTATCCCCCGTCGCGCGAGAGCAGGCCGGCCGACTCCAGCTCGGCGGCGTACTTCGAGACCGTGGGCCGCGAGACGCCGAGGCGCTCGGCCAGCGCCGCGCCCGTCACGTCGGGGTCCTGCAGGAGCGCCACCAGCATCCCACGGGCGGTGTCGCGCCGCAGGTAGCCGAGCGCGCGCTTCTCGAACTCGGAGAAGCGGCCGGCGAGGAAGAACCGCTTGTAGTCGCCGTCGCGGGCCACCTCGACGGCTCCGCGCTCCTCGAGGCGCCGGAGGTGGTACTGCGTCTCGCCGGTGCCGAGCTTGAGGTCGTCGCGGAGCTTCGAGAAGTGTGCACCCGGCGTCGCCGCGAGGTAGCCCAGCACGGCGTCGGGCACGTCGGAGTCCGAGTCGGCGCTCGCGCTCGCCCGGTCGCCGTCACCGGAGAGCCGAGTGAGCGGCGTCGCGGCGCCTAAGGCGGCGAACCGACGGAGGGTGGCCCGCTTGGACTCGTCCACCCCGGACTCCTCGCTCATCAGTTGGAGAACGGGACTCCGGAGTAAAACACCTTCGTCCGGGTAGCCGTGGGAAACGACACCCCCACCGGGCCGCCGGCGGGACGGACCGAGACGCTCACTCCGGCTCGGGTTCCTTCTCCGTCTCCGCTCCGGCCCCGTCGTCGTCCGGTTCGCTCACCGTGCCGTCGCCGTCCGCCTCCGGGATGTCGGCCTCGGGGATCTCCTCGTCCATCTCCTGGATGACCTCGTCGGCGGACTTGATGTTCGTCGGGTCCGCGCCCGACTTGATGGCTTCCGCCTCCTTCTCCATCGCCTCCGTGTCGATCTCGGCCTCCTCGTCGATCTGACCGAGGATCTCCTCGATGTCGTCCAGGCCGATGAGTTCGCGCGTCTCCTCGTCGAAGTCGGCGCTCTCGAGCATCTCCTGGGCCGTGGAGACGTCGCTCCCAGTCAGGTGCTTGCCGTAGCGCCCGACGAGCGACGTGAGCTCCTGCGGCAGGACGAACGTCGTCGACTCGGACTGTCCGATGTCCGCGAGCGTCTCCATCCCCTTGTCGATGATGGCACGCTCGCCCATCGCCTCCGCGGACTTCGCGCGGAGCACGGTCGAGATGGCGTCACCCTGCGCCTCGAGGATCTGACTCTGCTTCTCACCCTGTGCGCGGATGATGTTCGACTGCTTGTCACCCTCGGCCGTCTCGATGGCCGAGCGGCGCTCACCCTGCGCCTCGAGGATCATGGCACGGCGACGGCGCTCGGCGGAGGTCTGCTGCTCCATCGCCTGCTGGACGTCCTGCGAGGGGTTGACCTCGCGGACCTCGACACTCTCGACGCGGACTCCCCACTCGTCGGTGGGTTCGTCGAGCTCGCGCCGGATGCGGGCGTTGATCTCGCCACGCTTGTTCAGCGTGTCGTCGAGTTCCATGTCGCCCAGCACGGCACGGAGCGTGGTCTGTGCGAGGTTCGAGACCGCACGCTTGTAGTCGTCGACCTCGAGGAACGCCTTCTTCGCGTCCATCACCTTGATGTAGACGACGGCGTCGGCGGTGACGGGCGAGTTGTCCCGCGTGATGGCCTCCTGGCGGGGGACGTCGAGCGTCTGGGTCCGCATGTCGAACGCGTAGGTGCGGGAGACGAACGGCGGGATGAAACTGATACCCGGCTCCAGCAGTCGGCGGTACTCGCCGAACACCGTCAGTGCGCGCTTCTCGTACGCGTTGACGATCTCGACCGACTGGTACACCGCCACGATGGCGATGGCCAGTATCACCAGTGCCACGATGGGGAGGGCGAACGCGGCTCCCTGCAACGGGATTAGCATACCTGTTCTTGGGTGATACCGGGGATAAGTGTTGGCCTAGGAAGGGGTCGAAACGGGCGACGTACCCGCCGCCGAGAACGAGAGGGTGGCGAGAACCTCAGCCCTCGCCGGCTGCCACGACGACGGGAACCTCAGCCCTCGCCGGCTGCCACGACGACGAGAACGTCAGTCGTCGCTCGACACGACGCCACGCCCCTCCGCGTCGGCGGCGGTGTCGGCGTACGCTGGCGTCGGCAGGTCGTCGCGCACGTCCGCCTCGGGACGCTCCTCGATGACGCCCGCGTAGGCGTCGGGCATCACCTTCACGAACCGCTCTACCTCCTCCTCCCAGTGGTCGAGGATGTACCGTCCACGGTCGGAGTCGGTGTAGGCGACGTGGTTCTCCACCAGCCGGCGGAGCATCCGCCGGTCCTTCTCGGAGAGTTCCCTCGAGGTGGAGACCATCTCGTGGTTCACCTTCGAGACGAACTCCTCCTCGCGGTCGAGGACGTAGGCGACGCCGCCGGACATCCCGGCCGCGAAGTTCTTGCCCGTCTCGCCCAGCACCGCGACACAGCCGCCGGTCATGTACTCACACCCGTGGTCCCCGACGGACTCGACGACGGCCTTCACGCCGCTGTTGCGGACGGCGAAGCGCTCGCCGGCCATCCCGTTGATGTACGCTTCGCCCTCCGTCGCACCGTAGAGCGAGACGTTGCCGGCGACGATGTTCTTCTCCGGTTCGAGCGTCGAGCTGTCGGGCGTCTCGAGGATGAGTTTCCCACCCGAGAGCCCCTTGCCGACGTAGTCGTTGCCGGAGCCGACGAGCCGCATCGTCACGCCGCGAGCGAGGAACGCACCGAACGACTGGCCCGAGACGCCCGTGAAGTCGATGCTGAGCGTGTCGGGCGCGAGGCCGGCCTCGCCGTGGACCTTCGAGATCTCGTGTGAGAGCGTCGCCCCGACGGCGCGGTGCTCGTTCCCGATCTCCACGTCGAGGTGGGTCGGCTCGTTGCGCTCGACGGCCCCCTCCGCCCGCTCGAGTATCTCCCAGTCGAGCTGTTCGTCCACCTCGTGGGTCTGCGGGTCCGTCTTCGTCCGGGCCTCGCCCGCGAGCGGCGCGAGTACCGAGGACAGGTCGAGCTTCGCCGCCTTCGGCTGGCTCACGTTCGTCCGCTGTCGCAGGACGTCCACCTGCCCCACCATCTCCTCGACGGTGGTGAAACCGAGTTCCGCCATGATCTCGCGGAGCTCCTGCGCGATGAACGTCATGTAGTTGATGACGTGCTCCGGTTCACCGGGGAACCGCTCGCGGAGGTTCTCGCGCTGCGTGGCGACGCCGACCGGACAGGTGTTCTGGTGGCACTGGCGCGCCATCACGCAGCCGGAGGTGACGAGCGCCGCCGTGCCGAAGACGTACTCCTCGGCCCCGAGCAGGGCGCCGATGGCCACGTCTCGGCCCGTCTTCATCCCGCCGTCGACGGTCACCTTGATGCGCGACCGGAGGTCCGTCGCACACAGCATCTGGTTCGCCTCGGCGAGGCCGAGCTCCCACGGCAGCCCCGCGTTCTTGATGCTGGTCTTGGGCGACGCACCGGTCCCGCCGGAGTGCCCCGAGATGTGGACCACGTCGGCGTTGGCCTTCGCCACACCCGCGGCGATGGTGCCGATACCGGCCTCGCTCACGAGTTTGACGTTGATGTCGGCCTCCGGGTTCGCCGCCTTCAGGTCGTGGATGAGCTGTTTCAGGTCCTCGATGGAGTAGATGTCGTGCAGCGGCGGCGGCGAGATGAGACCCACGCCGGGCGTCGAGCGCCGGACGTAGGCGATCATCTCGTTCACCTTCTTCCCGGGCAGGTGGCCACCCTCGCCGGGCTTGCTGCCCTGCGCCATCTTGATCTGCAGTTCGTCGGCGTTCGTCAGGTAGTTCGACGTGACGCCGAACCGGCCGGAAGCGACCTGCTTGACGTTGCACTCTTTCTCGGTGCCGAACCGCTCCGGCGGTTCGCCACCCTCGCCGGTGTTCGACTTGCCGCCGATGCGGTTCATGGCGATGGAGTTGTTCTCGTGGGCCTCGGGCGAGAGGCTCCCCAGACTCATCGCCGCGGTGGAGAACCGCGTCACGATGGACTCGATGGACTCCACCTCGTCGATGTCCACCGGGTCGCGGTCGGAGTCGAACTCGAGCAGCCCACGGAGCGTCTGGAGGTTCTCCGTCTGCTCGTTCATCATCTCCGCGAACTCGCCGTAGCGCTCGTAGTCGCCGGTGCGGACGGCCTGCTGGAGCGCGCCGACGGACTGCGGGTTCCACTCGTGGAACATCCCCGACGAGCGGTGCTCGTACTCGCCCTGCCGTTCGAGGTCGGCGTCGTCGCCGAACGCCACCTCGTGGCGGTTCAGCAGGTCCTCCTCCACGTCGTCGATGTCGATGCCCTCCGTGCGGGCGGTCGTGCCCTCGAAGTACTCGGCGACGAAGTCCGAGGAGAGCCCGACCGCCTCGAAGATCTGGGCACCGCGGTAGGACTCGACGGTCGAGATACCCATCTTCGCCATCGTCTTCAGCAGGCCGTCCTCGACGGCGCCGACGTAGGCGTCGACAGCCGCGCCGAGGTCCGCGCCGTCCTCGCCGGCCACGAGGTCAGCGATGGACTGGTAGGCGAGGTATGGGTTCACCGCGCCGGCACCGTAGCCGACCAGCGTGGCGAAGTGGTGGACCGCCCGCGGGTCGCCCGACTCGAGCACGAGCCCGACGTGGTTGCGCAGGCCGTTGCGGACGAGGTGGTGGTGGACCGCGCCGGTCGCCAGGAGCGACGGGATGGCGGCCCGGTCCGGACCGGTGTTCCGGTCCGAGAGGACGAGGATCTCGTTCTCCTTCGCGGCGCTCGTGGCGGCCATCCGGAGTTCGCGGACCGCCACCTCCAGCGAGGCCGTCTCCTCGGGGTCGTAGGTGATGTCGAGCGTCGCCGTCGAGAGGCCCGCTTCGTCGAGGTCCTTGATGGCGGCCGTCTCGGCGTCCGTCAGGATAGGCGAGTCACAGACGAGCTGTCGGGCGTGCTCCGGCGTCTCGTCCAGCAGGTTCCGCTGGTGGCCCAGCCGCGTCTCCATCGAGGTGACACACTCCTCACGGATGTAGTCGAGCGGCGGGTTCGTCACCTGCGCGAACAGCTGCTTGAAGTAGGAGAACAGCGGGCGGTTGAACTGCGAGAGGACCGACAGCGGCGTGTCGTCGCCCATCGAGCCGACGGGGTCCTTCCCGTCGACCATCATCGGCTCCAGCAGGTGGTCGAGTTCGTCGTAGGTGTAGCCGTAGGCGGCCTGGTGGGCACGCAGGCTCGACACCGCGTCGCGCGGGTCGCGGTCGGTGCCGTCGTCGAGGTCGCGGAGGTCGACCTGCTGGTCGGCCACCCACTCGCCGTACTTCTCGTCGACGAGGTCGTCGAACACCTCGTCGTCCGGGACGATGCGGCCCTCCTCCGGGTCCGCGAGGAAGAGCTGACCGGGCTGGAGCCGGCCCCGCTCGACGAGGTCCGCGGGGTCGTGGTCCAGCGCGCCGGCCTCGCTGGCCATCACGAGCGTGTTGTCCTTCAGGAGGTCGTAGCGGCAGGGTCGGAGGCCGTTACGGTCGAGCACCGCCCCGATGCGGTCCCCGTCGGTGGCGGCGACGAGCGCCGGGCCGTCCCACGGTTCGACGAGCGAGGCGTGGTAGTCGTACCACTCCTGTCGCTCCTCGGAGACGTGGTTGGCGTCCTTGCGCCACGCCTCGGGGATGAGCATCCGGAGCGCGTGGGGCAGGTCACGGCCGCCGGCCATCAGCAGTTCGAGCGCGTTGTCGACGCTCGCGGTGTCCGACTGCTCCGGGTCGTCGATGATGGGCTTTATCTCCTCGATCTCGTCGCCGAAGTCGGGGTGCGCGATGTCCGTCTCTCGCGCCCGCATCCAGTTGATGTTCCCCTGGATGGTGTTGAACTCGCCGTTGTGGATGATGCGGCGGTAGGGGTGTGCGAGGTGCCACGCGCCGAGCGTGTTGGTCGAGAAGCGTGCGTGGACCATCGCGAAGTTCGACCCGAAGCGCTCGTCCGCGAGTTCGGGGAAGTACGCGGTGAGCTGGTCGGCCTTCAGGAGCCCCTTGTAGACGACCGTCTTGCGGTCGAGCGAGCAGACGTAGAACCGCTCGGCGCCGTCGGGTCGGTCGCGCTCGATGCGGTTCTCGACGGCGCGACGGGCCACGTAGAGCGCTCGGTCGAACGCCTTCGCGTCGAGTGTCCCCTCGGGGACGACGAACGCCTGCGCGACGCGGGGTTCGGACTCCCGTGCGGTGTCACCGAGGTCGGCGCCCGCGGCGTCGGTGGGCACGTCGCGCCACTCGAGCACCTCAAGGCCACGCTCGGCCAGTTCCGACTCGAACAGGTCGACGAGGTGTGCCGAGGCGTCCTCGTCCTTCGGGAGGAAGAGCGACCCGACGGCGTACTCTCGGGCCGGTGGGAGGTCGGCCTCCACCTCGACCTCGAAGAACGCGTGGGGAATCTGGAGCATGATGCCCGCGCCGTCCCCGGTGTTCTCCTCGGCCCCCGTCGTGCCGCGGTGTTCGAGGTTCTCGAGCAGTTCGAGGCCGTCCGCTACCACGTCGTGCCCGGCACCGCCGTCTAGGTCGAAGACCACACCGACACCGCAGGAGCCCCGGTAGTCCTCAGGGTCCGCGAGCCCGGCGCCACTCGCGAACGTGTCCTTTCGTTCCTTCATACGCGTGAGTGTCGGAGAGACCAATAAGAGGGTTCCCCTCAAGGACTAATGGTAGATTAACCACAACTAAGGTCATTTAATGCCACTGGAACCCCAGTCCGGTGACAAGAATCACCGGACGACACCGGCTTTCGGTCAGACGGTCGGGACCGGGACCTGTCCGAGGATGGCCTCGACGACGTCCCGCTTGTCCACGTCCTCCACCTTCGCGTCCGGGGTGAGGACGAGCCGATGGGCGAGGACGGGCAGCCCCATCCGCTTGACGTCGTCCGGCGTGACGTATTCCCGACCGGCGAGGACGGCGTGGGCACGGGCCGCTTCGAACAGGCGCTGCGTGCCGCGCGGCGAGACGCCGACCTCGACCCGGCGGTCGGTCCGGGTCGCCCGTGCGACCCGAGCCATGTACTGCAGCAGGTCCTCGTCGACCCGGACGGACTCGGGCGTCTCGCGGAGTGCCGCCACCTCCTCGGGGGACAGCACGGACTCCACGTCCGGCGACCGGGTCGAGCGACCCGCCCGCCGCCGGAGGAGTTCGACCTCCCCCTCCTCGTCGGGGTAGCCGACGGCCGTCTTGACGGCGAAGCGGTCGACCTGCGCCTCCGGCAACGGGAAGGTCCCCTCCTGCTCCACCGGGTTCTGCGTCGCGATGACGAAGAACGGGTCCGGGAGAGCGTGCGTCTCGCCGTCGACGGTCACCTGTTCCTCCTCCATCGCTTCGAGGAGTGCCGACTGCGTCTTCGGCGGCGCCCGGTTGATCTCGTCGGCGAGGACGACGTTCGCGAAGATGGGGCCCTCCCGGAACTCGAAGGTCCGGTCGCGCTCGTTGTAGACGTTCGACCCCGTCACGTCCGTCGGGAGCAGGTCGGGCGTGAACTGGACGCGGGAGAACGAGAGGCCGAGCGCGGTGGCGACGGAGCGGGCGGTGAGGGTCTTGCCGGTGCCGGGGACGTCCTCCAGCAGGACGTGGCCCTTCGAGACCACGCCGGTGAGGACGGTTTCGAGGAACTGCCGGTCCGCGATGACCGCCTCGCTCACCGCGTCGAGGACCGCGGTGCAGGCGTCGGCGGCGTCGGGTACGTCCATGGGTGGTGGGCGACCGCGTGGGTGTTAGGCGTGTCGGGGCGAGACCGAAATCACTAAACTCGAAAGCGTCCCAGTGTGTGACGAGCCGAGGTAGCCTAGCCCGGCCAAGGCGGCAGATTCGAAATCTGCTGTCCTCACGGACACGTGAGTTCAAATCTCACCCTCGGCGCTTCTGTCGTTCTCGACTCGTGAGCGTGCCGAGCGTAGCGAGGGCGCGAGCCCCGGCGCGTCTCCCGTTCACTTCCCCCACCACGAGCAGGTCCCGGTCGTTCTCGACGTACCTGGACTGCCCGTGCTCGCTCCGCACCAGTGCCACGAACGCCGCCTCGCGGGGGTCCGGGTCGCCCCACGAGCAGAGCGGGACCGGGTACGTCGCGGGGGAGTCGGCCTCGTGTGGTTGGTAGCCGGTGCCGTCGACGGTCAGCGACGGGACGAGGACCTCGCGGGTCGGGACGCCGGCCTGGACGAGCGAGACGGCGTCGTCGCGGTCGGCGACGGTCTGCAGTCGGGTGGGTGCCTTCCCCGCCCGCCGGTCGATGGCGGCAGGCGGCGCCGCTCGAAGAAGTCGGTCTTCACGTGGAGCGGCGGGCCCGGATCGGCGACGCCGAGGACGAACGGCTCGCGTGTCGATCGCCACCTCGAGGCGTTCGCTACGCTCACGCCTCGCGCTCGAACCACCACGCGCCACCCGCCTGCACCACCTCGCCGTCGAACCGGACCTCGCCCGACCCCACGTCGGTGATCAGGTCCACGTGCACCGCACTCTCGTTCGTGTCCACCCCCTCCGGCACGCACTCCGGAAGCGCGTCGCCCAGCGCCACGTGGACCGTGTCACCCATCTTCTCGTCGAACAGCGTCCGGCCCGTCGCCTCGGTGATGCCGCGGTTGGTCCCGAAGCCGAGTTCGCCGACCCGGCTCGCGCCCTCGTCGGTCGCCAGCAGTTCGTCCAGCACCGCACGACCGGTCTCGGCGTCGTGCGCTACCACGCGGCCGTCCTCGAAGACGAGGCGAGCGTTCCGGACCTCACGGCCGTGACGGCGCACCGGCACGTCGAAGGTGGCCTCGCCGTCCACGCCGTCGAGTCGTGGGACGGTGAACACCTCGCCGCCGGGGAGGTTGTGGGTGGCGTGGTCGTCGGCCGCGTCCATCCCCGAGACGTCGAGGGTGAGGTCGACCCCGTCCGCGCTGACCCGGACCTCGTCGGTCGCGTCGAGTCGGTCGGCGATGCGCTGCTGGCGCTCGCGCAGCGCTGCCCAGTCGCGGTCGACCGCGTCGTAGACGGTGTCGCGCCACGCCTCGGTGCTCCGCTCGGCCGCCTGCGCGTCCGCCGCCGTCGGATGCTGGGTGATGACCCACCGGGTGTCCAGTCGGGCTTCGAGGACGGGCTGGCGTGCGCGGCTCGCCGGTGACCCCTTGGCCGGGTCGACGTCGCACTGAGCGGCGCGGTTCCGGGCGCCCTGCACGAGTATCACGACGTCCGTGGCCTCCATCGCGGCGAGGCGGTGCTCGCTCGTCGAGAAGTCGTCGGCGTCCATCGCCCGCGCTCTCGCTCGGCCGGCGCGAGGGCTCCGGAGCCACGTCGTCGCGTTCGCACCCCGCTCGCCGACGCGTTCGTAGAGCGCGACCACGAGGTCCTCGGCGACCGAGGGCGCGCGGATCAGCACCTCGTCGCCGCGCTCGACCCCGGTGCAGTGCTCGACCAGTACCTCGGCGTGTCTGCTGACGCGTTCGTCCACGACTGGAGGGCCGGCGGACGGCGTATCAACGTCCGCCGGCCGACCGTGGTGGAAGTGAAACTGGTCGTGCGTCGGGACCGCGCTGCGGGGCGAAGAAGTGGAGTTCAGACCGTCGCACCGACCACGGTGCGACAGGCCGGACAGGCGTCGTCGTCGAGGTCACTCTCGGTGCCGGTCCACCCACAGGTCGGACACATCACTGGTTCGACGGGCACGGACGAGGCTCGTCGCGCCGGCCACTTCAGCACCCAGCAGACGAGCGTCAGACGCTCAGTAGCCGCGGTCGAACCCGGTCTGGTCCGGTTCGCCGGTCCGGTCGCGGGCGAGCCCACCCCGGAACGCCACCCACGCCAGCACGCTCACCGCGAGGATGGGCGGGAGTATCATGAACCCCCAGAGCGGGTCCAGCCCCCAGAGCAACAGCAGTACGACGTCGGCGATGCCGAGCCCGAGGAACGGGAGCATCGCCAGGAACGCCTGTTTGCGGCTCAGCCGGAACTCCTCCATACCCACCCTCGGGGCGCGGCCGACAAAAACATCGCGTCTCGGGTCACCCACCGCCGACGGCACCGAGCGCGTCGTTGCGCGACGACGTGACTCCCTCTCGCACCGGCCAAACGCTCTTGTGGGGTGGCCGGCTCTGGTCGGTAGAGGTCGAAGGATGCCCAGCACGACTCGTCTCTGACGCCGGTATCGCTCTGTGGCCACGGCTCGCGTGTCCGACACACGCGCCACACCCTTCGACAGATGTCATCACGACCACGCTCCGCCGTCCCAGAACGGCACCGCTGGGACCTCTCTCGCGTCTTCGCCGACGCCGACGCCTGGGAGGCCGCCCACGCCGACCTGACCGACCGCATCAACGACCTCCACACCCGCGCCGAGAGCGCGACCGACTCCGCGACGGCGCTGCAAGACGCCCTCGACACCTACGAGCGGGCCGTCTGTCTCGACCAGCGGGTCTCGCTCTACGCCAGCCTCCGCGAGAAGACCGACACCAGCGACGAAACCCGGACCGAGCGGGCGACCCGCGCCCGCAAGACGAGCGCCGCACTCGAGGAGGCCAGACGGGCGCTGTTCCGCCACCTCGCGGCCCACCCCGACGCCGTCGAGCGCCACCGCGACGGCGTCGGCGACCGCTTCGCCGGGTTGCTCGAAGACGTCCTCCGCGAGCGCGAGCACACCCTCGGCCCGGAGGGCGAACGGGTCCTCGCGGCCGTCTCGGACGCACTCGACTCGCCGAAGCGGACCTACTGGACCGTCACGAACGAGGACTTCGACGCGCCAACCGTCGCGGGACCGGGCGGCGGCGACGCCGTCGAGGTGACGTGGCTCCGTCTCCAGACCGCACTCCGACACCCCGACCGCGAGTTCCGTCGTCGTGCGTTCGAGGCCTACTACGAGCGCCTCGGGCGTGTCGAGGGCACTGCCACGCGGGCCATCGCCGACGTGGTCGCCTCGCACGTCGCCCGCGCCGACGCCCGGGACTACGACTCCGTGCGGGAGATGGCGCTGCGGAAGGAGACCTACCCCTCGACCGGTCGGCGACTCGCCCTTCCCGAGTCGGTCCACGACACGCTGACCGGGACCGTCCACGAGGCCCTCGACCCGTGGCACCGCGCCCACGAGCGCCGACGCGAGACGCTCGGCGTCGACCAGTTACGGCCGTGGGACCTCCGGGTACCGCTGGCCACACATCGGGACGACGTGGCGGACGCGGACCCCGAGGTGTCCGTCGACGAGGCCACCAACCTCCTCCTCGACGCCGTGGCACCGCTCGGCGAGGCGTACCGCGAGACGCTCGCGGGACTGCTGGCGGAGCGCCGCGTCGACGCGCTGCCCCACGCCGACCGCGAGGACCTGCTGGGGTTCGGCCCGTGGGGGTACGACCCCGGCCCGTACCTGTTCGTCACCTACGACGGGACGGTGAAGGCCGCCTCCATCCTCGCGCACGAACTCGGCCACGCCGTGGCCGCCGAACACCTCCGGGAGGCCCGCGACCCGCTGGACGCGACGATGCCCCGGCCCGTCGAGGAGGTGCCGAGCCTCCTCCACGAACTCCTGCTGGCCGACCACCTGTTCGACGAGCGGCCCGACCTCGCCCCGTTCGCCCGCGACCGCCTGCTGGAGTTCCTCGGCGGCAACCTCTTCCGCACGGCCCGGAACGCCACCCTCGGCCACCGGGCCCACCGCCACGTCGAGGACGGTGGCGACCTCGGCCGCGAGCGCCTCGCCGGGTGGCACACCGACCTCGTCGCGGAGTTCCAGCCGGCCGTCGAGCCGCCGGAAACGGACCGCCGCTGGCTGGCCGGGAGCTACCGCCGCGAGCCCTACCACCACTACCAGTACGTCCTCGGCGCCGCCGGTTCGACCGCCGTCTTCGACGGACTGCGCGCGGGCGACCTCACACCGGCCGACTACCGGACCTTCCTCCGGACCGGCGCCACGGAGGACTCGGTGACGATGCTCTCGCGGTTGGGGGCCGACCCGCGCGAGCCGTCGACCTACGAGCGGGCGGCCACGGTGTTCGACCGGTACGTCGACTGAGACGGAGGGCCACCGAGCACCCGGCGAACGCGCGCTTTTGCCCGCCGGTGGCCTGTCGAGTCGGCATGACCACCCCACTCGACGACGTCGAGTTCCTCGCTCGCTCGGCACACAGGGTACACGTACTGGAGACACTCCACCGGGGTGCCACGACCCGGGGCGATCTGCGGGACCGGACCGGCATCGCGCAGGCGACGCTCACGCGGACGCTCGACGACCTGGTCGAGCGACGCTGGGCCAGGAAGCGTGGTCGAGTCTACGAGCTGACGCCGCTCGGGGTCGTCCTCGCCGTCGAGTTCGCCGACCTGCTGGAGACGGTCGAGACGATGCAGCGACTGCAGTCGCTGGCCGAGTGGCTCCCCGCGTTCCCGTTCGACCTGCGGCTGCTCGCCGACGCGACGGTGACGCTCCCGACGGACACGGACGTGCTCGCCCACGTCGGGCGCGTCGAGCGACTGCTGGACGGCGCGGACTCCTCGTGGGTCCTCGCCGGGTCCGTGTTCCACGAGTCGCTCGAACGCCAGCACCGGCGCTCGACCGGGCGTGGCCAGCGACAGGTGGCGGTCCTCTCTGCCGCCGCGCTGGAGCGGGCCCGGTCGGACCCGGAGCTACGCCAGCTCGCCGCGGACCTGCTGGCGTCGGGCTGCGTCGACGTCTACCGGTACGACGGGACGGTGCCAGTGATGCTCGGTCTCGTCGACGAGGTGGCGCTCGTCGCCCCGCTCGACGAGAGCGGCGTCCCCCGTGGTCTCGTCGAGAGCACAGACCCGACCGTCCGGGAGTGGGTGGCGACGACCCTCCGCGAGTACGTCGAGGGGGCCGAACCGGTGACGGCCACGGCGTTCACCGGGTGAGTCGCGGCGTGGCAGGTGCTCACGTCGTGGAACGTTTTCACCGGGAATCGTGATGCTCCGAGCGGTCGTCTCTGGGGGTATGGCAGCGACTGTACGGACGGCGACTGAGACGACCGGTGGACGCACGCTCGGTGGCTTCGGCTACCGGGCCGAGACGATGACGACGGCCCACTGGGTCGTCGCGGGGCTCGCGGCCGTGACGGGCGGGATCCACGCGTATCTCTACCTCACGCAGGGGTTCCTCCCCTTCGGGTTCGCGGCGGTCGTGTTCTTCGCGGCCGTCCTCGGCCTCCTGCTGAACGTCTACCGACGCGCGCTCTACGCGCTCGGTATCCCGTTCACGCTCGGTCAGGTCGCGATGTGGTACCTCCAGGGGATGCCCGACTTCACACTCGGCGTCGTCGACAAGGCGGTCCAGCTCGCGCTCGTCGCGATGCTGGTCTACCTGCTCCTGAACGAGCGACGCCTCGTCGCTCGCTCGCGGTAGGAGGTGCGAGATGGACAGGATCGGCATCAGCCGACGGGACTACCTGCTCGGGACGGGCGCACTGGTGCTGGCGACGACGCTCGCCGGCTGTGGCGCGCGTGGCCGGACACCCACTCCCACGCCGACGCGGTCCCCGACCGAGCCGACGCTCGGCTCGGAACCGGACTACGGCACCTGGTTCGACGGCGTGAGCACCTACACCGGCACCGAAGACTGGCGCGGCCGTGAGACGGTCACGGTCATCGTCGGGTCGAAGGGGTCGCTCGGCTACTTCAAGTTCGCGCCCCCGGCGGTCGCGGTCTCACCCGGCACCACCGTCCGCTTCGCGTGGTCCGGGCACGGTGGCAGTCACGACGTGGTCGCACTGGACGGGTCGTTCACGAGCGGCCCGCTGACCGACCGACCGGGCCACGTCTTCGAACACCGGTTCGAGACGCCCGGCGTCCACCGGTACTACTGCACCCCGCACCGCGGGATGGGGATGCGCGGGGCCGTCACGGTGCTCGCGTAGCCCGCTCGGGGACCGGGTCCGGGCGTGCGGCGAGCGCGTGTTCTTGCTCGTCGGCGTGCTGAGAGAGCGATATGCCCGTCACGCCGCTCGACGACGTCGAGTTCCTCGCTAGCTCCGCGAACCGGGTGCGGGTGCTGGAGACGCTGGCCGAACGGTCCGCCACCCGCCCGGAACTCCACGACGTGACCGGTATCAGTCGGCCGACGCTCGGGCGCGTCCTCACCGACGCCGAGGCCCGTGGGTGGGTCGACCGTGCGGGGCGCGAGTACCGGCTGACCCCGCTCGGTCGGCTCCTCTTCGACGCGTTCGGCGACCTCCTGGAGACGGTCGAGACCACGCAGCGACTCCGGGCGGTGGCCCCGCACCTCCCGCTGGCGGCGCTGCCGTTCGACCTCTCACACCTCCGGGACGCGACTGTCACGGTGCCGCACTCGCCGGACCCGTCGGCCCACCTCCGGCGGGTCGGCGACCTCGTCCAGACGGCCGAGAGGGTCCGGTTCCTCGGTGCGAACGTCTACCCCGAGACGGTCGCGAGGCAGCGTGACCTCGTGAGTCGGGGACAGACCTACGAGATAACCCTCGCAGCGGCCGCCGTCGACGTGACTCGGACGCACCCCGAGACGGCCGCGACCGTCCGTGAACTGCTGGATTCCGATGCTGTCAGGCTCTACCGGTACGAGGGGTCGGTCCCGTTCTCGCTGGTGACCGTCGACGACACCGCACTCGTCCTCCCGTACGACGAGGAGGACACCCCCTGTGCCTTGCTCGAGACGAGCGACCCAGTCGTCCACGAGTGGGTCGACCGGACGCTGGACGAGTACCGTGAGGCCGCCACGCGCGTGACCGCGGCCGACTTCGACTCGCTCGACTAGCGTCCCTCGAACTCCGGCTCGCGGTCCTCGATGCGTGCGCTGAACCCCTCGTGGTAGTCGTACGTGTCGTCCAGCTGGGCGCCGAGCGTGCGCTCCAGTTCCAGCCCCTCGTCGAGCGGCGTCTCCAGCGCCGCGTTCAGCGCCACCTTCGCGTTCGCCATCCCGAGCGGCGCGTTCTCGCAGAGGTCGTCCGCGAGGTCGCGGGCACGGGCGTCCACCTCGTTGTCCGGGACCACGTCGTGGACCAGTCCCATCGTCCTCGCTTCCTCGGGGTCGACCCAGTCGCCGGTGAGGACGATTCGCTTCGCGTTCGAGAGCCCCACGAGCCGCGGGAGCCGCTGGGTCGCCCCGCCGTGCGGGAACGTCCCGAGTTGGACCTCCAGCACCCCGTAGCGAGCGTCGCTGCCGAGGACCCGGAAGTCGAACGGGAGGGTCAACTCGAACGCGCCGGCCGGGGCCGCGCGCTTGACGGCCGCGACGGTCGGCACCGACACCGACTCGATGGTCTCGAGCAGGCGAGGGAACCGCTCGGCCGTCGCACCCGACTCCTTCCGGTCACGCATCATCTCGAGGTCCATCCCCGCGCAGAACACCGGCCCGTCGCCCTGCAGGACCAGCGCGCGCACCTCGTCGTGGGCGTCCGCGGCCTCGATGGCCTCGCGCAACTGCTCCAGCAGCGGTTCGTTCATCGCGTTGCGCTTGTCCGACCGGGTCATGGTCACGTCCGCGCGGTGTCCCTCGACCTCCAGACGGGCGTACTCCCACTCCTCCACGAGTCGACTGTCACTCATACCCGAGGGTTCGTGGCAGGGAGCCTAAGCGTTGGGCCGGACCGGTCGGGCCGGTGACGGTCCCATCGCCGCGATGCACCCGCCGCGCGAGAACGACCGGCGTTCAAGTCGGCGCCCCACCTCGGGACCGGACGTGCGACCGACGAAGTGGCGGGCGCTGGCGCTGGTGGCGACGGCCGAACTCCTGTCGATGAGTCTCTGGTTCTCGGCGTCGGCCGTCGCGCCGGAGCTCGCCGCCGCGTGGGGACTCACCCCGGGTGAGGTCGGCCTCCTCACGAGCGCCGTGCAGGTCGGGTTCGTCGTGGGGGCGCTCCTCTCGGCCGCGCTCACGCTCTCGGACGCGGTGCCGCCGCGCTACCTGTTCGCCGCGAGCGCTGTCGCCGGCGCGGGCGCGACGGCCGCCCTCGCCGCCAGTGTCGACACGCTCGTCCCCGCCGTCGCGCTCCGGTTCCTGACCGGCGTGGCGCTGGCGGGCGTCTATCCGCCCGGGATGAAGATCGCCGCGGGGTGGTTCACCGAGGCGCGTGGCCTCGCCATCGGCACCGTCGTCGGCGCCCTGACGGTGGGGTCCGCGCTCCCGCACCTCCTGCGGGCGCTCGGCGGCGTGGGACGCCCGCGCCTCGTCCTGTTCGGGGCGAGCGGCCTCGCCGTGCTCGCGGCGGGGCTGATACTGCTCGTCCGCCCCGGCCCGCATCAGGCCCCGGCGGCTCCGTTCGACCCCGCGGCCGTCCGGCGGGTCGTCTCGGACCGCGCCACCACGCTGGCGAACCTCGGCTACTTCGGGCACATGTGGGAGCTGTACGCGGTCTGGACGTGGCTCCCGGCCTACCTGGTGGCGACGCGGGCCGTCGACGGCGCGAGCGGCCTCGCCTCACTGCTGACGTTCGGGACCATCGCCGTCGGTGGCGTCGGGGCCGTGGCCGCGGGACGCTACGCCGACCGCCTCGGCCGGACGCGGGTCACGAGCGCCGCGATGGTCGTCTCCGGGTCCGCGTCGGTGCTGGCGGGCGCGTTCTTCGGCCTCCCGCTCGTCGCGCTGCTCCCCTTCCTGCTCGTCTGGGGCGTGACCATCGTGGCCGACTCCGCGCAGTTCTCCGCGGCCGTCACCGAGCTCGCCGACCCGGCCTACGTCGGGACGGCGCTCACCCTCCAGACGGCCGTCGGGTTCCTGCTGACGACGGTGTCGATACAGCTGGTGCCGGTGCTGCAAGGGGCCGTCGGCTGGCAGTGGGCGTTCGCGCCGCTCGTCGTCGGACCGGTGCTGGGGACGCTGGCGATGCAGCGACTCCGAAGGCGGCCGGAGGCCGCACGGCTCGCTGGCGGGCGTGGATAGAACGGGAGACTCGGGTCGGACCGCGGCGGAGGACTGCGTGCAGGGTGCGTGCGTCAGTTGGGACCACCGTGTCGTGGGACTCGGGGCGTCAGTCACCGCCCGCGTTCTCGGACGCGGGCGTCTCGCCGTCACCCGGTGTCAGGTCGCTGACGGCCTGCCCGAGGTTCTCGACGGTCCCGTCGAGGAACCCGCGTACCGTCTCGTGGATGTCGCCCACGAATTCGGGGACCGGCCCGGGCAGGTCACTCGGGGGGCCGGCCTCGGCGGGCGCGTTCTCGGACGGTGCGTCGTCGGGGGCCGCGGCCGCGGCCCCCACGCCCAGTGTGAGCGCGAGGACCGCGAGCGCCGCGACCACGATGCGTGTCGGCTTCATGGCTGCACCCGGAACGAGGGACCGGGGCCACTTGAGGGGGCCAGAGCGTTCAGTCGGTTCAGCAGACGACGACCGTTCGACGCCGGATTCGGGCGTCTGAACGGAGTTGAACGGAATGAACGTCGCGGCCCCGTGACCTCCCGTGGCTCAGTGGGCGTCGAGCGAGGTCTGTGCGGTGGCGGCCGTCTGCTCGCGCGCCCGACTCCGCTCCGGGTCCCAGCGACGCGCGACCACGTAGCCGTCGACGCTGTCGTCCTTCGGGTGGGCGTCCTGGACCCACACCGTCCGGTCGCCGCTCAGGTCGCGCGCCCACGAACGGGCCTGCGGCTTCGAGTCGAACCGCTGTCTGGTGCCGTTGTCACGGACCCACTCGCCGGCCTCGACGCTGGCCTTCCGGGCCGAGCGTTTCACGTCGACGAGGTAGCCGGGCGACCCCGCGTCGGCCGTGCCGTCGTCCTGTTCGTCCGCGGCGTCCGAGGTTCCCGCCTCGAACGCCGACAACTCGCCGTTCACGCCGTTCGGTTGGCGCAGGTGTGGCAAAAGTTTTCATACCCGCTCGTCCGAGTTCGGTTCGATGACGCACGAGGCCAGGGTTCGGGGGTTGGGCATGAGCGTCACCGAGAGTGGACCCGACGCCCCGGTCGTGATGCTCGAGGCCGACGGCCGGGTGGTCCCCATCTTCATCAGCACCGACCAGGCCCAGTCCATCCAGCACGCGCTCGACCGGGACCCGTTCGACCGCCCCCTGACCCACGACCTCCTCGTGGAGATGGTCGGCGAGTTCGGCGCCGCCATCGACCGCGTCCGCATCGACGCGCTGACCGGCGGGACGTTCCTCGCGAAGATCGACGCCGAGCAGTACCGCGACGGCGAACGCCGCGCCGTCACCTTCGACGCTCGCCCCTCCGACGCCATCGCCGTCGCGCTGCGACTGGACTGTCCCATCCAGGTCAGCGACGACGTGCTGGCGGAGGCCGGGCGCTCGCCGGAGGAGTTCGACGTGACCTGACCAAACTCTTCCGCTCGGTCGGGTTCGGCGCCCCGCCCCGAGGTTAGCCTCCGCCAAGCGAGGACGAAAGCTCACGGGATTCGTACAGTCACTCATGAAAGAGCGAATCCAGCGACCGGACGGCGTGCGGGGTATCGCCGCGGGCACGAGCCACGCTGGAGTCCGCTCCGGTGGTGGCGGGAGGGGACGGAGGTGACCAGCGATGATACTCGTCACGCTGCTGGTCGTCCTGGGGCTCCTCGTCGGCGCGTGGGCCGCGACGGCGCGTAGCTACCGGCTCAGCGGAGTGGTCGTCGTCTCGCTGCTGGCGGTCTACACCCTCCTGAGCGTGTGGGCACTCCCCGTGTTCCTCCTGAGCACCGCCCTCGCGTACGTCGGCCTGGAGGTCGTCCAGCGGCGCTGGCTGTTCTACGGCCGGCGTCTCCTGCTCACGGCCGTCCTGCTCGGTGCCGTCGTCCCTGTCGTCGCCGTGCTCGCCGTGACGGCCACGGTCGGCCGCGGCATCCCGGACAGCGGGTTCCTGTTCTACGGGAGCATCCTGCCGGGGATCGCCGCCTACAACTTCCACCGACAGGACGCCGACCGACGGCTGGTGGACGCCGCCGCGACCGCGGCGCTCTACCTCGGCCTCGTCGTGGTCGGCGTCGTGGCGCTCGTCCTCTGGGCGACGCCGCCGTGCACGACCTGTGGGCTCCTGCCGCGCCCGCCCGCGACGTACGTGACGCCGGTCCTGCTCGACGCGGGGTCGGACGTCGCGAACATCCTCGGGTTCCGGACGACGCTGGCCGAGCCGCCGGTCGGGACGCTCGGGCTGGTCACCGTCGTCGTGGGTCTCGGGCTGGCGCTGACGGAGTTCGTCCGGTTCCGCTGGGGGCTCCGGTCGGTCGGCGTCGTCGCCATCCCGCTCGTGGTCCTGTTCGCGTTCCGGACCTGGTGGGTGCTCCCGCTGTACGTCGGCACCGTCGCCGTCGTCTACGCCGGCGTGCAGGTCGTCCACCGCCGGACCCTGCTGTACGGCCGAGCGCTCCTCTCGCTGGGGTCGGTCCTGGGCGTGCTGGTGGCGCTCCCGGCGGCGGTAGCCCTCGACCTCACCGGCGGTGCCAGCGGGCTCACGACGGTGTTCGTCGGCCTGCTCGGTGGGGTCGGCGGCTACGCGGTCCACGCCACCGCGCGGCGCGAACGGGCGGCGATGCTCGTCCTGAGCGCGGGCATCTTCGTCGTCTCGTTCGCCGTGGCCCGACTGCTGGTCACGCCGCTGCCGGACGGCCTCGGGACGCCGCTCACCGGCTGGCACGTCGCCGCCGGCGTCGTCGTCCTCGCCGCCGCCGCGTGGCAGGCGTACGATCTCGAACGGTTCAGACCGAGCCAGCGGCGACTGCTGGACGCGTCGCCGTTCACGACGGAGGTGACTGGACGATGACCCGAAGATTCCACGACCAGGTCGAGACGACCGTCGGCCGCGTCGGCGCGCGCTGACCCGTGGCCGTGACCACCGCCGGCGGCTGGCGGATATCGACGTTCGCATCGCCGTCACGGGCACCCGTGGGAAGTCCTCGATGGTGACGTGGCTCCACGAGGCGTTCGTGGCCCGCGGGTACGACACGTACGCGAAGGTCACCGGCGAGGAGCCACACTCGCTGTACAACGGGACGCTCCACCCCATCGAGCGGTCCGGACCCGTCAAACTCTACGAGACGGCTGCGGAACTCCGCCGGTTCGTGCCGGTGGACGTCCTCGTCGTCGAGAACCAGGGCATCCGGGAGTACACCACCCGACTGGTGAACGAGGACTACGTCGAACCGACGCTGGTCGTGCTGACGAACGTCCGTCGCGACCACCTCGACACGCTCGGGGAGGGCTACCTCGGCATCGCCCGCTCGCTGGCACGCTCGGTGCCACCCGGGGTGCAGGTCGTCACGGGCGAGCGGAACCCGGAGGTGCTGGCCTACCTCGAGCGCGAACTCGCGCGCCGTGACGCCACGCTGGTCCGGGCCGTCGGCCCCGAGGTGCCGCTCGACCCGGCGGCCGAGCAGGTGGCGCTCCTCGAGGCCGCGCTGGTGCTCGCGGGCGTCACACCGCTCACGACCGCAGAGCGCGAGGCGTTCGCCGGTCGGTTCGAGATGGCGTGGGCACGGGTCCCCGGTGGACGCGTCTTCGACGCCGCGAACGTCAACGACGTGGAGAGCACGGAACTCGTCCGTCGGGCGCTCCAGGGTGACACCCCGGAGGTGTTCCAGCCCGTCGTCTACCTCCGGGCGGACCGCCCCGGCCGTACCGCGACGTACGTCCAGTACCTGAACTGGCTCGCGGAGGCGGGACTGGTCGAGCAGGTGCGCGTCGTCGGCGCGCACCGGGACGTGCTGACCCGCCGGCTCCGGGTCCCAGTCGTCGCCCACGACGAGCGGATCGAGTCCGCCGCCGAGGTGCTCGACGCCGCCCTCGCGGACGGTTGGCCGGTGGTCCTGATGGGCAACGCCGTCCCGCCGTTCGCGCAGGCGCTCCGGCGCGAGGTCGCCACTCGGCGGCACCCGGTGGTCGTCGAGTGTGAGGCAGAGACGGGCGAACCGGTCCCCGCTGACGACTGATTCGGCGTTCTCGACCTCTCGACGACTGGTGGAGGCGGCGCGGTGGCTGGCCTGTCGCGGTGCGGTTCCACAGGTACACCCACCCGCCGCGAGCGAAGCGAGCTGCGCCTTTGAATCGAAAGTTTTCGAGGAGCGGTTCGCGAGCGCAGCGAGCGAACCCGACGAGAAAAGTTTCGTGGTTAGTCGTCGGCCAGCACCCGGTCCGGCTCGTACGCCAGCAGCCGGTCCAGCGCGTCGACCATCGCCTGCACCGAGGCGACGGTGATGTCCGCGTCGCTCGCGGTGGTGGTGACGGTCCGGTCGCCCCGAGACATCTGCACCTCGACGGTCACCAGTGCGTCCGTGCCACCCGTGATGGCGTCGACGTGGTAGCTGTCGAGCTGGGCCTGTCCGGCGCTGCCGAGGGCGGCCTCCACCGCCTCGACGGCGGCATCGACCGGTCCCGACCCGGTGCCGGCGGCGGTCCGTTCCTCGTCGTCCACCCGGAGACGGACCGAGGCGGTCGGCTGGCCCGAACCGCTGGCGGCGGTGAGTCCGAGCAGTTCGACGCGGCGGTCGCGTTCGCGGCCCTGCACCTCCTCGGCGATGGTCAGGAGGTCCGCGTCGGTGACGCGCTTGCCCCGGTCGCCGAGTTCCTTGACGCGGGTGACGACGGCCGAGAGTTCGTCGTCGTTCACGTCCACGTCGTGTTCGGCGAGCGCGGCCTTCACCCCCGCACGGCCGGCGTGCTTCCCGAGGACGAGACGGCGCTCACGGCCCACCGTCTCCGGCGGGTACGGCTCGTACATCGCGTCGTCCTTGAGCGTGCCGTCGGTGTGGATGCCGGACTCGTGGGTGAACGCGTTCTCGCCGACGACGGCCTTGTTCGGCGCGAGCGGGATCCCCGTCGCGTTCGCGATGGTCTGGGCCACGTCGTAGACGTACTCGAGGTCGAGCGTCTCCACGCCGTAGCCGTGGTAGAGCGCGATGGCGACCTCCTCGATGGCGACGTTGCCGGCCCGCTCGCCCACGCCGTTGATGGTGCCGTGGACGAGGTCCGCGCCCGCGGCGATGCCGACGAGCGCGTTCGTCACGGCCAGTCCGAGGTCGTCGTGGGTGTGGGTGCTGGTCGGGCCGACGTCGTTCAGCGCGGCGTATATCTCCAGCATCCGGTCGGGCGTGGCGTGACCCACCGTGTCGGGCACGCAGACGCGGTCGGCGCCCGCGTCCATCGCGGCGGACATGAGTTCGACCAGGAAGTCGAGGTCCGCGCGGGAGCCGTCCTCGCCCAACACCTCGACCCACAGGCCGTGGTCCGCGGCGTACCCGACCAGGTCGGCCGTCTTCGATACGACGCTCTCGCGGGTGGTGCCGACCTTCGTCTCGATGTGCCGGTCGCTCGCGGGCACGACGAGGTTGACGCCGTCCACGTCGCACTCCAGTGCGAGGTCGATGTCGTTCTGCACGCCGCGGGCGAACGAGGTCACCGTCGCGTCGAGGTTCTGCGAGGCGACGCGCTTGATGGTCTCTCGCTCGCCCGGTCCGGTACACGCGCTCCCGGCCTCGACGTAGTCGACGCCAGCGGCGTCGAGGCCACGGGCGATGTCGGCCTTCTCCGCGGGAGAGAGCGAGACGCCGGGTGCCTGTTCACCGTCGCGCAGCGTCGTGTCGAGGAACTCGACGGACGCGTCGCTGAGGGGTCTGGTCTGGGGATGGTCACCGAAAAGCGCACTCACGGGTGTCTCATCGCCGTAGAATTTCACGGCCAGCCGCCTCGCGGCGACTTCCTCTATCCTCCATGTCGTGTGGCGACATAGTCGTCTCCCGCTTTCAGCCCGGTGCTCATAAACGGGGCGGTCGGGGCGAGATTGACGGCCGACACTCAGTCGCCGTCGTCGCTCCAGACGAACCCGGACTCCTCGGGGGCGTACCGCGCCCCGGTCCCCGTGTCGGCGACCTGTTCGCCCATCCGGTAGCGGGCTCGACGGACCGCCATCGCCAGCCCCAGCGCGAGCACACCGAGTCCGGCGAGGTAGAACGCCCCCACCTCGGCCGTCAGGTCGGCGCTCCGGTGGACGTTCCACCGCGACGGGTAGGCCGCGACGAACATCCCCGTGGCGAGCGTGGTTATCAGGACGCCGGCCCCACCGACCACCGACGGGCGACGCGGCGCCAGCGTGAGTGTCACCCCCAGTAGCGCGACCGGTGCCCCCAGCGCCCCGCTGACGCCGGCAGCCTCCCGGAGCAGCCAGTAGGGGGCTGCCGGTGCGACACGCTCGGCGACGACCATCGCGGCGAACCCGGCGACGACGAGGCCGACCCCCGCGAGGCCGAGCAGGATACCGAAGCGGTACTCCTCCCCGAGCAGCCAGTGGCGCTCCGTGTTTCCCTCCCCCATTGTCAGTCAACCTAACACTCACGTCGGTAAAACCTTTGTTGCCGAACGCCCCTCGGACCCCTCTCAGGGGCTCAACGACCGCTCTACGCCTCGTTCTAGCCCTCAGGCAATTGTTTTCAATTCCATGATAGTTCATTCCAAGTAATACTCTGACGAATACGAGTCGGCACTCGACCGTCGCGGACCGGAGTCGGTCCAGTCCTTTCACCGGTGGCCGGTCCCCACCGCACGTCGTTCGGGAGGGGCCGACCGACCCGAGCACGACCGTACCGCCTCAGGCCGGGTTCGGGTCGTAGATGGTCGGGTCCGCCTCGCCCTGTACGTCGATGACCGCGAGACAGCCCTTCCGGGCGACCCGCGAGAGCGCGTGGTCGACGAGCTTGATGGGCAGGGGCACCGGCGAGGTGAGCGTGCCGACCATCGCGCTGCCGGGCAGCACGGGCGTCGTCTGCACGTAGCGGTGGGGGTCGGACATGATGGCGCCCTGTGGGTACACTTCGTCCCAGACGCTGCCGATGGGGTGGAAGCTACTGAACAGGTTCGGGCCACCGACGCCGTAGTAGACGCGGGCCGTCTCGTCCGTCTCCATCACCATGTCGTTGTACCCCTGCGGGCCGATGCCGTACTTCTCGCCGTTGACGAGGACGTACGTGGGCGCCTCCATCGCCATCGAGTCGAAGTCGAACTCGTGGTCGACCGCCGGGAGGCCTCCCTCGGGTTCGACGAGGATGCAGCCGAACATCCCGGAGGAGATGTGGTAGTCGAGATCCGGCACGGCACAGTGGTAGACGAACAGGCCGGGGCAGGTGACCTGGAAGCGTCCGCGCTGTCTCTGTCCTTGGTTCGCGACCGTGTCCTCGGCCTGTTCGCCGCCGGCTCCGACACTCCCTCCCGCTTCCACCTCCCGTCTCACTCCACGACGACCCGGTCGCCAACCGCCACCCCGTCGGCGGCACCGGCGGGCATCTCGATGACGGTGTCCGCCCGGTACCCGCCCCGTCCCCACCACGCACGCAGGCGCTCGACGCCCGTCACCTCCCCGTCGACCAGCCACACGGCGTCGATGTCGAACGGGACACAGACCATGTGGAGTCCCCGCGTTCGTGTCCCGCCGAACCGGAAGACGAGCGCGTAGTCGTCCGCGATGGCTCGGCGGAACATCAGGCCGAGCCCCTGCGAGACGATGCCGTCGGCGAACTCGACGTCCGTGGCGAGGGGCGTTCGGGACCGTCCGTCGGGCGGTGGAGCACGCGCACACCCGCCGCTCGCCGCCGGTCGCCAAGAGCGTTGCGAGGATTCACGTACGAGGAACGCCCACCGCCGAGCGTGAAGACACCGAAGGGGACCACCGTGGGCGTGGACGACCCCTACGCGTTCGTCGAGCGGTGCGACCACCTCACCGACGACGGGCGGTGTCGCTTCGCGGTCGAGCGGGGCGACCACGACCCCGAGTTCGCCCGCGAGCGACACGCCGACGACCTGCGGTGCCCAGCGGCCGACCCGCACGGCGAGTGGGCGTGGTCGGACTGCCCGCACTTCCGGTCACGCCAGCGCAACCGGGAGTGCCTACGCTGTGGCCTCGAGGAGCGCCGCGTGCCGGGCGAGGTCCGGCCCCTGCTGGAGGAACACCACCTCTCTTACGCCGGCGAACCGGAGGCCGACATGGAACACGAGGTGACGGTCTACCTCTGTCGCTGGTGTCACGCGAAGGTCCACAGTTCGTGGGCGCGGGTGGACGACGACGTCGGCCCCGACGCCGAGGCCATCGCCGCGGCCGAGGAGCGCCGCTCGCGCGAACAGGCGGAGACCGCCTTCTCGACGGCGGCGGAGCGGTTCGACCCGGAGGAGTGAGGAGTGACCGGTCGAGTGCCCGGCCGCGACTCAGCGGACCTGCCAGACGTAGCGGTGGACGTCACCACGCCAGTAGAGCGCCGGGGGCGACCAGACGAGGTAGAGCGGCGAGACGCCGGCGGGCACCTCCCCCACGACGACGCCGGACTCGCTCTCGCCCGGCGCGAGGCCGTTCGACGGGTCGAACTGCCGCCCGCCCAGCACCTCGCCCGTGAACTGGACGTTCCGGCCCACGTCCGCACCCGTGCCGTCGACCAGCGAGAGGCCGCCGAGCCCGCTCAGCGAGAGGAGGATGGGGTTCGGCCGGTCGCCCCCGTTCGTGGCCGCGATGGTGAACCCGAGGTACTCCGTCCCCTCGGCGGGCGGCCGGCGGGCCGAGACCTCGGCCACCGGTTGCACCTCGCCGATGGTCACCTCGATGCCCTCGTGCGAGACCGTCTCGCCGAACGGTTGGAGCGGCACGTCGAACGCCTGCTCGAACGTGGCGGCCGAGGCGGCCGTCGAGCCGAGGTCGACCTGGAGCGGCTGCAGGGCCTCGAACGAGTCACCCGGGAGCGTCCGGACCCGCAACAGCACCCGGAGTGACTCGCCGCTCGTCCCCTCGGGCACCTCGTAGTGGAGCCGGAACCGACGGAGTTCCCCCGGCGCGAACGGGAACCCCCCGAGTTCGGCCGAGGCGATCTGGGCGAAGTTCTCGGCCGAGGCGTACTCCGTGTCGTCGACGGCGACGGCGAACAGGTCCGCCGCGAGCGCGACGTACGCGTCGCCCCGGATGCCCACGTCGAGCGCGACGTACTCGTTGCCCTCGGCGGCACCGATGGCCGATCCGGGGCCGAGCAGCGGTGCCGTCGGCGTCCGTTCGGCGCCCACGACGCCGACCGCGACGGGCCCGAGGTCCGTCAGGTCCCCGACGACGGCCTGCTGGACGGAGACGGCCGGCGCGTCCGCCTCGTCACCAGCCGTCTCGCCCTCGCCACCGCCGTCGCCCCCGTCGGCACCGTTCGAGTCCCCGCCGATGTCCCCGCTCCCGCTCGGCCCGTCGGCCGGCGCGTCACCGTCCGACGGCGCGTCGCCGCCCCCCACACACCCTGCCAGCGACGTCAGGACGCCGAGGCCCCCGAGCAGTACCGCTTCACGCCGTGTCACCGTGGGTCGCATCCGAGACTGTAGGCCGTTCCGGAGCATAGTTAACGTTCGGCGGATTCGGGACTGTCTCGGGCGTGAGACAGTGCGACCTCACCTGCGGGTACGGGACCCGGCGCCGGAACGCCACCACTCGGGCGGGAGCCTCGGCCGACCGGGGGGCACGCCTCCCGACGTCACCGTCTCACCGCCGGATCAGGCTCGGACCTGGGTTCCGGTCTCACCGGCCAGCGCCTCCAGCAACCGGTCGGGCGTGGTCACCACGGCCCGCTCGCCGCCCCGTTCGACGAATCGACAGCAGGCCTCCATCTTCGGGCGCATACTCCCCTCACCGAACTCCCCCGCCTCGAGGTGCCCGCGCACCGCCGCTGGTGAGACGCGACGGAGTGGTCGCTCGTCGGCCGTCTCGTAGCCCACGTACGCGAACTCGACGTCCGTCAGGACGACGAGGGTCTCGGCCCCGAGTTCGGCGGCGAGCACCTGCGAGGTCTTGTCCTTGTCGACCACGGCCTCGACACCACGGAGCGTGCCGTCACGGACCACGGGAACGCCACCGCCGCCAGCGGCGACGACGAGGGTCCCTCGCTCCACGAGGCTCGTTATCTCCTCGTCCTCGACGACCTCGATGGGCTCGGGGGACGGGACGACACGGCGGTAGGGACGGTCACCACTGCGCACCCGTCGGGTCTCGAAGGCTCGCTCGGCCGCTTGCGCCTCGGTGTAGAACGGCCCCACGGGTTTCGTGGGGGTCTCGAACGCGGGGTCGTCCGGGTCCACGACCACCTGCGTCACGACGGTGACGGAGTCCGTCGAGTCGGGGAGTTCGTTGTCGAGCGCCTGTTGCACCAGGTAGCCGATCTGTGCCTGCGTCTCGGCGACCAGCACGTCGAGCGGGCGTCGTGCGGGCTCCTCGACGTTGTCCTGTTGCAGGAGGAGGGTACCGACCTGCGGGCCGTTCCCGTGGGTGAGGACGACGTCGTAGCCGGCGTGAATCGCGTCCGCGAGCTGTCGGGCGGTCCGGGCGACGGCCTCCCGCTGTTCATCGAACGTCCAGTGCCCCTGCGACCCGAGCAACGTGTTCCCGCCCAGGGCCACGACAATCGGCTCGGTTCCCGCCCGCTGAGAGTCGTCGTCCATACTCATCCCTGTTCGCGCTGACAGTTAGTAGCATGAGTCAGACGCGGATCCTGATCATGGGTGCAGCGGGCCGCGACTTCCACGACTTCAACACGGTCTTCAGGGACGACGAACGGGTCGAGGTCGTCGCGTTCACCCACACCGCCTCGCAGAACATCGGCGAACTCGACGCCCTCCCCACCCGCCGCTACCCGCCGGCGCTGGCGGGAGAGCGGTACCCCGACGGCATCCCGATCTACCCCGAATCGGAACTGGAGACCGTCGTCGAGGAGGCCGACGTCGACACGGTCGTGTTCTCGTACTCCGACGTCTCGCACGAACACGTGATGCACCAGGCCTCGCGTGCGCTCGCCGCCGGGGCCGACTTCCGCCTCGTCGGGCCGGACCGGATGATGCTCCGGGCGTCGATTCCGGTCGTCGCCGTCGACGCGGTCCGGACGGGGTGTGGCAAGTCACAGACCGCACGGAAGTTCGCCGACCTGCTCCGCGACCGGGGGAAGGAGGTGGCCGTCGTCAGGGAGCCGATGCCGTACGGCGACCTCGTGGCCCAGCGGGTACAGCGGTTCGACTCCATCGAGCGCCTCGACGAGAGCGACGTGACCATCGAGGAACGCGAGGAGTACGAGGGGCACATCGAACGTGGGCACGTCGTCTACGCGGGTGTCGACTACGGCGCCATCCTGGAGCGCGTGGAGGCGGAGGCCGACGTCGTCGTCTGGGACGGCGGCAACAACGAACTCCCGTTCTACGTACCCGACGTCCACGTCGTCGTGACCGACCCGCACCGCGCCGGGGCCGAACTCCGGTACCACCCCGGCGAGACCAACCTCCGACTCGCGGACTACGTCGTCGTCAACAAGGAGGACACGGCGGACGCGGGGGCGATTCGAGAGGTCGAGACGAACGTCCGGAAGACGAACCCGGACGCGGAGATCGTCCACGCGAACTCGAAGATCACGGCCGACGGGGAGCAGATCGCCGGCAAGCGGGTGCTCGTCGTCGAGGACGGGCCTACCCTCACCCACGGCGACGCGCCCTACGGTGCTGGCCTCATCGCGGCCCGACGGTACGGGGCCGCCGAGGTCGTCGACCCCGAGCCAGCGGCCGTCGGTTCGCTCCAGCGCGTCTTCGAGGAGTACCCCCACCTCGACACGGTCCTCCCGGCGATGGGCTACAGCGAGGCACAGCGTCGGGACCTGGCCGCGACCATCCGGAACGCGGCGCCGGACGTCGTGGTCTCGGGGACGCCCCACGACCTCGCTCGGATACTCGACGTCGACGTCCCCGTCGTCCGGGTTCGCTACGAACTCGAGGAGAAGAACCTCACGCTCGAGACGATACTGGATCGCCACGCCGACGTACTGGAGTGCTGACCGCGATGGGCACCGCTAGAACGCGAACTCGAAGCGCGCGCCGCCCGTCGGGGCCTCGCCGGCCCGGACCGACCAGCCGTGGGCCTCGGCCACCTGCTTCACGATGGCGAGGCCGAGGCCGGTGCCGTCCGCGGCCGTGGTGACGCCGGAGGCGAACACCGACTCCTCGCGTGGGAGTCCCGGCCCGTCGTCCTCGACGTAGAACCCGCCGCCGTCGAGCGGGCCGACGACCACCCTCGGCCCACTCCCGCCGTCCGTCAGCGTGGTCGGGCCGGGGTCGTTCCCGCCGTCGGTCGGCTCCGGGTCGGGCGGCGAGGCGTGGTTTATCGCGTCCTGCCGAGCCTGCGAGGCAGGGCTCGTGGAGCTGCGTTCGACGGCGTCCCGGCGAGCTTGCGGGTCGGGGCCGGTGGAGCCGTGCTCCACGGCGTTTCGAAAGAGGTTCTCGAACAGTTGGCGCAGGCGCGGCGGGTCCGCCTGCACCTGCCCGAGGCCGTCGCGGAGCGTGAGCGTCGCGTCGCCGGTGGGGACGGTCTGCCACGCCCCGCGGGCCACGTCGGCGATGGCGACGGAGGTGGGCTCGATCGAGGTGTCGTGACGGGCGAGCGCCAGCAGGTCCGCGATGAGGTCCTCCATCCGCTCGATACCGCCGGTGGCCATCTCGAGGTGGTCGACCACGGCCGGGTCCTCACTGGCGTCGAGTGCCATCTCGACCCTGCCGGAGACCACGTTCAGCGGGTTGCGGAGGTCGTGGCTGACGACGCTCGCGAAGTCGTCGAGACGCTCGTTGCGTCGCCGGAGTCGTTCCTGGACCGTCCGCTGGGTCAGCTCGTGGGAGACCCACTGGACGAGCAACTCGACCACGGACCGCTCGGCCGCGGTGAACGGCTCGTCCCGTGGTTCCTCGGAGCCGAAACAGACCGTCCCGTAGAGTTCGTCGTCGACGAGCACCTTCCCGCCGAGGTAGCAGGCGAACCCCCACTCGTCGTAGGCCGGGTCACCCGCCATCCCCTCCGCGGGCGCGTCGCGGATGCCCAGCAGGCTGTCGGAGTCGATGGTCCGTCGGCAGTAGGCCCTCGAGAGCGGCGTCTCGAGCCCGGCCTCGACACCCGTACCGTGGGCAGCCACCACCCGCTGGGAGCCGTCCTCGATGCGCATCAGCGCGCCGAACGAGAGGTCGAGCAGGTCACAGCCGACCGCCAGCAGTCTGGGTGCCTTCTCCTCGAACTCGAGGTCGGGGTTCGAGGAGATCTCGTAGAGTCGCCCGAGCGCCTCCACGTTGGCCTCGAGGTCACGGGAGAGTCGCTGGCGGGCGGTGACGTCCTCGGCGACGCCGACGACGCGGCATCCCTCGTCCGTCTCCACCTCGCGGACGTGGTCGCGGAGCCAGCGCACCGGGCCGTCGGCCTGCTGGACGCGGTACTCGTGGACGCCGGCCTCGAACCCCGCCGCGTCCGGCCGGTCGGCCGGGTGGATGCGACGCTCGAACAGTGACGGGTCGTCTCGGAGCGTCTCGTCGGAGACGCCCCACGTGGACTCGAACGCGGCGTTCGCGTACCGGAACGCGCCGTCAGGGTCGCGGATCCAGACCACCTGGTCGAGGCGCTCGGCGAGGTCGCGGAACTCACCCTCGTCGGCGACGAGGGCGGCGGAGCGCGCCCGTTCGGTGGTTGCCGTCCGCTCGGCGCGGCGCCGACCCACGAGGTTCACGATGCGGGCGGCCAGCGCGGCGGCCGTGTCCTCGTCGGTCGGCGGGCGAGCGTACTCGTCGGCGCCGGCGTCGAACGCCGTCGTCGGGCCGGGCGTCTCCCCCCCGAGGAGGACGACCGGGACGTCGCTCACCTCGCGGGTGGCGACGAGCATCGCGATACCCGACCCGCCAGCCGGTTCCGGGCCGAGGACGGCACACTCGAACCGGTTGGTCTCGACGAGGTCGAGCGCCCGGTCCGGGTCCGTCTCGTAGGTCACGTCGACGTCAGCAGGGTCGAACGCCGCCGCCGCCCGGTCGACCCCGTCGTAGGAGTCGACGTAGAGAACCCGCGCGGGGCGGTCGAGTGAGAGCACGATTCGGGCAACACACTCACGACTTAAAGAACTACTCGGCGTTCTCCCTCCGATTCACTGCGCTGGAGGCCCGAGCCGGCAGTCGACGCGGGCGTCGGAGCCGAGCGACGAACCGGAAACCCCGTCACCCGGGGCGGTGAAGCCGAGCGCAATGAGTCGCCGAGAGGCCCTCCGTGCGGGCGTGCGTGCCACCACGCCCGTGGTGCTGGGTGTCGTGCCGTTCGGACTCGTCGCGGGAGCCGCCGCCATCGGGGCCGGGCTCTCGATACTGCAAGCCGCCGCGCTCTCCGTGGTCGTGTTCGCCGGCGCCTCCCAGCTCGCCATCATCGAACTCCTCGGCCGGGACGCCGCACTCGTCGTCGTCGTCGGGACGGCGCTGGTCATCAACGCGCGGATGTTCATGTACTCGGCGTCGCTGGCCCCGCACTTCCTCGAGGAGGACTCGCGCTGGCGGGCGCTGCTGGCGTACGTGCTGACCGACCAGGCCTTCGCGCTCTCGGTGACGCGGTACGCCGAGGGGCTGGAGGGGGTAGAGCGCAAGCGCTGGTACTACCTCGGGACCGCGCTGCCGCTCTGGGTCGTCTGGCAGATCTGCACCGTCGCGGGGGCGCTCGCCGGGACGCAGGTGCCCGCGTGGCTCCCGCTCGGGTTCGCGGTGCCGCTCACCTTCCTCGCCCTGCTGGTGCCGGCCGTCGAGAGTCGACCGACGCTGGTCGCGGCGCTCGTCGGTGGCGGTGTCGCCACCGCGGGCGTCTCACTCCCGTTCAACCTCGGCCTGCTGGTCGGGGCCGTCGCGGGCGTCGTCGCCGGCACCGTGCTGGCCGAACGCGGCTGGGGCGACGTGGAGGTGGGCCATTGACGACCGCCCCCGATACGGTGGTGTGGGCCGCCGTCGTCCTCGCGGGCGTCGGCACCTACGCCATCCGCGCGTCGTTCCTCTTCCTGTTCGAGCGACTCGGCGGCGTCCCCTCACGCGCGCAGACGGCGCTCGGGATGGTGCCCGCAGCGGTGCTCTCGGCGCTCGTCGTCCCCGCCGTCCTCGCCCCCGAGGAGACGGTGGTGCTGCTGGGGAACGACCGACTGGTCGCCGCCGTCGTCGCCGCCCTCGTCGCGTGGTACACCGAGAGCATCCTCGCAACCATCGTGGTCGGACTCGTGGCGCTGGTCGGCCTCGGCCTCCTGCTGTAACCGTTTCTAGCTACACTTTTGTCTGTTGTAAACTATCAGTGGTTATCAAGTAGCGCCGTCACGAGCAGTCGGTATGGAGTTCACACGTCGCCTCGTCACCCGGACGCCGAACCAGCTGCGGTCGCGGGCGGTGGTGAAGACGCTCCTCTACCGGGTGGTCATGGTCCTCGTCTCGGTGGGAGTGGCGTTCGCGGTGACCGGGAGCGTCGGCCAGTCGCTGAGCATCGGCCTCGTCACGAACCTCGTCAAGACCGGGACGTACTACGGCTACGAGCGACTCTGGGACCGCGTCGCGTGGGGCGTCGCCTCCGCCGACTGACCGCGTCCAGTCTCCCCGCTCCAGTCTCTCTCCTCTCGGTCTTCCCCGTTCTCAGTCGTCCGCGCGGGGCCGGTAGAGGTGGACCATCTCCTCGGCGGGGCCGTCGGGTCGCTCGACCGGACTCGGGTATGGCTCGAACCCGGCCCGTTCGTAGAACGGGACCAGACCCTCGCGGCAGGTGAGCGAGAGGAAGACGTCCGCGAGGGCGGGATGGGAGACGACGGCGTCCAGCAGTTCCTCGCCGACGCCCTCGCTGCGCCGGTCCTCGCGGACCACCACGTCGTAACACGTCGCGTAGTAGACGCCGTCGGTGACGACACGGGCCGACGCGACCAGGTCGCCGTCGTCACGGACGCCGAGTGCGATGGAGTCGGCGAGCGCCGCCCGCACCTCTGGGACCGTCCGCTCGGCCCACCAGTCGTACGCCTCGTAGAGCCGTGCGAGTTCGACCGCGTCCGTGGGACCGAGTTCGACCGTCTGCATACGCGCCGTGCGCGGACCGGACGGAAGGGCGTGTCGCCGGCGTCCGAGTCGGTGGCGTACCTCCGGAGCGTACGAGTCCGGTCGCCCCGTCGCCCCGGTATGGGCACCTCCCGTCGCCGCCTCGTTCGCCCGCGCGTGCCGCGTGGCCGGTAGGCCACCACTTCTCACTCCTCCCCGACCGACGCCGGCCGCGAGCGGAACGCACCGTATTTAGGACGCCACTCCGACACCAACGACTATGAGCGACACCGACGACGACCAGGAACTCGGGATCACCGAGTCCAAGGCGGGACAGACAGGCAAGTGGTACGCCGAGGTGGTCCAGAAGGCCGGCCTCGCGGACTACGCCCCGATGGGCGGGTTCATCGTGACCCGGCCGCGCGGCTACGCCATCTGGGAGCGACTGCAGGAGAACCTCGACCAGATGTTCAAGGACGACGGCGTCCAGAACGCCTACTTCCCGGCGCTCATCCCCGAGTCGTACCTCGAGCAGGAGGCCGAGATCGTCGAGGGGTTCGACCCCGAGGTGGCGTGGGTCACCCACGCCGGTACCGAGGAGCTCGAGGAGCGACTCGCCTTCCGCCCGACGAGCGAGTCCATCATCACGCCGTACATCAGCCAGTGGGTCCGGAGCCACCGGGACCTCCCGATGCGCGTGAACCAGTGGTGCTCGGTCATCCGGTGGGAGGCCACGGACACCAAGCCGTTCTTCCGCACGAAGGAGTTCCTCTGGCAGGAGGGGCACACCGCCCACCGCGACGAGGCGGGCGCGTGGGAGGAGACGACCACCCGGCTGGGCCAGTACGAGAAGCTCTACGAGGAGGTGCTGGCGATCCCGGGGATGACGGGCCGCAAGCCGGACCACGACAAGTTCCCTGGCGCCGAGGTGACGACGACCATCGAGGCGCTGATGCCCGACGGCAAGTCCGTGCAGGCCGGCACCTCTCACTACCTCGGGACCCGGTTCGCGGAGGCCTACGACCTCTACTACACCGACGAGGACGAGGACGAGCAGGTCGCACACACCACCTCGTGGGGGCTCTCGTGGCGCGCGCTCGGCGCGCTCATCATGACCCACTCGGACGACCAGGGGCTGGTGCTGCCGCCCACGCTCGCGCCCGAACAGGTCGTCGTCGTCCCCATCTGGCAGTCCGAGACCAAGGACGAGGTACTCGACTACGCGGCCGAGCTCGCCGCGGAGCTCGACGCCGAGTTCCGCGTCCACCTCGACGACCGGGACGAGCGCAACCCCGGCTTCAAGTACAACGAGTGGGAGCTGAAGGGCGTCCCGCTCCGCATCGAGATCGGCCCGAACGAGGTCGAGGACGGCGAGGCCACGCTCGTCCAGCGCCCGGACGGCGAGCGCACGGTCGCGGACCGCGACGCCATCGGCGAGGCCGTGCAGGACGCGCTCGACGACGTCTACGCCAAACTGTACGCCGCGGCCGAGGAGACCGTCGAGGAACGGATCCACGAGGCCCACGGCCGCAACGAGATCCTCGGGACGCTCGGCCGACACGGCGGCTACGTCAAGACCGGCTGGTGTGGCGACGAGGCGTGTGAGACCGAGATCAAGGACCAGATCGCCGCCGAGATCGTGATGCTCCCGCTCGACGAGGACGAGGAGCCGGTCCACGAGACGTGCGGAGTGTGCGGGGAGGAGGCGACGGAGACGGCGTACTTCGCGAAGAACTACTAGCAACCATATTTTTCTCGTCGGGTGCGCTCGCTTCACTCGCGCACCGCTCCTCCAGAAATATGGGTCAAAAAGGCGCGCCTCGCTGCGCTCGGCGCGGGTGGGTGAGCTAGCCGCTACTGCACCGCCACCGAACCGCGACAGCGTTCTCTCCTTCACCCCTCAGAACACGCCCATCTCCAGCAACATGTACGCGAGCACCGCGAACGGCCACACCAGCAACAGCGACCCCACCCCGAGGTACCCCGCGGTGGAGAGCAGGCTCTTGTTCGCGTACTCGGCGGGCGAGTAGTTGGTGAACAGGCCGTCGTCCGCCTCGTCCGTGCGGACGACGAGGCTCTCGCCCCAGTCGGCGTCCGGGTCGCGGTCACCGGTGCCGTAGACCAGCACCTCGTCGCCCGGTTCGACCCGCCACTCACGGTAGTACCGGGTCCGGCCGCCGACGTTGAACGGACCGACGTCGACCCCCTCGAACACGCCGTCGACGTCCGCCGTCGTCCGGAGGAACTGCTTCACCCGTTCGGGCGGTTCCTCGCCCTTCTCCACCCGGATGGAGTCGTGGTGATCGCCGCTCGCGTCCACCGTCTCCGGGTCCGGGTCGACGAGGACGCTCCCGGTACCGTCCGTGAGTTCACACGGGACCGCGCGGGTGCCGTCGTAAACCTGGCGTTCCTCGGTGCCGCCGTCGCCGTCCGGCCGGACCTCGACGACGACGTACTGGGCCGCGAGCGTCGGAACGCCCGCGAACCCGGCGTCGAAGGGGGTGCCTGCCTCGGCCGCCGCGACGGTCCCGACGAGTTTCGTCCGCTGGCCGGCCTGGACGTCGGCCACGGTGTCGGTCGAACGACGGGATGCATCTGGTCGTCGAGGGGGTGGGGCGAGTAAAACTGTTCGGGCGGGCCGTCGCCACCGGCCCGACGGCCCGAGGACGTCTACGACCCCCGAGTGGCCAGGGTCGAACACGGCTACGCGCGCAACAGCGCGGCGATGAGGAGCCCACCGAGCGCGAGCAGGGCGAGCGCCACCACCGACTGGCTGGCGAGCGTCCGGAACGCGAGGTACGCAGCGGCCGCGGCGGTGCTGGCGACGAGCGCCGACCCGGCGGCGTGGACGAGTTCCGCGCGGCCCGTCTCGGCGTGTCGCCCCACCTGCCGACCGAGACCGACCGCGTGCTCGCCGGCGTCCCACGCGACGACGGTCGCGGCGGCGGCCACCAGCGTCGGCTCCGGCGGCGCCCCGAACACGCCCGCCAGCAGGACGCCGCCGAAGAGCACGGCCGCGCCGAGCGTCACCACCCGCCGCTCCCCGCGGCGCAGGCCGGCCGCGAGCGTCACCAGCCCCGCGAGACTCACCAGCGCGACGCTCCCGCCCGCGAGCGTCGCGCCCACCGCGACGGTGCCGACGAGCAACGCGAGCGCGCTCCCGACCACCGTCGGCCGGTCGTCGAGTTCCCGTATCGGCGCGTCCATCGCGTCGGCGGGCGGCGCCCCGCCGTCGGCGCCGCCCTCGGCCGTCTCGTCACGGTCGGCCGTCTCGGACCGGGGGCGCTCGGTCCCCGCCGCTCGGCTCACGTCGACCACCTCCGGCGGGCACGGGCGACGGCGGCCGCGAGCGGCCGGTCGGGGGCCAGTCGACCACCCGGATACCGGCCGCGCGGAGCGTCGAGGCCCGGAGCGACCGCTCGACACGCGCGAGGCGCTGGCCGTCGCTACGGCCCGCGGTGGGGTCCGGCGAGACGACGGTGACGAGGTGGCCGTAGGCGTCGAGACGACGCGCGACGTTCACCACGTAGTCGTCGGCCAGTGGGGTGAACAGCACCACCTGCGCGTCGCCGGGGAGTCGCCGGCGGAGGCGCCGCAGGCGGATACCGGGGAAGAACGGGTCGTCGCCGGGGGTGGGTGCGAACGCCCGGTGAGTGCCGAGCGCCTCGCGAGCACTGGCGCGGTGTTCGTCGCCCGCACCGGGCGGGAGCCAGAACTCCGCCGGCCCGTACGCGGCGAGGGCGACCCGGTCACCCGTCGCCAGCAGCGAGGTGAACGCCTCGCCGGCCGCGGTCACCGACCGCTCGACGGCAGAGGGCGAGTCCGGGTCCGGCGCCCGGTAGGCCTCCTCGCGCGTGTCGACGACGAGCGCGACGGTGGCCGCCCGCTCGGGCCGGAACTGGAGCGTAGCGTACTCGCCGGTGCGGGCGGCCCGGCGCCAGTCGATGCGCGAGAGCGGGTCGCCGGGACGGTACTCCCGCACCGAGTGGAACTCCGTGCCCGGGCCGCCGGTGTCGGTGACGACCCGCCCGGTGAACGGCGTGGTCTGGGTCCGCAACGGGAGCGAATCACCCACCACGAGTTCGGGGGTGCAATCCAGCGTCGTCGGTGTCTCGGCACGGACCGCGAGTTCGCGCTCGACGCTCCCGCTGAACCCGTGTACGAGCACCGTCGCCGGCGCGAAGGTGTGGTGGCCACGGACGGCCCGGACCTCGTAGGTGAACGCGGCGGCCTTCCCCGGTCGGAGCGCGGTGGCGTGGCGCGGTGACCCCTCCACGACCGTGAGGCCCTCGGGGACGCCGTCGACCACCCGGAGGTCCGGGAGGAGCGAGTCACCCTCGTTCCGGACGGTGACGGTCACGCGGACCGACTCGCCCGGCCGAGACACTGTCTCTGATATCTCGCGAGAGAGGGAGACGCGCGCGTCTGGAGGGCCACCGGCGCGGGCGTAGGCGCCGAACGCCACGCCCAGCACCGCCGCGAGGACGAGCGCCGGCCGCGAGAGCAGGACGCCGACGCTGCCGGCCGCCAGCGCGTTCACTCCCAGCCAGCGGTTCGTCTCGCGGTCCAGGGGCTCGCCGGGCGTCGCGCGCCGGGTCGGCTCCGGCCCACTCATCGCTCGACCCCGGCCGGTCCGTTCGTCGGTACGGGTCGCTCGCTCCCTCCCGCCCGGTCACCTCGCGTCGGGCGCCCCTCGGTCACCCGCGCGTCGAGGACGGCCGCGACGGCGCCCGCTCGGCGGACGAACGCGCGCTCGGCCGCCACCGCGTCACGGATGCGAGCTGTCAGCGCGGTGTCGGCCGTCTCGGGCGCGAAGAACGCCGCCGCCCGCGGGTCGTCGGTCCACGTTCCGCGGTCCAGCGCCCGCTCGGCGTCGTCGCGGTCGTACCCCTCGTAGCGCGTGAGGACGGCCACCGCGGCGGTCCGGAGGCGTTCGCGGACGACCGCACGCTCGCGGTCGGCCTTCACACTCGAGACCCGCGGCAGGTCCCGCAGTCCCGCGTCGAACCCCTCGCCCGGCGTCGGGAACGCCCGTGGGCGCTCGACGGCCGGGAGGTCGGCCGCCCGGCGCTCGCCACGCAGGCGGCCGTAGGCCACGCCGACACCCTGGACCAGTCCCAGCACCCCCACCGCGGTCACCACCACGTACGTCGGGGCGAGCCCGCCGGCCAGCGAGGGCCGGAGCGCGATCAGCAACCCGGCGGTGGCCGCCGCCGCCCCCATGGCGAGGAACAGGCGGCCGAGGTTCACGCCGCCTCACCCGACCCGTGGTCGGCGGCCGGAGCGTCGGCCTCGGCGTAGGCCCGCTCGATGCGGCGCAGGGCCTCGACGGCCTCGCGCTCGCGGGCGTCGGTGGCGTCGGCCGCGCCGTACCTGACCGCCTCGAACACGTCCGTCAGGGCGTCGACGTCCTCGCGGGCCATCCCGGCGTCGACGGCCGCGGCGGCGAACTCGGTCGGCGTCGAGGCGTCGGGGTTCGCCACGTCGAGGTGCCGGGTCATCTCGTCCCACGCGCGGTACACCTCGTTGTCGAAGCCGTCGCGCTCCTCGATACGGTCGGCCGCCCGGCCCGCCGCGCGGCCGACGGCGGCCACGTCGGTCGGGCCGCTCGACTCCTCGTCCGGGTCGGGCTGTGAGAGGTCGTCGCCCGTCGAGCGCGCGATGAGAGCGACGGCACCCACCAGCACGACGCCGAACAGCGCGAACAGGACCGTCGGTGGGTCCGTGACCGGGCTGGAGGCGTCCTCGGGCCCCTGCGAGGCGCCACCCGGGAGTTCCGGCGAGCCACCGCTCCCGAACCCACCCTGTCCCTGCTGGAACAGACCGTCGGTGGCGCCGAGACCGTTCAGGAGGAGCCACAGCCCACCCACCAGGACGGCGCCGACGAGCGCGACGGTGAGCGGGCCACGGACCCCGTGTTCGCGGAGGAACTGGACGAGGCCGAGGCCGAAGAACAGCAGGAGGACGAGCCCGAGCAACTGGCCGACGATGGGTGGCAGGCGGGGTGGGGTGGCGCTGTCCGTGTCAGAGACGTTGTAGCCGCCGAAACTGAAACTGCCGCCGGAGCCGACGCTCTCGGCGTCGCCGCCGCCAGCCCCGCCGCTCCCGCCGGCCGTGGCCGTATCGAGGGTGGCGGCGGCCGCCCCGAGCGACAGCACCGCGAGGAGGGCGAGGGCGGCCGCGACGGTGCGGTTCACTGCCGTGGGTAGGCACGCCGTGCTGTTTAGGCTTTGCTCACTCCCCGGTGAGTCGTCGACCGCCCGTGGAACTAAGCGTCGCCCGAGCGACACGCCGGGTATGAGCGAACGAGCGCCCACGACGTTCGAGAGCGCCGGAACCGAGTGCGCCGCGTGGCACTACCCCGGCGACGACGCGGTGGTCGTGATGGCCCACGGGTTCGCGGGGACCCGCCGGATGCGACTGCCCGCCTACGCCGAGACGTTCGCCGAGCGCGGACTGGGCGTCCTGCTGTTCGACTACCGTACCTTCGGCGACAGCGATGGCGAACCGCGGAACCACGTCGACCCGTTCCGCCACGTCGTCGACTGGGAGGCGGCGGTGGACCACGCCCGGTCGCTCGGCTACGACCGACTCGGCGTCTGGGGCACCTCGTTCTCCGGCGGGCACGCGCTCGTCACCGCCGCCCGCGAGGACGTGGACGCCTACGTCGGCCAGACGCCGTTCTACGACGGCGTGCGGACCCTTCTCCACATCACGAAGCAGAGTGGCCTCGGGTTCGCGCTGGAGGCGACGAAGGCCGGCCTCGACGACACCGTCAGGGGCCTGCTGGGCCGTGAGCCGCGGTACGTCCCGGCCGTGGCACAGCCGGGCGAGCTCGCGGCGATGAACACACCCGGCTCCGACGAGGGCTACCGCTCGATGGTCCCCGACGAACTGGACGAGGCCGAGTGGAACAAGGTGACCGCGCGGTTCCTCCTGCCGCTCCTGCTGTACCGGCCCGTCTCCTCGGCCGCGGACGTGGAGTGCCCGGCGTTCGTCGCGGCGGCGCGCGAGGACCAGCTCGTGCCGGGGAGCGCGGTGGAGCAGACGGTCGAGCGACTGGCCGACGTGGAACGGCTGTGGTTCGACGGCGACCACTTCGACGTCTACACCGGCGAGCAGTTCGAGCGGGTGGCAGGGAGGGAGGCGGACTTCCTGGAGCGGCACCTGCTGTAACGGGCCAGCTCAGAGAGCCGTCCACCCGCCGTCGACCGGGTAGACACACCCCGTACAGTACGAGGACGCTTCGCTCGCGAGGAACACCGCGATGCCCTTGAGGTCCTGCGGCTTCCCGAGGCGGTCGAGCAGCGTCTTCTGGCGCATCTGCTCCTGCACCGGCTCCATCCCCGGCGCGTCCTCGCGGAGCATCCCGCCGCCGATGTCGGTGTGGACCCAGCCCGGCGCCACCGCGTTCACCCGGATGTCGGGCCCCAGTTCGGCGGCGAACTGCTTGGTCATCTGGACGACCGCCCCCTTCGAGGCGACGTAGGCGCCCAGTCCGGGCGTCTCGCTCCCCACGAGACCGAGGACCGAGGCGGTGTTGACGATGCTCCCGCCGCCGTCCTCGCGCATCGCCTTCGCGGCCTCCCGGTTCGTGAGGAAGACGCCCTTCTGGTTCACGTCGACGACCTTCTCCCACGCCTCGAGCGAGGTGGAGTCGACCGACCCGTGCATCAGGCCGATGCCGGCGTTGGCGAACGCGACGTCCAGGCCGCCGAGTTCCTCGACGGTGGCGTCCACCGCGGCGGCCACGGCGTCCGGGTCGGTCACGTCCGCCTCGGCGGTGAGGACGGTGGCGTCGGTCCGGGCGCGCAGGTCGCCAGCGACCGTCTCGAGGCCCTCGGTGTCCACGTCGGCCAGCGTCACGTCGGCCCCGGCCTCCGCGAGCGCCTCGGCGAACGCGCGGCCGATACCGCTGGCCGCGCCGGTGACGAGGCCCACGTCGCCATCGAGCCTGAACAGGTCGAGCGCGTGTGTCTCGGACATACCGACACGGCGGGTGGCAGGGCCAAAGCCGTTCGGCCTCCGGTAGGCGCGGGCCCGCCGGCGTCGGCCGTGCGTCGCTCTCACCACGCCCGTGGTACTCATTATCGCGGGCGGGCTACGGGGGGTGTCGTGTCCCCCACGCTCGACGCCCCGCTGCAGGTGGGTGGGCTCCGCCTCCGCAACCGCCTCTACCGCGCGCCGTTGCTCGAACACGCCGGCAACGGACCCGAGGCGGCCGACCGGCTCGTCGCGGAACTCGAGCCGGCGGCGGCCAGTGGCGCCGGCCTCGTGATGCAGGGTGCGACGCCCGTCCGGGGGTACGAGGGCTGTGCCGCGCCGGGGATGACCGGCTTCGACGACCCGGACCGGGTGGCCTCGATGCGGCGACTCACCGACGCCGTCCACGAACGGGGCGCGCGAATCTTCTGCCAGCTGGCGCACGGCGGCCTCCGGTCGTTCGAGGTGTGGCACCACGAACACCGTGCCGCACACCCCGACCTGACCCAGCGGGCCGTCTCGCGCCCGCCGTGGCCCCTCCGGGTGCTGGACGCCGTCGGCGTCGTCTCGTTCGACGTCGAGGTGCTCTCGACCGACGCGGTGTACGCCCTCGCGGCCGAGTTCGGCGAGCGAGCGGCGTGGGCCGAGGCGGCGGGCTACGACGGAATCCACCTCACGGGCGCGAACACGAGCCTGTTCCACCAGTTCCTGTCGCCGCTGTACAACCGCCGGGACGACGAGTTCGGCGGCGACCTCGCGGGCCGGGCGCGGTTCTTCGAGGTGGTCCACGACGAGATCAGCGCGAACACCGACCTCCCGGTGGTGACGAAGGTGCCGGTCGAGACCGAGGCCCCCCGGTTCCTCCCGCACGTCGACTGGGACGAGGGCGTGGCGGCCTGCGAGCGACTCGCGGCGGCAGGCTACGACGCCCTCGTCCCCGTACGGACGACGCCGTTCTGGGACGCCTCGATAATCAAGGGGGCCGTGCCAGAGCGCGCGTGGGCCGACGCCTCGCTCACGTCGCGGTACGAACGGGCGTTCGGCGGGCCGGTCCGGTTCCGCGCGGTCCGTGCGCTCGCCAAGTTGAGCGCCCGGCGCCACGGCTTCGAGCCGGCGTGGAACGCCGACCTGTGTCGGGTGGTCCGCGACCGCGTGGACGTGCCGGTGTTCTGCGTCGGGGGCCTGCGTGAACGCGCGGAGATGGACGCGCTGCTCGGCGACGCCTGTGACGCCGTCGGCGTGGGCCGGCCGTTCTACGCCGAGCCGCGACTGCCGGCCCGCCTCCTCACGGGCGACGCGCGGGCCGTCTGCGAGTCCTGCAACAACTGCGTGGTGCCGCAGGCCGCCGGCCTGCCGGGGACGTGTCGGACCCCGTCGGTCGTGCGGGAGCGGATGCGACTGGAACGCGAGGGAGCGTACGACACCGCGCCGGCCGACTCCGAGCCGGAACCGACGGATTAGCCTCCGCCAAGCGAGTGGTTCCGTCCCTCGGGAGTGTACGGTGCCCATGCGATTCGAGTGTCCGAACTGTGGCGCGGTACGGCGGCTCCCACTCAGCGTGCCGCCGCTGAGACGGACGAACACGCCCGCGTCGACGTGTCCGGGCTGTGGCGCGAGGATGGAGTTCCGGGCCTGAGTCAGGCCACGCCGGACTGGAGGTTCTCCAGCAGTTTCCCGACGAACAGCCCCGCCCGCGGCGAGAGGTCGCCGTCGCGCGTCGTCGCCGGCATCGCCGCCAGCGTCTCCACGAACCGCCCGCCGTGTTCCATCGCCGCCGCCATGTCGACGACGGAGACCGTCAGTCCCTCGTCGGAGGTGTCGAGGTCGTAGCGCTCGCGCTCCCAGTCGGAGTACGAGATGGTCCACGCCGGGCCGCCCACCGCGGCGACGACGTCGTCCATCCCGGCCACCCAGAGCAGACCGTCGTCCGTCTGGACGTACACCTCGCCGTCCTCGACGACGGTGCCGTAGCGGACGCCACGTGTCTCTCCCTCCGACGAGCGCGACATCGACGTGTGAGTACGTGACACACTCGTATAAGCCTGCGCCCCGCTCACCCACCCGAGCCGCGGCGAGCGGCGCCGTGACACGAGAATCGAGAGCCGAGTTCGCCCAGTTTTTTAAGTCGAATTCGGCGTGAGAACAGGGTGACCGCGTGGGGGTGTGCGACCCCCGCGTCAGACCACCATGACCGACGCGCACCCCCCAGACGACGGTGACCGCCCGGACGACGACGGCCAGCGCACGAACCGGCGGCGCGTGCTGGGGTTGCTCGGTGCGGCCGCCGTGGGGGCGGGTGTCGCACGGGGGGAGGAGGTGGCCGGGGCGCTCACCTCGCTGGCCGGCGGCGGGGCCGACTCGACGGAGCGGCCGGTCCCGGTCACCCCGAACGAGGACGTGCTGGCGCTCGTCCCCGACGCCGAGGCGACCCACCGCGCGACCAGTTCGGGCCGGTGGGCCGCGGGCGGGACGTGGGACGGCGACGTGCCGGAGGACGGCGCCCGCGTCGTCGTCGAGGACGGCGTGACGGTGACCCTCGACCACCGCGAGACGGCCCGGCTCGACTGGGTCCGGGTCGACGGGGTCCTCCAGTTCGCGCCGGACGCCGACACCCACCTCGGGGCCGAGACGGTGGTGACGACGCCCGGCAGTCTCCTGCGTATCGGCCGGGAGAACCGGCCCGTCCGCTCGGACCGCGCCGCGGGCGTCACCTTCCTCGACAACGGGCCGCTCGACACCGGCTCTGACCCGAACCGGCTGAGCCGAGGGCTGCTGGCGATGGGCGTGGTCGAGTCCTACGGCGCCGAGACCACCTCGTGGACCCGGCTGGCGAGCCACCCCGAGCGCGGCGACTCGACCCTCTCGCTCCCGGAGGCCCCGACCGACTGGGGCCCGGGCGACCGACTCGTCGTCCCGGGGACGAACCCGGAGGCGAACGAGGACGAGGAGGTACTCGTCCGGCGCGTCGACGGGACCACGGTCCACCTCGACCGACGACTCGAACACGACCACGTCCCGGCGGCCGACGACCTCGACGCCTACGCGCTGGCGCTCGACCGGAACGTCCGCTTCGAGTCCGAATCCGCCGAGACGAAACGCCGCGGACACCTGATGTTCATGGCGCCGGGCAACACCCTCCGCTACACCGGCGTCTACGACCTCGGACGGACCGACAAGACCCGCCCGTTCACCGACCCCATCCACGGCGTCCCCCCGGAGGACGCCGAGGAGCACCCGAACGTCAAGGCCCGGTACGCGCTCCACTTCCACATCACCGGCATCGAGGCCGCCGCGCACCGCGTGGAGGGGTGTTGCGTCTGGGGCTCGCCCGGGTGGGGCTACGTCAACCACCACAGCCACGCCGACGTCGTCGACTGCGTGAGCTACCGGGTCGTCGGCAGCGGCTTCGTCGCCGAAGCGGGCGACGAGCGTGGCTCGTTCCGCCGGAACTTCGCGCTCCGGTCCGAGGGCTCGGGCGAGTTCCTCGACAGTCGGCGGTTCCGGACCGGCGAGGAGCGACCGGGGAAGGTCGACGACTTCGGCCACGGCGGCCACGGTTTCTGGTTCCAGGGGCCCCGCGTCGCCGTGGAGGGGAACGTCGCCGCCGGCCACCGCTACTACGGGTTCGTCTACTGGAACCGGCCGCTCGTCGACTGGGAACTCCGCCCCGGCGAGGAGATCGACGACCGGCGCGGGACGGTGCCGAACTTCCCCGTCTCGCTCGTCGAGGGCCGCGAGCCGCTGAAGGAGTCCGACCACGTCACGAACGGCCACGTCTCCTCGGCCTACCTGAACCTGAAGTCGTTCCAGAACAACACCGCGTTCGCCTCGGGTGGCGGCCTCGACGTCTCTCGGCACCAGTTCGGCTGGGGTCACACCCGCCTCGGCGAGTGGTCTCGAATCCAGGGGTTCACCGCCCACGACATCGGCCCGTTCGTCACCCACTGGGGCAAGGAGGTCGACCCCGACCGGGGCAACCGCCGGGGCGGCAACGCCGGCATCACGATGCGCTACAGCCACAACGTCCGCGTCGTGGACGCCCGTCTCGTCTCCGGCCGGGGCCGCGACGGCGTCGGGTTCAACCGCAACGTCCCGTACCCGTTCCACGTCTCCATCGAGGGGGGCGACGTCGAGGGGTTCGAACGCGGCGTCAACGCGATGGTCCGCGGCGTGACGAACGTCGAGCGGACCCGCCTCGCCAACCGCCGGAACCTCGTCGTCGAGGACGGCCATCACCACCCGACCCGGCGGGTACGGCTCCGGGACGTGACCTTCGAGCGCGGCGAGGTGGACGACCCCGCGGGCGAGCCGGTCGAGGACTCGGACGAGCGCCGGCCCGAACCGCGCGGGCACCTCGTCGCCAGCCTGAACGAGTTCGACGACATCGGCCCGCGCGAACTGTTCGACCCCGACGAGACCCTCGTGCTCGACGGCCGCGAGGTGTTCTACGCGGAACAGGCGCCCGACCACGTCCCGGTCCCCGACCGCTCGGCGTTCGACGAACTCGGCGACCACGGCCGCATCGACGAACTGGTCGGCGAGGGGGCCGACGCGAGTGACGTGGTCGGTCTGTCGAACCGCGAGCTCTACGACCGCTTCGGCTTCGCGGTGAAGGGTCGTCCCGTTCCCGACTCGGCCGTCGCGGACGACCGGGTGACGGCGGGGTGGCTGGGGAGCGAGGCGTCGGCCGAGCGGACCGTCTGGCTCGAAGCCGAGGCGGGTGAGTACGGGTCGCCGTGGGTCCGAGAGGAGAGCGAGAGCGCGTCGGGCGGCGCCTACCTCACCACCGACGGCGTGGAGTCCACAGACGAACCCCCGCGCGAGGGCCACCTCGTCCACGAGTTCTCGGTCCCCGAGGGCGAGTACCACGTCTTCGGCCGGGTCCGGGCACCCGCCGGTGACGCCGACTCCTTCTGGTTCCGGGTGGACGACGGCGAGTGGATTCGCTGGGACGGGTTGCGGACCCGCCGTGGCTGGGCGTGGGAGGCGGTGGAGGACGACGGCGGCGAGCCACGCGCCTTCTCGCTCGGGGGGGACCACACACTGACCGTCGCCTTCCGCGAGGACGACACGCGGCTGGACCGACTGGCGGTGACGCCGAGCCGGACGCCGCCGGTGCTGTACGGGGAGCCGAGCGAGACACGGGCCTGAGTGGCGGTCCCCCGGAGTCTGAAGACTTATTCAGGGGGCGACACGACCGCCACGTATGGTCTCCGACAGCCCTCCCTCCAGACGGCAGTTCCTCGGCGCCGGCGCGGCCGGTCTCGCGGTCGGTCTCGCCGGCTGTGCCGCCCTCGACGACCTCGGTCAGTCCGGCCCGCGGTTCGAGTACACACTGAGCTTCATCCACGTCGACCAGTCGCCCGTCGAGTACGTGCTGTTCCGCGACGACGAGCGGACACACCCGCTGGACCGGACCGCGAGCGAGGCGCTCGACGCCATCCTCCCCGACGGCCGCTACACCACCTACGGCTACGAGCCCCTCGCGAGCGACCACTACGTCGAACACGAGGGGCGCTACTTCCAGACCGACGTGCTCGTCACCGGCCGGAAGCGGATGGAGCGGCAGGTCGTCTACGCCGAGGAGGTTCCCGAGGAGGAGGTCCCCGACGACGCTCTGCTCGTCGACGAGCTCTCGCGGGTGGACGCTCGCGTCGTCAAGATACACCACTCGGGCATCCAGAGCGGCGGACAGGGCGGCGGTGTGGACCTCCTGACCGACGGTGGGGGCTACGTCCTCCGTCGACCCGCCGAACTCGAGGGCCAGTTCGCCAGCGGCGACCTCGACGGCCGTGTCGTCTCGATGACCGAGGACGGGCCGTGGAACTACCGCCTGACGACCGAGACCGAGTCGCTGCTGGAGACGGCCTACACGGCCCACGCCGTCGAGGTCGCCGACTCCCGCGAGGCGTTCCACGAGATCGTGCTGGCCGACCGGGTGGACGTGGAGCTCGCCCCGGACGACCTCTCGAGCGATGTCCGCGAGCTGTTCGAGCGGGCGCGAGGACTCGAGGAGTACCGCGAGACGACGCCGCTCTCGGCGACCTACGAGGAACTCCTCGACCGCCTCGACCTCTCCGTCGAGGAGCCGGGCGTCGACAACGACAACCTCCTCTGGGACGGCGAGACGCTCTACAACTACGGTCTCTACGTGAACAAGGTGGACTGAGTCGGGGCCGACTCGGACTCAGTCGTCGTCGGCCGGGATCGGCTCTCGCTCCGCCCGTGTCCGCTCCTCACGGATGAGGTCCGCGGCCTTCTCGGCGATGGCGATGGTCGGCGCGTTCGTGTTCCCGCCGACGAGGGTGGGCATCACGCTCGCGTCGACGACCCGGAGACCCTCGACCCCGTGGACCCGGAGTTCGTCGTCGACGACGGCCATGTCGTCGTCGCCCATCTTGCACGTCCCGACCGGGTGGTAGACCGTGTGGCACGTCTCGCGGACGTGCTGGGCGAGTTCCTCGTCGCTCTGGGCGTCCTCGCCGGGCCACACTTCGCGGCCGACGTACTCCGAGAGCGCGGACTGGGAGGCGATCTCGCGGGCCCGCTTCAGCCCCTCCACCAGCACTTCGAGGTCCTTCTCCTCGCTCAGGTAGTTCGGGTCGATACGGGGGGCATCGAACGGGTCTTCCGAGGCGAGTGCGATACGGCCACGGCTCTCCGGTCGGAGCTGCGTCGCGCCGATGGAGAGCCCACGGCCCTCCTCGGGGTTCGCGAGGCCGTGTTCCATGAAGTAGGAAGGGGCGAAGTGGTACTGCAGGTCCGGCGCGGGTTCGTCGTCGCTGGTGCGGACGAACCCGCCGCTCTCGCCGACGTTGGAGGTGAGTTTGCCGCGCTTCAGGACGAACCACTTGGCGACGTTCTGCAGTTTGTCCGCGTCGTCGATCGTGCTCACGTCGTCATCCGTCTCGTAGACGTTGAACGCGAACAGGTGGTCCTGCAGGTTCCGGCCGACGCCGGGGGACTCGACCTGGGTCTCGATGCCGTGCTCCGCGAGGTGCTCGGGGTCGCCGATGCCCGAGAGCATCAGCAGTTGCGGGGAGTTCACCGCACCCGCGCTGACTATCACCTCCTCGCTCGCGCTGGCGGACCGCCTCCGGCCGTCCTGTTCGTACTCGACGCCCGCGGCGACGCCGTCCTCGATGGTCACCTCGGTGACCTGCGCGCCCGTCTCGGCGGTGAGGTTCTTCCGGTCGAGTGCGGGGTGCAGGTAGGCGACGGCGGCGGAGTGGCGCTTGCCGTCCTTCTGGGTGAGGTGGTAGAGCCCGAACCCCTCCTGGTCGGCACCGTTGAAGTCGTCGTTCCGGTCGTAGCCGGCCTGCGTGGCGGCGCGGACGAACGCCCGGGAGACGGGCCGCGGCGAGGTGGGTTCGGTCACGTTGAGCGGGCCACCGAGGCCGTGGTACGGCGAACCGGCCGGCTCGAAGTTCTCGGCCCGCTCGAAGTACTCCAGCATCGAGGCGTAGTCCCAGCCCTCGTTGCCGAGTTCGGCCCAGTGGTCGTAGTCCCACTGGTGGCCCCGGATGTAGATCATCGCGTTCGTCGACGAACACCCGCCGAGCGTCTTCCCTCGGGGCCAGTAGAGCCGCCGGTCTGCGGCGTGCTCCTGCGGTTCGGTGTAGTACTCCCAGTCCACCTCGCTCTTGAACAGTTCGGGGAAGCCGGCCGGGATGTGGATCTCGCGTTTCTCGTCCGGTTCGCCGGCCTCCAGCAGGAGGACGGTGGTCTCCGAGTCGCGAGTCAGGCGGTCCGCGAGGACACACCCCGCCGACCCGGCGCCGACCACGATGTAGTCGTAGTTCCGTCGTGCCATGACGTCACGTGTGATTCGCACACAATGAACTTACCTCACGATGGCGCACCGGTCTCGCCTCGTTCGCCACCGTTCAAGCGGGCCTTTGAGGCTACGGCGTCGTTATCCTCTCACCCGACGTGGGAGTCTCCATGCAACCGACACGACGCACCCTGCTCGCCGGCGCCGGCCTCCTCGGGATGGGTCTCCTCGCCGGCTGTGTGGCCGCTGGCACCGGGGGCTCGGACGGGACGCCGTCGCCCAACCCGACCGACTCCCCGACGCCGACGCCCACCGCCACCCCCGGCTCCGGCGACGAACCCCTGCCGGGGAGCGACGGTGGTGACGGCGACGCCGGCGGCACCCGCCCCCGTGGCACCGGCGGTCCCGGTGTCACCCTCGTCGGGACCGACCCCGCACCCGACCTGCCGGTCGAACCCGGCGTGAGCGTCCTCGAACCGGTCGCCACGGCTGACCACCCGCCCGCGCTCCGCGTGACGCTCACGAACACGAGCGACGCGCCCATCACGGTCGGTGAGGGCCGTGCGGTGCGATTCCAGTACGTCGTGGACGACGCGCGCGTCCTCCAGTTGCTCCCCGCCGAGGGCGAGTACCCCGTCGCCGAGGGGAACTGCTGGCGGCTGTCGGAGGCCGTCGCGACGACTATGGAGTACCGCACGGAGGAACTCGCCGCCGGCGAGACCATCGCGGCGGCCGTGGAACTCTACGCGCTCCCCGACTACGACGGCTGTCTCCCTGTCGGCGAGTTCCGGTTCGAGACCCACATCGGCGCCGGCGACTCGATGGAGTCGATGGCGCAGGCCGACTGGGGGTTCACCGTCCTGCTGGAGTAGGGCCTGCTCGCTCCCTCGCACCCACCTGCTTTTGCCGACGGACCACGGACCCCCCGGTATGGACCTCGCCGACGCGGTCGACGCCGACAGACTCCGGGCAGACATCGAGCGTAACGGCGAGTTCGGGGCCAGCGGCGCGGCCCCGTCCGCGCCGGGCCACGGCCGGACGAACCGGACCGGGAGCGAGGCGAACCGAGAAGCGCGTGCGTACCTCGTCGACCGGCTGGAAGCCGCCGGCCTCGACGTGCGCGTCGACGGCGTCGGCAACGTCGTCGGCCGGTGGACACCCGCGAGCGCCGACCCGGTCGCCGCCCCCGTCGCCTCGGGGAGCCACCTCGACAGCGTCCCCGAGGGCGGCATCTTCGACGGCCCGCTGGGCATCTACGCCGCACTCGAAGCCGTGCGGGCGATGCAGAACGCCGGCGTCGAGCCAGCCCGACCCGTGGAGGTGGTCTCGTTCACGGAGGAGGAGGGCGCCACGTTCGGGCCGGGACTGCTCGGCTCCTCGGTGGCCGTCGGCGAGCGGTCGGTCGACGAGGCGCTCGCGCTGACCGACGCCGACGGGCGGACGCTCGGCGAGGCCCTCGACGACATCGGGTTCGCCGGCGAGAGCCGTCTCGACGCGGGCGGGTGGGACGCGTGGCTCGAACTCCACGTCGAACAGCATACGCTCCTCGAGGACCTCGGCGTCCCCGTCGGCGTCGTCACGGACGTGACGGGGATCACGCACTGCGACGCCACCGTCGTCGGCGAGGCGAACCACGCTGGGTCGACGCCGATGGGTCGGAACGAGCGGACGGACTCGCTGGCCGCCGCGAGCGAGGTGGTCCTCGCCGTCGAGGACGCGGCCGAGCGTCGCACCGGCACCGACCCGGCGGCCGTCGCCACCGTGGGGCACCTGAGCGTCTCGCCCAACGCGACCAACGTCGTCCCCGGCCGGGTCGAGATGGGCGTCGACGTCCGGAGCGTCGAGCGCGACTCGATGGAGCACCTCGTCGAGGAGACGCGGGCGGCCCTGACGGACGTGGAGACACACCGAGGCGTCGAGACGACGTTCGACCGGGCGTTCGACGTCGAACCGACGCCGATGGCCGAGCGCTGTCGGGCCGCCCTCGTCGAGGCGGGCGAGCGGACCGGCATCGCCACCCACGAGATGCACTCCGGCGCCGCCCACGACTCGATGTACGTCGCCCGCGTCACCGACGCCGGGATGCTGTTCGCCCCGTCGCGCGACGGCGTCTCGCACAACCCCGCGGAGTGGACCGACTGGGACGACTGCGCCGACGCGACTCGCGTGCTGGCGGGAGCGCTGGCGGCCCTCGCTGGAGCCTGAGCGACCGACGCACCGCTCGCGGGACGCCGGGGGCGACCTCCCGCCGCCACCAGCGTATGTACCTCCGGCTATCACCGGCGACGGACTGAACGGTGTGTGTCCGCCCGGTTCGGGTGACCTGGAGCATGGACCCGAGACCGAACGGGACTGGCGACGACGGCGACGAGGGCGGCCCCGACGACCGACGCCTCTCGCCCGCCTCGGACGTGCGCTGGGCGGCGGCGCCGGCGGCGTTCGACGACCAGTTCGACTGGGAGTCGAGCGACGACCGACCGGGCTACCTCGCGCGAGCTGCGACGGCCGGAGCCCGCGCCGTCGTCGCCCGTCTCGTCGCGTGTCTCGCGGTGTTCGGTCGCCTCGGCGCCCTCCTCGCCGTCGGGTTCAGGGAGGGGGCCGGTGCCCCCCGTCGGCTGCTGGCTCGGGCCGCGCGGCCCGTCGCGGCAGCCGCGGGGCGTCTCGCCGGCGACGCCCGTGCCCACGCCGTCCCCGACGGCGACGCGCACACCGACCGCGTCACCGACGCCGACGCCGGCTCCGACGCCAACCGAGGAGCCGACCCCAGAACCCACGCCAGAACCGACGGAGGAACCGGACGGGTGCGTCCCCATCCTCACTTGCTGAGAGAGCAGACGGTGGCGGGACGCCTCGAAGCCGAGCCGGAGACGCGTGTCTGCGGGCAGCCCCGGCCGGCGACCGGGGGCGCCGCTCGCATCGAGTCTTCCGGACGCGAGACGCGGGACGAGTCCCCCGAGGCCCGGCACGCCCGCTCCGGAACCGCAGTACTGAGGTTCGCCCGGCCCGTACGGGAACCAATCGACGATGAACGAACCCGGCCTCCAGAGCCTGATGGACCAGTCGACGTTCGCCGAGCGCGTCGAATCCGGAACGGGACCCGACTGGGTGCGTGCGCACTGGGAGACGTTCCACGAGGGGCTCACCGGCGAGCACGAGGGGTCGCCGTTCCCGTGTTTCTTCGGCGCCGAGTCGGTGCGGGCGGGGGACCCGCTCTACACCGTCGTCCCCTCCATGACCGACAAGGACGCCCTCCTCTCGCTCCGTGACGTGCTGGTCGAGTACCTCGACGTGTGGCCGGCCCACTCCGAGCGGGCGTCGCTGGTGACGTTCTTCGCCCCGCCCGAGGGTGAGTGGGGCGAGCGGGAGTACCACGAGGCGCTCTGGCACGTCCTCCAGTTCCTCCACGTCCACGACCCGGCGCCGTGGCCCGAGGCCATCCCGACCGACCCCGAGGACCCATACTGGGAGTTCTCCTTCGCCGGTCACCCGATGTTCCCCACCTGCCGCGCGCCGTTCTACGACGAGCGCCGGAGCCGGTACTGCCCGGTGGGGCTCGAGATCACGTTCCAGCCCCGCGAACTGTTCGAGCGCCTCGAGGTCACCGCCGAGAGCGAGGCCGGCCAGCAGGCCCGCGGGGTAATCCAGGACCGACTCGTCGACTACGACGGCGTCTGCCCTCACGCCGACATCGGCGACTACGGGTCGGATCTCGAGTGGCCCCAATACATGCTCTCGGCGGACGACGCGGAGGCGCCCGACGAGTGCCCCATCGAGATATCGCGGGACCACCCGAGGGTCTCGCCGGCGCTCGACCCCGGCGTCTCGCGACCGCTCCCGCGCCAGCCCTCGGACTGACCCGGCGGCCTCCGCCCGAGGAGTTTTCTACCACCGAAGAGTACCACCAACGTATGACCGGCAGCGTGACCGTCGCCCTGGACTGGACGCCGAACACGAACCACGTGGGGTTCTACCTCGCCCGCGAGGCCGGCCACTACGAGGCGGCCGGCGTCGACGCCTCGTTCCTGTCGCCCGCCGTGGACGACTACGAGACGACGCCCGCCAAGCGAGTCGCGGCCGGTGACGCGGACCTCGCGGTGGCGCCCTCGGAGAGCGCCATCAGCTACCACACGCACCCGGCGTACCCGTCGCTGACGGCCGTCGCTGCGCTCTGCCAGCGCGACACGAGCGCCATCGCCGTGCTCGAATCGAGCGACGTCGAGCGACCCCGTGCTCTCGACGGGCGAACCTACGCCTCCTACGACGCCCGGTTCGAGGACGACATCGTGCGACACCTCGTCCAGAACGACGGGGGCGAAGGGGACGTGGACATCGTCACTCCGCCGAAACTCGGCATCCCGAACACCATCGTCGACGGGAGCGCCGACGCGACGTGGGTGTTCGAGCCGTGGGAGGGCCTCCTCGCCGAGCGCGCGGGCCACGCGCTCCGTACCTTCGGCCTCGACGAGTACGACGTGCCCTACGGGTACACGCCGGTGTTGCTGGCCCACCCGGACGCGCTGGCGGACCCGGACGGGACGCTCGCGTCGTTCCTCGACGCCACCGCCCGTGGCTACCGCGAGGCCGCCGCCGACCCCGAGCGAGCGGCCGACGCGCTCTCCGGCGAGGACGGGCCGAACCTCGACGACCACGAGTTCCTCGTCGAGAGTGCCCGTCGGCTCTCCGGCGCGTTCCTGACCGAGGACGGCGAGTGGGGCCGGATGGCCCACGAGCGGTGGGCCACGTTCGTCGACTGGCTGGCGAAGAACGAGATACTGCGGACGCTGGACGGCGACCACCTGCCCGCGAGCGAACTCGACGCCGGCACGCTCTACACGAACGACCTGCTCGGCTGAGTCAGCGCGCGGCGGGGTCTCGGACGACCTCCTCGCCGGCGAACCCCTCGCGGGTCCCCTTCACCGTGTAGGACACCTCGTAGCTCCCGGTCTCGCCCTCGAACTCCTCGACGACGATACGGTGGGTCGAGCGCTCGATCACCTGCGGGAGGGCCCGCTCGCGGGCGTGCGGCGTCACCTGCACCAGCAGGGGTTCGGTCAGGTCGGTGCTCAGCGTGCGTGTCTCGGGCGTGGGTCCGTCTCCGCGTCAGTCGTCCGCAAGGGCGGGGTCGCTCGCCGCTCCGTCGGTCGTCGCCATCGATTCGACACGCGCTTCCAGCGCCGAGAGCCGGTCGCGCAGTTCCTCGTTCTCCGATTCCAGTTCCTCGACGCGCGCCTCTCGCTCGTCCAGTCGCTCGGCCAGCCCCTGTATCGCGGCGAACGCCACTCCATCGGCGTCCACGTTGCTGATGCGCTCGTCGTCCGCGCCGAGTCCGAACGCCTCGGCGAACTCCTCGGCCATCGGCCCCATGTGTCGGGTCTCGGCGCCCTGTGCCCGGTAGTTCCAGGTGGAGATGTCGAGCGATTCGACCCCGTCCAGCACCGTCTCGGGGTCGACGGCCTCGACGTTCGCCTTGCTGGCCCGCGTGGACCACGCCGACCACGACCCCGATCCCGACCGGAGATTGACCCCGGACGAGTGGTCGCTCGACGAGAAGATGACTGCGCCACCGCCGGCCTGTACTTTGAACTCGTCGTCCTGGGTGGCGGTGACCCCGTTGTCGGATGAATCACCCCAGACGAAGGTGCCGTTCCCCTCGGCGTTCGCCTTCCGGCCGGCGGCGAACGCGTAGTCGCCGTTCGCGGCGTTCACGGAGCCGCCAGGCACGGTCGAGGCCTCCCCTCTAGCGAAGTTCGAGTAGCCACCCCCGACCGCCGAACGGTCCGCGTCGGCCTCGTTTCTCGACCCGCCCGCGACGGTCGACTCACGACCCGACGCGCTGCTGTTGGTCCCCCCGCCGACGGTCGACCGGTAGCCGCTCGCACCGTTGAGGTGCCCGCCGCCGACGGCCGCATCGGAGCCGTTCGCGACGTTCTTTGTGCCACCGGCGACGGACGACCCCTGGCTTGACGCACGGTTCTGGTACCCGCCGGCGGTGGTCGCGCCGAAATCCTCCGCCGTGTTCTCCTCGCCCCCGCCGACCGTCGCGTACCCGCCGGTCGCCTCGTTTCGGACCCCGCCCGAGATGGTCGATTTCTCCGCACTCGCGACGTTGATGTGCCCGCCGCCGACGGTCGAATACGGAGCAGACGTACTGTTGGCCTCACCCCCCGCGACCGTCGAATACGCTTCGTCGGCCTGGTTAGTGTCACCACCAGACACTACGGTACCGAAACCCCTTGCAACATTTGCATTCCCGCCCCCGACGGTAGCATCAGCTTTGAGCGCACGGTTATCCAGCCCGCCTCCAATGGTGGCGTGCTCCTCTTGGGCAAGATTTCCACTCCCACCCCCGACAGTCGCTCCTCGGCCCACCACGTCGTTCGAGATTCCTCCCCCAACTGTCGAGTTCTCTCCGTTACCCGTATTTCCTCTCCCACCACCGACCGTCGAATTCGATCCACTGGCCCTATTTATCACCCCGCCACCGACTGTCGAATTCGCTCCGCCCGACGTGTTGACCCGCCCGCCACCGATGGTCGCAAAAGTGCCTGTCACAGTGTTCGGATTGGCAGCAGTACCACCCCCGCCGATGGTGGCCCCGACAGCGTCGGAGCCGACACTGTTCGCCGGGTGTCCGAAGACGATGTTTCCCGTCTGGTCGGCCGAATCCGCTGGCACGTACCGCCCGTACGCCAGCGCGGGAACCCACGCCGAGCCGTCCCCCTGATAGACGAGTCCGGTATCCGTCTCCAGGAACTTCGCCCCCTGTTTCGGGTCGTAGTCCCCTCGTCTGGACGCCTCGTCGCGTATCTCGATGTCCGTATCGTACTGCTCGAAGTTCTCGTTCAGCGGGACGTGCCAGTCCTCGGCGCCCGCGTTCGGGACGTTGTAGTCGTGGTTTGGTGTCTCGGGCATAGTAGTCGTGAATCGTCAGTTGTCGACGCTCCCGTAGCTGTCGTCGCCGTAGTGCTGGTCCCCGTAGTCGTCCTCGGGTACCGATGCCGGGATCGGGGTCGGGGTGTCCGTCGCCGTCGGGGAGTCCGTCCCCCCCGGCGTGGGCGAATCGGTCGGCGTGTCGGTCGCAGTCGGCGAATCGGTCCCGCCAGGCGTGTCCGTCGCCGTGGTGGTCGCCGTCGACCCCTCGCCGTCTTCGTTCGGCGTGGCGGTCCCCCCGTCACCACCGCCTCCGCTCCGCGTCGCGGTGGCGGTCGCCGTTGCCGTCGCCGTGAGCGTTCGCGTCGCGGGCGGCGTCGAGGTCGGTTGCCCCCCGTACCCCACGGTCGGTGTCGGCGTCCCGTCCCCACCGTCGTCATCGTCGTCCCCCAACGGCCAGACGCCCGCGAGGTAACTGCACCCCGCGAGCGCCGTCGTCCCGGCCGTCGCCCCGAGCAGGAGCGTCCGCCGGTCCACCCCCCATTCGTCGTTCTCGTCCGACATCACGACCCGGAGTTTGCGAGTCGTTGGCATAAATCAACGGGGTCGACCGGTGTTCTGAACCCCACAGCGGGCGTGAACGGCCGTTCACGGCGTGAACGGGGGTCGGCGGGCGGGCGTGGTTCGCCGGCAGCGCGCTGGCCGGCGAACCCGGCAGTCCCGGCACGGAAGGGTGGACTTTACTCCCCGAGACGCCTACCGGTCGGTGTGGCATCCCCGTTCGACGTCCTCGGCATCGACCCCGACGCCGACGACGAGACTGTCGAGGACGCCTACCGCGCTCGGGTGAAGGAGGCACACCCGGACCACGGGGGGTCGGTCCGCGAGTTCCAGACCGTCAGGAACGCCTACGAGCGTATCCAGGCGGGCTACGACGCGGCCGACCACGCCGAGGAGACGGCCGACCCGGAGGTCCCCGAAGAGGAGGAGGAGGCCGGGACGCTCGAACCCGACCAGACCCGCATCCACTACCTCGACTACGAGGTCCTGCAGGAGGAGGGCTGGCAACTCACCGACGAGGACCTGTTCGAGAAGGCCGCCGAGGCCGGACTGGGGAGCGAGGAGTTCGGCACGTTCGTCATCGAGCCGAAACAGACCCTGCTGGAGGCGGCCGAGGAGAACGGCCTCGTCTGGCCGTACGCCTGCCGCGGGGGCGCCTGCACGAACTGTGCGGTCGCCATCATCGAGGGCGAGATGCCGATGTCCTCGAACCACATCCTCCCCTCGTCGATGACCGACCGCGGCATCCGCCTCTCCTGTCTCACCGCGCCCACCTCGCAGGAGGCGAAGATCGTCTTCAACGTCAAGCACCTACCCGGCCTCGACGACCTGCGCCTGCCGCTCTCGCGGTTCAACCGCGCGGAACTCGACGACTGACCACGGCCCGGGGGACAGTCGGAGGCGGCGGTTTCTTGCCTCCCCGGCCCGGCGGGAGGGTATGACCCAGCAGACGCTCACCGGCAGCGCCCTCACCGGCCGGACCCTCCTCGCGTTCGACCTGGAGACGGTCTCGCCCGACGTCCCCGCCGACGAGTACCCCGACTTCGACGACCCCGGTGATTTCGAGTTGCTCGCGGCCGCCGTCGCCGTCCAGCGGCCCGGCACACGCCCGAGCGAGACGCCAGACGAGGCGACGGTGCTGTTCCGCGAGGGGGCGTCACGCGAGGCCGAAGCGGCGTTCGGCGCCCGCCTCGTCGACGCTCTCGCCGACGCCGACCCGGACACGCTGGTGACGTTCAACGGCGACCGGTTCGACCTCCCCGTGACCGCCGGCCGGCTCGAGCGGACCGGGGCGGCCGACGCCACGACGGCGCTCGACGCGCTGCTCGAGTCGGTCGACCACCTCGACCTGAAACACAGCGCGTGGAGCGCGTACGGGAACTACACCAGCCTCGAGGAGCTCTGCGCGCACCAGGACCTCGCCGTCGGGCGCACCCACTGGGCCGACTACGCGCTCGACGTGGCCGGGATGGACACGGTCCTCGACCGGGCGCGAGAGTCGTACGTCACGAGCGCCGACGTGGCCGCTGCCGGGGAGGTGTACCTCGCGGCCCTCGACGCCGGCGCGGACGCGAGCACGCTGGAGGCCGTCCTGACCGACTACACGCTTGCCGACGTGGACCACCTGTTCACCCTCGCGGACCGCCACCCGTTCTGAGCGGTCCGCGGGCGAACCACAAGCCACAACCCCGCACACCCGCCACTCACGGGCAGATGAGTGTCGTCGACCAACTGGGCCTGATGCTCGGCGTGCTGGCCGTCGGGGCCGCGCTCCGGGCCGTCGGCGTCCTCACGCCGACGCGGCGCGACCGGCTGACGGCGCTCGCGTTCTACGTCGCTCTCCCGGCGCTCGTGTTCGCCTCCACCGTCGAGCAGTCGCTCTCTGACGTGCTCTCGTGGCGCCTCCTGCTCGGCGTGACAGTCGTCCTGCTGGCCGTCGCCGGCCTGAGTCTCGCGCTCCACCGGCACCGTGCGGACCCCGCGAAGCGGGGGTCGCCGTCGTCCAGTCGTACCACTGCAACATGGGGTTCCTCGGCGTGCCGTTCGTCGCCGCGGCGTTCGGCGGGCTGACCGCGGCGAAGGCGAGCATCGTCCTCGGCGTCGGGTCGCTCGTGCAGGTCACCCTGACGGTGCTCCTGCTCACCCGCCTGACGAGCGCCGAGGCCGACCTCCGCGCGGAGCTGCTCGGCGTCGCCCGGAACCCGGTGCTGATCGCGCTCGGACTGGGCCTGCTCGGGGCCGCGCTCGGCGTCGCAGTGCCCGACACGGCGACCACCGCCCTCGACGCGGTGGGGACGCTCGCGCTCCCCATCGCCCTGCTCTCGGTCGGGGCGTCGCTCACGGTCGAGACGGGGCTGGTCGACCCGCCGGCGGTGGGCGCCGTCGCTGGCGTGAAACTGCTCGTGATGCCCGCGCTGGCGCTCGCGGTGTTCCTCGGGCTCGGTCCGTCGCCGTCGACGCTCCGGGCGGGCGTGCTGATGCTCGCGATGCCCACCGCCGTCTCGACGTACATCTACGCCAGCGAACTCGGCGGGGACCGCGACCTCGCGAGCGCCACCGTGGTGGCGACGACGGTGGGCGCCGTGGCGACGCTGTTCCTCGTCGTCGAGGTACTCGGACTCGTCGTCTGAATCGGGAGTGTCCCGTCCGCTCAGGCTAGCGATATGCCAGCGCACGACATACAGCGTCTCGATGCCTCCCACGGACGAGACCCCGACGACCGGCGGCGAGACGGACCACCCGGGCTTCGCCAGCGAGCGACTCGCCCTCGACGTGGAGACCGTCGCGGCCCGCGTCCACGAGACGCTCGGCGACGTGAGCGCCACCCGGACCGACGAGGGGATGAAGTTCCGCACCCCGACGGGACGCTGGTGGCCATCCTGACCCCCGAGGAGGGAAGCGACGACCCCGCGGTACGATTCTACTACCGGACCGAACCGGCCTCCGAGTCGGGGGCGCTGAAGGCCCAGCGGCTCTGGCGCGCCCTCGAGGCCGACGCCGTCTGAACGCTCGGCGACCGTGACGGTCCGCCGGCAGCGAGCGTCACGGCGTCGGACGTTACGCCCCGTCTAACCGGGGCCACACGTCGGTTCGGCCGACGCGGCTCCACGGGGGCAGACGCTCGTGCGTCGTGACGGTCACGCGACCGTGACCGTGTTCGGCAGCGTGTAACTACGTCCCGTCTCGTCGTCTCCGGAACCGAGGTACACGACAATGAGCACACGCAACCCGTTCGAGGAGCTCGAACGGTTCTTCGAGCGAATGAGCGAGCAGTTCGAGGGACCGCCCACGTCTGGGAGCCGGACGTCCCCGGCTTCCTCCGCGAGTACGAGCCCGTCGCGATGGACATGATAGAGCGCGACGACGAGTTCGTCGTCGCCATCGACATGCCCGGCTTCGAGCGGGAGGACGTCGACATCAAGGTGACGAACCACACCCTCCGCATCCGCGGCGACCACGCGGAGGCGTTCGACGAGGAGCGCGACCGGTTCGTCCGACACGAGCGACGACACGAGTCCGTCGACCGCTCCGTCCGACTCCCCGGCGAGGTCGACCCCGAGAAGGTCACCGCGAAGATGACCAACGGTGTCCTCACGGTGACACTCCCGCGCACCGAGGCGGAGAACGAACGGAAGATCGAGATCGAGTAGCGGTCCGACGCCGACGGACCACCCCGACCGACCTGGACCGTTCAGGCCGGGTCGAGGTACCCCATCGCCTCCTCGTCGCTGACCTGCGTGAACGAATCGTAGAACCGTCCGACGGCACCGAACCGCTCGGGGGTGGCGAGACAGACCACCTCGTCGGCCTCCCGTCCGAGGCGGGCGACGGTGTCCGGCGGCCCGACCGGGACCGCGAGGACGACCCGTGCGGCCCCGGCCTCGCGCACCTGCCGGAGACAGGCGATGGTCGTCGCTCCCGTGGCGACCCCGTCGTCCACGACCACGACCTGCCTGCCCTGCAGGTCGAGCGGGGGCCGACCCTCGCGGTAGCGCTGGAGTTTCCCCTCGGCGACCCCCCGTTCGTGCTCGACGGCGTCCTCGACGTACGCCTCGCCGATACCCAGTTCCGCGACGAGCGGGTCGTTCAGCCAGACGGTGCCGTCGGCGGCGACGGCGCCGATGGCCAGTTCCGCGTTCCCCGGCGCCCCCAGTTTCCGCGCGGCGACGACGTCCAGCGGCGCGCCGAGCGCGTCCGCGACGGCCCGGCCGACCGGCAGCCCACCGCGTGGCACCGCGAGCACGACGTCCGTCTCGACGCCCAGTTCGACGAGGCGCTCGCCGAGTCGGTGCCCCGCGTCGGTCCGGTCGCTAAACACGTCGCTCACCTCGTCGCGGGACGGGGTGGGTGTGACGGCGCCGACCGACCGGCCGCTCAGGGCGCACTGGCACTGGAGTCGACCCAGCCACCGGCGTCCACCACGGCGAACAGTTTCCGCCAGTTCTCCTCGTCCTCGGCCTCGGGGAGCATCCCGCGGAGGTCCGCGAGGTCCGAGGGCGGGACGAGTTCGGCGACGAGGTCCATCACGAGCTGGGCGTGGTAGGCCGCGTCCTGCGGTTCGGCACCCTCGATCTCGGCGACCCGCTGGACGAACTCGCGCCAGTCGAACCGCTGGCCGTGTTCGCGGGGCGCCCCGGTGAGGTACCAGTCGATCTCCATCGGGAGCGAGGCCGCGAGGTCCTCGGCCGCGCCCTCGGGGATGCGCGCTCCGAGCGTCGACAGCGTCGCACGCGCCGCGCGCACCGTCTCTCCCGTGCCGGGCGTCCCCAGTCGGTGCTGGAGTTGCCCGGTGAACTCGTCGAAGTTCACGGCTCCACCTCCGTGACGGGGGGCATCTCCGCCTCGATGACCGCGGCGAGGTTGCCGAGTTCGTTCGCCAGCAGCACCACCAGGTCGTCGAGGGCGACGACGCCCACGAGTTCGCCCGCCTCGGTGACGGGGACGCGCCGGACGCCGGCGTCGGCCATCCGGCTCATCACCGCGAACACCCCGTCGCCGGCCTCGACGCTGAACAGGTCCTCGGACATGAGGTCGCGCGCCGTCGCCTCCTCGGGGTCCCGGTCGGTCGCCATGACGTACAACACGAGGTCGCGGTCGGTGACGACTCCGATGGGCCGGTCGTCACTGACGACGACGACGCTACCGACGTCGCGCTCTTTCATCGTCCTGGCGAGGTCGGCCGCCGACACGTCGCCCGTGGCTGTCACGACGTCCTTCCGCGTGAGTCGATCGATGGTCATACTCTCACCGACGGCTCCGTACGACTCGTGTGGACAAATAACGGGGTGGTGTCACCCATCTGATGGGAAGCTCACGGGTGACGGACGGTCGCGGACGGGGGAACGTCGGAGAACGGTCGGCGGCGAGCGGTTCAGACCAGCAACTGGATGTCCGCCTCGACCATCTCCTGGAAGGCGCTGGCCGCGCCGACACCGGTGGTGACGCCGTCGTAGAACTCGTCCTCGTCGTAGCCCAGCAGTTCGATGGTCATCTGACAGGCCTGCAGGTCGACGCCCTGGTCGAGCGACATCTCGATGAGCTCCTCGATGCTGGCCACCTCGTTCTCGGCGATGCGCTTTCGCATCATGCCGGTGGTGACGCGGTCCATGCCGGGGAGCGCGGCGATGGCGTTGGGCATCGGCATGTTCGGGTTGCCGACGGCGCTGAGCTGGAGGTCCTTCGAGTTCTCCTCGTGGAGTATCTCGAGCCCCCAGAACGTGTGGAACACGGTCACGTCGTAGCCGAACGCGGCCGCGGTGGAGGCGAGGATGAGTGGCGGGTAGGCCATGTCGAGCGTCCCCTTCGTCGCCACGATGACCATCTTCTTGGGCGAGTCGGAGACGTCGGCCTTGACCGACGCGAGCTCCTCCTCCAGTTCCTCCATCCGCGTGCGCATCGCCTCGAACTCCTCTGGCGAGGGGGCGCCGTCGGCGGGGGTCGGGGTGTCCGTGCTCATCTCACTCGGCCTTGCGGATGTAGTGCTTGAAGACGGCCTCGCCGCCCTCCGTCGACTCCTCCTGGTCGAGCAGTTCGGCGCCCTCGGTGGACTCCGCCCAGCCGGCGATGTCGCTCACACTGCCGGAGTCGGTGGCGACCACTTCGAGGGTCCCGCCCGGCGCGAGCGCGTCGAACGCGCCTTTCGTCTTCACGACCGGCATCGGGCAGTTCTGTCCTTTCACGTCGAGCGTCTCGGTAGGTGTCTCGGTGCTCATTGTTGCTGTCTCCCCTCGGTGGGGGCTATCACCGCGTAACGGACTGGCGGACATAAGGATATCGATTATTGCCCAATACACGCAATACCTGTGCGAGGCTGCATGTCGACGCCAGACACGGGTTGAACGGGGCGCTTCAGCGCCCCAGAGCCGCTATTATCGGCACTCGTGACCGAACGGAGGAGGTGCGTAGTGACATCTCGCGCGCTCTCACGCGACGTTCGACGGAGGATGGGTGGCCCCAGTATTGCAGAAAGTTAGAACTACCATCCGAACGCTTAAGTCGAACCGTCCGGTAGTGGAGCGTGCACATGAACCCGGACGAGTTGGGCGTGGAGATGCCCGACGTGACTGTCGAATCGACGACGCCCGAAGACCTCAAGGCCCGTATCGACGGCGGCGAGCCGGTCACCATCCTCGACTCGCGGATGGCCAGCGACTACGAGGAGTGGCGCATCGACGGCGAGAACGTCGAGAGCATCAACGTCCCCTACTTCGAGTTCCTGGACGAGGAGATCCCCGAGGACGTCCTCGATCGCATCCCCGAGGACGAGCACGTCACCGTCCTCTGCGCGAAGGGTGGCGCGAGCGAGTACGTCGCCGCGACGCTCGTCGAGCGCGGCTACGACGTCGACCACCTCGAGGACGGGATGAACGGCTGGGCCTCCATCTACGAGGCCGAGGAGGTCACGGCGTACGACGGTCCGGGGACCGTCCTGCAGTACCAGCGCCCCTCTAGCGGGTGTCTCGGCTACCTCGTCTACGACGGCGAGGAGGCCGCGATCATCGACCCGCTCAGGGCGTTCACCGACCGCTACCTCGCGGACGCCGAGGAGCTGGGCGTCGACCTGACGTACGCCATCGACACGCACATCCACGCGGACCACATCTCCGGCGTGCGCGCGCTCGCCGAGGAGGGCGTGGAGGGCGTCATCCCCGAGGCCGCCGCCGGCCGCGGGGTCACCTACACGGACGACGTGACGCTGGCGGCCGACGGCGACGAGTTCGACGTCGGCGACGCGACCGTCGAGACGGTGTTCACGCCCGGGCACACCACCGGGATGACCTCCTACCTCGTCGGGGACAGCCTGCTCGCGACGGGCGACGGGCTGTTCATCGAGAGCGTCGCGCGCCCGGACCTCGAGGAGGGTGACGACGGCGCACCCGACGCGGCCCGCATGCTCTACGAGAGCCTGCAGGAGCGCGTGCTGACGCTCGACGACGACGTCCTCGTCGGCGGGGCGCACTTCAGCGACGCCGCCGACCCGGCCGACGACGCCACCTACACCGCGCCCATCGGCGACCTGCGCGAGCGGATGGACGCGCTGACGATGGACGAGGACGACTTCGTCGACCTCGTCCTCGCGGACATGCCCCCGCGCCCGGCGAACTACGAGCAGATCATCGCCACCAACCTCGGTCAGGAGGCCGTCGACGACGACGAGGCGTTCACGCTCGAGCTCGGGCCGAACAACTGCGCCGCCAGCCAGGACGCGCTCACGAGCGACTAAGCCCCGATGCTCGAAGGACTCGCCGGCTTCTTCCCAAACGGGGTAGAGCGCTACGCCGTCGGAGGGTTGCTGGTCGGCCTGGGGACGCTGGTCGTCTACGCCGGCACCGGTATCGCCGCCGGCGCGAGCACGTTCCTCGAGTCGACCCTCTCGTACGTCTCGGACGCCTCGCGGTTCCAGCAGTACCGCCCGTCGCGTGACTGGCGCGTGCTGTTCACCGTCAGCATCGTCCTCGGGGCGGCCGTCTACGCCGTCCTGTTCCAGGGCGGTGCCTGGACGACCGGGGTCGAGCCGTGGCGGCTGTTCGTCGGCGGCATCTTCGTCGGCGTCGGCACCCGCATCGGCAAGGGGTGTACCTCCGGCCACGGAATCTGCGGGGTCGGGAGCGCCTCTCGGACCTCGCTGATCGGCGTCGCGACCTTCGTCCTGGTGGCGATCGTCACGGCGAACGTGATCGCCGCGCTCGGAGGTGGCCTGTGAAGCGCCACCCCCTGTTCGCCCCGCTCGTGGTCGTCGGCGGGCTGATCTTCGGCTTCGGGCTGGGGTACAGCCACATGGCGCGCCCGGAGGTCGTCATCGACTTCCTCCTGTTCGAGGACCTGGGGCTGCTGTTCGTGATGTTCGGCGGCTCTATCGTCGCCGGCCTGGGGTTCTGGGTGCTCCCGCGGCTCCGGGACGGCGCCCCCCTGACGGGCCGACCCTACGAACGGCGCCTGAAGTCGTTCGACCGGAACGTCCTCGTCGGCGGCGTCGTCTTCGGCGTCGGCTGGGGACTCGCCGGCATCTGTCCCGGCGCGGCCTACGCCAGTCTGGGGGTGGGCAACTGGCCCATCCTGTACGCCATCGCCGGGATGTTCATCGGCGCGTACGCCCAGGGCATCTGGCGCAGCCAGCGGAGCACCGACGCGGACGCGGTCCCGAGCGACGACTGATCGCCGGCCCACGCCGGTACCGACACGTAGACCTACGTCTCTCGCGGTCCACCTGACACCACGACGATGGAGCCACCCACCGACCGACTCTCGGCCGAACGGGTCGCCGACCTCGCGCTCGACCTGCTCGCCGTCGACACGCAGAACCCGCCGGGAGACGTGCGCGCGCTCGCCGACCACGTGGAGTCGTTCCTCGCCGACCTCGGCCTCGACACCGACCGTGTCGCGGTCGACCCGGCCAAGCCGAACGTCCTCGCCACCGTCCCGGGCGAGGCCGACCGGACCCTGCTCTACAACGGGCACCTCGATACGGTGCCGTTCGACGCCGCCGAGTGGACACACGACCCGCTCGGCGAACGCGACGGTGACCGCGTCTACGGCCGGGGCGCGACGGACATGAAGGGGCCGCTGGCCGCGATGCTCCACACCGCCGAGACGTTCGTCGCGGCCGACGCCGACCCGCCCGTCGACCTCACGTTCGCGTTCGTGAGCGACGAGGAGACGGGCGGGTCGGCGGGCGTCCGGGCGATACTCGACCAGGGCGCCGTCGACGCCGACGCCTGCGTCGTCGGGGAGACGACCTGTAGCGGCGGGAACCACTCCGTCACCGTCGCCGACCGGGGGCATCTGGCTCACGCTCCGTGCCGAGGGCGAGGCGGCCCACGGGTCGCGGCCGATGCTGGGTGCGAACGCCATCGACCGGCTCTGGGCGGCCGTCTCGGCCATCCGCGAGCGCCTGCCGGCACGTCCCCTCCCTGGTCCCGAGGCGATGGCACCCATCGTCGAGGAGAGCGTCGCGTACTACGGGCCGACGATGGGGGCCGACGCCGCGCGCGAGCTGTTCTCGTCCCCGACGGTCAACCTCGGGACCATCGAGGGCGGCGAGAGCGTCAACACGGTGCCGGCGGCGGCCACCGCACGGCTCGACGTCCGCCTGAACGCGGGCGTCGAGACGCCGACGGTGCTCGCCGACATCCGCGAGTGTCTGCGTGAGTACCCGCACGTCGCCATCGAGGACGCGAGCTGGTCCGTCGGTACCTACGAACCGCTCGACAGCCCGCTGGTCGAGAGCGTCGCCTCGACGGCCGAGGCCGTCACCGAGGGTCGCGTCTACCGTCGCAGCGCCACCGGCGGCGGCGACGCCAAGAAGTTCCGCGAGGCCGGCGTCCCGACCGTCGAGTTCGCGCTGGGCACCGACACCGTCCACGCCGTCGACGAGTACACCACGCTCCGCGCACTCGTCGGGAACGCCGAGGTCTACACGCGGCTCCCGGCGGTCTGGGCGACGGCGACGGCCTGAGCCGTCACGGTGAGTCGCCGCGCTTACGTCCCGGAACCGACGGGTCGACTCAGTTCCCAGTATCTTGGAATTAGCGCGCAATACTATCCTCCGTGGAGCGGATGTTCGGATGTGAAGATGGCCACGACAGAAGCGGATACGACAGTCGACGCGCGGGGTGCGGCCTGCCCCGGGCCGCTCATGGAACTCATCGGTGCGTTCCGTGAGGCGGAGACCGGGGCGGTCGTCGCGCTCCTGACCGACGAGGAACAGTCGCTGACCGACGTGCCCGAGTGGGCCGCCGAGTCGGGCAACGAGGTAGTGGCCACCGACGACGAGGGGACCCACTACCGGATACTGGTGCGAAAGTCATGACCGAGGAGATCGTCGTCGTGGGCGGTGGCACCGGCGGGGCCGTCCTGGCCAACGACCTGGCCGAGCGACTGGGCCCCGAGATCGACGCGGGCGAGGTACGGGTGACCGTCGTCAACGACGGCCCCGACCACGTCTACAAACCCGTGTGGCTCTACGTCCCGTTCGGGCTCCGCGAGCCGTCGGACGGCCGGCGGCCGCTCCGCGAACTGCTCGACCGACGGGTCCACCTCGTCGAGGACCGGGTGACCGAGATCGACACCGACGAGAAGCGCCTCGTCTACCGCGACGGGAACGGCCCGCGCCGGTACGACCACCTCGTGCTGGCGACCGGGTCGCGACTCGACCGCGAGGAGGTCCCCGGCCTCGTCGAGGGGGGCCACGACTTCTACAGCGAGGAGGGCGCCCTCGCGCTGCAGGAGGAGCTGCTCTCGTTCACCGAGGGGCACCTCGTGCTCTCGGTCATCGGGTCGCCGCACATGTGTCCCGCGGCGCCGCTCGAGTTCGTCTTCATGGCCGACGACTGGTTCCGGAAGCGCGGCCTGCGCGAGGACGTGGAGATAACCTACACCTACCCCATCCAGCGGGTCCACGGGAACCCCCACATCGCCGAGTGGGCACACTCGCTGATGGAGGAGCGTGGCATCAACGTCGAGACGTTCTGCAACCCGGAGACGGTCGACCCGGATGCGAAGGTGCTCGAGACGATGGAGGGGACGGAACTCGACTACGACCTGCTCGTCGCCATCCCGCCCCACCGGGGGAGCGAGGTGATCGAGGCGGCGGGACTCGGCAACCGTGGCTGGGTCGACGTCGACAAGGAGACGCTGGCGGCGACGAACGCCGAGGACGTCTACGCGCTCGGCGACACGGCGAACACGGGCGTCCCGAAGGCGGGGAGCGTCGCGCACTACGAGGCCGGCGTCGTGGCCCAGCGCGTCGCGAGCGCCGTCCACGACCGGCCGGCGACGGCCACCTACGACGGCAAGACGGTCTGCTTCGTCGAGACGGGGATGGACTCGGCCTCCTACGTGGAGTTCGACTACACCAACCCGCCGGCGCCGAAGCCGCCGTCGAAGTCGCTTCACTGGGCGAAACTGGCGTACAACGAGTCGTACTGGCTGACGGCACGGGGGTTGATCTGAGATGACAGACGGAAGCACCAACGAGGCGATGGAGACCGAACGACCGGAGGAGACCACCGAGACGCCGGAGCCGACCGAGGCGCTCGCGGACGAACGTCTCGTCGCGGCCATCGAGGAGAACCCCGAGGCCGTCGCGGCGTTCGTCGAGCGACTGGACTCGGTCAACGAACTGCTGGACGTGGTCGCGCTCGGGCAGGACGCGATGACCGACGAGATGGTCGTCTCGCTCGCCCGGATGGGGTCGAACGTCGGTGAACTGGCCGACACCGCCGGCGACCCGGACACCCGCGACGGCCTCGCGCGGTTGCTCGAAGGCGTCGGGAACGCCCAGCGAGCCGACCCCGAGTCGGCGTCGGCGATGGCGTTGCTGAAGTCGCGCGACGACCCGGAGGTCCGGCGCGGGCTGAGCTACCTCGTCGCGCTGGCACGCGGCATCGGCGCGGCAGACCCGGACGCGGAGTGAGCGGCCCGCGGCGCCGAATCGGCGCCGCGAGCTGCCCACGGCTACCCCCAGAGTATTGGGAACAACCAACACTACTATAGCCGTCGGTCACGACCACTCGAGCATGCGAGCCGTATTCGCGACCGACCTGTCCGACGCCATCGAGACGGCCCTCGAGTCCCGCATCTGTCTCGAGTGTCTGGGCCGGTACGGCATCACCGAAGTGCACCTGCTCAACGTCACCAGTCCCAACGTCACCACCGGGATGCCGGGGAGCGACGTCGGGAGGCAGACCCGCCGCGGACTCGAGCGGCAGGCGGACCTCCTCGGGAGGAGGGGTTCGACGTCGAGACACACGTCGTCCGGGGGACGCCCCACCGGCGCATCAACGGCCTGGCCGAACAGGTCGGCGCGGACCTCATCATCGTCGGGTCGCGCGGGAAGAGCCCGCTCCGTGAGCGGTTCATCGGGGGGACGGCCCGCGACGTGGCGCGGACCGCCGTCCGGCCGCTGCTCGTCCAGCGCATCGTCGAGACGGAGGACGAGCACGAGATCGCCAACGAACACCTGTTCCAGCGCGTGCTCTACGCCACGGACTTCTCGGAGAACGCCGAGCGGGCGTTCGAGCAGTTCCGGTACCTGCAGGAGGCGACGCAGGAGGCGACCCTCCTGCACGTCACCCCGCCGGAACGACGGAGCGAACCGGACGTGGTCGAGGACGCCGAGGCGCGGCTGGCCGAACTGGCCGACCGCCTCGAGGGGATGGGCATCGAGACGCGGACGGTCGTCCGCGAGGGCGAGGCCGTCGAGGAGATCCTGGCCGCCGAGGCCGAGTTCGACCCGACGTCCATCCTCATGGGGTCGCGCGGGCGGAGCCGCATCAGACGGCTCCTGCTGGGGAGCACCTCGGAGAAGGTGACCGCCCGGGCGAGCTGTAACGTCCTGCTCGTCCCGCCGCGTCAGTTCGGGTAGCGAGCGGGCACTCAGCGTGGGGCTCGGCTGAGTATAGTGTCAACTACTATCTCCTAGACCGACGATTCCCCCCCGCAGAGATGCTGCTCGCGACATCGGCTCCGACGATGCCGTTCGAGTCACTCCCGCTCGTGGCCTCCCTGTCAGCCGTCGGCCTGGCGGCGGTCCACCTCCTCGTCGGCGAGGGAGTCGACAGCGAGACGGGGGCGGGGCGGTCGGCGCTGTCGGCCGCCGGTGGAGCGGCCGTCGCGTACGTGTTCGTCCTGCTCCTCCCGGAGATAGCCCACTTCGTGGTCGAGGACCCGCGGGTCTCGGAGGGCTCGCTCACCGAAGAGGCGATCTACGGTGTCGCGCTCACCGGGTTCGTCGTGTTCTACGGGCTGGAGGCCCTCGTCGCGCAGAACACGGGCGAACAGTCCGAGTTACCGCCGGTCGTGTTCTGGGGGTACATCTCCGTGTTCGCCCTCTACAGCGGGCTCATCGGCTACCTCCTGTTCCACCAGGAGGTACCAGGCGTCGTCAACCTCCTGCTGTACACCGTCGCGATGGGACTGCACTTCAGCATCACCGACCACGGGATACGCCGCCACCTCGGGGCACAGTACGACCGGGTGGGGCGGTGGGTGCTCGCGGGTGCCACCCTCCTCGGCGCAGCCGTCGGCTTGGCCACGCTCGCTCGACCCTCGTCGTCACCGGGCTGTTCGCGTTCGTCTCCGGCGGCATCGTCCTCAACGTCATCAAGGAGGAACTCCCCGAGGCCGAACGTGGACGGTTCCGCTCCTTCTTCGCCGGAGCAGTCGCGTACACGTTCGTCGTCACGCTCATCTGAGTCCGACCCGGGTCGGTCGCGACCGGATGGAGCGTCTCGCTTTCGAGCTCGGTTCGACGACGAGACGCTGGAGACCTCCCGTGCCTGGCGCCGAAGCTCCCGACGCTACGGGACCAGAACGTCGTCGCTGGAGCGCCGCCCGTGTTCGTGGAGCTGTCGGCGTGGAACGACCTCGAATCGTGGACCGCCGTCGTCGGTGTCGCTGAATGTCGTCCGTTCGGCAGAGAGGTCCGCTGCCGTCAGCACGCCGTCTCGATCACCTGCCGAGAATCTCGACGGCGCCGGAGGGCGAGGTCCAGTTCAGTCCGCGGTCTGGACCGTGGTGTCTGCACGCTCGGTCCGGAGTTCGCGGATGGAGCTGACGACGACGGCGCCACTGACGAGCAGCGCCGCGCCGATGATGATGGCCAGTGCGACCGTGTCGAGGACGGGCATCTCGATGACGCCGCCGATCTTCCGGACGGCGACGGCGATGGCGCCCAGCAGCAGCATCACGCCGAAGTAGACCTTGATGTCGTCCTCGTCGACGAGGCTGGTGGCGGCCGCGCCGAGGCGGGCACCGCCGGCACTACCGGCCAGCAGGGGTGCCACGATGGCGAGGTCGACCGCACCGTCGATGGCGTAGAGGAACGACCCGATACCGCCCGAGAAGACGATCTCGAACAGGTCGGTCCCGACCGCCACGGGGACGGGGACGCCGATGAGGTAGAACAGCGCGGGCATGCGGATGAACCCGCCACCGACGCCGAGGAACCCCGAGAGCAGCCCCGTCAGGAACGCGACGACGAGGATCATCCAGAGCGAGACGCGCACGCCGCCGCGGAGTTTCATCATCGGGGGGACGCGGTAGCTCTGTATCTTCTTGGCGATGTCGGGGATGTCGTCCGCGTCGATCTCGCCGTCGGCGTCGTGGCTCACCCCACCGCCGCCGTCGCCCTTGAGCGCGGTGTAGGTGATGAACACGCCGATGCCGCCCAGCAGCGCCACGTACGCGACGCTGACGACGGTGTCGGCGAGCCCGATGTCCTGGAGCCAGTGGAGGCCCATCTTCCCCACCTCGATGCCGGCGGTGGTCCCGGCGATCATCAACACCCCGAGCTTGTAGTCGACCTGCCCGAGGTCACGGTGTTTCAGGGTGGCGATGACGCTGGTACCGAACACGAACGCGAGGCCGGACGCGACGGCCACGTCCGTCTGGTAGCCCATCACCAGCAGTGCGGGGGTGACGAGGAACGAGCCGCCCATCCCGAAGAAGCCGAAGAGGAGCCCGATGAGGACGCCGAACCCGGCGAACGTGAGCAGGAGTGTGACGGCGACGCCGAACAGTTCCACGACTACTCACCCCGCAGGATGCGGGTGAGGGTCGGACCGAGCAGTCGTTCCAGGGCGCCGTAGCCGACGTAGAGGATGAGGGCCTCGACGAGTACCAGCCCGATTATCAGGGCCGCACCCTCCGGGCCGGAGGCACTCTCAATCCCGAACATCGGTCGACACCTCGTAGAGTCTTGTGCAATTCATGGATTTCTGCGCAGTCAGGGGTAAACAGTGCCCGCTAATAACGGTTGTGGGTCCGGGGTGCAATACTATATCCCCGTAGGTTACCGGTGGTTGCTCGTAAGTTATGGGTAACTACGGACCGGGAGGGTGTCGCGTCGCCGTCAGGTTCGCCGCCCGCCGAGTCGCCGTCAGTGCCGTGGTGCCGGCGCGGGTGTGCAGGGGACGGGTGACCGCGGTGGCGACCGGTCGAGCGGTCGAGAGACCACCGCTCGCGGCCCCAGCACCGGTGTCGCCGTCCGTTGGCTCGGCGCCGTCGGGCCCCACGAGGGACGTCCGTGTGGATTGTACGGATACTGCACAAACGTTTTACCCGTCCGAACGGTACCTACAGGTGATACAGATGCCCGATTCGATGTCCGAGCAACTCCAGCGGGACATGGAGTGCGAGGGACTGCTGGAGTGTTTCCACGGACTCAAACAGCTGACAGGAGTGCTTCGAGGCGCTCGTCGAGGCGGAGTCGGCGCTGACCGTCGACGAGGTGGCGGAAGGCGTCGACCGCGAGCGTTCGACCGCGTACCGCGCCGTCCAGCGCCTGCTGGAGGCGGGGTTCATCGAGAAGGAGCAGGTCAACTACGACCAGGGGGGTACCTACGTCTATCACCCGGCCGAGGCCCAGAAGGTGTCGAGCGAGATGCAGCGGATGCTCAACGACTGGTACGCGAAGATGGGCCAACTCATCGGCGAGTTCGAGGACAAGTACGAGGACGCCACGCCGGCCGAACTCCGGACGTAGTCGTCGGGCCTGGGTGGGACCAGCGGGGCGGGGCCAGCCCTCCTCACGCCTCGTTCTCGGCGGCCGAGACCACGACGACCTCCCGGTCCGCCCGGTCGGCCACAGCGCGGCCCACGCCGCCGAAGTGCTCGGCGTGTTCGCCGTGTTCGCCGACGACGATGACCGAGGCGTCGATCCTGTCTGCGTACGCCAGAATCTCGTCCGGCGGGACCCCGTGACAGGTCCGCCCTCCACGGTGACGTCGGCCTCGTCGGCCAACTCCCGGACCATCGCGATACACTCGTGGCCGTGGTCCTCGGCCGCGATGGTCGCCAGTTCACCGGAGCCGAGCGCCGGCTCCTCCAGTCTCCGCCGGTCGACCACACAGAGGACGTGGAGCGCGGCGTCACGCGCTCGGGCGAGCCGGATGGCCCGCCGAGCCGCCCGCGTCGCGTACTCACTCCCGTCCGTCGCGAGCAGTACAGTGTCCATAGCGAACGTACCACACACCGAGTCTTAGGCTCGTCGGTAGACGGGGTTCGAGGAGGGTCACACACCCCGGAGAGAGACCGCCGACCGGCGGTTCAGTCGGCCGTCTCGGACACCCTGGTCGGAGGGCGTATCTCGCCGTCACCGAGGAGGTAGCCGCCGAGCGCGACCAGCCAGAGCATCACGGGATAGACGATCATCCGCTCGGCCCCGCCGTGCCCGATCGGGCCGAACACCGCGGGGTTGCCGGCGTCACCGACGACCATCACGCCGACGAAGACGATGCCGACGACGCCCGCCAG